>NZ_JAFB01000013.1 GCF_000519205.1 Amycolatopsis taiwanensis DSM 45107 | reverse complement strand
TGAGGTGATCTCACCAAGATTGCGGTGTTGAAGGCCGAAGAAGCGCGCACGAGTCATGTGGACAGGCGCCGGGACACAGGTCGGGGCTCGGGGGAAGTCGGGCGGGGAGCCCCTGGTAGGACTGGATTTGCGAAGATCAAGTCCGAAACCAGGAAGCTCCCCGTGATCAGCTATCGTGCCACACTCGACGTGCCCCGCGAACTGGCCCAGTACCTGGGTAGACTGCTACACGCCGAACGCCGCCGACGCGGCACCCGCAAAACCACCCGGGCGTTGACCTGCTTCCGGCAGGCCGTGCTGGGCCTGCGTTGGTTCCGCCAGGACGTCGATGTCACCTCGCTGGCCCGCGATCACGGGATCTCTCGCGCGACCGGTTATCGCTATCTGGACGAGGTCATCACCGTCCTCGCCGATCAGGCACCGGACCTCCACGAAGCCTTACGGAAAGCCAAAGACGATGGCATGACCCACCTGATCTTGGATGGAAAACTCTTCTCCACCGACCGCTGCGGCGAGCAAACCACCAGTGTGAAAGGGGAACAGATTGACGCGTGGTACTCGGGAAAGGCCCACGAGCACGGCGGCAACATCCAAGCGCTCTCGGCGCCGACCGGGTTTCCGCTGTGGGTCAGTGACGTCGAGCCCGGCTCGGCCCACGACCTGACCACCGCCCAGGACCACGTGCTGGGCGCCTTGTACTGGGCAGCCTCCCAACTGGATCTGCCCACACTGGCCGACGGCGGCTACACCGGGGCCGGCATCGGTATCCTCACCCCGATCAGACAACCCGCCGGCGGCCAGGTCCTCGATGTCGACAACCGGTCCTACAACGCCCTGCTGCGGGGCCTGCGATGCTTGGGCGAACGCGGCTTTGCCCTGCTCACCGGACGCTGGCGAACACTACGCCATATCACCACCAGCCCACGCAAAATCGGCAATATCGTCAAAGCCGCACTCGTACTCACCCATTTCGAGCACGACAAAATCACGTGAAAGTCACTGAGATCACCTCAGTGTCGCGAAATTGGGCACTTTTGGAATCCTTCGGCACCAGTTCGTGGATGAGAATGTGGATGAAGATCGACAGCGTCTCACGCTTGACCTCAACTTGAAGACGCACTCGGACCGTCGGTGCTTCGTCACTGGAACAGCGTGCTAACGCTGCACTATGTGGGCCAGGACCGCTGCCGCGGGACCGGCTCACCGGGAGATTTGTTGTAGTCGACCGCGAGCACCTACATATCGGCTACGTCAAACCAAGCGAAGGGTGCGAGCGTCGGCGTCCAGCTCCACAGTGCCGCCGTGGGTGCGGTTGAGGGACCGCCATACCTCGAATCCCGTGAGTATCGCTCGTTCCCAGTCCGCGGAGCGGAGGACACAGACTTCAAGGCCGCCGACGAGGGAGCGGATGGTATCGAGCACCGGCTGGTCGATGTGCTTGATTCCGTCGAGGTAGTCGTGGGCGGAGGCGTAGGCGAACACCAGTGCTGAGATGCCTTCCTCGATGGCGACCGCCCGGCCACCGTCCTCGGCTTCGTCCGTGGCGAGATCGGACTTGCGCTTGCGGCGCATGAGTGCGCGCATCACCGGCGACCAGCCGAGTACAGCGGCATGGGCCAGATGGAAGGCGTCGTGGAACCGGTAGCCGTCCTCGACCCTGGCGGCGTCGGTGAGCGGATCACCGAGCGTCGCACCGTTCCAGATCATCACACTGGCGGTACGCCCGTCGTCGAGCTCCCGCAGCTGGAATTCGATTCGTGCATGCCGCGGCAACTGCTCGTGCTGGGGAAATGCTTGGTCGAAGGGTTCGACGTGGGGCGAGGGCCGCCATCGATCCTTAACCTTGTCCAGGTTGGCGACGGCTACGTCGTCCATGTCGAGGTCGAACTTCTCGCACAGGTCAGCGACGTACCAGAGGACGTCACCGAGTTCTTCGCGCATCCGGACCTTGAACGCCCGGTAGGCGGCGCCGTCCCGCCGTTGCTTCTTGTACTCCGTGGCGACCGAGCCGGCCTCGCCGGCGAGACCGAGCAGGCCGATGGTCACTGCTTCCAGGTCTGCGCCAGGTCGCTGATCGGTTCGAACGGCTGCCTTTTGATAGTCGGACAGCTGCACCGCACCCCTCCTTGTGTCTCCTGCCGACAACACTTGTCGGATTCATCGACAGTGTGGGATACTACGACAGAGCTTGTCGGAGAACAAGACACCGATTGTTGGGGGTGCGCGTGGTACCGACGCAGGCCGAAGTCGAGAATCTGATCTTGAAGCTGCTAGCGCAGGAACTGGAGACCGACCCTGAGCTTCTTCGTGAGGAGCTACTCGCCGAGGGCGCGGAGATGCCCTACAGCTCCATCGTACTGGTGCAGTTCGTGGTCGAGCTCGAGAGGCGATATGGGGTTCGTGTACCGGACACGGCTGCACCGGCCTTGAGGTCGGTGTCCACATTCGCGGAATTGATCCTGTCGCTAGCGACCAGCGGCACCACCCCCTGAGGAGATCGATGTGAACGATGTGTCCGCAGATGCGGAAATGAGTGGTTGGGGCAAGCTCGGCCTGAAACTCAAAGAAGTACGCGAGTACTTGAACCTGTCGCAGCAGTACGTGTCGGGCCGGACGGGAATACCGCGGTCGGCGGTCTCGGACATCGAACGCGGTGAACGCAAGGTGGACAGCCTGGAGTTGAAGAAACTCGCCGGGTTGTATCGGAAACCGGTCGGGTACTTCCTCGACGAGGAGGGGGCGTCCTCGGCTGGCGATCATGCGATCGCCGCCTTGATGCGCAACTTGACGAGCCTGACCGAGGAGAATCGCAAGGCCGTGCAGGCATTCGCGGAGTTCCTCGCCCAGGACAAGGCCAGCGACGAGGGTCAACGTTGATCGCGACGTGGCGCCAGGCTCACCGTGTCGCTCAGCTCGCGGCGGTGCACGCCCGCGCAGACCTCGATGTGCCGCCGGACAGCTACGTCGATGTGGTCGCCGCGATTCGGCGCGCTGACATCCCTCTCATGTTCCAAGACATGCCCGGTCACTTCGGTACCTACATCTCCCCTGCCACCCATGGGCCAGGAATCTTGGTCAACTCGGGTTTGTCGATGCCGACGCTCCGGCATACCGCCGCGCACGAGCTGGGTCATCACCAGTTGCGCCACGGCGACTCGGTCGATCTCGGCCTCGATCTGTGGGAGTCGCAGACCCCTGGAGCATGGACGGGCACGGAGATGTCGGCGGAAGCCTTCGCGGCGTGGTTCCTCATGCCCAGACCGGCCGTCCTGCGCGGCCTCCGACTACTGGGCAAGGACAAGCCGCGGTCCGCCCGCGACGCCTACCGGCTCGCGGCACTGCTGGGCGCGTCGTTCCGGGGTATGTGCCGCCACTTGGCCAACCTCGAGCTGGTGTCAGCGACCACGGCATCCACCTGGGCACGGGCTGGCCGCGCACGAGTACGAGCCAGCCTGGCAGGTCCCTACGCTCCGGTCTCCGGTGGCGAGGTCCATGTCCTCGACACCGGCATGCGTGACGCCACGGTCCATGCCGCCGCCGGAGACCTGCTCATCGCCACGCCAACCGTGCACGCCGAACTCAAGGCCCTGGGCGGCGATAGCGCCGGTTGGGAACAGGTCGAGCTCGACGACCCGGCCGAAGGGCAGCTCGACCTCCTCGATGAGCCCCGGATCGCGTGCTGGCAAGTCACGGCAGAGTTCACCGCCCCCGCGAGACTCGGCTCGGGCTCCGCCGCCGGAGGATGGTCCGTTCTCGTCGAGCCGGTCTCGGTCCGCGACGGGATCGACCTGGCCTGGCTGGAACGCCACCAGAACGACGGCCCAAACACACTGGAGGAGCAAACAAAATGATCAAGCCGATTCAGGCCGACACGGTGTCCGCTGCCTGGTACAAGGCCGTGACCGCAACCCGCGCCGCTGCCGGGCACAAGACCTTCCACCTCATCGTCAGCATCGAGGACCCACTCGCCGAGGACGCGAGGACGAGACACGAGATAGACATGCTGCTCGCCAACCGCGGCCTGCAGACGGTCGACACGGTCGCCAACACGATCATGCCGGCCGGCTTGGCCGCGGTATGCCGTACACACGAGGAACTCGTCACGAAGTACCGAAACAGCTACGACGTGATCCGGCGGTTCCGCAAGAACTCCTGGGGGACCTATTTCGGCCGGCTCGTCGCCTACCCCATCGGTAGTGACAAACACCCAGCCCCCGTTGACCAGCTCGCGCCCGTGATCAAAACACTGCGTCAGAAACGGGTGATAGGTGCTGAATACGAGACCGCCGTGGCTACCGTCAAGGACGCCGCCGGGCCGTCGGAGAGCATCGACCCCGGAACCCTCATCCACCATCCGACTCGCGGTCGTCACGGACGCGGCGGCCCCTGTCTAAGCAGCGTCGCGTTCCAACGCGAGGACAACCGTGTTCACGCCGTCGCGCACTACCGCAGCCACTACCTTGTCGAACGCGCCTACGGCAACTATCTGGGCTTGGGACAGCTTGTCCATTACGTGGCCCACCAAGCAGGACTCGAGGTCGGTCACCTAACCGTTCTGGCGGGTTATGCCCAAGTCGATGGTCAACTATCCGACCTCGACGAGACGTTAGGGCGTATCGCCGACCATCACGCAGCCTGACGGAGGTCTCGTTCAGCCCAGCTGCAGTTGCAGCGGGTCTTCCAGCGTAATCTGCCCGCGGCGGCAAGCGGTCTTGGTCCCTATTCGCGGGGCGGACTGACCAATACGGGCGTTGATACCCCATTTTGGCGGGAACCAGGCTGTGACCGGTGCGGAGTCACGTCGGAAGGTCTGTTTGATCCGCGTGCGCCCCGACAAGCCCGCAACCTCCGGGTGGGCCACGCGCGCGTACTTGTCAACCTCGCAGAACAGATTCTGGCAGTCGATCAGCTGGAGTCGTCTGCCCCACAGGCCCGGGAACGACAACCCGAGCCGGTCGAAATGTTCTTCTTGCTGATCAGCCATGTAACGGATGATGTCGTGCTCGATCCCTGCGGACGCGGGACCGAAACACTTTCTGATCCCGTCCCGCGCCCCGGGCCCTGGGACGACGAACTCCATCTCGTCGAAGTCCAGGCCGGCCGAGTAGTTGAGGTCGATCAAGTACTGATAGGCCAGAAAATCACCCATGCCCGGAAAGTCCCGCAGCACAGCGAAAGCGTCCTGCATCGTGGCCGCGTCCTGGATCCGCTGCGGCGTCGATGAGCGCATCATCAGTTCGATCAACCGCAAGTGGTTGCTGTGCTTGCGCACTTCGGACAGCCGCGGCGCCGGCATGACATACGCAGCCGAGTACAACTTCTCCCCGGCCTGGAACGCGCAGCTCAACACCTCGTTGTAGACGTCGAACGAATACTCGTCCCACCGGACCTCACCGAGCGCTCCGCTCAGCAGCTGCCACGTGGAGAGCCGGTTGAACAGTTTGAAGACGATCGTGCGGAAGAACACCTCGTCCCACGCCTGATCTCCGGCGTAGCTCACGTCGGAGATTAAGTACTGGCTGACTCGGTCCGCTGCCCGATAGCAGTTGGTGAAGCGGTGCCTCAGCAGGATCGGATCATGGGTCCATGGGCCCGGGCGGTCTTCCACCCGCGCTAGGTACACCTCTTGGCGGGCGGCCGCGAACCGCCAGTAGGTATCGAACACCGGACTCGGTTTCAGTACACGACCCGCAACCTTGATCGGCGTGGCTTCGGCCGTCGTCTCGCCCGGTGCGAACGTCAGCATTAGGGCTCCATCATCCGCAGCAAACTTGCTGTTCATCCCGGCAGCCATCATATGTTTATTATAGGTTAAGTACGTGGCGGAGGCGAGATGAGACTGCACCGGGGAAGGCGGCGCAGCACGCTCGTTCACTGGCCGGAGAAGGTCGACCACCGCCTCGACTTGCTGCTGTACCTCGCCAATCAGGCAGGAGAGAACACCAGCCGCGCCCAACTCCTCGCTGCCCTGGTCGCGGCGGCTCCCCGTGACGGCGCGAAACTCGCCCGGCTCCTACGCAAGTACCGCACGCAGGACGAAGAAACCTTCACCCGCGAAGCGGAAGAAATCCCACGCCTACCGGAGGGGCCACGGAAACCCGGTCCTCGAGGGTCCGCCTTGGAGCCCCCGGAACCCGGGTAGAACATTGCCCGCCAGCTCACCGGCCGCGCTGGCCAAAGACGACGGGCTTGCGACAAGCGTGGCCCGAGACCGGCCGCCCAACGCGCCAATACTCGAGCCGACCACAGTGTTCATGGAGGAAGCCGGGGACCGGGCGGGGATCGACCCGTTGACCGCCCGCCTGTCGGTGTCCCTGGCCACGGTAGCGGTGTGTGGACGGATTCAGGCTTCCAGGCCAATGACTGGAAGTTGGTTCAGCAGATCCGGAACCCGTGGGGGCAGGTGCCGGTTACCGCGGGGGGCAAGTCGCTGCACGGACGTGCCCGGAAGTACATGGACGAACTGTTGAGCCTGCAGGAGGCCGCGGACACACGCAGTCGCCGGCACCACTACGTCCCGAAGGCATACCTTCGCCAATGGTCGTTCGACGGTAAGCGAGTTTGGGCCCTCGACACGGTCACGGGAGTGGTTAAGCCACTTGGTCTGACGAAAGTCTGCGTGGAAGAGAACTTCTACCGGGTCGTCGGGCCGGACGGCGCTGCCCACAATCGGGTGGAGCTGCTGTTCGGCGTCGTAGACACCGAGCTTCGGCGGGTGCAGACCTTATTCAATCGACTTGAAGACCCCGAAGAGCTGCAGTTTGACGACCTGATCGCACTCGGGGTCACGATGGCGGTCCAGCGTATGCGCACCTTGCAGGAGCGCCGGCTTCACCAGCAGTACAACGCATGGCACGTCGCCCAGGATCCGGGTGGGGTCGCGTCGTGGGACGACCCTGCAAACCCGCACTTAGCAGCGGGCTTTCACACCAAGTTGTTATTCTCGGCGATGTGGGACGCAGCCGACGTGCTTACCACTCGCCAAATAGAGGTGTGGCATGATCCGGAAGGTCGATTCATGACCTGCGACGCGCCGGTATTTGTCCCGTTCAGACGCAACATCAGCCCGAGCCTACTGGACGCACCGTACGTCGTATGGCCGGTCAGTCCGTATCGCGTCGTGGCTCTAAGCAACAACCTCGTAGGCGAGAAAGCGGTCATACGCCCGGCTACTGGCAAACTCGTGAGCATGGTGCGTGATGGGGTCGAACAAGGTCGTGAGCGCATGATCTTCGCCAGCGAAAAGCAGCGCGAGCGACTACCCCGGACCAAGAAGTTTCGGCGACGGACGCAAGCGCGGATTCGCTGCTCACAGCGAACGCCCCGGGGCGAGTACATAAAACCTCCTGGCTGCTGCGTCGAACTGTCGCAGGTCTTCGCAGCGGGTCCAGACGTCGCCCTATGTGATCAAGGCCTTCACAACCCCGCCCCGGACATGTGGTCGTACAAGTAGTCACAGAGACGCTGGGACAAGTGTCCGGTCTCTCGTCGCTCATGTGCATTGGCCGCAGGACGTCCAGCGCAAGACACCAGTGACCAGCACTCTAATTCGGGTCCACGGGTTGACTTGACTCTGTGGGCCTCCGCTTCGGCATTCTGCTGGCGATTGTGGCAGCGGCAGCCTTGTCAGCCGCGCCGACCCAAGCCGCGTAGTGTCGAAGGGTTGTCGTGCCGTCGCCGTGCCCCAGGCGGCCGGCCACGGTGCGGAGGTCGACGCCGGCGGTGAGCAACTCGGTTGCGGAGTAGTGGCGAAGCTCCTTGAGCTGCGTCTGAATGTCGAGCTTCTCAACCAACCGGCTATACCGTCTCGTCAACGAACTCGGGTCGCGAGGCACGCTGAGGTCTGCCCGCGCCGAGAACAGCCATGTCTTGCCGGTGAGCTCCAGGCCAAGTAGCCGCAACTGCTTCGCGGCGGCGTCTTTGTGTTGCCGGAGCAGGGTTACGGTCTCGGGATCGAGGGACACACGACGGCCTTGGTGGGTCTTGGTGTCCTTGAGAAACATTCCGTCCGGTCCGCGCACATAGTTCTCGTCCAAGACGACCACGCCAGCCTTGAGGTCGACGTCCTCCCATTGCAGTGCAACAACCTCGCCGCGGCGGGCGCCGGTCACGGCGGACAGCCAGACGTAGGTGCCCCACTCCGTGCTCGCCTCGTTCGCGGCCTCGATGATGCGGGCCATGTCCTCGACCGAGGGCGGCTTGGGCTGAGGCCGACGCTTGGCGGGCAAACGCACGGACGGCGCTGGGTTGTACGCAATCCAGCCCCAACGGACGGCCGCGCTGAGAGCGCCGCTGATGATCGCGTGGACTTGACGGACTGTGGAAGCCGAGTAGGGCTTGCATTTGTGCGGGCCGCACTCGATCACGGTGCAGCCGGCCGCCTTGCAGTCGTGGTCGCCGTGGCCGCCGGCGGGCGGGCGGCCCGGTGGGTAGCGGTGCTTCACCGTCCGGCACTGATGTGGACCATCGACGCGGTGCTCAATGAACGGCTTTCCGTTGCAACGGACCCGGCACCGCCGGAGATCGGCGTAGAACCGCTCCAGGCGTTCGGACGCGTCCCGTGTGAGCAGGAGAAGGGGGACGTCGCCGAGGACGGGGCGGATGTGGTCCCGGATGATCCACTCGTAGTTCATGCGGGTCGTCGCGTCCAGCTCGTGCTGGATGAGCCAGCGGTCGAGCAGCGCGCCGAACGTCGACTTGGTCCGGGCCACCTTCAGCGAGTCCGCCTCGCCCTGAAGCCGAGTGAGGATCTTCTCGGCGTCCTTCTGCGCGGCCCGTTCGGACCGCTCGTTCCCAGGCTTCTCGATCCGCGCCGACTCGACCAAGACCAAGCGCTCGCCAGTCGCCGGGTCCTTGCCCGCCGACACGCGGACCTGAAGCACGTTCCCGAGACGTCGGATGCTCCCTCTCTTCCGACCCCCAGCGGCACCATTCGGACTGCCCATGGATGTGACGCTAGCAACCCTGGTGGATGAGACTGTGGATGAAGATCAACATCTCGAGAGTCGGCCGGATCTTGAAAAAGAAGAAACCCCCTGGTAAGAGGGGGTTTCTGCTGTCTCAACCAGACGTGCGCCCGAAGGGATTCGAACCCCTAACCTTCTGATCCGTAGTCAGATGCTCTATCCGTTGAGCTACGGGCGCTTGTTCAGTTATCAACTTAGCACGCGGCGTGCCGGTGCTGAGCGGAGGCTCCGGGATTTGAACCCGGGAGGGGGGGTCACCCCCAACCGCATTAGCAGTGCGGCGCCATAGACCAGACTAGGCGAAGCCTCCCGGATCAACGACCACTGCGTCGATAGCCTACACATGCGGTTGCGGCCCCGGCAAAGCACCCCCTCATCTCCGCAGCATGCGCATCAACCAGCGCGAACGGCCGCCGAGGCCTTCGGCCTCGAACACGGCGACGCCGACGCGGGGCAGTTCGCGGACGCCGGGGTAGACAAGGTATCGCGGCAGCCAGCGGGGTTGGAACTTCGCGTTGAACCGGTAGAGCGTCTCGATCTGGACCCAGCGCGACGCCCAGTGCAGCACCTTGGCCGACAGGCGCGCGACCGGGCCGGCGCCGATTCGCTGGCCCTGCTCCATCAGTTTCCGGAAGGCGGCGAAGTTGAGGGAGACGTGTTTCACGTGCCCTTCGCGGGCGGTGAGCAGGAGTTCGGAGATCATCAGCTCGTTGACCCCGTTGTCGGCGGCGCGGTCGCGGCGCATCACGTCGAGGGACAGCCCGTGCCGGCCCCAGGGTACGAACTGCAGTAGGCCGCGGACCTGTCCCTGCTGTTCGGCGGTGACGATCACCGCACCGGGGTCGCCCATGCGGCCCAGCGCCATCGAGAAGCCCCGTTCCGTGTCGCTGCCGCGCCAGTGGGCCGCCAGCGCTTCGAGCCGGGCCCGTTCCTCGCCATCGATCTCGTCGGCCTGCCGCACCCGCACCTCGTAGCCGGCCCGCCTGGTCCTCGACACCGCCTGCCGGACGCCTCGCATCGCTCGCCCGTCGAGGGTGAAGGTGTCCACGTCCACGATCGCTTCGTCACCGATTTCCAGCACGTCCAGGCCGTATCGCGACCACACCGTCGCCCCCAGTTCGGAGCAGCCCATCACCGACGGCACCCAGCCGTACCGCCGGCACACGTCCAGGAACTCCTCGATCGCTCCTGGCCACGCCTCGCTGTCGCCCAGCGGGTCACCGGAGGCCACCGCCGCGCCGGCGATCACCCGATAGGTCACGGCCGCTTTCCCGGTCTTCGAGAAGACGACGAACTTGTCGTCCCGGAGCGCGAAGTAGCCCAGCGAGTCGCGCTCACCGTGCCGGGCCAGCAGGGTCCGCAGGCGTTCCTTCTCCGCTTCCGACAGGTGCGGCGCCGGCTCGGCCGACCGGAGCAGGAAGTACGCCGCGAGCAGCACGGCGCCAAGGCCGAACAGCAGGCCGATGCTCGCGACCAGGTCATCGAGCCAGGTCACGTGGAACTCAGCAGGTCCGCTGACGCCGATCAGCGCGAGCGCTGATTCGGTGAATCGGTCCTGGAAGTTCAACGGGGTGAGCAGCCGGGCCGGCGCGACGGTCAGCAGCGTGAAGTTGATCAGCAGCCCGGCGACGACCAGCTGCACGAACACCCGGACGGCGCGCCACCTGCCGGTCACCGGATCGGGCAACGCGATGAAGTACCGCCGGTTCACCAGCAGCGCCACCGCGAGCGCCACCGACACGAGCCCTGGAGCCCCGAACAGATGCCGCAAGCCGACGTGCGACACCGCGACCAGCAGGCTCGCGGCCAGAGTCAGTTGCCACGCCCGCCGCTTGCGCCGCCGCAGCCCGGACGCCAGCATCATCAACAACACCCCGGTGACCACCGCGACGGCGGCGGCCGCGGTGGTGGCCTCCTGGGGCAGCGTCAACCACTGGGCGACGTGCCCACGCATCCCACGCCGCCCCAGCGGCAGCACGACCGAGAGCACCGTGAGGAGGCCGACCAGCCTGGTCACCCAGGTGATCACGACCACCGACACGGCGCCGGTCAGCCGCCAGACGGCCGGCCGGCGTTCCTCACCGGCCGCCGCGCTCCGCGAACCGTTGACAGCAGAGGGCCCGTCCGGGACGGCGTCGCTCTGCTCGCGTCCCTTGCCCTCCGCGATCGGCTCCTCCCCCACGGTGTCCAACCGCCTGCGACCGGCCAACCGTCGTCCCCCTTACCTCAAGCCGGCGAACTCCACGAACGGCCGCAGCGCAGCCGGGTTCGCCAGTGCCTCTTTGCTGATCGCCCGCTCGGGCGCGGTTCCGGTCAGGATCTTCTTGACCGGGACCTCGCACTTTTTACCGTTAAGGGTGCGAGGCACGTCACCCACCTCGACGAACCGGTCCGGCACATGCCGCGGGGACAGCGCCCCGCGCAGTTCCCGCCGAAGTCGTGGTTCGACCTCGGACAGGGACGCGCCCCGCGCCATCACCACGAAACACAACAGTTCGCCCTCGGTGTTCCCCGCGCCGGAGGTATCAATCACGAGCGAATCGGCGACCTCGTCGAATCCCTCGACGATCCGGTAGAACTCCGCGGTCCCCATCCGGACCCCGCCCCGGTTGAGCGTCGAGTCACTGCGCCCATAGATCACCGCCGAGCCGCGCCGGGTGATCCGGATCCAGTCGCCGTGCCGCCACACGCCCGGGTAGTGGTCGAAGTATGCCTCGCGCAGCCGCGAACCGTCCGGATCGTTCCAGAAGAACACCGGCATCGACGGCATGGGCTGCGTGACCACCAGCTCCCCGACCTCCTCGACGACGGCCTTTCCGTCCTCGTCGAAGGCGGACACCGCGGCGCCCAGCGCCCGGCAGGACAGTTCGCCCAGCCACACCGGCACGTCGGGTGCGGCGGCGACGAACGCCGCGCACAGGTCCGTGCCGCCGGACACGGAACAAATCTGCACGCCCGCGCCGATCTCGTCGACGATCCAGCGGAACCCTTCCACGCTCAGCGGCGCCCCGGTCGAACCGATCGCCCGCAGCGCGGACAGGTCGTAGTGCTTCGCCGGTTGCAGGTGGGCCTTCAGGCAGCTCTGGATGAACGGTGCGGACGTACCGAAGTAGGTGATGCGGTGCCGTTCGGCCAGCCGCCACAGCGCGTTGAGGTCCGGATGACCGGGGCTGCCGTCGTAGAGCACGATCGTGGCACCGACCAGCAGGCCGCCGATCAGGAAGTTCCACATCATCCAGCCGGTGGTGGTGAACCAGAAGAACCGGTCCCCCGGCCGCAGGTCCATCTGCAGCGCGGCCGCCTTGAGGTGTTCCACGACGATGCCGCCATGACCGTGCACGATGCCCTTGGGCAGTCCGGTGGTCCCCGACGAGTAGAGCACCCACAGCGGATGGTCGAACGGCACCGGTTCGAACGCCGGCTTGGCGCCCTCGTACCGGGCCAGGGTGGCGTCCCAGTCCAGCGCACCGTCGAGGGTCCCGCCGCCGAGGTAGTCGACGAGCAGGGTCACCGCCAGTGATGGGATCTCGTCGCGTAACTGGTTGATCGTTGGCCGCACGTCGAACGATCGTCCATTGTAGACGTAGCCGTTCACGGCGAGGAGCACCTTCGGCTCGATCTGGTTGAACCGGTCGACCGCCGCGCGCACGCCGAAGTCGGGTGAGCACGACGACCAGATCGCGCCGAGGCTCGCCGTCGCGAGGAACGCGACGAGCGTCTGCGGGCAGTTCGGCGCCAGCGCGACCACCCGGTCGCCCTTGCCGACCCCGAACTCGACCAGCGCGGCCCGCGCCGCCGCGACCTGCTCGCGCAGCCGGCCGTAGGTGAGCTCACCACCGGCCCCGTCCTCCCGCTGGAAGATCACCGCGAGGTCGTCGTCGGCCGGACCGGTCAGCGCATGTTCCGCGTAGTTCAGGGTGCCGCCGGGAAACCAGCGCGCGCCCGGCATGCGCGCGTCCGCGAGCACTTCGGCCGGCTGGTCGTGCCAGCGCACGCCGAGAAACTCGGCGAGCGCGCCCCAGAACCGGTCCGGCTCGTCAACGGAAAACCGCCACAACTCGTCGTAATCGGAGGTTTGTACGTCCCGCTCGGTCTTCAGCCAATCGCGAAAGCCCTGGATGCGACTGCCGGCGATCTCTTCGGCCGAGGGGCGCCACAGCACTTCTGGAGTTTGCGCGTCGTTGCTCACCCGATGACTCTAGCCCGCAAAATCGGGCGTGACTTCCCCGAAAAGGCGACGCAACTCCACCGATGTCCGGCCGGACCCGATTCAGGTTCAATTCGCGCCGTTCACCTGCGCAGGGTGGTCACGAGCTACGGTGACAGCAACCGCTACCTGCCAACAAGGAGCACGCGATGTCCGTCCAGCCCCGCGTCGATCTCGACACCCTGCCCTCCTATGTCGCGGGCCGTACCGTTCCCGACGCGATCAAGTTGTCCAGCAACGAGTCGCCGGGCGGCCCACTGCCCAGCGTCGCCAAGGCGATCGCCGCCGCGGCATCCGACGTGAACCGGTACCCGGACAACGCGGTGACCCAGCTTTCCCAGCGCCTGGCGGACAAGGTGCGGCTGCCGGTGGAGCAGATCGCCGTGGGCTGCGGCTCGGTCTCCCTTTGCCAGCAACTCGTTCAGGCGATGTGCGCGCCGGGCGAAGAGGTGGTGTTCGCCTGGCGGTCGTTCGAGGCGTACCCGACGGTCACGCAGGTAGCGGCGGCTGCGCAGGTCCGCGTGCCGCTCGACGCGACGCTCTCGCACGACCTGGACGCCATGCTCGCCGCGATCACCCCGCGCACCCGGCTGTTGTTCGTGTGCAACCCGAACAACCCCACGGGCACCGCCGTGCGCCGGGACGCGCTGGCGCGGTTCCTGGACGCCGTGCCGTCCAACGTGCTGGTGGCGCTGGACGAGGCGTATCGCGAGTACGTGACCGACCCCGGCGTGCCGGACGGCCTGGAGTTCGTCCGCGAGCGGGGGAACGTGGCGGTGCTGCGGACCTTCTCGAAGGCGTACGGGCTGGCCGGGCTCCGCGTCGGTTACCTCGTCGGGCCGGAGGAGATCACGTCCGCGGTGAAGAAGGTCTACGTGCCCTTCAGTGTGAACGCGCTGGCCCAGACCGCGGCGTTGGCCTGCCTCGACGCCGAGGACGAGCTTCTCGCGCGATGTACGCAGACCGCGGCCGAGCGCGAGCGGGTGCGCGCCCAACTGTGCGACCTGGGCTACGAGATCCCGGAGTCACAGGCCAACTTCGTCTGGCTGCCGCTGGGCGAGCGTGCCCTCGAGTTCTTCGACCACATGTTGGCCAACAAGATCGTCGTCCGCGCGTTCCAGGGCGACGGCGTCCGTGTCACGGTGAGCTCGCCCGACGAGAACGATCAGTTCCTCATGGCCGCCGCGACCTTCCCGCGCTGACCACGCGGCGGGCCCCGCTGACCACCGCGGCGGGCCCGCCGGTCACGCAACCCCACGTTTCGCTCCGCTGACGGTGGGGTATGCCGCCAGTATCGGGTGAGTTGTCCGCACAGAAACGACGTCACAGGTGAAACACAGCGAAGGTAGTCCGGTAGAGGCATCATGGTCCGCAGGTTGCATCCGACAGATGAGGTGAACGTGACCGACTGGGAACCTCCCGGCCTGCCGGCGCCCGACGGCTTGAGGCCAGGAGATATCGAACTACGGCTGACCGCTGACCTGATGAATCTGCCCATCGTGCGCTCGGTGGTGGCGACCATCGCCACCCGGGCCGACTTCGACCTCGACGCCATCGCGGACCTCAAGCTCGCCGTCGACGAGGCATGCTCGACCCTGATCACCAGGGCCGTGCCGGGAACCGCCATGAACTGCCGGTTCACCGTCTCCGACGACGAGCTGTGCTTCGTGGGCACGGTCGACTCGGCGACCGGTACCGAGCCGAGTACCAGGTCGTTCGGCTGGCGCGTCCTGACTACCTTGACGGACATGGTGGACAGCCGAGTCTCGTCGAACGGACAACACCACCGCCTGAACATCGAGCTCGCGAAGCGCCGGGTGTCGGTGGAGGTGCCAGGGGCGCGCGCGTGAGGACTTCTCGACCCCAGGCAGCACACCCGACATCGTCGAACGAGTACCAGCAACTTGCCCCCCTGTTCGACGAGTTGGCGGCGCTGCCCGCGGACGACCCGCGCCGCTCGGAGATCCGCGACAAGCTCGTGACCGGGCACCTCCCGCTGGCCGAGCACATCGCGCAACGGTTCTCGGGCCGGGGCGTGGCCAAGGAGGACCTGGTACAGGTCGCCACCGTCGGATTGATCAACGCGGTCGACCGGTTCGACGCCGCCCGCGGCGCGGACTTCCTGTCCTTCGCGGTGCCCACCGTGATGGGCGAGGTCCGCCGGCACTTCCGCGACAGCGGCTGGCTGGTCCGGGTTCCACGACGGCTCAAGGAACTGCACCTGTCGATCTCCGCCGCCAGCACGGCGCTGGCGCAGCGCCTCGGCCGCGCCCCGACCCCGAGCGAGATCGCCGCGCACCTGTCGATCAGCCAGGAGGACGTGTACGAGGGCCTGGAGGCCGGAAATGCCTACCACTCGATGTCGCTGGACGAGGTGCTCTCCGGCGACACCGAGAACCTGGCGCTCGGCGACACGCTCGGCGAGGAGGACTCCGGGCTGGAGGGCGTCGAAAACCACGAGGCACTGCTGCCGCTGATCCGGGAACTCCCCGAACGCGAACGGCGGATTCTCGGGTTGCGTTTCGTGCACAACATGACCCAGACCCAGATCGCCGAACGGATCGGGGTGTCCCAGATGCACGTCTCCCGCCTGCTGGCCCGCACCCTGGAGCACCTCCGCGAAGGACTCACCGAGCAACACGACGAGTGAGCTGGTTTGAAGTGGCTTGCGTGGCGGTGCCGGTAGCGGAACCTGAGGTGGTGCAAGCTGACAGCCCACCGCAAGCGGCTCCGCCGCTTTGAACACCGCGCTGGCGCGGCCGGTTTGACCTGGGCACCTGCCGGGTAACTTCATGGTCATCCACATCTGACGCCTCCGCTATGGACAGTTCGGTTTGAGGGAGGAAGGTCATGGCGGCGCGAGCGATCTGGCGCGGCGCGGTCAGCTTCGGTCTGGTCACCGTGCCCGTCGAGCTGTACTCCGCGACGGAGGACCACAGCGTGCACTTCCGCCAGTTCGAGCGGGGCACGTCCGACCGGATCCGGTATCGGCGGGTCAACGAGCGCACCGGTAAGGAGGTCGACTTCTCGGACATCGTCAAGGGTTACGAGCTCGGCGACGGGGAATACGTCCTGGTCGAGCAGGAGGAACTGGACGAGATCGCGCCGGGCCGGTCGCGGGCGATCGACATCGAGGCGTTCGTGGACCTGAAGAAGATCGACCCGGTCTTCTTCGAGCGCAGCTACTGGCTGGCGCCGGAGAAGGAGGAGTTCGCGCGTGCGTACGGGCTGCTGGTGCAGGCCCTGGAGCGCACGAACAAGGCGGGCATCGCGCGGTTCGTGGTGCGCGGCAAGCAGCACATCGCCGCGGTCCGCGCCTCGGAGGGCATGCTCGTGCTCGACACGCTGCTGTTCGCCGAGGATATTCGCGACCCCGCGCGGGAGCTCAAGAAACTGCCCAAGGCGGCCGACGCCCGCGGCCGCGAGCTCGACATGGCGATCAGCCTGATCGACTCGATGACCGAGGACTGGCACCCGGAGGAGTTCCACGACACCTACACCGAGCGAGTGCACAAGCTGGTCGAGGACAAGAAGGCGGGCCGGACGGTGACCGTCGAGGAGGCGCCCGCCGAACCGACCAAGGTGGTGGATCTGTTCGAGACGCTCGCCCGCAGCGTCGAGGCCAGCAGGTCCCGGCGGCGCCCGGCCGCTCCCGACGTGTCCGAGCTCAGCAAGACCGAGCTGGAGCGGATGGCCCGTGAACTCGATGTCAAGGGCCGTTCGAAGATGTCGCGCGCCGACCTGGAAAAGGCCGTCCGCGAGACCGCCGAAGCGCACCGCCCCGCTTCCTGATCGCCAGAGCCTCCTGACCGCCGGGTCCGCCGGGCGGTCAGGCGCGGGCCTACCTGGCGGAGCCGGGTTTGACGTCGGGCCAGGTCAGCAGGGTGGACCCCCAGGTCAGTCCGGCGCCGAAGGCGGTCATCAGGACCCGGTGGCCGGGGCGAAGGCTGCCGTCCTCACAGGCATCGGCCAGGGCCAGCGGGATCGACGCGGCGCTGGTGTTGCCGGTGTGCCCGATGTTGACCACGAGCCGTTCCTCGGGCAGTCCGAGATGCTTGGCCGTCGCCTGAAGGATCCGGATGTTGGCCTGGTGGCCGACGAACCGGTCCACGTCGTCCACGGACAGGTGCGCGCGATCGAGCAACGCGCGGGTGGACTCGGTCATCCGGGCGCACGCGTGCCGGAACACCGCGGTGCCCTGCATGGAGACGAAGTGCTCGCGCGGGTCGTCCGACCTGCGTTGCTTCGCCCCGCCGGCCGGGACGATCAAGAGTCCGGCGTGCTCGCCCTCGCTGTGCAGGTCGAAGGGGCCGAGCGCACCCGGCTCGTCGCGGGTCCCGGCGCGCAGCACGACCGCGCCCGCGCCGTCGCCGAAGATGGGCGCGGTGGTGCGGTCATCGGGGTCGCACAGCCGGCTGAACGCGTCGGCGCCGATGACCAGCACCCGCCCGGCGATCCCGCCGGCGATCAGCCCGGCCGCGGTGGCCAGCGCGTAGACGAAGCCACTGCAGACGGCGTTGACGTCCATCGCGGCGATCCCGCTCAGGCCCAGCTCGGACGCGACCTGCGGCGCGCTGGCCGGGCAGAGGTAGTCCGGCGTCGTGGTGGCCAGCACCAGCGCATCGACCACGTCCGACCCCGCGCTGCGCAGCGCGGCGCTCCCGGCGTGGACCGCCATGTCCACAGTGGAGATGTCGGGGTCGGCGATGTGCCTGGTCCGGATCCCGGTCCGGGTCCGGATCCATTCGTCCGAGGTTTCCAGCCTCCGCGCGAGTTCGTCGTTGTCCACCACTCGTTGCGGCAGCCAGGCACCGAGCCCGGCGAGAACCGCAGACGTCCCCATCGTCATGGGACATGTTTATGGGCTACCCCTGGGTAGACCGGCGGGTTGTGTTTCAGGTCACACATACGGCCACCCGGCTGGCGGGTCGCGGTGCCGGACGGATCACCGGCCGGTGCGCCACCCCGGCGCCGGCGACCGGACCGTAGCGCGGCTATCCACAAAGGACGCTCCGGCGCCAGGCGGGTCGGCCTCCTGCGGTTTTCCGTCCGGCGGCGGCGCACGACGCCCGGCTACGGAAAGTTGGGCAACCGGTTTTTGGCTACTATGCGTAGGTGCGTGCCGCTGACCTCGACCATCTCGATCACGCGATTCTACGGATGCTTCAGGAGGACTCCCGGACGATCGCCGAGACGATCGGGGCGCGGGTCGGCCTGTCGGCCGCGGCCGTGCAGCGCCGGATCAAGCGGCTGCGGGCCAACGGGGTGATCGCCCGTGAAGTCGCCGTGCTCGATCCCGAGGCCGTCGGCGTCGGGATGACCTTCATCGTGGCCGTGGAGATGGAGCACGGGCAACGCGACGTGCTCGACGCGTTCCGCAAGCAGGCCCTCGCCGACGCCGCCGTCCAGCAGTGCTACCACGTGACCGGGAGGACCGATTTCGTGCTCGTGGTCAACTGCCGCGACCTGAGCGAGTTCGATGCCTTCACGAACCGGATGTTCTTCGACAACTGCGAGGTCCGGCACTTCACCACCAGCGTGGTGCTGGACCGGATCAAGGCCGGGCTGACCATTCCCCTTGATGGCGGCTGACAGACGTCCGCGCAGATGTTACGCGTTTAATGCTTTTACACCGGATCGCGTGAAAGTTTCGCGGCACGCATCATGATCTACCGCCTACCGCCCTCTCCTGGCTGTCCATCTCGTTCGCGCCGGCGAACCTTGACCGCGAGGAGGGCACATGAGCTGCGATACCGTTACCCGAAGCCAGTTCGTT
The DNA here is from genome assembly GCF_000519205.1 of Amycolatopsis taiwanensis DSM 45107. GTDB lineage: Bacteria > Actinomycetota > Actinomycetes > Mycobacteriales > Pseudonocardiaceae > Amycolatopsis_E > Amycolatopsis_E taiwanensis. The sequence goes on along the minus strand of NZ_JAFB01000013.1, from coordinate 250,767 downwards.
TCGTTGAATGGCTCGACCGCACCCGTTCTGTCCCGACTGTCCTATGTGGCCAGCGAGCCGTTCTCGGTGAACATCGCCTTCCGCACCGACCGGGGCCAGTGGGTTGAATGGACGTTTGCCCGTGACCTGCTCGTGACCGGGTTGTCCCAGCCGGCCGGCATCGGCGACGTGCGCGTGCGGCCGGACCTGGCGGCGGACGAGAACATCGTGCTGCTGGAGATCGAGTCACCGGACGGCTATGCCCTGGTGGAAATCGAACGCGAGGACATCGAGCGGTTCATCCAGGCATCCGCCGAGGTCGTCCCCTTCGGCATGGAAAGCGAGCGGTTCGACATCGACGCCTTCATCGCCGAAATCACCAATGTCTGAACCAATGACCGATCCAAAACCCTTGGTGCATCAGAATGAGCGGCGGACCCGCTTGCAGTGGGCCGTCAGCTTGCACCGCCACGCAAACCGCTTCAAAACTGTCTACCCGCGAGTGCGCCGTCGGCTTGGTTGTAGGCGTCGATGAACCACTGGAGCTGCGCGAACCGGCTGGTGAGAGAGTCCATCATCCGGGTCGCCTCGTCCAGCATGGCGTCCGCGCGCGGCAGTCCGGCCGGACTGGTCGGCGTACCGGCCGGCTCGGACCGCGAATGCCGGGCCGTGTCGTCGGTTGCCTTCCTACTGCCGGCACCCGGCTTCGTCTTGGCGGCCGGCGTCGGGGACGGCGAGCCGGCGGTCGCCGGTACCAGCGGAGTCACCTCCGGCGGCGGCGGAGCCGGCACGCTCGACTGGTCCTCGTTCACCAGGACGCCGGTGTTGCCCGTGGCGATCGCCGGCACCTGCGCGACGTCCTCGTGCGCGAAGATGCCGCCACCGATCCACCCGAGGGCGACCAGTCCGACCGCCGCGCAGGCGAACGACGCCTGCCGGCGGACTCGGCGCAGCACGCCGCCGATCGATCCTCCTCCGGCCGGCGCCACGGGCCGGAGCTCGCCGGATTCCGGCTCGCCGAGTTCCGGCGATGGCGGGTCCGCGGGCGGGGGCGTGCTCGCCGCGACGATTCCGGTGCGATCGGTAAGCCGCACGTCCGCCACGAGGTCGCCGGACCCGCTGCGCAGGATGGTGCGCACCATCAAACAGTCCTCCATCGGCACCGCATGACCAAGGCCCCGTTACCTCGCTGCCAATTCCGGGCCGCCTGGCCGTACCCCCAGCGAACCGAGGCTCGGCCGAAGCTACCAGCATGGCACGTCAAGTAACCTGATAATGTCTCATATTTCCCTCTTCACCCGCCAAATTGACTCGATTGGGTGATAGCTTCCGCTTTTCCGGCTCCGGGTCTGTCGCTATGGGTGCTGATCTTGCGTTTTGACGCGTTCTCACCTCAAGTGCCTGATCGGCGGCGGCGCATTCACCGTCAACTGTCCAGGCGTGCCGTCATAACGCTCGATCTCGACCAGCACATGCCCTCCGGTGGCGCCCTGCGACAGCCGCGAGGACGGCAGGTCCGCGGTCAGCACGTTCGGATTCCCGTGCACGCAAAGGGATCCGTCCGGGTCGAACCACGCCCCGGTGGGCAGCCGCACGACACCGGGGCGCAGGCCCTCGGTCAGCACCGCGCCGACCAGGCAGGCGCCGCGGTCGTTGAACACCCGGACCACTTCTCCCTCGGCGATTCCCCGGGCCGCCGCGTCCGCCGGATGCAGCCAGATCGCCTCGCGCCCCGCGACCTTGGCCGCCTGGCTGACCTCGCCGCCGTCGAGCTGGCTGTGCAGGCGAGTCGACGGCTGGTTGGCGATCAGGTGCAGCGGAAACCGGGCGGCGCGCGGCCCACCGAGCCATTCGGTGGGCTCGAGCCAGGCCGGGTGGCCGGGACAGTCGGCGTAGGAGAACGACCGGACCCGCCGGGAGGTGATCTCGATCTTCCCGCTCGGCGTGCGCAGCGGGTGCGCCACCGGGTCACGCCGGAACTCGGCGAACAGCGTGCGTTCGGGGCCCGCCTCGGGCAACCGGTATTCGCCCGCGGCCCAGAAATCCACAAAGGACGGTATGGCCAGGCCTCCGGCCCGAAGATCCGTTCGCCAGGACTCGTAAAGATGTTCCAGCCAGGCGCGCGCCGAACGGCCCTCGGTGAACTCCGCGGCGATCCCCAGCCGGTCCGCCAGCCCGCCGAGAATGGTGTAGTCGTCCCGGGCCTGCGCGAACGGCTCGGCCACCCGGTGCATCGCGATCAACGACGTGTCGCGCCGCCCGGCGCCGAAATCCTCCCGCTCCAGCGGGACCGTGGCCGGCAGGACGAAATCGGCATGGCGAGCGGTGGCGGTCCAGAACGGCTCGTTCACGACCACCGTGTCCGGCCGGGAGAACGCGGTCCGCAACCGGTTGAGGTCCTGATGGTGGTGGAACGGGTTGCCGCCGGCCCAGTAGACCAACCGGATGTCGGGATAGGCACGCACCGTGCCGTCGTAGTCGTAGCGCTCACCCGGATTGAGCAGCAGGTCGGCGATCCGGGCGACCGGAATGAACTCCCGTACGGGATTGACGCCCTGCGGCAGGTGCGGGACCCGGAATTCTCCACCGATGCCGCCGACGTCGCCCATCGAGCCGTAGCCATGGCCGAAACCACCGCCGGGCAGGCCGATCTGGCCGAGCATGGCGGCCAGCGCGATCGCGGCCCACACCGGCTGCTCACCGTGCTCGATGCGTTGCAACGACCAGGTGACCGTGACCAGGGTCCGGGCCGCGGCCATCCGCCGGGCCAGCGCCACGATGTCCGCGGCGGGCAGATCCGTGCGGGCACTGGCCCATTCCGCGTCCTTGGGCACACCGTCCTCGGCGCCGAACAGGTACCGCTCGAAGTCCTCGTAACCGACGCAGTAATCGCGCAGGAACTCCTTGTCGTGCAAGCCTTCCGCGGCCACGGTGTGCGCGAGTGCCAGCAGCAGGGCGGTGTCGGCGGCGGGACGGATCGGGTACCACCGGGCGTTCAGGCCGGTCGGCAGGTCATCCCGGATCGGGCTGATCAGCGCCACCTCGGTGCCTCCTCGCCCGAGCTGTGCGAAGAAGTCCGGCGTGTGGTGCCGGGCGACCCCGCCCGGGATCACGGAGACGTTCTTCTCCGGCATCCCGCCGAAGGCGACCAGCAGTTCGGTGTGCGCCAGGATCGTCGGCCAACTGGTGCCGCGGAAGAACACCTCGTGCGCACTGCCGACGATGTGCGGCAGCACCACGGCGCTCGTCCCGTGGCTGTAGGTGTTGCGCCCCGCGGTGAAACCGCCGAAGGCGTTGAGAAACCGGTGCAGCTGGCTTTGCGCGTGGTGGAACCGCCCGGCGCTGGCCCACCCGTAGGAACCCCCGAAGATGGCCTGGTTGCCGTGCTCTTCGCGGACCCTGCGCAGCTCGGCGGCGAGCAGGTCGAGCGCCTCGTCCCAGCCGAGTGCCACGAAGTCGTCGTGACCACGGGCCGGGTCCGGACCGGGGCCACGCTCCAGCCAGCCACGGCGGACCGCGGGCGTGGCGACCCGGGTCGCGTGCCGGAGCGAGGCGGGCAGGTTGCCCAGCAACGGCGACGGCGACGGGTCCTCGGGGTGCGCCGCCACCCGCAACCGCCCGGACGGGTCAAGCCCGGCGGAGAAGGCTCCCCAATGCGAAGTGCTCGGCCTGAGATCCATATCTCCACACCTACCAGCGGGTTTGGCCGTGTGAAAGTGTGCTCCCATGAACGACGACGCGCCGACTGCGTTGACCGCCGATGCGTTCGGCGGGCGGATGCCGACCCGCGCCGGTGATCTCGCGGTCGAATCGCACGGAATCGCTCCCATCCCGGCGGCCAACCGCTTCGGCCGCCCCGTGCGCCTGCTCACCGTGTTCTTCGCACCGAACCTGACCATGACCGCGGTGTTCTCCGGCACGCTGGCCGCCGGGCTCGGACTCGGCTTCGGCACCGGGCTGGTCGCCCTCATCGTCGGCACCGTGCTCGGCTCCATTCCCGTCGCCTACCTGGTCACCTGGGGCCCACTCACCGGCACCGCGCAGCTCCCGTTCGCGCGGCTGCCGTTCCGCCGTGCCGTTGTGCTCCCCGGCGTGGTGCAGTGGGTCAACTCGATCGCCTGGGACGCGCTGGTCGGGTTGTTCGGCGGCGACGCGCTGGCGCAACTGACCGGCCTGCCGTTCTGGCTGGCCGTGGCGATCGTGCTGCTGCTGCAATGCGCGGTGGGTGTGCTCGGCTACGAGGTGATCCACCGAGTGCAGGCGGTGATGACCGTGGTGACCGCGGTCTTCTTCGTGGTGCTGACCATCCGGCTGCTTTCCGGGCAAAGCATCGTGGTGGCCGACACGGTCTCGGGTGCCGAGCTGGCCGGAGCGTTCATCCTGTTCAGCACCATCGCGTTGAGCCTGGCGATCTCGTGGGCCAGCTACGCCTCCGACTTCAGCCGCTACCTTCCGTCGAAGACCTCACGCCCGCGTGCGTTCATCTACACCTTGCTGGGCCTGACGCTTTCCTTCGGCTGGGGCGAAACGCTCGGGTTGGCCGCGGGGCAAGCGCTGACCGACCAGACGACCGCGGGTATCCGGACCCTCCTCGGCGGCGGGGTGCTGGGTGCGGTGGCGCTGCTGGTGATCACCCTGACCGCGGTGTCGTCCAACGCGATGAACGACTACAGCGGTTCGCTTGCCCTGCAGACGATCGGGTTCCGGGTGCGGCGACCGGTGTCCGCGGTGGTCGTCACCGTGATCGCGTTCGCGCTCATCCTGTGGATGCACAGCGGTGATCTGGCGTCGAAGTTCCAGGACGTGCTGCTGCTGATCGGCTACTGGATCCCGCCGTTCGTCGGGGTCGTGGTGATCGACTGGTGGCACCGGCGAAGGCACCGTCGCAGCTTCGACGTGCTGGCAGACCTCGCCCGGCCACAGCCCGGCTGGCCCGCGCTGGTGGCCTTCCTGCTCGGCTGTGCGGCCGCCGTGCCGTTCATGAACACCACCGTCTTCACCGGGCCGGTCGCCTCGGCCCTGCACGGCGCCGATCTCGCCTACTACGTCGGACTCGTCGCCTCGGCGCTGGTCTACGCCCTGCTCCGGAGGGTCACCGCGGCAACTCCGATCGACCGGAGGTGGGTCGACGGTGCTGTAGGCAGCGACCCTGAGGGGGAACCGGGTCAAGGGTGAATCGTCAAGGGACGACACGAAAGACGGCGATCTCCGATCGGGCTAGCGCTCGTAGCGAACTGATGGTGAGGTAGCCCACATGGCACAGGCCGCCGGCCGTTGTGAGAGCCGCCACGCGGCGAGTGTCAAACCCTCTGCTCGCCATCGCAGCTGGCGAGCAGAGGGTACCTGTCCGACAATCAGCGAGACCCCTCAGCACTGGGTTCGGCAGTTGTCAGGCCACAGTTTTCATGAGTGACCCGTTACTGACGAAAAGCGGCACAAACTTCTCACTCATGCCAGACGGAACATGCGGGCTAGGTTTCCACTGAGCGTTCTACTGGGCGGTCGGGCTGGTTGGACCACTGGGACCACGAGCCGGGGTAGAGCGCGGCGTCGATGCCTGCGATGGCCAGCGCCGCGATCTGGTGGGCGGCAGTGACCCCGGAACCGCAGTAGACGCCGACCGGCCCGTCCCCGGCGCCCAGGGCGCGAAAGCGCTCGGCCAGTTCCGCGGCCGGGCGGAACCGCCGGTCGGGCCCCAGGTTCTCCCCGGTCGGGGCGCTGAGCGCGCCGGGAATGTGGCCGGCCCGCGGGTCGATCGGCTCCTGCTCGCCGCGGTACCGCTCGCCCGCCCGGGCGTCGAGCAGCACGCCGGCGGACGGCAGGGCCGCGGCCTCGTCGATGGTCAGCACGGGCAGGTTTCCCGGCTTCAGCACGACATCTCCGGGCTCCGGAGTGCGACCGAACCCGGTCTCCAGCGGTCCCTGCCACGCGTCGAGACCACCGTCGAGAAGCCGCACGTCGGCGACCCCGGCCCACCGCAGCAACCACCAGGCACGCGCGGCGGCGAGGTTTCCGTTGCTGTCGTAGGCCACGACCCGGGACCCTTCCCGTACGCCCCAGCGCCGGGCCGCCGCCTGCAGGTCGGCCGGCTCCGGCAGCGGGTGCCGTCCCTCGGCCAGAGTGGGCGGGGCGGCGAGTTCGGTGTGGAGATCGACGTACACCGCGCCGGGAATGTGCCCGTCGAGATAGTCCTGGTGACCGTGTGGATCGCCGAGCACCCAGCGCACGTCGAGCAAGATCGGCGGCTCGGCCGACTCGAGTTCCCGGGCGAGTTCGCCGGCGCTGACGAGCACCGGGGTTCGACCGGGGGTCCGGAGCTCGGCAAGATCCGCGGAACCGGGCGCGGCTCCGTGCTCGGCGGCCAGCGCGATCCTGCGTTGCAGCGCCTCGTTCAGCGGCGTCGGTACGCCATGCAACCGGCCCAGCAGCACGATCTCCCCGTTGAGGAAGTCGCCTTCGGCCGAACCGGTGCCGCGCGCCAGGCTCTGCCACGTCGAGCTGCCGCCCCGCGACCGGCCAGGGATTTCCGCGATCGTCGCGACCGAAACGTCCACTTCGGACTCTCGGACCAGGTCGGCGACGGCGATGCCGGCCGCGGCGAACACCCGCCGCGCCTCGGCGCGCAGTTCGTCCATCACCCAGCCGGCCCGCTCGCCGTAGAGTGCGTCGACCGCGTTGCCGACGTTGCCCAACAGTTTGCCCGCCTTCCAGCGGATCAGGTCCGGCACGAGCTGAACGGCGAAATCCGCCGTGCCCAGATCCTCCGCGATCGCGTGCAAACGCGGATCGTCCGCACCCGCGGGATAGCCGCCCAGCCAAAGGATGCCCGGCTTCTCGGCACCTTCGGCGCTGACCTCGCCCGGTGTGAGGTAGGTGCACGGCAGCCAGACCGACGCGCCGAAAACCGTGCCGAACCGGCGCAGCGCGGCACGCTCGTTCTCCAACCCGTTCTGCAGGCTCAGCACCGGCAGATCGGCCGCGACGCCTTCGCCCGCGGGACGCCACGCCCACTCCTGCAACGCCTGCTCCGTCTGCTGGCTCTTCGTGGCCAGAACAAGCACGTCGTCACCGGTCAGCGTGACCTCCCCGGGATGCTCGGCGACCGGCACCCGGACCTGTCGCGTACCGCTGGGACGGAGGTAGCGCAGGCCGTTTTCGCGAATGGCGGCGCCGTGCTCGCCGCGTGCGAGGAGGACGACCGGAATTCCGGCCAGCTGCAGCTGCGCGGCCACGGTCGAGCCGATCGCACCGGCTCCGATGATGACGTATCGCATGACCCCATCCTGCGCGATCGCCCTCCGCAACAAAAACGTGACCACGCCGGAGTCAACGCGGGCATATCGTCCACGTCTAATCGACGACGGTGATCCCAAAGTCCGTGTTCGTGCTTCGGCGAGTAGAAACCGCGCCCGCCGAAGGCCTCGCGAACGCGGCTGCGGGCCGCGAGCGGAGGTCGACCGGATGTGCCTTGCGAGGTCACGGTCCGTAGACGCGTTCGTCGATCGCGCGTTTTGACAACCAGAGTGATGATCCGAACGGGAATGGTGGCTCGATGGTGAAGAAGATCCTGGCGGCAGTGGGCGGCCTGGCCACGGCGGTGGTGCTGGCCGCTTGCTCGTCTCCAGCCACCGACAACGCGGCCATCCAGCCCGCGGCGGCGGCGAGCAGCGTCGAGCAGACCAGCTCGGCCGCGCCGACGACCACCACGCCGCCGGCGAGCACGTCGAGCAGCACGCCACCGCCGGCCACCTCCACGAAGTCCTCCTCTTCGACCTCGAAGACGACGCCGAAGCCGAAGCCCACCACCGCCGCTCCGGGTGTGCCGTGCTCGATCAGCAGCGGCGCCTGCGTGAGCCTTTCGGCGAAGAAGGCGTGGCTGGTGCAGGACGGCAAGGTGATCTACGGACCGGTACCGGCCCTCGGCGGGCGCAAGGGCAACGCGACCCCGACCGGCATGTTCCGCGTGCTCTCCAAGGAGAAGATGCACCTCAGCCGGGAGTTCGACAACGCGCCCATGCCGAACTCCGTCTTCTTCTACCCCGGGGACGCGTTCCACACCGGAAGCCTGTCGACGCCGTCCCACGGCTGCATCCACCTCTCCAGCACCGCTTCGCTGAAGTTCTTCAACACCCTGCAGATCGGCCAGGCGGTCCAGATCCTGCCGTGATCATTCGCCGCCAGGACTGCTTCCAGGGTCTGTATCAACGTGGATCAGAACCATTCGTTGATGCGGCGGGGCGGATGGTTGAGGGCGGCGGGGCGGATGGTGGCTTCGTAGCGGGTGGCGACGGTGCTGTGTTCTCGTTCCAGGCTCTGGAGGCGTGCCTGGCAACGTTGCCGGAGTAGTCCTGCCTTCGGTGTCTATGTTCCCAACCCGGAACTCGGGTGCCTGGACCAGGAACTCGGGTGCCTGGACCCGGAACTCACGTGCCTGAGCCGGGGACACGCCCGCCCGAGCCGGGAACTCACGTGCCTGGACCGGGGACACGCCAGGTGCTGGCGTGTCCCCGGCTGGGGAGGGCGAGTTCTGGGTTCGGGAGGGCGAGTTCCGGGCTCAGGAGGGCGAGTTCCGGGCTCGGGAGGGCGAGTTCTGGGTTCGGGAGGGCGAGTTCCGGGTTCGGGTAGGAACGCCAAGATCCAGCCCGACCACCCCAACCGACTTCGACGCAGGCCCTTGGGGTCGTGCGCACTGCACTGACCGGGCGAGCCGGCGGCCGCCGCTTACCGCGAGGCGCCGCGCACCCGAGCACGACGAACAGCTGTCCGGTTACGACATGCCTTTGGTGGTTGGGGCGAGTTCGGCGCGCAACTCGCTGAGTAGCTCCGAACGGCTCGACGCGCCCAGACGCTGGCGCATCCGGGCCATGTGGTGCTCGACGGTCTTGGCCGAGATGAACAGCTGGTCGCCGACCTGCTTGTAGGTCAGCCCGGCGAGCACCAGTTCGGCGACCTGGCGTTCCCGCTCGCTCAACCGGGCGGGGGCTTCAGACGGGTCCGGCTCGCGACCCTGCAACACCCGGGCGCAGTCGAGCAGGGTCACCATCGCCTTGCGGTCCGCGGTGCGGATGGCCGCCTGTCCCGCGAGTCGCGCGCCGTCCCAGCACAGGCCGGCGCCGTGCAGACCACGCGCGGCGCTCTCCACCGCGATCGGGTCGACGTCTCCGCGGAGCACCTTCAGCCAGCATCGGGCCGCTTCGGCCATCACGGCGAAATACGGGCCGGCACCCGCGCCGGCACACAACGCCGACGCGTGCTCCGCGGCCTCGTCGGGCTGCTCGGCCAGGATCGCGGCATGCAACCCGCTCCAGTGCAGCGCGGTCGCCCACAGCGGCGGATCGCCCAGCGCGGCCAGCAGTTCCCGCGCCTGCCGCAGATGCGGCGCGAGCCGGTCACGTTCCCCCAGCCGCGCCGCCGCGACCTCGAACTCGCCGAAGGGCAGGAACGTGAACAGATCCACCGGCTGCCGGATGACCGCCTCCCGCGCCTGGCCCCAGATCCGGCGCAGCCCGGCCAGATCGGCGGCCCGGCGCGCCAGCCCGACCCGCAGCCCCACCGCGAACAGCCAGTCCCGTTGCGCCAGCCCGTCCCCGGCGGACTGCAGCCGTGCGGCGGCCACCTCCCGGTCACCGCGCAGCATGGCCGTCCACGCCAGCAACAGGGTGTGCCGCGCGACGAGCGAACCGGACTCGATCGCCCGCTCCAGCAAGGGTTCGGCGATCGCGGCCTCACCGCAGTTGAGGGCCACCAGCGCGCCGAGCGCGGCCGGGCTGTCCGGCAACAGCATGCCCGCCGACACCGGCTCCAGCATCTCCGCGGACCTGACCAAAGTGGACAGCGCGACGGCCGGCTGCCCGCCGAGCGACTCCAGCACACCCTGCGCGGCCGAAGACACCGCACCGGACAGCAACGTCGGCGGACCGTCCATCGTGGACTGTTCGAGCAGCTTCTCGGCCTCGGCGGGCCGGCCGGTGCCGACCATGCCGATCGCCGCGAAACAGGCCGACGGGCCGGTGTCCGACCATCGGAACAGTTCCGCGCTGCGGGCGAGCTGACCCCGGTGGGCCAGCGCGGTACCCGCGATCCGCGCGCCCTCGGCCCGGTCCGGCGCATGCTCGGCAACGATCATCTGATCGGCCAGCCGGAGCGCCGCGTCGAAGTCACCGGCTCTGGCCGCCGCCTCGGCCCAGCGCGGGCCGACCGCGCGATCCGGCATCAGCTCCCGCAGCGCCCGCGCGACGATCGGCAGCACCGTTCCGTCCGCACCGAGGAAACCCGCCGCACGCGCGGTTTCCCTGGTTTCGACGGGAAAGTCGGCGCGGGGGTCGAGCGTGAGCAGGAACCGCAGCACGTCTTCGGGCAACAGGTCCAGTTCACGGCGGAACCCGGTCAGGTCTCCGCCTTCGGCCAGCATGCGCACGAAGCCCGGCACCCCGCCGGTCTCCGCCTGGACGGAGTCAGGCGAAAGATCTTTGCCCGTCCTGCGCAGGAAATCCGCCGTCCTGGTCCGGTCGAACGGGCGCAGCACCAATTGTCCCCGTAGCCGCGCGAGAACCTGGTTCAGCGCGGCAGGCCGCGGGTACGGGCGCGCGGCGATCACCACGCTGGCCCCGTCATCGAGCAACCGCGCCAATTCGGCGAGTTCCGCGTCGCCGAGCAGGTGGGCGTCATCCACCAACCGCGCATTCGCCCCGGCGAGGCGTTCGAGCACGGCGGTCTTGCCGTAACCGCCGGGCGCCACCATCGCGAGCCGGACCGGTGTGCCGGAGGAGATCGCCGCGCACACCTTTTCCGTGGGCTCGTCCAGCAGGATCACGACCGGCCTCCCTTGACGAACCGGCGTTTCGGCGGTTCCAGCGGAGTCACCACGACGGGCGGGCGGGGCGGGACGGGTTCGGCGTCGAACCCGTCGTCCACATCGTGGTCGGGCAGGCTCGGCACGCGCGGCACCAGCGCCGTGGATCCCGGCAACGCCTCGACCGGCGGCCGGGCCACCAGCGCCGCACCACGGCAGACGGCCGTCCCGGGGTCGGGATCGACCATCACACGGGCCTCCAGCGTCTCCGCCGCGAGCGCGGCAACCAGCGGAATCCGGGCGGTGCCACCGGCCAGCAGGACGGTGGAGACCGAAGCGTAGCGGCTGAGCGGGGCCAGGCAAGCGGACAGCAGCGGCCGGATCAGCCGTTCGAACTCCGGCCGGGTAACGCGCACCAGATCACCGGGCACCGGAATCGTGACCTCGGGTGCCATGGACAGCATCTCCTTCGCCCTGAGGCAGGAGCCTCGGTCTTCCGCACCGACGTGCTCGGCGAGCAGATCGTCGATCGCGGCCCCGGCCTGCGGGCAGGGCGACTCACCGTGCCCGATCACCTCGAAGGTGCCCGGGTTACGCCGCAGGACCGCGAGGTCCACGTGCTCGCCACCCAGCCGGCACACCACCATCGTGGTCCCCACCTCGACGCGTTCGCGGACCAGGTGGCTCTCGGCGGCCGCGATCGGGCCGGGCAGCAGCAACGTCCCGGGCAGGCCGGCGTCGGTCAACGCGTCGCGGAGCAGACCACGGCGGTAGGCGCCCCAGCCCGGCGGATGGGTCAGCGCCACCCGCTCGGGTGGCACGCCCTCCACCTCGGTGACCAGGTCGGTCACCCAGCCGGCCGCGGCGGCCGTGAGCGCCTGGGGACTGTACAGCTGGTTACCCAGCTGGATGGGCACCTCGTCCCCGATCCGGCGCAGGAAGCGCCGCGCCATCCGCGAGCTTTCGACACCGGCGACCAAATTGTCCAAACCGACCTGCACGGTCTCGTCGGGCGCCACATACAGGACGGACTCGAAGACCCGCACGACTTGCGGCTCGGCCCAGGATTGCCCGGCCCGGCGGCAAATCGCGGCCGCGATCCGGGTGCTCCCGATGTCAATGCCGAGCACGTAACGCATAGGGCTTCATTCGTACCAGCGTCACTGAACCGCGGTCACATCCCCTAATCCCCTAACGCCGATCCCGGCTACTCGTGATGACCAACCCGGCGCGATCCCCGATGTCCGTACCGTCCGAGTTCCCTAGATTGTGACGCGACCCACTCAACCGACCTCGCGGAGCATTCGTTGTCTCTCCCAGCCCAGAACCTGCACGACTTCGTGCTCAACCTGTTGACCGACGAGGCCGCCCGGTCCGCCTTCGCGGCCGACCCGGCCGCCGCGCTGGCGGACGCCGGCCTGAGCGACGTGACCCCGCAGGACATCCAGGAAGTCGCCCCGCTGGTCGCCGAATACGCGCCCGACCTGAGCGCCCTCCCGCTCGCGACGCCGGACCTCGGCTCGCTCCCGCTGGCCACCCCGGACCTCGGCGGGCTCCCGCTGGCCACCCCGGACCTCGGCGCACTGCCACTGGCCACCCCGGACCTCGGCGCGCTGCCGGTCGCGACCCCCGACCTCGGCGGGCTTCCGATGGAGACCGCCGAGCTGGGCGGACTTCCGATGGAGGCCCCCGCCCTCGGCGCGCTGCCACTGGCGACCCCCGACCTCGGGTCGCTGGCCACCCCGGACCTGACCGACCTGCCCCTCTCCGCCCCGGACCTGGGCGCCGTCGAGGTCGAAGGATCCGGGTCGGCCGACGGGGCAGACGGTTTCATCGCCTACGACGGCGAGGATGTCCAGGCGGCCGCGGCAGGGTCGGTCAGCGCCGACGGTGTCGACCTGGCCGGTGCCGTGGCCACCCCGCTGGGCATGTTCGGAGGCGCCGTCATGGCCGGCCCCGATGGCATCGACGGCACCCTGTCCACCGACTCGGTGCTCGGCCAGTACACCGTGTCCACCGACGGCACCCCCGCCTCGGCCGGTGACCTGGCCGGCACGCTGGACTCGGAGGTTCTCGGCAAGGTCGCCCCGGCCGCGGGCGCCGTGGCGAGCTTCGTGTCCAGCGGTGGCGACCTGCTGGCGGGCGGCATCGAATCCGGCGCCAACACCCTCGGCGGTTACCTCACCAACGCCGGCGCTCAGGCCGGTGCCGCGGTGACCGCGGGTGGCGAGGAGCTGAGCCAGCACGTCGCCCAGGGCTCCGAGGTCGCGTCGGCCGAGATCGCGCACCCGTCCATCCCGGCGCTGCCCGCGGTGCCCTCGGCTGACGCGCTGCCGGCGGTGGCCGACCTTCCCGCCCAGGCGCCGGCGCACCTGCCGCTGAACATCGCCACGGACGTGACGCACTCGCTGCCGAACCTGCCGGTGGCCAACCCGCTGCCCACCATCGAGCACGTCACGGAGCCGGTCACCGACATCGTTTCGCACAGCCCGCTGGGCGACGTGACCTCTGCGCTGGACCACACGGCGGCACTGCCGGACGTCGGCGGCCTGATCAACGACCTTCCGCTCGGGCACTGACCTCCTCGGCAAGCGGCCGGCTTCCCGTCCCGAGGGGCGACGGGAGACCGGCCGCTTGCCATGCGTGGCACACTCCTTCGGGTGATGGCACCGTCCTGGATCGACGTACTGGACTCCACCACCCGGGCCTGCTCCGTCCACGACCGTGACGACCTGGTCCAACGTCTGCATGCGCGCAGAAAAAGACTCCTGGACCCGAAGCTGCGCGTGGTGGTCATCGGCGAAACCGGTCAGGGCAAGAGCCAGCTGATCAACGCGTTGCTGAACGCGAACGTCTGCGCCGTCGGAGACGATCACACCACGGCCGTGCCGGCCATCATCGAACACGCGGAAACACCCACCGCGAGCATGATCACCGCCGGGCCGCTCGCCATCGAAGGGCCGTCGCGCGAACCCGTGCCGATCGAGTCGGTGACCGCGCGGGCCAATACCGAACCGACCGCGGTCCGCGCGGAAATCGGCCTTCCGCGTGCCCTGCTGGCCGGCGGGCTCGCGCTGGTCGACTCGCCGCCGCGGTCGGTCGAGATGGTCGACTCCGCCGACGCCGTGTTGATGGCCACCGACGCGACGAGCGAGCTGTCGGCCGGCGAGCTGCGCCTGCTGCGGGAGGTCGCCCGGTTGTGCCCGACGATCGTGCTGGTCCTCACCAAGATCGACCTGGTGCCCGGGTGGCGGTCGGTCGCCGAACGCAACCGCGCCCAGCTGGGCCAGGGCTTCGCCACCGTCATCCCGGTCTCCGCGACGCTGCGCCTAGCCGCGGCGAAGACCGGGGACAAGGCGCTCAACAAGGAATCGGGGTTCGGCGAGCTGCTCGCCTGGCTGCACAACGACCTGCTGAGCCAGCCCGACCTGCATGCGCGGCGCTCGGTGGCCGCGCTGAGCACGACGGTCGTGGAGATGTTGCTCGAACCGTTGCAGGAGGAATTCACCGAGACCCAGCAGCCCGGTACCCGCCCGGCGGTGGCCCGCTGGGAGGCCGAAAGCCGGCGGCTGGAGAGGCTGCAGCGGGAGGCCGCACGCTGGCAGACCATGCTCTCCGACGAGGTGTCGGACCTGATCTCGGACGTCGAGTTCGATCTGCGTGACCGCACCCGCCAGATCCTGGCGGAGGTCGACGAGTACTTCGAGATCGCGGACCCGGCGCGGTCCTGGCCCGAGTTCACGGAATGGCTGCGCGAGAACCTGACCACGGTGGCGGAGACCAATTCCGAATGGCTGCTCGACCGTTTCGAGTGGATCGCCCGCAAGATCGGGCGCCAGGTCGCGCCGCACCGGGCGGACGCGCTGCCGGACTCGCTGCCCCGCGACGTTCCCGCCGACGCGGTCGGTGACCTGAAGCTGCCCCGGGTGGAGCGGTTCGGCGTCGGGCAGAAGCTGTTCGTCGGCATGCGCGGGTCCTACAGTGGTCTGCTCATGTTCGGCCTCGCGACCACGATCGCCGGCTTGCCCCTGATCAACCCGATCTCGCTCGGCGCGGGCGCCGCCTTCGGCGCGAAGAGCATTCTCGAGGAGCGTGGCAACCGGCTCAAGCGGCGCCAGGCCGTCGCGAAGAACGCCGCCCACCGCTATGTCGACGACTTCTTCCTGACTTACGGCAAGCACAGCAAGGACACCGCGCGCCAGATCCACCGTGCGCTGCGCGACCGGCTGTCCGCGGTCACGGACGAGCTTCGGTCCGACATCACCGAGACGGCGAAGGCGGTCAAGCAGTTCATCGACGACGACACGACTCGTCGCGCGACGCGTGCCCAGGAGATCCGGAGCAGCATGGAGGAGCTGGTCCGGCTCCGGCAGGCCGCGCAGACGCTCGTCGCGATGCGACCGCGGGGACTCATCGCTTGAGAAGCACCCGGTCGACTCGTGGCGAACTCGCGGAGGAGCACGCGTGAACAGTCCTCGGTCAAGTCGCGCGCGAAATCGCGGAGGAGCACGCGTGAATGTGGCTTCTCGTGCCCGCGGTCTGCTGACCCAGGCGCTCGGGGCGTACCAGGACAGCCCACGGGCGGCGAACTGGCTGGGGCGGCAGCTCGAGCGGTTCGACGAGCCGCTCCGGCTGGCGGTGGTCGGGCCACCGCGCTCCGGCAAATCCACGCTGGTCCAGGCGATCGGCGAGATCCCGGGTGAACTCACGCTGATCGACGCACCGCCCCCGGCGCCCGACACGATCGAAAACATCTGTCTGGAAGCCGACGCCGTGCTGTACCTGGTACGGCATCCGCACGGCGCGGACCTGGACTTCCTGTACACGCTGCAGGACCATCCGATCGCCCGCGCCGCCGCGGTCAACGCCATCGTCGTGCTGTCCCGCGCCGACGAACTGGGCGGCGGCCGGCTGGAGGCGCTGATCTCGGCCCGGCGGCTGGCGCGCCGGTACCGGTGCGAGCCCGAGCTGCGCGGGCTCTGCCAGGACGTCGTCGCGGTCGCCGGGCTGCTCGCCCGCGCGGGCCGCAACCTGAGCCAGCCCGAATACGACGCACTCGCCGAACTGGCCCGGATCGAGCGCGCGAAACTGGAGCCCTACCTGCTTTCGGCGGACCGGTTCTCCACGATCTCACCGGGCCATGCCACGTTGCTGGAACGGTTCGGGCTGTTCGGCATCCGGGTGGCGATATCGCTGTTGCGGCAGGAGGCGCGAAGCCTGACCGAACTGTCCGCCGAATTGTTGCCCCGCAGCGGCCTGTCGGAACTCCTGGAGTCGATCGACGGGAACTTCGCCCAACGGCGCGAGGTGCTCAAGGCCCGGTCGGCGCTGCTCGGCCTGGAAGTCGTGCTGCGCATGGAGCCGCGGCCGGCCGCGGCCGCGATCGGGGCGGAGCTGGAACGGACGCTGGCGAGCGCACACGATTTCACCGAACTCCGGCTGCTGGCCGCGATCCGCACCGGCCGGGTCTCACTGCCGCGGGATTTCCAGCAGGAAGCCGTGCAACTGGTCGGCGGGCATGGCGTGGGGCCGGCCGAGCGGCTGGCCGAAGTCGATCTGTCCGAATCGATCGCGCGCTGGCGGGAGTTCGCGGAGAGTCCGGGGCTGGGCTCGGATCAGCGGCGTGCGGCCGCGGTGGTGCTACGCAGCTGCGAGGCGATGGCCTCGGGTGCGCTATAGGGCGCAGCGGCAACATGTCGGCGACAGTTGCCGCGCGCGACGTGCATTCAGTCTGTGTTTCAAAACGCGCGATCGACGAACGCGTCTGTCTACGGACCGTGACCTGGCAACGCACATCCGGCCCGACCAGGCCGGCGGCCCGCAGCCGCGTTCGCGAGGCCTTCGGCGGCGCGTCTGCCACTCGCCGAAGCACGAACACGGACTTTGAGTGACTCTCAGTCCTGGGTGGGCTTCACATAGGCGGTGCTGCCGCCCGTCGGCATGCGGCGGAAGAAGTCCACGCGTGCGACCGGACGGCCCTGCGGCTGCGACCCGAGGTCACGCTCGGCCGAGCCGATGCCGATCGGCGGTTGCGGCACCATCGGCACGCCGGACGGACTTGCGCCGGCCCGGCGGGTGTCCCACTGGGATGTCATCGGATTCCCTCTCTGTAATTAGAAACCTGGTTTACCAAGCGTGTCTTTGGAATAGCGTTCTCCCTGGATGCGTCCGATTAGGACGGTACTCGTCCGTCAGGCGTCGACGTCGGCTTGTAGCCCGTCCGGGGCGCTGCCCGGCACCGGATAAGCCAGCGACCGGTCCACCAGGGCGGCCAGCGCCGCGACCTGCGCGGGTTCCAGTTCCGCGGCCGAAACCGGCGCGGCCGTCAGGCGGTCGACCACGTCGGTCGCGCCACTGGCGAGCCAGTGCAGTTCCGGCGGGGAACCGGGCCGGGCCAGCAGGATCCGTCCGGTGCTCGCCATTCTCGTCACCCGCAGCAACGGATCCAGGGCGTAGCGGCCTTCGGGCGCGGTGGCGCTTTCCGGCTCGGGTAGATCGGTGTCTTCCTGTAGGAAGGTCCGAAGAAACCAGCGCGCGTCTGCTTCGAGCGTCTCCTCGACGTCGAGCAGCCACGCGCCGATCTCGGCCTCGCGTTCACGTGCCGAGGGCAGCAGCGAGTTCGGGCCCAGTGACCCGGTTTCCCCCACCCGTGCGACGTCCTCGGCGAACTGCGCTAGACAAGCGTAGGCATGGAAGGCCGCGATGGCCTGGTCGAGTGGCCAGTCGGCCCCCGACCACGACGGACTGAACCGCCGGTCCTCGGCGATGTCGGCGCCGAGGAAATCATGTGTGATCGCGAGATCGAAGAACTTCTGGTGTGCGCCCTCGTGGATCAACGCCTCGGCCACGTCGAACGGGTTCTTCGGCGCATCGATCAGGATGAGCCCGGGAAAGAACCGCGAAGAGGCGGAGATCAGGCCACCGGAGGTGGCCGGGTCGAGCACGACCAGCAGGCCGGTGTGCGGGAGCAGGTCGGCGGCCAGGCGCGGGCTCACCCGGTGTGCGGTCATCAGCCCGGCCGTGACCATGAGCAGCGCCTCGTCGAAGGGCGCGCCGTCGGCCTCGGTCAGCGGACGCGGCGGTGGCCCCTGGGAAACGCTGAGCGCGTGGATGATCCGAAGTGCCTCGCCGAGCAGATCACGAGCCTTCGCATCGGTCGCCACCCGCAGTCGCAGCGGCCCCGACCACAGGTCCGTCACGACATCGTCGAGATCGTCCTCGACGGTCGGGTCGAAACTCGCCCGGCCGGCCAGCGCTTCACCGACGCGGAACCGGAACAGCGGGTTGTCCAGCCGCTCGCCGACTGGTTTTTCCTGGCCGGGAACGAAAAGTTCGGCGCCCATCTGGTACAGGGCACGACGTTCGGCCAGCAGGGCGTCCGTGGGAGCGAGCGCCGCGTGGACGGCCGTGGCGTCCGGCCAGACGGGTCTGTGGTTCATCCTGCGCGGCTCCCCTGAGGATGCCAGAGGCAATCTTCGGACCGCGCAAACGTACCTCACACACCGTCTCCGAATGCGCGCGGATGGGAGTCGCCAAAAGGGAGGTTGAACCTGACTGACAACAGATCGCAGCCGGCTCGTCAAACAGTCGCCGTGACGAGCATGACGACTTGAACCAGCCCCAGAATGGCCAGTGTCACCAACCCGGACAGCACCCAGACGAGAACCTTCCGCCATCCGATGATGGTGATCGCGAGAGCCACACCGGAGACGACGATCAGCAGGTTTTGCGAGTTCAACGCACACCTCCTTCACAGCAGCGAGATGGCCGGAAAGGCGGGTACCCCCTCGGCTCCACCTCGGCAACCTCAGGGTCCCGTACTTGTAGGTTGTCTGTCAAGTATCAAGCTGCTGACAGACAACTTGCACCTGAGTCTCTGTGCTGCCTAGAATCTGGTGATGCTCAGACACCGCTAAAGCGAGCACTCGATGAGGCGAAGAATGGATGACGAGAGCTGGGCGCTCTCTCCGGACACCCGCAAGCCGCTGCCAGAGCTGATCGAGGAGAAGCTTCGGTCACTCATCGCGAGCGGGCGGTTCAAGGCCGGCGACCGACTGCCCACCGAGCCCGAACTCGCCCAGAGGCTGGCGGTGGCCCGCAGTTCACTGCGCACCGCGCTCCAACGGCTCCAACTCCAGGGAATCGTCGAGGTCCTGCGGGGCCGCGGCTGGTACGTCCGCTCGACGAACGTCTCCGGGCGTGAGGATGCGCTGATCTTCGACCAGGGCATCAGCGATCTCGACCTGATGGAAGTGCGGATCGCGCTGGAGGGCACCGCGGCGAGTATGGCCGCGGTGCGTGCCACGTCCGGCGAACTCGACGACATCGCCAAGCTCGCCAAGGCGCACCAGCACGTCCCGATCGACGACAAGGACGAGTTGCTGCGCAGCGACGAGGCGTTTCACGCCGCCGTCATCAAGGCCAGCCACAACCAACTGCTTGACCAACTGCACCGGTCGCTGGTGATGCGGTTGCGCCCGTTCCGGCGCAACAGCTACGGCAGCGCCGAGGTGCACAACCGCTCGGCCACTGAACACAGCCAGGTGGCGCGGTTTCTCAAGCGGCGCGACGAGGGTGGCGCACGCGACGTGATGACGACACATCTGCTGGGCCTGTACAACGACATGGCAGCCCAGGTCGGCACGCCCGCGGAGTCCCGGGCCGACCTGGCGACCTATCTGTCCGATTTGGAACCGGACTGGGTGCAGCGCTGATTTAAGCCAAACGGACCTACCAGTTGCTCCTCCCCTCCATAGATCATGGGCAGTCAAGTCGGGGAGGCAGCTGATGCTGGGGCAACGCGGGCAGCCTGATGGCCAATCACCCCATCCGAAATCGCGGCGTCGCGTCCGGCAGGGCGTGCTGGCCCTGTTCGCGCTCGGTACCGGCGCGCTGCTCGCCGTCGCGTTCTGGCAGCCCGCCCCTGGCTGGCAGGCAACCCTGCACCGCCTGTTGGAGCTGGCCTTCCCGGTCCCGCTGTTGACCGGCGTGGTGCTCGGCGGCTACGAATTCTTCGTCCGCCACTGGCTGACCGCCGAACTGGCCCGGTTGTCCGGACCGCGCATCCAGGCCGCGCAGCTCCCCCAGCAGGTCATGAGGACCTTTTTGGACTCGATCTACGGCGAGAACGAGGCGAACCGGGACGTCGCGACCGGCGTGCTCGGCGGCGAAGGGATCGTGCCGCTCGGCGGGGACCTGACGATCAGCACCCGGACCGAGGTGAACCTGGAACTGAGCGCGGTGGACCACAAGCTCTACCACCTCACCACGTCGGTGGCCTACCGCTTCAAGGAGCACGTGCGGGCCGACCGGTTCATCGTCTTCGCCACGTGCAACGCGCTACTGCGCGACTCGATCGTGGCCGGCTGCCGGCTGCCGCTGTTCGAACTGTGGTTCGTTCCGGACGGCTCGCTCTTCCAGGACTCCGTCGACGACATGGCGACCTCGGTCCGGCTCGGGATCGAGTACCTCGACCACGGCGGCCACCGGCACCGCGCGCCCTCGCACAAGCTCGTGCTGCGCGAGGTTAAATCGCACCGCTGGGCCGAGTACCTGTCCTTCTTCCGGGAGGACATCGGGCCGCTGGCCAAGCTGAACGCCCACGATCACCTCGCTGACCTGCGAATGTTCGAGTGCGACCTGAACGACATCGCCGACGATCACCACACGGTGCGGGCGATCGAGCAGCTCGCGACGCGGGTGACCGCGCTCCAGCGCATCGACGACGGCGGCTGCTACTGGCAGGCGCCGTATCCTTGCTACGTCGATCGGATCACGTTCGACGTGGCCGAACTCGGCATGGGCGGAACGAACGAGTTCGAGTTCTACATCGACTCGTTCACCTTCCGCTCGAACACCGCCATGGCACGGTGGGTCAAGGCCAAGGACCTGCCCGACCTCGACGTGCGATCGTGGCTGCTGCCCGGCCACGGCGTCCTGCTCCGCTGGCGGTCACCACGGGACTGGGACCACCGGTAGGGCTCCGGACAGCACCCCGAGCAGCGCCGTCGGGCCCAGGACGGGTCGGAATCAAGGGCAGCGCCCGTTTTGTCACGAGACAAGGGAGAAACCGTCACATAACCGTCACATAACCCCGGTTGGCTTGGCGGGCTGGGGCCGAGGGGTCTCGGCCCTGGGGTCCCGCTTCTGGCAAGTGATGGGGTTATGACAGCGACTGTAACGACGGAACCTGCCCTCGGTTCGGTTGAAACGCCGAATCGCCGGAGACGGGGAGGCTTCTCCGGACCGGCCGCGGTGATCGGCGGCACCGCCCTGATCGGCGCGCATGCCTGGGCGTATGGCAGCTGGATGGTCGACGACTCCGCGATCACGTTCTCCTACGCGCGCAGCATTTCCGAGGGGCTCGGCCCGGTGGTGCAACCAGGTGCCGAACCGGTCGAGGGGTTCTCGAACCCCACCTGGACAATGCTGCTGGCCATCGGCCGCCTCCTCGGCCTGTTCGACCGCGGCACGCTGTTCGGTATTCCGGACTACGTCCTCTTTCCCAAGCTGCTCGGCCTGCTTTTCTGCGCCGGTATCCTCACCGCCTGCTACCTGGCGGTACGTAAGACGACTCGCCGCCCGTGGCTGGTGACGCTGGGCATCGGCGCGGTTCTCGCCGCGATTCCGTCCTTTGTGATCTGGTGTTTCTCCGGCCTGGAGAACTCCCTTTTCGCGTTCGCCGTGACCTGCCTTGCCGCGCTGCTGTTCCGCGCCGTGATGGACGGCCGGCTGCACTCGGCCAGGGTGGCGTTGCTCGCCGGGGTGCTGGCCGCGGTCGCCGCGCTGACCAGGCCGGACGGCGCGATCTATGCCGCCACGTATGCCCTGGTGGTGCTCTGCCAGCTCCGTCGATCCACGCTGAAGTCGAGCGTCGGGTACGCGGCGCTGTCGCTGGTCGGTTTCGCCGTCCCGTACGGTTCCTACCTCACGTGGCGCTTTTTCGAATTCGATCGCCTGGTGCCGAACACCGCGGTCGCGAAGGGCCAGCATTTCCCCGGGGTGTCGACCCTTGCCCGTACCGGGGATCTCGTGGGTTATGCCGGAGCGCTCGCCGTGCTCGTCCTGGTGCTGATCGTCGGGATAGCGCTGGCCCGGGCGTCGGCGCTGCGTGCGGGCTTGATCACGCTGATGGTGCCGCTGGGCCTTGGCGTCGTCGCCTACGCCGTGCTGGAGCGCGACTGGATGGGGCAGTACCGGTTCGCCACCCCGGTCTGGGTGCTGGCCACCCTCATCGGCGGGCTGGCCACCGCGGAAGTCGTGCGCCGTACCCGTGGCCGGGTCCGCGTCCTGGTGCCGCTGGCGCTGGTGGTCGCGATGATCCCGTCCCTGGCCGTGTTCGCCGGCACGGTCCGGGATTTCCGTGCCAAGCCGACCATTCCGATGTGCTACATCGCCGACCGGTTCGGACGAGTCTTCAACCAGTACGCGGATATCCTCGGACTGGACCAGGCCTCGCTGCTCGAACCCGATCTCGGTGGATCGTCCATGACCAGCAGGCTGAACATTGTGGACATGGCCGGTCTGGTGGACGCGAAGATCGCGGACTTCTACCACGACCACGACATGGCCGGCTTGCGGGACTACGTCTTCAACGACGTCAAACCCACGTTCATCCATTCCCGGGGCCCGTGGGGGCCGGGCAACGGGATTGCCCGGGATTCCCGGCTGGCCACGGACTACACCCCGATATTCCGCTACGTCGACGACGGCTCACCGGTCGGCGACGGCGACTGGGTACGCAAGGACGCGGTAGCCAGCCTGGAGAAGCTCCAGGCGGCCAGGTCCTACGCCGACGCGACCGTGCGGGACATGGAACACCGGCTGGACACCTGGCCGAGAAGGCACTGCGGGGACACCCTGCGGCCCGGCCAGACGAACATCAACCAGTCGTCGTGACACCGCGCGGCACCGTGACCGTGAAAACGGCCCCGCCGTCGTTGGCCGCGACGATCTTGGCTCCGTGCAGGCGAGCGTTCTGGTCAGCGATGGCCAGCCCGAGCCCGCTGCCCTCGGTCGCCTGCCGCGCACGGTCACCGCGCACGAAACGGTCGAACAGCAAGGGCAGCAGTTCGTCGGGAATCCCCGGCCCGGAATCGGCGACGCGCAAGGTCACCGATTCCGGCCGGGACCCGTCGATGGTCACGGTGATCGGCTCCGCGCCGTGGCCGATCGCATTGATCAGCAGGTTGCGGGCAACGGTGTGCAGCCGGCGTGGATCGCCGGTCAGCGTGACATCACCGTGAACCCGCAACTCGACGTCCGCGCTCGGGGCGCTGAGCTCGAGCGCGTCGGTCACCAGAGCGGCCAGATCCACCGGCTCGGTCCGGAAATCGGCGACGCCCGCGTCGAATCGGGACATCTCCAGGAGATCTTCGACCAGCCTGGCCAGCCGGCGGGTCTGGGCCGTGAGCAGCCGCGCCGACCGGGACCGCACCTCGGCGTCGGCGGTGTCGAGACTGTCCACGACGGCGACCATGGCCGCGATCGGGGTACGCAGGTCGTGCGCCACGTCGTCGATGAAACGTCGTTGCTGCCGGTCCTTGGCCTGCAGCTCGGAGATCGAGTGGCCGACCTGACCGGCCATGGCGTTGAACGACACGGCGAGATCCGCCAGCTCGTCCCGTCCCCGGACCGGCACCCGCGTGCTGAGCTCGCCCTCGCCCAGCAGCCGCGCCGCCGTCGCCACCGCGTGCACCGGACGCTGGATCCGTTTCGCGGCGAACAGCGCGGTCGCCACCCCGGCCGTCGAGACCACGAGCGCGATCGCCGCCAGGCTCCACCGGAGTTTCGCCAGCTCGGCGTTCAGGCCGCCCATGTTGTAGAACTCGACGAGGACCAGGGAATCGGTCGCCGCTCCGAAGTAGACCAGGTAGCCGTCGACATCCAGCTTGCCGACCGGTTCCGGATAGCTCCTCCGCGCATAGTCCACCAGTTCCTCGGGCAGGGTCACCGGCGGTGTGTCGTCCCTCCGGACGACGGCATCGACTCGGTACCCGCCTTCCCACAGGTCGGGTGGCCGGCCGCCGGAGGTGAAATCCAGCAGGGCCCACGAGATGCCCTGTTCACGCGTCATGTAGGCGGTCAACGCGGTGGCCGGATCGGTCACCGGCCCATACTGGATCTGGTACAACGCCTGCTTGAGGTCCGATTCGAAGCTCGTGCGCGCCGCCAACTCGAAGCGGTTTCGCGTTTCGTCGGCCTGTAGCCGATAGGCGGCGAAGGCCATCGACACGGTCGCGAGCAGCGTCGCGAGCATCACGGCGAGGGAGATCCGGGCCCGCAGGCCGAAGTAGGGTAAGGGCATCCACCCTCTCACGGCTTGACCAGGCGGTAGCCGAGCCCCCTGACGGTGAGCAGCAAGGACGGGTTGGCGGGGTCTCTCTCGATTTTCGCGCGCAGCCTGGCCACCGCGGCGTCCACGAGCCTCGAGTCCCCGACATGGCCGTAGCCCCACACGCGTTTGAGCAGCACCTGCCTGGTCAGCACGTACCCCGGGTGGTCGAGGAATTCCAGCAGGAGGCGCATTTCAGTGGCGGTGAGGTGCAGTTCCTCACCGTCGGCGATCACGGTCATCGCGTCGGGGTCGACGGACAGGTGCCCGATCCGGACCGCGGAGTCGCGCGACGTCGCGGCCGTCCGGCGCAGGATCGCCTTGATCCGGGCGTCGATCACCCTGGGCTCGACCGGCTTCACCACGTAATCGTCGGCGCCGCCCTCCAGCCCGACGACCATGTCCACCGGGTCGCCACGTGCGGTCAGCAGGATCACCGGCACCGTGCTGCCGGCCCGGATCCTGCGGCATACCTCGAACCCGTCGATCCCGGGCAACATCACGTCCATCAGCACCAGATCAATCCCGGCGCCGTCACCGCCCAACGCCGCCAGTGCCGCCTCACCCGTGCCGGCCGCCGTAACCTCGTGCCCCAGCCCCTTGAGCGCGAGTGACAAGGCCTCCGACAACGCGATGTCGTCCTCTACCAGCAGTAATCGAGACACAACCCCCTCCCCCGATCCGGCGAAACACTCCCGGCCGGACCTACCGCTGGTGACCACCTTACTAAGAGCCCTCCCCGGCGCTATGGCGGTCGACAGTCATCCCCCGCGATCGATCGCGATACGGTCCGCTAGTCGTTGCACGGCGGCGGCGAGCGGTGGTAGAGGTCGGCGAGATGGGCTCTCCGGGGCCGGCCCGAACCACCGAATTGGCAGGCGCGATCGGTTAGACCGAACTCCCGCACCCTTTTACCGTGGCGCACCCGCCGGTTGTCGCTAGGCGATCGTCGACCTCTGCTCCCAGGCTGGTCGGGGCAATATTCTGCGGGGAGACCAGGCCGTCGGACGGGACGGGCGGCCCCGACAACGGGGGCCGCCCGTCGGGCACACGGAGCGCGCCAACGCTCTCATGCCCATCGACCGGCTGATCCAAGCGAACGCTATGGAGCACCGGCCCGCCCTCCGGCCTGGTTTCACCTCACTACAGCCGAAGTTCAGCAAGGTCACTCGCTGTTCGGTTGTAGCCGTCGCGAACCACCGGAGGAACAGTTATGACGATAAGGCCTGATCGGGAGCCCGTTCCAGCACGAGACGACGATGAGTCCTCGCAATACGGCGGGCGGCGCAAAACCGCCCGTTCACTACCCAAAGTGATCGCCGGCCACACTCAACGCAGCCGAAGGGGCCTGCGGCTGCAAGATGAGCGGCACGACGAGCGGCAGGATGTGTTGGCTTTCGCCAGTCGAATCGTGACTAGTTCGGCCAATACCGGACGCGCGATCGCTCTGATCGCTGCCGTGCTCCTGGTTGTGCTCCTTGCTGTCGGCTTGCTTGGGATAACGTTCGACGTCGGACCGCTGCACATCGCCCCGGTCGTCGACAAGTCGACGCAGCACTAGGAACCGGTTCCACACCCAAGCAGCCTTGCCGAAGCTGCCTTCAAAGCCGACGCACGCCTGGCCACCGGCAAACCGCAACCTGCGCGAGGATATCCATTTCGCAGGCTGTTCCCGGTCCGGCGTGCGTCGGTTGACCGGTCCGCACCGGGTCCGGCTCGGGGCCTCGCGTGGCGACCCGACGGACTGGAGTGAACACAATAAGTGATTTATTGATAACCTTCCATGACGATGCTCCACAGGCCGGAAGGCTGTCGAGACCGGCTTTGCAGGCCGGCCCGGATGGCAGGGCTTCCGGTACCGCTCAGCAGAGACGCACAGTGCTCCGGGGGGATGCATGGTTGCCGACCACGATTCGACCGGACTCGGATCGGTTCGAAACAGTCACAACGGCTGGTCCCAGAACGTCGTGCAAAGCGGCTACATCGGGCAGGTGACCGTCAACGAGCCCGCAAAGGCCGAGGCCCGCTGGAAGTCGTGGCTGTTGCCGACCACCGGTGGTCTGTTGATGCTCGCGATTGCCGTGCTGATCTTCAGGGACACATTGTTCGCGAAGCCTGGTCGTCGGCCGATCACCAGTGTCGAACTGATTTCCGTCGGGCCCGAGGTCACGCACGGACTCCCCTGCGAACCGACCAGACTCTGCGCATATCGCGGCGTGCCGGGCCACTCGGCGCGGTTCGATCTTCCCGCGCCCAACGACGGCAACAGCGAGTTCGGCGTCTGCCACACGCTGCCGCCGGAGGATCCCGGTTTCCAAGCGGTATACAACGCCCGGAACTACTCCTACTACTTCTACCCGTTGCCGAACTGCGCCGGAGAGCCGCAGTTGGTTCGCGCGGGCTGGATGGGGCCGTACATTCTCCAGTTCCGCTCTCTCGAGAAAGCGTGACCGACGATCGATGGTCCGCCCGCCCAAATCGACGGAGGGCCGGCCTCAGGGCACGACGGTGAAATCCACACAGCCGGTGTCGAGGGAGTAGTAGGCGCCGATCACGTTGCTGTGAACGGCGTCGACAATCGGGTCTCCCCGCAGTTGCCTCACCGTCAAGCGGATCTGCGCACGGATGGTGTTGTCGATCTGATCGCCGGGCAGTGGCTTGGCTGCCTCGTAGGCGGGCGTCAACGCCCTCACGACGTCCACAAGATGGTCTGGAACCGGCTCCCCGGTGTTCAGTACCTGCACGGCGAGCGTCACCGCACCGCAACGCTGATGACCCATCACCACGACCAGCGGCGTCGTGGCCTCTTCCTCGCCGTACTCCACGGCGCCTTGGACGAGTCCGTCCAAGGTCTGCGCCGCCGTGCGGATGACGAACAGATCACCGACGCCCCGGTCGAAGACGATCTCCGGCGGCACGCGTGAGTCGATGCAGGAGAAAACAGTGGCGAACGGATGTTGCTCTGGCGCCACGGCTATTCGCCGGGCCACCGTCTGGTGGGGATGGACCAGTCGGCCACGCACCCATCGCTCGTTGCCCTCTTCCAGCAACCGCAACGCTTCCCGCGGTGTGGCTGGGCCCGGGTCGCCTTCTTCGGCGATCGCGCCTGTGCTGGCGTGGGCGAACCCGCCGGTGACCGCGTTGAGTGCCGGCGCGCCGGCCAGTGCGGCCGCGCTGCCGAGGAGGAAACGCCGTCGGGACGGCGTGCGGCCGGGCTTGTTCGGGTGGAACTGGTGGCTCATGGTTTGCCCTCCGCCAGGACGGGATGTGGTCAGACTTCCGTCCCATCGGGAAAATCACCGCTCACGGAAGGGGAAGGTCGGCACTTGCGACCATTCGACGTACACCACGACCACTACAAAGGACGAAATCCACGCCATTCTCGAGACCGCGCACCGTACCCGGAACTCGACGAGGTGGACCACCATCGTCGCGCTCGGATCTTGAAGGCGGCGACGACCCGCTCGCCGAGTACAAGGGCGTCGCGAAGACCCTGGCTCGTCTGTGGGCCACCCATGGAGATGGCGCGCGGATCCACGAGCCGGTGACGCGGGACATCGGTGAGAAACGAGACGCCGGGATGCCCCGGCGTCTCCCTGATTCAAGGACTACGCCCCGCGACGCGGCACGTCGGTCACGGAGGTGGAGAAGTTGCTGCGGGCCGAACCTGGACTACGAACCGGAGGCCTGAGCGGCTGGGCGCCTGGGGCGTCTGGGGCGTTCCAACAGCCAGTCGGCGAGCACCCACAGCGCAAACGGACTGAGCCACACTCCGATGCTCGCGGAGCTATAGGTCATCAGTTCCTTGCTGCCCTGGAAGGTGGTGTCCAGCTGTGGCATGAGCACGATGGTGGCCACCACGTTGATGACCCGGCTCAGCACGATCGACATGGCGAGCGCGAAGCTGCGCGACATCCACTTGCGGTGGTCGCGGTAGCGGCGTTGTTGTGCCATGCGCAGGCCCGTGATCGTGACGAAGAGCCAGAGCGCCGAGCCCACGAGGTTGGCCACGCGCACCGATGGGCCTCCCGCGGTATACCAGCCGATGTACAACCCGAGCACGCCCGCGGGCAGGGCGCCGGCGAAGACGTAGATCCGGCCGGTGATGCGGTGCCCGCGCCGATGTCTGGCGCGGAACGCCGGCCAGATCTGGAAGCAAGCCGTCGTCATGGCGATGGTGCCGAAGAGGACGTGCGCGACGAGCAATGGGTAGTAGAGGCCGTTGCCGGGCGGTGGTGCCAGGCGGGATTGGGACGGGTCGAAGGACAGGTAGGGCGGCACGGAGAAACCGAGGAACGCCACGACCACGAGCGCCAGCGGCGCCATCCAGGGCCGGCGCCACCAGGTTTCCTCCCGTCGGGGCGTGGGCGTGCGGGGCAGGTTCGTCGTCGAGGTCATAAAACTATATATAGCATACAGGGTTACGTACCTCGTACATAGTTTTTAGAATGGCACGGTGACGAACGACAGCAAGGAGCCGGACCTCCAGCGGAGCCTCACGCTGCTGTGGTCAGGACGTGCCAAGGGCCGGCGCGGTCCCCGGCCCCAGCTCACCGTCGAGCGGATCGCGCAGGCTGCGGTCAGGATCGCGGACGCCGACGGGCTGGAAGCGCTGTCGATGCATCGGATCGCCGCCGAGCTCGGCTACTCGACGATGTCCATCTACAACCACATCCCCAGCAAGGACCTGCTGCTGGAGGTCGTGGCCGACGTCGCGGCCGGGAAGCCACCGGAACTCGACGACACGGACGACTTCCGGCACGCGGTCCGGCATTGGGTCGCCGCGCTCTGGGCCGGTTTCCAGAAGCGCCCCTGGATGCTGCGCGTTTCGCTGGATCACGCACCCATCGGGCCGCGGCAACTCGCGTGGCTCGACCAGCTGCTGCGGCCGCTACTCAAGGCCGGCCTGGTGGGTGCCGAGGCGCGGGCGGCAGCCCTGCACCTGACGGCGGTCGTGCGCGGCGTGGCGCAGATCAGCGCGGACATGACCAGTGCGCACAAGACGGAGGAAGGTGTTCCCCGCAGCGAAAGCGAAGTGGCGCAGGCGCTCGTCGAACTCATCAACCCGCGCGACTACCCCGCACTGGCCGCGGTCTACGAAGCCGAAGCCGTGGACGGCTCCTCGGGAGACGGGGAAGCGCTGCCCGGTGCACTCAGCTTCGGGGTAGACCGGTTCCTGGACGGCGTCGAGACCTGGGTGGCTGCGAAGCGGGCCCGCTAGGGAAGAAGTGGCACGCGACCAGGGGGAAGACGCGCCAACCGACAGCAAATGAGACCAGGGCGTATGAGCCAGTTCCGACAACTACTCGAGATCGACCCATATGCCTTGGTCATGCCGCGGAAGCGGAGGGATTTGAACCCCCGGTCGGTTTGACCCGACGCTCGCTTTCAAGGCGAGTGCATTCGGCCGCTCTGCCACGCTTCCCAGTGGCCCTCAGGCTACTCGCCCAGCTCGTTGAGATGCTCCAAGACCCGGGAGAAGGCCACCGCCAGCACCTTCTGCTCCTCGGGGGAGAGCAGGTTGATCAGGTGGGCCCGCACCCCTTCGACGTGGGTCGGCGCGGCTTTGATGAGCAGTTCGGTGCCGGCGGGGGTGATTTCGGCGATCACGCCGCGCTTGTCCTCGGGATCGGGGATGCGGCACAGCAGGCCCTCGCACTCCATCCGGCCCACCTGGTGCGAGAGCCGGCTCTTGGTCGAGCCGAGCATGGTGGCGAGGTCGGACATCCGCATCCGGTTGTCGTCCTGGAGATCCAGGCACACCAACACTTCGTAGTCGGTCAGCGACACGTCGTGCGCTTCGGTCAGCTCCCGGTGAAGACGCTGACGCAGCCTTAGCGAGGCAACCACGTAGGGACGCCACGCGCGCATCTCCGACTCACTGAGCCACCGCACTCCGGGCATATGCGCACCCTATCCACGCTGGGCGAATATCCCCAGAAGAGGGATAACGAATTGGTTGTGGGTGCAGCGCGAAAGGCGCATGCTGGGGTCATCGGCGGGGGGCCGAAGCGGTGTTCCCGCCGGGGAAAGGGCAGGTGGTTGAATGGCAGTGGTACCCCGCGGTTGACTGTCGGCTGTGTCCCTACGGCCGGGTGCGGCAAGCGCAGTCCGGCTGCGGCTTGTGAGCAGCCAGGAGTGTCGACTACTTACACTCGACAACCTCTCGCGCACCACGGTGACAAGTCCGGTGCGTAACGCATCGGTGGCGTGAGGTCACCGGCCCGAGAGGCAGCCAACCGCCACTACAATGACAACCTCGGTAATCCTGGGTGCGGCCAACCGGCCGCACCCAGGCTCGTGTCCGCGGGACTTGCACTGAGGGGATCGTTGTGCGGTTTGACGATGACGCTGGGCTGGACACATCGGAGGTGTCCGACCTCCGCGGCGGCGGTGGCGGTGGCGGGATCGGCGGGCGGGTCGCGCTCGGAGGTGGCGGCCTCGGGGTGGTCGGTGTAGTCATCTACCTGCTGCTCAGCCAGTTCGGCGGGGTCAGCCCCAGCAGCAGCGGCTCGGGCCTGACCGGGCTCGGCTCCGGCCACCAGGTGAACAACAGCTCCCTCGCGCAGGAATGCCGCACCGGAGCCGACGCCAACCGCAACCACGACTGCGCGGTGGTCGCGATGATCAACTCCATCCAGGACTACTGGACCGACCAGTTCGCCCGGTCCGGCAAGACCTACCGCAAGGCGACCACGAACTTCTTCAACGGCAATGTGCGCACCGGCTGTGGCGGCGCCACCTCCGATACCGGCCCGTTCTACTGCCCTGCCGACTCTCAGGTCTACATCGACCTGTCGTTCTTCTCCGAGCTGCGTACCCGCTTCGGTGCGCAGGGCGGCGCGTTCGCCGAGGCGTACGTCCTCGCCCACGAGTACGGCCACCACGTGCAGAACCTGCTCGGCACCTCCTCCCGGGTGGGCAGCGGATCCGGCCCGACCTCCGGGTCGGTGCGCCTGGAGCTGCAGGCCGACTGCTACGCCGGCGCTTGGGGAAACCACGCCACCACGACACCGTCGTCCTCGGGCAAACCGTTGATCACCGACGTGACGAACGACGACGTCAAGCGCGCCCTGGACACCGCTTCCCGCATCGGTGACGACTACATCCAGCGCAACCTCGGCAACGGACGGGTGGACACCTCACAGTTCACGCACGGCACGTCGGCGCAGCGCGAGAAGTGGTTCACCACGGGCTATTCGACGGGCGATCCGGCACGCTGCGACACCTTCGGTGCCCGCAACCTCGGGTGACGGTAACCAGAGGCGGCTGTGTTATTCAAAACGCGCGATCGACGAACGCGTCTACGGGCCGTGACCTGGCCTCGCACACTCGGCCAGCCTCCTCCAGCGGCCCGCAGCCGCGTTCGCGAGGCCTTCGGCGGCGCGTCTTCCACTCGCCGAAGCACGAACACGGACCTTTGCATGACCCTCCGGCCAAGCGCCGTAAAGTCGGCCCATGCATGCGATCACGATCAACCAGCCCGGTGGCCCGGAAGTACTGGCATGGCGTGAGGTTCCCGACCCTCGCCCGGGGCCGGGCGAGGTGCTCGTGGAAACCACTGCCAGCGGGGTGAACCGGGCCGATCTGCTACAACGCCAGGGCCACTACCCGCCGCCGCGCGGGGCGAGCGAGATCCTCGGCCTGGAGTGCTCGGGCACGATCGCCGAGCTCGGCGAGGGCGTCGAAGGCTGGCAGGTCGGCGACGAGGTGTGCGCGTTGCTCGCCGGCGGCGGCTACGCGGAGAAGGTCGTCGTGCCCGCGGTGCAGCTGCTGCCGGTGCCCGGCGAGGTCGGGCTGGTCGGCTCCGCCGCGCTGCCCGAGGTGGCCTGCACGGTCTGGTCGAACGTGGTCATGGACGCCGGCCTGCACGAGGGCGAGGTGTTCCTGGTGCACGGCGGGGCGGGTGGCATCGGTACGCATGCCATCCAGGTCGGCAAGGCGCTGGGCGCGACGGTCGCCGTCACCGCGGGCTCGGCCGATCGGCTGGAGCGCTGCCGCCAGCTCGGCGCGGACATCACGATCAACTACCGCGAACAGGATTTCGTCGCCGAGCTGAAGAACCAGACCGGTGGGGCGGACGTCATCCTGGACAACATGGGTGCGTCCTATTTGGACCGAAACATCGACGCGCTGGCCACCGGCGGGCGGCTGGCGATCATCGGCATGCAGGGCGGGACCAAGGCCGAGCTGAACATCGGCAAGCTGGTCGGCAAGCGGGGCCGCATCGCCGCGACCACGCTGCGCGCCCGCCCCGTGCCGGACAAGGGGCGCATCGTCGCAGACGTCCGCGAGCACCTGTGGCCGCTGGTGGACCACGGTTCGGTGCGCCCGGTGGTCGGCCAGGTCGTCCCGCTCGCGGAGGCGTCCAACGCCCACCGCGCGATGGAGGAAGGCGGCGTCTTCGGCAAGATCCTCCTGACCGTCGGCTCCTGACGCACGCGCCGGCGGCTACTGGATCTCTTCCAAGACCCTGATCAGCTGGTTGGCTTCGAAGACGTTCGAGTAGTGGGCGAGACCGATGCGCACCGCCCCGCCGAACTCACCGACGCCCAGTGCCGCGAACACCCCGGCGGTGCCCTCGTCGGCGAACGCGCAAAGCCCTTGCGAGGCAAGGTGTTCCGCGACTTCGGCCGCCTTCTTGTGCGTCAGGGTGAAGGCCAGCGCGGGTATCCGCCGCATCGCGTCGCCGATCACCATGACGTGGCGCAGCGAACGGAGATCGGTGGTCAGCTGCGCCATCAGCCCGGCGTGGTAGGACTTCGCCGAGCCCAGGGACGTGACCAGGCGCTCGCGCCGGGAACCGGTCGCCGCATCGTCCAGACCGGCCAGGTAATCGATCGACGCGACGAGCCCGGCCAGCAACGGGTAGGCGTGCGGCCCCAGTTCCAGGCGGGCGGGCCCGCGCACGCCCGGTTCCAGCGATGCCGAGGGCAACCGCTCCAGCATCTCCGGATCCCGGAACGCCAGCGCGCCGACCGGCGGTCCTCCCCACGCCTGCGCCGAAACGACGATCACGTCCGCGCCGAGTTCCCGCAGATCCAGTGGCACGAAGGGGGCCGCGTAACTGGCATCCACCACCACGGTCGCGCCGACCCGCTTGGCGAACTCGACGATCGTCGGCACGTCCGGCCGGGTGCCGACCGATCCCGACGCCGCGGTCACCGCGACCACCTTGGTGTGCGGCGTCACCAGGTTCTCGTACTGCCAGGCCGGCAGCTCACAGGTCTCGATGTCGATCTCGCCCCAGCGCAGCACCGCGCCGACCCGCTTGGCCGCGCGCTGCCACGGCGCGAGGTTCGCCTGCTCGTCGAGCCGCGACACGACGATCTCGTCGCCCAACGTCCAGCGCTCGGCCATCGCGTCGGCCAGCCGTTGCAGCAGCACGGTGGCACTCGGGCCGAGCACCACGCCCGCCGGGTCGACACCGGCAAGGTCGGCCACCGCGCGCCGGGCGGCGGCCACTATGCTCTCGGCTCTCTGGGACGCCGGGAACGCGCCGCCCGGTCCGGAGACCGGCGCGCGCATCGCCGTCGAAACGGCCGAGGCCACCTGCTCGGGCACCAGCATTCCGGCAGGGCCGTCGAAGTGGATCCAGCCGTCCCCCAGCGCAGGAAACAACCCCCGGATTCGAGCGACGTCGAACGCCATGCGACAACGGTACGGAGCGGATGTTTCGCGATGCGCTCGGGGTTACCAGCAGCGCCGTCGGGCCTGCCCTGCGGGGGCCACACCTCACGCCCCAGACCGGGCGCGAACCTCGGCCCTGCGGGGGCTCCGCCCCACGCCCCCAGCTACGGGCAAGCCCCCAGACCCCCTCTAGGCTGGTCGCCATGACCGAGCCCAACAACACGAGCGCCAATACCGACGAGCAGGCCAAGCACGTGATGGTGGTCGGCCCGGATGGATCCCCCCTGGGCACCGCGCGCATCGCGCCAAGCGAGGAGGAGTCGTCGGTCGGCGACCTCGTCGAGGAGCCGGCGAAGGTCATGCGGATCGGCACGATGATCAAGCAGTTGCTCGAGGAGGTTCGCGCCGCACCGCTGGACGACGCCAGCCGCCAGCGGCTGCGCGAGATCCACCAGACCTCGGTCAGGGAACTGGAGAAGGCGCTGGCGCCCGAGCTCCAGGACGAACTGGAGCGCCTGGTCCGGCCGTTCACCGTCGACTCCACGCCTTCCGACGCGGAGCTGCGGATCGCGCAGGCCCAGCTCGTCGGCTGGCTGGAAGGCCTCTTCCACGGGATCCAGACCGCGCTGTTCGCCCAGCAGATGGCCGCCCGGGTCCAGCTGGAGCAGATGCGCCGCGGGCTGCCGCCGGGCACCTCGGCGGGGCAGCCTGGGGAGCACCACGGTCCGGGCATCAGCGGCACCGGGCAGTACCTCTGACCTCCTCGCCTGCCCAAGGGGCAGGCGGTTCCTCCCGGTTACCCGGCACTACCCGACCATCCAGGCAGGGATCCTCTGGCATTGCGGCGACGGCCGTGGCGAGTCGCCACGGCCGGCCGGGGACTCACCGGGTGCCGAACAGCCTTTCCCAGTTCTCCTTGCTGGTCAGCTGTGCCTCCGCGGCCTGCCAGCGGCGCACCAGATCATCGCCTTCCCGGCGCAGGCGCCAGAGCAGCCGCATGCCTTCCTTGCCCAGGCGGAGCAGCAGGTCGCGGTCCAGCTTGCGCACCCGCACGCCGGTCTGTGACGGGTCGGTGATCATCGCGGTCCGGAACCGCGACACGTGCCACCAGTGCTCGCTGCCGGCCCGGATCGCGGCGCCGCCGCCCGGGCTGTTGCGGAACTGGTTGAGCAGCCGCTTGATGAGCACCAGCCGTGGCATGGACGGGGTCGCGGCCGGGACGGTGATCGGGACCTGATCGGCCGGCACACCCGCGGTGGCCGCCGGCACGATGTGCGTCTCCGGGTACTCGGCGCGCAGCTTGCGGATCGCGGGCACCACCTCGGCCCCGCCGTCGGCGAGCACCTCGGGCCCGCGCATGAAGTCCTCGATCGCCCTGATCATCGTGGCCGCCATGCCGTACTGCATCGAGGCGAGCGTCTCGGCGAAATCGAAGGCGAGGAACTCGGTCATGGCCTTCGGGTCGAGCTGACCGCGCAGCGCGGCCGTGATGAGCCCGTTGCGGTAGTGGAAGTAGCGGGCCCAGTCGTCCCAGCCCTTCCAGTGCAGGTCCTGGTGCCACACCCCGGCGCCGGGCAGGGTCACCGTGAAGAACCCCGCCGCCCGCGCGCGCAGGCCGTACTCGACGTCGTCCCACTGGAAGAAGATCGGCAGCGGGTACCCGATCCTGGCCACGACCTCGGCCGGGATGAGGCAGCACCACCAGGCGTTGTGGGTGGCGTCCACCCGGCGGTCCTGGTTCTCCTCCAACATGCTCTGGCCGGACAGCGACTCCTCGGTGCGGTCGATACCGGCGCGCAGCTTCGGCAGGTTGGCGATGTCGGAGTCGACGAACAGCTGCCCGGGATGCAACTCGCACAGGTTCTGGCCACCGACGATGGTGGGCTCCACGGTGCAGTTCGCGAGCGCGCTCAGCCGGACGACGGTGTCCGACTCGAGTTTGATGTCATCGTCCATCAGCAGCACGTGCGCCCGCTCGCCGCCGTCACCCTCGATGACCTCGTACATGCCGCGGGTGAACCCGCCGGCGCCGCCGAGGTTGGCCTGCCGGCGGTAGTGCAGCTTGTCGCCGATCGCCTGCTTGATCTCGGCGAACTTCTCCCGCGACTCGACCGTGTCGTCGCCCTGGTCGGTCACATGCACCGCCGTCACGTGCGCCAGCGCCACCGGGTCCCCAGCCAGCTCACCCAGCGTGTCGATGCAGTAGTCGGCGCGGTTGTGCGTGCAGATGACCACCGAGACGGGTCTGCGCTCGCGCGGCGCGTTCACCAGCCAGCGCACGCCTTCGACGGTCAGCCGGTGCTCGCCGGTCTCGATGTCCAGCCAGAGCGCTCCGCCGTCGACGAACCGGTCGATGGCGGCGGTGAAGCGCAGGGTCTGCCCGGAGGCGCCGGAAACGGTTTCCCTGGCCACCACGCGGTCGTTGCCGAGACTGTCCGTAGCGACGATGAGCAGTTTTCCGGATCCGCTGACCACGGCCTCGATGTTGACCTGAGCAATCTCGGTCCAGCGCTGCCAGTAACTGGCCGGAAAACGCCCAAAATACGTGTTCGTGGTGACGAATGCGTGCGGTTCGACGATTACGCGCTCACGTTCCTGGACCGCCGAACCCACCTTGGCCAGCGCATACATGCCATCCGGCGCCAAAAAAGACTGTGCCGTGAAGAAGGTCCGCTGTGCGAGCATTCCCTCGCCGGAACCGTGCCGTTTCTCACCCATTGCGACCAGCCACCCCGGATCTTGTACCTCGAACAGATCATCGCCCCGTGAACTGCGGGGAGTTTAACCGGGCACGGTAGGTAGCCGGCCGGCAGTATGTACGCACAGACCGGGCGCCGGGACCCGAAGGTCCGGCAAACCCATTGCAGGACGTCATTTCCCTTGCCGCTAAGACGCCGGACCCGTCGGCGACGTTGCCTGCCTGCCCGGCTTCACCGCACGACCAGGAGTGTGCCCCAAGGCCGTCACCTCGGACAAACCGCGCAACGCGGCTTCGTTACGGTATCGCGAGTTGACCGACCAACCGCGCGATTGGGGTGACCTGATCGATGCCCTCAGCATCGGACGCGGCTCACACTGGCTACCCTGAGCGGGTGCAAGCCACCAGCACGGTCGATGAGACCGCCGACCTCGTACGCGATTCAATGCCGAACCCTCCGTCGTCGGACAGTCGCACCTTTGCACGCGCCTTCGGAGACATCAGGGAAGGATTTCGTCAGCAGGAGCTTTGGGGCCACCTGGGCTGGCAGGACATAAAGCAGCGGTACCGGCGATCGGTGATCGGCCCGTTCTGGATCACCATCAGCCAGGCCGTCATCTCACTGGGCCTGGGCATCCTGTATTCCACGCTGTGGCACCTGAGCGTGTCGACGTTCCTGCCCTACATCGCGACCGGCTTCATCGTCTGGGGTTTCATCAGCGGCTGCCTGTCCGAGGGGATGGAAACGTTCATCACCAACGAGGGGCTGATCAAGCAGATCCGGGCCCCGTTGACGGTGTACGTGCTGCGCACGGTTTGGCGGCAAACGCTGATGTTCGCGCACAACATCATCGTCGTGGTCATCATCGCGGCCATCTTCTTCACGCACCTCAGCAGTTCCTATGACCTCGTCAACACCACCTGCACACCGGATACGGTGATCTGTCACCCGGGCATCGGCTGGTGGAGCCTGAGCGCCATTCCCGCGTTCGTCCTGCTGGCGGTCAACGCATGCTGGGTGACGATGCTGCTCGGCATCATCTCCACCCGCTACCGGGACCTCCCGCAGCTGATCAACTCACTGATCCAGCTGCTGTTCTACATGACGCCGATCGTGTGGCCGATCGACCAGCTCTACGGTCACGGCGCCCGCAGCGACCTGGCGACCTGGGTCGTGCCACTGGTGCACCTCAACCCCTTCTATCACTTCGTGCAGATCCTTCGCGCGCCGCTGATCGGGCAGGCGGTCAACATCTGGAGCTGGGTCGTGGTCGGCGGAATAACGATCGTCGGCTGGCTACTCGCGCTGGTCGCGATGCGCAACTACCGAGCCCGCGTCTCCTACTGGGTGTGATGAGTAATGGTCAGCATTGACGTGCGTAACGCTTATGTCGATTTCCCGATCTTCGACGCGAAGACGCGTTCCCTGAAGAAGCGGGTGCTCGGCAAGGTCGGCGGCAAGATCGGCACCGAGAGCAAGGTGCCGATCATCGAGGCGCTCCAGGACGTCTCGCTTTCGCTCACCGACGGCGACCGGGTCGGCCTGGTCGGCCACAACGGGGCCGGCAAGTCGACGCTGCTCCGGCTGCTGTCCGGAATCTATGAACCGACCCGTGGCTCGGCGCGTGTCATGGGCAAGGTGGCACCGGTGTTCGACCTCGGCATCGGCATGGACCCGGAGATCTCCGGCTACGAGAACATCATGATCCGTGGCCTGTTCCTCGGCATGACCCGCAGGCAGATGGAGAAGCGGGTCGACGACATCGCCGAGTTCACCGAGCTCGGCGACTACCTGGCGATGCCACTGCGCACGTACTCCACCGGTATGCGGGTGCGGCTGGCGCTCGGCGTGGTGACCACCATCGACCCGGAGATCCTCATCCTGGACGAAGGCATCGGTGCGGTGGACGCGGCGTTTTTGAACAAGGCCCGGGACCGCCTGGTCGACCTGGTGCGCCGCTCCGGCCTGCTGGTCTTCGCCTCGCACGCCGACGACCTGCTCATGGAGTTGTGCACCACGGCCATCTGGATGGACGAGGGCCGGATGCGTATGCACGGGTCGTTGCGCGAGGTGCTCACCGCGTACAAGGGTAGGGACCCGTTCGAGAACATCAGCCCGGAAATGGCCGAACGGCTCGGGGTCGAACCCGTGACGGTCAACGGAGAGTGAGATGACGACGGTTCGGGAGCAGGCACCACTGGGTCCGGGTGCGGTGGTGGCGGTGGTGGTCACCCGGCACCGCCGTGACCTGCTCGCGGACTCGCTCAAGGTCATCGCCGCCCAGTCCCGCGCGGTCGACCACCTCGTGGTCGTGGACAACGGGCCGGACCAGCCCGTGCGGGACGTCGTCGAGTCGTTCCCGCTGCCGCACACCTACCTGCCCTCGCACCGCAACCTCGGTGGCGCGGGCGGGTTCGCCCTGGGCATGCTGCATGCGCTGGCCCTGGGCGCGGAGTGGGTGTGGCTCGCCGACGACGACGGGCGGCCCGCGGACGACAGCGTGCTCGCCGTCCTGCTCGAAGAGGCCGAGAAGCGCGGGCTGGCTGAGGTTTCGCCCATGGTGACGAACATCGACAACCCCGAGCGGCTCGCGTTC
This sequence comes from Amycolatopsis taiwanensis DSM 45107, assembly GCF_000519205.1. Classification (GTDB taxonomy): domain Bacteria; phylum Actinomycetota; class Actinomycetes; order Mycobacteriales; family Pseudonocardiaceae; genus Amycolatopsis_E; species Amycolatopsis_E taiwanensis. The sequence goes on along the minus strand of NZ_JAFB01000013.1, from coordinate 211,738 downwards.
CCGCTGCGCCGCGGCCTGACCTGGAAACGCTCCGCGGCCGAGCTGGGCACCGACTTCCTGCCCGGGATCGCGTCCCTGTTCAACGGGGCGCTGTTCCGTGCCTCCACCCTGGACGTGGTGGGCGTGCCGGACCTGCGGCTGTTCGTCCGCGGTGACGAGGTCGAGGTGCACCGCCGCCTGGTGCGCTCCGGCCTGCCGTTCGGCACCTCGCTGAAGGTCGCCTACCTGCACCCGGACGGCTCGGACGAGTTCAAGCCCATGCTCGGCGGCCGGTTCCACGCGCAGGACCCGGAGAACGAGGTCAAGCGGTACTACACCTACCGCAACCGCGGCTACCTGGTGTCACAGCCGGGCATGCGCAAGATCGGCGCGCTGGAAGTGATCCGCTTCGGGCTGTACTTCCTGGGCGTCAAGCGCGACCCGAAGGCGTTCCTGCGGTGGCTGCGCCTGGTGCGCCAGGGCCAACGGGAGCGCTTCTTCCGCTACTAACCCGCCGCCCGACGCACGTCAATATCCTCGCGGCATGAGTGACCCGTTACTGACGAAATTCGGCATGAACTCCTCACTCATGCGCGCTACGCGCGGCCCTGGAGTTGGCCGTGCAGGTGGTGCGCGATCCGCGCGCTGTCCGCGGGGGCGTAGGTGAGCCAGCTCTGACCGTCTTCGGCGTCCCGTGAGGTGATGAAGTACCGGCCGTCCGGGGTGTCGATCCAGACGGTCGGGGTCAGTGACGCTCCACCGTTCGTGAACGCGGTGAACTGGCCCATGCGTAGCTTCGGCTTCTGGAAGATCCGCTCCACCGCGCGCAGCTGGGCCGGCGCCGTCGACTGCGTCCGGGGTCGCGAGACGTTCGCGAACGGGTCGTAACCGCCGTCGTCGTCGAGGGAGTGGCGGGCCCGCTGCTTCGGCTCGGGCTTGGCCACCGTCACCGACTGGCCACCCGCCGGAGGCGTCGCCGGAAGCAGATCGACGATGCTCGGGACGATCGATGGGGGCCGGACCTCGGTGAAGACCAGCATGTTCCCGTCCTGCCGGACGAGGACCGCGTACTGCCCGTCCGAGGCCACCCTGGCGAACAGCTGCTTGCCCTCGTCCAGTTGCGCCACGGCGATGATCGCGATCGGACCCTGCACGATGGTCCGGAGCGCGAGTTCGACGTCGGGGTCCACCCGGCCACGGCTGAACAGGCCACGGGACTCCAGGTCCCGAAACACCGCCTCGCGGATCCGCGCCCGGTCCTCGAACGTCGTGCCCAGGTGCGGCACCTCGAACGGCATCGGCGCGCGGCCCAGTTGCTGCCGCTCCACCAGGATGTCCATCGCCGCCAGTGACAACGAGAACGAGTTACTCACGGCTCCTCCCCCTCCTCTGCTTTGAGCGAACCCGCTTGCCGCGCGAGATCGTGAACTGCTGTTCTGGACCCATGGCCGATACGAAACCCGCGCTCATCCTGCACCTTGCCACCGGCGGCGAACCCCTGGTCTTCGCCCTCAACGTCAAGGACGCGGAAGAGCTGTCCAGCAAACTACACCTGCTGCTCGAACACGGCTCCGTCGAAGCCGTCCAGACCAAGGAGAACACCAAGGTCGTGGTCAACTTCGCGCACGTGGCGGCCGCCTACGTGGACGACCTGCAACGCCGGGGCAAGGTGTTCGGCCTGCGGTGACCGTTACTCGCCGATGACGGGTGGGGCGGTGCGCTCGCTGGTGCCGAAGACCTCGTCCGGGTCGGCCTCGACCAGCCAGGACGGACGCTGGTGTTCCTCGTCCTCGCCGCCTTCGCCGCGGCCACGGCCCATGCCGCCCATACCGGAGGCGCCACGGCCACCCGCGGCGCCGCCGCGAGAGCCGGCGCCGGCCGCACCGGCTGCTTCGGCCGCCCCGGCCCCGCCGGCCCGGATCCCCGTGCGCGCGCCCTCGCCCGCCGCACTGCCGCTGCCGGCCGCGGAGCCGGTTCCCGAGCCCCCGCCCGGTCCCAACCCGCCGCCACGTCCGAGACCCTTGCCCGAACCCGAGTAGCTGTCGTCGCCCATGCCGCCGCCACCCATCATCGGCGGCATCATCGGCGGCATGCCGCCCGTGGTCAGCGGGTTGGGCCCGTTGTTGGCCGATGTCGGGGACAGCGGGTTGAAATTGTTCGACGGCTGGTAGCCCTGGGCCCTCGTGTCGTTGCGCGGGATACGGGTCGACCCGGTCATGGCCCCAGTGCCCAACGGCGACCCCCCGGCGCCGCCCAGCGCGCCGGTGACCGACCCTGCGCTGCTGCCACCACCAGGCACCGAGAAGCCGCTTCTGTCGCCACCGCCTCGGCCCGACGGATCGTTGTACCCGGAAGGCTGTGTGGTGCCGATATTGCCGGAGAGCTCACCAGTGCCGACAGACCCGGGCGGCGCGAACTTCGGCGGTTCGGCGAACACCGGCTGCTTCGAGGCGGCCGAGTAGAGGCTGTTGTCGTAGGTGGACATCACCTGGGCGGCCTGGTCATGCGCCTGCGCGCTCTGCTGGGCCTTCTGCTGCGACTGCTGGATCTGGTCGACGATGGTGAAGGGGTTGGGGTTGGACGCCCAGCTCTTCATCTCGTCGGCCCAGCTGAACGGGACCGGCGCCGGCATGCTGTTCTTCGCCGTCTGCGCCGCCGTGGACTGCTGGTAGGTGACCTCCGACGCCAGTCGCGCGTTCTGCGCGTTCCCGTCGGCCCACTGCTGCATGCTGGTGAAGAAACCGCGCGCAGAATCCGCCGCATCGCCTTCCCACTTGGATTGCGACTTGTTCACAGCATCGTTGAAAGCGTTGGCAATACGGTCGAACGCGCCGGCCATGTCATGATAGCCGTTGGACATCGTGCCGATCTGGCCTGCATTCAAGCCGTTGTCGACGTAACCTTGCAGTTCTGCGTGGTCGATGGCCTTGTAGTTGGTGTTCGACGGGGAGAGGCCGGTGACGTACTGGGTGTCCGCGCTAGTCGCCTGCTGTGCGCTCTGCTGGCTGTACTTCTTGGACTCTTCCCCCGCCTTCGCGTCTGCGATTATGCGCCCGAACCATGGCATGTCCGCGTATTTGGCGTTTTCGCTGTCGTGGAGGTACGCATCGCGCTCCTGCGGCGATATACGCTGGTCAAGGTACTGCTGCCGCTCGCCGTCGGACATTGCCGCAATTTCGTCCACGGTCTTGTGCTCGTCACCGTAGGTCTTCGGCGCCTGCGGAGCAGTCATTCTCCTCGTCCCCTTACCCCTCGCGGGAAAACTTGGCCCGTAAGTAGGGTAGCGATCCCGCTGCCCTCACGTGACCGCTTTCGACCAGAAACATGGTCGAGACCGCGGTCAATCGCGACGAACCGGCGCACAGCCGCGTCCACCGCTGCTACTTTCAACTCGAACACGACAGTCGGAGGGAAGTCATGGCGATCATCGACCCAGCCCCCGGTGCGGCAGCCGCAGCCGGTACGGCCGGTGCCCCGCTCGGCAGCGCCATCATGAACGGCGTGCGCGCGGCCGTCTCCGCAGGTATGAGCGCCCAGGCAATTGACCAGGCCAAGCAAGCATCCCAGGGCCTGAAGGACGCCGCCAACTCTGGACAACTGCGCATCGAAGAAGGCGGCTTCGACGACCTCATGAACGCCGTCAACGCCGGCTACACCGAACTAGCAACCCTCCGATACAACTTGCAGGTAGTCACAGATCCGCCCCAGCTTGGTACAGGTCCGTACGCGGAGACGGTCTCTGCCCACGTTCAGCAGGGCGGAAGCGGACTGACCAACTCTGCCGACGCGGTGGTCGACCAGCTTGGTGCCGTGCTCGATAACATCCGGGACGCCCTCAACAAGGCCAAGCAGAACTACCAGGACACCGAGCACGGCAACGCCGGAGCGCTCAAGTAACCACGCCGACACGGAGGACACGGGTGCGCTCGACAGCAACCCTCACTACACTCATCGCGGCTGCTGCGCTGGTCGTCACGGCCTGCACCAGCACCCAAACCGGGCAAGCTTCGCCCACCAGCGAGCAGTCAGCCGCACCGAGCGCGGGAGCTTCCTCGACCGACACAGCAACGAATCGGCTCGCCGGCCTCAACGCATGCACCCTGCTCACCGACGCCGAAGCGCAACAAGTGGTCCCCGGGGCCGGAGCCCACACAGATCAGGGCGAGATCGGCGGTCCTGGTACCAGCAACTGCCGGTGGGTGACGCCTGCGGCGAGCAGTCAAGGCAGCGTTGTTTTCGGCGTGACGGTGCGGCCCGCGCAAAGCATCACGGAGGTCAAGCCGAACCCAAACCGCCCCGATTCAACGGTATCCAACACAACGACGACAGGCGGTCGCCGGGTAGTTGTTCTAAGGAACAGTCAAGGACAGGGGTCCTGCCAAGTTAGCATCGAGGCCGGATCAGGTCGGGTCGACATCGATACCGAGGTCGTTCCTGGCACGACTGACGCTGCCTTCGAAGTGGACAGCAAGCTGTCCGACTACATCGAACCAAGGTTGCCATCGTCGTGACCCATCCCGCCATCCAGCAGGCTTGAACCAACATCGCGGATCAGCTCGGGAATCCCCAGGCACTCGTGAGGAGTCGGACGTCCAGTCCAACAAGCAAGCCCGCCGGGGATAGCTCCGCCACGGGCCACCACTACGCCGTGCGCCGCTATGCCGCATCCTCCGGCCGAAGCAGACGATTGAGCGCATTACCGTACGCACGCTGAGTAACAGGTCCGACGCGGAGGATATGGGTGCGCACAGCAGCCCTCACCACAGTCATCGCCGCCGCCGCACTAGCGGCAGCTGCATGTACAAGCAAGCAGCCCGGCCAACCGTCGCCATCTAGTGGCCAAAGCGCCGGATCAGGTGCAAGTTCATCCCCGTCATCCGGCGCCGCGAATGGCCTGGCCGGGCTCAACGCCTGCTCCCTCCTCACCGACGATGAAGCGAAGCAAGTCGTACCTGGCGTTAACCCGCCTATCGATCAAGGCGAGCTTGGAGGCACAGGAACCAGCAACTGTCAGTGGAACAAGTCAGTGACGAACGGCGCTGGCGGGGTAGCGTTCAGCATCACGGTGCGTCCCGCACAAGGGCTCGAGGACGTCAACCCCAACGGCGGGCAGACCACGAAGACGACGTCAAACGCAGGTCGCCAAGTAGTGCTGCTCACAAACAGCGGATCCGGAATCTCGTGCATAGCCGCTGTCGCGGTCGGTTCCGGCCGGGTCGACATCGAGGCCAGGACCCTCAGGGGTGCGACGACCGAGGAGATGTGCACGATCGTCGAGAAAACCGATGGCTTTGTCGAGCCGAAGCTGCCAGCGTCGTGACCTATCACGGCATCCAGCAGGCTTGAGCGAACATCGCGGATACGCTCTAGAATCCCCGGATCTCCACGACGAGTTCCAGTCCAATGAGCAAGCCCTCCAGGGATAACTCGGCCTCGCGAGAGGTCTCGACCTCGCAAGTGAGGCCGCCGCGTTCGAATGGGGCCGACCACGCTACTGTTCGCACGCTGAGTAACTGCTGCCGCTCGCCGAAATCGTAGACCTCCGCGACCCGGCCCAGTTCGGGCTCGTTGAACGTATTGGCGAAATCGGCTGCTTGGAAGATCGAGCATGCCGGTGGGCGAAGTCGTATGGCGCGCCGTAGTTGCGCGTCGCCTGCCCGGCCGCGGCCGGACCGCCGGCAAGCTTGGCCGACACCAGCTCGGTCGGATAATTCACGATCTCATCGGGCGATTTCGTCGTATCGGTGCCCTTGAGCGTGAGGTTGAGCCTGGCCCAGTGGTCGGTGCCGAAGAAAGTCAACAGAGTTGCATCCGACCCGCCAGGTTTGGAGGTAATGACCTGGATGCCGTTCCTGGTCTCCTCCTATACCTGCGACTGCCGCGCGTAGCGTAAATCCCGATCTCGGTTGTCCGCGCTCTGCAGCGGAACCTGGAAATGTTCAGATCGAGAAGGTTCTGGCCTTTCATGTATGCCTGACAGGTGCCGGCGCCGTCCATGAGGCCATAGTGCTCGGCCTGCGGCTCGATCGCGTTCGCGGTGAAATGCTGGTCGTGGTACTCGTTATTGGGATCGGCTTCGAATTCGGCCTTTTCGAGTTCCGCCAGGCTCAGGATCGCGCACGCGTCGAAGGTAGCGAGACCGGCATAAGTCGTCGGGGTCCACGCGCCGATCTGCTCGCCGAGCGCTCCCTCTGGTGTCGCTCCCCTCGGTGTTCTGACGTTCACGCCCGCACCATGGGCGTCCCCCCGGAATCGAGTGGGTGCAAGCCGACAGTGGAATCATGAGGGCGGCCACGACAGCCGTGACCGCCCGTCCCCTCTTCATCACGGAGGGTGAGACTAGCGCGGAGTCCGACGTTACGGGAGTGCGGAACTCACACACTGCGAACGCGGAACTCGCGCGTCCCGAACGCGGAACTCGCGCACCGCGAACGTGGGACTCGCGTGTCCTGAACGTGGGACTCGCGTGACGGGAGTGGGGGACTCGCTAGGGGTTAGAGCTCGTAGAGGCGCTTCCAGTTCTCGCGGCTGGTGAGCTCGGGCACGGCGCGACGGTACTGGTCCTGGACGGCCCGGCCTTCCTTGCGCAGCCGGTTGATCACGGACAGCCCGTGCTTGCCCAGCTTGAACATGCGGTCCCGGTCGTACTTGCGGACCCGCACGCCCTCCTGCGACGCGTCGGTGATCACCGCGGTCTCGAAGAGTCCCACGTGCCACCAGTGCGCCTCGTCGAGCGGGATCGCGCCGAGCGAGAACTTGGACCGGCCGCGCAGCCGGTCGATTACGCGCTTGACCAGTGTGAGGCGCTGCAGGGTCGGGCGCGGCGCGGTGTTGATGATGCCGATGTCGTTGGAGGCGATACCGGGCACGTTGGTGGCGTCGTGCCGGATGGTCTCCGGGTAGCGGGCGCGAAGCTCGCGGATCTCCTTCATCGCCGAGACGCCCCCGTCCCGCAGGATCTCCGGGCCCTGGAGGAAGTCCTCGATCGCCTTGATCAGGGTGTGCGACAGGCCGTACTGCATGCCGAGCAGGTACCGCACCAGCTGCGCGGTCAGCACGCGGCACAGCAAGTTGAGGTTGAAGTCGCTGTGCAGGGCGGCGGTGATGATCGAGTTACGCAGGTTGAAGTAGCGGTGCCACTCGTCCCAGTCCTTCCAGAAGAAGTCGGCGTGCCACACGCCGGCGCCGGGCAGCGTGACCGTGGGGAAGCCGTGGGCGCGGGCGCGGTAGCTGTACTCGGCGTCGTCCCACTGGAAGAAGAACGGCAGCGGGTAACCGACCGCCTTGACGACCTCGTACGGGATCAGGCAGGACCACCAGCCGTTGTACCCGGCGTCCAGGCGCCGCTCCTGGCGGTTGGGCTTGCCCGTCTCCTCGTCGACGCCGAGCAGGTCCGCGGTGGTGAGGCTGTGCTCCACCGGAAGCCCGGGCTCCAGGGTGTTCAGGCGCGCGTACTCCGCTCCGACGTGCAACTGGTGCGGGTGCAGCAGGTTGAGCATCTGGCCGCCGACGATGATCGGGTTGGCGGTCCGGTTCGAGAACGCGGTCATCCGGATGATCAGGTCCGGTTCGAGCAGCACGTCGTCGTCCATGAACAGCACGTTCGCGTGCTCGGTCTCGGTGTGCCCGGCCACCTCGTACAGGCCGCGGGTGAACCCGCCGGCGCCGCCGAGGTTCGGCTGGTTGAGGTAGCGCAGCTTGTCCCCGAGGTCCTTCGCTACCTGCGCGAAGCCGTCGCGCGAGTCCACCCGGTCGGTGCCCTGGTCGGCGACGTAGATCGCGTCCAGGGTGTCCAGCGAAGCCAGGTCGTCGGCCAGCGCGCGCAGGTTGCTCAGGCAGTCGTCGGCGCGGTTCATCGTGCAGATGGTCACCGCGGTGGGCCGGATCCGCTCCGGCGGCTCGACGGTCCACCGGACCCGCTCGACGGTCAGCCGCTGCCCCGCCTCGGTCTCCAGGTCGAGCCACAGCGCGCCGCCGTCGAAGAACTTGTCGATCTTCAGGTCGAACGCGACCACGGTCAGTTCGGCGTCACTGATCTCCTGCGCGGCGACCGTGCGGGGCTCGCCCTCGATGTCGGAGGCCCGCACGGCGAGCAGGCCGGCGCCGGTCACGACCGCCTCGACCCGGACCTCACGCGCGGTGGTCCACCGCTGCCAGTAGCTGGCCGGGAAGCGGCCGAAGTAGGTGTTGCCGGACACCGTGGTCGCCGGTTCCAGCACGACGCTGTCCCGGCTACGGGCGGCCAGCCCGCTGCGCACTTCGGCGTAGAGGTCCTTGGGCACCACCGGAGACGGACCGGAGAACAGGCCCCGTTGGGCGGTCAGTCTGCCGTGCGGAGTGTGCTCGGAGAACGTGGTCTGCTCCTTCGTCGCGGCAGCGGTCTTCGCCCTGGTAGTTGCCCGTCCGGCCATTATGGTGCCTTCTCCTCCAACTTCGGCTCACGGAACACGACCCATTTCAACATCACGAAGTTGATCGCGGTCGCGGTGCCCTGCGAGATGACCCACGCTACCGTGGCCTGCCAGCGCGATTCGGGCAGCACCGTCAACATCAGCGCGTTCATGCCGACCGCGACGAAGAACGTCACAGCGTAGAGCAGCACAAAACCGCCGACCTGCCCCTTACCCTCACGACGGCCCGCAGAGAATGTGAACTTGCGGTTAAGAAAATACGCGGTGGTAGTGCCGACGATGAAACTGATCGCGCGGGCGATGTTCACCCAGGGCGAGGAGTCCATGCCGAGCGCCCGCTCGCCCGCATACGTGCCGTAATCGAGGAGTGCGCAAAAGCCCCCAATCAGCGCGAATCGCAACAACTGGCCGATCAAGCCGGGCGCGGCATTGGCAGCCTGCGTCGACTCCTGCGGTTCCGTGGACACCACTTGAACTACCTCGCCGGCTGGGAATTCGCGGACCCCGGAAAGTGTAGAAGAGACGCTGTCACGGGCCCGCGCGGCACCCGGCAACCCGATCGTTACTCTGGTCCAGGTGAACCCCACACCGCATATCGAGCGCCGGACACTGGCCGGTTGGGGCCGAACCGCCCCGACAGTCGCAGACGTGCTGAGCACCCCCGACGTGGAAGCCATCGCCCGGGCGGTGACGCAGGCGGGTGAGCGCGGGGTGATCGCCCGCGGGCTCGGCCGGTCCTACGGTGACCCGGCGCAGAACGCCGGCGGCCTGGTGATCGACATGACGCCGCTGAACCGGATCCACTCGATCGACCCGGACAGCGGGCACGTCGTGGTCGACGGGGGCGTCAGCCTCGACCAGCTGATGAAGGCGGCGCTGCCGCACGGACTGTGGGTACCGGTCCTGCCCGGGACGCGCCAGGTCACCATCGGCGGAGCGATCGCGAACGACATCCACGGCAAGAACCACCACAGCGCCGGCAGTTTCGGCAACCACGTGGTGTCGATGGATCTGATCACCGCGGACGGCAGCATCCGCACCCTCACTCCCGAGGGGCCGGAATCGGACCTGTTCTGGGCCACGGTCGGCGGCATCGGCCTGACCGGCATCATCGTGCGCGCGACGATCGCGATGACGAAGACCGAGACCGCGTACTTCATCGCCGACCTCGACCGGACGGACAACCTCGACGAGACCCTCGAACTGGTCAGCAACGGCTCGGAGGACAACTACACGTACTCCTCCGGTTGGTTCGACTCGATTTCCAAGGGGTCCAAGCTCGGGCGAGCGGCGTTCAGCCGCGGATCACTTGCCAAGCTCGATGACCTGCCGCCGAAACTGCGGGCCGACCCGCTGAAGTTCGACGCGCCGAAGCTGGCCACACTGCCGGACGTCTTCCCGAACGGCCTGGCGAACAAGCTGACGTTCAGCGCGCTCGGTGAGGCGTGGTATCGCAAATCACCGAAGCAGAAGCGCGGTCACGTCGAGAACCTGACCGCCTTCTACCACCCGCTCGACATGTTCGGCGAGTGGAACCGCGCTTACGGCTCCAAGGGTTTTCTCCAATACCAGTTCAGCACGCCGTTGAACGCGCACGAGGATCTGCGCCGGATCCTGGTCAAGATCGCCAATTCCGGCCATTACTCGTTCCTCAATGTGTTCAAGCAGATGGGCGAAGGAAACCGGGCGCCGTTGTCCTTCCCGCACCCCGGCTGGATGGTGTGCCTTGATTTCCCGATCAAGCAGGGGCTCAGCCAGTTCTGCCAAGAGCTCGACGACGAAGTGATCGCAATCGGCGGCCGCTTGTACACGGCCAAGGATTCGCGCACCGACCCCGAGCTGTTCCGAAAGATGTACCCGCGCCTGGACGAGTGGCGCAAGATCCGTCATTCCGTTGACCCCGAAGGGGTTTTCGCTTCAGACATGAGCCGGAGGCTTGAGCTGTGATCGACGCGGTAGGAAATCCCCAGTCGCTGCTGCTGCTCGGCGGCACCTCGGACATCGCGCTGGCGATCGCCGAGAAGTACCTGGCCGAGCGCCCGCTGAAGGTCGTGCTGGCCGCCCGGCCGTCGGAGCGGCGGAAGCTGGCGGCGGAACGGCTTCGCGGTAACGGCGCCGAGGTGTCCGAAGTGGACTTCGACGCGGGGGACACCGGCGCGCATCCGGCGGTGCTCGACAAGGCTTTCGAGAACGGCGACATCGACGTCACGGTGGTCGCGTTCGGGCTGCTCGGGGACGCCGAAGAGGTGTGGCAGGACCACGCGAAGGCGGTCGAGCTGGCGACGGTGAACTACACCGCCGCGGTCTCGGTCGGCGTTGCCCTGGCGGAGAGGCTCAAGAAGCAGGGCCACGGCAGGGTGATCGCGCTGTCGTCGGTGGCCGGGGAGCGGGTACGCCGGTCGAACTTCCTTTACGGCTCGACGAAGGCCGGGTTCGACGGGTTCTACCTGGGCCTGGGTGAGGCGCTGCGTCCGCACGGGGTCCGGGTGACCGTGGTGCGGCCGGGTCAGGTTCGCACCAAGATGACCGAGGGCCTTGGCAAGGCGCCGCTGGAGCAGACGGCCGAGCAGGTGGCCGAGATCGCGGTGGACGCCGCGCGCAAGGGCAAGGACCTCGTGTGGGCCCCGGCCCAGTTCCGCATGGTCATGTCGATCCTGCGACACGTCCCCCGGCCGATCTTCCGCAAGCTCCCGATCTGACCTTTTCCCAAGGTCAGCCCGGGGTCAGCTCGAGGTCGACTCGCGCCATCGGTCGAACAGCAGGTCCGCGTGGTGCTCGTGGTAACGGGCCAGGTCGTAGATGTGCACGGTCTTGGCCCACCGGCCGTTGTCGCCGAGCACGAAACCGTTGGCTTCCGCACGGGAGCCCGCCAGGCTCAGCGAGTGGATGTGGACCGAGCCGTCTTCGGCGATCCCGGCCACCTCGCAGGGGTGCCCCAGGTACTCGGCACGCGTGGTCACCGCGGCCACGCGGCCGTCCTCCCCGGCCAGCACCCCGGACCGGGGGCGCCCGCCGACGGCCAGGTCGCCGGTCCAGTTCTCCCGCAGCCGGAGTCCGTCGACCGGGCGGGCGAAATGGATCGCGCGCCACCGGGTGAACAGCAGATCGCTCTGTTTCTCGTAGTAGTCGCGCAGATCGCGCAGGTCCACCGTCTTGAAGTATTCGTAGGCGTTCTCGTGGACGAAACCGTTCTCGGTGGCCCAGTCGCCGTCCCATTCGGCTTCCATCACCCGGGCCAGGCCGGCCTCGTCCACGCCGTCCACGAGCACCGTGTGGTCCCGGTAGGTCGCGTAGACCTGAACCGAGAAAACCCGCTCGCACAGATCCACCGGTTTCGTGCCGCCATCGGCGAACCGCACGTAATCCGCATCCGCGGTGTAGGAAACCGGATAAGAATCGCCGGCCAGCACGGCGAACGTGCCACGGCGGTACAGGGGGTAAATCATGGCGGCTCATTTTGACCCATGATTCGACGGTTCCGCAATTGTGCGTCACATGATCGTGTCAGCTTCTTCCGGAACGTGCTCGTCCCGGCTCACCCGGCTCTGGTCAGCGTGAGATGCTGCACGCCTTTGGCCGCCGAGTAGACGGTCCAGTCGCCGGGTTCGGTGGTGAAGCTGAGCTGGTAGGTGAGCTTGATGGGCCGCAGAGATCGGTCGAACCGGGCATAGTTGACCTTCAGCAGGGTGGCGAACACCGGGCCCGCTCCCTCGATGCGCTGGTCGATCTGCGCAGGAAGCAGGCCCCGGTCGGAAAAACCGTCGACGATGGTGCAGTCGCAGAAGTAGGCGAGCGTGCCGATTTCGCCCGGCCCGCCGACCGCGCCGGTGCCGACCCGTGCGGCGAGTTCGCGGCCGACCCGGGCATAGTCGGTGGCGCTGGCCCAGTTTCCGAAGTACGGCGGGTACGCCCACGGGATTCCGCGCCCGAGGAACGCGGGCAGATAGCCGGCCACAAGCAGCGGGACGAGCACCAGGGCAGGCACTCTCGCGCGAGGCTTTTTCGCACCTTCGAGCAGGCGCGTGACAATCGCCGTCCCCGCCATGGTCAGAGCCACCAGCGGCGGCACGTAATACCAGTGGTACGGCGGGACGCCGAGCACCGAATACACGGCGTAGTAAGCGATCCCGCCCACGCCGAGGGCACCGAACGGGCCGAACCGGCCCGAGGCCAGCCAGCCGAGGAGCGCGAGCACACCCAGTTCGGCGGGCAGGAAGGTGAGCACCGTCTTCGGATCCTGGCCCCACATCGCCTGGAGGCCGGTCTTGAAGTAGCCTGCGCCGCCGAAGCTGCGCTGCAACTGCTTGATCACCAGGGTGTCCGGCACCGCGGAGCCGAACACGAACCAGCTGAACACGTGCCACGGCAAGGCGACCAGCAGGGTCGGACCCACGGCCTTGAACCAGCCGCGGTGGAGGGTGGCGCCGATGAGCACGACGAAGACGATCAGGTCGAGCCGGGTCAGAATGGTCAGGCCCGCCGCGAGCCCGAACGCGTACGGCCGATGCTCGGTCGCGAACACCACGAGCAGGACCAGCACGGCCGGAACCAGCAGGACTTCCAGGCCGACCGCGGACAGCAGGAGCGGGTTCAGCAGCACCAGCGCCAAGCCCACGGCGGGCAGGCGCAGCCGCGCCCAGCCCCAGCCGAACACGGCCGCGGCGACCATGTTCACCACGCCCAGCGCCAGCACCGGATGCGCGGAGCCGGAGACCCTGGTCAGGAAGGCGACCAGGCCGATCAGGCCGACGTTGAGCGGTGACGTCGCGGTGTTGGCCGGGTGCCCGGGAATGAGCGCCCATTCCCCGCGCAGCGCGAGATTTTTCGCGTACGCCAAGGTGATGTAGGCATCATCCGTGAGACTGTCCTTGACCAGGAGGAAAGTAAGCCCGGACAGCAGGGCAGCCGTCACGGGAAACCACCAGGACCGTCTCACCACCAGCCCTTCCCACGCCAAAGCGCCGCGCGATGTCTACCCAGTCTTACCCAGAACGTGTGCGGGTAGCCAGGGAGCATTCACCGTTTGACGATAACCGCGAACGGCCCGACATCCTCGCGCGTGAAGCGTGGTGAACCGAACAGTTTCGGGTCGAACCGCACATCGTCGACGTGCACCGGGACGGCCTGCGGGAAGATGTCCGAGGCGATCGGCATCACCAGCTCGTCACCGTCGGTGCGGAGCACGAAGACGTTCGGCGCCTCGTGGGGGTTGGCGGCCAGGCGCGCGAGCAGTTCGTCCGGATCCGCCGACTCCGCCCAGTGCCTGATCTCCTCGTTGCGCTCGACGTAACCGGCCAGCGGGTTCGCGTACTGCGGGGTGGTCTGCTGGAATCCCCAGTAGGGCTGGAAGGAAAGCAGCCGGTCGTAGGACGACAGCACGATGTTGGCGGTCGGTGGGCGGCCGGACAGGGAGTTGATGGTGCTGATCAGCTCGCCGGTCCAGGCGCCGTCCTCGCTCGGGTCGTGCTGGCCCTTGGCATTGAAGCCATCCGCGTAGTAGTCGGATTCGGCGGTGCTGATCGTGTCCTTCATCGACGCGAGGCCGGTCTGTGCCAGGGAAAGCGCGCCGGCGAGCGCCAGCGCGAAACCGGCCGCGGCGACCGGCCGCACGTGCCGGCCCACCGCCCGGATCAGTTCCACCGCACCGAACACGCCCGCCACCGCCAGCGCGATGTCGATGGTGGCGACGAACCGGAACGCGAGCAACGTCGTCCGCATCAGGAGGGCGAGCGACGACGCCGCGAACCACAGGTACACCAGGATCGTGGTGACCAGCAGCACGAGCGCGACCGGGTTGCGCCGGGACCGCACCACGGCCCAGACCAGCCCGCCCAGGCACAGCACGCCGAACATGCTGTCCGGCACGAACGGCGTCGGGAAGTTGACGCTGCTCTCGGGCAGGAAGTGGGCGGCGACGTTCGGCTTGCCCAGGCCGCCGGCCAGGATGAACGGCCCCCAGGTGAGCAACGAGAGCACACCGGTGAGCGCACCGACTCCCACCAGCCGGAGCAGCAGGCGCCGCACCGTCGGCCCGGCAGCGGCGCCGCGCCGCACGTCGAGCACCCCGGCCAGCACGGCCAGGATCACCACGAGCAGCACCCCGAACACCAGGTGCAGGGTGTAGGTGATGCCGCAGAAGCCGAGATACCCGCCGATCAGCACGATCGTCCACGCCGGAACGCGCTCGCGCCGTTGGAAGACCTGCCAGGCCAGCACGGCGATCGGCGGGAGCCAGACCGAGGACGGCCACGCGTAGGGCTCGTCCACCGCGACCGAGATGAACCCGGCGAGCACCGCCGGCAGGGTGGCCAGCACGGCGAGCCGGCGGCTGACCACCAGGCTCCACAGCACGAACCCGACCACCGGGGTGAGCGCGATCCAGGTGATCGCGTAGGGCTTGTAGGCGGCCCAGCCGTCCCAGCCGAGCAGGTTCGCGAACCGCCCGCCCAGCCAGAACCAGCCACCCGGGTAGTAGGGGGCGAGGCCGGAGTAGTTCATGTCGGCCAGCGAGCCCGTCGAGGCCATCCGCTCCAGGTACTGCAGGCGGAAGGTGTTGTCGACGCTGGACCCTTCCAGGAAGAACCGGCTGGCCTGTAGCGGCACCGCGAGGAGCAGGGTGGTCAGCGCGGTCAGCGCCGCCCAGACGCCGCCGAGCTTCACCCACATCGGCCACCGTCGCGCCAGGCCGAAGCCGATCACGACGAACAGCACCGTGAAGATCGCGAGCGCGGCCAGTACCGCCAGCGCGGTCGGGACGTTGGTGCCCGGGTCGATGCGCAGCCGGCTCGCCGCGAACTGCAGCGCGAGGCTGAACAGCACCGCGAAAACGAGCCCGATCCCGAGCTCGGCGAAGGCGCGGCCGCCGCTGAGCCGGGTGAGCGGCGGTGCTGGGGTGGAGGGCGGTTGTGGGGGAACGCTCTCGGTCGGCGCCGAGGATTCGAGTGTGCGGGTCACAGGTAGAAGGTGATCCCGAGGGACGCGACCCACAGCACGCCGAGGACCTGCAGGACGCGGTCCTTGAGCACGATCTCCTCGGGCTCGCCGGCCGTGCCGCCGTCGACGTCCACCGCGTACCGCAGGACCGCGATCACGAACGGCACCATGGAGATCACCGGCCAGATCGAGCCGGCCGCGCCGCGGCGCAGGTCGAACGCCCACAGCGCGTACGACATGATCAGGATCGCGGCCGCGGTGGCCCAGACGAACCGCAGGTAGCTCGCGGTGTACTTCTTCAGCGAGGACCGGATCTTGGCGCCGGTGCGCTCGAACAGCATGATCTCGGCGTACCGCTTGCCCGCCACCATGAACACCGAGCCGAACGCGGTGACCAGCAGGAACCACTGGGACAGCGCGATGTTCGCGGCGACACCACCGGCGATCGCGCGCATCAGGAAGCCCGAGCCGACGATGGCCAGATCGACCACCGGCTGGTGCTTGAGACCGAAGCAGTAACCCAGCTGCACGGCCTCGTACACGGCGAGCACGATGGCCAGCTGTGGGTTGGCCAAGAACGACACACCGAGCCCGACCGCGAAGAACACCGCGGCGGCCGCGTAGGCCACCGGCACCGGCACGATCCCGGCCGCGATCGGCCGCCTGCGCTTGGTCGGGTGGGCGCGGTCGGCTTCGACGTCGACCGCGTCGTTGACCAGATACACCGACGAAGCGACCAGCGAGAAGGTGGCGAACGCGATCAGCGCGTCCACCAGCACCGGGCCGTCCAGGATCTTCGCGGCCGTGAACGGCGCGACGAAGACCAGCACGTTCTTCGCCCACTGGCGCGGCCGTGCGGTCTTGACCACGCCGAGCACCATACGGACGGGACCGCGTTTGACGGTCTCGACCGCGGCCCCTTCGGCAGGCTCAGCCGTCCCCACGGGCTCGGGACCTTCCGTGGCTTCCTCGTTGATTGATTTGGTCACGAGCGGCTTCCCTCTTCGCCAATCTCAGTTCTTGGATTCCGGCCGCCTTGCCAACCTCCGGCGCAGCAGACCACCGACAACGCCGCCGAGCGCCGCCCCCGCCAACACGTCCGTCGGGTAGTGCACGCCGAGTACGAGCCGGGAGGCCAGCATCGGCGGGACGAGAGCGGGGACCAGGTTACGCCCCGTCAAACCGGAGTAGAGCACCGCCGCCGCGGTAGTGGACGTGGCGTGCGAAGACGGGAAGCTCAGCCGGCTCGGCGTGCCGACCAGAACCTCGACGCTCTCGTGGTCCGGGCGCGGCCGGCGGACGACGCGTTTCACCGCGATCGAGGCGGCATGCGCGCCGACCACACCGGCCGCCGCGACCAGCCAGTCCTTGCGGTGCCGCCGGTCCACCGCGGCACCGACCAGCCCGGCCGCGAACCAGCCGATGCTGTGCTCGCCGAAATGCGACAGGCCGCGCGCGGCCTTCACCGCGCCGGGGCGCTTGAGCAGCCGCTGGGCCGTGGCGAGCACCTTCACCTCGCCACTGGGCTTGCCGGTGGCCTTCTCAAGCATCGAGACTCCCATCGAGCGGCGCACCCTCGGTGAGGTGCGGCGCGATCTTGTTGTCGAAGACGGACAGCGCGGAACCGATCGCCATATGCATGTCGAGGTATTTGTAGGTGCCGAGCCGCCCCCCGAACAGCACGTTACGTTCGGCAGCCTCCTGCTTGGCCAACTCCCGGTAACGTTCCAGCTTCTCCCGGTTGTCGGGAGTGTTGATGGGGTAGTACGGCTCGTCGTCTTCCTTGGCGAACCGCGAGAACTCCCGGACGATGACGGTCTTGTCCTTCGGGTAGTTGTCGCGCTCTGGGTAGAAGTGGCGGAACTCGAGGATCCGGGTGAACGGGACGTCCTCGTCGTTGTAGTTCATGACCGAGGTGCCCTGGAAATCACCCGTCGGAACGACTTCCTGCTCGAAGTCCAGGGTGCGCCAGCCCAGCCGTCCGGCCGAGTAGTCGAAGTAGCGGTCGAGGGGACCGGTGTAGACCGTCGGCGTGCCGGCCGGAATCAGGTCGCGCACATCGAAATAGTCGATGTTGACACGCACCTCGATGCCCGGCTGGTCGGCCATCTTCTCCAGCCACGCCGTGTAACCGTCGACCGGCAGGCCCTCGTAGGTGTCGTTGAAGTACCGGTTGTCGAAGGTGTAGCGCACCGGCAGCCGGGTGATGATCGCCGGCGACAGCTCCGACGGGTGGGTCTGCCACTGCTTGGCCGTGTACCCGCGGATGAACGCCTCGTAGAGCGGGCGCCCGATCAGGGAGATCGCCTTCTCCTCCAGGTTCCGCGCATCCTTGGTGTCGAACTCACTGGCCTGCTCGGCGATCAGCGCACGCGCCTCGTCCGGACTGTGCGACTTCCCGAAGAACTGGTTGATCATCGCCAGGTTCATCGGCAGCGGGTAGACCTGGTTCTGGTACTTGCCGAACACTCGGTGCTGGTAGCCGGTGAACTCGGTGAACTGGTTCACGTAGTCCCACACGCGCTTGTTGGAGGTGTGGAACAGGTGCGCTCCGTAGCGGTGCACCTCGATGCCCGTCTCCGGCTCGCGTTCGGAGTAGGCGTTGCCGCCGATGTGGCCGCGCCGCTCCAGCACCAGTACCCGCTTGCCGAGTTGGGTGGCGGCACGCTCGGCCACGGTCAGCCCGAAGAACCCGGAACCGACCACGATCAGGTCAAACCCGGCGAAGTCGGATTCAGTGAAATCTGTCTGCGTCGTGTGCTGCCTCACGCCAGTTCCTCCGCGAGTTTGCGCGCGACCGCGATCTTGTCGACGGGGCGCTCCATCCAGGCGCTAGTCACGTCCTCGGCAAGGGCGCCCCGCCGCCCCGATAGCGGGGCAGAAGCGCGCGCGTGGTGGTGACGTTGATTGCCGCGACTTGACAAAGAGCTACTCACGCCGGCGAGCGTACCTACGCTACCGAGCGCAACCTCACCCCCCGCCGGGGAAGTCATCCGGCCGGGGGTTTCGCCCGGTCAGACCGGGCAGGACATCGGTCGCGACCCGCTCGAGCACCGACTCGTGGCCGGCGTAGGGATCTCCCGCGCGGGGCCAGTGCGCGATGATGTCGGTGAAGCCGAGTTCGGCGGCCCGGCCGGCGTTGTCGGTGAAGGCGTTCACGCTGGACAGCGAGAACACCGGGCCCGCGTCCAGCATCAGGTACCGGCGCACGGATCCGCGGTCGCGCCCGAGTGCGTCGAGCGTCTCCTCGAAGGTCGCGGACAGTTCGGCGAGCGACTTCCACCACGACTCGGCGTCGTCGCGGTGCCGCCCGGTGGTCACCCAGCCGTCACCGAGCCGGGCCGCCAGCCGCATGCTTCGGGGACCGTTGGCGGCGATCACGAACGGCATCCGCGGGCGTTGCACCGGACCGGGCAGGTTGCGGGCGCCCCGCGCCGTGTAGTGGGCGCCCTGGAAGTCGAACCGGTCGGTGGTGAGCAGGCCGTCCAGGGCCTCGGTGAACTCGACGAACCGGTCGGCCCGCTGCCGGGCGGTCAACTCGGGTTCGCCCAGCACCACCGCGTCGTACTCGGGCGCGCCGACACCGGAGCCGAGACCGAGGACGAGGCGGCCGTCGGCGATGTCGTCCAGGGTGATCAGTTCGCGGGTGAACGGGACCGGATGCCGGAAGTTCGGGGAGGCCACGAACGTGCCGAGACCGATCGTCGAGGTGACCATGGCGGCGGCGGTGAGCGTGGGCACCGAGCTGAACCAGGGCCCGTCGACCAGCGACCGAAAGCCGAGATGATCGTAGGTCCAGGCGTGGTCGAAGCCGTATTCCTCCGCGGCCCGCCACTTGGGCTCGGCCGCCCACCAGCGGTGCTCCGGCAGGATCACGATGCCAACGCGCATCCCGCCACGCTACTCCTCGAACGTCCCCGCAACGTTGGCGCCGCGGGCCCACCCCATGGCTCGTGGACAATGGTGACGTGGAGAAACCGCTGTTGATCGCCTCGGATGTGGACGGAACGCTGCTCGATCCCTTCGAGCGGATGACGCCGCGCACCGTGGCCGTGCTGCGCCGCGTGCGGGAGGACGGGGTGCCGGTCGTGCTGGCCACCGGCCGCCCACCGCGATGGATCCCGTCGGTGGCGGCGGCCGCCGGTATCACCGGGTACGCGGTGTGCGCGAACGGCGCGGTGCTCTACGACGTCGGCGCGGACCGGGTCGTCGACGTGCAGGGACTGCTGCAGCCGATGCTGCTGGCCGGGGTCGTGGCGGAACTGGACCGGGCGCTGCCCGGCTGTGGCTTCGCCGCCGAGCGGATCGGCGGCCGGGCGATCGACCCGCAGGTGCGGAACCTGGTCATCGAGCCGGGCTATCGCAACCCCTGGGGCGACGGCGAGGGATTCGAGACGCCCCGGGCCGAGGTGATCGGGCGGCCGGCGATCAAGTTGCTGGTCAGCCATCCGGGTATGCGCTCGGACGAGATGGCCGAGGCGGCCGGTGCGGTCCTCGACTCGTCGGTGGACGTCACCTTCTCCGCCGGTTACGGGCTGATCGAGATCGCCGCGCGCGGCATCACCAAGGCCAGCGGGCTGGCGCAGGTGGTCGAGCGGCTCGGGGCATCCGCCGAGCGCACCATCGCCTTCGGCGACATGCCCAACGACGTGGAGATGCTCCGCTGGGCCGGGCACGGCGTGGCGATGGCGAACGCGCACCCCCAGGTCCTGGCCGTCGCCGACGAGATCACCGCCCCGAACGCCGAGGACGGCGTCGCCCAGGTCCTCGAGCGCTGGTTCTGACCCCGGCCTCAGACCTGTTCGGTGAGCTGCTGGTAGTCGATCTTTCCGCTGGTCAGCAACGGAATCGAGGCGATGGGCCGGACGTCGAAGCCGGAGGAATGCAGGTGCAGCCGGTCGGCCAGCGCATTCGAGGCCAGCTTGCACACGCCCTTGGCCGCGCCCTCGGCGAACAGCACCACCTTGTCGTCGGCCGGGACCGCGGCGACGACGTCGATGCCGAGGCCGGTCGCGCGGACCGCCTGCTCCAGGTCGTCCAGGCTCATCCGGTTGCCGAACACGCTGCCCATCCGGTTGAGCCGCCCCGCGACGAACAGGAACCCCTCCTCGTCGAGGTAGCCGAGATCGCCGGTGGACAGCACGCCGCCGGCCTCGTCCCCGAGCGCCAGCTGGGCTCCGTGCTCGGCGTAGCCCATCATCACGTTCGGCCCGCGGTAGACGACCTCGCCGGTGATCTTCGGGTGGGTGGTCTCCGACCCGTCGTTGTGCCGGATGCTGAACTTGCCCCCGGGCAGCGCCGGCCCGACCGAGTCGGGTTTCTCGGCGAGCCGTTCGGCGGGCATCGTGGACATCCGCGGTGACGCCTCGGTCTGCCCGTACATGACGTAGAGCCGGCCGCCCACGCCGTGCATCTTCCGGGTGAACTCGGTGATCAGCTCGGCGCGCAGCTTGCCCCCAGCCTGCGTCAGGGTGCGCAGGCGCGGGTAGCGGGCGGGCTCGAAGTTCAGTCCGCGCAACAGCTCGTAGTGGTGAGGAACCGCGGCGAGGCTGGTGCACCCGTACTCGTCGACGGCGTCCCAGAACCCGCGCCCGAGCAGGCCGGAGGGCTCGACCACCACGGTCGCGCCCCGGATCAGATGCGAGTTGAGCACCGACAGGCCGTAGCTGTAGTGCAACGGCAGGCTGGTCGGCGCCACGTCGTCCCGACCGAGGCACAGCGCGTCGGCGATGGCCCGCGCGTTGCTCAGCATCGCCGTCCGGGAAAGCCGGACCAGCCGCGGGGTTCCGGTGGAACCGCTGGTGAACAGGAGCACGGCCAGGTCGGGATGGACCGGCGCGGCGGTGTCGTCGTCGGTGCGCACCCAGTGGTCGTCCTTCACGACGTAGCCGAACGGAGGTTCCTCACCAGGGGCGCAGAGGAGGGCGGCGGGGCGGAACCGGTCGAGCAGGCGGGTCAGCGTTTCGGCGCCGAGCGCCGAGTCGAGCAGGGCGACCGCGCGGCCGGAGGAGAACGCGCCGAGGTAACGCAGCACGCTCGGCAGGTCCAGGCCGGCGCGCAGGAATACCGCGCCCGGTGGCAGCGCGGCGAGTGCGTCCGCTTCGCGGGCGATCTCGCCGGTCAGCTCGGTGCCTTCGAGTGCCCGGCCGGTGATCGCGTCGATCAGCCGGGCGCCTTCGCCGAGCAGCTTCATAGCAGGAAACTCCCGTCCATCCCGAGCGACTGCCCGGTCTCGATCATCCTCGGAGCCACCACGCCCACCTGGATGCCGCAACGGCCGAGCGTACCGGCGACCTCCGTGTTCACCACAATGTCGGAGGTCACACGGGGGCCTCCGGTGTATCGTCGAAAACCACCACGAACCCGTCTGGTTGTGGAAAGTCCTCCACCAAAGTAGAGCCCGTCGGGCGCGGGCGGTCCATCAGCCCATTGGGTGGAACTGCCGGGTGCGTCCATGCGCGCCGGTGCCCGGCCGCCGATCGGGTGCGCGTGTCCCGCCAGACACCCGAGGCCAGCCCGAGCGTGCCGCCTGACCCACGTTCACGCAGGAAAAGCCCGCGCCGGGAACCCGGATTCGGTTACCACGGTCGGGTGGACCGATTTTACCCAGCTCTTCCGTTCTTGCACGATATCGGCATCCCCTTTGCCACGGCCGGAAAAGCTGATTACGCGAAACGCGCCAGTGCCCGCTGTCGGGTGCGTGCCCTGCCCGCGCCCACGCGTTTCGAACAACACAGAAAGAGCGCAACCACATGATTCCGATCACCGCCGTCGATGTTCGAGACGCAGAGCCGTTAGTGACCGAGGTACTGCGCTCGGGCTCGCTCACCCGAGGACCGATGGTCTCCCGTTTCGAAACGGCCTTCGCCGCGATCACCGGAACGGCGCACGCGGTCGCCATGAACAGCGGTACCAGCGCGCTCGTGGCCGCCCTCCAGGCGCTCGACCTGCGCCCGGGCGACGAGGTGGTCACCTCGCCGTTCACCTCGGCCCCGACGTTGAACGCGATCCTGCAGGCCGGGGCGAGCGTGCGGTTCGCGGACATCTCGCGCGACGACTTCGCCGTCGACCCGGATGCGGCCGCGGCCGCGATCGGCCCGCGCACGAGAGTGCTCATGCCGGTGCACCTGTTCGGTCAGACCGCCGATCTGGGCAAGCTCGCCCCGCTGGCCGCCGAGCACGGCCTGTACCTGGTGGAGGAGGCGGCGCACGCGCTCGGTGCGTCCTGCCACGGCAAGCCGGCGGGTTCGTTCGGGGTTGGTTGTTTCTCGCTGTACGCCGCGCAGGGCCTCACCACCGGCGAGGGCGGCATGATCACCTGTCAGGACGACGAGTTGGCCGACCGGCTGCGCCTGCTCCGCAACGAGGGTCGGCGGTCGGTGTCCGAACACGAACTGCCGGGGCAGCACTACCGGATGTCCGAACTGCACGCGGCGGTCGGCATTTCGCAGTTGACGAAGCTGGACGAGCTGATCGCCGCGCGCCGCCGCAACGCCCGGCGCCTCACGCTGGGGCTGGCCGGCACACCCGGCCTGACCGTTCCGCGCGTGCTGCCCGGCCGGGGCCACGTGTGGAGCCACTACACGGTGCTGGTCGGCGCCAACGCGATGCTGTCGCGGGACGAACTCGCGGCGGAGCTTGCCGGCCGCGGCATCTGTACCGGGACCTGCTACCCGAAGCTGGTCTTCGACCACGGCTGCTTCCGCGGGCATCCGCAGGTGCTCACGGCCTCACCGGCCGATTTCCCGGTCGCCACCGCGCTGACCGACCAGGCGCTGTCCCTGCCGGTCCACCCGGCGCTCACGCAGTCCGATGTGGACACCGTGATCGCCGAGGTCAGGGAGGCGCTCGGCGCGTAGCGACGGCCCACGAGTCCCACACTCCCGTAGCGCGAGTCCCACACTCCCGTAGACGGAATGTGGGACTCACACGACGGGAAGGCGGGACTCGCGCTATTTGTCGTCCATCAGCGCCTGATAAACCAGCTGGGTCAGCTCGGGCCGGACCGGGTGAGTGCTCGAAGGCAGCAGCTGGGTGAAGAACATCGCGGTGATCGACTGCTGCGGATCGACCCAGAACCCCGTGCTCGCCGCGCCGCCCCAGGCGAACTCGCCCACGCTGCCCGTGGTTTTGGCCTTGACCGGGTCGAGCAGGACGGAAAAGCCGAGGCCGAACCCGACGCCGTCGTACCGCGTCTCGGCGAACAGCGGGCGGCCGATCCGCTCCAGGTCGAAACCGCCGGGCAGGTGGTTTTGCGTCATCCGCTCGAAGGTGCGGGGGCTGAGCAGGCGGACGCCGTCGAGTTCGCCGCGCCGCAACAGGAACTGCGTGAACCGGTGGTAGTCGGCCGCGGTGGAGACCAGCCCGCCCCCGCCGGAGAGGAAGGCCGGCCGGCTGCGTCCGGTCGCGCCCAGCGCCTCGTTACGAATCGCGCGTTTGTTGTCCGGCCGCGGGATGTAGAGCGCCGCGAGGTTGTCCAGCGCTTCGCCTTCCTCCGCCCAGAACGCGGTGTCGCTCATGCCGAGGGGCTCGAAGATCCGGGTGCGGAAGAACTCGTCGAGCGGCATTCCGGAGACGACCTCGACCAGCCGGCCGAGCACGTCGGTCGACACCCCGTAGTTCCACTCCGTGCCGGGCTCGAACAGCAGCGGCGTGTTCGCCCAGAACGCGCAGGCGCCTGCCAGGTCCACCCCCGAGGGGACCCCCCACTCGTAGCCGCTCCTGCGGTAAATCTCGTCGACCGGATGACCGTGGTGGAACCCGTAGGTCAGGCCCGAGGTGTGGGTCAGCAGGTGCCAGACCCGGATGGGCTCGGCGGCCGGCGCGGTCGACGGGTTGGTCGCTCCTCCGCGAAGATAGACCCGGGGCTGGGAAAACTCCGGCAGAAAACGGCGGATCTCATCGAGGAGGCTGAACGCGCCTTCTTCGAACAACATCATGGCCGCGACCGAGGTGATCGGTTTGGTCATCGAGTAGATGCGCCACCGGGTGTTCCAGTCCGCCGGCAATCCGGCCTCACGGTCGCGCTGCCCGTGCACCGTCGCGTGCACGATCTGGCCATCCCGCGCGACGACCGCGGCCCAACTGGTCAGCAGGTCGCGTTCCAGGTAGCGGTCGTAGTGGCGGTCGATCCTGCGCAACCGGTCCGGATCGAACCCCAGTTCCCGCGGGTCGACATCCACCTTCAACTCGGACATGACGGGCCTCCTCGTCGTTGCGGCGGTCGCTGATGATCGTACGTCCGCGGCCCTGTCTCAGCCTCGGCGAACAGTGTTGTCTGCCACCAGTTTTTCCAGCACACGCAGGTGTTTCGCCGCCACCGCCGCCATGGTGAAATCGCGCCGGATGAGCTCGCGCTGCCGCCACGCGATCCGCTTCGCGCGGGCCAGGTCGTCCAGCAGGCCGATCACCGTGGCGGCCACGGCGCCGGAATCGTCCGGCGGCACCAGCAGCGCATTCACGCCGTTGCGCAGTTCGACGCCGGGATAGTTGTCCGCGGGAACGGAAATGATGGTCGGGGTGCCGGAAAGCATCGCCTCCAGCGACGCCGTGCCGCAGCCGCCGTTCAGGTCGTGCGCGACGATGTCGGCGGCCGCGAAATACGCCGGGACATCCTGTCGCGGCACCACTCCCTGGACCGCGACGGCCCGTCGCACGCCGAGTTCTTCGGCCCGGCGGGCGAAAGCGTCGTGATAGACCTTCCCCGCGACCAGCACCCTCGTTTGCGGATACGCCGCCAGGATGGCCGGCAGCGCCTCCACCAACGGCAACAGGTCGCGTCGGCGGCTCACGTGGCCCATTGACACGATCAGCGGCCCGTCGCCAAGCGCCTGCTCGGCCCGGATGTTACGGGCCGGCGCGAAGTCGAACCACCCGCCGTCGAATGCCGGAAAGCATTCGACGGCCCGCTCATCCGCCAGATAACGGCGAACGCAATAGTCCCTTCCTGCCTTGTCGGAAACCACGTAACGCGGTTCGGTCCGGCTCAATACCGACTTCACCAGCATCGCGTCCAGCAACCGGAGAACGGCCGAAGGAAGGAAGCCCGGGTTCGGCGGCCGCGGATGAATCGTCAGCAGCAGCGGCACGCCGTGGCGCCGGGCGTAGGAACCCGCTGCCACTGACAGGTCGAAGAACTGGCCGTGCAGGTGCAGCGCATCCGGCCGGAACTCGTGCAGCGCCCGGAAAATCCGGCGCCTGCCGGACGCGCGCACGGCGGTGAACCCGATGCACGGACCGGGCGCGTTCACCGCGGGCAGCCGGACGACGCGGTAGCCGCCCGGGCATTCCTCGGCCGGCGCACCCGAACACTCGGCCGTCAACACCAGCACCTCGTGCCCAGCCGTGGTGTACCCGCCCGCGAGCGCGGCCGCCCGGCGCGCGCGGCCGTCGGGCCGCGGCGGGAAGGAGCCGCTGACGACCGCGAACCGCATGGACCCGCAGCCTACGTGAGACCTTCGTCACTCTGTTGAGCGAACAGTACCCTGGCCGCGGCCGCCCACGCATTTCCGGTGGATTTGTGGCACAGTTCCCCCGTGAAACGGATCGTCGTGGTCGGGGGCGGGATCCTGGGGCTCGCCGTCGCCTGGGAACTGACCGGGCGCGGCGTGGCGGTCACCGTGCTGGAGAAGGAAGATCGCTGGGCCGCGCACCAGACCGGGCACAATTCCAACGTCGTACACGCGGGCCTGTACTACGCACCGGGTTCGGCGAAGGCCCGCATGTCCGTCGCCGGCAATCGGTCCATTGTGGACTTCGCCCGCGCGCACGGGGTCGGGGTGGAGGTCTGCGGCAAGCTCGTGGTGGCGACCGGCGAAGGCGAACTGCCCGCGCTCGGCGTGCTCGCGCAGCGGGCCGAGGCCAACGGCGTCCCGGCGAAGCTGATCAGCCGCGAGGAGGCGCTGGACTACGAGCCAGAGGTGTCCTGCGTGCGGGCTCTGCGGGTGGAGTCGACCGGGATCATCGACTTTCCCGGCGTGTGCCGTGCCCTCGTCCGCCTGCTCACCGAGGCCGGTGCGGACCTCCGCCTGAACACCCCGGCTCTGGGTATTCGCGCCGGCCGGGGCGTGGAAATCGCGACCGGCAGCGAGGTGCTGCGCGCCGACGCGCTGGTGAACTGCGCCGGCCTGCACGCCGACCGCATCGCCGAGCTCGCCGGGATCACCCCGCGGGCGCGGATCGTGCCGTTCCGCGGCGAGTACTACCAGCTGCGGCCCGACCGCCGGCACCTGGTGCGTGGGCTGATCTACCCGGTGCCCGACGCGTCCCTGCCGTTCCTCGGCGTGCACCTGACCCGGATGCTCGACGGCAGCGTGCATGCCGGCCCGAACGCGGTCCTCGCCCTTCGCCGCGAGGGCTACCGGTGGCGCGACATCTCCCCTGCCGACCTGGTGGCCGTGGCGCGGTTCCCCGGCACGTGGCGGCTGGCCCGCCGGTACGCCTTCCCGACCGGGCTCGACGAGGTGCTGCGGTCGCTGTCCCGGCGCAGGTTCGCGGCGAGCCTCGCCCGCCTGGTGCCCGCCATCGGCCCCGGCGACATCGTCCGGCACGGCTCGGGCGTGCGGGCGCAGGCGCTGTTCGCCGACGGTTCCCTGGTGAGCGACTTCCTCATCGAGACCGCGCCCGGCCAGGTCCACGTCCTCAATGCGCCATCGCCCGCCGCGACCTGCGCGCTGGAGATCGCGAAGCACGTGTCCGACCTGGTCACCACGTCCTGAACCACCCCCGCGGCGGTCAGCAGCGGTTCCGGCAGCCAGGGTCCGGCATAGGACTCGCGCCGACTTCAGCACGTTGTAGGACATCCGGGCAGCCAGGCCCGCAGGTCCCGCACCTCGACCACCGATCCTGGCTGGGTGAATCCCGGCCCCCGGCCTTACCGGACCCGGCCGGTGGTCGCGCCGGCTAACGCTCCCCGCGCGGTAGGGGGAGGTGCCCGGCCACCACCGGCGCGGCCTGTTCGGCGAGGTCACATGCCTTCGCGGGGTTCGCCAGGCTCTGACTCGACAGCGCGACGAACGAGGTGTCCGAAATTTTCACCGCGAGGTCGCAGATGAAGTCACCGACGGGGCTGAGGTACCGGTTCCAGGCCACCCCGCCGAGCCGCTCGACGCCGGCCGGAGCGGTCAGGTAGTGCTTCTCGATCGATATGTCGGTGCTGTAGAACGCCTGCAGGGTGCCGTCGTAGGTGGCGTCGGGGTTCGCCGACGACCACGTGCAGCTCGGCGGGGTGGCCAGCTGCGGTTGCGCCGGGTTGGGGTTGCCCGGGCCACGCAGCCCGAGGCTCGCCGCCTCGGTGTCGGTGAGCAGCGAGCACGGGTCGGTCGAGGTTGCCGACAGCGGGGTGCCGGTCACGGCGACGGTGCAACCACCGAGCAGGAGAGCCACCAGCGGCACGAGAAATCGGCCCTTCACGCACACCACTCCACCAGAGTCCGGGTCAGCCACCCCGAAACGTAGCCGCCACGCACGGGTGGTGGGCGACGGGTGGGTGTCACCGGAAGGGGGCGGGCGCCCGGAAAACCAATCGAGCAGGTGGCTACGCTCGATCCATGCATGACCCTCGCCTGTTGCTCGACCCGGAACTCGACGCCGCCGCGAAGCTGCGTCGTCGTGGGTACATTCTGGACACCGACCGACTCGGCAAGCTGGTCAGCAGGCGATCCGAGGTGATCAGCGAGGGCGACCAGGCACGCGCGCAGGCCAAGAAGACCGCCGCCGAGGTGCAGGCCGCCGCCCGGCGCGGGGAGGACATCGCGCCGATGCGCGAGCAGGCGCGCGAGCTCAAGACGCGGATCGGCGAGTTGGAGGAGGAGCAGCGCCAGGTCGAGGCCGAGCTCAACGACTTCCTGCTGAGCGTGCCGAACCTGCCGCTCGACGAGTTGCCCGACGGCGCCACCGAGGAGTTCGCCGAACTGGTCCGCTCCTGGGGCACCCCGCCCGAGTTCGACTTCGAGCCGGCCGACCACGTCGACCTTGGCGAGCGGGCCGGCTTCCTCGACCTGACCCGTGCCACCAAGCTGTCGGGCCCGCGCTTCGCGGTGTTCAAGGGCGCGGGCGCGCGGCTGCAGCGCGCGCTGGCCCAGTTCTTCCTCGACGTCCACACCCGCGAGCACGGCTACACCGAGTTCTCCCTGCCGTCGCTGGTGACCCGCCAGACGATGACCGGCACCGGCCAGCTGCCGAAGTTCGAGGAGGACCTGTTCCGCACGGGCGTCGCCGACCGCGAGCTGTTCCTCATCCCGACCGCCGAGGTCCCGCTGGTCAACCTGCATGCGGGCGAGATCCTCGACCTGGATGAGCTGCCCTTGCGCTACACCGCGCACACGCCGTGTTTCCGCTCCGAGGCCGGTTCCTACGGCCGCGACACCCGCGGCCTGATCCGCCAGCACGAGTTCTCGAAGGTCGAACTGGTCCAGTTCGTGGACGCCGGGAAGTCGCGCGAGGCGCTGGAAGAGATCGTGAGCCACGCGGAGGAGCCGATGCGCAGGCTCGGGTTGCCCTACCGGGTGGTGAAGCTCGCGGCCGGGGACATCGGGTTCGCCGCCCAGATCACCTATGACGTCGAGGTGTGGCTGCCGAGCCAGGGGACCTACCGGGAGATCTCCAGCGCCTCGGACACCGGCACGTTCCAGACACGGCGCGCCGGCATCCGCGCCAAGGGCAAGGACGGCAAACGCGCCGCGGTCGCTTCGCTGAACGCCTCCGGCCTTCCGATCGGCCGCACCCTGGTCGCGATCGTGGAGAACAACCAGCAGGCCGACGGGTCGATCCGGATTCCCGAGGTGCTGACGCCCTACACGGGCTTCTCCGTCATCAACCCGGACGGCAGCACCAGCTAGCCCCGACTCTCCGAAACGGCACCGCACCTTCGGGTGCGGTGCCGTTTGCGTTGGGCCGCCCTCGCGGCTAACCTACAACCAAATGGTTGTAAGTCAGCTCAGTGACGCCGAGGCGGACCGCATCTTCCACAGCCTTGCGGACGCGACCCGCCGGGACATCGTCGTGCAGGTGATGCGACAGGAGCAGTCGGTTTCGTCGCTCGCACGCCGGTACGACATGAGCTTCGCGGCAGTGCAGAAGCACGTCGCGGTGCTCGAACGGGCCACGCTCGTGGTGAAGGAGCGACGCGGAAGGGAGCAGGTCGTGCACGGCAATCCGGAGGTACTCCGCAAGGCCGCCCGCTTGCTCGATGCGTACGAGCAGATCTGGCGTCACCGGGTATCAAGTATCGAGGAAATCCTGTCGGAGGAGGAAAAATGCCAGTGATCAGTGTCCACAAGGACCCGTCCACACTCACCCTGACCTTCGTCGCGGAATTCGACGCACCGGTCGAGCGCATCTGGCAGGTGTGGCAGGACCCGCGCCAGCTGGAGCGCTGGTGGGGACCACCGGCCTGGCCGGCCACCTTCGAACGGCACGACTTCGAGGTGAGCGGCCACTGCCGGTACTACATGACCGGGCCGGAGGGCGAGAAGGCCCGCGGATGGTGGCGGATCACCGCCATCGACGCGCCGCACCGGCTGGAGTTCGAGGACGGCTTCGCCGATGAAAACGACGAGCCGGCCACCACGATGCCGACCACTCGCTGCGTCGTGACCCTCGAGGCGGCAGGCGCGGGCACACGGATGACCACGGTGTCCGAGTTCGACAGCGCGGAAGATCTCGAACGGCTGGTGAAGATGGGCATGGAGGAAGGCATGCGCCTGGCGATGGGCCAGATCGACGGTCTCGTGGCCGGCACGCCTGCCTAGCCACCGCGGACGAAGCCGGCGACGACGCGAGCCAACTCCTCTCCCGCGTCCTCCTGCAGGAAGTGGCCCGCCCCGCGAATGGTGGGGTGGTCCAGGCCGGCCGCGCCCGGCAGCCGGCGCTGCAGCACCGGTGCCATCGGCCCGGTGATCGGGTCGCCGTCGGAGAACGCACACAGCACCGGAATGTCCAGTTCGGACAGCACGGCCCAGGCACGACGGTTGTCCTCACTGCCCGGCCCGTCCGGGGTGACCGGGACCAGACCCGGCATGGCCCGTGGACCCGCCTTGTACATCTCGTTGGGGAACGGCGCGTCGTAGGCGGCGCGGACCTCGTCCGGCAGCCGCGTCCGGCAGCCAGACTGCACGAACCGGGCGATGTCGAGCACCGGCGCCTTTTGCACCGCGTCGTGAAACGCCCACCACGACGCGGGCATCTCCTCGTCACCCGTGGGGAGCCCGGTGTTCGCCGCGACCACGCGGGCGAACCGGTCCGGGTTCTCGGCGACCATCCGCAACCCGATCAGCCCGCCCCAGTCCTGGCCGAGGAGGGTCACCTCGCGCAGGTCAAGCGCGTCGAAGGCGAGCGCGCGCATCCACTCGACGTGGCGGGCGTAGGTGTGGTCGGCGACCTCGGCCGGCTTGTCCGACCGGCCGAAGCCCACCAGATCCGGCGCGATCGCGCGGAGCCCGGCCGCGGCGAGCACGCCGAGCAGCTTGCGGTAGAGGTACGACCAGCTCGGCTCGCCGTGCAGAAGCAGCACCACCGGCCCGTCCGGCGGACCGGCCTCGACGTAGGCGATCCGGACGATGCCGCATCTCGGGTCGTCGAGGTCCGCGTAGTGCGTCGGGAAGTCGAAGTCGGGCAGGTCGACGAACCGGTCTTCGGGTGTCCTCAGCAGGCGCACGCCCTCGAGCCTAGAGCACACCCGGGCCCGGGCCTAGCGGCGCGAACCCTCTGGCCGATGAACTTCAGGTCTGAACTGAGACGGCAGAAGAGGCCGGTGGAGCTACCCGCCAGAGGCGCTGCCCACCAGCGGGGCAGCGCCTTGTGACTGTTTGTGTCGGTCCTGCCACATAAAATTAGCTATGTATCGACCCTAGGTTCGAAAATTAACCTTGGCCGGGCAAGCTCTCGATTCCTGCGGCCGGACAAACCGCACCGTCGCCCGGGCGCTGCCCCTGTCGTCCAGCCAATTCGTACCGGGTCTTCGCCCGATGCACTACTGTGCCCGCCCCGACCACCGACCACACCACGATCAGGCCGAACGTCGCCAGCGTTTGCTGGTCTGGGTGCGCGATCGACTGTCCCCGCAACGCCTGCCACAGCACCAATGCAATCAGCCCCGCATACGCGACCGTGCCGACCACTAGCAACCGCACCCGCACACCCTCGTCCCGCAGCACCGGATACCGCCGTGCCAGCCACGTCAACAGCAGTGCCAGCAACGGCAGCGCCTGCAACCCATGCAGCCCCACGAAATGCGGAATCCGCAGGTCCCCGCCGTCCAGATTCCACCCGGTGATCGGCATCGCGCGACCGCCGTCGGCCACGCCCACGCTATGTCCGCCCACCATCGCCGGCGTCCCGGAATCGTTCGTCAGCATCAGCGTCGCCAGTCCCATGCCGACCAGCGAGGTCACCAATCCGAACCGCAGCGACCAGCGGCGCGCCCGGTCGTCCGTGTGTTTGAAGGCCAGCAGGCAGGCCAGGACGAACGTCGCCACGAACACGATGTCCGCGAGCGCCCCCATGGCGTTGTAGACCATCGCGTTGAACGATGTGCTGATGTTGAAATGGCTGGCCTGGCCGCGCACCACCTGCAGCACGATCAACGCGAACTCCAGGAACCCGGAGATCGCGATCACCGAGCCCGTGGCCGACGCGATGCGTCTGCCGCGGCTGACCATCGTCAGCAGCCACGCCAGCGTGTAGCCGTAGAGCGCGAACGACACCGCGAACTTGAACGGTTTCAACCAGATCGGCACCCCGTCCAGAATCCGGTGGTCCCACAGCAACCCGCCGACCGACACCACGGCCAGTACCGCCATCGCGATCGTGAACAGCATCAGCAACCGGTGCCACCGGACCTCGGTCGCCGGCTTCTCGTCCAACGGAACAAAAGTCGTCATGGGGCTACTGTGTTCCGTCGGCGCGCGCGAATCACGGGGGCCAGAACCCGAATCGATAGTGGTACCAGTACCACCGACACGACCGCACCGGACCGGCCACAATCGAAACACCGATAGGCGAGAGAGGTTGTCATGGATGGGTTGCGTGGCCGTATTCGGCTGACCGGGTGGGGCGCGTTGTTGTTCGTGATGTCGATAGTCGGCATCGGGGTGTGGATTTGCGTGGTCGCTGCCGGTTCGCTGGTCACGGTATTCGTCGGTGTGCCATTGACGCTGATCACCGTGGGCTGGCTGCGCGGCCTGGCCAACTGGCACCGGCAGTGGTCGGCCGAGAAGATGGGCGTGGAGATCGAACGCCCCTACCGGCCGATACCGGAGGGCAGCCTGGCAACCCGGTTCGCGACCGTCGCGAAGGACCGCGCGACCTACCGTGACCTGCAGTGGGCGCTGGTCAACTCGACCGCCGGGCTGACGCTGTCCATCCTGCCGTTCACCATGCTGGCGGCGAGCGTGTTCTACCTCAGCTACCCGCTGCTGTTCACCCTCACGCCGCCGGATGTGTTCCGCACGCCGTTTGGACCATGGTTCACGGTGGACTTCGCCGGATCGTTTGCGATGTGCCTGCTCGCGCCCGTCTGGTTCGGCCTGTTCTGGTGGACCACGCCGGCCCTCATGCGTGCTTACACCCGGCTGACCAGGACGTTCCTCGCGCCGGACGAGAAGCAGCGGTTGGCGCTGCGGGTCGCGCAGCTCACCGAGTCGCGCGCCGAGACCGTCGACGCGCAGGCGGTCGAGTTGCGTCGCATCGAGCGTGACCTGCACGACGGCGCCCAGGCGCGGCTCGTGTCGCTGGGCATGAGCCTGGGCATGGCCGAGACGTTGCTGGCGTCCAACCCGGACGCCGCCGGAGAACTGCTCGCCGAGGCCCGGAAAGCCACCGGCCTGGCGCTGTCCGAGCTGCGCGATCTCGTGCGCGGCATCCACCCGCCGGTGCTGGCGGATCGTGGCCTGGACGGGGCCGTGCGGGCGTTGGCGTTGGCCAGCCCGCTGCCGGTCGAGGTCAGCGTCGACCTGCCCGGCCGCGCGCCGGCTCCAGTCGAGTCCGCGGTGTATTTCGCCGTCGCCGAGGCTCTGACCAATGCCGCGAAGCACAGCGCCGCGAGCTCGGCCTGGGTCCGCCTGACCTACACCGACGGCCGGCTGGGCGCGATGGTCGGCGACGACGGCCGCGGCGGTGCCACGCAGAACCCCGGCGGTGGGCTGCACGGCGTGGAACGGCGACTGGCAGCATTCGACGGGACCTTGGTGCTGGCGAGCCCCGTCGGCGGGCCGACGATCGTGACGATGGAGCTGCCGTGCGTGTTGTCCTTGGCGAAGACCTCGCCCTCCTCCGAGATGGCCTGATCCGGCTGCTCACGGCCAACGGGTTCGACGTCATCGAGGCGGTCGACAACGGGCCGGAGCTGTTGCGGGCGATGGTGGAGCACAAGCCGGACGTGGCCGTGGTCGACGTCCGGCTTCCGCCGACGTTCACCGACGAGGGCCTGCGCGCCGCCATCGAGGCGCGGCGGCAGGTGCCCGGGCTGCCGGTGCTCGTGCTGTCGCAGTACGTCGAGCAGCTCTACGCGCGGGAACTGGTGTCCGACGGCAACGGCGCGGTCGGCTACCTGCTCAAGGACCGCGTGTCCGACGTGACGCGGTTCGTAAACGCGGTGCGGCAGGTGGCCGAGGGTGGGACCGCGATGGATCCCGAGGTCGTCTCACAACTGCTGGCCAGCAACGCCCGCAACGCGCCGATGCGTCGGCTGACGCCACGGGAGCGCGAGGTGCTCGGCCTGATGGCGGAAGGCCGTTCCAACGCGGCCATCGCCACGAAGTTGTTCGTCACGGAGAAGGCGGTTGCCAAGCACACCAACAACATCTTCGCCAAGCTCGACCTACAACTGTCCACAAGCGACAACCGGCGCGTGCTGGCGGTCCTGGCCTACCTGAACTCCTGACCGGGCCACGCCCGCGTGGCGCTAGGAGATCGCGACTGCCACGACGAGCCCCAGCGCCAGGTGCGCGGCGGCGACCACGACGCTGACCGGCTGGAAACTCTCCTGCTCGATGGTGCGCCCGACGTCGATCCGGGTCGCCCACTCCAACAGGCGCACCGCCACCACCTGCACGATGATGCCGAGCAGGCCGTAGACGAGCGACGTGATCAGGCCCCCGGTGAGATCGCTGGCCGAGTTGAAGATCGCGACCACGATGATGAAGGCCATGGACAGCAGCCCCGACGCGGTCACGAGCACCGCGTTGGGCAGTCCGCGGTGCACGAGTTGGGACAGCTTGCCAGGCGTGGTCAGGTCGATCGCGTAGAAGCCGATGAACATCAGGAAAAGCCCGACGACCCCGTAGAGCAGGATCGCACCGATCCCTCTGACCAGGTCACTGCCGAAGGTCTCGGACAGCGCAAGTGTGTTCACGTGTTTTCTCCCCGTGACTAGTGAGCAATCGATCTGCGAACCGAGAGCGTACTGCCCATCGCAAGGAACAGACGCGAGTCCGGGTGAAGACATCGTCACGGTTGCCACCGCCACGTTGTCGCCGGCCGGACGGAACCTCGTCGAACTCGGCCCGCGGATCGAACGCGAGGCCGCGATTCGACCAACACGCGGTTTTCGGGAAGTGCTGCCCCACTCGCGGACAGCGCCCTTCTGACCGGCTACGAGCTCCAGATTCACCAGAATTATTGTTGAACGTACGGCTAAAAATGATCAAATGATGGCATGTCGCGAGTAGGCTCCCGCTTCGCGGTTGTGGCAGGTTCCCGCTGCAGCGTGACCGCGTTTGTCGTGGTGTGTAAGCAAAAGCTGCGGACCGATAGGTCGGCCCACTGCGGCTGGACATCATCCGCCGCCAAGACTGCAGTATCCGCTTCAGCGGTGGACTGGACGCCGAATCCGCCGAAATGCTCGGCCCACCGGCGAAACCGCACAAGAGCCACGAGACCGGCGAACACGATTCCCGTACGCCGGCCGACGCTGATTCCGACTCAGCGTCCCCGCGACCGCCAAAAGACGAGCTGAAACGGGAACTCGCGAGCCCGAAACAGGAACTCGCGAGCCCGAAACAGGAACTCGCGAGCCCGAAGCCGGAACTCACGTGCCTGAAGCCGGAACTCGCGTGTCTGGGGCGGGGACACGCCCGGCTGAAGCGGGGACTCGCGTGTCTGGGGCGGGGACGCGGGTGGCGGCGCGGAAAGGTCGCGCGGGGTCAGGGCTGGGGGATGCGGTGGGGGACGAAGGCCGCGCCGTCGTCGGTGACCAATCCGGCCGTCTCCCGGATGCCCAGGCCCGCCGCGTTGTCGCCGACGATCCACGCGCCCAGCGCCGGACGGAACCCGTCGAACTCCGGCAGCGGGTCGAACGCCTGGTAGACGAAGCCCTCGGCGCCGTACACCCCGGGCGTCTCGGTTTCGTACCCGGGCGCCACGATCTGCACGTTCGCACCCTCACGGCCCAGCTTCGGCTTCCGCACGTACTCGGTCAGGATGCTCGGCTCGTCGGTGAAGGCGGGCAGCAGGTTCGGATGTCCCGGATAGTTCTCCCACAGGACCGCCAGCAGCGTCTTGTTGGACAGCAGCATCTTCCACAGCGGCTCGATCCACAGCGTCTCCGGGAGCGACTCGGCGGCGTGGCGGCCGAACTCGTCGGTCACCACCCACTCCCACGGGTAGAGCTTGACCAGCGTGCGCAGCGGCGCCTCTTCAAGGTCCACGAACCGGGTCAGCAGCGGATCCCAGCCGATCTCCTCGATCGCCAGGCCGACGGTGTCCAGGCCCGCCTCCGCGGCGGTCTCCTGCAGGTACGACGTGGTGATGTGGTCCTCACCGGTGGGTTCGGCGCCGGACCAGGAGAAGTGCAGTTCGGCGGAGGGCAGCTGGCCGCGGATCTCCTGCCAGCGCTCGACCAGCCGCTCGTGAATCGAGTTCCACTGATCGTCCTCTTCGAACACGTCGGTCTTCCAGTGCCACTGCAACACCGACGCCTCCAGCAGGGAGGTCGGCGTGTCCGCGTTGTATTCGAGCAGCTTGGCCGGGCCGTTGCCGTCGTAGCGAAGGTCGAAGCGGCCGTAGAGATGCGGGTCACGCCGCTTCCACGACTCGGCGATGTGCGGCCACACCCATTCCGGGATGCCGAAATCCGCGTAGCGCTCGGTCAGCACGACGTTGTCCACCGCTTCCAGGCACATCGAGTGCAGCAGTTCGACGTCGGCCTCCAGCGCGAGGACCTCGTCCATCTCGAGCACGTAGTGCACAGACTCGTCCCAGTACGGCCGTGCTTGCCCCGATGCGTCCCGAGCGGGCTCGCCGTACACCAGGCCCTGTTCTTCGACTATCTGCTGCCAGTTCCGCCTGGGGGCGTGCCGTCCCCGTCGCACCTACGAGCCTCCGCTTCCGCTTTCGCCACTGATCCCGAACCCGCCGCGCTGCACGGTCGCGCCCGACTTGGTCTTGACCGTGGTGTTGCCCGACGGCGCGGTGTAGCTGCCGCCCAGCACGTGCGAGCCGACCGATCCCGTGCCGCCGTAGTTGTAGCGGTACTGGCCAAAGCCTCCGGTGACCAGCGGCACGACCCACAACCCGGTGGTGGGGTTGTAGTAGCCGTGCTGGCTGGTGATGTAGCTCTCGTCGCAGTAGTTGTCCTGGACAATGGTGCCGGATTCGTCCGTGCACACCGCCTCGACCTGGCTGGGTGTGGCCAGGTACCAGGTGGCGACCACGCCGACGAGCCCGACGGTGACCCCGCTGCCGATGAGGACCTTCCGGCGGGTGGCCGCCTTCTGTTCGGCCTCCGCGCGAGCGGCCTTCTGCCGTTCGAGTTCGGCTTCGCGCTCGCGCCGCGCCCGCGCCTCGGCCACCGTCGGCTTGCGAGGCCGGGTGGACTCGGCGTCCTGGAACCGCATCGAGCCGGTCTTGGGCTGCTCCGGCTCCTCTGGTGGCTGCGCCGGCGGTGGCGTCGGCGGGTGTTCTTCGCTCATCGCTGCCTACATTAGCCACCCAAGAGGTGCCAAGGGGTCACAACGCATGCATTATTGACACCGATGCCTGCGGACAAAGTCGAACGGAACACGCTGCGCACCCGGCTGGTTATGGTGGGTGTTTTCGTTGGCGCGGTCGCAGCGCTTTCGTTGAACGTGGCGTTCTCCTGGGGCGGGACCGTGACCGGCGGCGGGCACGTCGACGAGTCCCCGGAAGCCAAGGCGGCGTTCAACTCCGCACCCGGCAGTTGCCTGTTCTGGGCCCAGCCGGACGCTTCGGACATCCACCTTGTCTCGTGCGACCAACCGCATCTGTACGAGGTAACGGGTGTGGTCAACATCGCAGATCGGTACGGGCCGGGCACCCCGTCGCCGACCGTGGACCAGTGGCGCGATCTCGCGCTCGAGAAGTGCACGGACGACGCGCAGAAGTATCTGGGCAAGCCACTCGACCCGTTCGGCAAGTTCGCGGTCAGCGCGCTGCGCCCCACCAATGACCAGTGGTCCGACGGCGACCGGGAAATGCGCTGTGTGCTCGAGTGGGCCGCGCCCGGCGGCGAGCTGCAGCCGACCACGGGCAAGGCGGCCGACGTATCGCAGTCCGCGGTCTGGGAGCCGGGCACCTGCCTCGCGCTCGCCGGCAAGACGGTCGGCAACCCGATCGACTGCGCCCAGGCGCACGCGTACGAGATCGTCGCGACGGTCGACCTGAAAGACCACTTCAACGGCGGCTTCCCGAACCGCAATGACCAGTCGACGTGGCTGGACACCGAGTGCAACAAGGATGTCCAGTCCTACGCCGGCGGCGTCGATCTCGGCAAGCAGAAGCTGATCCTGGCCTGGGACACGGTGCAGCAGGAAAGCTGGGATGCCGGCTCCACGCAGGTCAACTGCAAGGTCGGCGCGAAGCTGGAGGACAACAGCGGGCTGCAGGCGATCAC
Source organism: Amycolatopsis taiwanensis DSM 45107 (assembly GCF_000519205.1). Taxonomy (GTDB): domain Bacteria; phylum Actinomycetota; class Actinomycetes; order Mycobacteriales; family Pseudonocardiaceae; genus Amycolatopsis_E; species Amycolatopsis_E taiwanensis. The sequence continues at coordinate 173,566 of NZ_JAFB01000013.1, read as the reverse complement.
CGGAAGCATCCGCCAAAACGCCCAGGATGCCCCGCCGGAGGGAGGCCAGCCGCCGGATGGGGGCCAGCCACCGGCGCAGCCGGGCGGTTGACCATGCCCGTGGAGATGTCCGCGGCACGTTTCGAGGAGCTGGTGGCCGACGCACTCGACGAGGTGCCCGCCGAGTTCAGCCAGGCGATGGACAACGTGGTCGTCCTGGTGGAGGACCACAACGACGAGGCACCCGACATTCTCGGTCTGTACCACGGCATCGCGCTGACCGAGCGGACCTCCGATTACGGCGGGGTGCTGCCCGACCGGATCTCCATCTACCGGCGGCCCATTCTCCAGATGTGCGACAGCGAGGACCAGGTCGTCGAAGAGGTGCTGATCACCGTGGTGCACGAGATCGCACACCATTTCGGTATCGACGACGCGCGCCTTCATGAACTCGGCTGGGGCTGACGCACCTGGCGGTGAAACCTCCTCCAGCGGCCCGCGGCCGCGTTCGCGAGCCTCCGGCGGCGCGTCTTCCGCTCACCGGACACCGGAGCACGAACACGGACGCTTGAACGCCCTCCAGCTGGAGTAGCACTCGGTGATCCGTTCGGCACTTTACGCCAATAGTTGCTAACGCTGTCACTTGTCGTTATGCCACGATCGCGTACGGGCAGCAGCGTTTTCGCGGCCCGGTCCGGGTCCGAGGAGCACGACCTGAGGGGTGGCGCGACGATGGCCGTTCGGACGAGTTCCCCCCGTGACCGGCGGCTCGAGTGGTTGTTGTCCTCCAGCGCGATCGGCAATCTCGCCGACGGCATCGGAAAGGTGGCCTTTCCGCTCCTGGCGACCACGCTGACGCACGATCCGGTGCAGATCGGGGCGCTGTCGGCCACGCAGTTCGCCCCCTGGCTGCTCTTCGGTTTGCTCGCCGGGGCGCTGGTGGACCGGGTCGACCGGCGGCGGGCGATGCTGCTGGCCAACGTCGGGCGCAGCGTGGTGATCGGCCTGACCACGATCGGGGTGTGGACCGGCAGTATCTCGATCTGGCTGGTGTACGTGGCGGCCATGCTGCTCGGCACCGCGGAGACGATCGCGGAAAGCGCCGGAAACGCGCTGATTCCCGCGGTCGCCGGGCAGGACCGCCTGGAGAGCGCGAACAGCAAGTTCCAGGCCGCCGAGATACTGGGCCAGGTCTTCCTCGGCGGCCCGGTCGGCAGCGCGACCTTCGCGCTGTTCGCGGCCTTCCCGTTCCTGCTGAACTCGGCCGGCTTCGTGGTCGCCGCCGTGCTGTTGCTCGGCCTGACCGGCCGTTACCGGCCGAACGAGGGCGCCGCACCGACGAAGCTGCGCGCCGATCTCGTCGACGGCCTCAACTGGCTGGCCCGTGCCCCGTTGCTGCGACGGCTCGTGATCATCGGCGGGCTGACGGCGCTGACCGGCGAACTCGCCCAGGCGCAACTCGTCCTCTACGCCCTGGACGACCTGCAGCTGAGCAACGCGACCTTCGGCCTGTTCGCCTTCGTCGGCGGGATCGGCGGCCTGGCCGGGGCCGCGCTCGCGCCCCGGCTGGTCACGCTCACCGGCCGCAAGCCGGTACTCATCGGCGGAATCGGGGTCTGTGGCCTGGCCTTCGCCGGGATGGGCCTGTTCCGGCAGCCGGTGGTGGCCGCCGTGCTGTTCGGGGTGTTCGCGGGGTCGGTGGTGGCGGTGAACGTGGTCCTCGCAACCGCCCGTCATGCGCTGGTGCCCGGTGAACTGCTCGGCCGCGTGCTCGGCGCGTGGCGGACCGTCGTGTGGGGTGCGATCCCGGTCGGCGCGCTGCTCGGCGGTGGGCTCACCCGGTTGCTCGGCAGCGCCGGCGCGACCTTCGCGGTATCCGGGTTCCTCCAGATCGCGCTGGCCGGGTTCGCCGTGCCGGCGTTGCGCCGGTTCTCGCTCTCGGCGGAACCGGCGCACGATCAACACCGCGGAGCCGAGCGCTCTCATTGAGGTCGGCGAGCTCAGTTCTCCCCGGTGCCCTTCTCGATCGTCTTCACGCTGAGCTGGTGGCCCGGAATCTTGTCACTGGCGCAACCGGTGGTCGGCAGGTCGAGGTACATCGACGCGGTCTCCTGCGGCGGGTACACGCGTAGGCCTCGCACGGGCTGCGGCTGGCAGGCCGCCGGGTCGAAGTTCTCGATGGTGACGAACCCGACGGTGGCGAAGGCGGACTCGCCCTTGTGGAGGGTGATCGGCGCGCCCTTGGTGCCCTGCCGCTCGGCGGCGGCGCCGACCTGATGACCGTCGTCACCACCGACGTAGGAGACACCGGGGAAGCCCTGGATGACGCACTGGTGGTCGCTCACGTTGGTGAAGACCAGCGGACGGTACGCGGTCCCCGCGGCCCCCTCGCCACGCCCGAGGGACAGCCTCAGGTCGGCCGACTTGCAGAAACCGTTGGCATCCGGCGCGGGGTTCGCCGCGGCGTCACCACCGGACGCGCCGGGCATCGCGGACGGAGTGGGCGAGTCCGTAGCCGAGCTGCTCGGAGCGGTCACGTTCGTGGCCGGGGTCTCGCTCGCCGGGGCTTGAGCATTGTTCGTGCCCTGGTTGCACGCCGACGCCACGGCGGCCACCGCGGCCGCGGCCACCGCCAGGCCGATCCGGGAAATCCTGTTCTGCACCATTCTCGCCTCCCTGTGCTGGTTGAGCACTACCCGGGAGACGTCCATCCGTACCCTCGGTTGCCCAGCTTGGGATGAACTTTCAATTCTGGACCAGAAGCGGTGAACTTCTGTCTGGCGCCATTCACAGATAAGTTTTCCGGGCGCCGGCGGTCTCCACGAGCAGACATCGCCAACCAGTGGAGGAAGGAGTTCCGTCGATGTTGATCATCGCCGGTTACCTGGAAGTCGACCCCAAGGCTCGCGATACCTTCGTCGCCGCCCATCAGGATCTGCTGCGCCGGGGACGCGACGCACCCGGCTGCCTCGACCTGGCCATCTCTGCCGATCCGCTCGACCCCGCGCGGGTGAACAACTTCGAGCGGTGGGAGTCCAAGGCACACCTTGACGCATGGCGAAAAGTCGCTGCCGCTCCGGATACGGGAATCGCCATCCGCGCCGGCCACGTGATGGAGTACGACGTGACCGGCGAGCGGTCGCCGTTCGGCTGACCTCGGCCGGACGCTACATGGGTGCGCCGGCCCAGCTCAGGCAGGTCCAGCCACCCCGCGGCAGGCTCTCCAGCACGACGATCCCGGTGTTCGGGAGCAGCCCCTGGTCGGCGACCTCCGGTCGCACGTTGTCGGACAGCCATTCCGCGTTCAACCGGATCGCGCCGCCGTGGCTGACCAGCGCCACGACGGCGTCCTCGCCGGCCGCCTCGTGCTTGGCCCGCAACTCGGCGACGGCCGTGGTGAACCGCGCCCGCAGCCGCTCGCCGCTCTCGCCACCGCCCGGCATCGCGAGGTTGAGATCACCCCGGGTCCAGGCGCGCGTGATGTTCGTATAGGTCCGGTTCGAATCCGGGTCACCAAGTCCCTCGAGGGCGCCCACACCGACCTCGTGCACTCCTTCGATGGACTGCACCTCCAGCGCAAAGGCCTCCGCCAGCGGTTCGGCGGTCTGCTGGGCGCGAGTGGCGTATGAGGCGTACACCGCGGCCAGCGGCTCGTCGCGGAGCCGGTCCGCGAGCGCCTGCGCCTGCTGCCGGCCGCGCTCGGTCAGCGGCGGCCCGGGCAGGGCGGTGTCCAGAACACGGCGGACGTTGGCCTCGCTCTCGGCGTGCCGGATCAGATACAGCTTCACCCGCGCTCCCCTGGTCTTTCCGTCGGTGTGCGCATTGAGAGTACGGGCTCTTGCGCGCCGGCTAGGCCGTTTTTCCGGCACGCACAGCAGCGACCCAGTCCGTGGCTTCCACGAAGTCGTCGTTGCCGGCGGCGGGCTCGATCGTCGACCGCACGCCGTCCGCCCGCGGGTGCGAGCCGAGGAAGCGCACGTTCCGGCACCGGCGGCGCAGAGCGGCCAGCGCGTCGCCGATCCTCGGCTCGGCGATGTGGCCCTCGAAGTCGATGAAGAACCGGTACTCGCCGAAGTTGGACCGCGCCGGGCGCGCGTCCAGCCGGGTCAGGTTGATGCCCCGGCTGGCCAGCTCGCTCAGCAACTCCGCGAGCGCTCCGGTGCGGTTGGCCGCGGCCGCGACGATCGACGTGCGGTCGGCGCCGGTCGGCTCGGGCAGCGGGTGCTGCGGCTGGCGAACCAGCAGGAATCGCGTGCGCGCGTCCTGCACGTCGGCCACCTCGGTGGCCATGACCCGCAGCGGGTAGTGCTCTGCCGCTACCGGCGCAGTCACCGCCGCGTCGAACTCGCCGGCCAGCACGGCCACCGCGGCCGCCGCCGTCGACGAGGCGGCCACCGGGCGCGCGCCCGGCAGGTTGGCCTCCAGCCAGAGCCGGACCTGCGCGAGGGCATGCGGGTGGCTGGCCACGGTCTGGATCTCACCGGCGTCCGGCCGGGTCAGCACGCTGAACCGCACCGGCAGCAAGGCCTCCGCGGACGCGACCAACGGCTCCTGCTCGGCAAGCCCGTCGAGCGTCGCGGGCACCGCGCCCTCCACCGAGTTCTCCACCGGCACGCAGGCGGCGTCGACTTCTCCCTTACGCACGGCCGAAAGGGCGAGCGGGATCGTCTCAACGGGAATCAGCTCGGCATCGCCTGCCAGCAGCCGCGCCGCCTGTTCGGTGAACGTCCCTTCAGGACCGAAGTATGCGATCTTCGACACGTGACCAGCGTAACTGTGCAGGCCCGTACTCGTTCGGGGCAGGCGACACGCTGCTCTGTTCAGGCATTACGTGGATACCACGGTTACGTCCGATACCGTTTTTTGGCATGGTTGTAGCCGTGACGGCCGACTCGGACACGTACGCCACCCACCACGGGACCGGCGGCCAGGTCGTGCCCCCCTGCCCCACCCTGGTGCTGTGCGCGGTCGACGAGCCGCTGGCCATGGCCTGGCAGTCCGTGGCGGACGCCGTGCACGGCAGCCTGCGCGTGCACCACGGCTCGGTGCTCGACGTGTCCGCCGACGCGGTGGTAAGCCCGGCGAACTCCTACGGCTGGATGCGCGGCGGCATCGACTCCGTGTACGCGCTTGCGTTTCCGGGTGTCGAGCAGAACGTACGCAGCGCTGTGCTCGCCTATCACGGCGGCGAATTGCCGATCGGACAGGCGCTCGTGGTGCCGACCGGCGAGCCCACGCCGGCGTGGCTGATCAGCGCGCCGACCATGCGTGAAGCCGGGGAGCGCCTGCCGGCCGACACGGTCCACCCGTACCTCGCGGCCCGGGCGGTGTTCCGGCTGTGGCGGGACGGGCGGCTGGAACACGGCGTCGAAATTCGTCGCGAGGTGGCCACCATCGCGATGCCCGGTCTCGGCACCGGCGTCGGCGGGGTGTCCCCGCAAACCTGCGCGCGCCAGGTCGCCGCCGCCTGGACCGAGGTCTTCGGCGGCGCCTAGGGCGCGGCTGGTTCCGCTGCCCGTACCGTCACGCAACGCGTGTCGAAACAGTCCCAGTGCAGTAACTCACAGGCCGTGTTCGTGTGGTCCCACAAGCCCTACGGTTAGAGGAGCGTTATCTCACCATGTAGACGTCGACCCAGCGAAGGGCGAGGAGAGTGGGAATGCCACGGGTTCTCCAGGTCAGTCCCTACGTCGAGCTGGATCGAGAGCAATGGCGGGAACTCCGGCGCAACACGCCCCTGCCGCTCACCGCGGCCGAACTGCTGCGGCTTCGCGGGCTCGGCGAAAAGGTCGATCTGGCCGAGGTGGCGGATGTGTACCTGCCGCTGTCGCGGTTGATCAACCTGCAGGTCGCGGCCCGCCAGCGGCTCTACGAGGCGACCACGACGTTCCTCGGCGAGGATGCCCGGGGCACGAAGGTCCCGTTCGTCATCGGCATCGCCGGCAGCGTCGCGGTCGGCAAGTCGACCACCGCGCGGCTGCTGCGGACCCTGCTCGCCCGGTGGCCGGATCATCCGCGAGTAGATCTGGTGACCACCGACGGGTTCCTCTACCCCCGGGACGAGCTCGTCCGGCGCGGCATCATGCACCGGAAGGGCTTCCCGGAAAGCTACGACCGCCGGGCGCTGTTGCGGTTCGTCACCGAGGTGAAGTCCGGCGCGGAAGAGGTCAGCGCCCCGGTCTACTCGCATCTGGCCTACGACATCGTGCCGGGCGAGGAGCAGGTGGTCCGGCGGCCGGACATCCTGATCATCGAGGGTCTGAACGTCCTGCAGCCCGGCCCGCGGCTGACCGTTTCCGATCTGTTCGACTTCTCGATCTACGTCGACGCGCACACCGCGGACATCGAACGCTGGTACATCGAACGGTTTCTCGAGCTGCGGCAGACCGCGTTCGCCGACCCGGCCTCGCACTTCCACCACTTCGCCGGACTGCCCGACGACGAGGCGCGCGCCGAGGCCCGGCACCTGTGGCGCACGATCAACGAACCGAACCTGGTGGAGAACATCAAGCCGACGCGTCCGCGTGCCACCCTCGTCCTGCGCAAGGACGCCGACCACGCCATCAACCGCGTCCGCCTACGCAAGCTCTAGAAAACGCGGACGGCACCCGAAGTCACGGTCCGACTACGCATACACATTCTGAATAACACCGCAGGTTCAGCGGTCGGCCGAATGGCTGATGCCGGGGCGCTCCGCTGTAACCGGTTGGCCGATACCGTCACACGCGCGCAGCGCTCACCCTTGTGATTGGAAAGTTCATCCTCACCAGGGAAGGAGGCACGCCGATGTTCGAGATCATCATCACGTGGATCGGGGCGGTGCTGGGCATCGCGGTACTGCTGGCGATGGCGTTCGGCGCCTTCGTCCTCGATTTCAACGACGTGCTCAACGAGCGGCGGGGCCGGCACCACGACGTGATACCGGACCAGCCGGTCAGCCACTAAAGTTTCGAACCCAAGATCGATTCACGCATTCTGGCCCAGGTCGTCGACCGCGTTCAAGTATTCGTCGACGTCGAATTCCAGGTCCTCGTCCTCGCCCTCGCTCGGCTCGAGCAGCTCTTCGAGCACCCCGGCCAGCGTGTCCAGCACCTCGTGCCGCTCCAGCCCCTGGTCCGCCAGCCGCTGCGCGGCCTGCCAGACCTCCGGCGGCTCGTTGTCCCAGAGCTGGTCCACGACGGTGGCGTAGGCAGTGATCACCCGGAAGGCGTCGTCGTCCGAACCGTCCTCGGCGAGCGAATCCTGGAACTCGGGGTACTCACCGATGACGAGCAGGCGGCGCTGCACGGGGTCGCTCGGGTCGAGTTCGACCTCCTCGTCGCCGATCTCGGTGTACACCGACGGAACGGCGAACTGGCGGCGGGCCAGCAGGTCCGGGAGATTGGCCTCGTCAAGGTCCTCGACGTCGGCGAGGTAGACGGAGGACTCGCCGTCCAGAGTCCGCTCGTACAACCGCTCATCGACAGCTTCGAGCAGCAGTTCGACGGCCTGCTCCGGCAGGCCATCGCGGCTCGCGCCCCACCGCGCCCAGGCCGGCAGGACGTCCGCGATGGCCTCGTCCTGCTCGTCGGTCAGCTCGATCTCGCCGTCGTCGACGGCGTCCACAAAGGACACCAACTTGGCCGGACCGACCCGCAGCGGGCGCCGCGGGTCGTGTGCGACGCCGAACTCGATGAGCCGCAGGACGCATGCCCGGGCGGCCTCGGTGTCCTCGGCATCGGTGTCGCGGAAGAACTCGTCGATGACCGCGGCTCCCGCTTCCGGCGACAGGCCGCTCGGCGCCTCCGCCGGCTCGGGCTCGGGCAGGGCCCGCGTACGGGCCAGCGCGAGCGCACGGAAGCGGACGTAGTCGTCGGTGATCTCCGGCTCGTCCTGCCGCTCGGTGCCGGCGAAGGCGTCCTCGAGCAGCCGGTGCGCGCGGGCCGGCGTGATCCGTTCGAAGGTGACCAGGTCCTCGCTGTCGGCGGCCTGCGTGCGCAGCTCGGAGACGACTTCGGCGGGCGATGAGATGATCGCGGCTTCGTCCGCCCAGCCGCCGAACCTCGCGTAGCTGATGGAAACCAGCAGGCCGTGCTCCGACTCGCCGGTGCCGAACACGCACAGCACCGAGCTTTCGTCGCCGTAGACGTCGGCCGTCTGCCAGCATTCGCCCACGGTCACCTGGCCAAGGCCCGCCGCCCAGGCCGGCTCGGTGAGCCCCAGCTTCTCCAGCGCCAGCCCCGCGGCTTCCCGCTGCTCGGTGGTGGTGGCCAGCGCCCGCAGCGCGGCCAGCGGCGCGGCCAGGAGGTCCGGTTCGGGCGCGGCGGTGGCGTACGCGACGAGCTCGTCGGCGAGGTCGTCACCGGCATCCCACCACTCGCCCAGGATCTCGGAGGTGAGGAGCTCGACGTGCAGCGGATCGGCGTCCGGGGCCGGCTCGGCGAACTCTCGCAGGACCTCTTCGAGCAGGCCGGTCATGCTCTCCGGCGCGATCTCCTCCGTCGATCCCGACTGGGACAGTTCGGTCATGGCGCTCATAGTGGCACCGCCCACCGACACCGGTGTCCGCTGGGGGTGCTACCCCGCTGCCCCCTCCGGGGGTGCAGCCCCTGGCGTTCTTACCGCGCGCTGAGCCAGGTGTGGAAGTAGCCGTCGTCGGTGCTGCGGTCGATGTCCTGCAGCAGCGGCACCGGGGAATTCTCCGGCAGGCTCGCCGGATACTGGCGCCAGCGCGCGAGGCCGTCCACCCAGTAGTAAAGGGTCCACAACCCGTCCGTGCCGTAACGCAACTGCGCGAAAGCATGTTCGGTGACCTGTGCGGGCCCTCCGCCGTCGGGGGGCTCCGCGCGCTTTTCGACCAACGTCACCATGCGCCCGCGCCAGCGGGACATCACCGTGAGCTCCCCGCGTTTACTCGCTGGGACGCGCCGCTCGCACCAGCGATCGATCTGCCGTTGCTGTAGCTCGGGGATCGGCGACATGGCAACAGTGATACCGCATGACATCAACGGCACCTTATGGAGCATCCGGGCTTTGTGACTTCCGACAGCCGCGGGTAACCGCGCCGCCACTGTCCGCTGAAAGCGTTTTCCGATTCGGCTGCTTGCCCCATTCCGGACATTTGCCACCGGGATTCTGTCCGGTTTCCAGATCGCGGAAACGACGGCACCGCCGGCCGCCAGGTCACCGGGTTGTTCGGTTCGGCGGCCCGGCGCCGGCCGAGGCCAAGGCGCTGTCGGCGGAACGGCAGCCGGCCCGGAGGATTCGTCCGGGCAGAGGCTGCGAACCGGCGGACAACCGCCACGTAACCTCGGGGTATGGCTATTCAGGTGCTGCTCGTTGACGACCACGAAGTCGTGCGCCGGGGACTTCGGGAACTCCTCAGCGACGAACCCGATATCGAGGTCGTCGCCGAGGCGAGCAGCGCGGACGAGGCACTGGCGGTGGCGATGCACGTCGAGCCGGACGTGGCCGTGGTGGACGTGCGTCTCGGCGAGGGGGACGGTGTGACGCTGTGCCGCGAGCTGCGGTCGAAGCCGAACGCGCCGAAATGCCTCGTGCTCACCGCCTTCGACGACGAGGAGGCCATGGTCGGCGCGATCATGGCGGGTGCCTCCGGCTACCTGCTGAAGCAGGTGCGTGGCCAGGACGTGGTCAACGCGGTGCGGGAGGTGGCCGCCGGCCGGTCCCTGCTGGACCCGCTCACCACCGCGCGAATACTCGACAAGTTCCGCCACCCGCACGACGACGCGCTGGCCCACCTCACCGAGCGGGAACGCAGCGTACTGCAACTGATCGGTGACGGACTGTCCAACCGGGAGATCGCCGAACAGCTGTTCCTCGCCGAGAAAACCGTGAAGAACTACGTGACCTCGGTGCTCGCCAAACTGGGGATGCAGCGGAGAACACAGGTGGCCGCGTGGGTCGCCCGGCGCGGAAAGTAAGTGCGCTACCCCCGCTGTTTTGTCTCGGCCGATTCGACGAGCGCCTCGATCACGCTGGCCAAGTGCGCACGCGTGGCTTGTTCGGCGAGCTCGGGCTCGTGCGCGGAGATCGCGTCGATGATCGCCAGGTGCTGCGGCAGGGACACCGCGGGCCGACCCGGGCGCATGGCGAGCCGGAACTGGTGCCGCACGCTTTGTGCCCGCAGCCGCTCCAGCACCTGCGCGGCGGTGTGCTGCCCGCCGATCTCGCGGATCCGGCGGTGCAGCTGTTCGTTGAGTTCCGAGTAACCGACCACGTCCGAGCTGCCGACCGCCCGGCGCATCGCCCGGCCGATCGCCTTGAGGTCGCGCACCTGCTGGGCGGTGATCCGTTCGGCCGCCTTCCGCGCGCACAGCGACTCCAGCACCATGCGGACTTCGGAGATCTCCACGGCCTCCTCGATCGAGATCGACCGTACCCGGGCGCCCCGGTTCTGCACCCGCTCGACCAGGCCCTCGTTCGCGAGTTCGATCAGCGCCGCGCGCACGCTCGCCCGGCTCGCCGAGAACTGCGCGGAAAGATCGGCCTCGACCAGCCGCTGGTTGGGCGCGAAGTCACCGTGGATGATCGCGGCCCTGATGGCGGCCACCACCGGCGCTCCCGTGCCGGCCCGCTCGGCCGAATCCTCCGTCAACACCGCTCCCGCCCGCCTCATTGTTGACAATTTTGTCGCTAACATCGTCTACTCGATTGTAGGCCGACCGCGTCAGGAGGGTCACTCATGCCCGGAAAGACCGTCACTATAGCCGTACTCGGGCTCGGTGAGGCCGGCGGCGCGCTGGCACACGACCTCCGCGCGGCAGGTGCCACGGTGCGCGGCTACGACCCGGAACTGCCCGGTGACTGTTCGTCCGAGGCGGACGCGGCAACCGGCGCGGACCTCGTGCTCAGCGTGAACAGCGCGTCGGCCGCGGAAGACGCCCTGCGTGCCGGGCTCGCCGGACTGCGCGCGGGGGCCGTGTGGGCCGACCTGAACACCGCCTCACCCGGCATGAAACGGAAGCTTGCCGAGATCGCCGCCGGGCACGACGTGCCCTTCACCGATATCGCGATCATGGCACCGGTTCCCGGGCGTGGGCTCAAGGTGCCGATGCTGGCCAGCGGGGTCGCGGCCGCCGCCACCGCGGACCTGCTCGGCCCGCTCGGCGCGTCCGTCGAGGTGATGGGCGGCGACGCCGGGCTTGCCGCCGAACGCAAGCTGCTCCGCAGCGTGTTCTTCAAGGGCATGTCGTCGGCCGTGGTCGAGGCGCTGACGGCCGCACGGGCGGCGGGCTGCGAGGGCTGGTTGCGCGGGGTGATCGTGGCCGAATTGACCGCGGCAGCCGAATCCACTGTGGACCGGCTGACGACGGGAACCTACCGCCACGCGGTTCGCCGCACGCACGAGATGGCCGCGGCGGCGGCCATGCTCGGCGAACTCGGTGTGCCCGCGGACATCGCCGGCGCAGCACGGGACCAACTGGCCCGCCTTTCCGGAACCGTTTGACCACCCCGCCGAGGATGTCCTATCTGGGCACCAACGTGTTCTGCCTTGCCGTGATCAACCAGCGGCCGTCGTCCTTGACCAGCACGTACAGCGCACACATCGTGTGGTCGGAGTCGATGGGCCCGCCGTCCGCGGTGATCGCATACGCCTCCTTGTACGCCAACGCCACGTCCGGCCGCACGAAGCGCACATCCCGCACGACGTATCGCGCATACTGGTCCCGCAACGGTCCCGCCAACCCCTGCTCGCTGGACGCCATGATCTCCGCCAACCCGGCCAGCCGAGCCCCCACGACGTTGACGACGGCGGCGTCAGGCGCCAGGTGCTTGTTCATCAACGCAGCATCGTTGGTATTGAACCCGCGCTCGACATCAGCAATGATCTGCTTGATCTCCTCGATATCACTCATGCCGACCAGTCTGGAACCTCTACATAGGACGAGGTCAAGAATTCCGTGCACGGTCGTCGTGCCGCAAGCGAAGGGCGATGACCCGGCCTTTTCGGTGGTGCTACCCGGATTCAGAACCGGTAGCGGAGTATGCGGGTACCTTGCCGGGACATGGCGGTGCTGCGGCTCATGAGCCGGGTGGCCGCGCGCAGTGGCTGGGGAAAGTCGGCCACTTCCGGGGCACGGACGAGTAATTTCTCCTCGGCCAGGGTGAGGGCGGCGCCCCACGTCTCGGGCTCGTGTGCGTCGTCGAAGCCCTGGGCGGCCGTGATACCGATGGCTTTGATCGTCGGGTGGTATTTCATCGACCAGGCGGCGAACCGGGTGTAGCCGTTGAGAGCGAGTTCGCCGGTGTCGAAATGCGTGGTCAGTTGCCGGGTCATCCGCTGGAAGGTGTCGCCGGGCAGGAAGGGCAGCAGGCCCTCCGCGACGATCATGGCTGGCCGGTCGCGGGGCAGCGGGTCGAGCCAGCCCGGTTCGGTCAGGTCGGCGCCTATGCGCAGCGACCGGTCCGGGAGGAACTGGGGCCGTAAGTCGACGATGTCGGGGAAGTCGACGTCGTACCAGTCGACGCCGGCGGGTGGGTCACAGCGAAGCATGCGCGTGTCGAGTCCGCATCCGAGATCGAGCACAACGGCGTCGGGGTGGTCTGCAACGAACGCCCGGACCGTGTCGTCGAGTTTCTTGGCGCGTAGGGCGGTGCCACAAATGAGGCTGGGCTTGATTTTGAGCTTGGCGAAGTCGTAGTCGATCGCGTCGGCGATCTCCGCGGAGTGGGTGTCGCCGAGGATCGGGTGCCCGAGCTTGGCGTCCAGGGCCCTGGCGTAGAGGGTCAGCAGCAGGGTTTCCCGGAGCGGGTCCAGGTCGAGTCGCAGGCGTTGCACGAAAAGTCCTTACGTTTTCAGGGGATTGCGCGCGGCGATGTCGCGCAGCCAGGTCAGCGCCTGCTGCGCGGCACGGATTCGTTCGGTGCGGGGGCCTTCGCCGCCGGCGAGTTGCATGCCCTCGTCGGCGACGTCCCCGAAGGCGCCGAGGCTGTCGAGTTTGCGCTGGATGACCTTGTGCCAGGCGTCGTCCTCGATGCGGTAGTACGTGGTGCGGTCACCCGGCACCCGGACCTTGCGGATAAGCCCGATGGTGGTGAGGAAGCGCATGTTCGAGGTGAGCGAGGCGCGGCTGGCCTGGATCGTCTCGGCGATCTGGCCGGCGGAGCGCTCGGGTGGGTCACAGATCATCAGCAGGCCGAGGATCCGCCCGGTGATCGGCGAGAGCGCCCACTCCTCCACACAGAACGTGGCCACTCGCTCGATCCACCGCAGCACCTCATCCTGGTTGTCCTGACTGGACATCACGCTTCCTCCTCGGCTGACTGGTCCGGGCTGTCACTGTGTCATGGCAGCCACCGACTCAAGGGTGGGCGTCGGGGTGGCGGTGGCCAGCCGGGTCCTGCGCAGATAGCGGTCGAACCAGCCCACCGCCAGCGCCATCGCCTCCTCCAGACCCGGACCGGTGTAGAGGCCGAGGACGTCGTAGGGCAGCACCTCCAGCCGTTTCGGCTCACCGGCCTTGGCGAACGCGCTCTGCGCCTCCTCGAGCATGTGGTACGGGTCCCAGCCACCGTTGGCGATCATCAACAGCGGGGTCGGGGCCAGTCGGTGGATGAGGTCCTCGGGCGCGAAAGTGAGCAGGTGCTCGGTGGAGTCGTGCGTCTTCTCGTTGCGATAGCTGGGAAACATCTCGGCGGCCAGGTCCGGCGCTTCCGCCACGTTCTCCCCCTCCAGCGTCAGGTGCGGGACCCGGGCGCTGGCCTCACCCTCGTAGCGGCGTTGCCAGTCCTCGTCCAGGCTTTCCCGCATCGCATGCACACCGGAGCGGCCAACCAACCGCTCCAGGTAGCGCCACCCGTTCCACACGCTCGGGCTCTGCACCACGACACACTTCGCGCGCCGGTCGAGCACGGCGGCCTGAACCGCGACCGAGCCCCCGACGCTGACCCCCCACAGCCCGATCCGGGCCGCGTCCACCTCCGGCCGGCTCTGCAGGTAGGAGATCCCGCTGCGGAAGTCCTCCACCTGCCGCTGCGGGTAGTCCTGGCCCCGAGGTTCACCCTCGCTGCCACCGACCGTGCGGTAGTCGATCGCCAGCACGGCGAACCCGGCGCGCACGAAGTACGGCGCGAACACGGCCAGCGCCTCCTTGACCATCACCCCGCTGTGCCCCAGCACCAGGCCGGGAACGGGGCCGTCCGCCTCGGGTAGGTACAGATCACCGGCGCACCTGGTGCCAAGGCTGTTGAACATCACCTGCTCGGGACGCGGAGTCATCGCCGCCACCTTCCATGCGAGTCTTTGCTAGTAATTTCAGTCTCGACTGAAATTACTAGCAAGTCAAAGTCTCCCCGGTCACACTCGCCGAGGCGATCGCACTCTCGAGGCGCCCGCCGCGCCATCACCCTTGCGTCTCACTCGGCGAGGGCGGCTCGCCCTTGGTGCGGAGACGTGCTTATGTGAGGTGGCCTTTTCTGCCGCGCAGCCAAGGCGCTTCGACCAGGAAGTCCCTAGCCGTCGCTCGCGAGGATTGCGCCGCCCGTACCGACTCCCGGTGGTGGACTGGACCGCGCCAACCGCTCACTCGTCGCCAGCGGGGAGAGTTCGCGGCACGTCGGCTGTGCCGTCGTACGCCGACTCGAACACGACGACATCGATTGCCGTCTCCCGTTCGTGGCGCACCCGTTTCTTGTAGGCCACAACGTCGGCGAGTTGCACACGGCGGTGACGGCCAGCGCGCGTGTGCGGGATCTCCCCGTCCTCGGAGCATCTTGACGAGGGTTACGCGGGTTACGCCCAGCAGGTCGGCGGCCTGCCCGGTGGTGAGCTGCGGGTCAACCGTGTGTGCGACCAGCGCTCGTCCGTGGGCCAGGTCCTCAACGATCTTCCGCAGGACGTGGTACACCGGTTCGGGCAAGTCAACCGAACCGTCCGGGCCGGCCAACTGGGCCTGGTTCGGGGACAGGTGCGCGAGCGCGTGAAGCAGGCCCGAGCGGGTTGACTCGTCGAGCGGCAGAACTGTCCTGCTCTCATCGAGCGTGGCGTCCACAACCGTCCACGGACGTTCAGGGGCCACCGTCGACCTTCGTCTCGCCGAAGGAATCAGCCTCGTGGCACGGGGCGCCAGGGGGGCCGTCATCCACCGGCAGGTCGAACGCGACCAGCGTGCCCAGGCTCGGCGAGGAGTTCAGATAGAACTTCCCACCGGCGCTCTCGGCCCGTTCGGCAAGATGCCGCAAACCGCGGGTGGCCACGCCCTGTGGCACCCCGGAACCGTTGTCCCGTACGCGTAACCGCACCTGCCCGCCTTCGCGCTGCAGGCTCACTCGCACCTCGCTGGCCCCGGAATGCCTGACCACATTGGACAGTGCTTCCCGCAACGCGGCGCGGATGTGGTCCGCGCATTCGGTGGCCACGTCGGCGAACTCGCCGGACAGCTCGAGCGTGGGCGGGAATCCCAGCAGTTCCCCGGCGATCCGCACCTCGCCGCGCGCGGACTCGGCGAGGTCCGTGTGCGGCGTGAACTCGGGCTCGGGCTCGGGCTCCGGGGAGCGCAGCTCGCGCACGGTGGCCCGGATCTCGTCGATGGTCTGGTCGAGTTGGTCGATCGCCTCGCCGAGCCGGGCGGCGTCGGTTCCGGCGAACCGTTTGCGCATCCGCCGGCGTACCCGGTCGAGCTGCATACCCGCCGCGTACAACCGCTGCACGATGACGTCGTGCAGCTCGCGTGCGATCCGCTCCCGCTCCTGGTACAGGGTGACGCGGTGGCGCGCGGTCGCGCCCTCGGCCAGGGCCAGTACCACGCCGACCTGCGCGGCGAAGGCGGTCAGCACCTCCACCGTCGCGGGCGAGAACGGCTCGGCCGCCCAGACCCGGTAGACGGCGAGCGAGCCGAGCACCCGACCACCGGCACCGAACGGCGCGGCGGCGAACGGACCGAACCCGCTCAACTCGTCGGGCACGTACGGGGCGGTGCGCGGGTCGGCGGTGAAATCGTCCGCGACCACCGTCTCCCCGCCCCGCGCCACGCGCCCGGCGGACGACTCGGCGGGCAGGGTCAGGCCACGCAGGTCGCCCTCGTAGGCGCCGTGGGCCGCCTCCACCGAGACACATCCGTCGTCGGCTCGCACCATCACCAGGCCGAGGTCGGCCCTGGCGAGCTCGGCGGCCTTCCGCACGACCGTCGTCAGCACCGCGTCGGGCTCGTCACCCGAGAGCGCGGCGGTCGTGATGTCGGTGGCGGCGGAAAGCGCCTGCGCGGCGAGGGTCGGTTCCATGAGCAGTATCAAGAGTAGACGCCTTCCCGTACGCGAACGCGTCCGTCGCCCACCTCCACGACCAGGTCGGCGTCGTCGGCTTCCCTTGCCTGGTGCGTGACATGCACGACCGTGCGGCCGGTGAGCGCCGTCCGGAGGTTGGCCCTGAGCTTGTCGGCGGTGGGCTCGTCGAGATGCGCCGTCGACTCGTCGAGCAGGACCAGTTCGGCTTGTGGCGCGGCGATCAACGCGCGGGCCAGCGCCAGGCGCTGCGCCTGCCCACCGGACAGTCCGCTGCCGCCACTGCCGAGGACGGTGTCGAGAGCGAGGTCCGGGAGGCAGGCCATCCGCAGCGCCTCGGCCAGTTGCTCCTCGCTCGCGCGCGGGTCGGCGAGCCGCAGGTTCTCGGCGACCGTCGTCGACACCAGGTGCGGGTCCTGCGGTGCCCAGGCGATCCTTCCGGCGCGATCGCCGCGCGCGTCGACGAAACCCAGCAACGCCGCGAGCAGCGTCGATTTCCCTGCCCCCGACGCTCCGACCACGGCGACCCAGCGACCCCTCGGGATGTGCAGATCCACCCCGTGCAGCACGGTTTTCCCGCCGGGCCAGCCGATGTCGCCCTTCAACTCGATCGTCGGAAGCGGTGTGCGGGGCCGAGCGACTTCGGCCGGCTTGCCCGGCGTCCGGGTGAGTTCGGCGAGCCGGTTCCGGGCGAGGCGGAGCGTGTCCCAGTGTTGAGCGACCGGAGGCAGCAGCGCGAGCACCTCGGCGAGCGCGAGCGGCACCAGTGCGAGGACGGGGGTGAGGATCGGGTCGAGCTGGCCGTTCGACGCCGCCAGCCAGGTGCTGATCACGGCGGCGACGCCGGTGCACAGCGTGATCAGTGCGTCGGCGGCACCGGAGCCGAGCGCCTGCCGCCGTGCCTGCCGGGCAAGCCGGGCGTCGGCCGCGGTGAGTTCCGCACGGCGGTGACGGTGTGCGCCGAAGGCGATCAGCTCGCCCGCCGCGGTGAAGAGCCCGAGCACCTTCGCGGCTACTTCCCGCTGCCCCGTGGTCAGCACCGAGGTGGCGCGCCGCTCCACCCGCAACGCGAGCCACGGTCCGCCGAGCGCGGCGAGCATGACCGCGGCGGCGAGCACGAGCCCGGCCGAGGGCAGCAGGACCGTCTGCACGACGACCGCGCCGAGCAGCACCACGCCCGCCAGGATGGGCGGGGTGAGCACCCGGGGCAGCAGGTCGCGCACGGTGTCGACGTCGGCGACCAACCGTCGCTGTCCCTCGCCCCGGCTCAGGCTCGCGGCCCGCGCCGGGCCCAACCGCACCAGTGCCCGCCACAGTGCGACCCGCAGCCGTCCGGCGATCCGGAAGGCAGCGTCGTGGGTCATCAACCGCTCGGCGTAGCGAAGTCCGGCGCGGGAGAGGCCGAACGCCCGCACGCCGACGATCGCGACCGTGAGCGTGAGGATCGGCGGCTGCTGCGATGCCTTCGCGATCAGCCACCCGGACGTCGCGGTCAGCGCCAACCCGGACAGCAATGCCGCCGCCCCCACGAGCGACCCCAGGACCAACCGCCGGTCGACCAGCTTCCACGCGTGGTGCGCGGTCCTCGATGCTTCCTCGGTTTCCTCACCGTCATTGCGCTCGACGCTGAGGGGCGGGAAACCGTCCACCCGCCCGCCGGCGCGCTCGTGCGCGGCGATGGCCACCGCGGCGCCGCTTTCGCAGGCCGCGGTCACGGCGGACATGACCAGTTCGGCGTTGGCGGCGTCGAGGTGCGCGGTCGGCTCGTCGAGCAGCAGGAGCCAGGCGCCGTGTCGCACCCGTAGCAGGGCCCTGGCCACCGCGACGCGCTGGCGCTGTCCCAGCGACAGGCGATCCACCCGCGCGCATTCCAGGCCCGCGAGGTTCACCGAGGCCAGGACGTCTTCGATCTCGCCGGGCAGCGGGCCCGCCGCACGGTCGGCGAGGGCGAGTTCGAGTTCGGCCCGGATGGTGCCGCCGGCGAACGCCGGTGACTGCGGAACCCACGCGACATTTTGACGCCAAGTCGACATGTCGAGGTGATCCAGCGGGGTTCCGTTCACCGTGACCACGCCCGACGCCGGCCGCACGAAACCGAGCAGGACGGCCAGGGTGGTCGATTTGCCCGCACCACTGGGCGAGGCCAGCCAGGCCAGTTCGCCGGGACGCACCGAGAACGATTCGCCGTCCGGGGCGAACCCACCGCGCCGCGCGACGCGCAGGTCACGCACGCGCACCTCGCCGCGGTCCGCCACCATCGAGCCCCCGGCCATGACCGGCTCCGCCAGTACCTCGGTGACGCGGCGAACCGCCTCCACCCCGTCCTCGCTGGCGTGGAACGCCGCGCCGACCGAGCGCAGCGGCTGGTAGCACTCGGGCGCCAGGATCAGCACGCCGAGGCCGATCGCCAGCGGAAGCTCGCCCGACACCAGCCGAACCCCGATCACCACCGCGATGAGGGCGACGGAGAGCATCGCCACCAGTTCCAGCACGAACGCCGAAGAGAACGCGACGCGCAGGGTCTTCATCGTCGCGTGCCGGTGCCGGTCCGACACCCGGCGCACCGTCTCGGCCTGGGCCTCCGCACGGCGGAACGCGGCGAGTACCGGGAGCGCACGGACCAGTTCGAGCAATTGGCCGGACAGCTTGTGCACGGCGTCGGCCGCGGCAGCGGACCGGTCGGCGGTGTACTTGCCGACCAGGATCGCGAACACCGGTAGCAGCGGGACGGTCAGCGCGATGATCACGGCGGACGGCCAGTCGGTGAACAGCACGGCCGCGCCCGCGCCGAGCGGGACCACCGCGGCGGTCACCAGTGCCGGAAGGTAGTTGGTGAAGTAGGCGTCGAGGGCGTCGAGGCCCTTGGTGGTCAACGCGGTCAACTCACCGGGACCGCGCACTGCGATCCATTCGGGACCGACCCGCAACGCGTGGTCGACGGCCTTGGCGCGCAGCTCTTCCTTGGCGCCGGCCGCCGCGCGCGCGGCGACCACCCGCGTCGCCCACGCGACGAGGGCTCGGCCGAGCACCACGCCGAGCAGTGCGGCGAGCTGGGCGGCGGGAAGGCCTTGCCGATCGACGACCATGGCGCAGGCCGACGCGAGCAGGAACGCCTGCGCCACCAGTGCCGCCGCGTTGACCAGCGCGAGCGCGCCGGCCAGGGCGAGCGCCCGGCGCGCCGCCGAGGAGAGGGCGGGCAGCGCGCCGAGCGGACCCTTTCCCGGACGCAACGTGTCCGTTGTGGACACTTCTGCGGGAGGGGTGGAGCGTCCGGGAAGGCTCATGGTGTGTGCACCGGCGGGATGTTCCGCACGCTGATCCGCTTACGGAAGACCCAGTACGTCCAGCTCTGGTAGACCAGCACGGCCGGCGCCCCGAAGGCGGCCACCCAGGTCATCACCTTGAGGGTGTACGGGCTGGACGAGACGCCTTCGACGGTCAACGAGTTCGCCGCGTCCAAAGTAGATGGAAGGACGTTGGGGTAGAGCGAACCGAACAGCACCACCACGGCGCCCACAACCACGAGGGCGAGTGCGGCGAACGCCTGCCCGTCCCGGTTCGCGAGCAGCTTGAGCCAGGCGACCACGGCCGCGACGGCGGTCACCGCCAGCATCACCAGTGTCCACAGTGAACCCTCGCGCAGCTGGACGAGGAGGAGCAGGGCAACTATCGGCAGCATCGCGACGGGCATGATGCGGATGGCGAGCAGCCGCGCGCGTTCCCGGAGTTCACCGGCCGTCTTGAGGCTGAGGAAGGCAGCTCCGTGCACCAGCGCGAATCCGGCGACACCCAGCGAGCCGAGCATGGTGTCCCAGCGGAAGGCCTCGAACGGCGACCCGACCCGGTTTCCGTGCGCGTCGAGCGGAAGCCCGAGGACCGTGGTGGCGATGACCATCCCGACGCCCAGCGTGGCGACCCAGGACCCGATGATGATCACCCGGTCCCAGGTGCGGCGCCAGCGTGGCGAGTCGACCTTGCCGCGGTATTCGAATGCGACTCCGCGCCCGATGAGCGCCACCAGCAGGACCAGCAGCGGCACGTATGCGCCGGAGAACAGGGAGGCGTACCAGCCGGGGAAGGCCGCGAACATCGCGCCGCCGCCGACGATCAACCACACCTCGTTGCCGTCCCACACCGGCCCGATCGTGTTGATCAGGACGCGACGTTCGGTGTCGTTGCGGCCAAGGACCGGCAGCAGCATGCCGACGCCGAAGTCGAAGCCTTCCAGGAACAGATACCCCGTGAAGAACAGCGCGACAATGCAGAACCAGAGAATCTCCAGGCTCATAGCACGTACCCCTGACGTTCATTACCCTCGACGACGTTCCCACGTCGAGTTGTCCACAGTGGTCCAAGTTGTCCACAGATTTCTGTGCACAGCCCGGCAAACCCGTCCCCGCCGGTAGACTGGCCGAGGGGTCGCCCCCCGGGAGGGTGGGGGGCTGGGGTCGATTCGGTCATCACGATTCCTAGTAGGCGAAGGTGAGCGCGTCGTCGTCCGAGGTCTCGCCGGACTCGGCGTCCTGCTTGGGTTTCTCCGGGGGAAGCACCCCGGCGATACCGCCGCGCACGTACTTGTTCATCAGGAACACCTCGACGATGGCGAGGGCGGCGTAGACGGTGGTCAACGTGATCAGCGAGACCCACACCTCGCCCGCGCTGATTCGCGAGACGGCTTCCGCGGTGAACATCCACACGCCGTCCACCCCGGTCGGGTTGGGCACCACCACGAACGGCTGGCGGCCCATTTCGGTGAAGATCCAGCCCGCGCTGTTGGCGAGGAACGGGGTGGCCATCCCCAGCAGCACCATGCGCGGGAACCACTTCGAGTCCGGAATCCGGTCACGCCTGGTCAGCCAGAGCGCCAGCACCCCGATTCCCGCCGAAATCGCGCCGAGACCGATCATGAGCCGGAAGCCCCAGTAGGTCACCGGAAGGCTCGGCGTGTAGTCGATCGGCTTGCCGGCCAACTCGCCCAGTGCCGGGTCGTCCGGATAGTTGGTGCCGTATTTCTCCTGGTATTGCGTGATCAGATCCTCCACGCCCTGCACCTGCGTGGAAAAGTCATTGTGCGCCAGGAAGGAAAGCAGCGCCGGAACGTTGAACGTTTTGACGTCTTCGCAGTTCTGCGAGCCCACGTCGCCGATCGCGATGATCGAGAAACTGGCGGGTTGCTCGGTGTGGCACAGTGCTTCGGCCGCCGCCATTTTCATCGGCTGCTGCTCGAACATCAGCTTGCCCTGCATGTCGCCGGTGACGAGGAGCACGACGAACGCCACCACGCCGGTCCACCCGCCGAGGCGCAGCGATGCCCGCCACACGCCCCGGTGCTCGTCGCGCCTGCGCCACAGGTGCCATCCGCCGATGCCCACCAGGAACGCCGCGGCCACCGAGAAGGCGCCGGCGATGGTGTGCGGGATGGCGGCGAGCGCGGTGCTGTTCGTCAGCACCGCCCAGATCGACTTCATGGTCGGGCGGCCGTCCACCAACTCGACCCCGACCGGATGTTGCATCCATGAGTTGGCCGCCAGGATGAAATACGCCGAGGCCATCGTGGCCAGCGAAAACGCCCACGCACACGCCAGATGTGCCTTCTTCGACAAGCGGTCCCAGCCGAATATCCACAACCCCAGGAAGGTCGACTCGACGAAGAACGCGACCAGGCCCTCCATCGCCAGTGGCGCCCCGAAGACGTCCCCGACGAACCGGGAATAGGAGTTCCAGTTCATCCCGAACTGGAACTCCTGCACGATTCCGGTCACCACGCCCATCGCGAAGTTGACCAGCAGGAGTTTTCCCCAGAACTTCGTCATCTTGTAGTAGCGATCGTTGCCGGTCCGTACCCAGGCGGTCTGCATGCCCGCGACCAGCACGGACAGCCCGATCGTCAGCGGAACCATCAGGAAGTGGTAGACGGTGGTGATTCCGAACTGCCACCGCGCCAACTGGAGCACATCCACGCCACCAGACTCCCTTCGCGCGAGTCCAGGCGTCAGGTCCCGTGGTCCTGATCTTGACGGGACCTTGGTCCCGCCGGACCACCGTTGACAACCGGGGCGATCGTTCCGTATCGTCGCCGAAATCGGAGCGGTCGTTCCGCTTGAGTCGAAGGGAATTCGTATGGACAGGCTTGTGCTCGTCGCCGGCGCGACCGGCCAGCAGGGCGGCGCGGTCGCTGCCCGGCTGCTCGCCGACGGCTGGCGGATCCGGATCCTCACGCGCGACGCCACCGGCGAAAAAGCTCGCGCACTCGCCGCCGCGGGAGCGGAGGTGATCGAAGGAACCCTCGCCGACAAGGACACGATCGACCGTTCCGTCCGCGGCACCTACGGGGTGTTCAGCGTCCACCCCGGACCGCTCAGCCCCGGTCAGGACGAGGCCAGTGCGGGGAAGGAGATCGCCGACGCTGTCCGCGAGCACGGCGTCACACACCTGGTTTACAGCTCGGCGATCGGAGCCGACGGTATGCAACCCCAGAAATGGGAGGTCGAACAGCACATTCACCGCCTGGGAATATCGGCGACGATCCTGCGACCGAGCTCGTTCATGGAGAACTACCACAGCCAGTCGGACACGGTCGGCGTCTCCCACGGCGCACTACGGACCGCCGCGGCTCCCCACGTCAAGCAGCAGTTCATCGCATTGGACGACATCGCCGCGTTCACCGCACTGGCCCTCGCCGACCCGCAAACCTACCGCGGAAAAACGCTCGACCTCGTGGGCGACGTCCTCACTCCGCCGCAAGCCGCCGCGGCGATCAGCAAGGCGACCGGGCGCAACGTCCCCTACCTGCAGCGGCCGATCGAGGAACTCCGTGCGATCAACGAACGCTTCGCCCGGGGCTACGAGATCATAAACGCGGGCGTCGAACTTCCCGGCTTCGATATCGAAGAACTCCGCCGGCTACACCCCGGCCTGATGACCTTCGAAACCTGGCTTGCCCGCAAGGGTGCGACAATGCTGAAGGAACTGCTCGACTAGCACTACGCAGGCTACCCGGAAAGCAAATTAAGCCACGCCGAAGAAATTGTCGTAATACACCGAACAAAACAATTCGCAATTCCCATCACCTGGCTGTTGGAGCAGCGATCCCTTATCGTTGTCACGAAAGGGGATTTGCCGCTCATGTCGACCGCACTACTGGCGTTGGCCAGCGCATTCGTCCTGGTCCTGGCCGTTGAGCTGCCGGACAAGACGCTGGTCGCCACGCTCGTGCTGACCACCCGGTACCGGGCCTGGCCGGTGTTCGCCGGCGTCACCATCGCGTTCGCGGTGCAGTGCGTGATCGCCGTACTGGCCGGACACGCGCTGACCCTCCTGCCGCAAAACCTGGTCGCCGCATTCGTGGCGGTCCTGTTCGGCGTCGGTGCGTTCATGCTCCTGCGCGAGGGGTTCTCGGCGCCGGACGAAACCGGGGAGGACGCGGCTCGCACCGGCCCCACCCCGGTGTCATTCCTCCGCTCGGCGGCTACCTCTTTCGGGGTGCTCTTCGCCGCCGAGTGGGGCGACGCCTCCCAACTGGCCACGGCCGGGCTCACCGCCCGCTACGGTCACCCCGTGGCCGTCGGCGTCGGCGCCTTCCTCGCGCTGATCGCGGTCGGCGCGGTGGCCGTGGTCATCGGCCGCAAGGTGCGCAGCCGGATCCGCCCGAAGCTGGTGCAGCGGATCGCCGGGTTCACCTTCGCCGGGTTCACCGCGTTCGCGGTGTGGCAGGCCATCGCCGGAGGCTGAAACTTGCCATGAGTGGCCCGTTCGTACCGTTTTTCGACAGTAACGGGTCACTCATGCTCACGTTCAGCGCAACAACTCGGCGAGTCTGGTAGCGGCCTCGAGCACTCGCGGACCGACCTTCTCCTCGTCGAGCGGACCCAGCGCGATCACGCCGATGCTGGCCCGTAACTCGGGCACGCCACGCACCGGCGCCGCCAGGCCGATGGTCCCCCGCTGCACCTCGCCGCGCGCCACGACCCAGCCCCGGCCGCCCGGCCGCAACCGCAGGGCCATCCCCGCCGCGCCCGAGGAGACCGGATGCCGCGAACCGACCCGGTAGGCCACGTGGGCGTCGGTCGACGACGGCTCCGCCACGGCGATCGACTCCAGCTCGTCGCCCGCGGCGACGGACAGGTGCGCGGTCGCGCCGACCTGTTCGGCGAGTTCACGCAGCACGGGACGCGCCACCTCCCGAACCTGCGGCAGCACGCGCTCGGCCAGCCGCAGCACCCCGGCCCCCAGCCGGACCTTGCTGCCGTCCCGCCGCACCAGCCCGCGCGCGGCGAGCGGGCCCAGCAGCCGGTAGACGGCCGCCCGGCTGGCACCGATCTTCTCCGCCAGCTCCGAAATGGTCGCCGCTTCGCCGCCCGCGTCGGCCACGGCCTGCAGGAGCGCGAGGCCGCGCTCCAGCGTCAGCGACCCTTCGGTGGTCATGGTGCCGCGTCCGACCGCGACCCGGTCACAGCAGGTCGAGCTCCTTCAGGTCGGCGACCGGGGCGGCGAAGTCGGCCGACGCGTAGGAGGCGAACAAGGACCGGACCGCCTTGGCGGCCTGTTCGGAGAACCCGCGCGCCTCGTCCGCCAGCGCCTGCGCATCGGTCGACGACAGCGCTTCTCGCACTTCCCCGCCCGACAGGCTCCGAGCCGCCGCCACCAGCAGGTTGAGGAAGCCGTGATGCACGAAGCCGGTCTTGTCCTCCTGGTGCCGCACGGCCCGGTGCAGGCTGTTCGTCGCCTTGAAGGAGGCACCGGGGGAACCGCTGACCACGGCCAGGAAGTCCGCCAGCTCGTCCACACTGGGGAAGTTCTCGCTGGAGAGCCCACCGCACCGGATCTTGGGCCAGCTGCCGTGCTCGATCACCTTGCGCACGCCGTCGAGCCAGCCGACCCCCCGCCGCGGCTCGACCACCCGGATCACGTCCTCGGGCACGAATTCCGACACCCGCTCCAGCCACACCTCGTCTACGTCGGAAGGTGCCGGCATCTCGACCATGCGCAGCGACAGCAGCTCGCTGCGCGACTCCACGATCGAGATCGCCTTGGGTACCCCGCCCAGCCCGGTGTCGATGATCAGCGACAGCGGGAGCGGCTCCCTGGGCTTCACCTTGATCAACTCGGTGATCAGTTCGGGCAGCCGCGACGCCTGGCAGAGAAACACGCCGAGCAGTCCCGAGTGCTCCCCGGCTCTGGCTGCGAAGTGGGCGCGTAACGCTTCCGGCATGGCAACGTCCCCAGGAGGGAACAGAGCCGAGTCGTCTACGAGCCGTGCGAACAGGGGAGGAATTCCGCGGGGGCCGGGTGGCGTGAGTTCCACAGCGCTTGACACAGAGGACACGCTAGTAGCGTACGACAAACGGACAAATCTGTTCGTTCCTCGTACACCTGACCCTTGCGCCGGTTGGCCGGATTCGCCCCGGGATCACGGCGAATTCCCGTGGTCAGGAATCGGCGGCCAGCTCGGGCGGGAACCCGCCGGTCGCGATGGGGCCCCAGCGGGTGATGGTGACCCGGATCAGGCTCTTGCCCTGGCGCCGCATCGCGTCCCGGTATTCGTCCCAGTCCGGATGCTCACCCGAGATGCACCGGTAGTACTCCACCAACGGCTCCACCGCCTCCGGCAGGTCGAGGACCTCGGCCTGCCCGTCGATCTGCACCCACGGCCCGTTCCAATCGTCGGAGAGCACGCAGGCCGACACGGCGGGACTGCGCCGCACATTACGAACCTTCGCCCGCTGCGGGTAGGTGGACACCACGAGCCGGCCCTCGGTGTCGAGGCCGCTGGTGACCGGGGAAAGCTGGGGGGTACCGTCCGCGCGGGTGGTGAGCAGGATCGTCCGGTGACGGGTGCGGAGGAAGTCGAGCAGACGTCCGCGGTCGACGCGGTCGGCGGTAGCGATG
Source organism: Amycolatopsis taiwanensis DSM 45107 (assembly GCF_000519205.1). Lineage (GTDB taxonomy): Bacteria > Actinomycetota > Actinomycetes > Mycobacteriales > Pseudonocardiaceae > Amycolatopsis_E > Amycolatopsis_E taiwanensis. The sequence goes on along the minus strand of NZ_JAFB01000013.1, from coordinate 147,478 downwards.
TTCATGGCTCGAAACGGTAGCGTGCGAGAGTGACGTCACTGGCCCGTGAATGGCTGCGACCCGAGCGCCCCGCGGTGCCCGAACCGGTCACCAGCGAACCCGAGCGCCGGGCGCTCAAGATCGAGTTGTGGATCGTCTTCTCGGTCACGCTGGGCCTCTCCGGTGCGCGCAGCCTGCTCTCCCTGATCAACTCGCTCCTCCAGCCAGAGCCGTTGAACTCCCAGCACGTCGCGCTGAACGTTCCGCAGGCGGTGACCAGCCTGCTCGATCTGCTCGCGCAGTTGCTGTCGGCGGTGCAGTTGTTCGCCTGGGGCGCGCTGGGCGCGTACCTGCTGGTGCGCGGCGGTATCCGGCTGTCTGCGGTCGGCCTGGACCGCACGCGCCCGGCCCGGGACGTCTTGTGGGGCGCCGGGCTGGCCGCGCTGATCGGCATTCCCGGCCTGGCGCTGTACTTCGCCAGCTGGAAGCTCGGCTTCAGCCTCGCCGTCCAACCATCCACCTTGACCGACACCTGGTGGCGACCGGTGGCGCTCGTCGTCTCCGCGGCCGGCAACGCCTTCGCCGAGGAGGTGCTGGTCATCGGCTACCTGCTGACCAGGCTGCGGCAACTCGGCATGCGGGAGAACACGGGCCTGCTCGGCGCCGCCGTGCTGCGCGGCTCGTACCACCTCTACCAGGGGTTCGGCGGGTTCGTCGGCAACCTGATCATGGGTCTGGTGTTCGGCCGCGTCTGGCAGCGGACGAACCGGCTCTGGCCGCTGATCGTCGCGCACACGCTGCTCGACGTGGTCTCCTTCGTCGGCTACTCGCTGCTGCGTGGGCACGTCTCCTGGCTGCCGTAGACACGTTCGCGATCGCGCGTCTTAGATGGGACACGTGACTCCCCGAGTAGACAGCGAGGTCGGACGACTGCGTTCGGTGCTGCTGCACCGGCCCGGTAACGAGCTCAAACGCCTCACCCCGCGCAACAACGACCAGCTCCTGTTCGACTCGATCCCGTGGGTGGACCGGGCTCAGGAGGAGCACGACGCGTTCGCCGAGGTGCTGCGCGCCCGGGGTGTGGAGGTGTTGCTGCTGGTCGACGTGCTGCGCGAGACACTTGCCGACACGCGGGCACATGCGGCGGGTGTGCAGGCCGCCCTCGACGCCAAGCGGCTCGGCGAGGCCCTCGCCGACGCCCTGCGCATCCATCTGTCCACTGTGGACGCGGCGACGCTGACCGAGGCACTCATGTCCGGGGTCACCTTCGAGGAGCTGCCCGAACTGAACGCGGGTGCCTCGTTGGTGCGCAGGATGCACCACCCGCACGACTTCGCCGTCGACCCGCTGCCGAACCTGCTGTTCACCCGCGATTCCTCGGTGTGGATCGGCGACCGCGTGGCGATCTCGTCGCTGGCCATGCCCGCCCGCCGCCGCGAAACCGCGCTGCTGGACCTGATCTACGCCTACCACCCGCGATTCCGGCATGCCGCTCGCGCCTACGGCGCCCACTCGGCGCCGGTCGAAGGCGGCGACGTCATGCTGCTGGCTCCCGGCGTGCTGGCCGTGGGCGTCGGCGAGCGCACCACCCCGGCCGGCGCGGAGTCGCTCGCCCGTTCGGTGTTCGCCGACGGTCTCGCCCACACCGTGCTCGCGGTGCCGATCGCGCAGACACGCGCCACCATGCACCTGGACACGGTGTGCACGATGGTCGACCGGGACGCGGTCGTGATGTATCCCCTCGCGCGCGATTCCCTGGTGGCCTACCCGCTGCGGCCCAACGACGACGGGTCGCTGCGCGTCGACGGCCCGGAGCCGTTCCTGCAGGCGGCCGCGGAAGCGATGGGCATCGAGAAGCTACGCGTGATCGACACCGGCCTCGATCCGGTGACCGCCGAGCGCGAGCAGTGGGACGACGGTAACAACACGCTCGCACTCGCACCCGGGGTCGTCGTGGGCTACGAGCGCAACCTGGAAACCAACGCGCGGCTGGCCGACGCGGGAATCGAGGTGCTGCCGATCGCGGGCTCCGAACTCGGTTCCGGGCGGGGCGGGCCGCGATGCATGTCCTGCCCGATCGTGCGTGACCCGCTCGGCTGAAGATACCCCCCGCTTTCAAGCAAAAGCCCTGGTCAAGTCGATCTGGGCGGCCCGCGCACAAGTGGAAAAGCCTTGGGTGGGCGCCTATCGTGACCCTCATGGCGACCAGGACGAAGGAACCGCGGTCCAAGTTCCACGAACTGCTGCAACAGCAGGTGCAGAACGAGTTCACCGCTTCGCAGCAGTACCTGGCGCTGGCGGTCTGGTTCGACAGCGAGGACCTGCCGGAACTTGCCAAGCGCTTCTACCAGCAGGCGGTCGAGGAACGCAATCATGCGCTCGCGCTCGTGCGCTACCTGATCGACACCGACCACCGCGTGGAGATTCCGAGCAGCGGCGAGATCCGCAACGACTTCGCCGAGGCTTCCGAACTCGTCGAACTGGCGGTGGAACAGGAGAAGACGGTCACCGCGGACATCAAGGCCCTGGCCAAGACCGCCCGCGCCGAGGAGGACTACCAGGGCGAGCAGTTCATGCAGTGGTTCCTCAAGGAGCAGGTCGAGGAGGTCTCCGCGATGTCCACGCTGCTGAACGTCGTCCGGCGGGCCAGCGGCAACCTGTTCGACGTGGAGAACTTCCTGGCCCGCCAGGCCGCCCCCGCTCCCGCCGGCGACCCCACCATGCCGCCGGTCGCGGGCGGGGCGCTGTAACCGCTCAGCAGGTGAGGGCGGGGCCGATGAGTTCCATGGACGTCACCAGTCCGTGGCCGTCGACGTAGAACACGTAGCTCCCGCCCGACCCGGTCGATGCTTCGTATGCCACCGAGCTCTTCGAAAGTCCGGGGTAGGCGACCTGCAGTTGCGCCATCGTCGAGCCGACCTCGATGCCCTGCGGGGTATGCGCCCCGCCTGCGGTGAACCGCACGATCCCGTCCGCCGGCGAGATGTACACGGTGGAGACCGCGTACGAACCTTCTTTGAGCGTGTACGTGGTGCAAGTCGTCGGTGGCGTGCTCGCGCCGGCGAGCATCCCGGTCGCTTTCGCGGTCTGGAAAGACATGCCGAGCTGAAGAAGACCGTACCCGGTGGGTCCGAGCACGGAACCCGGCAACGCCGAAACCTGGCCGGGCCGCGACGTGTCGCGCCCGGGGACCGTGGTTGCCGACAACGACCCTTGCGGCGGATCAGGCGTCGTAGAAGTGCGCTGCGCGACCGGCGACCTGGTCACGTTCGGCATCGGCGGGGCCGACGGGACCGGGGGCTCCACCGAGCTCGTCGTACTCGGTTCGGGCCCCGGGCCGGCGGGAGACGCGGTCTGCGTGGAATCCGGCCGCAGGCTGCCGGCCAGCAGGCTGCCCACCACGAGCACGACCGCGCTCAGGGCGCCACCGGCCGTGGTCAGCGCGGCCCGGCGACGGCGAACCCGCCGCGCCCCGGCCACCAGGGCCTCCTCCGCGCCTTCGCGGGGAAGCACGTCGAGCCGCGCGTCATCGAACAACCGTCGCAGTTCGCGGCCCAGTTCTTCGTCGTCGGCGGTCAACTCTCACCCCTGCCTTCGCCCATCTTTCTGCGCAGACTCGCGATCGCCTTGCTGGCCTGGCTCTTCACCGTGCCCTGGCTGACCCCGAGCGTCTGCGCTATCTCCATTTCCGACAGTCCTTCGTAGTAACGCAGCACGATCACGGCGCGCTGTTTCGGCGGGAGGTCCCGCAGTGCCTGCCACAACGGCTCGTGCTCGAACGGGTCGTCGTCCACCACGATGGCGGCGTCGGGGAGGTCGGCGACCAGGCTCTCGCGGCGGGTCCGACGCCACCGCGAGATGTGCGCGTTCGCCATCGACCTGCGGACATAGGCCAGCGGGTCGCCGGTCTTGCGCCGCACCCGTGACCAGCGCGCACCGATCTTCTCGAGCACGCCCTGCACCAGGTCCGCCGCATCGTGCGGGTTGCCGGTGAGCGCGTGCCCGTAGCGCAGGAGGCCGGGCAAGCTGGCCTGCACGAACTCGCCGAAATCGGCGAGTTCGGCCGACGTGGTCGGCGGCGGCCGGGTCGCGGTGGCGCGCACGGTGGTCGTCACCGCGAGGTCTCCCTCCGCCGTATGTACTTCTCCCTCACCGAAATCACGCATGCCGGCCCCCTCCGGTTGCCTTCACTGGCGAATTCGCCCCGCGCCGCCAGCGACCATGCCCGGTGTCAGTAAGTCGGCAGCGGGATCGTTCGAGTTACCGACCGTCCACGACCCGTTACGAAATCGTGCACTCCGTTACGGTCTCGCGACACTGTCCGGTGGCCGGAAGGCACCGTCGGACGCGGGCAGGAAATCGTGCACGGCCACCACGGCGTCCGCGTTGATCGGGCCGTAGACGTGCGGAAACCAGATACCGGCGGGGTGTGGCGGAACCCCGGGCTCCCAGCGCATCGGCACGTCCAGCCTGGCCGGATCGATCTCCAGCAGCACAAGATCGATCCGGCCGGCGTACAGCGAGTTGGCTGGCAGGTGCACAGTGCCGGGATCGGAACAGTGAATGAACCCGTCGGTTTCCAGCGAAGGCGCGCGATACTCCTGGCCCGTCCACTCAGTGGCGGAACAGATGTGCAGGATCATCGAAGCGTGAGCTGCCGCCCGATCAGGCCGTCACGCGCCCGGCGCTCGGTCGCGTTCAACGGCTCGTCGTCCAGCGACGCCAGCGCGGCGTCCAGGCGCACGCCGAGCTGCTTGGCCGGCTCGGCCCACTCGCGCGCGTGCGCGTCCGGGTCGAGGTCCCACACCGGCACCAGCAACCCGTGTGCCCGGAACGAACCGGCGTAACGGGAGCCCTCGCCGAGTCCGAGCTCGCCCGCCGCGGACAGGCGGGCCAAAGCCTGCAGCAGCCGGTTCTCCGGCTCGGAACGAACCCAGCGCAGGTGCGCCTTCTCGCCGGCCAGCACCCAGTACGAGCCGGGTCCCAGCCGTTCGGTGGGCATGATCGCCTCGTTCGCGCGGTCCAGCGAGAGCTTGACCTCGCCCGTTGGTTCGGTGTCCTCGGGCAGCCACCAGGAGAAGTCCCGGTGCAGGTTCACGTCGAGTTCGGCGTCGGGAACCAGCAGGTCCTGCAGCCGCTCGCCGCCGCCCTCGGCGGGCGGGCTGGTGGTGTCGGGAACGGAGAGCACGTCGCCCTCCTTGGCCTGCAACGCCCAGCGCAGCGACCGGCCGAGGTCGCGGCTGACGTCGGAGGAGCGGGTCTGGACCTGCAGCCCGAGGAAGATCTCACCGTCGGAGCGGACGAACGCGGCCGCGGCCATCGGCAGCACCGTGCCCAGCGTGACGAGGAGATCCGGGCTGTCCGCGATGGACAGTCTCGCGGTCGCCGACGGGACGAACTCGCGCATCGCGATCAGCTCGGGCTCGGCGGCGAGCCCTTCGAACGGCTGTGCCACGAACACGTCCCGGACCTTCGGCGCCTTGTTCTTCTTGCGCGCGGCCTTTCCCATGGCTGGAGAATACTCAGTGTCATTGGGAACGTGCGCGGGCAGCCAGGCCGTGACTTCTCCTCGTCGGCTGCCGGTCGACCACGATGGGCGGCCTGCCTCCCCGCCCACGTGCAGCATCGCTGGGCGTTGCCTTGAGCGGTCATCTCGCGTTTTGAACAGCGTCCCCTCCGATACCGAACGTGCGCGGGCAGCCAGGCCGTGACTTCTCCTCGCGCACTCCACGGATGGGGCTCTTCCGGTTATCGTCTGGCGCATGTTCGATCCACGTGATCCGGATTTCCTCGCCGACCCGTACCCGGAGTTCGCTCGGCTGCGCGTGGCGGGTGAGGTGCACCAGCACGATGGGCTGGGCCTGCCGATCGCCGTCTCGCACAACGCGGCTTCGGCGGTGTTGCGGCATCGCGGGCTCGGCCGGATCTGGACCGACGCGACCCCGGCCGAGCGGTTCGTCTCATTCAACTTGCTGCACCGCAACTCCCTGCTGGAGAGCGAACCGCCCGCGCACACCCGGCTCCGACGGACGATCTCGGCGGCGTTCGCGCGCGGCCACGTGGCGCGGTTGCGACCGACGGTCGAACGGCTTGCCGAGACGATGGTCGCCGAAATCGCCGCAGTGATCGCCGACGGTCGACCCGCGGACCTGCTCGAACACCTCGCGCAGCCGTTGCCGGTGGCAGTGATCGCCGAACTGCTCGGGGTCCCCGAGGCCGACCGGCCGAAGCTGGTCCCGTGGAGCAACACGATCGTGAAGATGTACGAGTACGGCCTGCCCGCCGCGCAACAGGACGCCGCCGAGCGCGCCGCCGCCGAGTTCGTGGCCTACCTGCGCGAGCTGGCCGACGACAGGCGCCGGAATCCGGGCGATGACATGGTGACCGACCTGGTGGCCGCGAGCGGCACGGAGGACGGCCTGTCCGCGGACGAGGTGGTGGCGACGGCCGTGTTGCTACTCATGGCCGGGCACGAAGCGACGGTGAACGTGATCGGCAACGGCGTGTGGGCGCTGCTGCGAAATCCCGGTCAGTGGCAGCGGCTGCGTGACGATCCGGGACTGGTGGAGACCGCGGTCGAGGAGCTGATCCGGTACGACTCGCCGCTGCAACTGTTCGAGCGGACCGCGACCGAGGACGTGGAGATCGCCGGTTTCCGCGTGGCGCGGGGCGAGAAGATCGCCGCCCTGCTCGGCGCCGCGGCCCACGACCCGGCGGTGTTCGACGCGCCCGAAACGCTCGACGTCGGGCGTTCACCCAACCCCCACCTCGGGTTCGGCGGGGGAATCCATTACTGCGTCGGGGCGCCACTGGCCCGCGTCGAAATCGCCGCGGCACTGCGTGCTCTGCTCGCCCAACTGCCCAGGCTCTGCCTGGCCGGCGAGCCGCAGCGGCGCCCCGAGTTCGTGATCCGCGGCCTGCGCACCCTGCCGGTGTCGGCCTGAGGCCCGGCGGGCCGGTGTCAGCGGAACTGCGGAGCAGCAGACTCGGCGGCACGCGCTGCCGCCGCCGAAAACCCGGCCGAAGGTCCGGCGCGCAGTTCGCCGAAGATTCAGCGTGCGGCGCCGGCGGGCCGGTCCGGCCGGAGCTGGGGCAGCGGGGCGCCGCGGACCGAAACGACCCTGCGCCGGCGCAGGCGGCGCAGCGGAACCGGGGCGATCAGGCTCGTCAGCCGGTGCACGACCACAGCGGTCAGCCCGGCCAGTAGCGCGGCGGAGGCGCTCAGGACACCGGTGAGCAGCACGGCGTTGGCCTGCGCTTGGATGCTGTCGAAAAACCGCGCCCCGATGACCAGCACCATGGCCAGCCCGTTCACCAGCCACGCGGCCCACCAGGCCAGCACCAGGCGCGAGGGCCGGGGGCGCCGGTCCGGGGGACGGCGCAGCACCACGTGTTCGAGCTCGGCGAGGATCGAACCGGCCAGCACCAGGTTGATCCCGGGCACCAGGGCGCCGATGACCACCTCCCGGGAGGACCGCGGTGGCACGTGGCCGTTCTCCTCCGCCGCGGCGTACCGGATCACGAGCAGCCACCACAACACCGAGCCCAGCGCCATCAACCCGAACACGGCGGTGAGCAGCGAGGAGGTCATCTCCAGGGTGTCGGACATGCCCACGACACCGCTGCTGAGCGCGGTGTCCCGGCTGATCACCAGCAGCGCGTACCGCCAGAACTCCGCGGCGGAAGCGACCGTCGCCAGGCCGGCGAGAAACCACAGCACGGTGATCGCGTTCCGGGCGAGCAACCGCGCGCGCTCGAGCGGCGTCGGAAAGCTGGACGCGGTGCCGGGCACGTTCGTCGGCTCCCGCCAGGTCAGGTTCGGAAAACCCCAGCGGGGCGGGGCCGGGTACGCGGGCGGGCCCAGGTACCGCTCCGGCTGCCGTCGCCGGTGGGGCCGATACGCGCCGGGAGGCGGTGAGGCCACCCAGCGCATACGCGGAAGCGACCGTCGCGGACCATGACCAGCCATGTTCGTGCCGAAGCCCTCAGATGATCGCCGGGGCGATGCCGGGGTGTTCACCGACGACGGGGCGGCCTTCGGAGTGCCACGACTTCATCCCACCGGCCACGTTGACCGCCTCCCAGCCGCTCGAGTTCAGCCACGCGGCGGCCCTGGCCGAGCGGCCGCCCGACCGGCAGACGACGTAGACGGGCTTGTCGTCGGGCAGTTCGCCGAGCTCGCCGACCCGGGCGGGCAGCTCGCCGAGCGGGATGTGGATGGCCCCGGGGGCGTGGCCCGCGGCCCACTCGTCTTGTTCCCGCACATCGAGCAGAGTGAGGCCCTCGGTCGGCAGTTCGGACACGGACGCGGTAGGCAGTTCTCCCGGATTCACGCCTACATCCTCGCACTTGGCCGCATTCAACGCCCATAAAGGCGGGACCACCATGCAAACGCGAGATCGGCGCCTGTGGCGACGAACAACGACGCTGCACATGGGCGGGGAGGCAGGCCGCCTGCGTGAACGACCGGCAGCCGACAACCCATGTCACGGCCTGGCTACCCGAACATGTTCCGAATAACACTGCGAGGCCACCTCCTCCGGCAGGGGCTGCCGGCCGAGGTGGCCTCGCGACGAGGGCCGAACGGCATCGCTTTAGTGCGCGCTTGCCTTTTCGGCGTGGGCGCCGGTGAGGGCGCGCACCTCCATCTCCGCGTACTTCGCGGTGCGCTCCTTAGACATGACCGTGCCCAGCCAGCCGAGGAAGAACGAAACCGGAATGGAGATCAGGCCCGGGTTCGACAGCGGGAACCAGTGGAAGTCGACGCCCTTGATCATCGACGTCTTGTCACCGGACACCGCGGGCGAGAACACGATCAGCACGATGGTGACGATCAGGCCACCGTAGATGCTGAACAGCGCGCCCCGGGTGTTGAACCGCTTCCAGAACAGCGAGTACAGGATGGTCGGCAGGTTCGCCGAGGCCGCGACCGCGAACGCCAGCGCCACCAGGAAGGCCACGTTCTGGCTCTTGGCCAGGATGCCACCGACGATCGCGACCGCGCCGATGACCAGCGCGGTGATCCGGGCGACCCGCACCTCGGCGTTCTTGCTGTCGACCGCGCCCTTCTTGATCACGTTGGCGTACACGTCGTGCGCGAACGACGCCGACGCCGTGATCGTCAGGCCGGCGACCACGGCCAGGATGGTGGCGAACGCGACCGCCGCGATGAACCCGAGCAGCACCGGGCCACCGAGCTCCAGCGCGAGCAACGGGGCCGCGGAGTTGACGGTGCCCGGCGCCTTGTTGATCTTGTCCGGGCCGACCAGCGCGCCGGCGCCGAACCCGAGCACCAGGGTGAACAGGTAGAACACACCGATCAGCACGATGGCCCACACCACGGATCGCCGGGCGTCGCGCGCAGTCGGCACCGTGTAGAAGCGCATCAGCACGTGCGGCAGGCCCGCGGTGCCCAGCACCAGCGCAATGCCCAGCGACAGGAAGTCGAGCTTGCTCGTGCCGCTCTTGCCGTACTGCTTGCCCGGTCCGAGCAGCGACTCACCGTTCTTGCCGCCGTTGTCGACCGCGTGCTGCAGAAGGCTGGAGAAGTTGAAGCCGTGCTTGCCGAGCACCCACAGCGTCATCGCCAGCGCGCCGACGATGAGCAGCGCGGCCTTGATGATCTGCACCCAGGTGGTGCCCTTCATCCCACCGATCAGGACGTACAGCACCATGATCACGCCGACGACCGCGATGACGATGTCCTGGCCGACGTCGCCGCTGACACCGAGCAGCAGGTTGACCAGACCACCGGCGCCCGTCATCTGGGCGAGCAGGTAGAAGAACGAGACCACCAGGGTGGAGATGGCGGCCGCGGCCCGGATCGGACGCTGCTTCATCCGGAACGCGAGCACGTCGCCCATGGTGAACTTGCCGGTGTTGCGGAGCAGCTCCGCGACCAGCAGCAGGGCGACCAGCCAGGCGACGAGGAACCCGATCGAGTAAAGGAACCCGTCGTAGCCGTTGACCGCGATCGCGCCCGCGATGCCGAGGAACGACGCCGCGGACAGATAGTCGCCGGAAATGGCGATGCCGTTCTGCGGGCCGGTGAAAGCGCGGCCGGCCGCGTAGTAGTCCGAAGCGGTCTTGGTATTGCGGCTCGCCCAGAAGACGATCACCAGCGTGATCGCCACGAAGATCGCGAAGATGGCGATGTTGAGCGTCGGGTTACTGCCCTCGACGCCCGCGGCCAGGTTGATCACTCGGACTCCCCCTCGATCTCACCACGGATCTTGTCGGACACCGGGTCGAGCTTCCGGCTTGCGTACCGGACATAGAGCCAGGTGATCAAGAACGTTGACACGAACTGCAGCAGGCCGAAGATCAGCCCGACATTGATGTTGCCGAAGAGCTTCGTGGACATGAAGCCGTGGGCGTAGTCCGCAAGCAGGACGTACAGCAGGTACCACACGAGAAAGAGGACAGTCATCGGGAAGACGAAGACCCGGAGCCTCCGCCGCAAGTCGGCGAAGTCTGCGCTCCCCTGAATTTGCTCCCAATCGGTACCCGGAGTCGTCTCTGTCGCGGCCCCGCCGGTCGCCGGAGTCTCCTCCGTCGCGCCGTCGTCGCTTTCAGGACTCGACCCTGGTGCGACGTCGTGGTCGGCACCGTTCACCGGACAACCTCCAAATGCATGATCTCTCCTCTGTGTGATTCAAAACGTGCGATCGACGAACGCGTCTACGGACCGCGACTTGGCGACGCACACTCGGCCAACCACCTCCGGCGGCCCGCAGCCGCGTTCGCGAAGCCTCCGGCGGCGCGTCTTCCACTCGCCGAAGCACGAACCCGGACTTTGAATAGCCCTCCCTCATTACCGTCTCGGGGATGCGCGTAGATCTTGCCGTTAAACGCTCTGGAAGTTGCTCGTCCATTCGAGTGAATAAGTCCACGACCGGCCCATCGTTCGGTGTCTGTTTTGCTCTGAGTCAGCTATATTTAGCCGGTTCTCAATCCGAACTTTCTCAAGATGTTATAAAGTCACCCAGTCAATACCGCCGAATGGGTGTATGGGCGGAGAATAACGGCGCGACTACTTTCGGTGCCGACCGCGACCGGCGCGCGGACGCCCGGCCACCTGCCCGAACCGGGCCGGGGTGCGATCACGCGTGAACCCGAGCGGGTCGGGCGCGTGCAGGCGCAGCATGAACGCGTTCACATCCGCCGGCCGGCCCCCGCGGGTGGCCAGGCTCATCAGGATGGTGACCACGAACGCGATCGGCACGGTGATCAGCGCCGGCTGGACGGTGAACCAGGACAGGTGGCGTCCCCCGTAACCGTTGAGGGCGTAGCTGCACAACGCGACGATCACCAGCCCGCCGCCGATGACCATGCCGGCCAGCGCGCCCGGCCAGGTGAGCCCGCGCCACCACACCCCGAGCACCAGCAGCGGCGAGAAGGTCGAGGCGGCCAGCGCGAAGGACATCCCGACGCTGGTGGCAAGGTCGGTCGGCCGCAGGACCATCGCGATCGCCACCGCCATCAGCGCCGCGACGGCGGCGGCCGTGCGGAAATGCGAGGTCCGGCCCCGGAACACCTCCGTGGACAGCAACCCGGCGATGCCCACCAGCAGGCCCGACGAGGTCGACACGAGCGCGGAGAACACACCCGCCATGATCACCGCGCCCACCAGTTGGCCGGCCAGCCCGGGCAACATGGTGGTCGGCAGCCACACCAGCGCGGCGTCGGTCTGGTTGGTGACCAGCAATCTCGGCACGTACATCCGGGCCATCGCGCCCAGCACGATCGGGAACAGGTAGAACAGGCCGAGCAACAGCAGCACGTGCGCGGTGGTCCGCCGGGCCGCCTTACCGTCGGGGTTCGTGTAATAGCGCACGAGCACGTGCGGCAGGCCCATCGTGCCGAAGACCAGCGCCATGATCAGCGAGTAGGTCCGCAGCATGTCCGGCAGACCACCCGAGCCGGGGCGCAGCCAGTCGGTGTTGTTCGCGGGCCCGTCGGCCACCGGAGCCGGGGTGCCGGCCGAGAAGGTCAGCCTGGCGCCGCGGTGCAGGTGTGTGGTGGTGCCGGCCGCCCATGCCTCCAGATGCTCGGTCTTGGCGCCCGGCTCCTGCACCCAGACCGGGGTCAGCGTGGTCACCCTGAGCGTCACGTCGGTTTGCAGGTCCACCGTGGTCTCCTCGGCGAACACCGGAGGTGCTGGGGAGTCGAGCGCACCGGCCGGACCGGGCCGGCCGGTGCTGAGGAACACCACGCACAGCGCGAACGCCGGGACCGCGATGGCGAACAGCTTCACCCAGTACTGAAATGCCTGCACCAGCGTGATCGCGCGCATGCCACCGCCGATCACGTTGACCGCCACGAGCACGGTCATGCCCGCCGCGCCGACCCAGACCGGCACGGGCAGCACCGTGCTCACCACCAGGCCGGCGCCCTGCAGCTGCGGCACGAGATAGAGCACGCCGATGCAGACCATGAACGTGGTCGCGAACCGGCGCAACACCACCGACCCGAGCCGCGCCTGGAGAAAGTCCGGCACGGTGTAGGCGCCGGAGCGCCGCAACGGCGCGGCGACGAACAGCATGAGCGCCAGGTAGCCCGCGGTGAAGCCGATCGGGTACCACAGGCCGTCGGCGCCCTCCTTCAACACGATCCCGGCGACACCGAGGAACGACGCGGCAGAGAGGAACTCACCGGAGATCGCGGCCGCGTTGCGCCGTGAGCGCACCGTTCGTCGTGCGACCAGGAAGTCCTGTGTGGAGCTGGCGAACCGGGACGCACGGCTACCCAGGTAGTAGGCCGGGACAGCGACCAGCACGACTGCGGTCAACGCCCACGGGTTCAACTGCACCGAGTGATTGTCTCAGGGCAGGCAAGTGGGCCGATCAGTTGTCGATCAGGTCGACGAACTCGCGCTCGTGAGCCTCGGCGAGCCGGTTGTGGACCAGACCGGCCACGAGCAGCAGCGGGAACGGCAGGACGCCGAGCAGCAGCCAGGCCAACGGTATCCCGATCACCTTGAGCTGGGCGAAGGTCGGCGAGAAGTAGAAGGCCAGCGGCAGCGAACCGAGCAGGACCAGCATCACCAGACCCAGCAGCACCGCGGTGCGCAGCTGGCGCTTGACCAGATCCTTGATCAGCGCCTCGCCCCAGCTGGTCTGCTCCTCCAGCTCGACCCGGGCGCGCAGGACCGGCCGCGACCGGGAGCGTGGGTCGGCCAGCACCACCCGCTGCCGTTTCGGGGGCTTCGCGGGCTGCGACGCAGGCTCCGCCGGCGGCGCGGGCGGGATCGACTCCACCGGCGCGGGCACATGCCCGCTCTTCTGCAGCGCCGGGTCCCGCTCTCCGAACCCGCCGGCGAAGCGAAAGTCCTCGTTCATCGGCCGGTGAGACGGTCCTTGAGCTCACGGGTATGGCGCCGTGAGACCGGAAGGAGCTTGTCCCCGTTGCCGATCACCACCTGGTAACCGCCCTGACCCATGCGCAACTCGGTGATCAGGTTCAGGGCGACCAGGAACGACCGGTGGATCCGCACGAACCCGGCCTTCGCCCAGCGCTCCTCGAGCTGGGTGAGCGGGATGCGGACGAGGTGACTGTTGCCGTCGTCGGTGAACAGCCGGGCGTAGTCGCCCTGGGCCTCCACCCAGCGGACGGTCGAGCGGGGCACCAGCTTGGTGGTCCCGGCCAGTTCGACCGGGATCACCTCGTCCTCGTCCGGTTGGGCCGGCGTGGCGGCCACGTCGGCCGGGGCCGGCGCCGAGCGCAGCTTCTCCAGCACGCGGTCGATGGCGCGGTCCAGCCTGCTCTGGTCGCACGGCTTGAGCAGGTAGTCGACCGCGCCGAGATCGAAGGCGTTGACCGCTTCGTGCGCATGGCCGGTGACGAACACCAGGACCGGCGCAGGGTTCAGGGCGGAGAACACCCGCGCCATCTCCATGCCGGACAGGCCGGGCATCTGGAGATCGGCGAAAACCGCGTCGATCACCGGCAGCCCGAGTTCCTTGCGCTGCCGCAGTTCCGGGTCCTCGGCGGCCAGCAGGCGCAGCGCTTCGGCCGCGTCGACCGCCCGGAACACCTTGGCGATGCGGGGGTTGTTCCGCAATCCGTCAACGAGCAGGTTCAGACCATGTGGCTCATCGTCGACCGCCAGGACGATGAGCCGTCGGTTGTCGTTGTGCGCACTCACAGTGGTTCGCATCTTTCTCGCCAATTAGCAAGATGTCCATACCGCTGCCGGGCGACGGGTCTGGCGCCCCGCTCACAGACCGAAGCGTGACCACGCGGCGCGCTGCGTCACCGCGTCCAACATCGCACTGGCCGCCGCCGGCGCGCCGATCCCCAGCCTGGCCAGCAACGGCTTCTTGGGCTCCGCAACGGAGATCTGCGCGTCCGGATAACGCTGCGCGATCACCTCGCGAAGGCTCCCAATGCCGTCGACCAGGCCGAGGTCCATGGCCCGGCCGCCCAGCCAGACGTCGCCGGTGAACAGCTCCTCGGTCCCGGCAAGCCGGTCACCGCGCCGCTCCTTCACCCAGTCCACGAACAGCTCGTGCAGTTGGGCGTGCATCTTCTTGAGCCACTCGACGTCTTCCGGCTTCTCCGGGGTGAACGGGTCGAGCCGCGCCTTGTTCTCACCCGCGGTGTGCAGCCGCCGCTCGATGCCGAATCGCTCCAGCAGTCCGGCGAACCCGAACCCCCCGCTGATCACGCCGATCGAGCCGACCACGGAGGTCCGGTGCGCGTAGATCTCGTCGGCGGCGCACGCGAGCCAGTACCCGCCGGACGCCGCCACGTCCTCGCAGAAGGCGAGCACTTCGACGCCGGGTTTCTTGGCGGCCAGCTGGCGGATCCGTTCCGCGACCAGCCCGGACTGCGTAGGTGCGCCACCCGGCGAGTTGACCAGCAGGGCCACCGCTTTGAGCCGGTCGTGGCCAAACGCCCTGGTCAGGGCGGATTCGACGGCGGCGAGGTTGATCACCCCCCGGGTGAATGGCGACGGCGTCGGCGTGATCACGCCGTGTAACTTGACCACCGAGACGATGTCCGTGCGGTCACCCCGGTCACCGATCCGCGGAATCTTGCTGGTGACACTCTTGACGTCCATGACGCCAGGTTAGGCCCGCCCCGCTGAAGACGTGACGGCCGGCGGGCTCGGCCAGCGTTTCCCAAGCAGTGGAGCCGCTTGCTGTGGGCCGTCCACCGAACAGTCGCTAGCCGGCGCGGTGGGCGGGGGCGGGCGACGACCCGTTGGTGCGCGCCTTCTGCGGCGGCACCGCGGCCGAGTAGTCGGGCAACTCGGTGCGCACGCCGGGCGCGAACTTCGGCACCCGCAGGGTCACCTTCATCCCGGCACCGGGTGCGGTCTCGACCATCAGCGCGTACTCGTCGCCGAAGAGCTGCCGCATCCGGGCGTTGATGTTGCCGAGCCCGACGTGCGCGCCGGTGCGGTGCGAGTTGCGTAGGTCGGCCAGGCGGGCCGGGTCCATGCCGATGCCGTCGTCCTCCACGCTGATCAGCGCCTCGGTGCCGTAGTCCTGCGCGGTCACGGTGACCATCCCGCCGCTGGGCTTGTTCGCCAGGCCGTGCTGGACGGCGTTTTCCACCAGCGGCTGGATGATCAGGAACGGCACGACCACCGACAGCACCTCGGGCGCGATCTTGAGCCGGACTTCCAGGCGGCCCCCGAAGCGGGCGCGCTCGATGGTCAGGTAGCGGTCGATGTTGCGCAGTTCGTCGGCCAGCGACGTGAACATGCCGGAGGTGCGGAAGGAGTACCGCGTGAAGTCCGCGAACTCCTGCAGCAACTCGCGTGCCTCCTCCGGGTCGGTCCGGATCAGCGATGAGATCGTGTTGAGCGCGTTGTAGATGAAGTGCGGCGAGATCTGCGCCCGCAACGCCTTGATCTCGGCCTGCTGGAGCTGGCTCTTCGACTCGTCGAGCCGGGCCAGCTCGAACTGGGTGCACACGAACTGGGCGACCGCGTCGGCCATCTGGATCAGCCGCTTGCCACGGGTGCGGCCCACGACGATGAGCACCGCCTCGATCTCGCCGTCCACGATCAGCGGCACGATCACCGCGGTCCGCATCTTGCAGGTGCTGCGGTGGTCGCACGGCACGTCGTCGTGCGCGACGACCTCGCGGCGGAGTTTGCGGATGGCCAAATAGATCGCGGAGGTCAGGTCGACGTAGTGGTCGTTGGCCTCGCCGTCCCAGGACACCAGCGTGCCTTCGGCGTCCGTGATGCCGATCGCGACGCACTTGAGCAGTTCGAGCAGTTGGGAGGTGATCCGGTCCGCGGAGCTCTGGTCGAAGCCCCGCCGCAGGTCCGGAGTGGCCTTCGACATGTGGTAGACGGCTTCCAGCACCGCGTCGTCCACGAAGCTGCTGGGCTTTCGCGAGCGGGCGAGGACGACGATCAGGGCGATCAACAGCAAGCCCACGACTGTCCAAGGGATGATCTGCGCGATCGGCAACCCGGCCACGGCGTCAATGCTCTGCGCTTGGTGCGTGGGGTGCAACCCTTCCGGCCCACTTTCTGTGTAGTCGTGCTTACCGTGCGGTAGGTGGTGCTCCGCCCCGCCGGGCTCCGGGCTACTTCAACAGGCGGGAAAGCCGTCGGTCGGCGAGCGGCTTGCCGCCGGTCTGACAGGTCGGGCAGTACTGGAAAGACTTGTCGGCGAAGGAAATTTCGCGCACGGTATCACCGCAAACCGGGCACGGCAGGCCGGCCCGCCCGTGCACCCGCAGGCCGGAACGCTTCTCGCCCTTCAGCCGCGCCGCGTCCTGTCCGACGGAACGGTCCACCGCCGCGGTCAGCACGTCGTGCATCGCGGCCGCCAGCCGGTCCAGTGCCTCTCCCGGGAGTTTTCCGGGCGTGGCATACGGCGAGAGCTTCGCGGTGTGCATGATTTCGTCCGAGTAGGCGTTTCCGATGCCGGCGATCAACGACTGGTCGGTGAGCGCCGTTTTGAGCCGCTCGGTGCGCCCGGCGAACAGCTTCCCGAGGCGTTCGCGGTCCACTTCGAGCGCGTCCGGGCCCAGCCGCGCGATGCCGGCCACTTCCCGGGGATCGCGCACGATCCACACCGCCAGGCCCTTCTTCGTGCCGGCCTCGGTGAGGTCGAAGCCCGGGCCGGCGTCGCTCTTGTCGCCACCCGCGCGGGATGCCGAGAGGTGCACCCGCAGGGCGAGCGGCCCACGGCCCGGTTTCGGCGGAACCGGGGACAGCGAATCCGACCAGCGAAGCCAGCCGGCCCGCGCCAGATGGATCACCAGGTGCACCGCACCCGCGCCGTCCGGGTCCGCGACCATGAGGTCGAGGTGCTTGCCATGGCGGCCCGCCCCGACCACCTCCTGGCCATGCAGGATCGTCCACTGCGGGCTGAACGTCTTGAGCACCGAAGGCGAAGCCACGTCGACGCGTGTCACCGTCCGCCCGACCGCGTGTTCACGCAGGTGATGGGCGAGCGCTTCGACCTCGGGTAACTCGGGCATCGATCACTCCACCGGATGCAGGGGACCGTCGAAGTCGGGCAGCGAGTGCTTCTGGATCGACTTCGCGACATCCTGGACCTCGCGACGCACCCGGAACATGCCCGACACGATCCCGACCCAGCGCTCCGGCGGCTGCTCCCCCACCAGATCGCCCTCCGTCTCGGCGACCACCTTCCACGGGCGGTTCAGCACCCAGCGCAACGGGAAGAACACGATGATCAACAGCAGGCCGTAGATCACCCACGGCGGCACGACCACCCCGTCGGGCAGCCAGAGCACCAAAACGAGGACGAGCACCAGAGTCACCGTGAGCATCGCGATCCCGGGCACGGGACTGCCCGCGACATCGTGTTCGAAGTCCTCCACGGTGGCCGGGCGGCGCCACTCCATCTGTGCCCGGATGACCCACTCACGCTCGTCGCCGCCGCGCACCGCCCGGTTCATGCCCAAAGCCTTCCGCTCGATCGTTCATGAGCCGGGGTCAACGGTAGCGCGACGAAGGCCAGCCGCGCGAGATCCAGCGGGGCAGATGATCACCAGCCTCGACCATCGCCGCCGGAACGCAGGATGGGGCCGCCGTGGTTCGGCCAGTCCCCGGGCGGCCCCAGCCACAGCCAGATCGGCCAGCCGCGGGAACCGGGGTCGACGTGCGTCCGGGTGTGCCCCGGGGCGTGGGACCGGCCGGACGAGGCGGAGTACGGGGCCGACGACCCGGTGCTGATGTCGATGCGCGACTCGCCCTCGCTCCCCTCGGCCGGGGTGGAGCGCGACCTGGGCGGGACATCCGCCGCCGAGGACGGCGAGGAAATCTTGGGCGCCGGCGATGCCTTCACAGGCGGCCGGCGGCTGGTGGAACTGGAATCGACGGTCCGCTCGGGCGATACCGTGGACTCCGGCGCCGCCTGCACGAGCGGCATGGTCGCGCTCGGAGAGCCACCGGACAACGACGACGACGGGGCCGCGATCTTCAGTTCCACCCCGCCCGGCAGGCTGACCGGATGCGACGCCGAGTTGACCAGCGCGGGCCCCACGGTGAACCCGACCACCCCCGCCGCGGCCGTCGAGGCCAGCGCGATCCCCACCTTGAGCTTCGAGACGAGCATGCCCTTCAACACCGCGAACAGGCCGGAACCCGACTTCGCCGCGGCAGTGGCAGCGGCGGCGGCCGTCGCCGGCACCAGCATCGCCAGCGCACCCGCGTGCGAGCGCAGCGACGAGCAAACGTCCCGCAGTTCCGCATGCATGGCGCGGCAGGAAGCACAGCCGCGTAGATGGGTGCGGATCCGGCGAGCCTCCGCCCCGGTCACGCTGCCGGCGGTGTACCCGCCCAGTTTGTCGATCACCCCCCGGCAGCCGACATCGGACGCCTGGTTCATGGCCAGGTGTGCCTGCAGATACGCGGCACGCAACCCCTGGCGGGCCCGCCGCGCCAGTGCCGCGGTCGCGTTGGCGCTCAACCCGAAGTACGGCGCCACCACGGCGGGCTGCTCGCCCTCGACCTCGGTCTGCCACAGCACGACTCGC
This sequence comes from Amycolatopsis taiwanensis DSM 45107, assembly GCF_000519205.1. Lineage (GTDB taxonomy): Bacteria > Actinomycetota > Actinomycetes > Mycobacteriales > Pseudonocardiaceae > Amycolatopsis_E > Amycolatopsis_E taiwanensis. Next base: position 128,521 of record NZ_JAFB01000013.1, on the reverse strand, counting down.
CACCGCTCGGGCAGGCTGGTGAAGGCGGTCGCGATCAGGTTCCGCTCCGCCGTGCCCGCATGCGCGTCCGCGCCCGCGCCCGCCCGGCTGGTCAACTCGTCATCGGTGACCGGCACATCCCGGCGGGCGCCACGCCATTCCCACGAAACCCGGCGGGCAACGGTCAACAGGTACGCGCGAATGTGGTCCTTGGGCCCCGAGCCCCGGCGCAAGGCCTGCAACACCCGAAAAAACGTTTCCGCGGTGATGTCCTCGGCCTCGGACTCCTCGGCCGCGAGCCCGCGGGCAAGACGCCGGACGCCCGCCGCGTGCAGCTCGAAAAGCTCGCTGAACGCCTTGTCCTCACCGGCTCGGAGACGTGCCAACAGTGCCTGATCGTCGGCCGAAGCCGCACGTTGTTGCGGCACCGCAGGTTCCTCCGTCATCCGGGCCGGACCTCCTCCCCCCGTTCGGTTGAATGTGGCCACCATACGGAGCCGAGAGCCCGTCGTCACCCCCTGTACTTCCGGAGTGACACAGTTCCCTCCTAGTGGGTGGCCGCAAGCCACCGAACGCGATGGGTATAGACTCTCTTTCGCTCCGGTTCACTGGAGCCAGGCGGACGTAGCGCAGCTGGTAGCGCATCACCTTGCCAAGGTGAGGGTCGCGGGTTCGAATCCCGTCGTCCGCTCTCGGAGCTGGCGCACGCTGCTCGCGCATTCTGCGCTTCGCGGGTGGCTCCTCGACATCACACTGGGGGCCCAGCCCCAGACCCCGGCCAGGGGGCAAGCCCCCTGGACCCCCCGCGATTTTTGTTCGTATCCCGTTGTGTTGGGCGAGTTGCCGTCCTGTGCTCGCGGGTTGTGGGTCCATGCTCGGCTTTCGATTTGTGGGCAAGTTGCTGTGCTGCGGGGGGCTCGCGCTTCGCGCATCGTGCTCGGGCATTGGGAAGGGCGGTGGGTGTCGTAGAAGGCGACCCGCCGGCGCCCGCTGGCCCGGTAACGCCCGGACGTTGGGTGGGGGTCAGGAGACGCCGTTGCGGCGGATCAGGCGGCCGGCGCCGGCGGCGACGGTGGTGGCGAGGACCCAGCCGGCGGCGACGAAGGCGCCGCTGACCCATTTGTCCGCGCCGTGCATGTACCAGCGGCCCTTGTTCCCGAAATCGACGATCGGAACCAGCAGATCCGCCGTGTACAGCACCGGACTCCATTCCAGGCCGCTGTCCTGCTGGTCGATGGTGCACCGCGGACCATGCACCATGTAATAACCCGGCTCGCCGGAGGTGGTGCAGTCGTCGGTGCCGAGACCGAACCAGAGGCTGCCGACCACGAGCAGGCCGACCAGCCAGCCCAGCGCCCGCACCGGACGGTAGCCGTACCCGACCATCGCGCGCTGCAGCCAACTCCACACGCGCACGCCCGGGGCGAGCGCCAGCCGCCCACTGGCCAGCGCCTCGTAGCGGTACTGCTGCTTCTTGAACAGAACCGTGGCCGCGTGTTCTTCGTTGCCGCTACGGCGCAGCATCGCCGCGAGCTGGTCGTAGGGCCCGGGGCGGTAGCGGCGCATGGCCTTGCGGAGCAAGGTGATGCGCTCCAGCACGGCCCGGTCGTCGGAGATGGCGATGGGCCGCTTGAACACGTCGTAACGGAAGTCTTCCAGGTCCAGACCGCCATTCGCCGACCACAGCAGCGAGTTGTCGTCGAGCATCTGGCAATGCGCGTGACGCAGCACGACCTGCCCGACCGGTTCCTTTCCCGGTGTCAACAGGAACTCGTCCGCCCGGACATCACTCGCGTCGAGCGCGACCCGGTGCTGCGCAAGCGATTCCAGCTCCGCACCGGCCAGATCGACTCGCCGGGCCGCGACGGCGCCGTCCATGTTCACCCCGCCGTCGACGTGGAAGGCGCGAGCCGGTGACTGTTTGAGGCTGATGTCCCGTCCCACCCTGGCCGAACGCAGATCGACGGAGAAGCTCGTGTGCTCGCGCTCGGTGGGCTTGGTGACCTCGGCGCCGTCGAGTTCGATGCTGCCGCCGACCTCGATCCCCTGTAGCCGCAACGTGCCCTTGACCACGGACTCGGTCAGATCGAAGTTCCCGGCCACCTTCATCCTCCGAGCGGACAGCACGTCCCGCCCCGCGTGCAGCAACTGCACCCGGTTCGCGAGCACGTTGCCGCCGACAGTCACGTCCTTCATCCGCAACTGCCCGGACGGCACCCGCAGGTACGTAGCCTCGATGTCGCCATTGATCTCGCTGCCGTCCAGGTGCAGGGCCCGGTCGTAGAACGGCTGCCCCTTGCCGCGGGGCACGTTCACCCAGGCCCGCGCCAGGCGCAGCGTGCCACCGACCCGTGTGTTGATCATGCGCAGGGTCCCGGTCACCGCCAGGCCGTCGGACAGTTCGAGGTTGCCGTCCACGCGCAGCCGGTCCGCCACCAACGCCGCCCACGGGTCCAGGTACGGGTCGCCGTCCAGGTCGGTCTGCCCACGTTTGGGTCCGCGCAGGTTCGCACCGCGGAACACGATGTCGCCCTCCACCCGCGCGCTCGGCAGGTGCAACTCCCCGCGGGCGACGAACGGCTGATGCCGATCGGTGCTGCCGAAGGTGTCCACCTCGCACAGCAGGCTGCCGCCGATCTGAGCCCCGGTACCGTCCAGCGCGAACCGCGCGGGATTCTCCAGCCGGGCGCCGGAAAAGTTGACGTTACCGCCGACCCGCATGCCCGGCAGGCGCACCTCGCCGAGTGCTCGCAGGCGATAGGCCAGCAGCGCACCGGTGATCAGCAGCCGGTCGGCCTGGATCGCCCTGCCCTTCGGGTGGTTGACCTCGGTGCGGGTCAGCACCACCGACCCCTCCACCACGGCGTCGGTGAGGTTGATCGCCGCGTCCGGCAGACCCCGATCCCGGCGGCTGGCCCGCTGCACCGCGGTCTCACCGTCGGCGATCTCCGGCACCTCGACCGTGCATCCGATCAACCGCACGTCATTGCGGCTGCGCAGGTTCCGCGCCTTCAGCCCGGGCAGCCAGCAACGCCGGAACACCAACCCCAGCAGCTTCGCCTCACGCACGTCGGGCGGGAACTCGAACCGGCAGTTCTCGAACCGGAACAGGTAATCCAGATCCGCGCCCCGCAGATCGAGCCGGCCGGTGATGTAGGCGTTTTCCACCTCGACGATCGGCGCGTTGGTGACCTGCCTGTTCCGCCAGCGCTGCAGTACCCCGGTCTCCTGTTCCAGGAACGGTTTCAGCAGCTCCGCCGCGGCCAGGTGATATCGCGTGTGCGGTATTCCGGAGAACGGATCCAACGGCAGCGCACGCCTGGCCGGCCCCGCTTCGTCCACTGCCATTGGCGTCTCTCCTCCGCTTACGGCTCGAATAGCGTGCCGACTTTACTGGGACGGTTCGTAAAGGCGAGAAGTTCCATTGCCTGCCGCGCAGCGTTGTTCGGAACGTGTTCGGGCAGACAGGCCGTGACTTCGCCTCGTCGGCTGCCGGTCGACCACGACAGCGGCCTGCCTCCCCGCTCACGTGCAGGGGGTCTGGGGGCTTGCCCCCAGTCGGGGGTGTGGGGGCGGAGCCATCACAAGACAGAGCGTCTGGGGCTTGCCCCCAGTCAGGGGCGTGGGGCGGAGCCACCAAAGACAGAGCGGTCTGTGGGGCTTGCCCCAGTCGGGGGCGTGCGGGCAAGCCCCACAAGGCACCGTTGTGCTGTGTCACCAAACGTGCTCTTCCTCACGTTCTCAATAACTATCGCGCTATCGTCGATGACGTGGAGGCCCTCGCGGAGTTGAAAGCGGTCACCGGTGCGGTGACTTACGGCGAACTGGCCACCCTGCGGCGCCGATTGTGGGCGGACGAAGGCGCCGCCTACCGCTGGTCCGGTCAGTACTTACCCGCCACTGCGGAACAACGACAGGAAATCGAAGCCGCATTCTCCGGCCGGGTGCGCCGGGCGATCGCCCGGGACGGACCGCTACGGGCCTGGTGCGATCGGCTGCGCGCGGAAATAGTGCCCGTTGTCCCGTTCGATCGTCTGCTCGCCGACCATCCCGAGCTGGATTATCCGGTGATCACGCCGAATGTCGCCGCCTGGCGGGTGCTCGCGCACTTCGGCGGTATTTTCGAAGTCGCCGACGGCTGGGTCGCGGTACCGGATCTGCCCTCCGCCGTGACCGCCACCAGGTCGGCCGTGCAGGAACTGGGCGGCCGCACCCCGGCGGGAGTGCTCGCGGCCGCCGGTTTCACCATGACCGACACCGAACTCGTCGCCTGGCTCGGCCGCTGCGGTTACCGGGTTTCCCCGGTCGAACTGCGTCAGCCCCGGCACACCCTGCACCGGGTGAAGGACCGCATCTCGCCGGCAAAACGGAGTTCGCGCGGCCCCAGCGCGACCGATCTGGTGGCCGACCTGCTGGAACGTCAGGGTGCGCCGCTGCACCTCGACGAGATCCTGCCCCGGCTGTCCCGGAGGTTCAGCCGGGGACCGCTGTACAACCGGCTCAACGCCGACGGCCGGTTCATCCGGGCCGCGCCCAGCACGTTCGCGCTGGCCAGCTGGGACATCGAGCCTTACCCGGGGCCGCCCCGATCGAGTGCGAACCAGGCTGCCCGGCTGATCGAGGCCCAGGGCGGGCCATTGCACCTGGACGAGATCCGGGCCCGGCTGGACAAGCCGATCACCCGCGAGGGCCTGCGAAACGCCCTCAACGCGAACGACCGGCTGGTCCGGGTCGCGCCCTCGACCTACGACCTGAAACAGCCCGGGCCTGCCTGAGCCTCCAATGCCGCGACCGAATTGCATTGCGAGCCGCCGGTCGGGCGGGAAAGCTGGCGACATGGTGGTAACCGGACACGAACGCCCGGTACGGCAGGCGGTGGCGTCCGATGCCGCCGTCGCGGCCGAGTTGCTGGACGCCTTCAATCGCGAATTCGATTCGCCGACACCGGGGACGGCTGCGCTCACCGAACGGCTGCGGGAACTCATCCCAGGTGACCAGGTCGTCGTGCTGCTCGCCGGTGAGCCGGCGGTCGGGGTCGCGGTGCTCTCCTTCCGGCCGAACGTCTGGCACAAGGGGCCGTCGGCGCTGCTGGACGAGCTCTATGTGCGGCCTGACCGGCGCGGACAAAGGTTCGGACATTTCCTGCTCGAAGCCGCGTGCCGCCTGGCGCGCGAACGCGGTGCGGAGGAACTCGAAATCAACGTCGACGGCGACGACATCGACACGCGTCGCTTCTACGAATCGCACGGCTTCACCAACACCGAGCCCGGGGCGACCGAGCCGATGTTCTACTACTACCGAGCCGTCACCTGAGCCCGCGTCCAATGTGGACTCTCAGGCGTTCGGGTTGAGCACGCGGGCGAGGAAGGAACGGGTGCGCTCGTGGCTCGGGTTCCCGACGACCTGTTCCGGCGTCCCCTCCTCGACCACGACGCCGCCGTCCATGAACAGCACCTTGTCGGCGACTTCACGGGCGAACTGCATCTCGTGCGTCACCACGATCATGGTCATGCCGTCCTGCGCGAGCTGGCGCATCACGCCGAGCACGTCACCGACCAGTTCGGGGTCCAGCGCCGAGGTCGGCTCGTCAAAAAGCATCAGCTTCGGTTGCATCGCCAGCGCCCGCGCGATCGCCACCCGCTGCTGCTGGCCGCCGGAAAGCTGCGCGGGATAGGCCTTTTCCTTGTCCGCCAAGCCGACCCGGTCGAGCAGTTCGCGAGACCGTTGCCGGACCGAGTCCCGGTTCTCCCGCCGCACCTGGACCGGCGCCTCCATCACGTTTTCCAGCGCCGTCATGTGCGGGAACAGGTTGAACCGCTGGAACACCATGCCGATGTCCCGGCGCTGGCCGGCGATCTCCCGCTCGCGCAACTCGTAGAGCTTCTCTCCGCGCTGCCGGTACCCGATGAGCTGGCCATCCACGAACAGCCGCCCGGCGTCGATCTTTTCCAGGTGGTTGATGCACCGCAGCAACGTCGACTTGCCCGAGCCGGACGGCCCGATGACGCAGGCGACCTCCTGCGGCATGACCTCGAAGTCGATGCCTTTGAGCACCTCCAGACGGCCGAACCGCTTGTGGATTCCCTGGCCCTGGACCAAGGGTGTCATCGCACTTGCCCTTCCGACCGCGAACCGAACCTGAAGCCGAGCAGGCGCGCGGCCCAGGTTTTCTGAGGCACCGAACGCGACGACCCTCGCGAGAACCGTCTCTCGATCTGTTGCTGGATCAGCGTGAGGATCGAGGTCAGGAACAGGTACCACAGCGCGGCCACGATCAGCAGCGGCGCGATCTTGTAGTTCTGCGCGTAGATCTCCTCCGCCGAGAGCATCAGCTCGAAGTAGCCGATGACGACCACCAGCGAGGTGGTCTTGAGCATGGAGATCGTCTCGTTGCCGGTCGGCGGGATGATCACCCGCATGGCCTGCGGCAGGATGATCCGCCGCAGCGTCTTGCCACGCGACATGCCCAGTGCGCTCGCCGCTTCGAGTTGCCCCTCGTCCACCGACAGGATGCCGCTGCGCACGATTTCAGCCATGTACGCGGCCTCGTTCAGGCCCAGCCCCAGCAGTGCGGCGGCCAGCGGCGTGATCAGGTGGTTGGTGTCCGCGCTCACGAAGGTCGGGCCGAACGGGATCCCGATGCCCAGCCGCGGGTAGAACAGCGCCAGATAGTTCCAGATGATCAGCTGGGTGATCAGCGGCGTGCCGCGGAACAGCCAGATGTAGATGCCCGCCGTGCCCGAGGTGAGGGGGTTCGGCGACAGCCGCATCACCGCGAGCAGGATGCCGCCGATCACCCCGATCACCATCGAGACCCCGGTGAGGATCAGCGTGTTCTGCAGGCCGTGCAGGATCCGGCCGTTGAACAGGTAGTCGCCGACCACGTTCCACTGCATGTTTTCGTTCGTGGCGATGCTGCGCACCACGATCACCGCGATCACCAGGATGATCGCGCCCGCGATCCACCGCCCGTAGTGCCGGACCGGGACCGCCCGGATCTCCACCTGCTCTGTCGTGGTCTCCTCGCCCGTGGCGCTCATGTGGTCAGCCCACGGTCGGGTTGATTTCCGACTTCGTGACCGCGCCGCCTGGGTTCAGGTGCCACTTGGCGATGATCTTGGCGTAGGTCCCGTCGTCGATCAGCGCCTGCACCGCTGCCTGGACCGCCTGCGCGAAGGTGCCGTCGCCCTTCTTGATCGCGATGCCGTACGGCGCGGTGTCGTAAGGCTGGCCGACTACCTCCACCTGACCGTCGGTCTGTGTCACGGCGTAGTCGACCACCGGCGAGTCGGCGAGCATCGCGTCGCTGCGGTTGGTGGTCAGCTGCAGGTTCACGTCGGTCTGGGCCTGGAACTGCTGGATGTTGATGGAGGGCTGGCCGTTGCTGTTGCAGGCATCCGACCGGTTCGTCGCGTCGTCGACCTGGGTGGTGCCCTTCTGTACGGCCAGGTTCTTGCCGCACAACGTGTCCAGGGTGATGTGCTTCGGGTTGCCCTTCAGCACACCGAGGGAGGTGCCCGCGCTGTAGTAGGACACCATGTCCACGGTCTGCGTGCGCTCCGAGTTGATCGTGAAGGACGACATCGCGAGTTCGTACTTGCTCGCTGCCAGGCCCGCCAGGATGCCGCCGAAGTCGGCGTTCTGGTACTCCATGGTCAGGCCCAGCTTCTGGCCGATCGCATTGCCCAGGTCGACGTCGAAGCCGACCGCCTTTCCGCTGGGGTCGACGAACTCGTTCGGCGGGTAGCTCTGGTCCTGGCCGACGATTATCTTGCCGTCCGCGGCCACCGACGCGGGAACCATCGCGGCGAGCTTGTCGTCCTTGGTCTGTGCCGGAATCGAGACGGGCGCGGCGCTACTACTGCCCGCGGGAGCGGCGGTCGACCCACCACCGGAACCGTTGCCACCGGCACCGCAGGCCATGGTCAGCCCGGCGAGTGCGAAGGCAGGAAGCAGAGTAAGCGCTTTCAACTGTGTTCCACGGGCCACGTTCATCACTCCCTGTTGGGTAGTTCTGTACGAGAACACGCATATTGCCATCCGGACGCCCGGTGGATACCCCTGAAGGCAGTAACAGCATGGTTACGGCATGATCGTCAGGCCGGCCACACAGGCGTCCACTATGGATTTTTCGGGCGTTGGCGAGGAGTTTCGAAGCGGCTTCCGTAACGGTGCGAGTAGCGGCGCAAGCTGCGTGCCTCTCAGCAAGCAGCCCACGCCGCTGGTAAACCTATCGGCGTGCGTGCGCGTCCAGGATGTGCGCGACGGCCTCGGTGACCCGCCCGGCGTGGTCGAGGTGCAGCCACTCGTCCGGCACGTGCGCGTTCGAGTCCGGCCCGAGCGCGCCGGTGACCAGGAACTGCGCCTCGGGGTACTTCCTGGCCAGTTGCACCATGAACGGGATCGAACCGCCAAGGCCGATGCTGCCGGAAGGCGCGGCGAAGATCTCGTCGCTCACCTTTTCCAGCGCGGCCGACAGCCACGGCGCGGACTCCGGGGCGTTCCAGCCGTCCGCGTGCTCCACGCCCGACAAGGTCACCTGCGCCGAGTACGGGACGTCAGTGGTGAGCGCCTTCTCCACGGCGGCGAGCGCGGCCGCGGAGTCGGCGGTGGGCGGAAGCCGGAAGCTCAACGCGAGTGTCGTGGCGTCGCGCAGCACGTTGCCGGCGTTCGCGGGCTCGGGCAGGCCGGCGGCGCCGATCACCGACAGGGTCGGCCGCCAGCCGTTGTTGAGCAGCAGCTCCTCCTCGTCCTCCGTGACCGGTCGCATGCCCGCCACCAGCGGGAAGGTCGAGGCGATCGCGCCCGGGGCCGAGCGCACCGCGGCCTCGACCTCCGCCCGCCGGTTGGCCGGGATGTCCACGTTCATCTCGGCAAGCGTGATCTGACCGGTTTCGGCGTCCTCGATGCGGTCCAGCAACCGGCGCAGGATGCGGAACGAGCTGGGCACGATCCCGCTCGCCAGGCCGGAATGCTGCGCCGATTCGAGCACGCGCACCGTGACGTGCACCTGGACCAGACCACGCAGGCTGGTGGTCTGCCAGAGCCGCTCGTAGTCGTTGCCACCGGAGTCCAGGCAGACCACGAACGACACCCGCCCGAGCCGTTCCTCGAGATGCTCGAGGTAACGGGGCAGGTCCGGGCTCCCCGACTCCTCGCCGGTCTCCAGCAGGATCACCGCCCGGGCGTGCTGCCCGCCGGCCGCGTGGACCGCCTCCAGCGCCGTCACCGCCGCGTAACCGGAGTACCCGTCGTCGGCCGAGCCACGGCCGTAGAGCCGCCCGTCGCGGATGACGGGCGTCCACGGGCCCAGGCCTTCCGACCAGCCGCCGACCGGCGGCTGCTTGTCGAGGTGGCCGTAGAGCAGCACGGTGTCGGCGTCCTCTGCGCCGGGGCTCGCGGGGACGTCGACCAGCAGCACCGGGCTGAGCCCGTCGAGCCGCACCACGTCCAGGGTGGCGCCGGGCAGGTTCCGTCCGGCGATCCAGCCGCGGACGTGTTCCACCGCCGCGTCCAGGTGGCCGTTGGTGGCCCACTGGGCATCGAATGCCTGGGACAGTGCGGGGATCCGCACCAGGTCGGACAGGCTCGGCAGGACTTCCTCGCGCCAGAGCCGGGAGACGGTTTCGTGCACGCTTATCTGCTCCACCAGCCCATCCTGCCACCCTGGGTGCGCCCCACCACAAACGATCATGTGACCGACATCACTTGTCACAGCTGACCCACCAGTCACAGTTCCGCGCGGCCGCTCAGCGGCTGGTCACCCAGGGTCGGCAATCCCGACTTTCGGTGGGCCCACACTCGGTCGTCCTAGCATTTGCCCAGCTCATGCCTGCTTTTCGGACAACGAATCCGCCTCGGATACTGACCTTCGCCCATGGGTTCATGTCAGGATGGCGGCGTAAGAGCCGTCAAGGCCGATGGCAACCCGCGCGCTTGGAGACCCGACGCGGGGGTGGCCGCCGGACGAACCGCCGCTGGCCGCCACAAGCAGCCCAGCGGCACGGACACCAAGGAGAGCACGCGCATGTCGTCCCCAGAACAGTGGACGCACCCGGATCCCGGAGAAGGACCAGCCGCGCAGGCCGCCCAGCCGTCCCGGGAGCAGGTGATCGCCGGTTTGCGAGCTACGACCGAAGGTGGCGCTGAGCTGACTCAGCTGCTCACCCCCGAAGGCGAGCGAGTCGGCTCGCCGCGGTTCGACCGTTATGTCGAGGACATCGACGCCGAAGCGCTTCGCGGGCTCTACCGTGACATGGTGCTCGTCCGGCGCGCCGACCGCGAGTGCAACGCGATGCAGCGCCAGGGCCAGCTCGGCATCTGGGTGCCGCTGCTGGGCCAGGAGGCGGCACAGATCGGCTCGGGCCGGGCGCTGAAGCCGCAGGACATGGCCTTCCCGAGCTACCGCGAGCACGGGGTGGCGTTCACCCGGGGCGTCGACTTCCGTGAGCTGCTCGGCATCTTCCGCTGCACCGACCACAGCGGCTGGGACTTCCGAGCCCACGGCTTCCACCCGTACACCATCGTGATCGGCAACCAGGTGCTCAACGCCGCCGGCTACGCCATGGGCCAGCGGTTCGAGGGCAAGGTGGGCAACACCGACACCGACGGCAGGCCGGCGGAGCACGACGAGGCCACGATCGTCTACTTCGGCGACGGCGCCACGAGCCAGGGCGACGTACACGAGGGCTTCGTCTGGGCCGCGGTTTACGACGCGCCGCTCGTGTTCTTCTGCCAGAACAACCAGTGGGCGATCTCCGAACCGACGGAGCGCCAGTCACGCCTGCCTCTGTACCAACGCGCCCGGGGTTACGGCTTCCCGGGCATCCGGGTGGACGGCAACGATGTGCTGGCCTGCCTCGCGGTCACGCGTTGGGCACTGGAGGAATGCCGGCACGGCAACGGCCCCGTGCTGATCGAGGCGTTCACCTACCGCATGGACGCGCACACCACCACCGACGACCCGACCCGCTACCGGCTCTCCGACGAGTTGGAGGCGTGGAAGCTGAAGGACCCGATCGAGCGCGTCCGCGCACACCTGGCCCGAAACGGCTTCGCCGAGGGGTCGTTCTTCGAGCAGATCCAGGCCGAGGCCGACGAGTTCGCCGCCCAACTGCGCGACTTCTGCTTCAACATGCCGGAACCTCCGCCCGAACGGGTCTTCTCCCAGGTCTACGCGGAGCCGTCGCCGGAACTGGACGCGCAGCGCGAGGAGTACCTGGCCTACCTGGACGGCTTTGCCACGGCGGGTGAGCGCTGATGGCCGCTCCGGTGAAATCCACAGTGGACCCGCGATCGGCCGTGCAGGCCATGACGATCGGCAAGGCGCTCAACCTCGGGCTGCGGGCGGCCATGGAGGCCGACCCCAAGGTCATCATCCTCGGTGAGGACGTGGGCAAGCTCGGTGGCGTCTTCCGGATCACCGACGGACTGCAGAAGGACTTCGGTGAACAGCGCGTGCTGGACACGCCGCTGGCCGAGTCCGGCATCATCGGCACCGCCGTCGGCCTGGCCGTACGCGGATTCCGGCCGGTGTGCGAGATCCAGTTCGACGGGTTCGTCTTCCCGGGCTTCGACCAGATCAACAGCCAACTGGCCAAGCTGCACTACCGGTCGCAGGGCCGGATCAAGGTGCCGGTGGTGGTGCGGGTGCCCTTCGGCGGGGGCATCGGCGCGGTCGAGCACCACTCGGAATCGCCCGAGTCGCTGTTCACGCACATCCCCGGGCTCAAGGTGGTGTCCTGCGCCAACCCGGGCGACGCGTACTGGATGATCCAGCAGGCCATCGCCTGCGACGACCCGGTGCTGTTCTTCGAACCGAAGCGGCTGTACCACTCCGCGCACGCGAAGTCCGAAGTGGACACCGAGAAGGCGCCGGGCCCGCTGTTCGCTTCGCGTGTCCTGCGCTCCGGTACGCACGCCACGCTGGTGTCCTACGGGCCCTCGGTCAAGGTCTGCCTGGACGCGGCGGCCGCGGCCGAGGAGGAGGGTCGCTCGCTCGAGGTGATCGACCTGCGCTCGCTCGCCCCGCTGGACCTGGCGCCGGTGTTCGAGTCGGTGCGCCGCACCGGGCGGCTCGTCATGGTCAGCGAAGCGCCGCGGACGTCCTCGCTGGCGTCCGAGATCGCGGCACGGGTGCAGCAGGAATGCTTCTACTCGCTGGAAGCACCGGTGCTGCGGGTGACCGGGTTCGACACGCCCTACCCACCGACCAAAGTGGAGCATCACTACCTGCCCGACCTGGACCGGGTGCTCTACACCGTCGACCGCGCGCTGGGGTGGTGAGCGTGCCCGAACTCAAGCGATTCCTGCTCGCCGACACGGCGGAAGGCCTGACCGAGGCCGAGATCCTCGACTGGCGTGTGCAGCCCGGCGACGAGGTTCAGGTGAACCAGATCGTCGTCGAGGTGGAGACGGCGAAGGCCGCGGTCGAACTGCCCATCCCGTGGGCGGGCGTGGTCACCGAGTTGCTGGCCGAGCCCGGGGAGACCGTCGAGGTGGGCGCCCCGATCCTCACCATCGACGTCAACCCCACCGGCGCGGCTTCCTCCGCTGACGCCGAGCCGCCGGCCGAGGAGGAGATGAAGCCCCTCGTCGGCTACGGCTCGAAGGCGGTTTCGACCCGCCGGCGGCCGCGCCGGAACGCGGTGGAGACCACGGCCGGAAGCGAGCGCCTGAACGGCCTGGCGACGACCGCCCCCACGCCCCGCGCTCCCGTCGAGGAACCCGCGGCCGGTCACCACGTGCCGGTGGACAAGCCGCCGGTGCGCAAACCGGTCGAGGAACCCGCGGGCGGTTACGTGCCACTGGCCAAGCCGCCGGTGCGCAAGCTCGCTAAGGAACTCGGGGTCGACCTGCGCACGGTGGCCGGGTCGGCCGAAGGCGGCGTGATCACCCGGGCGGACGTGGAGCGGGCGGCCGCACCGGTGGCCGCGGCGCCGGCCGGAGGCCGGGAACGCCGGGTGCCGATCAAGAGCGTGCGGAAGGCGACGGCTCAGGCGGTCACGCAAAGCGCGTTCACCGCACCCCACGTCACGGAGTTCCTCACCGTGGACGTGACGCCGATGATGGAGTTGCGGGAGAAGCTCAAGCGTCACCCGGACTTCGCGGGGGTCAAGCTGACCCCGCTCGCTTTCGCGGCCAAGGCGTTGTGCCTTGCGGTGAAACGAACTCCCGAGGTGAACGCCACCTGGGACGCCGACGCCGGCGAGATCGTCTTCAAGGACTACGTGCACCTCGGGATCGCCGCGGCGACCCCGCGCGGGCTCGTGGTGCCGAAGATCCGCGACGCCGACGCGATGTCCCTGCTGGAGCTGGCCCGCGCCCTGGACCAGCTGACCACGACCGCTCGCGAGGGTAAGACCCCGCCGGCGGACATGCTGAACGGAACGATCACGATCACCAACGTCGGCGTGTTCGGCGTGGACACCGGCACGCCGATCATCAACCCCGGCGAGTCGGCGATCCTCGCGTTCGGCACGATCCGCGACACCCCGTGGGTGGTGGACGGCCAGATCCAGGTCCGGAAGGTGCTGCAGCTCGCGTTGAGCTTCGACCACCGCCTGGTGGACGGCCAGCAGGGCTCGGAGTTCCTCGCCGACGTCGGCGCGCTCCTGGCCGACCCGGGACTGGCGCTCACCTACTGACAAGTTGTACGGAACGCCATGCACAACGTGCGATAGGAACCCGTGGCGACGGACAGCGACACTGCACGGGGGCGGGCGAGCCAAGCCGCCCCCGTGATCGGCCGAACGCCGACAACGGATGCCACGGCCTGTCTACCCGCGCACGTTCCTGAATAACGAGGAAGGGGCGTTTACTACGGAACATCCGTAGTAAACGCCCCTTCCTCTCGTTACCCACTTGACGGAGTGAGCGCTCACTCCGCACACTGAGCAAGTGACTGATTCCCAGCCGAAGCGGCGGGCCCCCGGTATGAGCCCGGACGAGCGCCGCAAGATGATCACCCGAGCCGTCCTGCCGCTCGTCGTCGAGCACGGCGCCGCGGTGACCACCGCACAGATCGCACGCACCGCCGGCATCGGTGAGGGCACGATCTTCCGCGCGTTCAAGGACAAGAACGAGCTGATCGACGCCTGTCTGGCCGAGGTGCTGCGTCCCGACAACGCCCTTGCGATGATCGCGGAGATCCCGCTCGACCAGCCACTCGCCGATCGGCTGACCGAGGCCGCGGAAGCACTGTCCGCCCACCTGGCGCGGATCGGCGCGATCGCGGCAGCCCTGCAAGCCTCCGGCCGCCAGTTGGGCCGGCGCGCCGAGCACCAGCCCGGCAACAGCGGCCGGCAGCAGTCGTTCCAGACCATGGCCGAGGCCATCGCCGCACTCTTCGAACCCGAACGCGACCGCCTGCGCCTGCCCCCCGAACAACTCGGCGCGGTCTTCCTTTCCCTGCTGTTCAGCCGAACCCGGGACAACCAGCACGCGCCGGCGGTCCCGGAACTGGTCGATGTGTTCCTCAACGGCGCGGTGGTCGCCAAATGATGCACGGCGGCCCGCCGCCCGGGCTGCGGAGACGGCTCAAGCAGGCGGCCAGCACGGTGCCGGACAGCGGACTCACCGGACCGATCGAGATCCCCGACCCGAAACCGTCCGACGAACCGAAGGACCTCCGCGCGCGGCTGCACCGGCTGCGCACCGCCATCGTCGGCACCGTGCGCGGACTGCCCAGGGTGGCCCGCCTGACCTGGCAGGCCAGCCCACCGATGACGATCGTCGTCGTACTGTCCACTGTGGTCAGTGGACTGATGCCGACCCTCACCGCCTACCTCGCCAAACTGTTGCTCGACGCGGTCGTGGCGGCCGTGCAGGGCCACGGCTCGGTCGAGCAGATCGTCAAGATCACCGCCTGCCAGCTCGGTGTCTTCACCTTCACCGCGATCAGCACCGCGCTGACCAACCTCGCCCAGCAGATGCTGCAGGAGCGAATGACGCTGACCATCCGGCATCAGGTGATGTCGCATGCGAGCCGGATGGACCTGTCGTTCTTCGAGGACTCCAAGTCCTACGATCTGCTCCGCCAGGCGTCGCAGGAAGCACCGGCGCGCCCGGTGTCCATGCTGACCTCGGCGCTCGGCCTCGCCCGGACGGGCATCACCTTCGCCAGCATGGTCGGGCTGCTGGTGTCGATCAGCCCCCTGCTGGCCGTGATCGCCCTGCTGGCGCCGGTTCCCGCGTTCATCTCCCAGTCGCGGTACTCCTCGCGCGCCTTCATGCTGACGCTGTTCGTCTCGCCGATCCGGCGGCGGATGGACTACCTGTCGCAACTGGTCACCGTCGACACCTACGCGAAGGAGACCAAGCTCTTCGGCCTCGGCCCCTACCTGGTCGACCGGTTCCGCAGGCTGGGCCAGACCTATTACGCGCGGGAACGCCGGCTGACCATGACGCGGAACCTGGTCGGCACGGCCTGGAGCCTGCTGTCCACGCTCGCCGGCTCCGGCATCGCGCTCTACATCGCGCTGGAAGCGGTGGCCGGCCGGCTCACCATCGGCGACCTCGCCCTGTACACGAGCGCGGCGACGGCCGTGCAGTCATCGGTCACCGGGCTGTTCACCGGATTCTCGGGAATGTACGAGAACAACCTCTACCTCGACACGCTCTACCAGTTCCTGGGCACGAAACCACGGATCACGGCTCCGCCCGAACCCCGGGCACTACCGCAACCCCTGCGCGGGCACGTCGAGTTCCAGGATGTCTCGTTCGGCTATCCCGGCTCCGACGAAAGCGCCCTGGACGGTGTCAGCTTCGAGATCCGGCCGGGCGAGACGGTGGCCGTGGTGGGCCGCAATGGCGCCGGCAAGTCGACCCTGATCAAGCTGCTGTGCCGGCTGTACGACCCGACCGCCGGCCGCATCCTGCTCGACGGCGTGGACATCCGCGAGTTCGACCCCGGCGAGCTGCGAGCCCGGATCAGCGCGATGTTCCAGGACTACGTCACCTATCAGGGAACGGCGGCGGAGAACATCGGTCTCGGCCAGCTCGAACATCTCGAGGACCGGGCGCGGATCTCCGACGCCGCGGACCGGGCGGGCGCCGCCGAGCGCATCGCACAGCTGCCGAAGGGCTACGACAGCCCGCTCGGCCGCTGGTTCGACCAGGGCGTCAGCCTGTCCGGCGGGGAATGGCAGAAGATCGCACTGGCCCGCGCCTTCCTCCGCGACGCGCCCATCCTGATCCTCGACGAGCCGACCTCGGCCCTGGACGCTCAGGCCGAGCACGACCTGTTCAGCCGGCTCCGGGCACTGGCCCACGGGCGCACCACGCTGTACATCTCGCACCGGTTTTCCACCGTCCGCCAGGCCCAGAAGATCCTGTTCCTCGACCAGGGAAAGCTCGCCGAGCAGGGCACCCACGAGGAACTGATGGCACTGGACGGCCACTACGCCGACCTGTTCACCCTCCAAGCCACCGCCTACCAATCGTGAGCTGAGCAACCCACCTTGTTAACCCCACGGGCAAGACGTACAAAATTCCGTACAAGAGGTGGGAGGTGGCAATGAAGACGATGAGCTACTCGGAGTCTAGTGCGAAGTACGCCGAGACCCTGGATTCGGTGGTCAACGACCGGGAGGAGGTCGTCATCACGCACACCGGGCACGAACCGGTTGTAATCGTGTCGCTGGACGACTACCAGTCGCTCAAGGAGACGGTCTACCTGCTGGGCAGTCCCGAGAACGCCCGGCGCCTGATCACCGCGATCGAACGGCTGGAGACCGGCAGCGTGACACCGCACGAACTCGCCGAATGAAACCCGTCTGGGACGAGCTTGCTTGGGCCGACTACAGCTGGTGGCAGGCCCAGGACCGGAAAGTCCTCAAGCGCATCAACGAGCTGATTCGGGACATCGGGCCCAACGGAAACGAAGGGATCGGCAAGCCCGAACCCCTCGAGCACGGGTTCCAGGGCTACTGGTCCCGCCGTATCACCGACGAGCACCGCTTGGTCTACAAGATCGCCGAGGACGAGATCCGGATCGCCGCCTGCCGTTATCACTACGGCAAATGATCCCGGCGTTCACCCTGAGATGGCAAAGGCCCGAGGGAGTGCGCTGTTCGAATTCAACTGTCGCGCCGATATCACGGAATCCTGACAGGTGACGTTGGCGCGTACACGGCAGCCGTTACAGATTCGACGTGATCCGACTGCAGGAATTGTCGATGTCGGGAGTGGCCTGCACGGCGGCGGTGTCCTCGTGCGCACAGCCGATGACCCCGGTAGCGGGTTCTGGTGGCGGGAGTCACCTTGTGGCCCGTCTGCGCAGCCGTGCGAGGAAGCGTTCGGTGTCAATGACCGCACGACGGTGGATGCCTTGGCAAATGGTGGCGGCATCGTCGAACGCGTGCACGGTGAAAGTGAGCTGCCTGCCTTCTACGTTGCTCAGCTCGGCCTCAACGGTCAGCTGGCTCCCGACGGGCGTGGGCGCCTCATGGCTGAGGTCGACGTGAACTCCGAGGGTCTGCTTGCCCTCGTCCAGGTGGCCCGCCAAAGCTCGTATGCAGGTCCATTCCACGATGCCGACGAGGAAGCCGGTGGCCAATACGGCGGGCAGGGCGGCGAACTCGTCCGATTCGGGCAGCAGGTACGGCACCGTGCGTTCGGCTGGCACGACGTACTCCAGCCGCGCGCTCAGTCCTGGCTGTAGTGAGTCCTTCACAACTGTTCTCCTGATTTGCCGTGGCTGTCGGGTCGGTTGTCGACGTGGACGCGGTCAGTCGCCAGTGGCGACGAGTCCAGCTTTCTCGATCATGGGGTGGTCAGGGTATGGCGGTGATGGGTGCTACCCGAGGCGCAGCCAGCCGGGCGTAGTCGTCGGTGGCCAATGCGATCGAGCGGTCCAGTCGCGCGGCGTTGAAAAACAGCTCCGGCGTCTGGAGTAGCGCCGGATCCGCGATGAGCTCCAGACGGGGGTGGTAGCTGAACGGCAGCACAGTCCCGCTCACGCTGCCGGCCAATTCCTCGGCCTTGTCCTTGCCCGCGAAGGCCACGTAGGTCCCGCCCACCAGCGCCCGGACCGCCTGCACATCCACCCGCGCGTCACCACGCACCACCGCGAGCACATATCGGGTTTGCTTCTTGCCGGCCTTGACCATGACGATCAGGCACTTGGCGGCCAGCGCGACATCATGCCCGCGCAGCGCACTGACCAGGTCGGTGCGCCCCTCTGGCGCGTGGTCGATCAGCCGGTAGCGCGCCCCGGCCGCCTCCAGATCCGCCACCAGGCGCTCATAGCGGTCAAGCGCCGGCGCCACACCCTTGATCTGTGGATCACCAGTCACCGCTCAACAACTCCTTGGCCTCCGCGACGCGGTCCTCATCACGCTGGTAGAACACCCATTGCTTGACCTTCTTGCCGTGGACCAGGCCAACCTGGCCGAGGATCTTCATGTGCTCGCCGCAGGTCGGTTGACTCACCCCGAGCTTGTCGGCGATGTACAGCGAGCAGACTCCGTCACGGACCAGATCGCCGTCGCGCTGCGGTGGGAAGTGCCGCTCGGGGTCACGCAACCACTCCAAGATCATCAAACGCTTTTCGTTGGCCAGCGCCTTGACCAAGTCTCTGGCAAATAGCTAATAGACTGTCTACTTCTCTCCCTGCCCAAGGTCGATAACCATGCAGGGCAATCTGCGGGGCCCTTGCCGACGAGGGCGACGTGCGCGTCCAGCGACGGGACGGTGCGGCGCTGCTGTTGACGCGAGAGGACCGGATGCAGTCCGCTTCGGAAGGTTCCATGTCGGCTGCGCGGGCCTTGAGAAACGTGTTGGTCCACCTCTCGCCGGAGGTGGCAGCACAAACGCTGATCGAGCAGTTCCCCTGGGTGGACGTGCTGGCTGGGGACGACCAGGCCCAGTTCGTCACGGATTTTTGGGCCCCGTACCTGCTCCCACCGAAGACTGACATGGCCGCCAAACGCGGCGACCGCGTCGTGTCGCTGGACGACTACCGGCCGCTCAAGGAAACGGTCTACCTGCTGGGCAGTCCCGAGAACGCCCGACGCCTGATCACCGCGATCGAACGGCTGGAGACCGGCACAGCACGAACTCGCCGCCTGAAACCGGTCTGGGGTCAATACGTTGACCGTGTCTTTCGCGTGTCGCGGGCAAGGCCCGGTGAGGCGATATCGCTCAGGCGAGGTGGTAGGCCATCTGCGGAAGCAGCCGGCCAGGGATGGAATCGGAGGGTGTGACGCCGATCCGGACTGCGCCCATCTTTCGGTAGAAGGTCTCGGCGAACGGATCGGCGTCGAGGGTGAACCGCTCGAAGTCGAGAGCACGGGCGGTGTCCACGGCGTGCTGCCACAACCGGCGGCCAACACCGGTGCCGATGTGGCCTGGCTCGACGAAGAGGCAGGCAAGTTCACCCTCGGGCGCCTGGCCGGCCAGGGTGTAGAAGCCGACCACCCGGTCGCCGACTTGCGCCACAGTCGCTCTCTGCTCGGCCAGATCAGCCGGCCGCAGGGTCAATTCAGCCCGGCATGCCTCCAGGAAGGCATCGTCGTAGCCCCAGTGGGCCTTGGACCGCAGCGCGAGTTCACTTAGGACGGTCGCCTCGTCTGGTCTGGCGGCGCGGAGCAGCATGCCGACCACTGTGACGCTGCGGCGAGCGACGATCAAGTCAATTCGCCAGGTACCGCAACGATGTTGGCGAAAGCCCGTCGTCCGCGGGCTTCCAACGATCAGGCATCCCCAACGGGCAGTTCCGCAATGCAACAAGTTGTACAAAACGTGGGCTTCTCACCCCACGGACGAGGACTAGCGCGTTGCCAGGTGGCGCGAATGCTGAACTCACGTCACTGAACCAACAACTCAGCGCGGGCTAAACCCGGAACTCGCGCGAACGAACCGGGAACTCAGCGGCTCAAACCCGCAACTCGGGCCACTAAAGCCGGAACTCGCGCGACTGAACCGGGAACTCAGCTGCTCGAACCCGGAATTCAGGCCCCTGAACCCGGAACTCGTGGGCCTGGAGCGGGAAGTCGGGGGCCTGGAGCGGGGACACGCCGGGGTTATTCGTGGACGCCGAGGCCGACGGGGCAGCTTACGCCGGTACCGCCGAGTCCGCAGTAGCCGTTCGGGACCTTGTGCAGGTACTGCTGGTGGTAGTCCTCGGCGTAGTAGAAGTCCCGCAGCGGCGCGATTTCCGTGGTGACGGCGCCGTAGCCGGCGGAGGCGAGTGCCGTCGCGAACGATGTCCGGGACGCCTCGGCCTCGGCTCGCTGCGCGTCGTCCGAGTAGTAGATCGCCGACCGGTACTGGGTGCCCACGTCGTTGCCCTGGCGCATGCCCTGCGTCGGGTCGTGGCCCTCCCAGAAGACCTTGAGCAGCGTCGCGTAGGACACCTGCGCCGGGTCGAACACGACGAGCACGGCCTCGGCGTGACCGGTGCGGCCAGTGCACACCTCCTCATAGGTCGGATTCGGCGTGTAGCCGCCCGCGTAACCGACCGCCGTGGAGTAGACGCCGGGCGTCTGCCAGAACAGCCGCTCCGCGCCCCAGAAGCAGCCGAGGCCGAACACCGCGGTCTGCAGACCGGCCGGGAACGGCGGCTGAATCCGGCGATCGGTGAACACGGCATGCCGTTCCGGGACCGGCAGGGGCTCCGCACGGCCAGGCAATGCCTGCTCGGGACTGACCTGCTCGACCTTCCTCATGTTTCCACTGTACGTCCGCCCACAAGGGCGAACTGTTAGCGATACGGTAACCGTGGGCCGGCGCCGGTACCTTGGCCGACGCTACGTGAACGACCCGAGGAGCCCGGATGAGTTGGCAGGAGGAGTTGCGCCGCCTCGACGCCGAGCTGGCCAGCGGCACGATCACCCGACACGAGCACCGCAAGCAGCGCGACGAGTTGCTGGCGGCCGCCTCCGGCGGCGGTATCACGTCCCCGCTGGCCGCGCCGCTCGTTCCCACCGCTACCCAACCCCACTGGCAAAGCGCCAACCCGATCCAACCCCCAGCCGAGCGACCCGCCGACCCGGCCGAGCAGGCTGCCAACCCGGCCGAGCACAACGCGAACCCAGCCGAGCAAACCGCCAACCCGGTCCAACCCCCGGCCGAGCAAACCGCCAACCCGGCCGAGCAGGCTGCCGACCCGGGCGGGTCCCCGACCGGGCAAGGTGTCCACCCGGTCGAATCCCCGACCGGGCAAAGCCGGCAGTCGCAACCCGGGCCACCACCGGAAACCCCGGCGCAAGCCGAGACGCCGGCGGAGACGACGACCCGGATCTCGGCGGACCTGCTCACCTCCGACCGCCCGACCAGCGCGCCGAGCCCGGCCGACGAGAAACCGACCGACTCGATGGTCTATCCCCACCTGTCGGAAGCGCCGACGGTGATCACCCGGGCGGTCCTGCCCACGAACCTGCCCAGCCTCACCCCGTCCGTGCCACGGCATTACTCCGGCGTGGAGCGCCAGCCCAGCGCGCCCATCTCCGCCGGGCCCCGGGGACGCGGCCGCACCTGGCTGTCCCTCGGCGTCGGCGTGTTCGTGGTACTGAGCCTGATGGCCGGTGCGACCTGGTTCTTCAGCGCACGCAGCACCGGCACGAACACCAATGCGGCGGCTCCGACCAGCCCGGTCAAACCGCAGCTCGACGTGGAAGGCAAGCTGCCGGCGTTGCCGGGCACCGCGAACCCCAACAACTCGACGATGCCGATCGACAAGGCCGTGCAGTTGCAGATCATCAGCGACGCGGACGCGTCGAAGATCCGGGCCAGTGGCGCTCAGGAGATCGTCTACCGGGCGTCCTCGGACACCGTGAACGTCAACGACGGCTACCTGATGTTGGCCATCCCGACCGCGTCCGCGAACGATGCGACCAAACTCGTCCAGGAGCTGCGCGAAGGGCTCACCGGTGCCGGATTCAAGGCGGACCCGATCGGCCCGGGCGATGCGGGTACCGCTTATACCGGCAGCAACGCGGCCGGCCGGGTGACCGCGCTGTGGTACTCCTCCGGCGCGCTCGCGATCGGGATCGGGGTGTCCCAGCCGCCGGGCGGCAAGCCGGCCAGCTTGCACACGCGGTTGGTGCAGGTCCGTGACTCGGTCGCGGCGGCGCTGCCGCCGAGCTGACCACGATGAAGGAACGCGTGGGCAACAATTCGACCCGCACACCCGCGAAGCGCCGATGCCGTGCACAATGTGCGAGTCGCTACTGACCTCGAGTCGCGGTGGCATGTCGCACGCCGCCAAGCCAAAAGATAAGGGGGCGTCTGGTGTCTTGGCAGGAGGAGCTGCGCCAGCTGGACGAAGAACTCGCGTCCGGCCGACTCTCCGCGGATGACTACCGGGTACGGCGCGATCAGGTGCTGTCGTCCGCCGTCGGGCAGCCCGATGCGCAGACTCCCGAGACCGAGAACGCGGGCACGGGCGCGGCCCCGGACGCGACGCAGGTCATCCCGCCGATCAGCCCACCGCAGGGCATGCCGGTCAGCCCGCCGCAGGGCATGCCGGTCAGCCCGCCGCAGGGCATGCCGCAGCAGCAGCCGGACGCCGACCGCACCCAGGCCGTGCCGCCCTCCTGGCAGTCGCAGCCGCCTGGCGGCGACAGAACCCAGTACGTGCAGCCGCAGTACCCGCCCTCGCCGGCGGGCGGATTCCCACAGGCCGGCGGCTTCCAGCCGGGGTGGAACATGCCCGATCAGGCGCCGCCGTGGGGTGGCGGCGAGCTTCCGCCGCTGGGCCCGTCGAGCGGGGAGCCGGGCTGGGTCCAGCAGGGGCCGGAATCGTTCGACGAGAAGCCGAGCAAGGGGAACGGCGCGAAGATCGCGGCCATCGTCGGGGCCGTGGTGGTGCTCGTCGGCGTCGCGGTCGGCGCGTTCCTGTTGTGGGGTCGCGGCAGCGGGGGCGACGGCGGTGGCCAACCACCGGTCGCGTCGGACACCAGCCAGCAGTCGACCGGCCAGAAGGCGCCCGACCCGCTGGCCATCGCCGACTTCCCCGGCCAGACGGAAGACCTGCGGAACATCACGACGTTCAACGACATTCCGGCGTTGAACTTCCTGACCGCCGAGGAGTTGTCGACCTATTCCAACGCGGGCGCCGGCCCGGTCAAGATCGTCGTCAAGAATCTCGCCGACGGCAACCGGGTCATCGTCCTGGTCGTCCAGGCGAACAGCCCGGCGGCCGCGAAGAACGCCGCCAGCGACCTGTTGGACATCCAGGTCACCAACGGTGCCCGCCGCTTCGGCGACGTCCCGAACGGTGTCCACGCGAGCGCGTTCGACTCCGGGGACGGCCAGCTGGCGCAGGTCCGCGGCCACTACGCGCACGACAACAAGGTCGTGCGCATCGAGGTCACCGGGAAGAACCTGCAGGCCAGCGAAACGGACTTTTCGACCATCCTCTCCGCTCAACTCAAGGTGCTCCCCGCCAATGGCTGACCCCAAGCAAGTCATCGCGTGCACCATCGTGGCGCGCAACTACGTTCCCGCCGCGAAGGTCCTCGCCACTTCGTACCTGGCCCACCACCCCGATCACAGCTTCGTGATCGCGGTGATCGACGCGCCGTGGGACCAGGTCGAGGACGCCACCGACGAAGGCCTCGAGCGAGCGGGCTGCAAAGTCATCGGGCCGGCGGCGTTCGGTATTTCCGAAGACGACTACCTGCGGATGGCCACCGCCTACTCGGTGACCGAACTGGCCACCTCGGTCAAGCCGTACCTGCTGCGCGAGCTGCGCGCCGACCACGAGGTGACCATCTATCTCGACCCGGACATCCGAGTCTTCGCACCGATGCCAGAAATCGCGGAACTGGCCGCCGCGCACGGGATCGTGCTGACCCCGCACGTACTTTCGCCGTTGCCCGAGGACGGGATGGAACCCGACGACGCGGTCATCATGGGCGCCGGGATCTTCAACCTCGGCTTCATCGGCGTCGGTCCCGGTTCCGAGGGCTTCCTCGATTTCTGGGCACAGCGGCTGAGGCACGGCGCGATCGTCGCGCCGGAGCGGCAACTGTTCACCGACCAGCGCTGGGTCGACCAGGTTCCGGCACTGTTCCGGCATCACGTCATGACCGATCCCGGGTTCAACGTCGCGTACTGGAACCTGCACGAACGGACCATCGAGCGCGACGAGAACGGCGTGCTCACCGCGGGCGGCGCGCGGCTTCGGTTCTTCCATTTCAGCGGTTACCGTCCCGAGCAGCCCTGGCTGCTGAGCACCCATTACGCGCGCAAACCGCGGGTGCGCCTGTCCGATAATCCGGAATTGCGCGCGCTCTGCGACGAATACGGTGCGGCACTGCGCGACGCCGGGTATGCCCAGACACTGGATGCCATTCCCTACGGTTTCGCGAAATTCGCCGACGGCAGCCCGATTCCGGAGTCGGCCCGCCGGATCTTCCGGGACAGCTGGATCAAGGCCGACCGCGAGAACACCGAACCGCCGCCGCACGCCTACGGCGCCGACGGGGGCAAGGCCCTGCGCGAGTGGCTTGCTTCGCCCGCGGACCAGGCCCAGGCCGCCGCCGGGCTCAACCGGCTGACCATGTCGCTCTGGGAATCCCGGGTCGACCTGCGGATGGCGTTCCCGCACCCGTCGAGGGAGGACGCGGAGAGCTTCCGGAGCTGGTGTGCCCGATCAGGGGTGGCCGAGGCCGGGTTGTCGGAATGGGCGCTGCCGACGGAGCCGGCCGCGCTGGAGCCACCGAGTGACGAGTTCGGCGTGAACCTGCTCGGGTACCTCACGGCGGAGCTCGGTGTCGGCGAGATGGGCCGGATCGTGCACGACGCGATCCAGGCCGGTGGGGTGCCGGTCACGTCGGTGCTGGAAGAGAAGGCGGTGACCAACCGCACCGGCCTGGACCGCCCGGACACGGTCGGCTCGCCGCGCTATCCGATCAGCTTGCTCGTGGTGAACGCGGACCAGACCAGGACGATCCTGACCAACCACCCGGAGGTAGGCCACCAGCGCTATCGCATCGGTCTGTGGGCTTGGGAACTGGAGGACTTCCCGGAGTGGCAGCACGAAGCCTTCGGCATGCTGGACGAGGTGTGGACGGTGAGCGACTTCTGCCGCACCGCCTTCGCCGCCCATTCGCCGGTTCCGGTCAAGACCGTCCCGGTGCCGGTCCGCGATCCCGGCGAGCCATCGGCGTCGGCGCGGGAACGCGGTGGGCCGATCCGGTTCCTGTTCGCCTTCGACTTCAACAGCGTTGCCGAGCGCAAGAACCCATGGGGCACGGTCACCGCCTTCCAGCGTGCCTTCCCCGGGCGCGACGACGTCCGGCTGACCATCAAGACGATCAACGCGAAGGCGCATCCGGTGTCGGCGGAACGGCTGCGCGCGGCCGTCGCCGCGGACGACCGGATCGAGCTGATCGAGCGCTACCTGTCCGTGGGCGAGCTGCATGATCTCTACGAGCGCAGCGCCTGCTACGTGTCGTTGCACCGCAGTGAAGGTTTCGGACTGACCGTGGCCGAGGCGATGGCGCGGGCGATGCCGGTGATCTCCACCGGATATTCGGGTACGGCCGAGTTTCTCGATGCCTCCACCGGCTGGCCGATCCCGTACTCCATGGTCCCGGTGGGCAAGGGCTGTGGGCCCTACGACGCAGACGCGGTCTGGGCGGACCCGGATCTCGACGCGGCGGCCGAGGCGATGCGCCAGGTGGCCGACGACCCAGCGGAGGCGGCGCGGCGCGGGCAGGCCGCCCGCAAGCACATCCTGCGCACGCGGTCGATGGAGGCCACTGCGGCGTGGCTGCGCCGGGAACTGGAAGCCGCGCACCGGACCTGGCAGACGCGACAGGCCGACCCGGCCGCGGCGGCCTCGCCGGAGCACCCGCTGGCCCCGATGCACCGGGCCGGCCAGGCGTTGCACTGGCGTCCGGAGGCCGGCGCTCCGGCGCGTCTCCCGCTCGCGCCGGCGATGCGCAAGATCGTGCTGCGCACCATCGACCACTACGACGTGCACCAACGCCGGGTGATGGGCGCGCTGTTCGGTGGGGTCGAGGACACGGTCGGGCGCCTGCTGTCCCGGATCGAAGCACTGGAAGCGGGTGCCACCGAGGCACACCGCGCGGCCGAGCAGAGCCGGCGGTTCGCGGACCAGTTGGATGCGCTGAAGGCGACCGTCGACGAGTTGCGGCACTCCGCTCCCGGCACGGAACTTGCGCTGCGAAACCTGGAAGCCGACGTGGCCAGGTTGTCCCGCGGGCTGGAGGCCGGGCTCGAGTTCTCCCGCCGGCTGGAGACCGGGCTCGATTCGACCACGACGTCGATGCGCGAGATGCACGAGATGTTCGCGTCACGGGACCAGCGGCTGGACTCCGACGAGGAGGCCATCCAGCAGGTGGCCCGGGAAGTAAGCGCTTTCCGTCAGGCGGCCCGGCTCGCGCACGTGCCCGTGCCCAAGGATGCGGACGTGGTGCCCTGCGACGTCGGCGCGCTCTTGATGCCGGTCGACGAGGTGATGTTGCCGTGGATCGCCTACCACCGCTCGTGGGAGGACAGCGAGGCCCGGCTGATGGCGGAGCTCGCCGGCCGCAAGCCCGGTGCCTTCCTCGACATCGGCGCCCACGTGGGCTATCACTCGCTGCGGCTGCTGCGGTCCTGCCCGGAGCTGACCCGGGTGGTGGCGGTCGAGGCCGATCCGGTCAACGCCGAGTTCCTGCGCCGGAACCTGGCGGTGAACCTGCCGGCCGAGGCTTTGCGCCTGACCACGGTGATCGAAGCGGCGGCGTGGGACGCGCCGGGTGAGGTGCGCCTGGCCCACGCGTCGCCGGACAACAGCGGCGACAACCGGGTGAGCGCCGGCGGTCCGGGAATCGCGGTTCCCGCGGTCCGGCTCGACGAGTTGCCCGAGGTGTCCGCACAGCCGGTCACGCTGGTCAAGGTGGATCTGCAGGGGCGTGATCACCGTGCCCTGGCCGGGCTCATCGAGATCCTGCAGCGGGACCACCCGCACGTGGTGTGCGAGTTCTGCCCGGACGCGATCGAGGAGCTCGGCGACGACCCGTTCGACGTGCTCGCCGGCTACCGCAAGCTGGGCTACCAGCCGGCCGCGGTGGCCGACGACGGCTCGGTTTCCCCGGCCGATCGGGACGACCAGGACTTGATCGCCGACGCCCGCCGCGACGAGAAGGGCTTCCTCACCCTCTGGCTCTCACCCGAAGAAGCCTGACGCGAGTGGCGGATCAAGCCCCGGCCTTCGTCGTGCTGGCCGGCCCGGACGGCAACTAAGCCGGTATCTGCACCGAGCGGGGGCGGGACTGAACCTCCCGCTCCCACCAGCACGTTCAAGCTAAGGTCAGCCGAGGAAGGACTCGGCGGTGTTCTGGACATATGGCGCCATCAGCGCGAGCACGCCGATCGTGATCGCCTGGAGCCCGTGGCACAGCAGGATCGCGGGCAAAGCGGGACGTAAGGTACGGATCCAGCGGTGCTCCCCCACTACCAAGCCCATCACGTAGAGGCCGCAAACCGATAAACGCTACGCTGCACAGGGCGCTTCGCGGTTGGAGGGGGGTTGATCACGCTGGTTGAGCCGTCACCTTCTGCTGCGAAAAAATCACGCGATGTCATGGCCGCGGCCAAACCAACCACTCAACCCTCACGAGGCCGAAGCCAGCCCGATCGCGACAAGGCTCCGGCCGGTAGGCCCCGAAGTCGAGCCCTGACAACGAAATCGGGTTCGCGCCCGAAATCGCCGGAGAAGAACCGCATCTCCTTCATTGATATCGGCCGCGGGCTGGGCGCGTTACTGGTCTTCTACAGCCACATCGTGCATCCCTGGGTGATCGCCAAGGGCGAGAACGCACCGTACCTCGACTTCATCGAGGCGCTCACCACTGATCCGATGCACATGTCCAAGCAGGGCATCGGCCAGATCGCGGTCCCGTTCTTCTTCCTGGTCAGCGGATACGTGGTGACGCCGATCGCGCTCAAACAAGGGCTCCGGTTCGCCATCAACCGCGGTATCCGGGTGTACGCGCCGATGTTGTTCGTGGTGCTGCTGACCGCGCTGATGCTGGTGACGAACCTGCATCCGCCGTCGACCGGGCAGTCCCAGGAACTGAACCCGCTGACCCTGTTCACCAACACCGCACTGGTCAACTATCTGGTCTTCCCGCAGGTGGTGCTGGTGCCGGTGGCCTGGACGATGATCGTCGAGGTCATCTTCTACCTGCTGCTGCTCGCGATACTGCCGGTGCTGCGCCGGTGGGTCTGGCTCGCCATCGCGCTGGAGCTGACCTTCATCTTCGTGGTGATGATGAGCCGCGGCCAGCTCGGCGCCTCGTACTCGCTGTTCGCGGTCAACGTGTCGTACCTGCCCGCGATGATCATCGGCCAGATCATCTGGGCCACCACCAAGCAGAAGATTCCACTGTGGACAGGCGGCGTGTTCGCCGGGGTGGCCTGGTCGCTGTACGTGCTGGCGGACATCGTCGGCCTCGGGCGGATCGACACCTCCTACAACCTGTCGCTAGCGGTCGCGGTGCTGTTCTTCATGATGGGCTACTTCGCCGAGCCGAAGCTGCGGCAGTGGCCGTTCTGGACCGCGATGTCGGAACGCAGCTACTCGCTCTATTTGCTGCACATGCTGGTGTCGTTCGTGGTGCTCCAGCTGCTGCGCCCGATCATGCCGTTCCCCATCGCGGCCATCATCGCGATCGCCGTGGTGTTCGGCGTGGTCGAGTTGAGCTACCGGTTCGTGGAACGGCCCAGCCACGCGCTCGCCCGGCGGCTGTCCCATCCCCATCGCGATCGAGCCCCTGGCCCCGTTCCCAAGCCCGACCCGAAGCTGGCTCCGCCGCCAACTGCCAAGCCGAGTCGGGAGCCGGCTCCCCGCCCTGGCGCTCAGCGTCTGGAGCCCAGGCCGAACCCGAGGCCGGCTCCGAAGCCGGTGCCGGTGACCGAGGCGGAAACCGCGGAGCTGCCCAGAACGCCGCGCGGCCGGGCCGCCGACCCCGATCAGACGATCGTCACCCGCGCGGTGGGCCGGCACCGCGCGCCCAACGGGACCGGCGGGACCGGCGGAACTGGCGGGACCAATGGAACCGGCGGGGCCAGCGGGACGCTCAGTGGTCAGCTCGGTGGCCAGCTCAGCGGCCGCCTGGACGCGCCGCGGCGCAGCCGCCGGGTCACACCGAACGGGTGAGATCGGGCGGGGCGGCCAACCTACTCCGCCGGTCACACGCCCTACGAATTGATTCCGGTTTACCGTGAGTGCCCATCTTGGGTCTTGAGCAAGCGTTGGAGTATGGGGAGATCCGCGCGAAGGGAGGCCACGATGTGGCTGCAGATCTCCATCGTCACCGTGTGTGCGGGCGTGTTCGTCGTGCGGCTGATCGCCCGGCTACGCTCCCGCTGAACCCGGACTGACCAGACCGGACTCGTAGGCGAGGACGACGAGTTGGGCGCGGTCGCGCGCGCCGACCTTCGTCATGATGCGGCTGACGTGCGTGCGCGCCGTGGCCGTGGAGATGACCAGATGCGCGGCGATCTCGTCGTTCGACAGCCCGCCCGCTACCAGGGCCAGCACCTCGCGCTCCCGGTCGGTGATCTGCTGGATCGCCCCGGCGTCCACGCGCCGGTTCTCCGGGCGTCCGACGAACTCGGTGATCAGCCGCCGGGTCACCGTGGGTGCCAGCAGCGCCTCGCCGTCAGCGACCACGCGCAGCGCTCGCAGCAGCTCGACCGGCTCGATGTCCTTGAGCAGGAACCCGCTGGCCCCCGCCCGTAACGCTTCGTAGACGTACTCGTCGATGTCGAAGGTGGTCAGCACCAGCACGCGCACGTCGGTCAGGTCGGGGTCCGCGGTGATCCGCCGGGTGGCCTCCAACCCGTCCATGCCGGGCATCCGGATGTCCATCACCACCACGTCCGGCCTGCTGTCGCGGGCCAACCGCACCGCCTCCGCGCCGTCGGACGCCTCGCCGCACACCTCGAAGCCGTCCTCGGTCTCCAGCAGCACCCGGAAGCCGCCCCGCACCAGGGTCTGGTCGTCGGCGAGCACCACCCTGATATTCACCGCTGCATTTTCCCTTTCCGCCGATTCGCTGCTCACGCCCACTCGTTCACTGCTCATGCTTGTTTCTCCGCGAGTCTGCGCGTGACCGCGATCGTCTCGACAGGGCGCTCCTCACAAACTCGGGTCACGTCCTCGATAATGGCGTTCTGCCGCCCCGATAGTGAGGGGGTCTGGGGGCTTGCCCCCAGTTGGGGTGCGGGAGTCGAACCCCCGCAAGACAGGGCCTGGCGGCGGCGCGCTCTCTGATCGACCTGGGAGCCGCGACTTGACATGGGGCTGGTCATGCTGGACCGATCGCCCCCGCGGCCAGCGATGCTTCCCCGTCCGGGGAGACCGGCAGCCGGGTGCGGATCTCGAAACCACCGTCGACGACCCGGGCGTCGAGCCGGCCGCCGAGGGCCGCCGCCCGCTCGCCCATGCCGCGCAGGCCGTGCCCGGGCTTCGGCTCGATGGCCCCGCGCCCGTCGTCTCGCACCACGAGCTCCAGGTCCGCTCCGGTTCGTTCGAAATAGACGTTCACCGTCGTCGCCTGGTTCGCATGCCGCACCACATTGGTCAGGGACTCCTGCAGGATGCGGTAGGCCGCCCCGTCCACCGGAGCGGGCAGTTCGCCGGGTGAGCCGTGCACCAGGACCTGCAGGCCGGTCGCCTTCGTGTGCTCCAGCAACTCGTCGAGCTGGCGCAGGCTCGGCGCGGGCCCGAGCCCCTGGCCGGCGCGCAGCACGGCCACGGTCGCGCGCAGGTCGGCGAGCGCGGCGGCGCTGGCTTCCTTGATCGCGCGCAGCGCCTCGACGGCCTGCTCGGGTCGCCGGTCGGCGACGTGTGCGGCCACTCCGGCCTGCACGTTGATCATGGCCAGGCTGTGCGCCACCACGTCGTGCACCTCGCGAGCGATCCGCAACCGTTCCCGCTCGGCGAGCCGGTGCTGCCGTTCGGCGGCCTGCTCACGGGCGGCGCGGATGGCCGAGCCCCGGTTGCGCACCGCCGTACCGATGCCGATCACGGCCGTCAGCCACACCACGGAGAGCGCGACGCGCGTGTCGAACACCATGTGGCCACGGACCAGGTAGACGATCACCACGGCCAGCAGCGCCCCGCTGCCGGCGAGCGCCGCCAGTAACGGGCCGCGCAGCCGGGTCACCTGGAACAGCGCGATGGTCGGCAGCAGCACCGCCGGACCGCCTGGATAGGGCGACCAGTAATAGGCCCAGGTGAGCGCCGTGACAACGCCGAACACGGAGAGTGGGAATCTCCGGGACAGCACCAGGGGCGCCGCCGCGGCCACGAGCCAGAGATAGCCCAGCGGGTCGAGCGGCTGTTTCCAGGCCTGGAAGTGCTCGGCGGTAGTGGTCGAGGCCAGCACGAACACCATCGGCACGAACGCCATCACCACGTCCCGAACGCTCAGAAACCGCCACACACCTGCAAAGTACGACAGGCCCGCGTCACACGCGTCGGTCGAGAAACGACAGTTGCGTTACGCCCGTCACCGTATCCGCAGGTATGGGCGTCCTTTACGGCAGGGACGAAGTCGCGGTCCTGGCCGGGATGCGTACCACGTCCTCAGGACCACGGCGGTGATCCTGGGCGCCGCGACGCTGGTCCTGCGTGAGCGTTATCCGGGTGCCTTGCGGCTGAGGTGCTCCCAGGCGCGATATTCCGCCGTACGGTCCTGGAGGGCCTGCTGCACGATGTCGTAGGACGCGCCGCCGACGATGAGGCGCCGGGGCGGCTCCGGCAGGTCGACCAGCTCCATGAGCACGGGCGCGGCCGTGCTCGGGGCGGGACCGGCGTCCTCGCCCCACATTTCGATCAGCTTGTCGCGCAGTTCCTGGTAGTGCGGGTCGGGCGTCGTCGCCGTGGTGCCCGTGGTGAACAGGCCGGTGTCGTAGCCGCCCATCTGGACGATGGTGAGCTTGACGCCGAACTGCTCGGCCTCCATCGCCACGGCTTCGGAAAGCGAATCCAGCGCCGACTTGCCGGCCGCGTACAGGCCGACCATCGGAAAACCGCCGCCGGTGCCCATCGTCGTGACCTGCAGGATGCGGCCGCCGCCCTGGGTGCGCAGGTGCGGGAGCACGGCCTGGGTGACCCAGATCGCGCCGAAGAAGTTGACGTCGAAGTGGGCCCTGATCTGTTCTTCCGTCGCCTCCTCCACCATGCCCAACAGCAGGCCGCCGGCGTTGTTGAGCACGATGTCGAGCCTGCCGAAGGCCGCCGCTGCCCGGTCCACGGTCGCGAACACGGCCGCGCGGTCGCTGACGTCGAGCGGTAGCCGTACCAGCCGGCCGGGGTGCTTCCCGGCGAGGTCGGCGAGCGGCTCGACGTTCCGCGCGGCCCCGACGACCCGGTCGCCCGCCTGCAGCGCCGCCTCCGCGAACGCCCGGCCCAGACCGCGCGATGCGCCCGTAATGAACCACACCCGGCTCATGGGCTCCACCTCCTGCTGCTTGAGTTCTCCCTAACGAGACAAGACGTTACGTCTCGCATCGACGCTAGTCAAGACGGAACGTCTCGTCTCTTATGGTGGTATGATCCGCGACATGGCCAAGCAGCCCAACCCCGCCCGCCGCAGCGAGCGCTCCCGGCAGGCCATCCTCACCGCCGCCCGCGAACTGGTCTCCGAGATCGGGTACGCCAAGCTCACCATCGAGGCCATCGCGGCCCGGGCCGGTGTTGGAAAGCAGACCATTTACCGCTGGTGGCCCTCCAAGGGCGCGGTGATCTTCGACGCCTTCCTGGCGCTGAGCGAGTCCGGGCCGGAGCAGAGCATGGTGCTGCCCGACACCGGCGACCTGGAGGCCGATCTCAAGGTGGTGATGCGGGCGACGGTGGCCGAGTTCGCAGACCCCGCTTTCGAGGGACCGATCCGCGCGCTCAACACCGAGATCATCAACGACCCCACCCTGGCCGCCCAGTATCACGAGAAGCTGAAGGGTCCGGTGGACGCGGCCAAGAAGGCCCGGCTGCGCAGCGCGCAACAGGCCGGGCAACTCGCTGCGGACGCCGACCTCGACCTGGCACTGGAACTGCTGTACGCACCCCTCTACCAGCGCTGGCTGTTCCGCTCCGGCCCGCTCACTCCGGAATACGCCGACGCCCTTGTCGAGGCCTTCCTCAAAGCCATGCGGCCGGACACCGTGTCCGCACCGGTCGCGTCATCCGCGGCCCCACCGGGCCAGTAACTTGGCCTCGGTCTCGGCGTCGGCCGGCGTATAAGTGGTCAGCCGCACGTCTGAGCGCCGGCCGAGCCACAGTTGCGTGTAGTCGAAGCAGAGCCGGCCGGCCTCGGGGTGCAGGAACCGCTTGGTGTGGTTGTTCAACGGCTGCACATCGTGGCGACGCCACAGCACCTCGAACGCCGGTGATTCCTGGCGCAGCCGCTTGACCAGCGACTTCCAGCTCGGCTCTCCGATGTGCTCGGCCATTGAGGCACGGAACTGCGCCACCGACCGGGGGACCCCGTCCGTCCAGTTCTGGATGCGTGCCTGCCACTCCGGATTGGTGAAGCACTGCAGCAGCGCATTGCGCTCTTCGAAGGGAAGGCGGCTGACGTCGAACAACCAGTCGTAGACGCGGTTGTAGGCGAGGATGTCGGTGCGGGCGTTGTGCACGGCCGCCGGGTAGGGCTCCAGCTTGGTGAGGATCGACCTGAGGCCGGGCGAGACCGCCGTGCCCTCCTGTTCCGCCTTGGGCTTGAGCACCCCGGCGAGGGTGAACAGATGCGCGCGCTCGTGCGGGTCGAGCCGCAGCGTGGCCGAGACCGCCTCGAGCACCTGTGCGGAGGCGTTGATGTCACGCCCCTGCTCCAGCCACGTGTACCAGGTGACCCCTACCCCGGCCAGCTGCGCGACCTCCTCCCGGCGCAGGCCCGGCGTCCGCCGCCGCCCGCCGCTGGGCAGGCCGACCTGCTCGGGTGTGATGCGCTCGCGGCGGCTGCGCAGGAACGCGGCCAGCTCCCGTCGGCGAATGGCGTCCTTCGGCTTCGACGCGGCGGCAGTCATTCGCCCACTGTCGCACGGGCCCCAACCTGTTACCAGGTAGTGCTGATACCCCGATAAGCAGACTCCTGGTACCAGTTTCCGCACCGGCGGATCTTGGTGTCCATGGCGATCACCACCGAACTGGAGACCGTGCCGCCGACGCTGAGACCGGCCGGTCTGGCGACCTTGCTGCTCGGCGCCGCGCTGGCCCCCATCGACCTGTTCATCGTCAACGTCGCGCTCCCCACCATCAACGCGGACCTGCACGCCTCGACCGCCGCCCTCGAATGGGTCGTCGCCGGTTACGGCATCGCCTTCGCCCTGCTCCTGGTCGTGGGCGGACGGCTGGGCGACGCGTTCGGCCGGCGGCGGCTGTTCAGCACCGGGCTCGCCGCGTTCACCCTGACCTCGCTGATCTGCGGACTGGCCCCGAACGTGACCGTACTGGTGCTCGCGCGGGTCGCCCAGGGCGCGGCCGCCGCGCTGATCGTGCCCCAGGTGCTGTCGATCATCCAGGCCACCACCTCCGGCGAACATCGCTCGCGGACCCTCGGCTACTACGGCGCGACCGCCGGCCTTGCCATGGTGATCGGTCAGTTGCTCGGCGGCGTGCTGGTGTCCGCCGACATCGCCGGCAGCGGCTGGCGGCCGATTTTCCTGGTCAACGTGCCGCTCGGGGTGCTCGGGTGGGCTCTGGCGCGCCGAACGCTGCCCGAGACGAGTTCCGACCACCCGCTGGGCGTGGACCGCCGGGGCACCGCGCTGCTCGGCGTCACCCTGCTCACCCTGCTGATCCCGTTGTTGGAAGGCCGGGCGCTGGGCTGGCCGGCCTGGTGCTGGGTGCTGCTGGGCCTGTTCCCCTTCGCGGCGGCCGCGTTCGTCGCCGTGGAACGGCGGATGGAGGCCGACGGCGGTGTGCCGTTGCTGCCGATGTCCGTGCTGCGCCTGCCGAGCATGCGCCGTGGCCTAAGCATCGGGGCCACCTTCTTCACCGGCTTCGGCGGTTTCATGTTCGTCTACGCGCTCACCCTGCAGGACGGGCTGCACCTCGACCCGTTCTCCTCGGGGTTCGCGCTCACGCCGCTGGCGCTGGGCTTCCTGGTGACCTCGCTGGCCAGCAGCCGGCTGGTCGCGCGGATCGGTCACCGGGTCGTGGTCCTCGGCTCGGCCGTGCAGTTGCTCGGCCTGCTGGTGCTGATCATCACGGTACTGGCGGCCTGGCCCCGGCTGGACGTTCTCGACCTCGTGCCAGGCACCCTGGTGGCCGGGCTTGGCCAGGGCCTGACCGGCCCGACGATCTTCCGGGTCGTTCTTTCGCGGGTGCCGAGCGAAAGCGCGGGTGTCGGCAGTGGAGTGCTGACCACCACCCAGCAGACCTGCCTGGCGCTCGGCGTCGCGGTTCTCGGCACGCTGTTCACCACGCTGTCCGCCGGCGGCGACGTGGAGTACGCCCTCGTGCTGGTCACCGGCGTGCAGGCGGTGACGGTCGCGGGCATCGTCGTGGCCGCCAACTTCCTGCCCGACCCGCGATCCTGAGCAGTGATGGGGCACACCCGGCGAACATGCGAACGAGCGTTAACCTGTGGTTCGAGCGGCAGACCGCCATCGCCGTCTACCGGCAGCCGACAATGGATGCCACGGCCTGGCTACCCGCACACGTTCTGAAGTAACACTGCGGAGAAGGGGTCGGAATGCGGATCACGGACACTGCGGCGATCGTCACCGGTGGCGCCTCGGGATTGGGCGCAGCGACGGCACAAGCGCTCGCCGCGAAGGGTGCGCGGGTGTTCGCTGTCGACCTCGCGGCGGCCATCGGGAAGGCTCCGCAGGTATCCGGCGTGACCTACGTCGAAGCCGACGTGACCGACCCTGAACAGGTGGCCTCGGCCGTCGACCAGGCCGCCAGCACGGGCGTGCCGCTGCGCGTCGTGGTGAACTGCGCGGGCATCGGACCGTCCGCGCGGATCCTGTCCAAGCGGGGCCGCCACGACCTCGACCTGTTCCGCAAGGTCGTCGAGATCAACCTGGTCGGCACCTTCAACGTGCTCACGCTGGCCGCGGAGGCGATCGCGAAGACCGATCCACTGGCCGACGACGCCCGCGGCGTGGTGATCAACACTGCCTCGGTGGCGGCCTTCGACGGGCAGATCGGACAGGTGGCCTACTCAGCGTCCAAGGGCGGCGTGGTCGGGCTGACCCTGCCGGCCGCACGGGATCTCGCCTCGCAGGGCATCCGGGTGGTCACCATCGCGCCCGGGATCATCGACACCCCGATGCTGGCCACGATCAGCGAGGAGTTCCGGGCCGGGCTCGCGGCGGGCGTTCCGTTCCCGAAGCGGCTGGGCCGCCCGGACGAGTACGCCCAGCTCGCCGTCGACATCGTCGAGCACGACTACCTCAACGGCGAGGTCATCCGCCTCGACGGCGCACTCCGCATGGCCCCTCGCTGACGCAGCGGGACGTTCCCGCTGGTTGCGCGGCGATCGAACTACTGGCCGATGATCCTCGCCCCGCCGGAGCGAAGAAGCTCGCCGGCGGCGAGGGCGAATGGCGGGTGCGCACCGGTGATTACCGCGTCGTCTACGAGATCCGCGACCGGGTGCTGGTCGTGCTCGTCGTCGCGGTCGTCCACCGGCGCGAGATCTATCGCTGAGGCAGTTGCTCAGAGGTCGCCAAGGTACGGGATGGCGTTGGCCGGGCCGGACATCCACACCCGCAGGGCACGGGTAGCGCGCACGTCGTCCTCGTTGTAGCGGAGGAGGCGCTCACGCTGGGCCACCTCCGGCACCTGACCGTCCAGGCCGACCGCCGCGCGGTACCAGCGCATCGACGCCTCGCCACCGGCTTCCGGATCACGCCAGGTGAACCCGGCGACCGGCGCGACCACCTTCAGGCCCTTGCCGCGGGTGCACAGGAACTGGTCGGAGACGCTGCGGAAGAGATCCACCCACTGCTCGGAGTCCACAAAGGACCGGATCTCCGCGCGGCTGGGCACGCCCACGAGATCGGCGAACCGTGCGGCGGAGCCGAACAGCCAGCGGTTCTCCGCCATCGCGTTGTAGCAGTAGGCGCGGAAGGTCAGCCCGGCTGCGGCGGCGCGGGCGCGAACTTCGCTCAACCAGGCCCAGAACTCGGCGAACGAGCGCGCCTCGTCCGCGGTGGGCAGGGGATCCCAGGTGACGAACGAGCGGTAGCCCCGCTCCATCCCGATATCCGCGCCCGACAGCAGGCAACCCCACAGATACGCGCCGGACTCGCCGAAACTTTCCATGTCCACGTCTACCTCGACGTCGGCGCGCGGCACTCCCACGTCGGGCACCTTGCGCACCACGGACAGGTTCGCCTGCCACGCGCGGGCCAGCGCGACCGCGTCGAGGAACACGCCCGGCTGCCACGGGATCGGCGGCGCGTCGGCCGGATCGAGCGCGGCCAGCTTGTCCACAGTGGATATTCCGGCGCGGCGCAGTTCGACCGCGTCGTCACCGCGGATCACCAGGCTCACGTCCCGCGACGCGGTCAGCTCCGCCTCGCAGGTCGGCCACCACGGGCAGTAACGGCACTCCAGGACCCGCGACGGCTCGGCGAGCGCGGGCCCGCCGGTCGCGGCGGAGTGCGCGACGGCCAGCCGGTCTTCGAACCGCGCGTCGTACTCGTCCAGTGCGGTGCGGCCGCCCGGCCAGTTCGGCGCTGCCAGGTCGTACCAGAGCACCACGTCCGCGTCCAGCCCGATCACGCCGCCCATGGCCGCCGGGGCGGCCAGGCCCAGCGGCTGCAGCATCCGGTACACGTGGGCCAGCCGGAACTGGTCACGCGCGTGCGAGCGGACCTTGCGGGTCTGGTCGACGACCGCGTGCGCCGGGTCGAGGTCCAGCGGGTCCGTGGTGAGCGCGCCCGTGCCCGGATCGGTGATCCGGTGCCGCACCACGAGCACCGGCAGGTAGCCGTGCTCCGTGCGGACCAGCAGTTCGGCGCCACCGCGCCGGTGCCCGGCGTGGTCCACCGGCAGCACGCCGCCCCAGACGTGGGAGGCACCGTCCGCCAGCGCCTGTTCGGTGAGCCGGGCCCGGTCGGCGGGCGGCAGGTCGGCGGGGACGTTGACCCAGCCCGGGCCGTCCCCGGTCGCATCCGACAACGCGCCGGCCAGCCGTTGCCGGATCGTCTCGCGATGGGCCGCGGCGTCGGCGATCCGCAGCTCCGCGGCCGGGTCGGGGGGCGCGAGCGCCGTCTCGCGCATCTCCGGATCGTGATCGAGATGCACCCGACGGCGGCAACGGCTCACCGCGCCCGCGTCAAGCAGCACCTCTGGGTCCATGCTCATACTTTAGAAGCACCCTCTGACGGAAAGTCCGCAGCTGTGTCCCAGACCCGTCGGCGTGCTCGCGGTCACCCGGCCCAGTAAGTTCTACTCATGGCGAGGAAGAAGGCGGACGAAAAGGGGCTGACGCCGAAGAAGGCCCGCAACGCCGTCGCGGTGGCCAAGATCGTGATCCCGGCCGTGGCTCCCGCGGTGGCACCGTTGGCGGTCAAGGCGGCGGGCGCGGTGCGCGAGGCCTACGACCGCTACCAGGCGCGCCGGCTCGGTGTTCCGGTCGAGGCGCTGCCCGAGTTCACCGGCCGCGGCGCCGGCCTGCTGGCGCGCATCGCCGGCATTTCCGCGGCGCTCGCGGAGTTGCAGAAGTCCACGAAGGCGACCAGGGAAGACACCGAGTTCGCGACGGAGTCGCAGGCCACGCTGGAGCAGCTGACCGCGGCCGTGCACGCGGCCGAACGGATGCCCGCCTCCCGCCGCCGGGCCGCGCACCAGGCGGTCGGCGCGGAACTCGAACGCCTCGAAAACCAGGTCCTGCGCCGCCTGGGCCTCTAGCGCATCCCGCCCGCCAGAAGCGTCTCTTTATAAGCGGCGTCAGCCGCTTGCGGTGGGCCGTCCACTTGCACCGCTACCCAAGCCACTTCAGGAAATGAACCCCTTGGAGATCATCCAGTCGCGGGCCACTTCTCCGGCGTCCTTGCCGTCGACGTCGACCTGCTTGCACAGCTCGACCATCTGGTCGTTGTCCAGCGCCTTGCCCACCGGCACCAGCACGTCGGCCAGCGCCGGATGCTGGTCCAGGAACGCCTTCTTGACCATCACCGAGGCGTTGTACTGCGGGAAGAACTGCTTGTCGTCGTTCAGCACGCGCAGGTGCAGGCCGCCGATCCGGCCGTCGGTGGTGAAGACCTCGCCGAAGTTGCACGTGCCGTTCGCGACGGCCGCGTAGATCGCGCCGGTGCCGAACGTCTTCACCGTCGTGGCCGGGAAGCCGTATTCCTTCTGCACCCCGGGGAAGCCGTCCTGCCGGGAGGAGAACTCCGTCTCCAGGCAGAACACCGCTTCCTCCGGGTGCTGCTTCAGGAAGTTGGTCATGTCCGAATTGGACCGCAGGTTGTGGGCCTGTGCATACGCTTGCGTGGTCGCGAAGGCGTAGGTGTCGTTGACCGGCGAGTAGTCGAGCCAGTCGACCCCGTTCTCCTTGAGGTCCTCGTTCCGGACGGCGTCGAACTGCGCATGTTCTTCCGGAATCGGCTTGTCGTGGCCGAAATACGAAAGCCAGGCGGTGCCGGTGTAGTCCCAGCTGACGTCCGTCTGCCCGGCCACCAGCGCCTGCCGCGCGCTGTTCGACCCGTTGATGTTGGTCAGGTCCGTGACCTTCGCGCCCGCCGCGGAAAGCGCCAACTCGGCCATG
This sequence comes from Amycolatopsis taiwanensis DSM 45107, assembly GCF_000519205.1. Lineage (GTDB taxonomy): Bacteria > Actinomycetota > Actinomycetes > Mycobacteriales > Pseudonocardiaceae > Amycolatopsis_E > Amycolatopsis_E taiwanensis. The sequence goes on along the minus strand of NZ_JAFB01000013.1, from coordinate 88,841 downwards.
TAGCCGAGGATGATGTTCTCGGTGAAGTCCTTCGACCCCACCGTCACGGGCACCCCTTCCAGGCTCGGCACCGGACGGATCGAACCCGGCTTCACGTCGTAGGGCAGCGCGGCGTTGACGTTCAGCCCGCACGCGGTCAGGGAGGTGCCCAGCACCGCCGCCATGACCGTCACCAGAAGTTTCCTCATCGCAGTCCCCTCGGCCCGAAGACCTTCTCCAGCAGCGCCCCCACCCAGTCGATCAGCAGCGCGAGCCCGACCGCGAGCACGGCGCCGGTCACCAGCACGGGCACCCGGTTGAGCTTGTAACCAGTGTCGATGAGCGAGCCGAGCCCGCCGCCGTCGACGAAGAACGCCAGCGTCGCGGTCCCCACCGCCAGCACGAGCGACGTGCGCAGCCCGGCCAGGATCATCGGCACGGCCAACGGCAGCTCGACGCGGAACAGCACGCCGGTCGACGACATCCCGATCCCGCGGCCGGCGTCGATGAGCGCCGGGTCGACCGCGTTGATGCCGACGATCGTGTTCCGCAACACCGGTAGCAGCGAATAGAAGGCGATCGGCAGCACCGCGCACCAGAGGCCCGACCATTCGGTCCACAGGAAGAACAGCACGATCATGCCGAGCGCGGGCGCGGCCTGGCCGATGTTCGCGATGATCAGGAACACCGGCGCGGCCGGCCGGGCCCAGCGCCGGGTGAGCATCATCCCGAGCGGCACGGCGACGGCGACCACGATCGCGGCCACCGCGATGGTGATCACCACGTGTTCCCAGGTGCTGGCCAGCAGCGTCGGCCAGTTCAGGGTCTCTGCCTCGGTCGCGTCATTTGCCCTGGTCAAGGCCCAGGTCAGCACGCCGCCGACGAGGATGACCACGGCCACCGGCTGGCCGAGCAACCTGGCCCGGTCGGCGCGGCGCTGGCCGGATCCGGTGGAGAGGCCGGGCGCGATCGCGCTCTGCTCTGCAGCGGTGCTCATCAGGCGTGCTCCTCGCGCAACCGCTGCACCGTCGCCATCACGGTGTCCAACTCGATCATGCCGGCGTACTCGCCGCGCGGCCCGGTCACCGGCACGGCTCCGCCCTCCACGAGCATCGCCTCGAGCGCGTCCTGCAGGGTCGACTGCAGGCTGACCAGGTCGCCGAGCGGCTTACCCGCCGTTTCGAGCGAGGTCGCGGTGCGGAGGTTGCGCTGGTGGACCCAGCGGAGGGGACGGTTGCGGTGGTCGAGCACCAGCGCGTAGTTTCCCCGCGCCTCGCTCAGCCGCTGGCTGACCTCGGCGGGCGATTCCCCGAGGTGCGCGGTCACCGCGTCGGTCCTGAGTTCGACGTCCCGCACCCGCAGCAGCGTGAGCTGCTTGAGCGACGCGCCGGCGCCCACGAAGCCGGCCACCGTGTCGTCGGCGGGATTGGCCAGGATCGACTCGGGCGTGTCGTACTGGAGGATCGACGACTTGTCGCCGAGCACCGCGATCTTGTCGCCGAGCTTGACCGCCTCGTCGAAGTCGTGCGTGACGAACACGATCGTCTTGTGCAGCTCGCTTTGCAGGCGCAGCAACTCATCCTGCAGGTTTCCGCGGGTGATCGGGTCGACCGCGCCGAACGGCTCGTCCATCAGCAGGACCGGCGGGTCGGCGGCGAGCGCCCGCGCGACCCCGACGCGTTGCTGCTGCCCGCCGGAGAGCTGGCGGGGATAGCGGTCGTGGAAGAGCTTCGGGTCGAGGCCGACCAGGTCCAGCATCTCCTCGACCCGCTCGTCGATGCGCTTGTGGTCCCAGCCCAGCAGCCCGGGCACCACCGCGATGTTCTGCGCGACCGTGAAGTGCGGGAACAGCCCGGCCTGCTGGATCGAGTAGCCGATCTTGCGCCGCAGCAGGTCGGAGTTGAGCCGGCGGGTGTCCTCGCCGTCGATGGTGATCCGGCCGGACGTGGGCTCGATCAGCCGGTTGATCATCCGCATCGTGGTGGTCTTGCCGCAGCCGGACGGGCCGACCAGGATCACGATCTTGCCGGCGGGGATCGTCATCGTGACGTCGTCCACCGCGGCTTCCCGCGACCCTGGATAGCGCTTGGTCACGTGCTCCAGCTGGATCTCCGCACCCGATACGGCGTCGCTGGTCTCAGCGCTGACACTGGTTTCGATCGTTTCAGACACGCGCACCCCTCGGGCTGGTGAATCGGGCGATGAGGACATAGATGGCGTCGAGGATCAACGCCAGGATGACCACGCCGAGCGTGCCGGTCAGCGCCTGCTCGATGGAGTTGGCACTACCCGCTCTGGTCAACCCGGAGAACACCTCGGAACCGAGGCCAGGTCCCTTGGCGTAGGCCGCGATCACGGCGATGCCCATCAGCATCTGGGTGGCCACCCGCATCCCGGTCAGGATGGCGGGCCAGGCCAGCCGCAACTCGACCCGGCTGAGCACGGCGAACCGGCTCATCCCGATACCTCTCGCGGCGTCGGTCACGGCCGGATCGACGCCGTTCAACCCCACGATGGTGTTGCGCACGATCGGCAACAGCGCGTAGAGCACGAGTGGGATCACCGACGGCGCCACACCGAGCCCGACCAGCGGGATCAGCAGCCCGATCAGCGCGAACGACGGAATGGTCAGAATCGTGCTGGCCAGCGCGGTGGCCACGGCGGAGCCGAACGGGCTCCGATACACCGCGACCCCGATCACCACACCGATCACCGCGGCCACAATCGTGGCCTGGACGACCTCGCTGACGTGCAACCACGCCTGCAGCGAGAGCCGACTCCAGCGATCGGCAACGTACTCGAACAGGTTCATCTGCCGTCCCCGACTTCCCGGCAAGTTTTCGTTACTGTCCGGACACCGTTTCGCAAACCGGGCGTTTGAGCAAGCACTCACCTACGATCAACGTGACCAAAAACGACCGTCAAACCCACTCTGACCAGGGAAGATAACCGTTCTTACAAAATCTGTTCAATGTTTGGTATGACACAGTAACGCTGTGATCAGGCACGCTCACTAAGCTGTCGGACGTGAGCAGACGCCAGAAACAGCGCCACGCATTGCACCGTATGCGTGGCGTTCTGCTCACTTTCAGTAATGCAGGTTTGGCGATAACCGCGCACACACTCGCCGGCGGCGGTCTGCCGGACACTTCCCTCACGCTCGTCCTGACCGGACTCCTCGGCTGGATCGGCGCCGCGCTCGCGGAAAAGACGAAGGGGCCGCTCGGCGTCCTCACCGTCCTCGCCACCGCTCAACTCGGGATGCATCTCGTGCTGGGCGGGCTGATGGACCACCTGACGCCTTCGGCCGGCATGATCCTCACCCACGCCGCGGCCACCTCGGTGACGGCGTTCCTGCTGGCCCACGCCGAATCGATGCTGCTCGCCGCGGCGGCGGGCCTGCTTCTCATCCTGCCGGTGGTGTGGCGCCCGGCGCCGGTGCCGCCCGGGGCGGCCGGCGTGCCCGTCCGCTCCCCTGGCGACACCCCGCTGCTGTCCGTGCTGCTGCGCCGGGTGCACGGCCGGCGCGGCCCGCCCGCGCGCTCCTGAAAGGCCCCCTCACCCACACCCGGTCAGACGCACCGGGCCCCGACTCATTTTCAGGAGCAACCGAAACATGTCCAAGAAGAGCATTCTGCGCGCGTCCGTGCTGATCGGCGCGATCGGCGTCACCGGGCTACTGGGTACCGGTGTCGCCTCGGCCCATGTCACCGCCAACAGCTACGGGAACCAGCCCCAGCAGGGCGGTTCCGGGACCATCGTCCTGCGTGTGCCCAACGAGGAGGCCGACGCCGGAACCGTGAAGGTCGAGGTCGACTTCAAGCCGGAATACGGGATCAACTCGGTGCGGTACCGGCCGGTACCGGGCTGGACCGCCGAGGTGACCAAGACGCACCTGCCCACGCCGGTGCGCGACGGTAAGAACCTCGAGATCACCGACCCCGTCACCAAGATCGTCTGGACCGCGCAACCCGGTGGCGGGCTCGCCAAGGGTACCCAGCAGTTCCAGGAGTTCGAGATCACCGCCAGCAACCTGCCGGCCAATGTAGACACCCTGGAGCTGCCCGCGATCCAGACCTACGACAACGACAAGGTGGTGAACTGGAACCAGTCGAGCACGCCGGGTGGTGCCGAGCCGGAGAACCCCGCGCCGACGATCCGTCTCGCCGCGGCCTCGACCGCGGGCGCCGCGCACGACAGCTCCGCGCACGACGCCAGCACGCCCGCAGCAGCCGAGGGAGGCGAGCCGGGTCCGGCGACCGACGACACCGCCCGCTGGCTCGGCGGAGCCGGCCTGCTCGTCGGCGCACTCGGTGTCGGGTTCGGCGCGGGCGCGCTGGTCCGTGGCCGTAAAGCGGCAAAGTGAACGCGTAGAACTCCAAACCGCGGCAGTGCGGCTGATCGCCGCACTGCGCGGGAAGGCAGGAATCAGAATGTTACGCAAGATCCTCGTGACGGTGGCGCTCGCCGCACTGGCCATGCTCGGCTTGGCCACCCCGGCATTGGCGCACGACGTGCTCCTCTCCACCGACCCGGTGAAAGACGCGTCGATGGAGACCGGGCCGGCGAAGATCACGCTCACCTTCAACGCGCCGGTGCAGGGCGGTGACCTCAACCAGATCGCGGTCACCGGGCCGAACGGCACGCAGTGGGCCGAAGGAAGCGTGTCGATCGACGGGAACATGGTCAGCGCTCCCGTGCGCCCGCTCGGCCCGGCCGGGGTGTACACGGTCGGCTACCGGATCCTCTCCGCTGACGGGCATCCGGTGCAGGGCCAGTACACCTTCACCCTCACCAAGGCCGGCAACGGCACGCCGGCCGCCACCGGCGGCGCCGCCGGCGCCCCCACCGGCGCGGCCTCGTCCAGCGGTTCGGGCGGGGTGCCGGTGTGGGCGTGGGTCATGGGCGCGGTCGTCCTGCTGGCGATCGGGTTGACCGTGGCACTGCGGATGGGCCGGGGGCGGACCCCGTGACCCGGGCCGAGACCACCTCGCGCGTCGGCTACTCGACGGTCGTCGCCGCGGTCACCGCGGCGATAGCCGGTGTCCTGATCGGCGTGGCGCTCACCGCGACCGCGCCGGTGCCGGGCGTAGCCGAGCCCGGCGAGGTGGTCTCGGTCGCCATCCCACTCGTCCGGGTGCTGCTCGACCTCTCGGCGGTGGCCACGATCGGGCTCGCCCTGCTCCCGGTGCTGGTCGGCTTCGACCGGCCGAAGCTCACCGAACCGGTGCTGGCCAGAACGCGGCCCGCCGCCGTGGCGTGCGCCGTGCTGTGGTCGGTAACGGCGCTGGTCAGCCTGGTGCTGCAGACCGCCGAGTTCCGGCCACAGGCGGACCGGATCGGCCTGGCCGATGTCTGGGCGTACGTGGTCCAGGTCGGCGCGGGCAAGGCGCTGGTGATCGTCGCGGTGCTCGCGCTGGTGCTTGCCGTTCTCGGGATCATGGCGCTGCGACACGGCGAGAAGGTGCCGGCCGAGGTGCGGGCCGGGCTCGGCCTGCTCACCCTCCTTCCCCTGCCGGTCACCGGGCATGCGGCGGACTCGAGCTACCACGACTACACGATGGTCTCGATCGAGCTCCACGTGATGAGCGCGGTGGCCTGGACCGGCGGCCTCGGCGCGATGGCCGTGCTGCTCGCCGCCAACCGGACACTGCTCGCCCACGCGATGCCCAGGTTCTCGAAGCTGGCCACGTTGTGCCTGGTGCTGGCCGGCGTGACCGGCCTGTTCAACGCGTGCGTCGAGATCCTGCTCGACCCGACCATCGGCTTCCGGGCCGGCCTGTTCACCACGCGGTACGGGTGGTTGGTGCTGCTGAAGGTGGCCTGTCTGGGAGCGATCGCCGTGCTCGGCGCCAACCTGCGCTGGCGGCTGATGCCCCGGATCGTCCGGCACGAGCGGACGGCGCTGGCGTCCTGGGCGACCCTGGAACTCGTCACGATGGGCCTGGCGTTCGGATTGGCCGTCGTGCTGACCCGCTCCCCGGTCACCTGACGCTGTGTGAGGCCGGGCTGAATGGGTCAAGGTTAGGCCAACCGGAGCCATCACCTCCGCCGAATTCCCTACGCATGCACGTGCACGCGAAGCGACGAGCGGTCACGACTGGTCGGCGAACGTCACGGCTTCATGACAATTGCCGGCTAGCTGTAACGCGACCAGGGGACCAGCATCCGGCCCACGCGCAGGTCTTCCAGCCTGCGGCGAAGCTCGGCGCGAACCTGCGGGTGGCTGCGCAGGATGGGCAGCACGCTCGTGGTCAGCTTGAGCTCCCGCGCCGCCCTGAGCACGGGGAAGCCCTCCCACGTGGTCACGTCGAAGCCGTAGGTGTCGGCCAGCATCCGGTAGCGGCCGGCCGGGTCGCCGAAGCGATCACGGCCGACGGCCAGGGGCGTCAGATCCCACTCCGGCGGACCGAGGCACGCCGAGTCGAAGTCGCACAGCACCGGGCCGCGCGCCGAGCCGATCAGGTTGCCCGGATGCGCGTCGCCATGGACCAGCGTGCGCCTCAGCGGAAACGTCAACTCGCCGAGAGCGGCCTCGACCTCGGCACATCGCCGGAGCAGGAACCGCCGGTCACGGGGATCGATCTCCTCGGCGTCGGCCACCCTGGCCCGCACGTCGGCCAGCGGCGCCCACTCGCCGACGCCCTCCGGCGCCGGCAGGGCGTGCACCCGCCGGAGCAGGCGCCCGAGATCCTGCGCGGTGGGCCGCCGGCCCTCGCCCTCGACGCGCAACCAGGCGGTGACCACGTGCTCGCCCACCTGGATGGGTTGGTCGACACCGGGTAACAGGCGGATCGCCGGAACCCGGTGCCGTTCGAAATGCCGGGCCACCGCGACCACCTTCGCGACCCGGTGCCGCAGCGCGTACGACCCGACGATCCGCAGTACGACCGGGGCGCTGGCCAGCGCATACACCGCGTTGTTGGTGAACCGCAGCAGGCGCGCGCCCCGGTGGTCGAGGCCAAGCAACGCCGCCGTGGAGGCCATGACCCAATCCAGTTTTTCCCTGGTGAACCGGCCATCGGGCCGTTTGGGCGTGGCAACGGTCATAGGCTGGAACCTCGGTGTTCGACTCGCTTATGCGGCGAAGAACGCGTTCAGCCGTTCGCTCAGTTCACGAGCGTCCGGGTTGTTCTTCCGCCGGTCGGCTTCCTCCCGCAGCGGGCGCATGCGGTCCTTGATCCGCGCCGACTTGAGCCCCTCGGAGGACTCCAGCGCGGCACGGCCGATCCGCGCGCCGTGGTCGATGTCCCCGTCGAGCAGGTGGTTCGTCGCCAGCTCGCTCAACATGAACGTCTTGCTGCGCTGCATGTCGTCGCCATAGGAGTCGATCGCCCTGCTCAGCGCCGGAATCGCGTACTTCGTATGGTTCGAGTCCACCCGGCGCGCCAGCACCGTGTGCACCGTGCCGATCATGGCGTAGACGTCGGTCTCGTTGAAGAACTTGACCCAGTCCTCGGCCTCGGCCACGTTCGCCCGGGCGAACTCGTCCTTGGCCAGGCCCAGCAGCTTGAGCGCCTGGTCCTCGTTCTCCATCATCGCGTAGGCCCACGCCTGGTTGGCCGCGAGCACCGCGATCGCCAGTTCCGAACCGGACTCCTGCGCGGCGATCTGCCCCAGCTGGAACAGCTTCAACGCGTCGTTCGGCGCTTCCTGGTGCAGGTACACCCGGCCCATCCGGTACAGGATGTTGGCCACGAGCGGGTTGTTGTCGCCCTGTTTGGCCAACTCCAGCGCGTTCGCGAAATGCCCGCGCGCGGAGTCCATCAGGCCCGTGTCGAAGGACGTCCAGCCGGCGAGGCTGTGCAGGTCCGCCAGCGCGACGAACAGTCGCGATCTGACCGGTGAGGTGGCCGAGGAATCCAGCATCTGCTGCCCCCAGGACAACTGGGCCACCACGGCGTCGCGGCAGAATCCGCCGCCGTACTGGTAGTCGAGCGCGCGCAACGCCCTGGTCGCGGCCTCCACCTGGCGCACGTCGGTCATCCCGATGTGGCCCGGTGCCGGCGTCCTCGCGGGGCTCGCCGACCAGGACTGCGGGGACGATCCGAAGACCGCCGCCCCCATCGTCACCTGGGCGGCATGCGCGAGGAAGTTCCGCCGCTTCACGGACTCGTCCTCCTCAGCCTGCTGCTCGTCGGCGGCGCCGACGACCTGGATCTCGGTGACCTCGTCGTAGGCGAGACCCATGTAGCCCCGCGGCACGCCGAGACCATCGGCGATCCTCGCCAGCACGTCATAGGCCATGACCTGCCGGCCCTTGAGGATCTCCGACACCTCCGACTGGGACTGTCCGGTCATCGCGGCTATCTGCCGCTGTGAGATGCCCTCCTTGCGGAGGTTGCGGTAGACCGCACTGATCTCCCGCGCGGCCAGGGCTTCCCGCATCTCCCGTTTTTCCCAGACTTCCTGGTTGACCGGGTGACCCTGGCGAGCATCCACAGCATTGTTGGCGTCCATTTGCGCCCCTTCACCGTCCCGTCGGTGGTTGATTCGCAGCGTAGGCATGACTATTGAACCGCGCTAACCATCGTTTTGCCGAGCCTGATCGGCCGAGCCGAAATTCCTCGACCGTTTACCGTGGAACCCGCGCCGGTCGGCGCTGTGGGGCCCGTTCTTCTTCTCTTCCCGCTTGGTTCATCGCAATCTGGTTCTGGAGTTCTCCGTGAGCGAGCGAGCACAGCCCGCGACTACACAGAGCAACCAACGGACACGACGGCAAGCCCGAACCGAACTAGAGCGGAGTTGAACGCGGTGGAGTTCGTGGACTCGATTCCGGTGACCCGCACCGGACACCTGCGGCCGGTGCCGGGGCGTGAGGCGATGGCCCGCTCAGCGGCCCGGAGCTCGATGCCGGCGATCACCGATCCCCGCGCCGCGCAGGTGCGCCGCTACGAGAGCGGCCAACTGGTCTGGCGCGTGCAGTGCGGCGACATGATCAACCGGGAACGCTGCGTGACCGTCCTAGTCCAGGACAACCAGGTGGTACTGGTGGGGCCGCCCGGGGAAACAGCGCGTCTGACGGCCGGCCAGCTCGGCCAGCTGCGGGCGGCGCTCAATGAAGCTGCGAAACTGACGGAAAGGTGAGTTTCTCGTGGATCAGATCCTTGGGCAGGTCCTCCGCAATGCGGTATGGGAACGCCTTGACATGCTCGCCGACCTGGCCGACCGCGCCGACGCCCAGTCGCTGGTTTCGGTAGCCCGTTCCGAGCTGCCCCGGCTCACCGAGGGCTGGCGGGCGATGTTGTCGGCCCACGAACCGGACGAGCGCGGCGACTGCCCGACCTGCTCGACCCGGTGGCACCGCTGCAAGGCGCCCTGCTCGGTGTGGCAGGTGGCGCACGAGCATCTGGTGGCCGGCGGTCTCGCCCCGCAGCAGCCGCTGCGCCGGCCGTGGCGCCGGAAGAACTCGTCGGTGCCGAGCCAGTCGCGCAGCACCAAGACGGCTTCCGAGACGACCGGCCGTCACGCGCTGGTGCCGCAGGGCGCACGCTAGCGACCGTTCGGCGATTAATCGCTTACGAGGCACCGAACTTCCTGGCGAACCCCACAATCCATCCGTTAGCTTGATCGCAGCGCCGCCCGCGAAGTCGCCGATGGCACCTTGCGGGCACCCCCGCCCGGCGGCCCCCGATCTCCGCGGGCCGGTGCCGTTGCACTCCCCTCCCCCGACCGGCATCGGCCCGCGGGCCCAAGAAGTCGAGATCTCCCCACTCGCTCGCTTCCGCGCGCTCAGCGGACTTTGCGCACACCCAGGATCAAGCCGCCCGCGGCCAGCGTGGCGATCGCCGACGCGCCGAAGAGCGCCGGGTAGCCGCCCAGGTCGGCGAGGATCACCGTGGCCAGCAGCGGCGCGATGACCTGCGGCAACAGGTTCGCGATGTTGACCACGCCAAGGTCCTTCGCCCGGTCCGCGGCCGTCGGCAGCACCTGGGTGAGGATCGCCAGCGCGACCGCCCAGTAGGCCCCGAAACCCAGCCCGAGCAGCGGGGACGCGGCGAGTGCGGCGGGCCAGGTCTGCCACAGTGTCAACAGCAGCGCGGCCAGCGCCATCACGGCCACGGAGAGCAGCACGAACGGCTTGCGGCGCCCGGAAGAATCCGACAGGTACCCGACGCCGAGGCCGCCGACCACCAATGCTGCCCCGTACAGGCCCATCATGATCAACAGACCGGTGTCCGGATCGGGATAGTGCACCGCGTCCTTGAGGAAGAACAGCAGGTAGAACGTGCCCAGCGCGTTGCCCAGATTAATCATGAAGTGGCAGCCCCAGGCCCAGGCGAAGTCCGGCTGCCGGCGCGGCGAGATCCACAACTGGGCCAGCGCCGCCCGCCACCGCTCGACCGGCCAGTCCCGCGGCAGCGGCAGGTCCGGCGTGCGCAGCACGAACAGGACGGCGCCCACCACGACGACGACCGCGCAGGCCAGATAACCTCCGGGCAGTTCGGTGATCAGCACGGTCACCAGCACCGCGCCCACCACCGTGCCGAGCATCTGGCTGATCCCGACCAGCCCACCGATCCACGCGCGCTGGGCCACCGGAACCCGGTCGGGAACCGTCGAGGTCAGCGTGGCGAGCATGCCGTTGAGCCCGGCCTGGACCAGGCACCAGCCGGCGGTCATCACCGCGACGTTGCCGGCCATCGCCAGCACCGCCAGTCCGGCCGCGCCGATGATCGCACCGGCGAGCGTCCACGGGTGGCGGCGGCCGAACCGGGACCGGGTCCGGTCCGAGGCGAGCCCGACCAGTGGGTTCACCACCAGCGACACCACCGCGCCGACGCCGGTGACCAGGCCGAACACCACCTCCTTGTGCGCCGCGTCGAGCAGTTCGGCCTGCTCGGGCAGCAGCACCTGGATCGGCGCGTAGATCGCCAGCCACAGGCCGATGTTCGCGAAGAACAGCAGGGACGTCCAACCGGGGCGGACCCGTACGGTCGGTTCGGCCAGCGCCTCCGGAAGCGCCGCCGGCTTCACTGCTGTTCCCTCGCGGCCTTGCGCGCGCCCCTCATGGTTTGACCAGTTTCTGATACCAGGTGAAGGAATCCTTGGGCGTGCGCCGCTGGGTCGCGTAGTCGACGTGCACCAGCCCGAAACGCGGACGATAGCCCTGGGACCATTCGAAATTGTCCAGCAGCGACCAGACGAAATAGCCGCGCACGTCCACTCCCGCGTCCATCGCCGAGCGCATCGCATGCAGGTGCCGATCGAGGAAATCGATCCGTTCGGCGTCGTTTATGCCGTCGAAGCTGCAACCGTTTTCGGTGATGTAGATCGGCGGCAACTTTTCCCGGTAACGCTCCCGGAAACCGACGAGCAACTCGCGCATGGCATCCGGCACGATTACGGAACCGTTGGTGGTCTTGGGAAATCCGTCGATCTCGCGGAGTTCGAAGGGCAGCGGGTTACCCGGCCCCGGCGCGGCGGCGCCCTGCGGTTCGTAGAAATTGACACCGTAGAAATCGAGCGGCTGGGCGATGACCGGCAAATCTTCTGCGTGGCCCTCGGGCAGGTGCGGGGCGATTTCTCGCGGGTATTCGCCGAGCAGAACGGGATCCGCGAAAAGCCGGTTCAGCAGGGCGTCGAGCCACACCCCGGCGGCGCGATCGGCGGCGCTGTCGCTGGCAGGCCAGATCGGCGCATGGTGGTTGGCCGTGCCGATGCTGCGGGCGCCCGCCGCGCGCAGCGCCTGCACGGCCAGGCCGTGCGCGAGATTCTGGTGATGTGCGGTGGGTATGGCATCGAGCAGCAGCGTCTTGCCCGGAGCGTATTCGCCGATCGCGTAACCGTAAATGGTGGTGACCATCGGCTCGTTGATCGGAATCCACATTTTCACCCGGTCCGCGAAATGCGCGCCGAGGATCGCGGCGTACTCGGCGAAGCGCTCCGCGGTGTCCCGGGCCAGCCAGCCGCCGGCATCTTCGAGCGCCTGCGGCGTATCCCAGTGGTAGACCGTGACGACCGGAGCGATTCCGGCGGCGCACACCGCGTCGAGCAACCGGTCATAAAAGGCAATTCCCCGAGGGTTGGGCGCCCCGCGTCCGTCCGGCTGGATTCTCGGCCAGGCCACCGACATCCGGTACGCCCCGACGCCCAGTTCCGCCATCAGGGTGACGTCCTCGTGATACCGATGGTAATGATCGCAGGCGATTTCCGCGGATGTCCCGAACGTGTCCCAGATGGAGGAGCCCCGGCCGTCCTCCCGGATGGCACCCTCGATCTGGAACGCCGAGGTCGCCACGCCCCAGAGGAACTCCGGCGGAAAGATCGAATTCGTCACTGCTGGCCGATCTCCTTCCAGCAAAAACGTGAAAATTTCTCATACAATAGCTCGTTGCCTCACCCGTACGGAAGCGTTTCGGCGCGCTAAAGTCGCAGATCAGAGCACTCGAAGGAGACCTGCGTGTCCGATCCTCAGGCGACTACCCCGCTACGGCGACAGCCCGTGCAGCAGCGCAGCGCCAAACGGGTCGAGTTGATGCTGGACGCGAGCGCCCAACTGATCGACGAAATCGGCTATGACGCGTTGACCACGACCCTGATCGCCAAGCGGGCGGGAGTCGCCGTCGGGTCCCTTTATCAGTTCTTTCCGGACAAGCGCGCGGTCGTGCGAGCGCTCACGCAGCGTAACGTCGACCGATTTCTGACCGAGGTCGGTGAGCGGCTCGCGAGGGAAGATCCTGGGCACTGGTGGGACGTGGTCGATTCCGTGCTCGACATCTATCTCCACATGCACCGGTCGGTGCCGGGTTTTTCCAGGGTGCACTTCGGTGACGTCGTCGACCGGCAGCTCCTCGACGAGAGCCGCGACAACAACCGCGTCATCGCCGACTCGCTGGCGGAACTGGTGCGCCACTACGTGGCAAACCCGGGCGACCGCCTGTCGCTGGTGATGGCCGTGGCGATCGAGGCCGCGGACGCCTTGCTGAAGTTCGCCTTCGCCCGCGACCCCCAGGGCGACCCGGAGGTCGTCGTCGAGACCAAATCCCTGGTCAAGGGTTACCTGGCCAACCGGCTCGGCGAGTGATCCGCCCAGAACTCCGATAACTGCGGCCGGCTGCCATCGCCGCCGTGGTTGTTGGTCATGGTTGTCATATTTCCACTTGGTAATATAAATTCCGGAGTGCACAAGCCAAGAGAAGGGATGGTGGCCTGGTGAGCACTTACGCCGCCTTGGCCGAGCCGCACCGCAGACAGATTCTCGATCTGCTGCGTGCGGGCGAATCGCCCGCCGGAGAGCTGGTGAGTCGCCTCGAGCTCAGCCAGCCCGGCGTGTCCAAGCACCTCAAGGTGTTGCGCGAGGCCGGACTGGTCGTGGTTCGCGCGGACGGCAGGCAGCGTCTGTACGCGCTGCGCCCGGGACCGCTCGCCGAGGTCGACCAGTGGCTGGCGCCCTACCGCGTGTTCTGGTCGAGACACCTCGACGCCCTCGAACAACATTTGAAGGAGAACCCATGATCGACCCAACCCCGGAAACGACACCCGAAGGAGAACCCGTGCTCGACGGAACCCTGGAAACGATCGACGGTCGCCTGGCACTGCGCTTCGAACGCACTCTTGCTTTCCCGGTCGAGCGCGTGTGGCGGGCGGTCAGCGAGCCGGCAGAACTTGCCCGCTGGTTTCCGGCAGTCGTCGACTGGACACCGGCGACGGGTGAGACCTTCGAGGCCGGCGGCGCGACCCTCGAGGTGACCGAGGTCGATCCGCCGCATCTCCTCGCTTGGACCTACGCCGGCCAACTGCAACGCTTCGAGCTGTCCGAGCACGAAGGCGGCTGCCGGTTGGTCTTTACCCACGTCATCGACGACCGCCGGCTCTCGGCCCAGACTGCGACCGGTTGGCAGACCTACCTCTTCCGGCTCGACTCTCTTCTCGCGGGCGAGGACCTCTCCGAAGAAGAAGCACACAAGCAGTGGGAGGAAATCCACGAAGGTTACGCCGAGCGCTTCGACGTCGACCCGGAGCCGGGACGACAGTTCGCGGCGGCTCTGCGCGCCAATCTGTGACGATCCGGTAAGGCCCGGAGCGACCATGCGCGCGCTATGAGCAGGACGCGGCCATTCCCGCGCGATGCCGGCGGGTGATGGAGAGTCGGTCTGGCTCACGCGCCGATAGTTCGCGCGCCGCGCAGCGTCAGGTGCGCGGCGTGCGAATACCGCGCGGTCAGCCGAAGTTGCGTGCCTCGCCGCGGTAGGTCGGGACCGTCCGTTCGACCCGGTTGTCGACCACGATGTGGTAGTCGTCGAACCGCTCGGCCAGTTCCCCCGCCTTCGCGTGACGGAACCACACCCGATCGCCGATCCGCAGGTCACGGGCTGGTTTTCCGGTGACCGGGGTTTGTACCTCACCGGCTCCCTCGAGGTTGACCAGCCGCAGTCCCGCCGGCAGGCAGGGGGACGGCAGCCGGGACGCCGACGGCGGCCCAGAGGCGAGGTAGCCGCCGGCGAACAGGGTGGCGATGTCGCGGGTGGGCTTGTGGACAACCGGCAGCGCGAAGAACGCGGCGGGCTGCGGCCGGAACCGCGTGTAGCCGTCGAAGAGCGTGGATCCGATCAACGCGGAACCGGCGGCGATCTCGGTCACCGCGGACTCGGCCCGGGTGATCTCGACGCTGCCCGAGCCTCCGCCGTTGACGAACTCCAGGTCGGCGATCGCCCGCACCCGGCGCACCGCCTCGGCCCGGCGCTGCGCCAGTTCGGCGGCCGAACGTTGCTGCATCCAGCGCACGGCGCGATCGGTGAACCGGCCGGTGCGGTCCGGAACCCCGGCGATCTGCCCCTCGTAGGCCATCAGGCCGACCAGCCGGAAACCCTTGCGCGCCATGACTTTCCGGGTCAGGTCGGCGGCCTGTCGCGCGGTGAACACCGGAGACCGCCGGGTGCCGACGTGCAGCGCCCGCATCGGCCGCCAGGAGGCGTCGACTTCCAGGCAGACGCGGATCTCGGGGTGGTCGTGGCCGGCCGCGGCGTCCACGGCGTCCAGATGATCGGTCGAATCGATCATGATGGTGATCGACTCGCGAGCCCGCTCGTCGGCCGCCAGAGCGCGCAGCGCGCCGTAGTCCACGCTCGGATAGGCCACCAGGATGTCGTCGCTGGTGCCGAGTTCGGCGTGCCACAGCGCCTCGGGCAGCGAATAGCACATCAACCCACGGAAACCGGGTAGGGCGAGCACCCGTTCCAGCAGGTGACGGCACCGCACGGACTTGCTGGCCACGCGGATCGGCCGGCCTGCCGCCCGCCGCAGGAGGTCCTCGGCGTTGGCGTCAAACGCCGCCAGGTCGATCACGGCGAGCGGCGGATCAAGATCCTTCGTCGCCAGATCGTAGGCGTTTGACGTGGTCATACGGGGTACGGTACGGCAAGGCCCGAGCAAACGCGAATATCATTCACTTACTGTGCTGGTCGCGTTTTGAAACAGCCCTCCTACGTCGACGGGGTGCGAACGAACCATGAGCGGATGGACCAACTGGGCGGGCACGGCGAGCGCCGACCCGCGGCGGGTGCACACGCCCCGCAGCGTCGCCGAACTGGCCGAAGTGGTGGCCGGCGCGGCCAAGGCGGGCCGCCGGGTGCGGGCCCGGGGCAGCGGCCACTCGTTCACGCCGATCGCGGTCGCCGACTCGGACGCGCTCGACCTCACCCACTGGACCGGCATCGAATCGGTGGACATCGACGCCAACCTGGTCACGGTGCGCTCGGGCACCCCCCTCCACCGGCTCAACGCCGAACTCGACGCGCTCGGCCTGGCCATGACCAACCTCGGCGACATCGACGCGCAAACGATTGCGGGCGCGGTCTCGACCGGCACACACGGCACCGGGGCCCGCTTCGGCGGCCTCTCGACGCAGATCGAACGGCTCGAACTCGTGCTCGCCGACGGCTCCACGGTCACCTGCTCGGCGGAGGTCCGGCCCGACCTGTTCCAGGCGGCCCGCGTCGGCCTCGGCGCACTCGGCGTCATCTCACACGTGACGCTGCGGTGTGAACCGTCGTTCGTGGTGTCGGCCCAGGAACGGCCGGAGCCGCTGGAACAGGTGCTGGAAGGGTTCGACGAGTCCGCCGCACAGAACGATCATTTCGAGTTCTACTGGTTCCCGTACGGCAAAAACGCGCTGGTCAAACGAAACAACCGGGAACCGGCCGGAACCACGCGCCGGCCGTTGAGCCGGGCCAAGCAGTTCTTCGAATACGAGATCATGGAGAACGTCGCGTTCGGCGCCCTGTGCCGGCTGGGTCGCGCCGTGCCGCGTTTGGTCCAGCCGCTCGGCCGGTTCGCCTCGGCCGTGCTTTCGGCCCGGGAGTACAGCGACCTGTCCCACCGGGTTTTCGTGACGCATCGCGGAGTCCGCTTCGTCGAATCCGAGTACGCGATCCCGCGCGAGACGCTGCCCCATGTGTTCCGCGAACTGCGCGCGTTGGTGCCGCGGCTGGAGAACCCGGTGGCCTTCCCGGTGGAGGTGCGGGTCGCCGCGGCCGACGACATCTGGCTGTCCACCGCGCACGGCCGGGACTCGGCGTACCTGGCCATCCACCAGTTCGTCGGAATGCCCTACCGCGAGTACTTCGCCTCCTTCGCCGCGATCGTCGCCGAGGTGGGCGGCCGGCCGCACTGGGGCAAGATGCACGACCTGGACGCCGCCGCACTGGCCAAGCTCTACCCGCGCTTCGACGACTTCCGGCGGGTGCGCGCCGAGGTCGATCCGGCGGGCGTTTTCACAAACCCCTATGTGGACCGGGTTCTCGGCCCGGTCACCACGGGTTAGAGCGTGCCTGGTAAGTCCCTGTTTCCGCCCGGGGTGACCACGGGCACGCGCGCCGGAGGCCTCGCGTGCGCTTTGAAACACCGCCTGATCGGCGTGATCAGGCCACCGGCAGGTCGTAGGACGCGAGCAGTTGCTCGTACACCATCTCGTTCATCCACCGGGACACCGCGTCCTCCGGCAGCGTGAGCCGCTCGGACTCGCCTTCGAGATCCCGCGTGACCACCGCGTCCTCGTCGGCCGAGACGATGGCGATCCCGCAGTCGCGCGCGCGGGGCAGGCAGTTGTCCACGTAGTCACGGCTCATCACGGCCGAGGCGGGCAACACCAGCGCGGCATCGCCATAACGGGCGAAGGGCACGGCGGAAGCCATCGCGGTGCGCCAGTGTCGCGCGACCGCGAGCACACCGACGATCTCCGCGGCCGGCTCCGGAGCCAGCACCGCGAACTCGGGCCAGGTCCAGGTCGCGACGGTGGCGCGGTCGGTCACCGGGCCGAAGCCCACCGCGATCCGCTCGGCGTGCACGTCGGTACGGAGCTTCGCGACCACGCACACCTTCCGGCCCAGCATGGTCACCTCGGGCAGCACCACGCCGTTCCAGCCGAGTCGCGTGGCCGCCTCGCCGGCCAGGAACGAGGTGCTCGCCGGGAGTTCGACGGGCGGCACCACACGAGTCGGGAAGGAACGACGCGTCACCACCGCGTCGCCGGTTTGCCCTGGGGTTGCCGCCACGAGTCCGCCTCCTTGTTCGCGCCCTACCTACCCCTGCGTCGCACCTCGTGAAAAGAGGCACATGAACTGATTACCAGGGGCGGCCAGCCAGGTCGCCGGGTATGCCGCGGGCCTGCGATCGGCGGCGCCCAACGGTCGGTGACCGGTCGATAAGCGGTCACCGGACTTCAGCCCGACCCCGCCGCCGAACGGGTGAGGGCAAGCTGAGCGGCTCTGCACACAGGGTTTCCCAACCACCGAACGGAGTAGTCATCCCTCCGGTGTCCACAATGGACAGACTTACCCCGGCAGCAGCTCCCGGCCCTCGGGTGTCATCAGGTCGGACACTTCCCGGTAAGGGACGGTGAACTCCCGGTAATCGCAGGCCATCGGATACCCCAGGGCGGACGCGACGATACCGAATTCCACGCCGTCTGCGGTGAATTCGATCTGCAGCACCGGCGAACCACCGGGCGTATACGGCTGGAGGTCGTCCGGTTCGAGGGAGCGCTGGGCGTCGATCGGCGGGCTCCCGTCACAGTATCCGTCCGGCGCGTGCGCCAGGATCCGCTGTTCCAGCCTGGTCATGGCCGACTGGTCGCGCAGGGCGAACACGTCGCCGGCGGTCGCCTCGATGCCCTTCGCGAGGTCGACATTGACCGTCTTGATCGTGGCAGCGCCATGGTTGCCGAACTGGACGGAATCGACGGTGAGCAAGTAACGCACGGACAGCACCTTCGCGTCCTGGCGGTCGATCCGGACTTCGTTGTGCACAACCGGAATTCCGCCGCCAGGCTCGGGGCCGGTCACGCCGTCGCGCACGTATGAGATCCAGTCGTCGAGCGGCGCCATCAACGCGGCGTTCACCCGTTGCTGTACTGCGGGGTCGCTGAGGCCGGACACGTAGGCGTACTGGGCGTTGACGTCGAAGCCGGGGCTCGCGGAACTCTGGGTCCGGGTCCCGATGTTCACGGCCATTGGACTCGCCGGTGCGTTGGTCCGCGGCGTGGTGGTCGGCGCGGCGAACGGCGGCGGGTCGTCCGGGCCGCTGTTGGTCACCACCACGGCGATCACGCCTGCGGCGACGATGGCCGCCACGATGATCGTCGCGACCTTGGCACCGAGCGTCGCGCCGACGGTGGCGCCCGTTGCGACCGAAGCACCCGCGCCGACGGTGCCGGTACCGACGGCGACGCCGGTGCCGACCGACGCACCAACCGACGCCCCAGTGCTGACCGACGCACCAACCGAAGCACCCGTCCCGACTGACGCGCCCACTGATGCCCCCGTACCAACGGACGCACCCGCCGACGCCCCCGTGCCAACGGACGCACCCACCGAAGCACCGGTGCCGACCGACGCGCCCAGCCCGGCCGAGATGCCGGGCGCGAGGGCGGTTCCCGCGCCCAGCAAGGCGAGCGGGGTGAGGGCGAGCAGCACGCTGGCGCGCTGGGCCAGCGTCCGTAGCCCGCGGTCCTCCCAGTCGTCGCCGTAAGCATGGACCGCCGCGGCCTCCAGTTCATCGACGAACTCCGCCGCGCCCGGCGGCCGTCCGGCCGGGTTCTTCGCCATCCCGCGCGCCACGAGGGCCCGTACCGGCTCGGGTACCTGCTCGACGGGGACCGGAGCGTGTTCGTGGCACTCGCGCAGCGTTGGGACGTCACCGCCATACGGCCGGGCGCCGGTGACGCTGAGGAAGAACACGCAGGTGGCCGCATAGACGTCCGTCGCGGCGGTGGCGGGGCCGCCCTGCCACTGTTCCGGCGCCATGAAGGCGGGCGTGCCGACCGGCGTGCCGGCCTCCCCGGCCAGCACGGCGATGCCGAAGTCCACCAGCTTGCTCTCCCGGTCCGGACCGACGAGCACGTTGTCCGGCTTGTAGTCGCGGTGGACGATGCCGACCCGGTGCGCATCGGCGAGCCCGAGCAGAGAACCCTTCAGCACGGCCAACGCTGACTCCGGGGCGAGCCTGCCGTCGACCCGGAGCACCTCGCGGAGCGAGATGCCGCGTACGGCCTCCATCACGATCGCCGCGCCCTCCGGAGTTTCCACGAACTCGTACAGACGGCTGATGTGCGCGCTCGCGACCCGTTGCAGCACCTGTGCTTCCCGGCGGAACTCGGCCAGCCGCGCCGGGTCCGCCAGGTGCTGCTGAAACAGGTATTTGATCGCGACCGGGGTGCCCGACGCGTCATGCCGCGCCAGCACCACCCGGCCGAAGCCGCCCTCACCCAGAGGCTTGATTTCGGTAAAACCCGCCAACTCCACGCTTTTGGGAGGTGAGCTTCACCGCAGCGGTTCCCGTAGGTTGCGAGTTAGGGTTCACGGCCCGGGCCCGGGACCTGCCACACGGATAGTGAGAAGAGCTATTCGAAACGCGAGATGAGCACGCTTGGTGACACAGCACAACGCTGCACGTGGGCGGGGAGGCAGGTCGCCATCGTGGTAAACCGGCAGCCGACGACCAAAGTCACGGCCTGGCTGCCCGAACACGTTCTGGATGAGAGAGGAGGTATCCATGCGCTCGCCGAAGGACTTCTTCGCGCCACTCGCGGTCGGCGCACCGGATCCGGTGCGGGAGATTCCGGTGCGGCCCTCCCGGATGATCCACTTCTTTGATCCCGGCAACGAGAAGATGACCGCCAAGCTGCCCGACCTGGCGTCCAAGGCCGACGTGCTGCTCGGCAACCTCGAAGACGCGGTGCGTGCCGACCGCAAGGTCGCCGCCCGGCAGGGGCTGGTGGCGCTGGCCAAGAACACCGACTTCGGCGCCGCCCAGCTGTGGACGCGGATCAACAGCCTCGACTCGCCGTGGGCGCTCGACGACCTGATCACCCTGGTCACCGAGGTCGGCGACCGGCTCGACGTGATCATGGTGCCCAAGGTGGACGGCGCGCAGGACATCCATTACGTCGACCGGCTGCTCGCACAACTGGAGGCGCGTGCCGGACTGCGGCGCCCCCTGCTCGTGCACGCGATCCTGGAGACCGCGAGCGGGGTGGCGAACGTCGAGGAGATCGCCGGGGCGAGCCCGCGGATGCAGGGGATCTCGCTCGGCCCGGCCGACCTGGCGGCGAGCCGCCGGATGAAGACCACGCGGGTCGGCGGCGGGCACCCCGGTTACCTGGTGCGAAGCGACCCGGCCGGCGACGATCTGCATGCCGGCCGCACCACCTATCAGCAGGACCTGTGGCACTACACGGTCGCGCGCATGGTCGACGCCTGCGCAGCGAACGGCATCCTGCCCTACTACGGCCCGTTCGGCGATATCCGCGACGTGGTGGCCTGCGAGGACCAGTTCCGCAACGCGTTCCTGCTCGGCTGTGTGGGGGCGTGGACCCTCCACCCGGTGCAGATCGAGATCGCCAGGAAGGTCTTCTCCCCCTCGCCCGAGGACGTCGCGTGGGCGCGGCGCGTGATCCGCGAAATGGGCGACGGCACCGGCGCCGTGATGATCGACGGGAAGATGCAGGACGACGCTTCCGTGAAGCAGTGCAAGGTGGTCGCCGAACTCGCCGACGCGCTGGCCGCCCGTGACCCTGAACTGGCCAAGGCTTATGACGCGGTTAAGGAGACGTCTTGATTCCTCGACGCTCGGTCCTGTACATGCCCGGCGCGAACGAACGCGCGCTGGAGAAGGCCAAGACCCTGCCGGCCGACGCGCTGATCCTCGATCTGGAGGACGCCGTCGCCCCCGACGCGAAGGTGGCGGCACGGGACCGCGTGTGCGCCGCGGCCGGGACCTACGGCTCGCGCGAGGTCGCCATCCGCGTCAACGGTCTCGACACCGAATGGCACGACGCCGACCTTCGCGCCGCCGCGCAGGCCGGGCCCGACGCGGTTCTGGTGCCGAAGGTGAACTCGGCGGCCGAGGTGCGCAGCATCGAGCGCGCGCTGGAACTGGGCGGCGCACCCGGGAAAACCAAGATCTGGGCGATGGTCGAGACCCCGATCGCGATGTTGCATGCCGAAGAGATCGCGGACGCGAGCGAACGGCTGACCGTGCTCGTCATGGGAACCAATGACCTGGCCAAGGAATTGCACGCGGAGTTCGTGCCCGGCCGCGCTCCGCTGCTCGGTGGGCTGTCCTTGTGCCTGCTCGCCGCTCGCGCGACCGGCAAGGCGATCCTGGACGGCGTCTACAACGACGTGCAGGACCTCGCCGGATTCGAGGCGGAATGCCGGCAGGGCCGCGAATTCGGGTTCGACGGCAAGACCCTCATCCACCCCGCGCAGATCGAGCCGTGCAACCGGCTGTTCTCGCCGTCGCCGGAGGAGATCGAGCAGGCACGCCGGATCATCGCCGCGTTCGACGAGGCCAAGGCCGCCGGGAAGGGCGTGGCCACCGTCGACGGCCGGATGATCGAAAACCTGCACGTCGAGGGTGCCCGGCGAATCCTGTCCCTGGCCGAGACGCTCGGCTAGCGGCTGGCCGCGTCGCCGGCGGCCTCAGCGCGTGGGGGACGGTGATGGCCGTGCGGTCACCGAGTCGACACCCGGCATCCCCACCACCTCGCCGCGGACGCTGTCGGCGGCCCGCCCGTCGGTAAGGGCGACCTGGTACGAGGCGTGCACGTCGGCCGGGCGACCATCCCAGTCCGGGAGTTCCTTCCGTAACCTCTCATAGGCCGCATCACGCGATTCAAAGGCGATGGCGCGGACTCCTGGCAGCGTCCGCAGCTTGGCCTCGACTGACTGCCGCTGCGCCGCCGTGACGTCGTCTCGAAGAGAAACCACCAGCATTCCGGGAGCCGCCTCCGAGGCCGGTGCGGACCCGGGCCAGGCCGGGGTCGGGCCCGACGAGCAGCCGGACAGCGCGGCCACCAGTAACATCGAGACCATTGCGATCAGCGTCCGCGGGCTCATGCCCGACAGGGTAAGGCAGAATGATCGTTTCCCGGCGAAGAATGGCAAAGTGCGGCCAACGCCGAGTTCGCGGGCTCTCCGGTGAGCAGGTAACCCGTTCCAGGACCAGAAATTCCCGACCGTCTCAGATCCCCGCTTCGCTGCTGCCCAACCCGCACCGCCACGCAGTCTCTACCGGTCTGGACCCTGGAGCCAGTCGAGCGCCTTGCGGGCCGCGTTCGACACCATGCGATCCGGGTGGGCGACGACCATGCACTCCAGTACCTCGCGCGTGCGCGGGTTACCGCAGATGGTCGCGTCCGCGAGGAAGAGCAGCTGCGCCGGGCGCGGCTGCGCGGCGAACTCCTCAAGTGCCCTTTTCCGGCCCGCCGACCGGATGCCCGCCGCCAGCACGTCGACCATGCTGTAGGTCCGCTCGCGGCCGGTGACCTCGCTCGGCTCGATCAGGCCCGCGTCCAGCAGCCAGGCCAGCGCCGCGGGACCCGCGGCCGAGTGGTCGCGCAGGTCCCTGATGGCCGCGATACCCGTGTCGCCGCCTTCGGCGAGCAGCTCGAAGGCCAGCATGCGGTGCTCGAAGTCGTCGGTGCGCCGCGCGAGTTCGGACAGTTCGGCAATCGCCTGCCCGGGTTCGCGCTCCCGCAGCCAAAGCCGTGCGCCCTCGTCGAAGACCTCGCTCGGCAGCGGCGCGAGCCGGCACAACAGCACCTCGGCGGTCTCGACCGCGAGATCATCCAGGGTCAGCGCCTCGCCGCCGTTGAAGACCCGCGCGTCGTACATGGCACGGACGCCCAGCGGACGCAGCCGCACCACCTGCCGCTCCTCCTCCGGCACCTCTTCCACCGAGTCGACCCCGGCGAAGTCGAGCAGGTCCTGGTAGTGCTCCTCGCGGGCGGGGAACATCTCGACGAGCCCGAAATCGATCAACCGCCGCACGGTCCGCAGGATGGCCTCGCTGCCCCCGCCCAGCAACTCGACCAGCATCGGGATGCTCCCCGGCTCGGTCACCAGCTCGTCGGCCACCTCGAACGCCCACGGGTCGTCCAGCAGGTACGACAGGGCGGCCCGCCACAAGGCCAACGGGTCCGCGAGCAGCGGTGCGCCCCGTTTGACCGGCACCAGCATTCCCCGGAAGACGCGCACCACGCCCGCCTTCTTCGCGGCCCCCACCAGATCGGGCAGGTTCCGCACCTCGGCCAGCGTCCGTCCCTGGCCGAGCCAGTCGACGAACCGCCGCAACCGCCGGACCACCAGGGTGCTCTCCGCGTCGGCCGCGAGCCGGTCGTCGGGGGCCAGCACGAAGACCGGCGTGGTCTCGACCGGCTCGGCGCCGGGGTCGCCCTCGTAGTGGCGGTAGGCGATCTCGTGGAGCAGGGTCTTGTCGACCGCCAGTTCACCGCGCTGCACCCGCTCGACGAACCGCTGGGCGGCCAGTTCGTCAAGCGGGTCGACGCCGTGCTCGGCCATCGCGACCGCCCAGAACTTGGCCAGGCCGAAGTTGGCCGGCTCGCGCATCGCCGCGTCGAACTCGCCCGCGATCTCCGCCAGGTAGGACCGCAGCAGCGGCAGTGGCTCGGTGCGGTCGTCCAGAAGGTCGGCGTCCTCGAAGAAGTCCAGCAGCGCCTCGACGGCGTCGACCACCGACTTGGTGTCCGGATGCAGCAGCACGACCTTTCGCGGGAACCAGGTCAGCAGCGCGCCCCGCAGCACCTCGCGGGTCCACCGCCCGAGTAGGCCGTCACGCTCGAACCGGTAGTCGAGCATGGCTCCGACGACCACCGGATCGACCAGGCGCTGACGCATCTGCGACCACGCGTCCAGTTCGATGAGCAGTCGTCCTCGAGCGTCGAGGAAGTCCTCTTCATCCGCTCCGGTGTAGACCATGCGCATGCCCCGATGGTCTCACCAACGGGGAGATGATCACAGTCGAAGAGCGCGTTGCGCCGGGCGAATTTCTTCGAAAGCCGCAGCAAGACGCAGCACTTGCAGATCCTCGAAACGCCGCCCGGCGATCTGGAGGCCGATTGGCTGACCGTCGCGTGTGTAACCACAATTGACCGAAACGGCGGGTTGACCGGACATGTTGTAGGGCACGGTGAACCCGATGTGCTCGAACGGCCGCCGCGGGTCGTTGGTCGGCGACGCCCAGCCGGCCGGCGGCGCGGACACCGGGCAGACCGGGGAGATCACGAAGTCGAAGGGGCTACCGGCCCGCAGCGCGGCCGTGCTCATCGCATCCATCTGCGCGAAGCCGCGGTAGGTCTCGGCGCCGGTGGCGGTGGCGCCGCCTTCGGCCCATTCCGCGATGTAGGGCAGGATCTTCGCCCGCCGCTGGGCCGGCATGGCCGAGATCTCGGTCCAGAACCGCACGCGCCAGAAGGTGTCCAGCCCGTCCAGCATCTCGCGGGTCAGAAACGGTCGGACCTCCTCGACGCTCGCCCCGGCCGCCTCGAACAGTCCGGCCGCCTCGACGACGGCGGCCCGGATGTCCGGCTCGACGTCCAGGCCCACCCCGGACTCCAGGTGAAGGCCGATACGCAGGCCGCTTGGGTCGATATCCAGTTCCGACCACGGAATCCGGGCCGGCGGCAGGCTCAGGTGATCCCGCTCGTCGGGCGCGGACAGCACGGTCATCAGCAACGCCGCGTCCGCCACCGTCCTGGTCAAGGGACCGACCACGCGGCCGGGGTACGGCGGATCCACCGGCACGCGGCCGAAACTCGGTTTGAGCCCGACCAGGCCGCACCAGCCCGCGGGCAACCGGATCGAACCGCCGATGTCGGTACCGACGTGCAACGGCCCGTACCCGGCGGCGGCCGCCGCGGCGGCGCCCGCGCTCGACCCGCCCGGCGTGCGGGCGGTGTCCCAGGGATTGCGGGTCGCCGTGTGGAAACTGGACAGACCCGACGTGAGCATGCCGTAGTCGGGCATGGTCGTCTTGGCCAGCAGGACCGCACCCGCCTCACGTGCCCGCGCGGCGGCGGGCGCGTCCACCGGCGCCGGCTGGAGTTCGGTCGCGGCCGTGCCGAGCGGGACCGGAACACCCCGGGTCGCGATGTTCTCCTTCAGCGTCAGCGGGATTCCCTCCAGCGCGCCGGCCGTGCCGGACCGCCACCGCTGCTCCGACGCCTTCGCCGCCGAACGCGCCTGCTCCGGGTCAAAGGCGTAGAGCGCATGCAGGTCCGGCTCGAGCGCGTCGATACGGGCGAGCACCGCCTCGGTCACCTCCACCGGCGACAGCGTTGCCTTCCGGTACTCCGCCAGCAGGTCCTTGGCGCTCAAGCGGAACACCATCGACTCCCTTCCGTGTCCGCGTGCTCAACTCCCGAGCCGTCATTCGGGTGGCAGGTACCTGCCGTCCACGGCCGTCCACCCGCCGTCCACGGCGAGTACCGCGCCGGTCACGAAGCTCGCGGCGTCCGACGCGAGGTAGACCACGGCGCCGGCGAGCTCGTCGGCGCGGGCCCACCGCCCGAGCGCGCTTTTGGCCGCGTACGCCGCGTACCACTCCGGGACCTTCTTGATCTGCTCGGTGAGCGGGGTTTCCACCACACCGGGCGCGATCGCGTTCACCCGCACACCCGCCGGGCCGAACTCCGCGGCGGCCGTGCGCAGCAGCTGGATCAGCCCCGCCTTCGTCGCCG
Source organism: Amycolatopsis taiwanensis DSM 45107 (assembly GCF_000519205.1). GTDB lineage: Bacteria > Actinomycetota > Actinomycetes > Mycobacteriales > Pseudonocardiaceae > Amycolatopsis_E > Amycolatopsis_E taiwanensis. The sequence continues at coordinate 62,881 of NZ_JAFB01000013.1, read as the reverse complement.
CGTACGGCCCCTGACCGGGTTCGGTCGTGCTCCCGCGAATCGACGAGAAGCCGATGATGCTGCCCCTGCCTCGTTCGACCATACCCGCGCCGAACGCCCGCACCACGTCGAACGCCGCACCGAGGTTCAGCGCGATCACCTGGTCGAACTCTTCCCGGCGGTAGTCGAGCAGCCGCTTGCGCACGTTCATGCCCGCGGTGAGCACCACGACGTCCACCTCGCCGAGTTCGCTCGCCGCGCGTTCGGCCGCGCCCGGTTCGAGCAGGTCGATCCGGTAGGCGGAGCCGGCCGCGGTCTCCTCGGCGGCGGCGAGGTCCCGATCCGCGCAGACGACCTCGGCGCCCTGCGCGGCAAGCGCCTTGGCCGCCACCCGGCCGATGCCGCTGCCCGCGCCGAGCACCACCGCGCGCCGGCCGTCCAGCCGGAACATCTTCTCGTAGTTCATGCTCGTTCCTCCGGCTTCCCGCTCATCGTGCTCCCTTTCTGCCGCGAGTTCGCGCGCGACCGCGATCGTGTCGACGGGGCGCTGCACCGGCGATCAAGTCAGGTCCGTCCCTTCAGGCGAGCGATTTCCGCACGCAGGTTCGGTGCCGCCGCGATCAACTCCCGGGTGTAGGGGTGCTCGGGTTCGCGATAGACCTTCTCCACCGGGCCCAGTTCCACCAGTTCCCCGCGGCGCATGACGGCGACCGTGTCACAGATCCTGCGCACCACGGCGAGATCGTGCGACACGAAAACGAGGGTCAGCTCGAACCGTTCGACCAGTTCGGCGAGCAGGTCCAAAATCTGCTTGCGCACCGAGACATCCAGCGCGCTGACCGGTTCGTCGGCCACCAGCACGCTGGGTCGCGGCGCGAGCGCCCGGGCGATCGAGATGCGCTGCCGTTGCCCGCCGGAGAACTGGTGCGGGTAGCGCTCGCCGGCCTCCGGCGGCAGGCCGACCGCCGCCAGCAACTCTTCGGCCCGAGCGAAATCCGTGCGCCCGAGCGGTTCACTGACGATGTCGCGCACCCGCATCCGCGGATCCAGCGAACCCATCGGATCCTGGAACACGACCTGGAGCTCGGCCCGCAGGAAGTCCAGCCGCCGCTCCGGCAGGTCGTCGATCCGCTTGCCCTGAAAGAAGATCTCGCCCGCGCTCGGGCGGTCCAGCGCCGCCAGCAATCTGACCATTGTGGACTTTCCGGAGCCGGACTCGCCGACGATGCCGAAGCGCTGCCCCGCGTGCACCTCGAACGAGATTCCACGCAGCGCATGAACCCGCGGGTAGCGCCGGTGCACTTCGTGCACCCCGATCACGCTGTTCACGCCTTTCACGCGGCCTCCAGTGTCTTGCGGGACACCCTTTCCTGTTGTGGCGGAAAAGCGTGCCACAGCGGGGGCCCAACCCGGTCGGCTCGCATGATCAGGGCTTCGCGATTATCGATCATGCAGCCTCCAGGTCCGAGGCGGCCAGTAGCCCACGGGTGTACTCGTGCCGCGGCTCGGTGAGCACCTCACGGGTCGTGCCCTGCTCGACGATCCGGCCGTCGTGCATCACCAGCAGGCGTTCGCAGACCCGGGCCACGACGGCGAGATCGTGCGTGATGAACAGCAACCCGGCCGAGCGGCGGGCGATGCCGGCCACGATGAGTTCCAGCACCTGTGCCTGCACGGTCACGTCGAGCGCCGTGGTCGGCTCGTCGCAGATCAGGAACCCCGGATCGTTGGCCAGCGCCATCGCGAGCAGTACCCGCTGGCGTTGCCCGCCGGAGAGCTGATGCGGGTAGGCGCGGGCAACGCCGGACAGCTGGACCGATTCGAGCAGCTCAACCGCCCTGTCCCGGGCCGCGCGCCAGGAAATGCGGGTATGCAGCTTTATCGATTCGGCGACTTGACGACCCACGCGCATCAACGGGTTCAGCGCGGTCATCGGCTCCTGGAACACCATCGACATCCGGTCACCACGCAATCCGGACAGCACGCGCTCGGACGCGCCGAGCAGCTCGTTGCCGTGCAGGCGCACCGAGCCGGTCGCCGTCAGCTCCTCCGGAAGCAGTCCCATGACCGCCAGCGCGGTCAGCGACTTGCCGGAACCGGACTCGCCGATCAGCCCGACCCGCTCCCCCTCGCCGACCTCGAAGGACACCTCCCGCACCAGCGGCCGATCACCCGCGAAAACGGAAAGCTCTTCCACCAGGACCGTCATCGCTGTTCCTTCGCGGCTTTGCGCGCGACCGCGATCGTGTCGACGGGGCGCGCGTGGTGATCACCTTGATTGCCGCGGGTTGACACAAGGGGTGTCATCGGCCCTCCAGTCGCGGATCGAAGACGTCGCGAAGCCCGTCGCCGAGCAGGTTGAAGCCCAGCACGGCGACGGCGATGGCCAGCCCCGGCACGAGGGCCAGCCGTGGCTGCACCGTCAGCAGTTCCTGCGATTCCTGCAACATCCGCCCCCACGACGGGGTCGGCGGGCGAGTGCCGAAACCGAGGAAGGACAGCGCGGCCTCGGCGAGCACGGCGATCGCGAAGGACACCGAACTCTGCACGATCACCAGCCCCGCGATGTTGGGCACCACGTGCCGGCGCGCGGTGTAGCGGCGCGACCGGCCGGCCGCGCGGGCGGCGAGCACGTACTCGGTGCTCATCACCTGCAGCGTGGCCGACCGGGCGATCCGGGCGAACGACGGAATGGTCGCGATGCCGATCGCGATCATCGCGGTCACCGTGCTCGCGCCGTACACCGCACCGAACATGATCGCCAGCAGCAGCGCGGGAAACGCCAGCGCCAGGTCGTTCACCCGCATGACGAGTTCGCCGACCCATTTCTTCGTCATGCCGGCCAGGATGCCCAGCGGCGTGCCGATCACCGCCGCGATGCCGACCGCGATCACGCCGACGTAGAGCGTGGTCCGCGCGCCGACCATGATCTGGCTCAACACATCCCGGCCGAACTTGTCGGTGCCCAGCCAGTACTCGCGCGTCGGCCCGAGCAGCCGCACCGCGGCGTTGACCTTCAGCGGGTCGTGCGGGGTCCACACGAACGAGACCAGTGCGACGAGCACGACGAGTCCGACCAGCACGGCGCCGATCCTGAGGTTTTTCATCCGCGCGCCCTCCGCTCCGCCCGCAACCGCGGGTCGATGACGACGTAGAGCACGTCCACCAGGAAGTTCACCAGCAGCACGGCGACCACCAGCACCAGCACGATGTCCTGCACGGTCGACAGGTCACGCGACGAGACGGCGTCCAGCAGCATGCTGCCCAGCCCCGGCAGTACGAACACCCGCTCCACCACTACGGCGCCGATCAGCAACGTGGTCAACTGCAGGCCGAGCACGGTGACCACGGGCACGGACGCGTTGCGCAGCCCGTGCCGCACCAGCGCCGGAAACGGACGCAGGCCCTTCGACCGGGCGGTGCGCAGGTAGTCCTGGCCGAGCGTGTCCAGCACGGCCGACCGGACGAACCGGGTGAGCACCGCCCCCTGCACCAGGCCCAGCGAAAGCGCCGGCAGAACCAGACCGCGCAGGAACTCGCCCGCATCCACATCGGGCGGTGTCCAGCCGCCGGAGGGCAACCAGCGCAACTGGACCGCGAACACCTGCACCAGCAGGACTCCGGCCAGAAACGCCGGCACCGCGATCCCCAGCTGGGACAGGCCGGAGATCACCGCGCCACCGGCACGGCGGTGCCACGCCGCGGCCAGCGTGCCGAACGGCACGGCGACCACGAGCGCCACCACCATGCCGGCGCCGACCAGCCACAGCGTCACGCCCAGCCGGTCGACCAACTGCGGGCCGATCGCCTGACCGGTCACGTAGGACTGGCCGAAGTCGCCGTGCAGGACGCCACCCAGCCAGCTCAGGTACTGGGTGGGCAGTGGCCGGTCGAGCCCGAAGGCGTGCCTGGTCTCGGCCAGCAGTTCGGGCGTGGCGTTGATACCGAGCGCTACCTGCGCCGGGTCGCCGGGCAGCACGGTCATGAACGCGAACACCACGATCGACGCGACGAACAGGCCGGCCACGAGAATCGCGGCCCGGCGCAGAATCGGGAAAACCACGCCGATCATCAGGACCCGCCCGCCCGGCCGAGACCGGTGAGGTCGAAGGACTCGCTGACCTGGTTGGGTGCCAGGCCGGTCACCTTCTTCTTCGCGATCACGATGTTGGGCGCCAGGAACAACCAGTCCGCCGCGGCCTCCGCGGTGATCGTCCGGGCCACCGCTTGCATGTCGGTGATCTGCTCCTGCGGCGTGCCCGAATCGGCGGCGGACAGCAGTTGCCGCACGCTCGGGTTGTCATAACCCCAGTAGTAGCGCGGATTTCCGAACGTCGTGATGTCCCGCGCCTCGACGTGCGCGACGATGGACAGATCGAAATCGTGTTCGGTGAACACCTGCTTGAGCCAGACCGCGGGGAAGTCCAGCGGCTCGATGGTCACCTGCACGCCGATGTCCGCCAGGTCCGATTGGACCACCTGCGCGGCGGAAACCGCGTACGACAGGTTCGGGATCCTCAGCCGGAGCGACAGGTTCCGTTGCCCCGTCTGGTCGAGTAAGGCCCTGGCCCGCGCCGGATCGTAGGGATAGAAGTTCGAAAGGTCCTCGTACCACGGGTCGGTTGGCGGGACCATGCTGCCGATCAGCGTGCCGCGGTTCGCCCACGCGGTGGCGAGCACGGCCCGCCGGTCGATCGCCAGCGTCAGCGCCTGGCGCACACGCACGTCGTCGAAGGGAGCCTTGGCGCCGTTGAACGACAACACGACTTCGCTGTTCGTGGTGCCCTCCAGGACGTTGAACCGGTTGTCGTTTTCGAACTGCGGCACCGAGTCGGGCGCGGCGATCTGCGAGATCACGTCGATCCCGTTGCTCAGCAAGGCGTTGTTGAGCGCGGTCGAGTCCTTGATGTACTTCAGCACCACGGTGGCGTAGGCGGGCGGGCTTCCCCAGTAGCCCGGATTCCGTCGCAGCACGAGGGAATCGCCGGGCCGCCGCTGCGCGACAAGGTACGGCCCGGTGCCGATGGCCGTGTTGGCGAGATCGGCAACGCCGGTCGGGCTGAACATCGCGCCAACGCGGGAAGTCATGTCGAACAGCCACCCGTTGCTGGGCCGCTTGAGCACTACCCGCACCCGCAGCGGGTCGACCACCTCGACGTGGTCCACGACGTCCATTTTGGACTTCAGCGAGATGGTCCAGTCCGTGGCGACCCGCTCGATGGAGAACTTGACGTCGGCGGAGGTGAACGGCGCGCCGTTGCTGAACTTCACGCCCGGCCGGAGCCGGAAGTCGTAGCTCACCCCGTCGGTGACGGTCCACGACTCGGCCAGCAACGGCACGATCCGACCGTTGGCGTCGAGCTTGACCAGGCCCTCGTAAACGTTGTACAGCAAGGCCTGCGGGATGGCCGCGCCGTCGGTGCGGGTGAAGTCGAGGTTCGCCGGCTCGGCGGAGAAACCCACGGCGAGCGTGTCCGGGCCCTGGCTCACGGAGGCGGTGGAACCCGCCGAACATGCCGGGACGAGCAGCGCCGCCAGCAGCGCTGCCAGCGCAGCGGCGTGACCTCGGATCTTCATGCCACTCCAACCCCAGAACGCCGGTCTGATCAGTAGAGCCCACCGTCAGGCGCAGGTCAAGATCTCCTACTGGCGCAAGGATCACTGTGTGATGATCAGGGCATGCAGCGCTGCTCCGAAGCCCGCAGGGCTTGGGCAAGCCAGTTCAGTGCCGGGGCCGAAGGTTCCGGGGCCGCCCAGCCGTTGATCACGGCGAGCAGCTCGAAGTACCGCTCCCGGCGGGCGTCGTCGACGATGTCCAGCCAGGTCAGCAGCTGCTCGGAGCCGTGCCGGGACGTGAGGGAAGCCACGAAGGGCGCGGCCTCCGGCGAGCTCGGGTCGATACCGGAGTTCAGGGCGGGCGCGACCGTGTCGCGGATGTCCGCGACCAGGTCGCGGTGCAGGCCAGTGTCGGCCCGCGCGGCGTCGTGTTCCTCGGCGATGCGCCGCATCACGGCGCGGAAATCCGGATCCTGAGCCAACTCGGCCAGCTCCACCCAGGCCTCGATCTGGCCGGCGGCGGGATTGTCGGGCAGTTCGGGCGTCATCGTGCGGGCGATCCCGGCGTATGCGGGGTGATCGAGCCCGTGGAAGGTGGCGGCGAGGAAGTCACCGATCAGGCGGTGGCGTTCGTCCCGGGTCAGGGTGGCCAACTGGTGCATGACAGTCATCTCCTCGGGAGTGGATCCGCGTCTGGCCACCGCCGTCAGCACCGCATGACGCAGCCGCAGCACGCGGATCTGCACCTCCAACGCCGCGGCGTGCGTCTCGGCGACGTCGGACAGCGCGGCTTCGCTGTCGACGACCCTCCGGATCGTGGCCAGGTCCAGTCCCAGCTCGCGCAGGGTACGGACGAGATCCAGGCGCGCGAGCGCGTCGATGCCGTAACGACGGTGACCGGACGAGGTGCGGCGAGACGGGGTCACGATGCCGCGGTCGGAGTAGAACCGGACGGCCTTGACCGTCAGCCCGGTCCGCCGGGCCAGCTCGCCGATCGAGAACCAGGGATCGCCATCCATGCCACCACCCTCACATCTCCCATCGGGGGAGATACAAGCCTGACTCGGCGGCGCCGTGTTCGTCATTATTGAATGATGGTTTAATAACCCGCGTGGCTCGACCGAGGAAGATCACTGACGAGCAGTTGCTGGCCGCAGCAGGGGCGGCCATCGCCCAGCTCGGCCCCCGGTTCACGCTGGCCGATGTGGCCGCGCGGGCCGGGGTAAGCGCCGGCTCGGTGGTCCATCGCTTCGGCTCGAAGCATGGGCTCCTGGTCGCGCTGTTCGATGCGGCCATCGAGGCGGCACGCTCGCCGGCCGCGGCCGGGGAGGCCGCTGACCCGGTGGCGGCGATCCGGAACGAGACGGTCAACCAGGCCGCGCCACTGGACGATCCGGAAGCAGCCGCCAACAACCTCGCCCAGCTCGGAGCCGACTTGGCCGACGAGACCCTGCGGGCCCGGCTGGCCGAGTTGCACGCAGCGGTCGAGGCACGCCTCGAATCGCTGCTGATTCGCGCCGTGGACACCGGCGAGTTGCCCGGTGCTCCGCCCGCTCCGGTCGCCGCCCGCGTCCTGGCCGCGCTGGTGAACGGAACCACCCTGCGGTGGTCGGCTGCCCCTGTCGGGGGCCTGCGTGCCCGACTGCTCGCCGACCTCGATGCCGTACTGGCGGGCTGGGCCCGCCCAGAACATCCGCTTGACCCCAAGGAGCACTAATGAGCACTGTGGACAACCAGCTAAGTGGCGCTGTGGCGCTGGTGACCGGCGCGACCCGCGGCGCGGGCCGTGGCATGGCCGTCGAACTCGGCGCCGCCGGGGCCACCGTCTACGTCACCGGGCGTACCACCCGGGACTCGCGCAGTCCCATCGGACGCGCCGAGACGATCGAGGACACCGCGGAACTGGTCACCAAGGCCGGCGGCCGGGGCATCGCGGTGCGCTGTGACCACACCGATCCCGGCGACGTGGCCAAGCTCGCCGCACGCATCACCGCGGAGCAGGATGGCCGGCTGGACGTCCTCGTCAACGACACCTGGGGCGCCGACCAGTGGATCGAGTGGGCCAAACCGCTCTGGGAACACGACCTCGACAACGGCCTCCGCGCGTTGCGCAACGGCCTGGAGACACACCTGATCACCCTGCACACCATCCTGCCGCTGCTCGTCCGCCGCGGCCGCGGCCTGGTCTGCGAGATCACCGACGGCGACGACATGTTCAACGCCCGCTACCGCGGCTCCATGTTCTTCGACATCGTCAAAGTCGCCATCACACGCCTGGGCAAAACGCTCGACGAAGAACTGTCACCGCACGGCGTCAGTTCGGTCTCGCTGACCCCCGGGTACCTGCGGTCCGAGGCGATGTTGGAGGGCCGCGGCGTCACCGAGGAGAACTGGCGCGACGCGGTCGCCGACGACCCGTGGTTCGCCATCTCCGAGACGCCCCGCTACATCGGCCGCGCCGTCGTCGCTCTGGCCGCCGATCCCGACGTACGCCGCTGGGCCGGGCAATCGCTGTCCTCCGGGCAACTGGCCAAACACTACGGATTCACCGATATCGACGGCAGCCGGCCACAATGCAGCGCCTTCTTCGCCGACGCCTACTTCGGCGACAAGAAAGACGCCAATCCAGACGACTACCGTTGACCGCATCAAGCGCTCCTGGTGGTGCGCAGCCGTAAGCCGCGCACCACCAGTTCGGCTACGGCCCGCTCGGAGGCCAATGTGGACTGTCGATGAAGTGGTTGTCGAAACGGTCCTGCGAGTCAAGGATTTCCCGTGGGCTCGCTTGGCCTTTGAGGACACGTGCGCCGAGCCGGAAGTACTCGAACCGTTCGGCGACGGCGGGCGTGAAGAGGATCAGCAGGTCGGCTCCGACGCCATCGGGGGCAGCGAAGGCGTGCGGCATGTTGCTGGGCACCATGAGGAAGTCACCTTCGTCAAGGGTGACGACCCGGTCACCGGCCAAGGCACGCAGGGACCCGCCGAGCACGAAGAAGAACTCAGCGGAGCTGGCGTGGAAGTGTGGCGGTGCGCCAGCACTGCCCGGTGCGATCCTCGCCCGGTTCGCGTTGATGACGCCGCCGCTGGTGTCGGCGTCTGCGAGCAGTGCCATCTTCGTGGCGCCCACGTCGATCATCTCGGCGTCGGAGGCTCTGGTCAGCAGCACAGGGCTGCCATCGGCGTTGAGCAACGACATCGTCTGGTCCTTTCAGCGGGGTTGGCGGACGCCCCGCCGCCAGACGTCCGCGATCGAGTTGGTCGCGGTGATGTCGCGGGTGGGGTCCCCGTCCACCAGGACCAGATCCGCACGCAGACCCGGAGCGATCCGGCCGCGGTCGGCCAGGCCGAAGTGGCGGGCCGGCCCGCTGGTCGCCGCGGCCAGTGCCTCCGCAGGGGCCAGTCCCGCCTGCGTCAGCAGAACCAGTTCGCGGTGCAGGCTCTGGCCGTGCACGGGCGCGAACGGAGTCGAGTCCGTGCCCGCCAGCAGGACCGCACCCGCCTGGTGGAGTGCGCGCGCCGCGGCGACCGCGTTGGTCCCGCTGTCGGCGAACACGTGGTCGGGCGCGGCCGATCCCTGGTCGCTGATCACCTCGAAGTACACCAGGGTGCTCACCACGAACACACCTTGCGCGGCGATCCGCGCGGCCAGGTCGGCACTGTTCGGCCCCGCATCCGCCCACACGTGCGCCAGACCGTCCACACCCGCGTCGAGCGCGACCTCGACCTCGCCCGTGGTGATCGCGTGCGCGATCACCTTCACCCCGGCGGCGTGCGCGGCCTCGACGAGGGCAGCCACGATGTCGGGCGTCAGCACCGGCAGGTCGGCGCCGTGTACCGCGCCGTCGTCGACGACCACCTTCAGATAGTCGATGTTCTCGGCCAGCCGGGCCTCGACGAACTCCTTGGCCCCCGCCACGCTCGCCACGGTGTCGAACGGCCCGACGGCATCACCGAAGGAAGCCGCGTCGGCCAGCGCGGCCATCAGCTGGCTGGGGTGGCCACCGGGAGCGGTGGCGAGCACGCCGGAGCTGCGGATGTCTGCCACGTCGTCGCGTTCCGCGGCCAGTTTTCGTTGCCTGGCAACGTTCGGCGGCAGGCTGAACATGTCCAACTCGGTCGTGACGCCGAAGGTGAGTGCCTGCGCGAGGTTGCCGTCGAAGGTGTGCGTGTGCGCGTCGATCAAGCCGGGCAACAGAGTCTTTCCTGCCCCTTCCACCACCACCTCGGCCGATCGGCCGTCGGGCTCGGCGATGCGGTCGCCATCGATGAGCACGTCGGCACGGGCCACGGTCCGCTCACCGTCGAACACCCGGACGTCACGGATCAGGGTTCGCAATGCTGCCTCCTCGGATCTGGGGCAAGCCGGGCCCTTCCCGGCTCGTCCCAACCAAGAGGCCAGGAGCCGCGGCCGACGTGACTTCCGGAGACACCGGACACTTTTCCCGCTGTGATGTCACGTTCCGCGAGGCGGATCGCTCTGTGTGGTGCGCTGAAGGAGAAGGAGCCACCCGCCATGACCGACCCCGATTCCGCCACCCAGACCTTCGTCGAGCACCGCGAACTGCTGTTCTCCATCGTCTACAACATCCTTGGCAGCGTCGCCGACACCGAGGACGCGCTCCAGGAGACCTGGCTGGCGTGGGCGTCGGCGAACCGGGACCAGGTCGAAAGCCCGCGCGCCTACCTGGTGCGCATCGCGGTCAACCAAGCCCTCGCCCGCCGCGCGGTCCTCGCCCGCCGCCGCGAGACCTACATCGGCCAGTGGCTGCCCGAGCCGCTGGTCACCGACGATCCTGACCCGGTGGTGGGCTCGGAAACCTCTTCGATGGCGCTGCTGGTCGTGCTGGAAACCCTCAGCCCGGCCGAACGCGCGGTGTTCGTGCTGCACGAGGCGTTCGGCTACCCGCACACCGACATCGCGGACATGCTCGGCCGCAGCCCCGAGGCGGTACGCCAACTGGCACACCGTGCTCGCCGGCACGTGCGCGCCCGGCGGCCCCGTTACCGGGTCGACGCCCAGGTTCAGCAGCGGGCAACCGAGCGTTTCGTCGCCGCCACACTCGGCGGGGACCTGGAAACTCTCCTGGATGTACTGGCTCCGGACGTGACACTGTGGACGGACGGAGGCGGCAAGGGACCGGCCACCAGTCTCCAACCCGTCCACGGTCGCGACGCGGTCGCGAAACTGCTCGCGATCGTCGGGACGAACGTGCCCGATGACTTCGAGGTTCGGTACCGCCATGTCAACGGCGACCCGTCCGCGGTGCTGTTCTCCGGCGAGTCACCGTTCGCCGTGCTTGTCCTCGACCTCGCCCCGGACAGCGACCACGTGCGGGGCGTCTACTCGGTCACCAACCCCGACAAACTGACCCGAATCCCCAGCCACGGCTGAGCCAGGCCTCGACCTCCAGCGTGACAGGCAGACGGCGAGAGTTTCGAGCATCGCGTCGGTGTCCTTAGTGCCTGATCCCTCGATCGACCGACGTTCCGGCAATTGACCTCCAGTGCGCTGGACCTTTTACGGTCACTGCATGGTGTTCACAGAAAAGGAAATCGAGTACCTCAGGCAACAGTCACTGGGCCGGCTGGCCACCGTCGGCCCGGACAACGAACCGCAGGTCCGGCCGACCGGCTACGTCCTCAATGACGACGGCACGATCGACCTCGCCGGCCCCAACCTGAGTGGCAGCCGGAAATGGCGCAACATCCAGGCCAACCCGGCGGTCGCCTTCGTCGTCGACGACATGACGCCGGACGAGCCGGGCGCGGTGAAACCGGGCTGGGGCCGGGGGGTGGAGATCCGCGGCCACGCCGAACTGCTCAGCGACCACGAGCCCCCGTACGGCGATACGGGCTTCTTCAGCCGCGAGGCCATCCGCATCCACCCGCGCCGGATCCTCAGCTGGCATCTGGAGGCCGGGCGCCTGCAGTTCACCCGGAGCGTGGTTCAGGCCAGTGCCTGAGCCAGGTCCCGCCACAGGTCTTCGGGGTCCTCCAGGCCGACGCTGAACCGGATCAGGCCGGGGGGAACGTGCGCGTCGCCCGGCCACTTGGCGCGGCGCTCGACCAGGCTTTCCACGCCGCCGACGCTGGTGGCGTGCACGATCAGGCCGAGCCCGGCACAGAACTTCTCCGCCGCCGCGGCGTCGGCCAACTCGAAGGCGATCATGGTGCCGGCGTGCCGGACCCGGGACACGGCCGGGTGCTCGGCCAGGCGTTCGGCGAGCAGCCCGGCGGTCCGGGACTGCTCGGCCAGACGGACCGGCAACGTGCGCAGGCCGCGCAGGGCGAGCCACGCCTCGAGCGCGCCGGGGGTCGCGCCGTTGCGGGTCCGCGCGTCGTGCAACGCCCGCGCCAGTGTTTCGTCCGCGGTCACGGTGAGCCCGAGGAGGAGGTCGCTGTGCCCGCCGATCAGCTTCGTCGCGCTGTGCACGACGATGTCCGCGCCGAGGGACAACGGTCGCTGACCCAACGGGGTCGCGAACGTGTTGTCGACCACGACCCGGGCCCGTTGGCCGGCAAGCGGTGCGAAGTCGATCAACTCGAGGGTCGGGTTGGTCGGTGACTCCACCCACAGCAGATCCACCTGCCCGGCCGCGGCGGTCCACCCCTCGGAGTCGCCCGGGTCGATCCGGCGCACCTTGAGCCGGCCCATCCGGGCCGCGTGGTCGAGCAGGCCGCGGGTGCCCGAATAGCTGTAGGTCGGCACGGCGACCTCGGTCCCGACCGGGAACTGGTCGAGCACCGCGGCCACCGTCGCGATGCCGGACGCGAACGCGGTGGCCCGGCCGCCCTCCAGTTCGCCGATGGCCTCCTCCAGCGCAGCCCAGGTCGGCGTGCCGTCTTCCCGGGCGTAGGAGTAGTGGCCTCCGGCGACATATGTGCTGGCAGGCACGATCGGCGGGTTCAGTGGCTGACCGGCCGCGGTCAGACGTCCCGCGGCCACCGCTTGCGTGCGGGGCGTCAGTTCCATCGGCTCTCCCTCTCCTGTCGGGGCCAACATCCGGCTCGGGCCAGCCTACGCAGGTTTGGCGAGTCGTCGTCGCCGTCCGGTTCGCTAAACCGGCGAATGGCCGATACCGTGCACCGACGCGCAAGATCAGCAACAGGAGGAGGAGACCATGACACTGGAACGGCCGGAGATCGAGCGTCCGGCAGGCGCACCACCGGCGGAGCTGGAGGTGACCGAGATCAGCGTCGGCGACGGTCCCGAAGCCAAGGCCGGCGACACCGTGTCCGTGCACTACGTCGGCGTTTCACACTCGACCGGCGAGGAGTTCGACGCGTCGTGGAACCGGGGCGAGCCGCTGCGGTTCCCGCTCGGCCAGGGACGGGTCATCCCGGGCTGGGACCGGGGCGTGGCCGGCATGCGGGTCGGCGGCCGGCGCAAGCTGGTGATTCCGCCGGAGCTCGCCTACGGCGACCGCGGCGCGGGCGGCAAGATCAAGCCGGGGGAAACCCTTGTGTTCGTGGTGGACCTCGTCGGTGTGAACTAGCACCACCCACCGGTTAAACGACTGGCAGCGAGCCGGTCGGAGTCGGCAAGGTGGAGGCCATGACAGCCCTCCTGACCGACGTCACCGTGGCCGAAGACCGTATCCGCCCGCATGTCCGGCACACGCCCGTGCTGCGCACCGAGGTGGCGGGCCGGCCCGTGGTGCTCAAGCTCGAACATCTCCAGCGGACCGGCTCGTTCAAGCTGCGCGGTGCGCTCAACGCGTTGATGTCCGGGGAGCGCCCGCAACGGGTCGTCACGGCCTCGGGTGGCAATCACGGGATCGGCGTGGCGACCGCGGCGGCGATCCTCGACCTGCCCGCCACGGTTTACGTGCCGGGGACGGTGCCGCCGGACAAGGCGCGGCGGATCGAAGCCGCGGGTGCGCGTCTGGTCCGTGCCGGCCGCACCTACGCCGAAGCGGCGGCCGCCGCACGTGCGGCGGCGGCCGAGCCCGGCGCCCAGTATGTCGAGGCCTACGACGATCCGGTGGTGATCGCGGGCCAGGCCACCGTCGCCGCCGAGATCGTGCGTGACGTGCCCGACGTGGACACGATTGCGGTCGCCGCCGGCGGTGGCGGGCTCGCCGCGGGCACCGCGTTGGGCGGAGACGGACGGCTGACCGTCGCGGTCGAGCCCGAGCGCTGCAACAGCTTGAACGCGGCATTCGCCGCGGGAGAACCGGTGGACGCCGAGGTCGAATCGATCGCGGCCTCGGCACTGGGCGCCACCCGGGTCGGCCTGGCGGCGTTCGCCGTGCTGTCCAGTCATCCGGTCCACTCGGTACTGGTGCGCGACGACGAGATCCTGGCCGCCCGGGACCGGCTGTGGGACGAGTTCCGGCTCGCCGTCGAACCCGCCGCCGCCGCGTCCTTCGCCGCGTGGCTGGCCGGGCGGGTTCCCGGTGACCTGCCGTGTCTCGTGCTGTGCGGCGCGAACGCGACCTGGACGCCCTAGCGGCCCTTCCCGGTCACATCGCATTCGGTGGGCCTTCGCGAACTCCGGCACAACACCGGGGCCGTGTTGGGGCGCGTCCGACAAGGTGAAACGATCGACGTGACCGAGCACGGAGAGTTGATCGCTCGCATCGTCCCGGTGCAGGACAGAGCGCCCGCTCCGACGCTCACCCGCTTGGCAAACGAAGGTCGGCTGCGGCGCGCGATCCGCCCTGGATATCGCCCCCGGATGCGAGCTGGCGACGGAACGGACAAACTCACCGACGCGCTCACCAGCCTGCGCGACGAGGAGCGGTGGTGAGCGTCTACTACCTCGACACATCGACCGCCATCAAGCTCCTTCGCGAGGAATCGCACTCCACCGCATTGGCGGACTTCTACGACTCGAACCCGGACGCGTCCTGGGTGAGTTCCGCGCTGATGCGAATCGAGCTGATGCGCACAGTTCATCGGGTCATGCCCACCCTGCTTCCCGACGCGCGCGATCTGCTCACCGCCTTCGACACCATCGACATCGACGACGACATCGTCGAAAGCGCGATGAACGAACCGGACCGCGCATTGCGCTCGCTCGACGCGATCCACCTCTCGATCGCCCGCGTCCTGGAGCCCGACCTCACCGCGCTGCTGACCTACGACGATCGTCTTGCCCGCGCGGCCACGGACGCAGGGATGACCGTGCTTTCCCCCGTGCACAACGCGTCGCATAGTTCGCGCAGCCCACTTGGCCCGCCGCGTTGGCTCGCAGAAACGCTGCGTTCCGCCCGCTACCGCGATCGATTTTCGGATCAGTCCCCTCGCTGGCTGCGGACGAGATCGGCGAGCAACTGTGCGGTGTCCTGCGTGTCCCAGCCCTCGGGCAGGTCGCTACCCGGTTTGGTCTCCAGCTGCAGGGACACGAACGCGTAGCGATCGTGGTCGAGGATCTGGGCAGTCTGCTCGGCGCGCCCATTCGGGTAGGTGTGGTCCTCCACGTCAATGTCCGCACCGTCAACACGGTGCGTGGTCACGCCCGGACTTTCCGCGCTGAGGGTGGTCGCCGCGAAGTCCTCCACCGTCTTGGTCCTGCCGACGATCAGGGTCATCGACGGAGTCATGAAGTCGCAGATGTAGCGCACGCCGGTCTCGCCGTAGGTGCTGACGCCCGCTCCGTTCAACTTGCTCTGCGACTCGCCGACCTTCGGAGGGTCGACCAGCGCGCAGTTCCACCCGTGCCTCAGCTCATGAATCCGCGATGAGAACTCGTGGAGCCGACCTCGTGAGACCGCACGCTTGGCCGTACGGTGGAAAGATGCCTGAACCAATTTTGCTGTCCATCGCCACCGCACTCGCCACCAAGGCGGCGACCGGTCTGTACGACCTGGTCAAGAAGAGGTTCAGCAAGGACCCGGAAGCGGCGAAGGCGCTGGAAGCGGCCGAGGCGGCACCAGAGGAAGCCGAGCCGATCACGGCCCTGGCCGAGCGACTGGAGGTGGCTGAACGCAGCGATCCGGAGTTCTCACGGCAGCTGCGGGCGGAATGGGCGCAGCACGCTGAGGGCGGCGAGGTGGTCAACAACATGACCGGCGGGGTGGCGAACAATATGACCGGGACGGCGGGCAAAGTGGTCCAGGCCCGCAACATCCACGGCAGCGTCAACTTGTGAGCCAACGCGAGGATGTCCAGGCCGGCCGGGAGCGGCCGGCCTGGACACCGGCGATCAGGCGAGGTCGAACCGATCGAGGTTCATGACCTTGGTCCACGCGGCCACGAAGTCGCGCACGAACTTCTCCTTCGCGTCGTCGCACGCGTAGACCTCCGCGAGCGCGCGTAGCTCGGAGTTCGAGCCGAAGACGAGGTCGACGCGGCTGCCGGTCCACTTGACCTCACCGGTGGCGGCGTCGCGGCCCTCGAACGTCTGCCCGTCCTCCGCGACCGGCTTCCACTCCGTGCCCATGTCGATCAGGTTCACGAAGAAGTCGTTGGTCAACGATCCCGGGGTCTCGGTGAAGACGCCGAGCGACGAGGAGTCGTAGTTCGCACCGAGAACGCGGAGACCACCCACGAGGACGGTCATCTCCGGCGCGCTGAGGGTCAGCAGGTTCGCCTTGTCGAGCAGGAGGTACTCGGCCGACAGACGGTTGCCCTTGCCGAGGTAGTTGCGGAACCCGTCCGCGGGCGGCTCGAGCGCCTCGAAGGACTCGACATCGGTCTGCTCCTGCGACGCGTCCATACGTCCCGGCGCGAAGGGCACCTCGACGTCGTAGCCGGCGTTCTTGGCGGCCTGCTCGACGGCCGCGTTGCCGGCCAGCACGATCAGGTCGGCGAGCGACACCTTCTTGCCCCCGGCCTGGGCGGCGTTGAACGACTCCTGGACGCCCTCCAGGGTGCGCAGCACCGTGGCCAGCTGACCGGGGTTGTTGACCTCCCAGTCCTTCTGCGGCTCGAGGCGGATGCGCGCGCCGTTGGCACCGCCGCGCTTGTCGCTGCCACGGAAGGTCGAGGCCGACGCCCACGCGGTGGAGACGAGTTGGTCGACGGTCAGGCCCGAGGCGAGGATCTGGCTCTTGAGAGCGGCGATGTCCGCCGCGTCGATGAGCTCATGGTCCACCGCCGGGATCGGGTCCTGCCACAGCAGGGTCTCCTCGGGCACCTCCGGGCCGAGGTAGCGCGCCTTCGGTCCCAGGTCGCGGTGGGTCAGCTTGTACCACGCGCGAGCGAAGGCATCGGCGAACTCGTCGGGGTTCTCCATGAACCGCCGCGCGATCGGCTCGTAGATCGGGTCGTACCGGAGCGCGAGGTCCGTGGTGAGCATCGCCGGTGCGATCCGCTTCGACGAGTCGTGAGCGTGCGGCACCGTGCCCTCACCGGCGCCGCCCTTCGGCTTCCACTGCTTCGCACCGGCCGGGCTCTCGGTCAGCTCCCACTCGAAGCTGAAGAGGTTCCAGAGGAAGTTGGTGCTCCACTTGGTCGGTGTCGTGGTCCAGGTGACCTCGAGACCGCTGGTGATCGTGTCGGCGCCCTTGCCGGTGCCGAAGCCGTTCTTCCAGCCAAGGCCCTGGTCTTCGAGCGGGGCGGATTCGGGGTCGGGGCCGAGGTGGCTGTCCGGGGCGGCACCGTGGGTCTTGCCGAAGGTGTGCCCGCCGGCGATCAGGGCGACCGTCTCCTCGTCGTTCATCGCCATGCGGCGGAACGTCTCGCGGATGTCACGTGCCGAAGCGATCGGGTCCGGGTTGCCGTTGGGGCCCTCAGGGTTGACGTAGATGAGGCCCATCTGGACCGCCCCCAGGGGAGCTTCGAGCTCCCGGTCGCCGCTGTAGCGCTCGTCGCCGAGCCAGGTGGTCTCCGGGCCCCAGTAGACGTCCTCCTCGGACTCCCAGACGTCCTCACGGCCGCCGCTGAAGCCGAACGTTTTGAAGCCCATGGACTCCAGCGCGACGTTGCCGGCGAGAACGAGCAGGTCGGCCCACGAGAGCTTCTGGCCGTACTTCTTCTTGACCGGCCACAGCAGCCGGCGAGCCTTGTCGAGGCTCACGTTGTCCGGCCAGCTGTTCAGCGGTGCGAAGCGCTGCTGCCCGGCCCCGGCGCCGCCGCGGCCGTCGTGAATGCGGTAGGTGCCCGCGCTGTGCCACGCCATGCGGATCATCAGTGGCCCGTAGTTGCCGAAGTCCGCCGGCCACCAGTCCTGCGAGGTCGTCAGCACCTCGGCGATGTCCCGCTTCACGGCCGGGAGGTCGAGGGAACTGAACGCCTCGGCGTAGTTGAAATCCTCACCCATGGGGTTGGCCACAGCGGGGTTCTTGGCGAGGATCTTCAGGTTGAGCTTGTTCGCCCACCACTGGCGGTTTCCGCCGCCCTGGGTCGGGTGCGGGGCGCGGCCGTGCGCGACCGGGCAGCCGCCCCCGCTCTCCGTGTTCGCGTCGACTGCTTCGTGGTTCTCGGACATGCATTTCCTTCCGGGACTGGCGAATCAGCGGTGATCAGGAACTCTGTTGGGTGGAACAGCCGGGGCACAGGCCCCAGTAGATGACCTCGGCCCGTTCGATCAGGAAGCCGTTGTCGTCGGACGCGGTCAGGCAGGGCACCTCGCCGACGGCGCAGTCGACGTCGGCGATGGCACCGCACGACCGGCACACGACGTGGTGGTGGTTGTCCCCGACCCGCGCCTCGTAGCGCGCGACGGAGCCGGAGGGCTGGATGCGCCGCACCAGCCCCGCTGCCGTCAGTGCATGAAGCACGTCGTAAACGGCCTGGTGGGACACCTCACCGAGATTCGCACGCACGACCCCGATGATCGACTCGGTGTCGGCGTGTGGATGGTCGTGCACCGCGGACAGCACCGCGACCCGAGGACGCGTCACACGCAGCGCGACCCCGCGCAACATGCGCTCGAAGTCCGAAGTCGTTGGCACGCCCAGAGTCTGCCCAATTTTCTGGAATCAATCAAGATTCCACCCCCAATTCACCCCCCAAGATGACCCAACCCGCCCCCAACCCAACCCCCTTCACCCGCCACCCGGCCCAGACCACCCACACAGCCCAGCACCCACCACAACGATCACCAGGAACGCCCAGCACAGATCAACAGCACAACACCCGAAAGACGGGAAACAGGGAGGCAAGAGAAGCAGGGGAGGCAACCGATGCAACCGATGCTGGTCAACACAAAACGAAACCACGCCGGGTCAGCAGGAGCTCGCACCGTGGGGGTTTGGGGGGCTCGGCCCCCCAAGACAATGAACACCCGATCCCAGCGAAGTCGCACAGCGACGAGCAGGGTGGGCCAATCGGGTGGGCGAGGAGGGAGTTGAACCCTCACGTCCTTTCGGACACACGGACCTGAACCGTGCGCGTCTGCCATTCCGCCACTCGCCCGAGTAACTGCGACAGCCAGCAAAGCGTAGCAGGCCGTTCGGGGGCGTTTTACCGGGGGCGCTGTCCAGCCCCCAACTTGTCGATAGGATCGGGCTCGGAAGCACACGTGTGAAGGAGGCTACGAGACCCGGTGGGCCGCGTTGAGCGTTTTGATCGACGCCTGGAGAGCCTGGTGGGCAACACCTTTGCACGAATGTTCGGAGGCAAGGTCGTCACCCAGGAGGTGGCGCAAGCCCTGGAGCGCGAGAGCGAGGAGAACGTTCGTGAGCTGGCCGGAGGTAGGCTGCTCGCCCCCAACCACTACATCGTTTCGTTGGGGCCTGCCGACCATGACCAGATGGCCGGCGATGAGGGGCGCGTCACAAGGGTGCTCGCGGAGGCGGTGGCACAGCATCTCGCCGAGCACGGCTGGGACACCTATGGTGACGTCGTAATCTCGCTAGAGCGCAACGAGGCGCTGCATACTGGACAATTCAAGACCCGCTCATCCGTCGATCCGGACGTCAGCGCGCGTGGCGGCCCGGGTGCAGGACGGCCAGCACGACCCAGCAACGCAGGAGACCCACCAATGAGCCAGCCCCCCGGCTACGGCCAATACGACCAGGGTGACCCGTACGGCCAGCAGCATGGCGGCCAGTACGGCTACGGACAGCAGGGACAGCCCGGGTACGACCAGGGCTACGGCCAGCAGCCCGGCTACGACCAGGGCGGCGGCTACGGTGGCGGCCAGCCCGCGTACGACCAGGGCTACGGTGGCGGCCAGCCGGGCTACGACCAGGGCGGCTACGGCCAGCAGCCGGGTTACGACCAGGGCGGCTACGGCGGTGGCCAGCCCGGTTATGACCAGGGTTACGGTGGCGGCCAGCCGGGCTACGACCAGGGCGGCTACGGCGGTGGCCAGCCCGGGTACGACCAGGGCTACGGCCAGCAGCCGGGTTACGACCAGGGCGGCTACGGCGGTGGCCAGCCCGGTTATGACCAGGGTTACGGTGGCGGCCAGCCGGGCTACGACCAGGGCGGCTACGGCGGTGGCCAGCCCGGGTACGACCAGGGCTACGGCCAGCAGCCGGGTTACGACCAGGGCGGCTACGGCGGTGGCCAGCCCGGTGGCTACGGCGGCCAGCCCGGCGGCGGCTACCCGCCTCCCCAGCAGGCACCGGATCCCTACGCCCAGCAGGGCTACGCTCCGCCCGCGGTGCAGAGCCCGAACCGCCAGCTCTCGGCCTCGCTGCAGCTGGACGACGGCTCGAACCGCAGCTACTCCCTGAAGCAGGGCGGCAACGTGGTCGGCCGCGGCCAGGACGCCGACTTCCGCCTGCCGGACACCGGGGTGTCCCGGCGACACCTGGAGATCACCTGGGACGGTCAGAGCGCGACGCTGGCCGACATTGGGTCGACCAATGGCACCACGGTCAACGGCACTCCGGTACAGACCTGGCAGCTCGCCGACGGCGACGTCATCCGGGTGGGACACTCGTCTCTCGTGTTCCGTACGCAGGGCTGACAGGGCGGCGAAGAAACTGGTTATGTGAGCCGCTGGAAGCACCGATCGGTGTGTCCCGCAGAATTACCCTCGGGGGTCCCGCGGCGCAGGCCCGCGCCGCGGGCGGGAATGCAGAAGGCGGGAGCTGACACAACACGTGCCAGAGCTGGTCGTTCAACTCACCAGAGTGGGCTTTCTGATCCTGCTCTGGGTCTTCGTGGTGGCCGCGTTGCGGGTGGTGCGTTCCGACCTCTACGCCGCCTCGGGCTTGAAGGTGGCCATCCCGGGGTTGCGGCGCAACAAGGAGCAGCAGCGTCCTCGCGGATCGGGGAAGATGCCGCGGCAGGCGATCGTGACCCACGGCGCGCTGGCCGGAACCAGGATCACGCTGGACGGGCGGCCGATCACCATCGGCCGGGCGGACGATTCCACGTTGGTGCTGGATGACGACTACGCCTCGACGCGGCACGCCCGTCTGTCCCTACGCGGAACGGATTGGTACGTGGAAGATCTGGGATCCACCAACGGGACCTACCTTGACCGGGCTAAGGTCACTGCACCCCTCCGAGTTCCACTCGGCGTCCCCATCCGGATCGGTAAGACGGTGATCGAGCTTCGCCCATGACACTCGTTCTTCGCTACGCGGCCCGCAGCGACCGGGGCCTGGTGCGGTCCAGCAACCAGGACTCCGTGTACGCGGGTCCCCGCCTGCTCGCGCTCGCCGACGGCATGGGCGGCCATGCCGCGGGAGAAGTCGCGAGCAAAGTAGTCATCGCCTCCCTCGCCCCGCTCGACGACGACGAGCCCGGCGACGATCTGCTCTACCAGCTCAGAGAGGCGGTCTCCGGCGGGAACGCGGCGATCTCCGAACTGGTGGCCAACGATCCCGACCTCGACGGCATGGGCACGACGCTCACCGCGATGCTGTTCTCCGGCTCGCGGATGGGCCTGGTGCACGTCGGTGACTCCCGTGCCTACCTGTTCCGCAACGGCCAGTTCGGCCAGATCACCCGGGACGACAGCTTCGTCAACGAGCTGCTCGAGCAGGGCCGGATCACCGCCGACCAGGCCGCCACCCACCCTCAGCGTTCGCTGCTGTTGAAGGCGCTTACCGGGCACGAGGTCGAGCCCACCTTCGTCGTGCGCGAGGCGCGCGCGGGCGACCGCTACCTGCTCTGCTCGGACGGGCTGTCCGGCATGGTGAGCGACGAGACGCTCGCCGAAGCGATCCAGATACCGGACCCGCAGCAGTGCGCGGACCGGATGATCGAGCTGGCGCTCAAGGGCGGCGGTACGGACAACGTGACGGTGATCGTCGCCGACGTGGTGGACGTGGACTTCGGCGAGGACGCCCCCATAGTGGGCGGTGCCGCCGGGGACGGCACGGACGAGTACAACCACCAGGGCGATTCGCCGGCCGCGCGGGCCAGGGCGCTCACCGCACCGCCGCCACCGCCCCAGCAGTTCACCGAGCCGCCGCCGGACCCGAAGGCCAAGCGCCGCAAGCGCTGGCGCTGGATCGTGGGCATCTTCCTGGTGCTCGTGCTGCTGGGCGCGGGCACCATCGCGACCCGCTACTTCGTGCTCAGCCAGTACTACGTCGGCGAGGGCGCCGGTTCCGAGGTGACGATCTTCCGCGGTGTGCCGGGCAGCGTGCTCGGCATCGAACTGCACGAACAGGCCGAGGGATCCTGCCCGGACGGCAGCACCATGTGCGACAAGCTGCTGGTCACGCAGCTGCAGCAGGACGCGCAGACCGCGGTGCACAACGGCGTCAAGAAGGACAGCCTGCAGGCCGCCCGCGACTACATCAACAACTTCCTGCGGTACAAGACCGTCAAGGACTGCGGCCCGTCTTCGCCGACCAGCCCGACGGATCTCACGCCCACCATGCCTCCGAGCTCCGGGACCACACAGGCGGGGAGGGACTGCCCGTCTTCGCTGCTGCCGGGTGGCGGTGGCGGATGACCCGCCCCCCGTTGCCCGAGCAGGCGGGTGGCGTCTACCAGACCAACCCGCAGCGCGAGCTACCGACCCGGCGGGGCACGGAGCTCGCGATGCTGGGGTTCGCGGCCTTCATCGTGACCTGTGCGTTCGTGCTGGTACAGGCCAACCAGGAGCAGGAGCTTTCCTTCTCCATCGTCTGGTACGGCCTGGCCTACCTCGCGCTGTTCGCCATCGCGCATTTCGCGGTGCGCCGGTGGGCGCCGTATGCCGACCCGTTGATCCTGCCCTGCGTGGCGCTGCTCAACGGCCTCGGCCTGGTGATGATCTACCGCATCGACCTGGCCCTGGAAGAGAAGGCGATCCAGTCCGAGGTCAACTTTTCCGCGTCGGCGCCAAAGCAGGTGTTGTTCACCGCGATCGCGCTGGCCCTGTTCCTGGCCGTGCTGCTGCTCGTCAAGGACCATCGCACGCTGACCCGCTACGGCTATCTCAGCGGCCTGCTCGGGGTGATCGCGCTGGCCCTGCCCGCGATCCTGCCCGCCTCGCTTTCGCAGGTGAACGGCGCGAAGGTGTGGATCAAGCTGCCCGGCGTGTCGATCCAGCCCGGTGAGTTCGCGAAGATCCTGCTGATGGTCTTCTTCGCGTCCTTCCTGGTCACCAAGCGGGACCTGTTCATGGTCACGGGCAGGAAGATGCTGGGTGTGGAGCTGCCGCGGGCGCGGGACCTCGGGCCGATCCTGATCGCCGCGGTCGTGGCCCTGGGCATCCTGATGTTCGAGAAGGACCTCGGCCAGTCGCTGCTGCTGTTCGGCATCGTCCTGGTGATGGTCTACGTCGCCACCGAGCGCGGCATCTGGGTGCTGCTCGGGGTGGCGTTCTTCATGGTCGGCTGCGTGATCGCGTACAACCTGTTCACGCACGTGCAACAGCGGGTGGCGAACTGGATCGACCCGCTGGCCACCTACTACGACCAGGGCGGCGGCTACCAGGTCGCGCAGGGCCTGTTCGGCCTGGGCACCGGCGGAGTGGGCGGCACCGGGCTCGGTGCGGGACGGCCGGAGATCGTGCCGGAGGCCAACTCGGACTTCATCACCGCCGGCCTGGGCGAGGAGCTCGGCTTCGTCGGGCTGGCCGCGATCCTGATCGTGTACCTGCTGCTGGCCACTCGAGGCATGCGCAGCGCGCTTGCCGTGCGCGACACCTTCGGCAAGCTGCTCGGCGCCGGCCTGTCCTTCGCGATCATCATGCAGCTGTTCGTGATCGTCGGCGGGGTGACCAAGCTGATCCCGATGACGGGTATCACCACGCCGTTCATCTCCTATGGTGGTTCCTCCCTGCTGGCCAACTACATCCTGGTCGCGTTGCTGCTGCGGATCTCCGACGCGGCCCGCCGGCCGGCGCCGAAGGCGCGGCCCAAGCCCGCGCCGCAGGTGCCGCTGGCCGAGGCGGGCACCGTCATGGTGTCGCGGCCGCCGGCCGGTGGGGGCACCGACCCGAGGAGTGAGTCGTGAACAAACCGATGCGCCGCGTCGGCATGTCGATGCTGGTCATGATCGTGCTGCTGCTGGTCAACATCACCTACATCCAGGTGGTCAAGGCGGACAGCTACCGCACGGACTCACGCAACCAGCGGGTGCTGCTCGACGAGTACGCCCGCCAACGCGGCACCATCGTGTCGCAGTTCGACGGGCAGGTCCTGGCCGGCGTGGAGCCCACCAACGACAAGCTCAAGTTCCAGCGGACGTACCTCGACGGCCCCGTCTACGCACCCGCGACCGGGTATTACTCGGTGCGCTACGGCTCGACGGGACTGGAGAAGGCCGAGGACGACATCCTGAACGGTTCGGACCCGCGGCTGTTCGTGCGCCGCCTGTCGGACATGGTCACCGGCCGGGATCCGCGGGGCGGCAACGTTCAGCTGACCATCAACCCGGCCGTGCAGAAGGCCGTCTACGACCTGATGACCCGGCGGAACTACACCGGCGCCGCGGTCGCGATGAACCCGAAGACCGGCGAGATCCTGGCCATGGTGTCGACGCCGTCCTACGACCCGAACGAGCTGGCCTCGCACGACGCGCACGAGCAGCAGGACGCCTACAACAAGAACATCGACGACCCGCGCAATCCGATGCTGAACCGCGCGATCTCGGAGAGCTACCCGCCCGGGTCGACGTTCAAGCTCGTCGTGGCCGCGGCCGAGCTGGAGAACGGCGCCACGCCGAGCACGCCGGTGAGCAACGCGCCCAACGTCACGTTGCCCGGCACCAGGACGACGCTGGAGAACTACGGCGGAGCGCCCTGTGCGGGCACCACGTTCGCCGACGCACTGGCGCACTCCTGCAACGTGCCGTTCGCCACCTTCGCGGGCGAGCTCGGTGCCGACAAGCTGCGGGCCACCGCGGCCAACTTCGGGATCGGGATGGACGACCTGACCATCCCGCAGAAGGTGGTCCCGTCCGGCCTCGGCCCGCTGGACTCGCAGGCCGCGCTGTACCAGAGCGGCATCGGGCAGCGCGATGTGCAGCTGACCCCGCTGCAGGACTGCCTGCTCTCCGCCACCGTGGCCAACGGCGGCATGGCGATGAAGCCGCAGCTGGTGAAGAAGCTGCTCGCGCCGGACCTGTCCGACCTGGAAACCTTCACGCCGCAGGAGCTGACCGGCAAGCCCGCGCTCTCGGCCGCGAACGCCCAGACGCTCACGCAGATGATGCTGGCCTCGGAGGCGAACACCGCGGGCGGCGGCAAGAACCCCAACATCAAGATCGCCTCCAAGACCGGCACCGCGGAGCACGGCACCGACCCCAAGGCCACCCCGCCGCACGCGTGGTACACGGCATTCGCCCCGGCCGACGACCCGCAGATCGCGGTCGCCGTGATCGTCGAGTCCGGCGGTAACCGCGGGCTGGCGGCCACCGGTGGCACCGTGGCCGCGGAGATCGGCCGGGCCGCGATCAACGCGCAAATCGGGGGTGGATAGCGGATGCTGTCCACGGGTCAGCTACTGGCCGAGCGCTACCGACTGGTCAACCGGATCGCCGTTGGCGGGATGGGTGAGGTCTGGCAGGCCAGTGACACCCGGTTGGACCGGGTCGTCGCGGTCAAGGTGCTCAAGGCCGAGCTGTCCGGGGATGCGGAGTTCCTGCACCGCTTTCGTACCGAGGCGCGCACCACCGCGTCACTGAACCATCCGGGCATCGCGGCCGTACACGACTACGGGGAGACGACCGCGGACGAACTCGCGATCGCCTACCTGGTCATGGAACTGGTAGAAGGTGAACCACTGGCGGGAATACTGGCCCGGCAGGGACGGCTGACCGCCGACGGCACCCTGGACATCCTGGAGCAGGCGGCACACGCGCTGCAGGCCGCGCACGAGCAGGGCTTGGTGCATCGCGACATCAAGCCGGGCAACATCCTGGTGACCGCGAACGGCCGCGTGAAGATCACCGACTTCGGCATCGCGAAGGCCGCCGACGCCGCTCCGGTGACCAGGTCCGGCATGGTCATGGGCACCGCGCACTACATCGCGCCGGAACAGGCGCTCGGACATGACGCGGAACCGGCCAGCGACGTCTACTCTCTGGCTGTCTGCGGGTACGAATGCCTGACCGGGCACCGCCCGTTCCTGTCGGAGAACGCGGTCACGGTCGCGATGATGCACATCCGGGACGTGCCGCCGCCACTGCCGGCCGACGTCCCGCCAGGCGCCCGCGCGCTGATCGAGGCGACGCTGGTCAAGGATCCGCGGCAGCGCTACCCCAACGGTGGCGAGTTCGCCGCGGCCGTCGCCGCGGTGCGAGCGGGCCGGCCGCTGCCCACGCCATCCGGGCTGATGCAGGCGTATGCGCAGGCCGCGATGGCACCACCGATGGCCTCGGTGTCGCATCCGGCGATGCAGCCGGTCAACCCGGCGCAGGCCGGACACCCCAGCGGGGTCACCGCGATGCCGTCCGTGCACGGGCCGGGCATGCCGATTCCGCCACGACGGCGCAACCTAACAGTGCTGTGGGTCGTCCTCGCGGTTGTCGTGGTGGGACTCGTCGTGACCATTGTCCTGCTCGTGCCGAAGCTGACGCACACGCCGGATAACGTAGCCCCCGACCGGGTAAGCAGCACCATTGTGCCCGGCTCCACAACGCGGCAACCGCCATCAACCGAAGAGACGACTTACCAGGCATGAAACCTTGGACGGAACGGGACGGCATTCTCCGATGAGTAGCCCTGCCTCAAGCCGCGGTCACCAAGGTGACCACGGCGCTCTACCCGCGGAGGAACAGTGAGCGCACCCAGACTGCTCTCCAACCGGTACGAACTGGGCGACACGCTCGGCTACGGCGGCATGTCCGAGGTTCACCACGGGACCGACATCCGGCTCGGACGCGAGGTCGCGGTCAAGATCCTGCGCGCGGACCTCGCCCGCGACCCGCAGTTCCAGGAACGTTTCCGGCGTGAGGCACAAAACGCCGCGGCCCTGAACCACCCGGCGATCGTGGCCGTGTACGACACCGGTGAGACACAGACCGAATACGGTCCGTTGCCCTACATCGTGATGGAGTACGTCAAGGGCCGCACGTTGCGGGACATCGTCAAGACCGAGGGCCCGCTGTCGGAGAAGCGCGCGATGGAGGTCATGGCCGACGTCTGCGCGGCGCTGGACTTCTCGCACCGGCACAGCATCGTGCACCGGGACGTCAAGCCCGCCAACATCATGATCACCAACCAGGGCGCGGTCAAGGTGATGGACTTCGGCATCGCGCGCGCGATGCACGACGGCCAGGCCGCGATGACCCAGACCGCCGCGGTGATCGGCACGGCCCAGTACCTCTCGCCGGAGCAGGCTCGCGGTGAAGGTGTGGATGCCCGCAGTGACGTGTACGCCGCCGGTTGTGTGCTTTACGAACTGATCACCGGTGAGCCGCCGTTCACCGGGGACTCGCCGGTCGCGGTGGCCTACCAGCATGTGCGGGAGGACCCGAAGCCGCCGTCGACGGTGAATCCCATGGTGTCGCCCACGGTGGACGCGATCGTGCTCAAGGCACTGGCGAAGGGCCCGGCGAACCGGTACCAGTCGGCCGCGGAGATGCGCTCGGACATGGTGCGCGTGCTGTCGGGCCAGCGGCCGTCGGCACCGATGGTGATGACCGACGAGGAACGCACGCAGGTTTTCAACGGCGGCGGACCCCCCAGCCGCGGCGCGGACTACGAATCGGATTACGGGAGCGGAGACGACCGGGAGCACCGGGGTCGGCGAAAGGCCGTCCTGGCTGTTGTGCTGTCCGTGGTGGGCCTCGGCCTGGTGGCCTTCGTCGCCTGGATGGCCGGCGCCTTCAACACCAAACCCACTACGGCGCTGATCCCGCGGGTGAACGGCGTGATCGCGAACGATGCCGAAGCCGCGCTCCGCAACGCCGGGTTCGACCCGGAGCGGAAGGTCATCCCCTGCATCGGCACCTTCGACAACCAACCGTCGTGCAACAACCCCGACGACGTCAACAAGGCACTCCGTACCGAACCGACGGAGGGCACGAGCGTCGCCACCGGCACCAAGGTCACGCTGTACGTTGGTGGCCCGCCGACCAAGGTCCAGATGCCGGATCTGAAAGGCAGCACCCCGGATGACGCTCAGGAACAACTGACGAAGCTCAAGCTGCGCCTCGACACGAACTACGACATGGTCGACGTCGACGACCCGAGCCAGTACGGCAAGGTGCAGAAGCAGGACCCGCCCGCGAACAGCCAGGTCGACCAGGGCATGACAGTCCACCTCACGGTGGCCAAGTCGCCGAACCTGGTGACGGTGCCCAACCTGGTCGGCCAGACCTACGCCAACGCGTCCAAGACCTTGCAGAACCTCAAACTCGTTGTGTCCAAGAAGGATGTCGACTCCGACAAGCCGGCCGGGACGGTGGTCGACCAGAATCCCAACGGCGGCTTGCAGCCCGAGGGCAAGACGGTCACGCTGAGCGTGTCCAACGGGTCGCAGCAGACGATCAACATGCCGGACCTGCGTGGCCTGACTCAGAATGACGCGCTGGCCCAGCTGGCCCAGCTCGGTTGGACGGGCCAGGTGAACTACGAGACCACCAAGGTGACCAATCCGGCCCAGATCGGCCTGGTCCAGGACACCTCGCCCTCGGCGAACACACCGATCGCCAAGAACCAGACGATCACGCTGGTCCTCGGTGCTGCGAGGAACGGAAGCACCTCGCCCACCACCACGCCGACGTCGCCCGGCGGGATCCTGCCGCCGATCGGTGGCAGTGGCGGAGGCGGCCGCAGCTGACCCACGGTGAGGCACTGACCCGAAGGCCCGGATGCGGGGAAACCCGCTCCGGGCCTTCGCACGTTTTGCCGTGTCACCGGAGAAGGTGGGCCGCTGCTCCCGCGGAGCGCGGCAGTGGGATGAACCCGTTGCCGGAGGTGCTTTCGAATCCGGGGGTGAGGACGTTTTCTGTCCTCACCCCGGGCAGGAATTATCGCGACATCTTCGCTCGTCGCAACGGTAAGGTCGTGCGTTTCCAGGCTGATCGGGCCGTCGTAGCCGTCGAACCACCGCAGAAAGTTGCGGCGTACTTCGCCGGTTCCCGCGAACCGGAGAGGGGGAACGACCGCAACCAGCTCTCCTGGCGAGGGAGCCCCGGTGGTTTCGGTGGTCCGACGACGTAGTACCGCTGAATGTGAGGTGACGCGCCGGCCTCACAGTTCGGTGTGCTGTCTCGTCAGACTGGTGAGGGCAGATCCGACCAAGGGAGTCGCGACACCATGACCAACCCGTACGCGCCGGGAAGCGGCCAAGGCGATCCGAGCCTGAGCGCGATCATGAGCGAGCGGCGTCAGCTGATCAATCTCGCCTACCGGTTGCTGGGCTCCCTGGCCGAGGCCGAGGACGTCGTCCAGGAGACCTACGCCCGCTGGTATGCCTTGTCCCCGCAAGAGCAGCAAGCCATCGAATCCCCCGGCGGCTGGCTGACGAAGGTCGCCAGCCGGATCTGCCTCGACCTGCTCGGCTCGGCACGGGTCCGGCGCGAGAGTTACGTGGGCGAATGGGTCCCCGAGCCGCTGCCCGAACACACCGAGTGGCTCAACGGACCGTCGGACGGCACCACGGTCGACCCGGCCGACCGCGTCACCCTCGACGAGTCGGTCAACATGGCCTTCCTGGTCGTGCTCGAATCGATGACCCCGGCCGAACGCGTGGCGTTCATCCTGCACGACGTCTTCCGCTACCCCTTCGCCGACGTGGCCGACATCGTCGGCCGGAGCCCGGCGGCCTGCCGCCAACTGGCTTCCTCGGCCCGCCGCCGCATCCGCGCCTCGCACGCTCCCACGACCTCGACGGCCCAGCAGGCCCGCGTCGTCAAGGACTTCAAGCAGGCATGGGAAGCCAAGGACATCAACGCCCTCATCGGCCTCCTCGACCCCGACGCGACGGCGAT
This sequence comes from Amycolatopsis taiwanensis DSM 45107, assembly GCF_000519205.1. Taxonomy (GTDB): domain Bacteria; phylum Actinomycetota; class Actinomycetes; order Mycobacteriales; family Pseudonocardiaceae; genus Amycolatopsis_E; species Amycolatopsis_E taiwanensis. The sequence continues at coordinate 33,175 of NZ_JAFB01000013.1, read as the reverse complement.
CGGCGACGGTGGCGGCATCACCAGCGCCACGCTCCGGCCGATCGAAGGCGCCGAGCAGATCGCACGCTTCCTCACCGCCACCAATCGGCGGATCGCGATATCCGACCTGACGATCTTGGAGCGTACGGTCAACGGTCAGCCCGGTCTGGTGACTCAGTTGGGCGACGTCACCATGTCGGTGATGGCGTTCGACGTCGTAGGCGACCGAATCAAGCACATCTGGACAGTGCTTAACCCCGACAAGCTCCGGCCCTGGACAGCGGACTGACGCGCGCCTTCGTACCGCAGGTCCACCGCCGAATGTCGTCACGCGAAGACACCGCAGTTCCGGCCTGAGGTCCGTTTACCGCGGCGACCCCTTCTCCTGTCAGCTGCGACGTTCGACCAGAACGGTGACGGCGACGGCGCTCACGGCGAGCGCGAGCAGTGAGGTCAGCAGACCGACCACAACGTCAAACGCCGCCGGCCTGTTGGAGGACAGCGCGCGCAGCATCGGGTTGACCAACGGCAGCCACCGGCTCATCAGCACCACGGCCAGCGCGATCGGCGCGGCGAACGCGCTGTACACGATGCGTGGCACCAACAGCCGCGAGCACGGCAGCCCGATCGCGATACCAGCGCTCGCGGCCGCCAGGTGAGCGAGGGCGGCGGAGCCCAGATCCCCCAGTGAATCGCCGCCGTGCGCGACAATGGACCAGATCAGCGCGAGCACGGTCAGCCCGGCGCAGCAGGCGAACAGCGCAAGCACGAGGCCGATGACCATTGTGGACAGTTTCCGCGCATGCGCCAGAGTGATCAGCCGCTGTGCGGGATCTTCCACATCCACCAGGGTGATGGTCAGCCAGCACGCAACCACGGTGAGCACGCCGGCACTGACCGCGAATTCCGGCGGCGCCGGGCTGCCGGCTTCCGCGCCGTAGAGCACGCTCAGCAACGCCAGGAAAGCGAGCCCGGGAAACAGATAGCGCTGCGAATGCCCGAAGAGGGCGAGTTGATATCTGATCATTTCCCCGCCGGGGTGTGCACTCGGACCACCGACCAACCGCGCTGCAATGCCTGCAGCAAAACGGCGTCGGAACGATTCACCGGAACTGTCGAGGTGATGAGCCGGCCGCCGGGATTGCGGAGCACCAAGCGAGCCTTGGGCTCATCACCGGACTCCTTCAACGTACGGTCGGACAACTCGAAGACCCCGGTCGCGTGCGCTCGCGCGAATTCGTCCCGGTGCTCGGCGAATACAACGCCGGCGCCACGTTCCTTCGCCTCGGCGAGCAGTTCCGCGAGCACGGTGTGGGCGGCCGGGTCGAGACCCGACCAGGGTTCGTCGAGTACCAGCAGTTCCGGTTCGGGCAGCAGTGCCTGCGCGAGCGCGACCTTCTGCGCGTTCCCTTTGGACAGTTCACGCAACCGCGCGCCCGGCCCGCCCGCCAGCTTCAGCCGCTCCAGCAACTCGGCCGCCCGCTTGTCCACATCGGACACGTTGCTGATCCGGCCGAGGTGGCGGAGGTAGCCGAGCGCGGTCATCCGGCTGGCGGCGGGAAACCGGTCGGGGAGGTAGCCCACCGACGGCTTTCCGGTCACCGTGCCGGCCGACGGCCGCGAAAGTCTCCCGACGATACGGAGCAGGGTGGACTTGCCGGAACCGTTCGCGCCCACGACACCGATCACCTGCCCGGGCGCTATTTCCAGGTTCACGTCGGTCAGTACCAGTGCGCCGCGCCCATACCGCTTACCGACTCCCGCCAGTCGGAGCATCAGGCAGCGGCAGCCTTCTGCAGCATGGCGATCTCGCGCTCCAGCGAATCCACTGTGGACCCCTCAACCGGGTGTCCGGCGCCGGTCATCCAGTTCGCCAGCATCCGGTGCCCGCCCTGGGTGAGCACCGACTCCGGATGGAACTGCACGCCCTCGACGGGCAGCTCGCGATGTCGCAGGCCCATCACCACGCCGGACTCGGTGCGCGCGGTTACCTCGAACTCGGCCGGGATCGTCTCGGGGAGCACGGTCAGCGAGTGGTACCTGGTGGCGGTGAACGGGTCGGGCAGGCCGGCGAGCACCCCACCGCCATCGTGTCGCACCTGGCTGGTCTTGCCGTGCAGCAGTTCGGGCGCGCGGTCGACGGTGGCCCCCCACGCGACCCCGATCGCCTGGTGGCCCAGGCAAACGCCGAGCAGCGGGGTGCGGGTCTCGGCGCACCGGCGCACGGCCTCGATGCTGCGCCCGGCCCGTTCCGGCGTGCCCGGCCCCGGCGAGACGAGTACCCCGTCGAATTCGGCGACCCGCGCCATTTCCACGACGTCGTTGCGCCATACCGTGCAGTCCGCGCCCAACTGGGCCAGGTACTGCACCAGGTTGTAGACGAAACTGTCGTAATTATCGACGACGAGGACGCGCATCGGCCGCATGGGCATAGCCTACCGTTCCCTTCCGACGGCCTTTTCTCAGTTCACCGACACGTGGTCGAACGGCAGCCGCGGCTCGAGCCATGGGAAAACCACGAGCATCAGCAGCGCGACCTGCTGCGCCGCCGGCAGGACGCCGGCCGGCTTGTGTGGCACGGCCAGACCACGTTTCCCGCGCTCGGGCCGACGATCTCGCGCAGTACCGGAGCATCCGGTGGACGAAGAAGTCCGTCCGCGTCTCGATCACGATCGGGTCACCCGGGATGAGCCGGTCGAGGCCGTCGGGCACCCGGCCGACCCGGTGCCCGACGATCGCGAAGTTCCCCGGCGCGCCCGGCAGCGCGGTACCCGGTAGTGCCCGGGCCCCATGGCCAGTGCGGCGGCGTCGGCGTCCTCCTGGATCAGCTCGTACACGACGAAGAGCAGCAGCACGAGTCCCGGAGTGACGAGAATCTCACCAAGGACGCCGATGGTGCGGCCGGCGATGCCGCGCGGCGGCTGAGCGGCGGTTGGTCAAGGATCGCTACGCGCACTCCTCTCCAGTGCTCGATTACGTTAACGTGTTGGGGGAAAGGTAGGTGCGTTCTGCGTGCCCGCCGGTGAATTACCCGAGCACCTGAGGATTCCGATGCCCAAGTCCAAGGTCCGCAAGAAGACGGCGTACACACCGCCGGCCGATCGGCGCACGCCGGTCAAGGTGCACGCCGCGGGGCCGTCACACCCGATCTACAAGGCCGTGATGTTCGGCCTTATGCTGCTCGGGTTGGCCTGGCTCGTGGTGAACTACATCGCGGGCGACAAGATCAGCTTCATGGCCGATCTGGGCAGCTGGAACTTCGCGGTCGGCTTCGCGCTGATGATCTCCGGCCTGCTGATGACCATGCGATGGCGATAGGACCGGCACGGCAGTTACGCCGAACGGCCGATTGACAGCAAATTACATGGCTGTGAGTCATCCCCATTGTGGATAAATCCTGTGGATAACTCGGCGAGCTGGGCTCCCCGGCCCGCGTTGATCATCGTCGGCTGGCTCGGCACGGCCTTCGCACTCGCCGGGGTCTTCAGCTACCCCGAGCACCGCGGCCAGGTGCTCTTCGGCGTCGCCGCGTTCGCGCTCGCGGCCGCCTCTGCCCACGGCACGCTGTTCCGGCCCCGGCTCGCCGCCGACCGGCAGGGCATCCGCATCCGGCGGACCCTGGGGCAGGTGCGACTGGCCTGGCCGGAAACGCGCACTCGGTTGACCACCACCAGGCGGCTCGGGCGGGACAGCGTCACGCTGGAGATCGAATCCGGCGACCAGCTGTTCGTGTTCGGCTGGCTTGAACTCGGCGCGGACCCACGCGAGGTGCTCGACGTGCTCAGCGCCCTGCGTTCCTAGCTACCGGCATCGCTACGCACGCCGTGCTCCCTAACCCGGAGGCGTGCACTTCAGCTCGCCGCTGTCGGTCAGGCACATCACGCCGGACAGTTGCGCGTCGCGGTACCAGACCAGCGCCACCAGGGCCACGACCAGCACCACCACCGACGCCGCCTGCCAGGCCACACGTCGGTTCACCGGCGCGTACACGATCGCGGCCGTGATCAGCGCGCCGACCACCAGGCCACCGAGGTGGCCGAGCAGCGAGATGTTCGGGATCGACACGGTGATGATCAGGTTCAGCACGATCGTGGCGATCGCCGGCATCGGGTTGAGCCGCAGCCGCAGCACCACGACCAGGATCCCGCCGAGCAGCCCGTAGATCGCGCCGGACGCCCCGGCGGTGGCCCGGTTCGAGTCGTCGAACAGGTAGACCGAAACCGCCCCACCCAGCAGTGACACCAGGTACACGGCGATGAACCGGCCCTTGCCGAGAAGCCGCTCCAGGTCCTGGCCCAGCACCCACAAGGCGATCATGTTCACGCCGATGTGGATGGGCCCGTAGTGCAGGAACCCCGAGGTCACCAGCCGCCACCACTGGTCGGCTCCGGCGATCGCCCGCGGCCACAGCACCCAGTCACCGAACAGGGGCGCCTGCTCGTTGTTGACCGGGCTGCGCGCCTGCACCGTCGTGACGACATACATCAGCAGGTTGAGCGCGATCAGTACCGGGGTGACCACCGGTCGCGCGGACAGCTGTCCACTCACCGGCGACCTGGCCGCCCGGCGGTGCACCTGCCGGGCGGCGTGCACGCAGTCGATGCACTGGTGGCCGACGGGGGCCTCACGCAGGCAATCCGGGCAGGCGGGCCGGCCACAGCGGACACAGCTCAGCACGGTCTGCCGCGTGGGATGCCACCAGCAGACCGGCGGCGCGGTCTCCTTGGTCGGGTCAGGCTCGGTCACGGATGCCTTCCCCAGGACATTCGACGAGGATGGGCACGGATTCCAAGCTACCCGTCAGCTTCCGCGAACGATGTCGACTTTCTCGATTACGACGTCCTCGATCGGCCGGTCGGCGGCACCCGTGGCGGTGTTCGCGATCGAGTCGACCACGTCGCGCGACTCCTGGTCGGCCACCTCGCCGAAGATGGTGTGCTTGCGGTTCAGGTGGGTGGTGGGCCCCACCGTGATGAAGAACTGCGAGCCGTTCGTGTTGGGGCCCGCGTTAGCCATCGCCAGCAGGTACGGCTGGTTGAACTGCAGCTCCGGGTGGAACTCGTCACCGAACTGATACCCGGGGCCGCCGCGGCCGGTGCCGGTCGGGTCGCCGCCCTGGATCATGAAGCCGGAGATCACCCGGTGGAAGATCGAACCGTCGTAGAACGGCCCGGAGTCCCCGCCCTTGGCGTTCGGGCGCTGGTACGGCTTGGAGCCTTCGGCCAGACCGACGAAGTTGGCCACCGTCTTGGGTGCGTGATCAGGGAAAAGGTTCAGCCGGATGTCACCACGGTTGGTGTGCAGCGTGGCCACGACCTTCGTCCCAACGAGGGATTCATTGCTCTGCGTCACAGGCTTCATCGTGCCATCCACAGCGGGATCGAGCGCCAACGGGCAGGATAGAGGAACGGGGAGAGGATCCGAGACGAGCGATTGACGAGGTGAAGGCCATGACCCGTGCCGCGGACTCCGTTGGCGAGTCGGTCCGGACCGGCCTGCAGGGCCTGCGCAAACAAGCCGCGGAAGCGGCGCAGGCAGCCGAGCAGCTACTCGCGGAAAGCGCGGAGGATGCCCGCAGGAAGGCCGCGAAGCAGAGCCGCCAGGCAAGCCGGAAGCTGGCGGAAGCGACCGGCCAGACGCGCAAGGAGCTGGCGCACGCGAGCAAGGAGGCTCGCCTGGAGGCCGCCGCTCGGCTGGCCGAGCTGCGCAAACCGGGCCGGAGAGCGCGCAAGGCAGCACTACTGGCCGCCAAGGCGACCGGCGAGTCCAAGCGCAAGGCCAAGCGCGACTTCAAGCTGGCCAAGAAGGAATTCAAGCTCGCGGTGGACGAGGCGAAGGCGGCCGCGAAGGGGATGCGCAAGCGCCGGCGCTGGCCATGGCTGCTGGGCATCGGAGTGGCGGCGGCCGGTGTCGCCTACGCGATGCGACCGAAGCCGGAGCCCTCGGTAGCCGCCGAGCCACCGCGTGCGACGCCATCCCCCACCGACACGCAGGCCAACGGCCAGACCACGACCCAGACCGCCACGCAGAAGAAGAGCTAGTCAGCCGCTTGCGGCGGGCAGTCGACCTGCACCGCCGCGGGTTCTCGCATTGTCAAGGCCACCTCTGGGGCATCCGATGCCCTCGAGGTGGCCTTGACGCTTTCCCCCCGGCCCGCGGAATCAGGCCGTCGCGGCGTGCTTGTCGATCAGCTTGCCGAGACGAGGCAGGGCCTCCTCGACGTTCTTCTTGCCGTTCGGGCGCAGCTTGCCGTACACCTTCTTGATGCTGTCTCGGCTGCTCTTCTCCGCCCGTGCGTCGGTGACCGACAGCAGTGCGTCAGCGGCCTCGTCGCTCCGGCTGGACAGGTAGGCGCCGAAGTCGCCGCCACCGGTGCTCCGGAAGTTGGCGTAGAACGGCTCGAGCGAGGCCGTGAAGTCGTCGAGGAGGGTTTCGATAGCCGAGCCGATGATGCCGGGCTTGATCTTCTTGACGGCCGCGAAACCGGTCTTGATCACGGCACCCGAAACGCCGCCCTTGTCCGAGACCTCTTCGTCCACCAGGGTCTCGAGGTCGCTCACGACGGCCGGGCGCCTGCTGGAGTCGAGCAGGATTTCCTTGAGGGTGTCAGCCACGGATCTTCCTTCTTTGCTTGTGCGGTACACGACAGTTCCCACGGCCCTGGCACTCCGCCCGAGTGCTGGTCCTCCCCAGCCGCAGGTTGGCGATCAGCGTAGTACAAGGTCGATTTGACACCGCACTGCCTCGGTTGTACCCGCGGCGCCGGTGGTCTCCACCTTCTGTTGGATCTGGACCAATAAACCCGGTACCGGAATGGTTGATCAGCTCGTCCTGGCCCGGCCGAACGCGTCCGGCGGCGGAACCGGCACCTCCACCGGCTCCTGGTCGACGATCGGTTTCGCGTTGCCACACATCGCCCTGAGCGCATCTTGAGACAGGCACCGGGCCGGGAAGGCCGCCGAAGCGATCCGCGTGGTCAGGGCCGCCACCGGCAGTTCGCGGGCGGACGCGGCCACCACGAGGTTTCCGAAGCGGCGACCACGGAGAACGCCCGGCTCGGCCAGCAACGCCACCTCTGCGAACACCTCCGCGACTCCCGCGACGACTCGGCGCGCGAACCGTAGGCCCGGCCCGTCGGCAACGTTGAGCAGGTAGGTGCCCGACGGACGCAGCACCCGGGCCGCCTCGCCGGCGAACTCGACGGTCGCGATGTCACTGGGCATGCTGTCGCGCCGGAACACGTCCGCCACCAGCAGATCTGCCGAGTCGTCGCGGCGCGTGGCCACTCCGGCACGGCCGTCGGAGATCCGCACCCGCAGGTTCGGCACACTGCGCAGGTCGAGTTGCTCGCGGACGACGTCGATCAGTTCACTGTCGACGTCGAAAACGAGTTGCCGTGAACCGGGCCGCGTGGCTGCGACATAACGGGGCAACGTGCACCCGGCGCCGCCGAGGTGCAGCACGTCCAGTGGTCCGGGAGCCAGGCAGTCGATCACGTCGCCGATCCGGCGGACGTATTCGAATTCCAGGTGTGTCGGGTCGTTCAGGTTCACGTACGACTGTGCGACGCCGTCCACGGTCAGCAGCCAGCCGCCCGGACAATCCGCGTCGGCGAGCAGTTCGGCCGTCCCGAATCGCACCGGATACTCCCCCGGCACGGGCGATCGCGGCTGCCGTTGACGGCGGTTTGCTCGCATCAGGCACGCTCCCGGACGCTTGCCAGCAAGGTCGCGGCGGCGGTGCGGGCGTGGCGCGCGGCGTCCGGATTGCCCACGATCGCGGCGGACGTGATGGCTCCGTCGATGAGCAGCAACAGTTGCTCGGCAACGGACTCCGCGCCCTTCACGCCGGCTTCCCCGACCAACTCCACCAGGTACTGCTTGAGCGCGTCCTTGTGTTCCCGCGCCACGACAGCGATCTCGGCCGAGGTGGCGCCGAGTTCGCCGAAGGAGTTTATGAAGGCGCAGCCGCGGAAGCCGGGCTCGGAAAACCAGGCGTACAACCAGTCGAACACCAGCAGTGGTCGCCGGGCGGGGTCGGGATCGTCGCGGTCACGGACGAAGCCGGTCAGCGACTCGCGCCAGCGTTGGTCGCGGCGCCGCAAGTAGGCCACGACCAGCTCTTCCTTGGCGGGAAAGCACTGATAGAGGCGCTTGAGCGAAACGCCGGAGACGCCACGGATCTCGTCCATGCCGACGGCCTGGACGCCTCGCTCGTAGAACAGCGCTTCCGCCGTGTCGAGCAGGCGCGTCACCGCTTCGGCGCGTTCCACGACATCTCCCCCTGGCACAGAGAACAATCGTTCTCTACTGTACCTCAGGGAGAACGTACGTTCTCGCCTTGGGAAGGAGACCCTGCGATGACCGGACGACCACCGTTCCCACCGTTCGACGAGCAGACCGCGGCCCAGAAGGTCCAAGCGGCCGAGGACGCCTGGAACACCCGCGATCCCGAGCGGGTGGCGCTGGCGTATACCGAGGACTCGGTGTGGCGTAACCGAGGAGAGTTCGTCTCCGGCCGCGCCGAGATCACCGAGTTCCTGCGGCGAAAGTGGCAGCGAGAGTTGGACTACGCGCTGCGCAAGGAGCTGTGGGGATTCCGCGGCAACCGGATCGGCGTCCGGTTCCAGTACGAATGCCACGACGAAACCGGCCAGTGGTGGCGCAGCTACGGCAACGAACTGTGGGAGTTCAGCGAGGACGGCTTGATGCGGCGCCGTGAGGCGAGCATCAACGACATCCGGATCACCGAGGCGGAGCGACGCATTTTCGGGCCCCGGGCGCCCGAGGAGCACGGCGCTCCCCTACCCATCCACTGAACGGCTGGAAGGGAAAGAACCATGATGACCAAGAAGGAAGCGGCCGCCGAGATCCGGGCGGCGAAGGTCCGATTAGGACTGACCTGGGCCGGGCTGGCCGAGGCGGTGGGCCGTCCGGTGTCCTGGACCACCGCGGCGCTGCTCGGTCAGCACCCGATGAGCAAGGACGAAGCCGAAGCCGCTGCGGAAGTCCTTGAGCTGGGGCCGGAAGTCGTGGTTGCGCTGCAGTTGCAACCCATGCGGGGTGCGCTGGAGACCGTCGTGCCGACCGACCCGACGATCTACCGGTTCTACGAGGTTCTGCAGGTATACGGCCCGACCATCAAGGAGCTGATCCACGAACAGTTCGGCGACGGGATCATGAGTGCGATCAACTTCCGGCTCGACGTCAGGCGGGAGGCCGACCCCGCCGGGGACCGGGTGGTGGTCACCCTCGACGGGAAGTTCCTGCCCTACCAGTGGTAGCGCCGGGTCCTGAACCCGGAACTCACCCGCTTGAACCCGGAACTCACCGGCCTGAAGCGGGGACACGCCCGTCTGAAGCGGGAACTCGCTCGTCTGAAGCGGGAACTCGCTCGTCTGAAGCGGGGACACGCCCGGACACAGGAGTGTGGCCATCTCGTCTTAAGGTGGACACCAGACCCGCGCGATGAGTTCGAGTTCAGATGACCGATCCCGATGTCCAGGGCTACCAACAACTACGACCCTTGCTGTTCTCGATCGCGTACAAGACCACCGGAAGCGTCGGTGACGCGGAGGACATCGTCTCCGAGGCGTTCCTCCGGTTCCATCGGGCGCGCGCCGAAGGCAAGACCGTCAAGTCGCTGAAGTCGTACCTGTCGATGGTCGTGACTCGCTTGAGCATCGACCATCTCCGCTCGGCGCGGGTCCGACGGGAGCGCTACTTCGGCACTTGGCTGCCGGAACCGATGGTCGGCGAGGAATCGGAGGCCGGCCTCTCGGACTCGCTCTCGCTGGCCTTCCTCGTCGTCCTGGAACGTCTTTCGCCGGTTGAGCGCGCGGTGTTCCTGCTGCATGACGTCTTCGATTTCGACTACCCGCGCATCGCCGAAATCGTCGGCAAAAGCGAGGTCAACTGCCGGCAGATCGCGTCGCGAGCCCGGCGATATGTCAACGAGAAACGGCCCCGCTTCGAAGTTTCACCCGACCAGCGAACGGCGCTCGCCGAGCGGTTCTTCGCCGCCGTGGAGACCGGCGACTTCGAGGGCTTGGTCGAACTGCTCGCCGCGGACGTCGTGACCTACGGTGACGGCGGTGGCCGGGGCCCGTCGCTGCCCAAGCCGGTGGCCGGGCGCGACCGGGTTCTGCGCCTGCTGGCGGCGCTGACCGCGGCCATCAGGCGTTTCGATCTGCACCTGGTCCGCGCGACGGTGAACGGGCAGCCCGGCGCCCTCGTCCGCGACGCGTCCGGTGCCCTGCTCAACGTCCTGTCCGTGGACATACTGGGCGGCCGAGTGCGCGCGGTCCACTCGATCCTCAACCCGGACAAGCTCGGGCACCTGGCGCCGTTGATCGGGCCCGACCACCCACTGCGCCGGTCCCGGTCCACGCGATAGGCCCACTCGCCACCACTCTCAACGGAAACGCCGGCGTGTTGCTCCTCCCCTGCCTGTCACACCGGGACACCAACGTCGTCTTAGAGGCCGACAGCGTCCGATACACGCAAGGAGTTCCTCATGACGCACGATGTGGTGGTGTTGGGCGGCGGTTACGCGGGTCTGCCGGCAGCGAAGCGACTCGCCCGCCAGGTACGCCACGACGAGGTATCCGTGACCTTGGTGACGGCCTTTCCCGATTTCGTCGAGCGCCCGCGCCTGCACCAGATGGCGACCGGACAGCAGGTCGAGATCGTGCGGATCGCGGACTACCTCGAACGCACCCCGGTCCGGCTGGTGATCGGCTCGGCCACCGGCATCGACCTGGCGGGGCGGACGGTGACCGTCACTGGAAGCAGCGGCAGCCAGGTGGTTTCCTTCGACACCCTGGTCTACGCATTGGGCAGCAACGTCGACGTCGCGAGCGTGCCCGGTGTCGCCGAGAACGCGTGCAGCCTCGTCGGTACGGAGGTCGCCGCCGAGGTGAGTTCGGGGCTGCGGGCGGTCGCCGAACGGGCCGGCCGGGTCGCGGTCTGCGGCGGCGGGCTGACCGGAATCGAGATCGCGGCCGAGGTCGCCGAATTCTTCCCGGCTCTTGACGTGACCCTCGTCAGCCGTGACGCGCCCGGCGGCTGGCTTTCGGACAAGGCACAGACCTATCTCGCGCGCACGTTCGACCACCTTGGCGTCGCGGTGCGAACCGGGTCGCGCGTGCGTGAGGTGCAATCCGGCCACCTGACGCTCGACGACGGAGACCGGATCCCGTTCGATATCTGCCTGTGGGCAGGCGGATTCCGGGTTCCCACACTCGCCCGCGACAGCGGCCTGGCGGTCAACGGCGAGGACCGGGTCCTGGTGGACGAGACACTCGAGTCGGTCTCCCATCCGGGCATTTACGCCATCGGCGACGCGGCCGCCGTCCCGGGGCCGTGGGGTTGCGAGCTCGCGATGGGCTGCCGCACCGGTGGCTTCACCGGTCCCAAGGTCGCCGACATTCTCGCCGCCCGCCTGGCCGGCCGGGCACCCGAGCCATTCCGTTATCGCTATATCCACGAGTGCATCAGCCTGGGCCGAAAGCACGGGCTCATCCAGTTCCTCAATGCCGACGAATCACCGAAACAACGCATCCTCACCGGACGCCGGGCCATCGCCTACAAGAACATGACACTCAACGGCGCCAAGATTCTCTTTCGCCACACCGGCCCTGCCCTCGCCCGGCGAAGGCACCTCACGACGCCGGTCCCGGAACGGTCTGTGGAAACGGTGCGATCACCTGCTGAATAGGCCCGCGAGCGGCGGGAAGTTGCGTGTTCATGATGAACTCCCCTCAGATCTGGTGTTTCCGCCTTCCTAGCATCGACGTACGACATAACCGCGTTCGTGCAAATAGTTCGACGTCTCCACCGGGCACCGCTAGGTTGTGTCGAATGCCCAGTTTTGAGGAGATCACCCGACACCACGACTTCGACCCGTCCGAGAATCCCTGGGTCAATGGGCCGCCCGCACCCGCGACGATCACCATTGCCCCATACAACCCTGAATGGCCACGCCGCTACCAAACCCTGTCGACGGCGATCCGCACGGCGCTGGGCGACGTCGCCCTGGACGTCGAGCACGTCGGCTCGACCTCCGTCGAGGGGCTGGCGGCCAAGGACGTCATCGACATCGACCTCACCGTCGCCGACCCTCGGAATGAGGACGCGTATGTCCCCGCTCTCGAACGTCTCGGCTACGTCCTCACCATTCGAGAGCCGTCCTGGCACGAGCACCGGTGCCTGACGCTCGCCGAGCCCCGGGTCAACCTGCACGTGTTCGGCCCGGACTGCCCGGAGGCCATCCGGCACCGCATGTTCCGCGACTGGCTGCGCGCCCATCCCGAAGACCTCGCGCGCTACGAAGACGCGAAACGGGCGGCGGTCCCCGGTGGCGGGCACGTCATGGACTACAACGCGCGCAAGGAGCAGGTCGTCCGCGAGATCTACGACCGGCTCTTCCGCGCGGCGGGAATGTTGTAGCAGCCCGCACCCGTCAATCCAGGCCGCGCTTGCCCGGAGCCCGGAACGCCTTGACGGTGACGGCCTTCCGTGGCCAGTTCCGCTCCTGGATGAGGTGGCGGCGCACGGCCTGGCAGGCGCGTGCTTCCCCCGCGATGTAGGCCATGCCTGGCTCGGTGGGCAGCACGAGCGAACGCAGTGCGCGCCGAAAACCTGGACGGCAAAGACGGTCCGGGGGTGAAGGACTCAACCCTCCGAACCTTCACTGCGTGGCCTTCGATGCGGGTTTTCGATGACGGTCGGCGCGATCCATACGCCATCGGGGAATCCGACCGCACCGCACCGTTCTCGCGCTTCGGCAAGCGTCGCCGACGCCTCGTAGGCACGCGCAGAGTCGGCGCTTGCCATGTCCATCACCACTACGACCGTATGAGGCTCGTCCACCGCCCGGTAGGTCCCGGTGACGACCAAACCATGCTCTCGGCGGGCGGCGTCCAGCTTCGGATCCCAGAACCAGTGCGCCCAACGAGCGATATCGACCACCCGCTGCTTGACCAGCATGACACCCACTACAGCCTCCTCAAATCGAGCGTTCGTTCGTTTTGTAGCGTAGCAGCGCCGACTCACTCACACAACGAGTGATCGTTCGTTTTAGAGTGGTCGTATGCCTCGATTGACCCCGCAACGCTGGGCCTCCCGGCGCCAGCAGATCCTTGACGGCGCCCGCGGCTGCTTCCTGCGCAACGGCTTCCACGCCACCTCCATGAAGGAGGTGGTCGACGCGGCACAGATGTCACCCGGGGCGGTCTACAACCACTTCGCCTCGAAGGACGAGCTGATCGCGGCGATCTGCGAGCAAGCGCTCACCGAGGTCACCGAGACCTTCGATCAGCTTCTGGAGAGGCAACAGCTGCCGCCGCTGGACGAGACGCTGACTGCGGTGTTCCGACACAGCGCGCCGCTGGACGCCCAACGGGATTCAGCCCGCCTACTCGTCCAGATATGGGCGGAATCGATTCGCTCCCGGTCACTGTCGGACCGGGTCGAACCGATCTTCCGCACAGTCCGTGACGTACTCGCCAGCCTCGTCGACGGCTACCAGAAGCAAGGCGCGATCCCAGTCACGGCTCCAGCCACGGAGATCGCGGACATCCTGCTTGCCACTCTGCAAGGCACTATTCTGCGACAGGCCATGCTTGGCGACGTCAACCTCGACGCGCTGCGACGTGGGGTCCGTGCGCTCTGGCCACAGCCGGCCCAGACACCAGCCTCGGCTACGTAGCTGCTGTGCTGTCGCTGGTCTTCCTGGCGAGCCGAGCCGCGCGGCTGTGCAGATAGTGCTGTTCGGGGAGACTGGTTGCCACGGCAGCTCCGAGGGAGGCTATCGGCCCGCGGGTCAATGGTCGTGCCAGGTGATCAGGCCGTGTCGGTGGGCTTGGATGATGGCTTGGGCCCGGGTGGTGAGGTTGAGTTTCGTGAGGATTCGCGCGACGTGGATTTTGACGGTGCCGGTGGTGATGGACAGGTTCTGGGCGATGCCGTGATTGGTCATTCCCTGCGCGAGACAGCGCAGCACCTGGGTCTCGCGTGGGGTGAGAGTGGACATCTCCGGGGTCGGTGGCCGGGGTGACGTGGCCGCGAACCGGCGCACGACCCGGCGGGTCACCTGGGGGTCGATCAGTCCCTGACCGGCGTGCGCGGCGCGGATGGCGTCGGCGAACAGGCCCGGGTCGCTGTTCTTGAGCAGGAATCCGACCGCCCCGGCCTGGAGCGCGCCGAAGACGTACTCGTCGATGTCGAAGGTGGTCAGCGCGATCACGGCCGGGGCGGGCTCGAGCGCGGCCAGTTCACGGATCGCGGCCAGCCCGTCCATGCGGGGCATCCGGATGTCGGTGAGCACGACGTCCGGGCGCCGGTAGCGGGCGAGGTCGAGCAGGTCCGGGCCGTCCGTCGCGGCGCCGATGACGTCGATGTCGGGCTGGCTGGACAGCAGGTCCCGCAGCCCGTCGCGGGTGGCCGGTTGGTCGTCGGCGATCAGCAGTCGAATGGTTGTCATGGTTGGTCCGGAAAGGATTGGTCGTCGGTGGGCAGTGGGATGCTGGCATGGACCCGCCAGCCGCGGGGGAACCGCGGGCCCGCGGTCAGGGTGCCACCGAAGGATTCGGCGCGTGCCCGCATGCCGCGTATGCCGTTGCCCTCGGCTGGAGTGGTGTCCGCTGGGCGTGCCGGTCCGTCGTTGGTGATGGTCAGCCGCAGGCTTCGCCGGTCGGTGGTGACGCGCACCTCCGCCCGGCGGAAACTGGCGTGCCGCACGACGTTGGTCAGCGACTCCTGGACGATTCGGTAGGCACAGTGCTGTATCCGGGCGGACAACCGCCACCCGCGGTTGTCATCGACGAGCGTGATCCGCAGGCCGCCGGCGGAGAGCTGTTCGACCAGTCGCGGCAGGTCCGCCAGCCCCGGTGAGGTGGCCACGCCCGGCGGTTCGTGCAGCAGGCCGAGGAGATGGCGGATCTCGTCCAGCGCCTGCCCGGAGAGCTCCGCGATGGTTCCGAGCGCGCTGTCCGCGGCCTGCTCCGCCCCGTCGAGCAGGCCGCGGCAACCCACGGCCCGCAGCCGGATCGCGCTGAGGTGGTGGCCGACCACGTCGTGGACCTCGCGGGCGATACGGTCGCGTTCCTCCGCCCGTTCCCGCAGCGCCTGCGCCCGGTGCAGCCGGACCATCAGCTCGGTCCGGTCGCGCTGGGCGCGCAGCGCGTGGCCGAGCGCCACCGGGGCCAGCCCGGAACCGGCTGCCGCGGCGGCGGCCGATGCACTCGGCACCGGAGCCGTCGCCAGCATCACGGCGACCATCCACCCCGTCGAGGCGACCGCGAGCGCCGCGCGTGCCCGCGCACAGTGGTAGGCCGCCGACCCCGCCGCGACCATCGCGGCCACCACTCCGGCCGGAGGCTGGCCCGCCACCGCACCGACGGTGACCACTGTCGCCGAGGCGACCCAGGCGCCCCACGGCAACCGCCGCCGCACGGCCAGTGGCGCGCACGCGGCCAGCACCAGCAGCGCCCACACCGGTCCGAGGCCGCGTCCGGGCCGGCCGGCGGCGAGGTCCAACATGGGCAACGCCAGTGACGCCACCGCGACCAGCGCCGCCACGACCGTGTCCTGCCCCGGCAACGGCAACCGCCGCCAGCCGCGCCATGCCGCCGACCGCGGCCCGCGCAGTGCACTCGCCCAATCCATGCCTGACATGGTGGCCCGCGGCCAAGCCGGCCACATCCTCCCCGAGACCGACCCGAGGAGCGGACGCGCCACCTTCTGGAGCCGAAATATGCCCGAAGGCAGATGCGCACCACTGGCCCTTCAGGACAACGTGGCCAGGTCGGGCCGGTGAGCGAAGCCGGCCAGGGATCCCGTGCAGCGCAGAAGGAGTCGGACGTGACAACTCACCGGGTGTGGACATCGGCCGCCGTGTTGGCTGCCGCGGGTGCGGCGATCGCCGGCGTGCTGGTCGCGACCCAGCCCCGGGCTTCCGCGAGCGCCGGTCTGCACTGGGAACCATGTCCTGGCCAGGGCGATCCGGTGGGCATGGAATGCAGTCAGATCCAGGTCCCGATCGACTGGGATCACCCGAGCGGCCGGACCATCACCATGAGGTTGGGGCGGCTGAAGAACACCGACCCGCAGCATCGTCTGGGCACGGTGGTCTACAACGCGGGAGGCCCCGGTCCCGCCAACATTCCCACCCTGCCGCGGTACGCGCCGAACCTCGCCGGGCTACGCGCGCGGTTCGACGTGGCCACCTGGGACCCGCGCGGCGCGTCGGGAACCTGGGGAGGCGAAGCGCAGGAGAAGGCATGCGAGAAGGACGGCATCCCGTTCTCCCTGCCGCGCAACCGAGCCGACTACGACGCGAAGGCACGCGCCAACCAGGCCGCCTACCAGCGCTGCCGGGCGGTGGACCCAGAGTTGTTCGACCACCTGGATTCCCGGCAGCAGGCCCGGGACCTCGAGGCTATCCGGGCCGCGCTGGACGAGCCGGCACTGAATTTCATCGGACAGTCCTACGGAGCGGTCGTCGCCACCACCTACCTGCGGCTGTTCCCGGACCGAGTGCGCGCGATCTACCTAGACAGCGTCGTCAACCACGTCACCGATATCAATGCCGACGACGCCATGCACAACCTCGAACTGGAGGCACTGTTTTCCCAGTTCGCCGACTGGTGCGCCGGCGATGCCGGGTGCGCGCTGCACAGCGAGGATGTCCACGCCGTGTGGCGGAAACTGGTCGCCAATGCCAACCGCGTCCCCGTGCCCGTGCCGGGCAGCGACCCCGCCGTCTCCTACTCCGGCGACGACATGATCCGCACGGCCGGGGCGTTCCTGGCCAGCGCACGATTCGCGGAATTCGCCACCGCGATCGACGCCGCGCGGCACGGCGACGCATTGCCTATCACCGGGCCGGCGCGCGCCATCCCCGGCTTCAAGCCGGTGTTCCCGCCGTCCTCCGCCGCCACCGAATGCGCGGACGGCGACCTCTACTCCGACTATTCCGCCCAGCAGTCCGCGGTTGCGGCCGGAAAGCGACTCGCCCCGGACTTCCCCGCGGAACGCCCGGCGTACCACTCCATCTGCATCGGGTGGCCCCAACCCGTGGCCAATCCGCGCGCTCCGCTCCCGGGCAGCGGCCTGCCGCCCATCGTCGGCGCCGCCGCGATCGGCGACATCCGCAACACCCGCGCCGTGGTCGACCAGGTGCCGAACTCCACCACCATCACCGTGGACGGCATCGGACACGGCCAATATCTCGGCCTCGGCAACCCCTGCGTCATCCCGCAGGTCAACCGCTACTTCATCGACGGGACCGTCCCACCACCGAACACCACCTGCCCCGCACCCTGACTATCCGGCCACGCCGCACCGAGCGAGTGCCGGGACGAACGCTCACTCGATCGGATGCGCGCACTCGACGACAGAGCCGCGGTGTGATCCACGTCGTTGGATCAGAGGCTGATTACCTCGAAGGACACGGCGTAGCGCGTACTCATTCGGGTTCCGACCGGTCGGGCCAACGACTCCAGGAACTCGCGCGGGTCGCTCATGACGTCCTGTCCGAGGCCGCGCAGGTATTCGCCGTGCGCGCTGAGCGAGGCGACGCCGCGGTCGAAGGTGTCGGTCACGTCGACGCCGTGTGTTGCCAGCGGACTGCCGGCGACCAGGACGCGGGTCACGCGCCACGGCGGCAGCCCTTCGTCGAGCAGCTCGCGGAACACCCACCGGTTGGCGGCATCGCGGACCCCGTCGATCACCGACCGCCCCAGCGCGATGTGGTCGGCCTGGTTTTGGGCGCCCGGTCCCCAGGTGTCGTGGTGATTGCCGGTGATGACGATGTCCGGACGGTGTCTGCGCACCGCGCGCGCGATGTCCCGCCGCAGGTCGAGCCCGTACTCGAGCATGCCGTCGGGATGGTGGAGGAACTCGACCGTGTCCACCCCGACCAGGGCTGCGCCCGCGCGCTCCTCGGCCTCACGCAACGGACCGCATCGCTCCGGCTCGATCGCGTCGATACCGGCTTCGCCGCTGGTGGCCAGGCAGTAGGCGATCCGCTTACCCTGCCCGGTCCAGCGGGCGACGGCCGCGGCGGTCCCGTACTCCAAGTCGTCGGGGTGGGCGACCACCGCGAGCGCACTCGACCAGGATTCCTCGACCGGCTCCAGAGGCCCACTTGGCAGACTCACGACGACGACGCTACTCAGCACGAATGCCGCGGCGTCGTCAAATGCGGCCACCTGTCCCACTCGGCCCCCGGCGTCTGTCCCCCACGCTTCGATCTGCCCGCTGGCCGCCGGTCACGGTGCCGGCACTGGCGACGCCTACACAAGCCAGGGCCATCCACTGCCATGGGTTGAGTACCTCGTGCAAGATCAAGGTTCCGGCCAGTCCAGCGATCGCCGGTTCAAGGCTTTGCAGGATCCCCACGGTGCGCGGTGACATGCGACGCAGTGCGGCGAGCTCAAGCGAGTACGGGAGAACGGCTGAGAGCACGGCGACGAGCGCACCCTGTCCAACGATCGCGGGGTTGAGCAGGGCAGGCCCGCTCTCCGCGATGCCCAGTGGCACCGCGAGCAACGCCGCCCAGCACAGCGCGAGCGCCAGCGGTGACCCACCCGCACTACGCGCCCCCGCCTGCTTGCTGAGCAGCAGGTATGCCGCCATTGCCGCCCCGGACAACAGCGCCGGCAAGACGCCGGCGACGGAAGTGGTCGCGCTGCCCGGCACGTGGAACAGCCACACGCCGAACCCGGCCAGCAGGGCAAGGGCCAGATCGAGCAAGCGCCGGGAGGTGAGGACCGCAAGCGTGATGGGGCCGAGGAGCTGCAGTGCTATCGCCAGCCCCAGCGGTAGGTGCCCAAGAGCGAGGTAGATGACGTTCATGCCCGAAATGGCGGTTCCGAAGCCCAGAATCAGCGCCCACTCCGACCGACGCCGAGGCGGGGTCGGGCGGTACACCAACAGCATCAGCATTGCGGCGATGCCGAGCCGCAACGCAACGACACCGCACGGCCCGACCGCGCCGAAGAGGTCTTTCCCCAGCGCCTGACCGAACTGGATGCTCAACACACTGCCGAGGATCAGAAGAGGCGCGCCACGCTCACCCACGACCCCAAGGGTTGCCCGCGAATGACGCGAGCGTCCATCTCACGGTTTTCAACGGAACCCTTTAACGTTGGCTCAATGATTGACCTACGGCGGCTTCGTGTCCTTCGTGTCCTGTCCGAGCACGGGACGGTCACCGCTGCCGCAGCCGCCCTGCACCTCACCCCGTCGGCCGTATCGCATCAGCTGCGGCAACTGGGTCGCGACCTGAACGTCGAACTGCTCAAGCATGAAGGCCGGAACGTGCGGCTGACCCCCGCTGCGCGAGTGCTGCTCGAACACGCCAGCGTGCTGCACGCCCAGTGGGAACGCGCGCGAGCTGACCTCGCCGTCCACACGCATCAGGTGTCCGGCTTGGTGACGATCTGTGCAGTGTCCTCCGCGCTGGCCGCGTTCGTAGCGCCGGCACTGCCCCGGCTGGCGTCCTCACATCCGCGGCTCGAGGTGCGGGTCATCGAGGAGGAAAGCGCGGACTGCTACAAGCTGCTCCTTGGCAATGAGGCCGACCTCGCCGTCGTCCTGCCTACCCCGCACGCGCCGCCCGTGACCGATCCGCGCTTCGAGCAACACCCGTTGTTCGACGACCCGCAGGACCTGCTCGTGGCTCGATCTCATCCACTGGCGCGGCGGGAGGCCGTGGGACTGTCCGAGGCCGCAAGCGAGAAGTGGATCGTCAAGTCGCACCACAACGACACCTACCCCCTGCTGGCCGCGGCCTGCGCGGCGGCGGGATTCACCCCGCACGTCACGCACCAGGTGAAGGAGTGGTACGCCGTCTCGGCATTCGTCGCACAAGGGCTAGGAGTCTGCCTACTGCCGAGACTGGTCCCGATCCCGTCCAAGCACGCCGTCGCGCGCCTACCACTACATGGCGCGCCGGTGCCCTCTCGTCGGTTCGTCACATGTACGCGACGTGGGAGTTCCGGCCATCCCGCGCTGCTCGCCGCACTGGCGGCACTGCGTGAAACGGCTGACTCACCCACGCACGAATAGTCAGTCCATGCGAGACAGGAACATCGCCACTGTCGGCTACATTTCGCGTCTAGCGGTTCATACCAGCTACCAGGGCCGGGTACGTCCCCCTGGCCAACGGCACTCGCCGACGGGGCGCCGATGCCGACATGGGTCAAATCCTGTGGAGCTGAGGGGAATCGAACCCCTGACCCCTGCCTTGCAAAGGTCCATACCCATACACCGCGTGACATGCGCATACCCAACACGCCCGTGACCAGCTGCGTCCACCCGAGATTCCCCGTTGTTTCCCGGTCCGTCCCGACCCGACGGGCACGCGTGGGGCACACGTGGCCGAATATGACAGAAGGTGGCATCACCTTCGGCCGGAGTCACACGGAGGACAAGCCCTCAGTTGCCTTCTGCGCTGTGCGACCTACCCATGACGCTGGCGAGATGATCCGCTGGTACCGCCAGCACAACAGCTTGACCCAACAGGGAACCGCTGACCTCCCGAACACCACCCAGTCATAGGTATCGAGAAAGCTGTCCGCGCCGAGCTGAACACGAACCGTGCCCGACTTGGGGACCCGCCCATCACCGAGGAGCGGCCCTATTCCTTTCAGGAAATCACTCGACGCTGTCGAGAAATCACCTCAGGCTAGCGAGGGCCACTTGAGAGCAGCTTGCGTTTCGGTGCAGGCCGTGCACATGGCCCCCGCTCCAAATGTGCGGGGCCATGCGCCGGCCCAGGATCCTCTGGGTAATACGGTAGCGAGCTACCCGTGACCAGTGCACGTCAACAACACCAGCAATCGCGGACCCCAGCATGCCGAGCGATGCGCCCCATCCTCGAAACACACAACGGATCACACCGACCTTACCGACACGGATACAACACCATCAGTTGTTATTAAAACCCCCCAAATACAACACGTGGCCATTATTGTAATCCAGAATTCTGCCGCCTGAGAACTCCTTCCAAGCATTTTCGGGCCAATTGAAGTCACACTTGGCCCAGGTGCCATGCCCGTATGGGTTACGGCAGTATCTGTACGGCACACCCTTGGCGGTTGTGATTTGTGCAATTGCTGAGTGTCCGTCGGCCGCTCCGTCTTTCACGTACACAACGTCACCGTCGTACCGGATACACACCTCAGTGCTACCGACACTCGACCCCGCTGTGCCGCAGCGGTTGAACGGGCCTATGGTGCCAGTAACCCGGACACCATCTTGACAGGAAACGTCGGAGTTGCGGCACCCTTTGTAAAAGTCGGCGCCGGAGGCCATGGCAGCGGGAGGAGCACCCAGCACGCACGCAGCGACAGCCGCAGCCACGACCCCAACCCGGACACCCCGGTGCCTACCAGGCCAAAACTTCAACCAAGCCATCCTTGTCTTCATCACCTTCACCAAGGTCGATCCTTTTCTTCGATGTGCATTGTCGGACCAGTTCTCCCGAAGTTCGAATGCATACGCGCGCGAGATTATCCATCACGCAAGCACACCCTAGCGGCGTCAACCGTCAAAAGGTTGACACACCACCATTACTTTGAACACCTCGACGGCAAGTCCGATACGGATAGTGCGGGCACAGTACGGATCCACTACGACAAGCGCGCTGACGCGCACCTGTATCCCATTTCGGACTCGGCCACCAACTCGCCAGTGCGTCAGCACAGTAACTGATCAGCCTCATGCAGGCTCGCCACTCAACGTCAGTCATAGGTATCGAAGAAGGAGAAAGGCAAGCTCACGCCGAGCCTGCCTGAGCCGCGGTCGATCGCGCCGAAGCTGCATATCCCGCCTGATCGCCTGGGCATCCCGCCCGACCACTCAACGGACACAATCCCGAAACCGGGGCTTGCCCCGGCTTCGGTCTGGGGGCTTGGCCCCAGAAGACACGACGATGATCGCCACCACGGAAGGCGTGCCCGCCGAACAGGCGACACCCAAGATCGAGTGGAGCTGAGGGGAATCGAACCCCTGACCCCTGCCTTGCAAAGGCAGTGCTCTACCAATTGAGCTACAGCCCCGTGACGGGCGTTGCCGCCCGCAGGTCTCAGTTCTTGCGCGCTTCCGCGGCCTTGGCCGGAGCGCTTCCGTTGGCCGAGACGCCACTGTAGGACTTCCCGGTCGGAGCGGTCGCCTCGCGCCAGAGGTCGGCTTCGGCCTTCGCGTCCTTGTTGCGCTTGATCACGAACAGCACTCCACCCGCGATGACTGCGAGCGCCAGCAGCTTCTTCACCTTGAGCCCCTCCTCGACGGTTCGGCCTGACTACCCGATGCTACTGCACGGCCTCCGGGCCGATTCGCTGGGAGCGGGCCTTTTCGTGAAGGCGCTGGGTAAGCCAGCAACAGCCACGAATCGGCTACGGTCACAGCCGGTTCATCAGTGGCCCGGTCGTTCCACGTGGAACCAAACAATTCCGACGTCAAGCGCGGCGGACGGCCTGGATGTCGACCAGAACCTCGATCGTCGAGCCGACCACGACCAGCCCCTTGGCGAGCGTTTGCTGCCAGTTGATCGTGAAGTCTTCCCGGTGCAGTTGGGTCTTGGCGACCGCGCCGAGCCGCTCACCGTCCCAGGCACGCAGGCCGAGATACCCGGCGTCCAGTTGAACACCGCGACTCGCACCGCGAAGGCTCAGGGTGCCGTCGATGAGCCACCGGTCGCCCGGCGCCCGGCGGAAACGGTTGCCGTGGAAGTGGATCCGCGGAAAGCGGGTCACGTCGAGGAAGTCGGGCGACCGCAGGTGTTCGTCGCGCTTCTTGGCCGCGGTGTCGATGCTCGCCGAATCGATCACCACGTCGACCGACGACCGCTCGGGCCGCTCGCCGACGTCGATCACCCCGCCGAACCTGGTGAACCTCCCGTGCACCTGGGTAAGGCCGATGTGGCGGGCCACGAAGAGGATCGAACTGTGGTCGGGATCGAGCACCCACTGCCCGGGTTCCGGCAACCGGCGGTCCTGGTTCGGCTGGAGACCGACGTCGCCGAGCGAGGTGTGATCGCCGCTGCTCACGTCCGCCGTGCAGGTCAACTCGCCGTAGCCGGTTGCGGAGAGAGTCACTAGGTACGTCCCCGCCGGGACGGTGCTCACGGCGAGTCCATAGTCGTCGGCGGTGACGGTGGTCTGCCGCTGCGTCCGCCGGTGCCGCATGACCATGACGGCCCCAGCGAGCGCCGCACCGTTCTCGTCCCGCACCCGCGCGGTGAGCAGGCCGGCCGCGGCGTCAAACGCGACCGGCCCGCCACTCCGCGCCGTTCTCCGGCGTCGTCGGCCGAACATCCCGCACTTCCTTCATTTCTGAACCTTTCGTTACGAAGGCTAGATCAGGCGGCAGGAGTGAACGCCGTACTAGTAACAGCCTTCACAGAACGAGGGCGATGCCTACTACGAGGTCAAACGACACGCTTGCGGTAGGTGAGGACGACGACGCCGCTGCCGTAGGGCTTGGTGTCCGTGAGGTCGTACCGCTCGGGCGCGAAGCCCGCACCGTTGAACAGCGGAATGCCGTCGCCCGCCACGACCGGGTTCAGCTTGATGACGAGTTCGTCGATCTCGGACCGCAGGGCGGCGGCGAGCTTGCCACCGCCGCACAGCCAGATGCCCATGCCGTCCTCCTGTTTGAGCTCACGCACCTTGGCAAGGGGGTCGGTGCGCACCAACTCGACGGTCGGGTCGGGGCTCTGGGTCATGGTCGTGGAGAAGACGATGCTGCGCAGGTGCTGATAGGCGTTGGTGATGCCCACTCGAAGCCCGATCTCGTAGCTGCCCCTGCCCTGCAGGACGGTGTCGAAGTGCTTGTTCGGCACACCGTCCAACCCGAGCAGCGGGCGAACGTGGGTGGGGTGCATGTCGGGGAACTCGTCGCGCAGTGGCTGCGCATGGTCGCCTTCGATCAGGAAGAAGTCGGGATTCCCGTTGTCCGGGCCGGTGATGTAGCCGTCGATGGTCGACGCCACGAGGTAGGTCAGTTTTCGCATGGGGCTCCTTGGTCAAGCACTGTTCAACCACTCCGTTTGAAGTACTTCAACTGTAGTACTATGTACGCAGTGCTTGTCAAAGTGGTCTACGACACGGGAGGTTCTGTGGTCACCAACCCACAACGGCGCACGACACTCGTCGACGCGGCAATCGATGTACTGGCCAGGGACGGCGCGCGCGGGCTGACGTTCCGCGCCGTGGACGCCGAGGCCGGTGTGCCGAAGGGCACCGCATCCAACTACTTCGCCAACCGCGACGACTTGCTCAACCAAGCCGCCGCGCGCATCCACCTGCGGGTGGCCGTCGACCCCGCCGAAGGCACCGAACGGGATCCCGCGGCGCTGCTCACCCAGTTCATGCACCTACTGCTGCACCGCATCTCCGACGATCGCGCGGGCTGGCTCGCACTCCTGGAACTGCGTTTGGAGGCCACGCGACGCCCGGAGTTGCGAGACACACTGACGAAGACGCTGCGAGACAACCTCAACGCCAACGTCGAGGGTCGCCGTGCGGGCAACCTGCCGGGCGACGATCTGACGACCGTGCTGCTGTACTACGCGATGACCGGGTTGATCCTGGAGCACCTCACGCTGCCCGGTGTCCTGGACGACGTCGATCTCGACGCGCTGGTCGCCGATTTCGTGCGGCGGTCGCTACCCGGCTCATGACGCGACACGTGGCGCACTCACTCCGGATCCGGCAGCTCCACCGACGCGAGCTTGGCCGGGTCGGTCACCGCCGCGATGTCGACGATGCGGCCGTCGACGACGGTGAACGCGAAGACCGAGAGCGGCGTTCCGTCCGCGCGCCAGGAGACGATCCCGGGAAGTCCGTTGACCAGCACCGCCCGGTACCGCGCGGCCGCGCCCGAGAACATCTGCGCGCCGGTGGCGATCCTGGTCGCGCCGATGCTGACGACCAGCCCGCCCGGAGTGTCGATGGTCAGCTTCACTTCCGGGTCGAGTACGCGCAGCAGCGCCTCGAAATCGCCATCGGCCGCGGCCGCACGGAAGGCCTCGACCACCTCTCGTTGCTCCCGCCTGGTGCCCGTCTGCCGCTCGGTCACCTGAACCTTCTTCCGGGCGCGGCTGGCGAGCATCTTGGCGGCATCGGCGGACTTGCCGAGGATCTGGCCGATCTCGTCGAACGGCACCGCGAACAGGTCATGCAGCACGAACGCCAAGCGCTCGCTCGGCCCGAGCGACTGGAGGACGACGAGCAGCGCGAGGCTGATCGAGTCGGCGAGCGCCACCTCGTCCTCCGGCGCAGGGCCGTCGTCGGGCGTCACGATGAGCTCGGACAGTCGTTCGTCGTAGGACGCCTCGGAACGGCGCTGGCGCGACCGCAGGACGTCCAGGCTGATCCGGCCGACCACCGTGGTCAGCCAGCCCGCCAGGTTGTCGATCGTCGCCGCGTCCTGGCGGGCGAGCCGCAGCCAGGCCTCCTGGACCACGTCCTCGGCGTCGGCGTGCGATCCGAGAATGCGGTGGGCGACCGCGCGCAGCCGGTCGCGCTGGGCCTCGAACGCCTCGGCCACCGGGTCCATCGGGCTGGTCTCGGACATGTTGTTACCTTCCTCGGCTCTGCTCCGTCATGGGTGATGACGTGCTCGAACGGGCACAGGTAACCGATGGAGGAGCAAGACCAATGGAAGCACGCACGCAGGGCCCGGTGAGTCCCGACTTGATGACCGCGATTCAGCACCTCAACAAGGCGATTCACGCCGGTGGCGTCGACCCGCTCGTGCTCGAGTTGGTCCACCTGCGGGCCAGCCAGATCAACGGGTGCAGCCCGTGCGTATATGCCGGGGTCGCGTCGGCCAAGAAGCACGGCGAGACCGAGGAGCGGCTGCACAACGTGGTCACGTGGCGCGAGACGCCGTTCTTCACCGAGCAGGAGCGGGCAGCGCTCGCGCTGGCCGAAGCCGCCACCCGGATCCAGGACAGCGCGCCAGGCGTGACCGACGAGATCTGGGAAGCAGCCGCCGCCCACTTCGACGAGAAGCAGCTGTCCGCGATCGTCCTGAACATCGCGCTGGCCAACTTCTTCAACCGCATCAACCGCACGTACCGCACGCAGGCCGGCAAGACCTGGTGAGCTGGACGGGGCGCCCTCCCAGCGCTCAAGGGAGGACGCCCCGTCGTCACGCTCACGCGTCCGCGAAACCGGCTAGGACGCCTTCCGTTTCCGTCTGACCGCCCCGAAACCGATCAGCGGGTGACCGGGCACGCCGACGGCGAGGGAACCGTACGCACGAGGAGCCCCGATCACCCAAAGCACTCCCGATGCCTGCATGCTCGCGGCCAGGCCGACATTGACCGCGCGCAACCGCACGGATCGTTCTGTTCCATCGGGCAGCCATACCCTTCCCGCGAGGTTGACCTTGGTGGCGCCCTCCCGCATGGGACCGTCGAACGCGACGCGAACCGGAGTCCAACCCCTCGCGTGCGCGACCCGACTGATCAGCGGCAGCCTCACGAGAGCCACGCAGACCAAGGCAACCCAGACCACGGCCATGAAAATGCCTGCCCGAACGAATGTTTCCCGGCCGCGGGGCGGATCACCGACCAGGTCCGGGCCATAGGACGCGATCAGCCAGCCGACGGCCGCCAGAAGCAGCGCGACCATACCCAGGAGCAAGCGTCGATTGAACCGAACCATGGCCACCAGTACCGGATCGTCCTTCGGCGCACTGGGTACGCCGGGCATCGGGGCAATCGGCCGCGCGTCGCGCGCGGGTGTCCGCCGCAGCCGGGCGGAAGCGGGGATTATCAAGCCAGGCAGGAAGACGAGCACACGTCCGCCTGAATAAGGTCCCAGGACCCACAGGTAGCCCTTGCGCGCGGCAAACGACCCGACCAGCCGCACCATCCAGGTCCTGATCCACAGCTCATCGGGCCCCACGACGACGCGTAGCCATGCGGTCCACCGCGTCGTACGGATATCGGCCGCGCCGAACTCGACCCGGCGTATCGGCCGTTCCAGCAGTTTCTTCCAGCCCGCCGGGCGCGAATGCCACCAGTTGTAGGTCGCGAAGAGCAAGGCCACCGCGCCGCCCGTCACCGACAGGACGGGCAGCGCGCCCAGGTCGGAACGGCCAGGGAACAGAAACGGCAGGACCACGATCGCGAGAAACAGCGGTGGTATCACCAGGGCCAGTCGTCTCTTTCGGGCCAACGACCTGAGCACCGGCGCGATCAGTGGTTCTTCCCGGGCTGGACGGTCACCACGCGGTTCGAACACGACAACCGGGGCCTGACGGGCGTCCGGAACGGAACCATCGATGTATGCGCTCACGAAGCCCTGACTCCTCCCTCGCGCACGTAACTCCGTGCGCGAGCTGGAAAACGTATCCGGTCTGGTCCCGGTCGAGGGAATCGTAAGCGGGCCAAGCGAAAGGAGATCCTGGACTTCGATATTGATCACGATCACGCCGGTGGGCAGTATGCGAAGATCAGGCCGTGGACGACACCGCGCCTGCGATCGGACCGGAGCCGGAGATACCGGTGGACGAGTTGCTGGCGCTCTACCAGGCGGTGGGCTGGTCGGCCTACACCGACTCGCCGGATTTGCTGCAGGCGGGTGTGGCCGGGTCGTCCTACGTGGTGACCGCCCGCCAAGGCGGGAAGCTGGTCGGCCTCGCCCGAGCGATGTCCGACGGGGCCACGATCTGCTACCTCCAGGACGTTCTCGTACACCCGGACGCACAACGCCGCGGGATCGGCCGCGCCCTGGTGCGGGCGGTGCTCGACCGCTATCGCAACGTCCGGCAGAAAGTCCTGCTCACCGACGACGAGCCGGGCCAACGCGCCTTCTACGAGAGCCTGGGCTACGCCGAGATCCGCGACTACGGACCCGGCACGCTGCGTTCCTTCGTCCGCTTCGACGACCAATCCTGAGACCGACGAGCTTCGCCAAATCTGCGTCGGCGACTTGCGCCCGCAGCGAGTTGATCAATCATCCGACGCGACTTTCCGCCAGCCGTCGAGGTTGCTGCGAATATTGCGGGAAGCCCCTTTGAGTGGCGTTCTCCGGAAAGCGGTTGGCCCAGTACTAGGAATTCTGGGCAGTGCCCCAGGACCACAGGGTTTCCAGCACTGGAGCCAGGTCTCGGCCGCGCTCGGTCAGGGTGTACCTGACTCGCGGGGGCCACGACGGTGTGCGGTGGCGTTCGACGATACCCGCATCGGTCAGTTGGTTCAGTCTCTCCGAAAGCACCTTGTCGGAAAGCCCGGGCAGGGCGCCTGCGAGTTCGGAGAAACCCAGTTCGCCGTTGCGAAGGAATTCGAGTAGTACCAGCGGGGTCCAGCGTCCGCGCAGCGCGGCAAGGGTGATCTCGACGGGGCAGTTGGGGTTGGGTTCGACAACCGGCCCCAAGCAGGTGCCCAGCGGCCCGTCCTTGGGGTAGCTAACCGTTTGGTGAGCCACGACCGTGCCTCCTAACGTCCTGCTCGACAGCCAACGCTACGTCTTGCAACAGAGGAGTATCCACCGTGCGTGTCCATCATCTCGACTGCGGATCGCTGCGGATGATCGCTCCGGTCGAAAGCGGGTTGCCGCCCGCACGGGTGGTCTGCCACTGCCTGCTGATCGAGACCGACCGCAACGGGCTGGTCCTCGTGGACACCGGTCTCGGCGTGGAGGACATGCGAAGTCCGCGCCAACGACTCGGTTCGGACTGGGTGGATTTCGCCGATCCGGTCCTCGACGCGGACCGAACCGCGGTAGGTCAGATCGCTCGGCTCGGATTCGACGCCGATGACGTACGGCATATCGTGCTCACTCACCTGCACCGTGACCACACCGGAGGGCTCCCCGATTTCCCCCACGCCACGGTGCATGTGCACGAGGCCGAATACCGAGCGGTTAGCGATCCCACCGCCGAGCATCATCACGACAGCTTTGACCGCTTCATGGCAGCGCACCGCGCGCACGGCCCAGACTTGGCAATAGCCCGACCACACAAAGGCAGCTGGTTGGGATTCGAAGGTATCGCCAACCTCGAAGGGTTGCCGGACGACATCGTGTTGATCCCGCTTCCCGGCCATACACCAGGGCATAGCGGGGTCGCAGTACGACAGCCGAATGGTTGGCTGCTACACGCTGGCGATGCTTACTTCTATCACGGCGAAGTCGAAGCAGACCCTCCTCGGCCCCATCCCGAACTTCAACTCATCCAAGACAGCGCACAGGTCGACCAGAAACAACGTCTCAATAGCCTGCACCAGCTTCGGGAGCTGTTTCGTCGACACAAGGATGAGGTCGACATCTTCTGCGCCCACGACCCGTGGGAGTTCCAGCGCGCGACACTCATGGATCATTAAGCAGGATCGCGCAGCCAGACCCGGATCGAGGCGTCATCAAAACTACCGCCCATGAATGCGGCCACCGCGGTTTCTTTACGACCCAACACAACTTGAAGTTGATTACCCGGTGGCCGCATTCATGATCACAACCCGGCCCAAGGTCTCACTGTGCGACTGGCGTACTGGCGCGCGGCCGTCCGTGCGTCGGAGACCAGCTGCTCAGGACGCGGGCCGCCCTTGATCCACGGCATGGAACCCGGCTTGCGGGCCTCGCGGCGGATCTTCATCAACCCGAACTTGCAGGTCAGCTCCTTATATGCCGCGCCGAGGCGGCCACCGAAATAGACGTTCCGCGAGGTGTCGTCTTTGTGGGCGAACTGTCGCACGCCTGCGCGCCGGCCAAGGCTGACACAGCCTCCCCCGCCCTGCTACGGCGCTTCCCCGACCTCGCCCTGGCCGATCCGCACGAGCAAGTGGACTTTCGGGTCTTCAGCGTCGTGTACGGTCTGCACGCGCTGCAGGTGACCTGGTGAGCAGTTGATGATCGCTTCGTCGTGGTCAAGACGAGAGTTCGATCGGTGAGATCGCATCCCGAGGATCAGCTAGTCCTGCCGCCTGTTCACACCCGCACCCTAGCCAGCTGTTCGCGCGGGCGACTCCTCCGCACGGATGATCAGCCGCTTACCGCACATGCGGTAGTTCCGCGGCTCGGGCGGCGTCCGCAGTAGTCGCCTACAGCATCGGCGGCAGCGCGAACTGTCCACGTTCGCGGGACGACTGGAAACGGGCTTGGCAGGCAGGATCAGACCGTCCCGTCGCAGGAAGAGAACGAGTACCTCATATCAGTTCGCCGTCGTTCTCGGCGGCCCAGCACTGGCCGCGCCCGCCGCACCACTGACCGAACAGATAGCGAAGGAGACGCTATGACGAACTCCATGGTGGAACAGGTGGGGTCGGCACGCGCAACCCGTGTGCTGCTGGCGTGCGGCGTCGTGGCCGGTCCCCTGTACGTGGCGGTGACGCTGATCCAGGGGCTGACCCGCGACGGCTTCGACCCGAGAGTGCACACCTTCAACGTGATGACCACCGGTGACCTCGGTTGGCTGCAGAGGACGAACGGGCTCCTGACCGGAGTGCTGATAGTGCTGTTCGCGGTCGGTGTGAGCCAGGTACTGCGCACGGGTCGCTTCGCCGGATGGGGGCCGCGACTACTCGGGCTGTACGGCGCCGCCATCATCGTCGGCGGCATCTTCCCCTCGGACCCGCAGCCCGGCTTCCCGGCGGGAACAACAGCGGAGATGGCGCAGACCACCTGGCACGGCATCGTGCACCAAGCCGCACGCGGGGGCGGCTACGTCATCCTCACCGCAGCGAGCCTGGTGATCGCGTGGTCGCTCGCCGCCGAAGGGCGCCGGGCCTGGGCCTGGTTCACGGTCACGGCCGTCCCCATCCTGGGCACCGCCATGCTCGTGGCCCACAACCCACTCGCCCCCGCCGCTAACGGCACCGACAACCCGATAGTCCGACTGGCCTTTTTCGCGCCACTCGGACTGACCTGGGCCTGGACCGTCGCCTTCGCCATACACCTCTACCGACGCGCTGCCCCGGCGGGCCGGGAAATGCGGAGCACACCAGCAGCGGCGTGACGGCAACCCCGGAAGGCCGCTCGGTACGGCCCTCTTGGGATCGTCGATGACGGCCAGGTCGCGGTTGGCGGCGGCAAGCGAAATGAGCACGAGCGAGCCCGTGGGGATGGCATGCCCGGCGATCTCCACATCCGTTGTGGTCGTGCGCGGTGAGATCGCATCCAGACGGTTAAGCCGGTCAGACACCGAAGGCCCGTTTCCCATTGCTGGGGGACGGGCCTTGGCCTTGGGTGGGCCCAGGAGGACTTGGAGCTCCGACCTCTTCGTTATCGGTTCTGCCGGTCGGCAAGTTCCTGGATCCTGGCGATGGCCGCCTCCCGGCCCGACAGGCGCGGCGGCACCAGCGGCCCGGGCTCGTCGCACACGGCGGGAATACCGATGCGGTCGAATCCGCCGTCATATCGCCCGTAGCGCTGGACGACCAGCACGCCGGCCGGGCGGCCGAGTTCGAAGCTCTCCACGAACACCGCTTCGGTCTGCTCCTCGCCCTCGAACGTGATGTAGCCGTCCCAGACCAGCGCTGCGCAGTGGGCCGAACCGTCCAGTTCGCGTAGTCGCTGCCGCGCCAGCGCCGCGCAGCCCTCCACCGTCGGGCTGTTCTCGTCGTCGACGAGGCGCCAGATGTCGCGCGAACCGTCCTTGCCCAGGATGGCGGCAAACGGCAGGAAACCGGCGTCGTACGCCGCCGCCTGCTCCAGCGCGAGGTCGACCAACTCGTAGGTGAAGTCACCGGAAGTCGCGTCCAGGTTGGGGAAGTCGGCGAACCGGTCGGCCGGTACCAGCGGCTCCGCCTCTTCCAGAACCTGCACGCCCCCGCTCAATGCGAAGAAGTCGTCGTCCCGCAAGTACGCCTGGGCCAGCACCACGCCGGCCGGACGTCCCAGTTCGTAGCACTCGACGAACACCACACCGGTCGGGGAGAACTCGCCCCGGGAGTCGTCGGGCTCCATGTCGCCGCCCCAGACCAGCGAGACGCAGTGCGAACTCCTGTCGACCGACAGCAGCCGCTGCCGCCCGAGGTCCAGCCCCCCGCCCACCGTGGGGTCCGCCTCGTCGTCGACGAAGCGCCACAGGTCGCGCGAACCGTCGCCGCCCAGGATGGTCGCGAACGGGATGATGCGGAAATCTCCCGCCTCCGCGCGCTCCAGCCCGAGCTGGATCGCTTCGAGGGCGAAGCTCTTGGCCTCCGGCCCAAGGTTGGGGTACTCCACCGCGGGCCGGTCCGGCGGTACCAGTGGCTCCTTCTCGTCGTCGAGCAGCATCGGGTTCCCGATGAGG
Organism: Amycolatopsis taiwanensis DSM 45107; assembly: GCF_000519205.1. GTDB lineage: Bacteria > Actinomycetota > Actinomycetes > Mycobacteriales > Pseudonocardiaceae > Amycolatopsis_E > Amycolatopsis_E taiwanensis. The sequence goes on along the minus strand of NZ_JAFB01000013.1, from coordinate 941 downwards.
CGGACGCCGCCACCGCGCCGTTCGTACCGCTGGCACATGTGCACGCCCGCCAGGCGACCGAGTTCGTACGCCTCGACGAACACCGCCTCGGTCCGCCCGCCGTCGCCGGTGAAGTAGCCGTCGTAGACCAACGTGACGCAGTGGGCATCCTCGTCGAGCTCGCGAAGCTTCTCACGGCCGAGCGCGACCGCGTCCTCCTGGCTCCACGAGGCATTCTCGTCACCGACGAGCTTCAAGACGTTCTTCGACCCGTCCTCGCCCAGGATCGTCGCGAGTGGGACGAAGCCGTTCTCGTCCAGTTCGGTGTACTTCATCCCGAGGTCCACGGCGTCGAACAGCCATTCCCTCGACCTGTCGTCGAGGTTGTCGAGGGTCGGGCATCCGTTCGAGCTCATGCGCTCACCACCAGCTTCCCCGCGCATAATCCGGGCCCGCGGTCTTCGTTGATCAACATACGCCGTACGGTATCAACCGCCATTCGATTCGATGCGGTCTTCCAGTTCTCCTCGGCATAGGCCGGGCAAGCGTCGCTGTCGGCCGTTACGGAGTTGGTCTACCACCACCAAACCGCACTTGGGAGACCGGCCTTAACCTGTTGTGGGCCCAGGAGGACTTGAACCTCAGCCCTTCCTGATCCGCTCTGGTTGTGTGCTGCGCAGAGACTAGTAGCGCTTTGTTAGGTGCTGTTGAGCTGGGGTTTCTGTTGTGGGGTTCGGGTCTGGACGGGTTGTCGGCAGGTGTGGCAGACACCTGTCCAGACCGCGAGCAGGGCCTGGAGTTCGCGCAGGACTGCGTAGAGGGTCAGGCCTGCGCAGGGGCTTTTGGGGTGCGTCGGAGCTGGGTGCAGATGGCTTGGGCCACCGCGGTGAGGGTGACGTGGCGGTGCCAGCCGAGCCAGGAGCGGCCTTCGAAGTGGTCCAGGCCGAGGCCGTCTTTGAGTT
>NZ_KI912602.1:158379-271465 GCF_000519205.1 Amycolatopsis taiwanensis DSM 45107 | reverse complement strand
CTTCTACGGCTTCGAGTTATATGAGACCCTCCGCCGCGTCAACGAACATTTAGCGCGGTGGCTCATACGTAAATATAAACGACTGCGCCGCAGCTATCGGAAAGCCTTCGCACTGCTCTACAAGGTCAGTCAGACCTATCCGGGCATGTTCAGGCACTGGCGCTGGGGAGCAAAACCACATCCGATCGGGCAATAGGAGCCGTGTGACGCGAGAGTGTCACGCACGGTTCTCGGAGAGCCGGACGGTGCAATCCCGTCCGGCTACTCACCCCGGCCATTTCGGCGGGTTGGGTGTTGAGGTTGAGCCAGGTATATACGTCCATGTAGATGAAGACTTCNGCCTTCGGCCCCACCGTCAACCCGGAGGTGTCCTTCAACAGCAACTCCGCGAACACGTCCGCCTTGTACTGCTCAACGGTCTTGGACATGTCAACCCTGCGACGACGGTGGGCCTCGGCGTCGATCCTCGCGTAGGCCGCGGCGCCGACCTCGACCGGGATATCGGCGCAGAGCCGGACCATGCCCTCACCCTGCGGGACCAACTCGATCCCCCGCCGGGCACGACGTCGCGCACAACGTCGGGCATACCCGTCCGGGTCGACCCTGGCCACCGCCAGCGCGGTCGAGCGCCGCAACCCCGACGGGTCCTTGCGGTCGATCCGACCGGCCATGATCGCATCCACTTCACGGGCCTGCTCATCGGTGAGCGCGGCGGCGGGTTCATGGATTTTCGATGCCTTATACGCGTCGATCTCCCCACGCCTCATCGCCTTCAACGTCTCCGGCAACCGCGTGACCAACGCTTCCGCCAACCCGATCTGATTCTCCGCCGCGCGCGGCGAGACAGCCAACGCCAACGCGAGTTCACGTGCCACCGCGCTGCGGTCCTCGGCTTTACCGGCGAACTCGGCGACCGCCTCGTACTGCATCGCCTGCAACCGGTTGATCTCGGCCTGCGTGGACTGAATACGCCGCAACAACCCACGACGAGCCAAGACCCGCGCCGGAGTCTCCGGAAACGGATCCACCAAATCCGGCTCATACACGCAGTACACCGACATCTCCTCAGCGGCCAAGACATCGACGAGCATCTGCTCAGGTACGGACTCGGATTTCCGGGACGACATACACTCATTGTATCGAACCCATGACCGAATGTCACACGCGAAAGATATTCACGTACGAGTCTGTCTTTGGACCCGGTGGTCTCGGGGGCTCTGCTAATTATCTTGACGCCAAATCGTGATCACCACGAGGTTCGGCTTCTTTTTGCCCCTGTCGCGGGCAACAGCAAACAAGGCGGGAGCTGTCGGCAGATTTCTCACCGTGGAAAACGGTGCACGGATCCTCGCCCGCTGAAGTGCTGGCGGGGGCTTCGGCACGATCCATGGCCGGTTGCGGGAACGAGTCCGGCTGCGTGAAGGCTCGCAACGTCGAAGGCACAGTGTTTGCCGGCAGCGTTCCCGTCGAGGCCGTCCATCTCGTTGAGGATGAGCGAAGTCGCGCCCAGCGCTCGTCCCCGTCGAACTCGATGTCATCGTCTTCGACGTCCCAACAGTCCGAGAGCATGGTCACCTCGGCTGCTGGACGCGTATTGCCTCCGCGTGCTCTCAACCGGTCCGTGTTTCCTGTTCTTCGTCCTACACGCCGGCTAACGGCCGCGGCGAACGAGACACCAGGGCCTTGGCCGATCTACCGAAGGTAGATCGGCCAAGGACCCAACAGGACCGGCTTGGCGGTTATCCGCCCAGCGCCTGGGTGTTCGTATTCTCCGTGGTGTTCATCTCCCGCCCGGAGTCGCCGATCGCGGTCCCGAACTTCTGGACGGACAGCAGGAGTTGTTCCTTCATCGTGTCCCAGTTCCGCATCAGGTTCGCGTACGCCGGCGCCGCGCTCGTGCTCTGCCACACGCTTTGCAGCTGCCGCACGGAGTTGTTGAGTTCGTCGACTCGGCTGATTATGCGCGACACACTGGACTGGACATCCTGTTCGGCGGTGGAGAGCAGGCCGAAGTCGTAGTCGATCAGAGACATGTAATCCCCCTTTTCTCAGATGCCGGGGCTGAGGGCGGACGTGATGCCGCCGGTCGCGGGCGCCACCGCACGCACCGCCATTGCCCGGTTGTCGTCCGTGGTGCCGTAGTTGGTCCTCGCGCTGTGCACCGCCTGCGCGATCTGATCCAGCTGCTGCTTGAGGGAGTCGAGCTGTGGGCTCAATTCACCGTGCCAGACCTGCAAGGCCGCACGAGGGGCCTCGCCTTTCCATTTGGCCCACACCGCGCTGAGCTCACCGTCGATACGCCGGTGATCCGCCGCTATCTCGCCGGCGATGCTCGTCGACGTCTGTGCGGTGGCTTGCATTGTCGCTAAATCGGTTTTGGCTCCAGCCAAGGGGGTCACCCCACCTTCATCCGGGCCCATGTCAGGGCACACCTGCAGAAACATGGCCCGCGGCCAAAATACCACGGGTGGCTCGACGGCGGAACAGCCGAACAGTATTCTCCCGGGTGCGGACCGGGCCACCGCAGCCATCGAACGACGCGGAGACCGGCGTGCTCAACAACGAGATTCTGTTGGAACTGTTCAAGCATCACGTTCTGGACGACGACGAGGTGGTCCGGACCGTCCACACCTGGCCGGATTCGGTGGGTGTCGCGGTACAGACCGATGGCCGGCTGCTGACGATCCGCGACGACCCGGAGTTCCTGCTCATCGGCCGTGCACCGTGGGTCGACGGGCTCGCCGTGCTGGAACGTGAGGACGTATTCGCAAGTGGCGAACGGGAAACCGATGCGATCGTCGTGACCACGGACGCGCGTCGATATCACCTCAACGACGAGGCCGTCGCGGTCGAACTGGCCCAGCGTGTGTCCGTCGACCTCGATCCGATGGCCTACGCCCAGGTTCTCGTCGCCTACCACCCGTGGAGCACGGCCCGGCGCGAACTGCTGCTCGACGCCGGCCAACTCCGTGCGCAATTCGGGATCACCGATGGACCGCCGGTCGAGCCGCTCCGGCAGGACGAGACCGCCGTCGGCGTGGCACTGACGTTCTTTTCCGCGACCGTCCACAACCCGCTACTCGGTGCGCGGTGGCGGTGCGACGTCTACCAGTGGCGGGTGGACATTCCCCGGGACGGCCGCGTCACGTGGGGTCGCCGGCTCGCGGCGGAGAACCTCGACGTGCCCAAGCCGCCGGTGCCCGTCGAGGCCCGGCGGTAAAGCTCAGAGCGCCGGGACGTCGGCGACGACGAGGGTGCGAAGCTCGTCGACGGTGGGCATCCGGCCGAGGCCGCGCAGGCGCTGTGACTGGGCCTTACGCATCGCTTCGAACAACTTCCGGGCCTCGCGCGCGTTGCCGAAGTTCGGCCCACGGTCGATCTTCGCGAACCACTCGTGCAGCGCGGCCTCGACATCCTCGCCCAGGGTGTAGTCGTCGGTCGCGGCCATCCGCCGCATGATCAGCACCAGCTCGGGCGAGTCGTAGTTCTCGAACTCGATCGTCTTGTTGAACCGGGACGCCAGCCCTGGATTGGCGTCCAGGAACTCGCTCATCTCCTTGGTGTACCCGGCAACCACGACGACCAGTTCGTGCCGGTGGTCCTCCATCATCTTCACCAGCATGTCGATGGCTTCCTGCCCGAAGTCGTTGCCACCGGCCCCAGCCGCCCGCGACAAGGTGTAGGCCTCGTCGATGAACAGCACGCCGCCGAGCGCTTCGCTGATCAGTGCGGCGGTCTTCTCCGCGGTGTGCCCGATGTACTGGCCCACCATGTCGCGCCGCGAGACCTCCCGGAACCGGCCCCGGCGCAGCACGCCCAGTGCGGCGAGGAGCTTGCCGTAGATCCGGGCCACGCTCGTCTTTCCGGTGCCCGGAGCGCCGGCGAAGATCAGGTGGTAGCTCACGGCGCCGGTGCCGAGCCCGGCGGCCCGGCGCCACTCGTTGACCTGGATCTCGTCGATCACCGAGCGGACTTCCTCCTTGACCCCGGCCAGGCCGACCATCTCGTCGAGCTCGCCGAGCAGTGATTCCACCCGGCCGGAGTCCTGTTCGGACGGTTCTTCCCGTACTCCGGCGGCGTGGCCGGGGCCCTGCTGACCGGCGATGATCCGCGTGGTCGCACCCTCGGCCACGTCGATCGCGGGCTCCCCGGTGTTCGCCGTCGTGCAGCCTTCGACACTGCCCTGGCTGCCCGCCGAGATCGCGATGCCCGGTCCCTGTGTGTCGCGGATGCTGCAGTTGCGGATCGTCGGGGCGCTCCCGACGACCGAAATGCCGGTGTCGGTGGTCTGCGAGACCTCGCACCCCTCGATCGTGGGGCGACCGGACTGGTAGACGTAAATGCCCCGGTGCCCGCAGCCGCGGACGGTCGAGTTGCGGATTTCCGGATTTCCGCCCACCCGCACGATGATCCCGTCGTCGGCCGCGTCCCGCACTTCCGTGTTGACCACGTTGCCACCGGAATCGTCGAAGACCAGGGCGTTGGTGCCACCGATGAACCGCGACCGCTGGACTTCGACCCGGCTGCCGTCCAGCGCGGCCAACCCGGCGCCGAGGCCGCCTTCCAGCTCGCACCGGTCCATCGTCAGCGTGCTTTCTTCGAGCACGACCACCGGCCCGGCGGAGCGAAGCGTCAGATCGGTGAGCACCAGTGTGGTCCCGTCGGTCCTGAGCAGTGCGTGCTCCGTCGATCTGTTGTCCAGCACGACGGTGCCCGGTCCGTCGGCGGCCCGGATGGTGATCTTTCCCCCGTGGATGGTGAGCGTCGCGGGATATTCGCCCGGAGCCACGGTGATCACCGCCTCCGCGTCGACGGCGCGGAGTGCGTCCTCGATGGTGGGGTAGGCACCCCGCTGCGTGGTCGAGACCAGAATATTGCGTGCCATTGTTCCGATGGGGTCGATGAATACCGGCGCTGACCTAGTACAGCGCACCTTACCGGCGATGTCCATGGCGGAGGAACCGAGACCAAAACGATGACGAGGGCCTATACTGGCGCCTGCCGGTGACGTACTTCGGCCTGGGCCGCCGCTTGTCGCCGTCACCGGCCTGTTCGGTCTCGAGCACCGCGCGGTGCATGCGGACTACGGGAGGCGTAGGTGGCGGCCCAGGCATCATTGATCCTTGCGGGCGGCGTGCTCGGGATGCCCGCGGGTGCCCTGTGGGCCCTCGGCGGCAGTGTCCTGTTAGGAGGGTCGGCGGCCGTGACCGGCGCCGTGTGGCGACACCGGTCCCGGGTAGCCACCCGGAGTGTGCCGGGTGACACCGTCCACCTCTCCCGGGACACCCGGCTCGCGTCGTTCCTTTCCGCGGCGCTCGGGCAACTCGTCCGCGGCCGGATCACCGGTGGTCTTCCCCTGCCGGATCTCCACACGGTGTTCGTGGCGCCCGACGGGATCGTGGTCCACTTCGAGCGGCCGGTCCCGGAGCTGCCGGTGCTTCCGTGGCGGGTCGACGGATCGGCGGACGACGGGCGGTCCTGGGTGCTGCACCTCGCGGAGCTCGGACAGTGGCGGCCGGACGCCACCGCGTTTCCCGCCCTGGTGACGCTCGGGACGTCGCACGGCTGGTCGGTGCTGGTGGACCTGGAACAGGCGCCCGGGATCATCGCGGTGACCGGCGAGCCGCGCCAGGCCGGCCGCCTGATCAACGCGCTGGCCTTCGAACTGGCGACCAGCCCGTGGTCGACGCAGGCCGGGATCACCATGATCGGTTTCGACGAGCCGGTGTGCGTGCCCGACCAGAAACGGATCCAGCACACAAGTTCGCTGACCGAGGCGCTCGACCGCGCGGAACGGGTGGCCGGGCGGTCGAGTCTCGTGCTCGGTGAGGCCGACGCCGCCAACCTGGCCACCGGCCGGCACCATGCCGGCGGCCGCGTGGACCTCCGGCCCCAGGTGCTGCTGCTGGCCGAGCCACCGGCACCGGACGAGGTCGATCGCGCCATGCGGCTCGCTTCCGACGCGCACAGCCCGGTCGTCGTGATCTGCCTTGGAGACACGTCCTTCGCGCGCTGGAACATCGAAGCCACGGCGGATGGTGAGGTGGCGCTGGAGTCGCTCGGTCTGCGTTTGAGGCCGCTGAGCGGCGTTGTCGAGTCCTGTCAGCGGCAGTTGCGCATGCTGCGAAGGGATGCCGGTTACCGCGAAATCGACATCATCGAGATCCCCGACCCGAGCCGCTCGGTCCGTGCCCAAGCTGTGCCCACGCCGCCGCCCGTGCCCGGGCATGCGGTGCAGCCGGTCCTACGTCCGGCGGCGCCACCACCGGCGGCAGTAGGCGCAGATGACGGCGTGGTCCGCGCGGCGCCGCCACCTGCGGCCGGTCGCAGGGAGGACACCGTGGTTCGCGCGGCGCCGCCGCCCGCGGCCAGTAGCGGGGACTACGGCGTGGTTCGTGCCGCTCCGGCCGCGCCCGTGCCGCCACCGGCGGTCGCGGTGGGCGTTGCCCGTCCTGCTCGTGCCGCGTCGCCGTCTGCGTCGCCGGCACCCTTGGCGCCCAACGGTTCCCGGTCCAGCCGCGTACCCGATGAGTGGCGCGAAACGATCCGCGCCCTGCGTGCCCCGGTGGTGTCCGACGCCGAACGCAACCGGTTGTGGCCCGCTCCGATCGAGGTCCGCGTGCTGGGCCCGGTCGAGGTGCTGGCCCCGGGACCGGTGATCACCGCCCGGAAGCCGCTGCTCACCGAACTCACTGCGGCCGCGGCGCTGCGGGACAACGGGTTTACGAGTGCGGCCTTGCGCGATTCGGTGCGAGACGAGCACGAACTCACCGCCACCCTGCGAAGTCTGAACGCCTGGCTGGGCGCGGACGAGAACGGCCGTCCGCGGCTACGGGAGACCGAGGACGGCTGGCGGCTGCACGACGGCGTTCGGGTCGACTACGAGCTTTTCGACGAGCTGATCGCCGGTACCGATCCCGGCAACGAGCGGGCCCGCCTGCTCAGTGCGCTGGCGCTGATCCGCGGTGAGGTGTCCCATTCGCAATGGCTCGAACCACTGTCGGATCGGTTGTCCCACACCATCGTCGCGACGGTCCGCAGGGCGGCGGAACTCGCCGACCGCGCGGGCGATCCGCCCGGCGTGGAATGGGTCCTGCGCCAGGGGTTGACCGCGCTTCCGTTCTGCGAACCGTTGTGGCGCAGTTTGTTGCTGTTCCAGGAGGAGCACAACCCGGGCGCACTGCGGGGAACCGTCGAGCAGGCGCGGGCCGCCTTGACCGCACCCGACTGCGGTGACTGCCTGGAACCGGAAACCGAACGGCTGCTCGCCAGGGTCGCGGGCGGCGGCCCGGGGCTGGCCCTGTCATGAGACCTCTTGTATCAAGTCGCGGCAATCACGGTGACCACCACGCGCGCGCCTTTGTCCCGTGTCTTGTGGGGGCTCCGCCCCCACACCCCCGACTGGGGGCAAGCCCCCAGACCCCCTTATCGGGGCGGCGGGGCGCCGTAATCGAGAACGTGACTTGCTTCCTCATGGAGCGCCCCGCCGACACGATCGCGGTCGCGCGCGGACTCGCGGAGGAACAAGCATGACCGGTCAGGCGAGCTGGACTCCGGCCAACGAACTGGAAATCGGGTTGGACCGAGCGCTACGCACCGACGACACCGCGGCGTTTCTGCGGCTGCTCCTCTCGGCCGAGGTCGTCCTGCCGGTCACGGACGCCGCCGGCACGGGGCAGGAGCCGGTGTCCTGGTGGTACGCCACCGTCGGCGAAGGTCCTTGCCTTCCGGTGTTCACCTCCCCGGAGGCGCTGTTCACCGGCACGAACGGCGAAGTGCGGTACCACCGGGTGACAGCGTTGCGCGATCTCATCGCGGCATGGCCGGACATGCGATGCCCGATGCTGCTCGATCCGCTCACGCCGCTGGTGAGCCGGATCGCCGCCGCGGACTTGATCAGGATGGCCAGCCGGCTCGTTGACGACGCTCTCGAGCACCCCGGCAGCGCCTCGGAGCCGGTCGCGGCCACGGTGCTGCGCAAGTTCCTCTCGCTGCGGCAGGCCGTGGATATGTTGACGGCCAACGAAAGTCTGGTCTCGGGTTACGTGCTGGCCGAGGATGAGATCGCGCATTTCGACACGGTTCCGTTGCTGGTAAAGGGTTTGCGGCTGTCGCGGCTCAACCCGAACATCGCCGAGGACTCGACCACGGTCTACGCGCTGCGCTGGCTCGCGGTGGGCGCGGCGCTGTACCGGATCCCGTTCGGCGGCCCGGACGTCGAGCAGATGACCGCCGCGCGCGGCTGGGCCGTCGACGAACCGCACTTCCGCGGCACCGGTTTCCTGGACGACGTCGAGCCGGCGGTGCAGCTGTACCAGGTACACGGGCTGCGCCTGCCACACGGCTCGGAACTTGTTCAGTTGACCACGGACGGGCCGGAGGTCGAGTCGCGAGCCGCCTACTACGACGCCGATCGACGGTCCTGGTTATGGGATCCGGACTTCCTGCCGGACTCGCTGGGGGAGAGGATGTGACGACCAACGGGTATGTGGCGTGGTGGCGCGGCCAGGAGTTCGAAGCCAGCCCCGCCCTGGAGGACGGCCGGCTGACCATACGGCTGTACCGATCAGACCGGGCAGACGGCTTCGGCGAACTCGCCCCGGGCCGGTGGGTCCGGGGCGTACCGGCGGGCGAGGTCGATCGGCTCTCCTATGTCGTGGAGGCGTGCTCTTGGCGGGAAGAGCCCTTCCACGTTGTGTCTCGCGATGACTCGAATCGGGTGTTGCTGGAATACGTGGGCGGCCAGTTGCCGGTGGCGCACCGGCTAGGGCTGTCCACAGTGGAGCGTGGAGTTCACCGGATCTGGGTGCCGGTGGAGGAAGTGACCAGCACCAGGTTGGAGCAGGTGTTGATCGGCGAGTGAAGCCTCACTCCGCTTCCAGTTCCAGACTCGGCTGTACCGGCATTTCCCGCGCACCAGCGCGGCGCTGCTTGACCAGTCCCGCCGCGATGGCCACCACCGTCACCGTCAGGGTGAGCAGCAGCGACACGCGGCTGCTCGCGGTGAAGGCCATACCGCCGATCACCACCACGAGCGCCACCAGGACCAGTACCGAAAGATACGGGAACAACCACATCCGCACGGTCTGGTTGACCGTGCCCTCCCGCTCGCGCCGGCGGCGGCTGACGATCTGCGTGGCCGTGATGCAGAGATAGACGACGACGGCGATTCCCCCGGAGGAGTTCAGCAGGAAACTGAAGACCACGTCGGTGGGCAGGAAGTAGTTGGCGACCACCGTGAAGAACCCGCCGGCCGCGGCGGCGAGCACCGCCCGCATGGGCACCTGTGAGGTGCCGCGAGTGGTCCCGAACAGGCGCGGCGCTTCGCCCCGCTGGGCCATCGAGAACAACATCCTCGACGAGGAGTAGAGGCCGGAGTTCAAACAGGACAGTACGGCGGTGAGCACGATGAGGTTCATCACCGTCTCCGCCCCGGGTAGCCCGAGGAAGCCGAGTACCGCGGCATACGGGCTCTGGGTCACCTGCGCCGCGTTCCACGGCAGCAGCGTGACCACGATCAGGATCGAACCGATGTAGAAGACCAGGATCCGCCAGGACACGCTGCGCATGCTCCGCCGGACGGCCGTCACCGGGTCCTTCGCCTCACCCGCGGCGACGGTCACCAGTTCGGTGCCGAAGTACGAGAAGAAGACGGTCAGCGCCGCGGTGAGCATCGGGTAGGCGCCCTTGGGCAGCAGGCCACCGTTTCCGGTGAGGTTGTGCAGGCCCGGTGAGGACACGTGCGGCAGCAGGCCGAGGATCGCGACCACGCCGATCGCGATGAAGGCGATGATGGCCACGACCTTGATCAGCGCGAACCAGTACTCGAACCGGCCGAACGAGGCGACTCCGACGAGATTGACCGCGGTGAGCGCGCTCATGAACACCAGTGCCCACAACCAGGTCGGGATGCCGGGCACGAGGTGGTTGGCGATCGCGGCGCCCGAGATCGCTTCGAACGCGATGACGACGCACCAGTGGTAGGCGTAGAGCCAGCCCACGGATAGCCCGGCCCACGAGCCGAGTTCCTTGCTGGCGTAGGCGGAGAAGGATCCGGTGTTCGGGTTGGCCACGGCGAGTTCGGCGAGCATCTGCATGACCAGGACGATCACGACTCCGGTCGCCGCGTACACGAACACGATCCCCGGGCCGGTGGAGGCGATGACCTTGCCGCTACCGACGAACAACCCCGCGCCGATCACACCACCGAGGCCGATCATCGTCAGCTGCCGGGTACTCAACGCATTTCGCAGTGACGCGCGGCCGCCGGCGGAAACGTTGGCAGGCATGGACCTTCCTTCCTCGTGTGGTTCCGGTGGCCCTTGCCGGATACGCAACGTGAATTGCGTTACATCATGCTCGCGCAACTCGGTCAGCGTCAAGGGTTTGTTGGCGCAGTTGGAGTGCTTGAATGGATGCACACGCATCTGCAGTTGCGTGCGCCGTGAGGTTGCCAGGAGGTCGTAGGTGTCCGTTCCGCCGCAGAGCTACGCCGAGTTGCGTGCCGAGCTTCAGGCACGGATGGACTCGTTCGCGCCTGGCCAGCGCCGGGTCGCCCGGCTCCTGCTCACCGACCCGGAAGCCACCGCGTTTCGCACCATCGCGGAGACGGCGCGCGAGGCCGGCGTGCATCAGTCCTCTCTCGTGCGCTTCGCGACGAACCTGGGTCTCGGTGGTTACCCGGATCTGGTCAAGCTGTGCCGGGAGCACCTGGCCGAGCGGGCGCATTTGGTCGGCCGCTTCGAGCGCGCCGAGCGCAACGGCACGGCCGGCGGGCTGCTGGCGCGAGTGGTCGAGCACGATCAGCAGAACCTGGCCAGAACGTTCGAGCGGATCGAGCCCGAAGAGTGGCAGCGCCTGGTCCGGCTGCTGGCGGCGGCCCCGCGGGTGCACGTCATGGGTCTGCGCAAATGCCTTCCCGTGGCGCAGTTGCTGGCCTACCTGCTGCACATGGTCCGCCCGGACGTGCGCCTGATCGCGCCCGTTTCCGGCGGTCTGGTCGACGAACTGCGTGACCTGCGGGACCAGGACGTCTTCATCGCGATCGCGATCCGCCGGTACACCGCCGACACGGTGCGAGCGATCCGTTATGCCCGCGAACATGGACTGCACACGGTGGCGCTCACCGACGATGCGGCCTCACCGTTGGCGACCGCCGCCGACTTCCCGTTCTTCGTGGAGACCGAGGGAGTCACGCTCCTGCGCTCGGTGACGTCGTTCATCTCGTTGGTACAGGCGATGTCCACCGCGGTGGCGTTGGAAACCGGTGCGCGCAGCCGCGCGGAGTTGCTGCTGGACGAGGAACTGCTGGATTCGTTCGACGTCTATGCGGAGAACGAACCGGTGAGCCGGCCGCGCCGCCCTCGCGCCCGGCGGCAAGGCAAGTAGAGTTGCATGTAGAGCTTGTCACGCAACGGTCATTCTGTCAGGCTGTCTGTGGGCCATCGGTTCTCCAGACTGAAGGGATCGCACCGTCATGAGTGTGGTGCTCGGCGAACGTTCGGGGCCAGTGCTACGGATCGTGCTCAACCGGCCAGAGCGGCTGAACGCGGTCAGTGAGGAGCTCTACACCGAGCTTCTGAACCAGTTGCAGGCGGCGGTGCTCGATTCGAGTGTCCGCTGCGTGGTACTTACCGGTGCGGGCCGGGCGTTCTCCGCCGGCGCCGATCTCAAGGCGCATCGCACGGCGGATCGTTCCCAGGCCGACCGGGCGACTTATGTCGCATTGGGACAGCAGGTGTGCGAACGCATCCAGAAGCTGCCGGTCCCGGTGGTCGCCGAGGTCCGCGGGTACGCGCTGGGTGCCGGTGCCGAGATGGCGGTCAGCGCCGACTTCCTGGTCATGGCCGAGGATGCCAAGATGGGCTTTCCGGAGGTGGCGCTCGGCACCTTCGTCGGCGGTGGCGTCACCCACCGGCTGCCCCGCCTCGTCGGGCTGCGCAAGGCCACCGATCTGTTGCTGCTCGGCGAGCGGTTCACCGGCGCGCAGGCGGTGCAGTGGGGGCTGGCGCACCAAGCGCCGCCCGAAGCCGAGTTGACGGCGGTGACCGATCGGCTGGTGTCGCGGTTGTCCAGCCTGGCACCGCTGTCCGTGCGACGGATGAAGGCGGCTTTGGCGCGCGACAGCGGGTTGGACGACGCGCTGCAGGCCGAGGCGAAGGACCTTCTCGCCGTGATGGGCACCGATGACTGGGCAGAAGGGGTCGCCGCCTTCGGAGAGGGCCGCGAGCCGGAATTCCTGGGCAGGTGAGCCGCGAATGACCACGGTACAGCGAGCCGCCGGCCCGGTCCCGGCCGCCGCGAACGGAGCGCGGCACGACCCGCTGGAGCGGATGTTCGACCCTCGTTCCATCGCGGTCGTCGGTGCGTCGACCGACCCCGGCAAGCGCGGCTATCAGGCGATTCGCGCACTGATTGACGCCGGCTACCCCTACCCGATCTATCCGGTGAATCCCAAGGGCGGCAACCTGTTGGGCCTCACTGTCCTCCCGCACGTTTCCCACCTGCCGGCGGGCGTGGATGTCGCGCTGATCGCCACCCCGGCACAGACCGTGCCGCGCGTGTTGCGTGCCTGTGCGAGCGCGGGTGTGGCGGGTGCGGTCGTGCTGGCCAACGGTTTCCGCGAGTCCGGGCCGTCCGGCATCGAGCTGGAGGAGGAGCTGCGGGAGGTGGTGGCCGCCACCGGCATCCGCGTGGTGGGGCCGAACACCTCGGGCATCCTCAACGTCAGCGGCGGCGCGAACCTGGTGGGACTGCCCGATGTGCCGCCGGGGCCGATCAGCGTAATCGCGCAGAGCGGCAACATGTTGCTGTCACTGGTCGCGGAGAGCCGGGCGGCCCGGGGACCCGGCTTCGACACCTACATCGGGCTGGGCAACCAGTCCGACGTGCGCTACGACGAATGCATCGCCTACCTCGCCCGCCGGGAAACGACCGGCGCGATCGCCGTGCACAGCGAGGGTTTCCGGCACGGCCGGGAGCTGATCGCCACGCTCGCCGACGTGACGCGGCACCGCCCCGTGGTCATGCTGCGCGGCGGCCGCTCGGAGATCGGGAAGCGCACCGCCCTGTCCCACACCGGATCGGTCGCCGGGTCGGATGCGGTCGCGACCGCCGTTCTCCGGCAGGCCGGGGTGGAACTCGTTGAGCGCTCCGACGAACTCGCCGTGGTGTCGGGCGTATTGGCCACCACGCCGCCGGTGCCGGCCGGCCGCGGTGTCGTGGTGCTCAGCGACGGCGGCGGGCATGCGACGCTCGCGGCGGACGCCCTCAGCGCGGCGGGGATCGAACTGGCCGAGCTGTCCCCGGCGACCTCCGGACGACTGCGCGAGCTGCTCGGGCCCGCCGCGGCCGTGGGCAATCCCGTGGATGTCGCCGGCGCCACCGACGACGACCCTGAGCGGCTTGCCGAATGCGCACGCTGTCTCGCCGATGACCCGAGTGTCGGCATGGTGCTCGTTGTCGGCCTGTTCGGCGGCTATCATCTTCGGTTCGATTCGGGCCTGCAAGGCGCCGAGAACCTCGCCGCCCGGCGCCTGGCCGAGCTGGCCGGCACCACGGGGATTCCGTTGCTGGTACAGAGTTTGTACGAGCCGGATCGCCCGGAGAATCATGCGATCCTTCGCGCGAGCGGGGTTCAGGTGCTCGCTTCGATCGATCACGCGGTGCGGGCCACCATCGCGCTGTACCGCCGCGGCCGCTATCTGTCCACAATGGAAGATCGTGGCGAATTCCGGGTTTCCCTCTCGGCAGCGGAAGGCGGCCAGGAGGTCCGGCCGCTTGATGAGCCGAGCGGCCGCTATCTCCTGGAAGAAGCCGGGATCGACCTCGGTCCGTGGCGCCTGGTCCGCAGCGCGCGAGATGCCGAGGCCGCGGTGGCGGCATTCGGAGGCCCCTGTGCGCTCAAGGTCGTTTCTCCACAGGCTGTGCACAAGTCCGACCTCGGCGGCGTGCGGCTCGACGTGACCCCCGGCACCGCCGAGGGCGCCTACACCGAGATCGTCGACTCGCTTCGCTCCGCCGTGCCGGAGGCCGAGATCACGGGCGTGCTCGTCGGCCCGATGGCCCCACGAGGAGTCGAACTCCTGGTGGGCGCGACGGTGGACCCGATCTTCGGACCCGTGGTCGCCTTCGGCAGCGGGGGGATACTCGTCGAGGCACTGCGCGACGTGACCTTCCGCGCGGTCCCGTTCAGCGCGCTCGAAGCGAAGGAAATGATCCAGGAAACCCTCGTTTCGAGGCTGCTGTCCGGACACCGGACGCTGCCGGCCGTCGACCTCGACGCGTTGAGCGAATTCCTCGTCAAGGTCGGGAACTTCGTGGCGACGACACCTGAACTGGCCGAACTCGACCTGAACCCGGTGATCGCGAGCGGTTCGTCCATCCGCCCCGTCGACGTGCGTGTGGTCATCTCGGCTTCGTGATACCCACGCGGTCGGCGTCAACGCTCGGCCGACTCGCGCCGCGTTGTTAGCCGGCACAGAATCCGACGACTCTCTCAGCTGGTTCGGGGGGCTGCGGCTTGGTTGTCGGGGTCGTTCTCGGTCGTTACGGTCGCGGCCAGGTGGTCCGGACTTGCTGTCCGTACTTGTCCGACTGTTTGTAGACGGTTTCCGCCGCTTCTGGTGCGGGCCACACGGAGATCTTGTAGTCCTCGACAGGCTCAAAGCGGTTGAGACCGGGGGCTGTGTCGCGGCCGCGAGCGTGCACGCGAAGCCGGTACGGGCCAGCTCCTGCGTGGGACAGGTATGGGAACTCCAGCGGTGAGTCCTCAAGCCCGCAGGCGATGAGTTCCCCATCCTCGGAGTCCACCGACACCTCGACGACTTCTTCCCAGTCGTCGAGGTCGACCGAGCCCGGTGCACTGTCGAGGAGTTCAACGGTCACGTTGACCCGACCTGTGTGGATGCCGGTGAGGACAACAGCCCCGCTGGAGTCCGCCCCCACGAGACCGTTGGAAGCGGCAAGGGACAGGTCGCCGACCCAACTGCCGTAGTCCCTGACGAAGAACTGTCCATAACTCACACGCAGTTCAGCCGTCGCTGCCCTCACCGGCTCGGTCATCTGTCTCCCTCTGGCTCGACCACACGATTGTTGCCAACCCGCGGCCGCCAGCCGATCTTGAGAGGTCCACACAACCAACCATGATCAACTGGCGGCCGCACTCCTCTCCAACACCCCCTCACCAGCACCGATCACGAAGTCCGGCTGGAGTACTAGGCCGTTCGAGTGTACTTAACACCATTTACTGTCACGAGTGAATAGTGTTTACCTATGTCAAACTCGTTGTCGCGCAGACGCTTTCTCGGTATGGCCGCGCTCAGTTCGGCAGCGTCGCTGGGGTTGACGACCATTTCCGCGTCCCGGTCCACGGCGATGGCCGAGGGCCGGGACTATTCCGAGGCAGTGGTGATCGGCACCGGTTACGGCGCGGCGGCGACCGCGTTGCGCCTCGGTGCGGCGGGCGTGCCCACCCTCATGCTCGAGATGGGCCAACTGTGGGACACCGCGAGCAGCGACGGCTCGATCTTTCCGAGCATGCTGAACCCCGACAAGCGGTCGATGTGGTTCAAGACCAGAACCGAGGCGCCGCTGGCCACCTTCCTGTGGCTGGACGTGATCAACAAGGACATCACGCCGTACGCCGGCGTCCTCGACCGCATGCATTTCGGAGACATGTCGGTCTTCGTCGGGCGGGGCGTCGGAGGCGGCTCGCTGGTCAACGGCGCCATGGCGGTCACGCCGAAGCGGTCGTACTTCGAGGAGATCTTGCCTGAGGTCAACGCCGCCGAAATGTACGACGTCTACTTCCCGCGAGCCAACGCCAACCTCGGCAAGAACGACATCGACCCGGCCTGGTTCGAGACCTGCGACTGCTATCAGTACGCCAGGGTTTCCCGAAAGGCCGCGCAGAACGCGGGCTTGACCACCACCTTCGTGCCGAGCGTCTACGACTTCACATATATGAAGCAGGAAGAAACCAACCAGGTGCCGCGTTCGGCACTGGCGTCGGAGGTCATCTACGGCAACAACCACGGGAAACGGTCGCTCGACAAGACCTACCTTGCCGCAGCGCTGGGCACCGGCATGGTCACCATCAAGACCTTGCACGAGGTGCGTGAAATCACCCGGCAGCCCGACGGCACCTACCTGCTGACCGTCAGGCAGACCGACGCTGAAGGAAACGTGCTCGCCACCAAGCAGATCGGTGCGAAGTACCTGTTCCTCGGCGCGGGCAGCATCGGGTCGACGAGCCTCCTCGTGCGCGCTCGTGAGACCGGGAAACTGCCGCTGCTGGGCAGCGAAGTCGGACAGGGCTGGGGCACCAACGGCAACGTCATGCTCGGCCGTGCCAATCACATCTGGGATCCCACCGGGTCCCTGCAGTCGGGCATGCCCGCGATGGGCATCGACGCGTGGAACGACCCGGCCTACCCGGTGTTCGCCGAGATCGCGCCCCTGCCGGCGGGCATCGAGACCTGGGCGAGCCTGTACCTGGCGATCACCAAGAATCCGGAGCGCGGTTACTTCGCCTACGACTCGGCCACGGACTCGGTAACCTTGCACTGGGATCTCGCGCAGGGGCAGCGTTCGATCGACGCGGCGAAGAACCTGTTCGACAAGATCAACGCCGCGAACGTCACGGTCTACCGGTCCGACCTCTTCAGTGACACGCGTGCGTTCGAAAACCGCTTCACCTACCACCCGCTGGGTGGCCTCGTGCTCGGCAAGGCCACCGACCTCTACGGCCGGGTCAACGGCTATCCGAACCTGTATGTCACCGACGGTTCACTCATTCCCGGTAGTACCGGCGTGAATCCGTTCGTCACCATCACGGCACTGGCCGAACGCAACATCGAGCACATCATCGCCACCGACATCCGCTGACCGCTCGTCTCGAACCCGAACGATCAGAGCCGGCCGAACCATTCCCGTACCGCCGCCACACCGCCACTTCCGAGGGCGACCATGAGGGCGATCCGTGCGTGGGCGGGAGTGAGTCCTCGCGCGCTGATCGCGCCGACCTTGGTGGCGAGGCCGGTGCCCTCGTGCGCGTGGTCGAGGGCGGTGGGATGGGTGCGGGCGCGGGAGGCGAGGACGACGGGAATGTCCCATTCGGTCAGTTCGCTGATGGTGGTGAACAGTTCGACGGGCACATTTCCCGCCCCGGTGCCTTCCAGCACGATGCCCCGCGCGCCGGCGTCGGCCGCGGTGGTCAACAGGGCCGGCGTGATGCCGGGGTAGGTCTTGATCAAGGCCACGTCGGATTCGGGCATTCCCTCGGCCTGCGGGGGCCGAGCCGGTGGGGTTGCCGTGATGGTCACGTCGCCGGTGGGGGTCACCCGCCCAAGCAACGGGTGCGGTGCCGAGGAGAACGCCGATGGCTCGGTGGTGTCGGTCAGGGTTGCCCAGCGGGCGGCGTGCAGTTCCCGGTTGAAGCAGACGAGCGTGCCCAGACCACGTGTTGTGGGGTGGGCGGCGGCGGTGAGGGCGGAGGCCAGGTTGCCGGGGCCATCGCTGGCAGGTTCGTCCAGGCAGTGGGCGGCGCCGGTGAACACGACGCCGCCGCGGGCGGCGGCGCGGCCGACGATCAGGTCGGTGAGGAAGGCCGTTTCTTCGAGGGTGTCGATGCCATGGGTGACGACCACGCCGTCGAATCCGTCGTCCGCGAGGGCGGTGCGCACTCGGCGGGCCAGGGACAACATCGTGGCGGGTGAGGTGTCCCAGCTCGGCTCGGCCATGACGTCCTCGGCACGCACGTCGACGGCTGGAACGCCCGCGGCCACGAGCAGTTCGGCTGCGGTCGCGATTGCGGGCCGTCCCGAGTGCTGGCGGTAGGCGATCGTGTCGCCGGTGGCCAGAAGTAGCACACGTGGCATCACACCACTCCCGTCATGATGATCACCAATATCGCGGTTAGCAGGGCAATTGCGATGCGGGAAAGGATCCGCCGCTGCGTTCGCGCCCTGGTGTCCGGTGTGGACACTCAAGCCTCGGCGGTGAGGCCGGCCCGCTGCTCCAGCCGTTCCAGGCGATCGAGAACAGGGCGGAGTTCCTGGCGCACCGCTGTGGTGATCACGCTTGCCGTATCTGCGGAGGCGCTCGTTTGGGCGCGGAGGTGGGTGTAGCCGGTGAGTGCGGCCACGACTGTCCGGCGCGCGGTGCGCTGGTCGATGCCCAACTCCCGCAGTACCCGGCCGGCGGTGCCGTCGGGTTCGCTGAGCAGGCCGAGTAGGAGGTGCTCGCAGCCGACGTAGTTGTGCCCCAGCGCGAGGGCCTCGGTCACGGTCAACTCCAGCGCATTGGCCGCGGGCCCGCTGAACTGTGTCGCCGACGGAGTTTCCGGTGCCGGCGAGGCGTCGGGTAGCGCTCGTGCCACGTGAGCGGGATCGATCTCCATTGTGTGCAGCACACGCAGGGCGAGATTGCTCCCCTCGGCGAGAATTCCGTGCAGCAGATGTTCCGTGCCGACGTTGGCGGCGTGGGTCGTCCGCGCTTGCTCGACCGCGAGTTTGATCGCGTTGCGCGCGCGTTCGGCGAAATGCGAGAGCTGAGCCGTCGGGTCATCGGTCGCCAGGTCGCCCAGCACGGTCGCCCGGATCGCCGTCACGCGCCGTACCGACTGTTCCAGTGCCCGCTGGCAGATCGCCGAGACCGGCACCCCGGACGCCTTGACCGCGTCGGCCAGATCATCGGGCAGATACACGTTGATCTTCGGCATCGCCGCCCCTTCCTGCCATCAAGATACCTACCCCTATATATAACCCTTTGTGGGGTTATGGACAACCTGTGGGAGCTTCGAAACCACGCGACGGCTGGACGCCCAGGCCACGAGCGCACAGGCGGCGAAGGCCGCGCCGAGGATGCTGGAGCCGGTCCATCCGGCGCCGGCGAACACGGTGGTCGTCGTGGTCGCGCCGAGGGCGGAGCCGAGCGAGTAGAAGATCATGTATCCGCCGATGACGCTGCTGGTGCGGTGCGGATGGGTCATGGTGAGCAGGTGCTGATTGCTCACGTGCACGGCTTGCACGGCGAAATCGAGCACGACCACGCCGATGATGACGAGCCACAGCGACCACGACGCTTGCCCGATGGCCAGCCAGGAGACGGCGAGGAGCGCGAGCGCTCCGCCGGTGACGGCGCTCGCGAACCCCGCATCGGCCCAGCGTCCCGCCCGGGCGGCGCCGAGCGCGCCGGTCAGGCCGGCAAGGCCGAACAGGCCGATCTGCGCGGTGCTCAGCTGCCACGGCTCGGCCGCGAGCGGCAGCGCCAGGCCGCTCCACAGCGTGCCGAAGGAGGCGAACAGGAAGAACGCGATCAGCCCGCGCGAGACGAACAAGCGCTCGCGGAACAGTCCGCCCAACGACGTCAGCACCTGTCGATATGTGGCGTGGTCGGAACGTGTGTCCGGCGGCAGGGTTCTCAGGACGAGGCACGCCAGCGTCACCAGGAGCACGGCGAGTGCGACGTACACACTGCGCCAGCCCCACACCGCGGCCAGGGCGCCGGCCGCGACGCGTGCCCCGAGAATGCCGACGACGACACCGGAGGTGACCACACCGAGGTTGCGGCCACGTTCCCCGGGTGTGGACAGGGCTGCGGCGTAGGCGACCGTCGTCTGGACGACGACCGCGAACAGGCCCGCGATCACCAGCCCGGCTAACAGCATCCAGGCCTGAGCGGCTGTCGCGGCCAGTGCCGCACCCACCCCGGTCAGCAGCAGGTGTCCCGCCATGAGCTTGCGCCTGTCCATCAGGTCGCCCAGGGGGACCAGAACGGCCAGCCCCGCCAGGTAGCCGAGTTGCCCGGCAGCGACGATCCATCCCAGGCGGGCGGCCGGCACGCCCAGCTCGCTTCCGATCCGGGCGAGAACCGGTTGCGTGGCATAAATGCTCGCGACGGCGACCGCGCAGATCACGGCAAGCAACGTCCTTCGGCCGACGGTCAACCCCATCCGCCCTCCTTCAATCAGTAGCAATTTGCAACTGATTCGACAGTACGGCAGAATGGTTTCAATCAGCAACTCTTCGGGAGAAGCGATGACTCAGACCGCGATCGGCGCCGAGGACGTGACCTGGACCGATCCGACCTGCCCGGTGGCGCGAACCGTCGACCTGATCGGCGACCGCTGGAGCCTGCTCATCGTCCGCGACGCCATGGACGGCGCGCGAGCGTTCACCGACTTCCAGCAGCGCACCGGCATCGCCCGCAACATCCTCACCGACCGGCTCCGCCGGCTGGTCGAGCGCGGCGTCCTCGACCGGCAGACCGCACCCTCGGGCAGGCGGCAGCTCTACACCCTCACCCCTGCCGGGCGCGACCTGTTCACCGTCATCGTCGCCCTGCGTCAATGGGGCGAACGGCATGCCTTCGCCGCCGGCGAGACCCACTCCGTCCTCGTTGACGAACACGGCCTCCCGCTGCCGCGGCTCCAGCCGATCGGCTCAGGCGGCGACCCCGCTGACGTCGACACGACTTCTGTGCGGAAGAACCGCTGACGGCGCCGAGCCGGTCCGCGGCCTGCGCACCACCGGTTCCCGGTGCAGTGCCGCCGCGTTGTACCGAAGCGGGCTATCGCACGACGCGGGTGGACTCACGGACCACGAGTTCGGGGGCGAACACGACCTCCTGGTGCTGGACGGGCTCGTCTCCGCCCGCGGTCTCGGCGATGAGCAACTCCGCGGCCGTGCGCCCCAGGCGCTTCGCGGGTTGGCGCACCGAGGTGAGCGGAACCGCGGCGGCGCCGGCGAACTCGATGTCGTCGTAGCCGACGATGGCCATCTCGGCCGGCACCCGCACGCCGGCGCCGACCATCGTCTGCAGCACGCCCAGGGCGAGCAGGTCGTTGACGCAGAACACCGCGGTGGGTCGCGGGTTCATCCCCAGCAATCGTGCGCCCGCGTCACGCCCCGACGCCACGTCCAGCGCGGCCGTCTCCAGTACGGAGAGTTCGACGTCCGCGACGGCCGAGCGCACCCCGGCCTCGCGGTCGCGGCACTGCGTGAGGATCGAGGGGCCGTTGACGAAGGCGATCCGCCGGTGCCCGGTCTCCACCAGATGATGCGCCGCGAGCGCGCCGCCGGCGACATCGTCCACCGAGACGGAACTCGCCTTCACCGCGGGGATCTTGCGGTCCACGAACACGTAGGGGATGCCGCTGCGCTGGAACGTCTGCAGCGCCTCGCCGCTGGTGTCGACCGGGCTCAGCAGCACCCCGCGCACGCGCTGTTCGGCCAGCATCGACAGGTACGACGCCTCCAGGTCGAGTCGCTGCCCGCTGTTGCAGGTGATCACGTTGAGGCCCGCGTCGTGCGCGGCCTCTTCGGCGCCGCGTGCGACATCCACGAAGAACGGGTTGCCGAGGTCGAGCACGAGCAGGGCCATGATCCGGCTGCGCCCGGCGCGCAGCTGCCGTGCGGACTCGTCGCGCACGTAGCCCAGTTCCTCGATCACCGACAGCACGCGCGATCGTGTGGCGGGGGAGACCACGTGCGGACGATTGACCACATTGGACACCGTTCCGATGGAAACCCCGGCTCGCCGAGCCACATCCTTGATGCCGACCATAGGGCCCCTTGCTCTGTCTCGGCGCACAGCCTAGCATCCGTATGAAACGTTTTAAGGCGCGATCTCGACGAGGAGACAGCCATGGGCGTGAGCACCGGAATCAACCAGCGGCTGCGCACGCAGCGGATCGAGACACCCTCCTGGGCCTACGGCAACTCGGGCACCCGGTTCAAGGTCTTCGCGCAGCCCGGAGTGCCCAGAACGGTCGAGGAGAAGATCGACGACGCGGCGCAGGTGCACGCGTTCACCGGTGTCGCCCCCAGCATCGCGCTGCACATCCCATGGGACAAGGTCGACGACTACTCCGGGCTCGCCAAGTACGCCGAGTCCGCCGGGCTCCGGATCGGGACGATCAACTCGAACGTCTTCCAGGACGACGACTACAAGCTCGGCAGCGTCACGAACCCGGACCCGCGCATTCGCGCCAAGGCGCTCGACCATCTACTGGAATGCGTCGACATCATGGACGCGACCGGCTCTCGCGACCTCAAGCTGTGGTTCTCCGACGGCACCAACTATCCCGGCCAGGACGACATCCGCGCTCGCCAGGACCGGCTCGCCGAGGCGCTGGCCGCGGTGTACCGGCGGCTCGGCCCGCATCAGCGGATGCTGTTGGAGTACAAGCTGTTCGAGCCCGCCTTCTACACCACGGACGTGCCGGACTGGGGCACCGCCTACGCGCACTGCGTCGAACTGGGTGAGCAGGCGCAGGTGTGCGTGGACACCGGGCATCACGCGCCTGGCACGAACATCGAGTTCATCGTCGCTTTCCTGTTGCGCGCGGGCAAGCTCGGCGCGTTCGACTTCAACTCGCGCTTCTACGCCGACGACGATCTCATGGTCGGTGCCGCGGACCCGTTCCAGCTTTTCCGGATCATGTACGAGGTCGTGCGCGGCGGCGGGTACGAGGCGGACGCGGGCATCGCCTTCATGCTCGACCAGTGCCACAACATCGAGCCCAAGATCCCCGGCCAGATCCGCTCGGTGTGCAACGTCCAGGAGGCCACGGCGAAGGCGCTGCTGGTCGACTCCGAAGCGCTCGCCGCGGCGCAGCGGGCCGGCGACGTGATCGCCGCGAACGACGTGTTCATGGACGCCTACAAGACCGATGTCCGCCCGATCCTCGCCGAACTGCGCACCGAGATGGGCCTCGAGGAGGACCCACTCGCGGCGTACCAGCGCTCGGGCTACGCGGAACGCATCGTCGCCGAGCGGGTCGGCGGACACCAGGCTGGATGGGGAGCATGATTTCCGAACTCATCGCACGGTCCAACCGGCTCGGCTCGGACCCACGCAACACCAACTACGCCGGCGGCAACACCTCGGCCAAGGCAACGGCCACCGACCCGGTCACCGGGAAGCCCGTGGAGTTGTTGTGGGTCAAGGGTTCCGGCGGTGACCTCGGCACCCTCACCGAGTCGGGGCTCGCCGTGCTGCGGCTCGACCGCTTGCGCGCGCTGGCCGACGTGTATCCGGGGGTCGAGCGCGAGGACGAGATGGTCGCCGCGTTCGACTACTGCCTGCACGGCAAGGGCGGTGCCGCGTCGTCGATCGACACCGCGATGCACGGGCTGGTCGACGCCGCGCACGTCGACCACCTGCACCCCGATTCGGGCATCGCGCTGGCCACCGCGGCCGATGGCGAGAAGCTCACCGAGCAGTGCTTCGGCGACCGTGTGGTGTGGGTACCGTGGCGGCGCCCGGGATTCCAATTAGGACTGGACATCGCGAGGATCAAGGCCGAGCACCCGAAGGCCATCGGCTGCATCCTCGGCGGGCACGGGATCACCGCGTGGGGCGATACCTCCGACGAGGCCGAGGCGCATTCGCTGGAGATCATCCGCACCGCGGCCCGGTTCCTCGCCGAGCACGGCCGCCCCGAGCCCTTCGGGCCGGTCGTGCACGAGCCGCTGCCCGAGGCAGAGCGCCGGGAGCGGGCGGCCGCGCTGGCGCCGGTCATCCGCGGCCTCGCGTCCACCGACCGCCGCCAGATCGGGCACTTCACCGACTCCGAGGTCGTGCTGGACTTCCTGTCCCGCAAGGAACATCCGCGTCTGGCGGCGCTCGGCACGTCGTGCCCGGACCACTTCCTTCGCACCAAGGTCCGCCCGCTCGTGCTCGACCTGCCGCCGACCGTGCCGCCGGCGGAAGCGATCGAGCGCCTGCGCGAACTGCACGCCGCATACCGTGAGGACTACCGCGCCTACTACGAGCGGTACGCCACCCCGGACTCGCCGCCGATGCGCGGCGCGGACCCGGCGATCGTGCTCGTGCCCGGCGTCGGCATGTTCTCCTTCGGTGCGGACGCGCAGACCGCGCGCGTGGCCGGCGAGTTCTACGTCAACGCCATCAACGTGATGCGCGGCGCGGAGTCGGTCTCGGCATACACGCCGATCGACGAGCGCGAGAAGTTCCGCATCGAGTACTGGGCCTTGGAGGAGGCCAAGCTCCAGCGGCGCCCAGCGCCGAAACCCCTTGCTACCCGGGTCGCGCTGGTGACCGGTGCGGCGTCCGGCATCGGGAAGGCGGTCGCGCAGCGACTCGTGGCCGAGGGCGCGTGCGTCGTGGTCGCGGATCTCAGCCCGGCCGGCGAACTGGCCACCGCGCTGGGCGGACCGGACAAGGCGATCTCCGTGGTCGCCGACGTGACCGACGAGAAGCGGATCCGCGCCGCGTTCCAGGCCGCCGCGCTCGCCTTCGGCGGCATCGACCTGGTGGTGAACAACGCCGGCCTGTCGATCTCCAAGTCGCTGCTGGAGACCACGACCCACGACTGGGACCTGCAGCACGACGTGATGGCGCGCGGCTCGTTCCTGGTGTCGCGCGAGGCCGCCCGGATGATGATCGAGCAGGGCATGGGCGGCGACATCGTCTACATCACCAGCAAGAACTCCGTGTTCGCCGGACCGAACAACATCGCCTACAGCGCGACGAAAGCCGATCAGGCGCACCAGGTGCGGTTGCTGGCCGCGGAACTCGGTGAACACGGGATCCGGGTCAACGGCGTCAACCCGGACGGCGTGGTGCGGGGCTCGGGCATCTTCGCCGGCGGCTGGGGCGCGCAACGCGCCGCGGTCTACGGCGTGAAGGAGGAGGAACTCGGCGCCTTCTACGCGCAGCGCACCCTGCTCAAGCGCGAGGTGCTGCCCGAGCACGTCGCGAACGCGGTGTTCGTGCTGACCGGCGGCGAGCTGTCCCACACCACCGGCGTGCACGTGCCGGTGGATGCCGGGGTGGCGGCCGCGTTCCTGCGATGACGACGTTCGCGGCCGTCGATCTCGGGGCGTCGAGCGGGCGCGTCATGGTCGGCGAGCTGTCGGCTGGGCTGTCGCGCGGCGTGGCACTGACCGAGGTGCACCGGTTCGACAACCGGCCGGTGCGCACCGACGGCACTCTGTGCTGGGACATTCTCGCGCTCTACCAAGGAGTTCTCGATGGGCTGCGCAAGGCAGGGCCGGTGGACGCCATCGGCATCGACACCTGGGGCGTCGACTACGGCCTGCTCGGCGCGGACGGTGCGCTGCTGAGCAACCCGGTGCACTATCGGGACGCCCGCACCGAGCCCGTGATCGACGAGGTGTTCGCGAAAATCCCGCCGGAGAAGCTCTACGCCGAGACGGGAATCCAGTTCCTCCCGATCAACACGGTGTTCCAGCTCGCCGCGGATACCCGGGCCCGGCGCGCGGAGCGACTGCTGATGATGCCGGACCTGATCTCCTACTGGTTGACCGGAGTCGCAGGCACAGAGCTGACCAACGCATCCACGACAGCGCTGCTCGATCCGCGTACCGGCCGGTGGTCGGCGGAGGTCGCGAGACGCGTCGGGATCGACCTCGATCTGTTCCCGCCACTGCGAAAGCCGGGCGAGGAGGCCGGTACTCATGCCGGCGTGCCGGTCTACGCCGTGGGTTCACACGACACCGCGTCCGCCGTGGTCGGCGTGCCCGCGACGACTGAGAACTTCGCTTATATTTCGTCGGGCACCTGGTCGCTCGTCGGGCTCGAACTGCCCGAGCCGGTGTTGTCCGAGGCGAGTCGCGAGGCCAACTTCACCAACGAGGTGGGCGTCGACGGCACGATCCGCTTCCTGCGCAACGTAATGGGACTGTGGTTGCTGCAGGAATGCCAGCGGGCATGGGAAATTCCGGATACGAGACGGCTGCTGGACGAGGCCGCCGCGCTGCCGCGCCGGGCGATCATCGACGCCGGGGACCCGCGGTTCCTTCCACCCGGAGACATGCCCGCACGCATCGCCGCCGCCTGCGCCGAAACCGGCCAGCCGGTGCCCGGCACACCCGGCGAGTTCACGCGCTGCGTGTTGGACAGCCTCGCGGACGCCTACCGGCGCACGATCGACGACGCGGCGCGGCTGTCCGGCCGGCGCGTTGATGAGATCCACGTCGTGGGCGGCGGCGCACGCAACGAGTTGCTGTGCCGACTGACGGCCGACGCCTGTGGACTGCCCGTGATCGCCGGTCCGGTGGAGGCGACCGCGCTGGGCAACGTGCTTGTCCAGGCCAGAGCGCACGGCGCGCTCTCCGGCGGCCTCGGCTCGCTGCGCGACCTGCTTGCGCACACGCAGCGGCTTACCGTCTATCGGCCATAATCGCCGTAGCCTGGACAGCACCGGCAAGAGGCCTTATCGTTTCTCGATCTTATCGAAAGACGATAAACTGAGAGGTCGTGATGCGTGCACCCAAGGCGCGCAATCCGTTGGAGCCGTTGCGGAGTGTCTCGGGCGCCTTGGCCACCCTGATGGTGATCGGCCTGGCGGTTGGGGTGCTGAGCGCGGTGTTCGGCTCGGGCAGCCTGTTCGGCCTTGGCAAGGGCTTTCTGTGTGTGAACGCCAGCAACGTCGGAATGTCGGTGGACGCGCAGTTCGCCAAGCCCGGCGTGGGCGCTAACGCCGATGGTGTGTCGCTGTGCACGCAGCACCCTGACGCCGGTCAGCAGGCCCTGCACGCGCTGATCGAGGTGCCTGGTGGCCTCCTGTTCCTCGGTGCACTGTTTCTGCTGCACCGGGTGATTCGTGAGGCCGAGCGCGCCGGCGTGTTCGGCGAGGGGGTGGCCGACCGGCTCCGGACGCTCGGCTGGTTCCTGGTGGCCGGGCAGTTGGTGGCCATGGTCGTCAAGGGCATCGCGACCGCCTATCTCGTCGCCGACCTCAGCACGCTCGACCCGGCCACACCGTTGGGCATGGTGTACTGGCAGTGGTCCTGGCCGGTGCTGTTGTCCGGGCTCGGTGCGCTGACGTTCGCCCGGATCATGCGCATCGGTGTACGCATGCGAGAAGACCTCGACGGCACCGTGTGATGGCCGCCGAAGACGAGCACGCCGTCGAGGTGCACCTCGACGCGCTGCTAGCCGCGCGGGGACTCACGCTCACCGAGTTGGCCAACCGCGTGGGCATCACCATCGCCAACCTGTCCATCCTGAAGAACGGTCACGCGAAAGCGATCCGGTTCAGCACCCTCACCAGGCTCTGTGAAGTGCTCGACTGCCAGCCTGGCGACCTGCTCACCGTCCGCCGCGACAGCCACGGCGGTTGATCCCGGCGAGCTGGTGTGGCTATGCGGCTTGTTGGTGTCTGGGTGGCGGTGCGTGCGCCAGGTTGCGCATGGGCTTTCGCTCGCGGTCAATCCAAGGTGGAGGGATGAACTCGGGTAGATGCCCGTTCATCCTCACCTCCCACGACGTGTGATGAACCATCCGATGGTGGCGAGCGCACAAGAGCACGAGATTATCGACGTCACTGCGCTTGTCCACCGACCACGCCACCACATGATGCGGCGTTGTCCACTTAGGACCACGAGCGCACCCCGGAAACGCGCACCCGGCGTCTCGCACGGCCAGGTAACGGCGCTGGGCGGGAGTGGCGAACCGGGACGCGTCCCCCACATACAGAGGTGCGGCCTTGTTGCCGAAGATCGCGGGTACCACCTTGGCCTCACAAGCCAAGCGGCGAAGTCCGTCAACGTTGGAGACCCCGGGGACGTCGAGGAAGGCATGCCGAGCCCGGTCCTCCAGCTCGGCCAGTGTGACGGACACGATCATTACCGCACGCTCTCCGCCTTGGGTGGCTAGCTCGTCGCACCGAGCAGCGATCGCGATGATCTCGGCAAGTGCGTCTCCGTTGCGTTCTGCGGCCGTGCGCGAGTCGTGTTCGCCAGTGTCGGGGTTCTTGTGTGGTTTGGCTAGTGGTCCGAGTAGTCCGTCGAGTGTTTCGGCGGTTTCGGGATCGAGTTCGCCGTTGAATCGGATGCTGCCATCCCTGCGGTGAGTGATGTTCAACCGGCGTGACGGGTTGGCCTGCTCGCGGTCCTTGTCTTCCGGTGGCGCGGTGTCCTGGTCCCAGATGGCGTGGAGTCGGCGGCAGGCTTTCCGCACCGCCTCCGGACCGGCCTGCCGGGCCAGGTCCACCAGGATCTGCTCATCCTCCTCACGCTGCTCGGCAGGAATCCCGGCCGGACAGGCCTGAAAGATCGCGGTAATCGCCTGGACATGCTCTGTGTTGATGTCCCCAGCAGTCAGGGCTCCACCCGTGGCGGCCAGCGGCGGGTGTTGAGGCACTCCGGTCAACGACGAGGAAGGCATCATGGCCGCAGCATGATCGATGCGCTGTCTGGCTTCCCGCCGGAAAATCCGCAACGCATCGGTCAGGAACGCGGACGTGTCCTTGAACCCCAAGGACTTCCCCAGCCCACGCTGCTCGGCCTCGCCCACAGCCGCGAGCATCTCGGCGTAGGCAGTCCGCAGCTTTTCCTCGCGCGCCATCACAATTGCGGCCAGGTCCCCATCGGGAACCTGCCACAACTGGGAAGCGGGAGTCTGCTCGGACATGCCCCCATGCTATCGATATTCGGACTTATGTTCGACACTCATTCGAGTGAACTCGACGCGGCAGGATCAACACGGCCAGAAAAGAGCAGCGCCAGAAGCGCTGCCTGCGTGTGAGGCAACGCTTCTGGCATGCAGTTCGGGTGTTTGATCAGGCGGTTTCGTTGGCGAGTTGTCCGGCTCTGACCAGGGCGCGGCCGATCTGGAGGGCTTCGCTGCCGGTGAGAGTGAATCCGACCGAGTTGGTCTCGCGGAGCGAGATGCGTGGCGAGGTTTCTCTTGTGTGTTGCTCCATGTCGACGCGGAGCAGGGGAGGCTCGGAGTACGCCGAGCCGTCCGGGCGTCGGCGGTGGATCGGGTCGTTGACGGTCAGCGGGACGGCCGCAAATTCCTGGTCAGGCCGGTGTATCCGGTCTTCGACATGATCGGTGTCGGTGTGCTTGATGGCGCACCAGGGTGGGCAGGGGTGGATCTGCCAGAAGGGAATACAATCCCTCATGGGTCGACTCCTCTGTAGTCGATCAAGGCCCTCGGTTGGTGTTCGCAGCACCGCCGGGGGCCGTCTTATGTTGATGGAACACCACTACTCTATCGATCACATAGGCAACTGTCCATTGGACACGATGGGAAAACCCGTTGCAGCCACAAGAATGACGGTCACGGAATTCACTCGAAGGCGGCGGCGTGGTCGGCCGCCCATTGCCGGAAAGTACGTGCTGGCGCCCCCGTAACGTCCTCGACAGCGGAGGTGACCTCCGGCCTCGGCCACGTCATCATCATGGCGTAGGTGTCCAGTAAAACGTCCACCGAGTTCGCCGTAGACGCCGCGCACGACGTCGCCAGCACGAATCTGTTCCGCCCACCACAACGCGTTGACCGCAAACGTGCTGGGCCGAATGGCCGTCCACTCCAGACCAGACTGCGCGATCAACTCCTGTTGTTGGTCCATGGTGAGGTCACGGACGCCCCCTGAACCAAGGAAGACCACGCGGTGAGCGTGCCTTTTGATCACGTCCAGCACCGCGGGCAGGGCCTCACCGCTGTGCAGCGGCCACATCAGGAATACCGCATCCACCCCGCGCAGGCACCCGTCCAGGCTTTCCGGTTCAGCCAGATCCGCGGGCACAGCGACAACACCGTCCGGAAGGCCAGCCGCCGCAGGGTTGCGGGTAACGGCACGAACTGCGGTATCGGACGCGTCGAGCAACTGCGCGATCACCTGGCGACCAACGTTCCCGGTCGCTCCCGTCACCAAAGTCGTCATCAGAATCCCTTCGCTCTATAGGCCTGGTTCACTGTTGCCTGGCGCTCTACACCAGGCCAGCCAACAGCCCGCTTTTGACGGTTTCCGACACGAGATAGGTTCGTGTGATGGAATCCGCCATTCTCGATGACACCGACCGAGGACTCGTACACGCGTTGCAGATCGACGGCAGAGCCTCGTTCAGCATGATCGCGAACGTGCTCGGCGTCTCCGAGAACACCGTGGCCCGCCGCTACCGGCGCCTGCGCACGGCCGGTGTGCTTCGCGTCGTGGGCTCGACGAACGGCCTGCTGCTCGGGTACACCTCGTGGACCATTCGCGTGCGCTGCACCCCGGACGCCGTCGACGCCATCGCCACCGTGCTTGCCCGCCGCTCGGACACGTTCTGGGTGCACGTGCTCTCCGGTGGTACCGAGATCTCCTGCAACCTCCAGGCACCCAACGACGCCGAACGCGACAAGCTCCTGATGGACAAGATGCCACGCGCCAGCCGCGTCCTCGACGTCACCGCCCACGCACTCCTGGGGAGCCCTGGACCGAACCAATGGAGGGGCCTGCACTGGCTCGCCACCGACCAGGCCGCCCGGCTGCGGCCCACCCCACCCCAGCAGGTGGAGGGTTTGATCCACCTCGACGACCGCGACCACACCCTGCTAGCCGCGCTGGCCCGCGACGGACGCGCGTCCTACGCCGAACTCGCCGCCGACACCGGATGGTCGGAATCCACCGTGAAACGTCGCATCGACCATCTCCGCCAGGTCGGGGTGCTCGTCTTCGACGTCGACATCCCACCCGCCGTGCTCGGTTACTACACCGAGGCCCGGCTCTGGCTGACCGTTCGACCCTCCGCATTGCTCAAGGTGGCCAACGATCTTGCCCGCCATCCCGAGATTTCCTTCACCGCCATTACCACCGGCCGCACGAATCTGGTCGCCGCGGTCATCTGCCGGGATTCCAGCGACCTCTACCAGTACCTAACCGAACGGATTAGCTCGCTCAAGGACGTGCACACCATGGAGACCGCGCCGTTGATCCGCACCGTGAAACGCGCCGGTGCGGTTCTACCGCGTTAACGACTGACATCAAGGGGAAGGTGGCGGGGTCCGCGCAGCACGGCGCTCTGCCGGTAGGGGGGCGGGTCCTCGACCAGGGTTGCGGTGCCGAGGCGGGGGATCAGCGCGCCGAGCGCGGTTTGGGCTTCGATGCGGGCGAGCGGTGCGCCGTAGCACAGGTGGATGCCGCCGCCGAAGCCCAGGTGCTGGTTGTCCGGGCGAGTGGGGTCGAACCGGTCGGGCTCGTGGAACCGTTTGGGGTCGCGGTTGCCTGAGGCAAGCATGAGTACGACGGACGTGCCTTTGGGAATGGTGGAACCGGCGATGTGAATGTCGGCGAGAGGGTAGCGCCTGCGCGCGTGCACCGGGCCGTCGTAGCGCAGCTGTTCCTCGATCGCACCGGGCAGCAGCCCCGGGTCACGGCGCAGCCGGTCGAGTTGGTCGGGGTGGCGCAGCAGGGTGAGGACCCCGTTGGTGATCAGGTTGACCGTGGTCTCGTGTCCGGCGACGAGCAGCAGTACGGCGGTGCTCGCCAATTCCTCACGGGTGAGCCGCAGGGCCGGGTCGAGTTCGTTGACGAAGGCGGAGAGCATGTCCTCGCCCGGCCGGCCGCGGCGCTGTTCGGCCAGGTCCACCAGGTACTGGCCCATCTCGAGCCGGGCTCGCCGGGAGGCCTGGATCGGCTCGGAACCGTCCTGCCCGGGCCGCAGGTCGGTGGACGCGACGAGAGTGTCGGACCATCCCCGGAACAGCGGCTCGTCCTCGCGCGGGACGAGGAGCCGGCAGATGACCGTGACGGGCAGCGGATAGGCGAAGTCGTCGACGATGTCGATCCGGGTGCGATCATCCAGCGCCGCGATCAGTTCCTCGGTGATTTCGTAGATCCGGCCGCGCATGGCGTCGACCCGGCCGGGACTGTGCGGCGGGCCGAACGGTCGCATGGCCAAAGTGCGCAGCCGGTGGTGCTCGGGATCGTCGAGAGTCAAAAACGGCGGCTCCGGCGCCTCCTCGGACAGATCGGCGGATCCGGGTGGGCCCTTGCGGGGATCCGCACTGAGCCGCGGGTCGTGGAGCAGGGCGTTGATCTCGTGGTAGGTGCCTACCAGGTAGCTGCTGCCATCCGCCTGCCCTACCACGGGACCGGCTTCGCGAAGTTCCGCGTACAGCGGGTAGGGGTCGGGTCGGTTGGCGTAGTCGGTGATCCGGTCCAGCAGGGTGTCGGCGGTCATGGTTCTCCTCGTGCGATTTCTCAGCCGTGCCGCACCACGGTCAGCCGGCGGTCGGGAAGGTAACCGGTGAGCGCCACGGTGGGGCCGTGGGAAAGCCCCTTCGGATCCGGCACATCGGAGGGAATCGGGATCTCGGCCGCGAGCGGACGGTCCGCCGCACCGGGCGCGGGCGGGAACGGGGCGGCGCTTTCGATCAGGTGCTGGTAGTACTCGAGCGACTTGGCCATGTCGACGGTGACCGCGGCGGTGACCCGCCCCTGGTAGCCGTAGACCATCGCCAGGCGACGTTCCTCCAGCGATCCCTGTGCGATGACGACCTGGTCCGAGAAGGTGGGTACGCCGACCGACTTGATGTTGAGCCCGAACTGGCTCGACCAGAACGTCGGGAGCGCGAGGTGCGGGCGCCGCAGCGGCCCCGGATTGACCATGTTGTGCGCCGCCACCTCCGCCTGAGCGACCGCGTTTCCCCAGTGCTCCAGGGAAAGCATCTGGTATGCGAACAGCGGGTGCGGGAACCGGGAAACGTCACCGGCCACGAAGACGTCGTCGGTGACGATCCCGTACATGTTGAAGGCCCGGCACCCGGCGTCGCAGGCGATCCCGCGCGGGCCCGCGGCCAGCCCGGAGTCCGCCAGCCACTCGACGTTGCGGACCGCCCCCAAGGCCACGACGCACACGTCTGCCTCGACGCGGCTGCCGTCGGACAGGTCTGCACCCGTGAACCGGCCGTTGCCGTTCCCGCGCAGGGCGGTGACCGTCACGCCGCAGCGCAGGTCCACACCGTGGAACCGCTGCATCGCGGCGGCGAGCTTCGACAGGGTCCCGCCGAGCGCGCCCACCAGAGGTGCGGGCCCGCGTTCGGCGACCGTGACGTCCAGCCCCCGGGCCCGGCAGGCCGAGGCGATCTCCGAGCCGGTGAAGCCGCCGCCGATCACCAGCACCCGCCGCGGCCCGGCAGCCAGCCGCTCGGCCAACTCCCTAGCGTCACCGCGGGTGCGCAGGGTGAACACCCCGTCCAGCGCGGCCTCCTCCGGGATCGGCCAGGGTCGTGCCCGAGTCCCGGTGGCGATCAGCAGCCGGTCGAACCGCAGCGACTCGCCGTCGGCCAGCATCACCCGTTTTCCGAGGGCATCCAGGCCGGTGGCGCGCACGCCCAGCCGCCAGCCGGCCCCCGGGTCCCGGCGCATCGGCAGTCCGGTGGCCTCCGCCGCTGCCTGGCCGAGCAGCACCTGTTTGGACAGCGGCGGCCGGTCGTAGGGCGGATAGGGCTCATCTCCCACCACGGTCAGTGAGCCGGTGAAACCCTCATCACGCAGCGCCTCGGCGGCTCGCAACCCGGCCAGCGACGCGCCAACGATGACGATGCGGCCTTCCTGCAGGTCACCGGCCACCTGTGCTCACCTCGTCACCGAGGAGGATGGCCTGGACCGGACATGCCGCCACCGCCTGCCGCACCCGATCCAGCTGATCGTCGGCCACGGCCGGGGTGTACAGCAGGCTCTCTTCCCCGTGCAGCCGGAACACGTCCGGTGCGAGGAACACGCACTGCGCGTAGCCCTGGCAGCGGGTGAGGTCCACAACGACGCGCATCCCACGACTCCGTCCGTCGCTTCGGCCCCCTGTTCCTTTCCAGTGTGGGGGCAGAATCGGACGTTCGCTGGCTACTCGGTTCGGGAGCCGCCGAAAATGACGTGATGCAGTTCCTGTCGCGTCTGCTCGAGATGGGACTCCATCGCGCGGGCGGCGAGTTCCGCGTTGCGGTCCCGGATCGCCTCGTGCACCGCGGCGTGGGCGGCCTGACTCGACATGATCAGTTCGGTATAGACGAGCCGGTCGACCGGGGTGAACATTTCCCCCCGGGCCTGGGCGATCGCCGTCTCCAGCCGCTTGTTGTGCGCGGCCGCGGCGACCGCGCCATGGAACGCGGCATCGGCGGCACGGAACGAGGTGCGGCTGTCCGAACTGGCTAGTTGGTCGATGGCCGTGGCCATGGCGGACAGTTGCGCGTCGGTGCGACGGCGGGCGGCCAATGCCGCGGCCCGCGCTTCGAGCCCGATCCTCAGGTCGAGGATGTCCCCGATCTCGTCGACGCGGTTGCGCATCTGCCGCAACCAGTCCTGATACGGGCGGTCGAGCTGGGTGACGAACGTGCCGCCGGTGGCACCGCGGCGGACCTCGACGTAGCCGCTGGCCTGGAGCAGGCGGATCGCTTCACGGAGGCTGACTCGACCGACGCGCATACGTTCTGCCAGTTCCCGCTCCGGCGGCAGCCGGTCTCCCGGACCCAGTTCGCCGGAGTGGATGAGGGTGCGAAGTCGCGCGGCGATGTCCTCGCTCACGGTCGGGGTCGTGAACTCGAAGTCCATAGGTCTTACATTAGATCCACTAATACCCGGTGTCCGCACCGTTGACCTGGGAAGTCAAAGGTTCTAACGTCATCCCTATGACCCATAAGCCGTTGATCGGCCTCAGCGGGCGCCGCCAGCTCGCCGGCCCGTCGGCTCCGCCCAGCCTCGCCGACGCCGTGGTCGAAGTGTTCTTCGCCGACTACGCGGCCTCCGTCGCCGCCGCGGGCGGAATCCCGGTGCTGCTGAGCATGGACAGCGATCCGCGCGCGGTCGTCGATCGGCTCGACGGCCTGTTGCTGTCCGGCGGTGCCGACATCGACCCTCGCCGTTATGGGCGGGCTCCCGGGCCGGAGGCCACCCCGCTGGACCCGCGGCGGGACGCGTTCGAATTCGCGTTGCTGGAGGCCGCGACGACTTCGGGCCTGCCGGTCCTCGGTATCTGTCGCGGGGCCCAGCTGATCAATTTAAGCCGGGGCGGCACGCTCGTGCCGCATCTGCCCCCAGATGCCGGCGAGGCACACAGCTTCCTCGGTTATCCGCGCGGCCATCGTGCGCATCCGGTTGCCCTGGCCGAAGGGTCGATCCCGCATGCACTGTTCGGCGCGAACGTGACCGTCAACAGCCTGCACCACCAAGCGGTCGACGAGGTCGGCCACGGATTGCGGGTCGTGGGCCGGGCTCCGGACGGTGTGGTGGAGGCGATCGAAGCCGACGGCGCTCCCACGCTCGGCGTCCAGTGGCACCCGGAAATGTTCGACACCACCGACCCGCTGTTCCACTGGCTGGTCGACCAGGCGCGGCTGCGATGCAACGCCACACAAGCCAAGGAGAGTGAATATGTCGCCATCGCATGAAAACCGCGTCGCGCTCGTGACCGGTGCCGGATCCGGTATCGGCCGCGGGATCGCGCTGCGGCTGGCTCGTGAGGGTGCCCGCGTGGCCTGCGTCGATGTCGACCAGTCTCGTGCCGCCGAAACCGTCAAGGCGATCGAGGAGGAGTCGGGCACCGCGCTCGCGCTGGCCGCCGACGTCCGGGACCGGGTCACGGTGAAGGCGGCTTTCGAAGCCGCTGTGGACGCTTGGGGACGGTTCGACTACCTCGTGAACAATGCGGGATTGATCACGATGTCCTCTTTGGAGGAGTTGACCGACGAAGAGTGGGATCTCGTCGTGGATGTCAACCTCAAAGGCGTCTACGTCGTCACGCAACTCGCCGTTCCGTATTTTCGTGAGTCGATGCGCGGCGCGGTGGTCAATCTGTCCACAGTAGAGGCCGATGTGGTGGTTTCCTCGCAGGGATTCGCCCAGGTGCACTACAATGCGTCGAAGGGAGGCGTGAAGATGCTGACCAAGGCGCTGGCCGTGGAGCTGTCCCGTTACAACGTACGGGTCAACGCGATCGCGCCGGGCCCGGTGCCCACGAACTTCCTTCCGGGGGTCGATCTCACTGCGCCGGAAGTGCTCGACGCGATGAAGGCTCGACTGCTGGTCCCGCGTATGGGCAAGCCCGAGGACATGGCCGCCGCGGTTTCCTTCCTGCTTTCCGACGACGCCTCCTACATCAGTGGGGTGCAACTGCCGGTCGACGGGGGGTGGCTGGCGCGATGACCGATGTGATCGAACTGTCCGAATTAGACGGTTTGGGCATCGACACCGTCGTGGTCGCCGGTGTCGACATGTACGGCCGGTTGTTCGGCAAGAGGATGCCGGTTCGCTCCTTTCGCCGGGTGATCCAGGCTGGTGTCCACGTGTGCACCTGCGTCTACGCCTGGGACGTGACTCAGGATCTCGGGGCGCTGAAGGTCGACTTCGCTGGTGGCCACACCGGCTGGCACGATTTCCGACTACTGCCCGATCTGACCACCCTGCGTCGCGCCGCGTGGCTGGAAGGCACCGCGATCTGCCTGGCCGATTCGGTGGACGAGGACACCGGCGAGCCGCTTTCGGTCGCCCCGCGGACCATCCTCCGGGACCAGATCCGCCGGCTGTCCGACGACGGCTTGACGCCCTACACGGCCACCGAGCTGGAGTTCCACCTATACCATGGCACGCCCGAACGGTTGCGCCGGGCGGGTTACCGCGATCTCGACCCCACGACGCTCGCCCGTTCCGACTACGCCATAGCACCGGGCAATGCGATGGAACCGTTCTTCCGCACGGTCCGCCGCACCCTGGAGGAAAGCGGTATTCCGGTTGAGGTGGCGCAGGCGGAGTACGGGCTCGGCCAATGGGAAATCAACCTCGAATACGCCGACGCGCTGGCGACGGCGGACCGGCACGTGTTGTTCAAAAGCGCCGTCCAGGATCTGGCCCGCTCGCACGGAATGACCGCGACGTTCATGGCCCGGCCGCTCACCGACGGCATGGGATCGTCGTGTCACGTACACGTGTCCATTAAGGACGACTCTGGCGGGTTCCCGTTCTACGACGGGCAAGCCGCGCGCACGGTCAGTGCCCCGCTCTCGCACGCGGTGGGCGGTCTACTCGACCATACGGCCGATCTGATGCTCTTTTACGCGCCCACGGTCAACTCGATGCGGCGCATTCTGAGCACCGATTTCGCCGGAAACGGCCTCACCTGGGGGTTCGACAACCGCACCACGACCTGTCGGCTGATCACCGGTTCCCCGGAAGCCAACCGGCTGGAAATGCGGTTGCCCGGCGCCGATGTGAACCCCTATCTGGCAACGGCCGCCGTCCTGGCGAGCATGCGTGACGGCATGGCACGTGGCACCGACCCGGGCGAACCCAGCCTCGGCGACGCGTATTCGGAGCGACACGAGGAGCTTCCGGACACTCTCGGAGAGGCGGCCGATCGGTTCGAGCGCAGCGCCTTCGCCGCGGCTGCCTTCCAGAAGAACGTCACCAAACACTACGCCGCGGTGGCACGGAACGAGTGGCGCGACTTCCTCCGGTCCGTCAGTGACTGGGACCGCGACCGCTATTTCGAGAGTATTTGATTTCGGCACGAGCCGATTCACCCCGAGGCCTTCCCCGCGTCAGCCGGGTGGATGCCGACCCGACTGGCCGATCTTTCCTGACTCGAGGTGGTCCATCATGGCGGACGGTGCTACTCCCGGCGGCCTGAACAAAGGCGTGCTCGGTCAAGGCGAGGTGATCTTCCAGGCGGTCAGTCATCTCGGGCCCGCGCTGGGCATCATCGTCATCGGACCGGCACTGGCCGGCCTGGTCGGCATGGCGGTGCCGCTGATCCTGGTGATGGCGCTGGTCGCCGTCCTGTTGACCGGACTGTGTGTGTCGGCCCTGGCCCGCAAGCTGCCTTCGTCGGGCGGGTACTACAGCTATGTCAGCCATGGCCTTGGCGAGCGGGCCGGATTCGTCACGGCCTGGGCATATTTTCTCTACGATCCGCTGATTCCGACGATCGCGGTGCTGTTCACCGCGGGCATTCTCGATCCGGTCATCGAGCAGAACCTCGGCATTCACGTGCCGTGGTGGGTCATCGTGCTGGTGCTGCTCGCGGTGGTGCACTTCGCGACCGTGCGCGGTATCCAGCCCTCGGCCCGGTTGACCGTCGCCGTCGGTGCGCTGGAAAGCCTGATCATCGTGGCGTTCGCGATCGTGTTGATCCTCCGCAACGGATCGCCGGCGTTCTCGCTCGAACCGTTCCGGCTGCCCACGGGCAGCGACACGAACACCGTGTTCCTTGCGTTCGCGTTCGGGGTGTTGTTGTTCACCGGTTTCGAGTCCGCGGCGCCGCTCGCCGAGGAGACGGCGAATCCTCGCCGGGCCATTCCGCGTACCGTGGTGATCTCCATCATCGCCGTCGGGTTGATCTGGGTCCTCGCCGGATACGCGATGGTGACGAGTTGGGGCAGCGCCTCGATCGGTGACATCGGAGAGGGAGAGAACGCCTTCTTCGCCCTCGCGGACCGATTCTCCGGCTGGGCCTGGCTCTTCCTGGCGTTCGCGCTGCTCAACTCCTCGCTGGCGACCGCACTCGCGGGCCAGAACGCGGGTGCGCGAGTGCTCTACACCTTGGGGCGAAACGGAATTCTGCCGCGACGCCTCGCCCGGCTGCACCCGAAACACCGCACCCCGGTAGGCGCGCTCACCTTGACCATGCTGCTCAACGTCGCGGTGTGCCTCGGTGTGGGATTCTGGCTCACCCCAACCGGCGCCTTCAGTTTCGTCGGCCTGTTCGTCACCCTGGGTGTGATCGTGGTGTACGTACTGGGCAACCTGTCGGTGATCCGGCTGTTCCGGACCAGGCACCGTCCTGAATGGAACTTCATCCGCCACGGCGTGATCCCCGTCGCGGCGAGCGCGATCCTGCTCGTCGGCCTGTACTACACGGTGTGGCCGCTGCCCGAGTGGCCGTTGAACCTGGCGGCGGCGATCGTGGGTGGCTGGCTGCTCCTCGGCCTGGTGGTCTCCTTCGTGCTGTGGCGCACGCGACGGGAGGGACTGACCTCGGCCGCCCGGCTGCTCGCCACGGACACCCCCGAATCTCTCACCACCGAAAGGCAGGTTCCGTGAGCACCACACCCGCGCTTCCATCCCAACGCGATCTGATCGACGGGCGCTGGGCGCGCCCGGCGGAGCAGTTGGACCAGCAACTGACCAACCCGGATACCGGTCAGCCGCTGCAGCCTCAGCTCCAGACCGCGGAGTCCGAAGTGGACCGTGCGA
The DNA here is from genome assembly GCF_000519205.1 of Amycolatopsis taiwanensis DSM 45107. GTDB lineage: Bacteria > Actinomycetota > Actinomycetes > Mycobacteriales > Pseudonocardiaceae > Amycolatopsis_E > Amycolatopsis_E taiwanensis. The sequence continues at coordinate 232,515 of NZ_KI912602.1, read as the reverse complement.
TCGTGGCGGCGGACGCGGTGCACCGAGCCGGTGCCTGGCGGGAACTCCCGGTGGCGGAACGGATCGCGTTCCTGCACCGCGTGGCCGAGATCCTCGAGCGGCGGGCCGGTGCGATCGCGGCGTGCGACTCCCTCAACAGCGGCGTGGTCCGCTCGGTGACCGAGCTGTTCGGTCACGGTCTGCCCGACGTGCTCCGCGCCGCCGGCGCGCGGTTGGCCGCCGAACCCGGCGACCGGGCGCTTCCCGCGCCCTCCGGGCCGGTCCGCCTCCTGCACGTGCCATGGGGGCCCGCCGCGGTGATCGCACCGTGGAACGCGCCCACCTTCACCGTGGCGAAGAAGGCGGCCTTCGCGCTCGCCGCGGGTGCCCCGGTCATCGCCAAGCCGTCGAACTGGGCGCCGTCGGGCCCCGCTCTGTTCGCCGAGGCGGTGGCCGAAGCGGTCGCCGAGACCGGCGCACCGCCGGCCGTGTTCCAACTGGTCCACGGTGGACCGGAGACCGGGCAGATCCTGGCCCGCGACCCACGGGTGCGGGCGCTCGCGTTCACCGGCGGACGCGTCGCGGGCGCCGCCATCGCGGTAGCCGCGGCGGGGCACGCCAAGGCACTCCAGTTGGAACTGGGAAGCAACAACCCGGTGATCGTCCGCGCTGACGCCGACGTGGACGCCGCCGCCGACGCGCTCGTCGCGGGCTTCACCAAGCTCAATGGTCAATGGTGCGAGAGCCCAGGCGACGTGTTCGTGCCCGCCAAGCTGCACGACATCCTGCTCGACGCGATTCTCGACCGGCTTCGGACGATCAAGCTGGGCAGCTGCCTCGACCGCGAGTCGACCATGGGACCACAGGCACATCGCGCGCAGCGTGACCGGATCACCGCCACCATCGCGAGACTGACCGACCGTGGCGCGGTCGCCACGCAAGTCACGGCCCTGCCCGACCTACCAGGCTGGTTCCACGCGCCCACCGTCGTGCATCGCGTGGCGCCCGCGGACACCGTCGACGAGGTCTTCGGCCCGGTGCTGACCCTGCACCGGGCGGAGACCGACGAGGCCGCGCTCGAATTGGCGAACAGCCGCAACACCGGGCTCGCCGGGTATGTCTTCAGCACCGACATCGAGGCCGCTCTCGCCCTCGGCGCACGGCTCGAGTGCGGCGAGGTCAAGATCAACGGGACCAGCGTGCTCGACCTCAGCCCGGAATCCACCCAAGGGTTCTGGGGCGGCAGCGGCATCGGCGCCCATGGCGACGCCGAACTCCTGCGCTTCTTCCGCGGCGCGCGGATCGTCGGTGTGGAAGACCCCGTACGTCCCCTCTGACGCGCCTACCGGACGCATTGGCCGTTAGTGCCACCAGGCACTGCAGACGCTTTCACAGCGGGGTGTCCAGTGCCGCGAATACCGGCTCGGAGAGATGTTCCGGCAGGTCGGCCCGTTGGACGAGCCACCGGGCCCAAGGGGCCAGCATCGCCTCGCCGGGGCCGGCGTACTCGTCGACCCAGTCCGAGATCAAGGCCCGGATGTAGCTGATCCGAGCGGGAGACACACAGAACCATGTCTCGGGCAGCGAGCCTTCCAGCCACTCGGCCGCGATAGCTTCGGCGATCTCCGGGTTCGGCTCGGCGCTGTCCTGCATGGCGTACCAACGCGTGAACTCCTCGGCCATTGGGCCCGGATCGACGCCCTGGTACAGGTTGACCGGTTCGGGCAGTAGGTCCAGATCAGCCAGGTCGTGGAGGCGACGGTTGACCCGGAACCAGTTGTCCATGACGTTGCGCGACTCGTCGCCCATTACGCCGAGCTCGCCGGTCTCACACTCACGGAGGCACAGCAGTTCGTCCGCCGCGCTGATCGGTTGTGGCTCCACGCCGTTCGCGCTGTCACCCACCTGCTCGCGCCATGCCGTCGCAGCCTGCTCCACGTCGTCGAACACGTCGACATGCATGAGTCTGACCCAACTGCTGCCGTCGACGTCGAACAGGAATACACCCGGGTAGGTGAACCCCGCGATCACGCCGAAGCGAGTGCCGTAAGCGTCGCGCATACGCCACACCTCGCCCGTGGCCGTGACTCGCGGCCAGTCGCCGACCGCTCGTTTCGGCAAATGCTGTTCCGTGTACGCGCGCAACGCGGGTGTCCCGATCGCGGCCAGGCCGTGCAGCAACCGGTCCATCGAGTCGGTGCTTCCCTCGCGGCGCCTTACTGCCGCGGCATCCACGATCTCGTGGAACAGCCAGTCGAACCGCAGCCCGTCACGGTCGTCGTGCACCGCCTGATGCAACTCCGCGCCGATGAGTTCGGCGACCACCTGCTCGAGTTCACGCGTGCTGTGGGCCGACAGCGTCGCCTCGGCGCCGTCCAGGACGCTCTTGATCGACGCGTCGAACCAGTCCGGCCGCGACAGTGTCGTGCCGGCGAACGGTGAACTCAGCATGGGCGCGGTGCGACGCGGCTTGGTGGACTTGCCCTTGTTCTTCTTTTTGCGGCCGCGTGATACCGGGGACATGGCGTCGAGGGTAGAGACCGACCGTGAGGCTGATCGTGATGCCCTCACTCGCACGATGGCCTCCATCGGACCCGGGGCCGTTCAGGGTTGGGTCAGTGGCGGCCGTTTCGCGCCAGCTCGGACATGGCCGGCCAGAGGTACGTCTCGGGCTGGCAGTGGGTCTTCCTCATCGAAGGTGGTCTCGCCGGCGCCATCGGCGTGGCTTCGTTCGTGTTGATGCCGACCTCCCCCGCTAAGGCGAAGTGGCTCGACGCGAACGAGAAACGCGTGCTGGCCGCGGCGATCGAGCGCGACCAGGACCGCAGCGCCGAGTCGAGTGACCACGGATTGCGGGCCGTCCTGGCCATCCTGCGCAACCCGCAAGTCTGGTACTACTGCTTGGTCTACGCCCTGATGATGCTCGGCTTCTACTCGGTCACATACTGGCTACCGCAGATCATCAAACTGAAGCTGCATACCGGCAGCGTCGCGTCCGGCCTGCTTTCGGCGATCCCGTGGTCGTGGCCACCCCAGCGCTGCTGGGCGTCTCGCGCTACACCTCGCGGCGCGGAGGCCGCGCCGTCCTCCTGACGGTCATCCTCGTGATTTGCGCGGTAGGGATGCTCATCGCGAGCCTCACCGGCAACGCCGCTATCGCATTCACCGGCTTGTGCCTCGGCGCGTGCATCCAGGGCGCGGTACCCCTGCTGTACAGCTTCCCGTCGCAGCACTTCCCCGGTGCCAGGGGCGCCGTAGCGCTCGCACTGGTCAATTCCATCGGCAACATCGGCGGCTTCGAGTTCACCAAGATCCAGCACCTCAGCGTCGCCTGGCCCGAGGAGTAGCCCGCCAGCGGTGGGTGGCCGGGCTCACCCACCCCGCACACGACCGCGCCCGGTAAGCGAGGATGGCGGTCGGGGCACGGGTTCGCGCTTGAGGAAGGTGGTCGTGATGCGGATCAGGATTGTCGGCACCGGGGTGATGGGGCGTGGCATCGCGCAGTGGGCGGCGACCGCCGGTCACGTGGTCGAGCTGGCCGATGCCCGGCCCGAGTCGGTCGGCGAGGCCGTCGGGTTCGTCCGGTCGATGATCGAGCGTGCCGCCGAGAAGGGGCGCATCACGACCGAAGAGGCCGCGGCGATCCTGTCCCGGCTGGTGCCGCTGGACCGGCCGGACGAGCCGGGCGATGGTGTCGACCTGGTCGTCGAGGCGGTGCGCGAAGACCTCGACACCAAGGCTGAGCTGTTCCGCGCGCTGGAGCGCGTCCTGCCCGCGCACACGATCTTCGCGACGAACACCTCCTCCCTGCCCGTCACCCAGGTCGGTGCCACCCTCGCCGACCCGTCCCGCCTGGCCGGAATGCACTTTTTCAACCCGGCGCCACTGATGAAGATCGTGGAGGTGATCCCGGGCGCCGCGACCCGGCCCGAGCTGGTCGAGACGCTCATCAGCCTGGTGCGCGAGACCGGGCACCGCGCGGTGGTTGTCGCTGACACACCTGGGTTCCTCATCAACCACGCCGGGCGCGGGCTGATCAACGAGGCGCTGGCGGTGTTGGAGGAGGACGTCGCGTCACCGGCCGTCATCGACCGGATCGCCCGGGACGTGCTCGGCCTGCGTATGGGGCCGTTCGAACTGATGGACCTGACCGGCTTGGACGTGACCTCCACCGTGATCGAGTCGATCTGGCAGGGTTTCCGCTACTCCGACCGGCTGCGCGCGTCCTACCTCACGCCGAACCGGGTGGCGGCCGGGCTGCACGGTCGCAAGACCGGGCGGGGCTGGTTCAGCTACCAGCCGGACGCGCCGTCACCCGTGGAACAGCCGGTGAAGGGCGACACCGACCGTCCGGTGTGGACGGACGACGCGGCGGTGCACGCGGCACTGACGGAGGCGGGCGCCGTGGTGGAGCCCGCTCCGTCGGAACGGGCCGTGGTGCTCGTGCCCACCTGGGGCACGACCGTGGCGTCCGCGGTGGCCGAGCGTGGGCTGCCGGCGGCCCGCACGTTCGGCGTGGACCCGCTTTCCCTGGCCACCGAACGCCGCGTGCTCGCGGTGACCCCGGCGGCCGACCCGGCGGCGGCCCGCGACGCCGCCGCACTCCTTGCGCGTGGTGGCAAGAGCGTTTCGATCGCACGCGACACCGCAGGCTCGGTCGCGCAGCGGCTGGTCGCCTCGATCGTTTCCGTGGCGGCTTCGATCGCGGAGCAGGGCATCGCCGCGCCCGCCGACATCGATCTCGGCGTCACCACCGGTCTCGGCTACCCGGTCGGCCCGCTCGCGTGGGGCGAGAAGATCGGCGTCGACCGCATGCTCGAACTGCAACGCGCCCTGCACGCCACCACCGGCGACCCGCGCTACCGGCCGACCCGCTGGCTCACCGAGCGCGCGCAACTCGGCCTGCCGCTGACCGCCTCCGGCACGTCCCCCGCCGACCTGTAACGGGAACTCGGGCGCCTGAGCCGGGAACTCGGGCGCTGGAGTCGGGGCCACGCGTGCCTGGAGCGGGAACTCGGGGGCTGCAAGCGGGAACTCGGGCGCCTGAAGCGGGGACACGGGTGGCGGATTCGGCGAACCCGCCATTGATTTCGGCCGGACGGGACGAATCGGCGGACGAGATCCGGCGAAGTTGATTTTCCGGCCGGCGACGCGATCGTCGTTATATCGACGAAAACCGCCCGGACCGCGTTGTTTTCTTTAGCACGCGAATTACTTGCGCTGTGGCGAACGACGCATCCCCGGCGGCTCGGCGCGCCGAGCCGCCGGGGAGGGGAGTCCTCGGGATGAAGGCCACCGCGACTACCGTATGTGTCCGGGGGTAGTCACTACTGTAGTCATCGTCTCACATATCGGACCCGGCTACCGCGACCGGACGTCCATCGCGCTCGCGCGATCATCGAAGGTGAATGAAATTCATCCAACGACTGATCAGGGTTCGTCGGAGTTTGTGCAGTTCATGCGCTATTTCGGTCCGTCCGGCGCGCAATGCCGGGGCGGGAGTTGGGGGTCCGAACCACAACCGCGGGAAGTTCTTTGGCATATGGCCCTGAAAATTCCCGGCGTGGTTGGGGTAGCATCCTGGGCGCCAAGATCGTTTCCAACATCGGGCTCGCGGTGTTGCTGCGTGTTAGTGGCATCCCGTCTGCACCGTGTTGTTCATACCGGCTGGGAAGGACCTATGCCCGATCTGCCTGAAGCGCCCTCGCCGTGGCAGTCACCAGCGGCGTCCGAGCCTGCACCCGCGCACAACGCAGCCGTCGCACAACGCCTGAGGAGTCAGGTGCTGCGCATCGTCGTCATCACCATGGCGGTGGTGGCACTACTCGCGGTCGGTGGCATCGTCGCCGCCGCGGCGTACGCATCCTGGGCTGTGCTGATTGGTGCCGGCGTCGCGGTGTTCTGCATCGCGGCGGTTCTGATCGCCGCGACCACGATCACGTCCGCGGTCCGCACGCATGCGGAGGGGTTCTCCAGCGCCGCCCCGGTCCGCTACGTCAGCGCCCCTAGTGCCCCTAGTGCCCCTGGCACCCCCAGTGCTCCCGGGCCGGCCGAACCCGTTGACCAGTCGACGTTCGACAGTGACCCCGAGCAGCGCCGGGAGGTGTTCGGCAAACTGGCCCGCCGCCTGCAGTCGCTGGTCAACCGGGCGATCCAGCGGGTCGACGGCCTCGAGCGCGAGATCGAGGACCCGGATCTGCTCCGTGGTCTGTACGAGATCGACCACCTCGCCACTCGCGTTCGCCGGCAGGCCGAGAACCTCGCCGTGCTGGGCGGCGGCAGCCCGCAGCGCCGGTCGAACCAGCCGGTGAGCATCTACGCCGTGCTGCGCTCGGCCGTCGCGGAAATCGAGCACTACAAGCAGGTTTCGATCGTCCCGGTCGAAGGCATCAGCCTGCGGGGGCATGCCGTCGCCGAGATCATCCACCTGCTCGCCGAACTGCTGGAGAACGCCACCACGTTCACCGCGCCGGACGCCGCGAAGGTCGTCTTGCGCGTGCACAAGGTCACGGCCGGTCTCGCCGTCGAGATCCAGGACCGTGGTCTGGGCATGACGCGCGATGATTTGCAGCGGATCAACCTGCTGCTGGAAGGCACGGCCACCATCGACCTGGCCGACCTGCTCTCCGACGGGCGGATCGGCATGGCCGTGGTCAAGGAACTCGCGCGGCGGCACGACATCCGCGTGCAGTTGCAGACCAATATCTTCGGCGGCATCGACGCGGCGGTCGTGTTGCCGCACACCCTGATCAGCGAGCCCGCACAGGAGACCACGCGGGAACAGCCGAGCGTGCTGCCGCAGCAGCAGCGACCCGAGCAGCTGCCGCAGCACGAACCGCAACACCGACTGGAGCCACTGTCGCAGCGGGCGGAGTCGGCGCCGCAGCACCAACTTCAGCAGCGCCAAGCGGCCCCGCGTCCGGCGGCGCCGCAACCCGGTGGCTGGGACCCGCAGCAGGCCACCCCGGCGGCGTCCGTGGCCGCCATCACCGGTGCACCGAACGTGCCACCGGCATCCACGCCGTTCAACGCATGGCAGGAGCCGTCCAGCCCCCAGACGGACGCCCACCCCGGGTACCCGTCCGCCGCGCCGCAGGCTGCGCTGCCGGTGCGGACGCCCGGTGGCTCGACGGCTGGTGATTCCACAACCGGCGAACTCGGGCGGGCCAACCCACCGGCGGAGGCACTGCCGCCACTGCCCCAGCGCCGTGGTTCCCACCTACGGCCGGAACTGCTCCAGGCGCCGTCGGCGCCGACCAAGCCGTTGCCGGGCCACAACACCAACCTGATGGCCGTCGTCCAGCAGGGTTTTGACCGGGCGCGGGAAGCGCAGAACACCGAAAGTAACCAGTCGCTCAAGCAGCATCGAACTACCGAGGGAGAATCCGAGGCATCATGGCCGACGACCTGACCTGGCTGCTACGCCGTCTGGCGGAGTCCGTTCCCCACACGCGCAGCGCAGTTTTGCTGTCGGCGGACGGGATCGCGAAGTCGTGGCACGGCATGGACACCGATGGCGCCGACCAGCTGGCCGCCATGGCCAGCGGTCTGTGCTCACTGGCACAAGGAGTGGGAACCCGGTTCGGCGGTGGCGACGGCGTTCGCCAGGTCGTCGCCGAACTCGGCGAGGTCATCCTGTTCGTCACGGCGGCCAGTGTCGGCACGGTGCTGGCCGTGCTGGCCGGCAGAGAGGTCGACGCCGGAATTCTCAGCTACGAAATGGGACGGCTCAGCACCCAGATTCCGGCTTACCTGGCGACGCCGAGCCGTTTTAGCTCTGCCAACGGAAACCGCTAGGCATGACACCGCCCGAGGAAGAGCACTTCGAGTCCGGTGACGAACTGTGGGAACGTCCCTACACCGTCACCGGCGGGCGCACCAAGCCCAGCACTCAGCTGGACATGATGTCGTTGGTACGCGCCACGGGCCAGGGCAGGGTCGCGCCCGAGCGGCTCGGGCTGGAGCACGCCCAAGCCCTGCGCCTGTGCCGCGCGCCGACGTCCGTCGCCGAGATCGCGGCACACCTGCGGCAGCCCGTGATGGTCGCCAAGGTCGTGCTGTCCGATCTCATCGAATCCGGGGCGGTCACCGCGCGGTTCCCCGCCATGTTCGATCCGCCCGACCCCACCCAACTGAAGGCTTTGGTCGATGCTCTCCGAAAGCTCTGACTTCTTTCCCGTCCAGTTCAAGATTCTCATCGCGGGCGGGTTCGGTGTGGGTAAGACGACGTTCGTCCGCTCGGTGAGCGAGATCGAACCGCTCACCACGGAGGAAACCCTCACCACGGCAAGCATCGGCACCGACAGCACCGTCGGTGTCGAGGGTAAGACCACCACCACCGTCGCGATGGACTTCGGGCGGATCACCTTCGCCGAGCAGAACATGATTCTGTACCTGTTCGGCACGCCCGGGCAGAACCGGTTCTGGTTCATGTGGGACGAACTGTCCCGGGGCGCGCTCGGAGCGGTGGTGCTCGCCGACACCAGACGACTCGAGGACTGTTTCAGCGCAATCGAGTTCTTCGAGCGCCGTGACATCAAGTTCCTGGTCGCCGTTAACGAATTCGACAGCGCTTACCGCTATCCCGAGCGGGATCTGCGGTCGGCGTTGGCGCTCAAGCCCCATGTGCCCATGCTCAGATGCGACGCTCGCGTAACCCGTTCCGCGAGCACTACGCTGGTCAAACTCGTCGAACACGTTTTCCTGGCCGCCACCTCGCAGAACGCTCTTCAGCACGTGCAAAACCCCACCTCCGCTGCTCGCGCCGACAGAATCTGGAGCTAGCCGATGACCGAACCAATGGACGACCGCCTGCTGACGGCCCCGGTCGACACCGAACTGGCCCAGCGAATGACCCGGCTGCGCGCGCTCGGCCTGGACGGTCATCAGCCGGTTCAGGAGTTCGACGAGTTCGCCGCCAAAGTCGCACAGATCACCAAGACGCCGTATGCGATGGTCAACTTCGTCGGTGACCGCGGACAGTACCTCAGCGGGCTCTACACGCCCACCAGTTCGCAGACTTCGGCGGCACTGCAGGCGGCCGTGCAGCCGGAACTTTCCCGGGAGTGGACTCCGGAGTACGGTTTCTGCCCGCACGTTGTGGTCCGTCGCAAGGCTCTGGTGCTCGACGACGTCTGCGATTACCCGCGGTTCGCGGGTAATCCGTTCGTCGACCAAATGGGTGTCCGGTCCTACATGGGCGCTCCGCTGATCGACCGGACCGGCACGACCCTGGGCACGGTGTGCGTCGTCGACGCCGAACCTCGCCCGTGGGGCCGCCCCGGCCTGTCCACGATCAAGACACTGGCCGCCGAACTGATGGAACTGATCAATCGACGCGAGCAGTGAAAGCGCTTTCAACCCAGTATGGGGCGGTGCCCCGGGCAGTCCTGTTCTATTGCCCGGGGCACCGCCTTGTCTTCACCGGCGTAGTAGCGGGTCGACTCGCCACTCCTCACCAGGCCAGCGCTTCTGGTCGATGTCACCGATCATCCCGCGGTAGCCCGCGATATGGTCGGCGAACTCCTCTGTTGTAGGCAAATCACCTATGTAGAGGTCCTGGTGTGCGCTACGCAGACGGTCACGCAATTGGCGTTCAACCCACGAGGCCGTGTAAGCGTGCATCGCGGAGTTGTTGGCGATGCCGCTGGTCACCGCGGCCATCAAGGTCCAGCAAACGAGTTCTCCGACGACAGCGGCGTGGACGTGCCGCCCGGCGGTGTCACCGGCGCGTTTGGCCATGATCTGCGTGACCTGGTCGACGAGGTCGAGCACCTGTGGAGCCGAGGTTCGCTCGTAGACCATCGCGGCGAACGCCTCGGGGTTTCTGGCCATTATGGCTCCCAGGTAGACCGTGATCGCCTCCGTGGAGCCTTCGAAGATTCGGAACAAACGATAATCGCGGAAATGCTGGCCGACGATGTTGGTGTCGAGAAAGCCCCGAGCGGCCAGCATCTGGAGGGCCGTGTCCACGGTCCGCCAAGCGAGTTCGCAGCCCAATATCTTCGCGCAGAAATACCAGGCGTCGGGGACGACCTGGCCGGCGTCACGCCACGTCCCGATACGGAAAACCAAGGTCTCTATCGCCTGGATCGCGGCCCCGGCGTCGGCGAATATCTGCCGGATCCGGCCATTCTCGGACAACCGGCCGGTGGCGACCTCACGCCGCGTGGCGAACCGCTGGGCCACCTCCAAGGAGCGCATCGCCGCGCCCATCGAGGTAGCGGCGAGCACTACTCGGCCGGCCATGAATGCCGCCTTGCACACGGAGAATCCCTCTCCCTCGACCCCCAGCAGCGCTGACGGGGGCACCCGCAGGTCGGTGAAGGTGAGGTCGTACTGAGGGACCGCGCGCAGGCCCAGGGTCAGCATTTCCGGGCCGATGTTGAAGCCAGGAGTGCGGTTGTCGACCAGCAAAGCCGTGATGCCCAGAGCCTTGCCACGTTCGTCTTGAACTTTCGCGAATACATTCACATACCGCGCGTCTCCGCCCAAGGAGATCCATTTTTTGCTGCCGTTGATCGTGTAGCTGCCGTCCGCGTGCTTCGTCGCGTGGGTGGTGAGTCCCCTGACGTGGGTACCGATGCCGGCTTCACTGATCGCGCTCGTGGTCAGTATCTGGCCTCTGGCGGCGCGTGGCACCACGTTGCGCTTGACCTCGTCATTCGCGAAGAGCGCGATCGGCAGGGTGCCCAACGTGTTGTGCACCGCGCACAATATTGCGAGGTTGGCGTCGATGGCCCCAAGCTGTATGAACACCCGGGTCATGTCGACGCTCGACAATTCCTGGCCCTGGTACTGCTTGGGCACTACCATGCCGAACAAGCCCGCCTCGGCGAAGTCTGACACCAGCGCGGGCGGCAACGCGCGACGCTCGTCCATCAACCGCGTGTTCAGGAACTCTCGCGCGTACTGACGCAGAAAGCGCAGCATCCGTGCCGCCGAATCCGACGCCGGGGCCAGCTCGGGCACGCCGTTCGTTGCTTTCGGCGGGGCAAGAACCTGTCCAGCGGCTTCCGCGCCCATTCCATTCCTCCCGGCTGGGTCCTGTTCGGTGGTCTCGCCGCTCCGCGAGCTCCTGAGCCTCAGCAGGGCGGCAAATCTTTCAACGGTCGATGAATTCAACGGTCCTACCAGAATGAGGGTGCTTGCGGGGTGTCGACGTGAGATCCTGCACTAAGCCGTCCTTCTCGTTCATTCGCCCTTGCTTCTGGTGATGGTCGCCAGGCAGGCCCGGCCGTGCTTTCCGGTAAACCATGGGAGTTCTGGCGGCCGTTGCCGAAGTGGGGGATTTTGGGCAGGCCAAAACCGGAGACCCGTATTGGATGGCCTCATCGCGCCGCTGGCGTGCGACAACCGTCGATGATTACGGTTTTCGTCAGGTGATCAAGCCCGTCCGGCCGCGGCCGCGGTCGATGGTCACCTTGGTCCGGCCTGGTCGCGAAATTGACCAGGTAGGTCCATAATGGACAGAGTTGGACCGTTCCCCACCGGTTCGTGCTGCGACGTCCAATGTGTCTCCCATATGACCAATCGCCGTCCGGCCTCCTGGCGCACCGGGTGATGACCGTTGACCATGTTGACACAAACGTCCGCGGGATACCACCACTCGATGATCTTGAATACGTTGAAGCTCGCGGAAGTCCGGGCGCCGGGGCCGGCGACGCCGATTCTGCTCGCTGGAGATCGGGCCGAAGATCGGCCCGGATACACCGGGTCAAGATGATGCCGGGCCGTCCCTGCCCGCGCCGCCGCGAGGCCTGCTGGTGCTGGTGACGAGGTCGATCACGGTCTTCCACGGTCGCTGAGCGGGGTCATCCGGGTACTTTCCGCGGCCTGGGCTCAGTCCGATGTGAGGGGTGGTGAAAGGCGCGCAAGCGGCTTCAGGATCTTCCACTATGGCGTCGATCACGTTGACTGTGTCAAGTTGCGGCCAGCCGTCCGGGAGACGGTTGGGAGACGACCAGGGATGCGAGTGCTCCTTGCTCGCGCCGTAGAGCGGCCCATCTCGGCACCGCTTCCCGCGTGGCCGCCGAGTGATCTCCTCTGTTACAACGTGCGGTGTGATCAGAAGGTTCGGGGATGTGGCCGGCGGCGGCGCGCGGTGAAGCCGAGCAGCGCCCCGAGCACGAAGCCGATCACGTGCGCGGCGTAGGCGACCGAGCCCGCCGCCGCGGTGCCGTAGCCGGTGGCGTAGAACGCCTGGAGGATGAACCACATGCCGAGCATGAGCCAGGCGGGCACGCGCAGCGGGATGAAGAACAGGATGGGGATGAGCCCCCAGACCCGCGCTTTCGGGTAGATCACGATGTAGGCGCCGAGCACGCCCGCGATGGCGCCGGAGGCGCCGATCAGCGGCTCGGTGGCGCCAGGGCTGGTCAGCGCGAAGCCGTAGGCCGCCGCGTAGCCGCAGACGAGGTAGAACAGCAGGAAGCGGATCCGCCCGAGCCGGTCTTCGACGTTGTTGCCGAAGATCGCCAGGAACAGCATGTTGCCGAGCAGGTGGGCCCAGCTGCTGTGCAGGAACATCGAGGTCAGCACGGACAGCGGGGGCGACTTGTGGTAGGCGGGCGGCCCGATGAGGCAGCCCGGGCCCTGCGGGCCGACGCCGGTGCCTCCGGTGGGGACGAGCGCCGGCACCTGGTCGCGCAGCAGTTCGACGGGTACCGCGCCCCATCGTTCGACGAACGCCTGGAGCTGGCAGAGCTCGGCGAGGTTGGTTTGCCCGGCCAGGGTGCGCGCGGCGCTCGGCATCGACAGGAAGACGACGACGTTCGCCGCGATCAGCGCGTAGGTGACCCACGGTGTGCGGCGTAGCGGGTTCACATCGTGGACGGGGATCACTTCCACACGGTAACCCCGTAAGCGTCAACCCGGCGGTTTCGTGGTCAGGCGGCCCAGTGGGCGGGTGGGGTCAGCCAACGGGACAGTGTGGTGGACGAGTCGCCCTTGGCGGCGTCGAGCTGCGGTTGGGTGACGAAGAGGGCGGTGCCGAGGTCGGCGCCGCGGAGATCGGCACCGCGCAGGTCGGCGCCGATGAGGTCGGCCAGGCCGAGGTCGGCGCCGCGCAGGTCGGCACCGATCAGGTACGCGCCGCGCAGGTTGGCCCGCCGCAGGTCGGCGCCTCGGAAGTGCTTGCCCATGAGGTCGGCGCCGCGGAGGTTGCGGCCTTTGCCGCGTACCGCTTCGCTGACGCGGATCAGTAGGGCGTTGGTTTCCTGCCAGTGTGGCGTCACGTCCAGCCCGCGCAGGGTCTCGGCGTCGGAGTCGGCGAGCCGTTCGGTCTTCTCGCGGGCGGCGAGGAGTTCCGCCCGCAAGCCGCGCCCCGCTTCCAACTCGACCGCCTCACGGAGATACCAGAGCAACTCGTGAAGCTCGCGAACGACGTTGAACACCGCGAACATCGCTTGGGCAGTATCCGGCCCCTCACGCCAGTCCCGCCCCGGAAACATCTCCTGCGAAACCCGCTGTCCCGCCCCGAAGCAGTCGTAAACCGTGCACCCCACGAACCCGCGGGGGCGGAGTTGGTCATGGATCCCACACCGAAAGTCATCCCGCAGATGCCGGCAAGGCTCTCCCGCCGCCTTGTTGATCGGAAAGTCCGCCGACTTCACAAACCCCGGCCCCACACAACACAACCCCACGCACTCCCCACACGCCCCCCGCAATGCCCTCACAAGCACCCCTTCGATCATGCACCTGCGCCCACCCGCGCTAGCTGGCCACTCCACGTCACCACACACGAGTATGCCCACAACACCGGCCAGAGGCTCCCGCAGCATGTCACCTCATGCTGGTCCCACTCCACCCCGCCAGCGCCAACCAGAGGGGCTCCCGCAGTATCTCAACTCATGCTGGTCCCCGCCCAACGCGACCAGCGCCGGCTAGAGGGGCTTCCCGCAGCATGTCACCTCACGCTGGTCCCCACCCAACGCCACCAGCGCCCGCCAAGGTGAGGAGCTCGCACCGCGGGGGGTTTGGGGGGCTCGGCCCCCCAACACAAGGACGAACCCCACCAATCGGGAAGCCCCCAACAGGCGCGAACAGGGCTCGCCGTGGGGTGAGTGACGGGATTCGAACCCGCGACATCCTGGACCACAACCAGGTGCTCTACCGACTGAGCTACACCCACCGTGCGAGGTCTGGTCGACCTCGGCTCGCATATCGTAGCGCGTCGTTCGCGGGGACCGGAAAGGGGTTATGCACCGTGGCGTGATCGCACTTCGGCCGCGGCCGCGCGGGCTGCCTCGCTGGTGGGTCCGGGCTGGGGGACGAAGGTGGTACGGCGGTAGTAGTCGAGTTCGCTGATGGACTCCTTGATGTCGGCGAGTGCGCGGTGGGCGAGGCCCTTCTCGGGCTTGGCGTAGTAGGCGCGCGGGTACCAGCGCCGGACGAGTTCCTTGACGGAGGAGACGTCGACCATGCGGTAGTGCAGGTGCGCGTCGAGGGCGGGCATGTCGCGGGCGATGAAGCCGCGGTCGGTGGCGATGGAGTTGCCGGCGAGGGGGGCGCTGCCCGGCTCGGGTATGTGTTGGCGCACGTAGTCGAGGACTTGCCGTTCGGCTTCCTGGAGGGTGATGTCCGAGCGGCGGACTTCCTCGGTGAGTCCGGACCGGGCGTGCATGTCGCGGACCACGTCGGGCATGGTGGCGAGCACGTCGTCGTCGGCGTGGATGACGAGGTCGAGGCCGTCGCCGAGGATGTTGAGGTCGGCGTCGGTCACGAGGACGGCGATTTCGATGAGGGCGTCCTTGGCGAGGTCGAGCCCCGTCATTTCGCAGTCGATCCAGACAAGATGGTCGGTCACCGGAAAACCCTAGCGCGCAGAGCCCCCGACGGTTTGTCGACGTCCGGTTGCGGAAACCGGAAAGCCCGCGAGTCGCCCATCCCCGTCGCGCGAGTCCCACCTTCCCGTCTCGCGAGTCCCACCTTCCCGTCGTGCGAGTCCCACCTTCCCGTCGTGCGAGTTCCCCGTTCCCGTTGTGCGTGTCCCTCGTTCCGGTCGTTCGCGTCTCACCTTCCCGTTTGGCGAGTCCCGCGTTCCCGTCGTGCGAGTTCTACATTCCCGTCTACCGGACAGTGGGACACGCGTTACGGGAGTGTGGGACTCGCGTTACGGGAGTGTGGGACTCGCGTTACGGGAGTGTGGGACTCGCGTTACGGGAGTGTGGGACTCGCGCCGGTCCGGTGCTAAAGGAGGCTGCGGGCCAGGGCCGCCCACGCGGCCGGAGGCGCGGTGCCGGCCGCGTGCGCCGCGTCGATTCCCGCAGCCCGCAACTCAGGGCGCGGGTTGCGGCCCTTGTTTCCTGGCGTTCCGCGCCCAGACGCTCTGCCTTGTGGGGGTTCCCCAACACCCCCGGCTGGGGGCAAGCCCACACGCTCCCTTAACGCCGCCTTGGCGGACAGGTCCGGCCGCCGGTGGGCCGCGCTCACGATCATCCACAATGTACTTTCGGCGATGCGGTCGAGGTCCTGCCGCTTGATGGTGAGGTGCGCGGAATCGACTCATGGGGGCGGCGAAAACACGGGGCGGGCACCCGCGAGCGCAACCGGACGTCGAACCGGGCCGCCCACCACGCCGCTTCGAGGCGGTGCGGGATCGCACGGGGAGGCCTGGCGAACCCCATTCGACGATCACCGCGGCCCCGGCCGGCGCGGTCCGCTCTGAGCCGCACAGCCGTCGGAACAGGAGCGTTGAAAGCGAGTAGGGAATGCTGGCGGTGACCGTGAATTCCTTGGGAACGCTGGCGGTGACCGTGAATTCCTTCCGGGACAAGGGGAACGCGTGGAAGCCGGCGTGTACCACCCGGACGTCGCGGTGTCCGTCGAACCGGCGAGGGAGTCGGTCGAGGAACTCCGCGGCGATGACCCCGTGCCCCGGTGGCGGCCACGGAAGCGGTGATGGCGCCCTGACCGGCACCGAGATCGAGGACGAGATCGCCGGGGCCGACCGGGCAGGGACGGGTGAGTTGCGGGGCTATCCAGGGTGCGAAGAGGCGCGAGGAAATGCACCCCACGGCGGCATGAACCGCGGGCATGGTGACCCCCACGTCACGAGCAGGGAAGGAACTCATGACCACCGAATCGTGTGATCCCCGGCCAGGTCCACTCAGGCCGAGTTCGTGCCTGCCGGGACGCTCGGGTCGTCGTCGGGGTAGGGGTGCGTGCACCTCAGGGCTCGCCGGGAGTGATGCGCAGGTTCATCGGCGCGGTGTCCAGTCCGCCAGGCGCCGGAGAAACGTGGCTGTTGTGGTCAGGGGCATACCGGACAGCATCGCCAGGTGGAAGGTGTGGGGCATGCCGTCGTAGATGTCGAGGGTGACGTCGGTTCCCGTCACGGTGGCCGCTGCGGCGAAGCGCCGGGCGTCGTCGAGCAGCACCTCGGCGGAGCCGGCCATCAGCAGCAGGGCGGGCGGGCCGCTGAGGTCGCCGTGCAGCGGTGACTGGCGTGCCAGATCCGGCCTCGCCCTCCAGATAGCGGGCGGTGACCTTCTCCGGTGCGACGCGATTGATCATGTCCAGCCCGTCCTTGGTGGTCAACGACGGGCTGGACAGCGTCAGATCGGTCAACGGGGACACCCCGACCGCCCCCCACCGGCATCCGATCCCCGCTCTCCTTGAGCGTCAGCAGGGCCGGCAGGACGAGCGTGGCTCCCGCCGACTCACCGAACAGCAGCACCCGGGACGCCGGCGTGCCCTGATCGAGCAGGCTCCGGTAGGCGGCCACCACATCGTTCATCGCCGCCGGGTAGGGACGAGCCGGTAGTCCACCGCGAACACGGGCCGCCCCGTCGCGGTGGACAACCGGTAGGCAATGAGCCGCTCTGCCCGGGGTTCGGTGTCCGCGAAACCCCCGCCATGGGCATACAGCACGACGCCCGTCTCCCTCGCCGAGCACCCGGAGGCATTCACCCACTGCCCACGGACCCCGCCCGTGCTGGGAAGTACGGGCGCGAGGTCCGCGTCGTCGGGCAACTCTGGCACGTGCTTGGCCAGGGCGTGGATCTGCGCCAGGACGGCGGCGGTGTCGTCGGCGGTGGCGGAAATCCGCACACGGTTCTCCTGGTCGTCTTCGCTGGGGTCAGCGGCTCTGCTTGCCGGGCACCTGCCGGGGCAGTACGGGACGAGGGTTGGGCCGGATCGGCTTTCCGCCCTGCTCACGCCCCCGGCGGGACCTCGATGCTGGCGTGATGCGCAGGTTCACCCGGACTCCTTTCGTTCGATCACCCAGCAAGCTTAGGTCAAACCTAAAAATATATTCGATCTATTTTTAGGTCAGACCTATGGTCGGCTATGCCTTCGTGACGGATAACAGGACGCAGACAAGCAATATGGTGAGATTCGCGCGTGACTTTCGCCGACACCGCAGGTTTGACGGGTCTGTTCGGCGCGCAGCCGAACCCCACGGCAGTGGTACCGCTGGTCACCGGCGGGCTCGCACTGGTACTGGTGCTGTCTTCAGCGCCGTGGCGGCTGGCGCGCAACATCGTGACGATCGTGCACGAGGCCGGGCACGCGTTGGTCGCCGTGCTGGTGGGTAGACGACTCCAGGGGATTCAGCTGCATTCCGACACCTCGGGTGTCACGTTGTCGCGAGGCAAGCCGACCGGGCCGGGGATGGCCATGACGGCGCTGTGTGGATACCCGGCCCCGGCCGTGCTCGGGCTGGGCTTCGCGAGTCTGGTCGCCGCCAACCGCGTCACGGCGCTGCTCGTCATCGCCGCGTTGCTGCTGCTGGGCGTTCTCGTGATGGTGCGCAACGCGTACGGTGTGCTCTCCGTGGTGCTCACCGCGGCCGGACTCGCGCTCGTCGCGCTGGTGGCCGGTCCCGAGGTGCAGGCGTGGTTCGTCTACCTGATCACCTGGTTCCTGTTGTTCAGCGGGATCCGGCCGTTGATCGAACTGCAGTCCAAGCGCCGCCGCGGTTTCGCCCGGGACTCCGACGCGGACCAGCTGGCGCGGTTGACCGGGCTGCCGGCGGCTCTGTGGGTGCTGATCATGGTGGTGATCGGCCTGAGCTGCCTGGTGGTCGGCGGCGCCTGGCTGCTGGAGCCCGCGCTGCAGCCCTGACCTGCGGGTGAGGCACACTGGACACTCACGGATCTCCAGGCCGTGGCAAGTCGTCCGTCCTCGCGTGGGTCGCGGGGGAGCAGAAGGGAACAGCGGTGTCCGACGAGGTGGCCAAGGCGGTCGAGGAATGCGCGCGAGCGGCGAAGCGAGCGGCGCCGTCGTTGGCCGCCGCGCCCGACGAGGCCGTCGACGGCGCGCTGAGCGCGATGGCGGAACGCCTGCTCGACGGGCGGGAAGCGGTGCTGGACGCGAACCGCGCCGACGTCGAGCGGGCACGCGCGGAGGGCATGAGCGCGGGTCTGCTGGACCGGCTGACCATCACCGGTGAGCGACTGACCGGGATGGCCGAGCAGTTGCGGCTGCTGGCCGGTGCGCCGCACCCGCAACGCGCGATCCCACTGTCCACTCTGGATGGCGGGCTGCGGCTGGTCGAGCGGCGGCGGCCGGTCGGGGTGATCGGCGCGAACTACGAGGCCCGGCCCAATGTCACCGTGGACGTGGCCTCCCAGCTGGTGAAGTCCCGCAACGCCGGGGTGCTGCGCACCGGTTCGGCCGCGCTCGGCTCGGCACAGCGGCTGCTCGACACCGTGATCGCGCCCGCGCTGGCCGACGCCCGGATCGACGCCGGCGCGATCCAGCTCGTGCCCCGGGTCGAGCGCGAGGCCGCGGCCGCACTGGTGCGGCTGCCGGAGCTGGTGCCGCTGGTGATCCTGCGCGGGAGCGGGGACAGCACCCGTTCGCTGGCGACCGAGGCCGCGACCCACGGCGTCCGCACCCTGGCCCACGCCGATGGCGGCGGAGTGCTGTATGTGGACGAGTCCGCCGACGCCGAGGTCGTGCGCTCGCTGGTCACCAACAGCCTGGACCGGCTCGGCGTGTGCAACCGGCTGAACCTGCTGCTGATCCATTCAGCGGTGCACGACCGGTTGTGGCCGGTGATCTCCGAGGCCCTCGCGGAGCGTTCCGTCACGCCGTCGTTGCCGCCGCACCAGCACGCGATCGGCTACGAGTGGGCGCTGGACTCCGAGCGCGAGGCCACCGTGACCGTGGCGCCCGTGAGCGGAATCGAGGAAGCGGTGCGCATCGCCAACGAGCAGACTTCCGGTCTCGCCGCGGGCATCGCCACCGAGGATGCCA
This sequence comes from Amycolatopsis taiwanensis DSM 45107, assembly GCF_000519205.1. GTDB lineage: Bacteria > Actinomycetota > Actinomycetes > Mycobacteriales > Pseudonocardiaceae > Amycolatopsis_E > Amycolatopsis_E taiwanensis. The sequence goes on along the minus strand of NZ_KI912602.1, from coordinate 213,330 downwards.
AGGCGGCGGAGGCGTTCTTCGACGGCTACACCGGCACCGGCGTGTTCTGGAACGCGCCGACCCGCCTGCTGGACGGCTTCAAGCTGCTCGCGGTGCCCGAGACCGGGATCAACCTGGACAAGGTCCCCGGCCCCCGTGGCCCGGTCACCTACACCGACCTCTACATCCGCCAGTACGCCGTCCTGCCCGACCGCGACTGACCCGGGAAACACGAATCGGAGTTCCAGGACGGTTATCCGGGAACTACGCCGGCGTTCTGCGTCTTCGTAGGGAAGCCCCGGTCACCAGGGTTTCGTGACCGGGGCTTCTTGTTCGACCGAGTCGAACGTGATGTCGGAAAGCCTTGGCTCCTTCCGTATCACGGTATACTTTCGACAGGTGTCATGATGGTGCGTCCGGTGCCATCAACCTGGAAATTTCCCGCTCCCTGAATCGAGGCCCCACTGGGGGACGCCCTGAAAAGGGTATCGCCCGGGCACCGGAGGGCCTGGTTCGGCTGAAGGAGAACACCTATGCATTGCCCTGCGGGGAAATATTGTCCCTGGACTATGCCGCTCTTGCTGACACTGACCCGGTGAGGGACCGTGTCCAGGTTTTGGTAAGCCGCCCGGACGTACGCTCGATTTGCTGTATCGGGCAGTGACGTGTCGACAGCGACGCATACAACCGACTTGACCGTGCCGACCATCTGCTCCGTCGAGCACCATTCCGACACGCCTTGAGCCGCCGCTGTCGGCGCCGACAGCGGCGTGACGAGCAAGGACGCCAATATAGCGAAGATTCCCGCGAATATCTTGTTTCCCGTCGACTTTCTCCATATGTGCTGCATATTTCAGCAACCTCCTTTCCGGTTAACTTTGGGAAAGTTCAAGCTCGGGAAGGTAGAAATTTGCTGGAAAGCTGACCTGGTCGAGCCTAGGTGTCGCCTGCGTTGGGGCACAACCTCGCATGCGTCCCTGACGTAACCGACATACGCCCCTGTCCGCTTGGGACCTTCGTCCCTAAGTTGCCGTTTGGCGCCCCGCCAAGGTGGGTCTTTGAAACAATGCTGCCGGTCGGCTCGTGGAAACGGCCGATCTACGCCCCGGTGACGGCGGGGGCATCGAAGACGTCCTGCGCGTCAGCCGCGTTCACGATTCGCGCAGGCGGCAGAAAATCAGTATCCTGCTTATTCGGCCCGTTTGGCTCGTTGTCGATTCCGCTCGGCGATGGCCCGCCGAAAGAGTTCCCGTGCCCCCGGTGCGAAGACCCAGTGTTCACCGGAAACGACGATGGGGGGAATGTGCCCCAGGGCGCGCGCCCATGTGTTGCATTTTTTCATCGTCTCGGCGACCTCCTCGCCAACGGAGTGTTCTCCGTCGGCCACGAGCGTTTCCACCAGTCGCAAGTCCTGTGGCGGCAGGTGTGTCACGATGCAGTAGGCGTTGAACCAGGACTCGGTTTCACCGGGCTCATCGTGCCATTGCCGTGTCGGGTCCGCGGCCGGATTGGGTGAGATATTCTGGTCGCGACTATTGTTCATCATCTCGTCAGCTCATTATGTGTCAATTATCTTGTAGTGCACGATATGCCGATTTTATGGCGTCCGTGGCGTGCCGTGTGGCTGCCCGACCTAACCGGTCGAGTCGAGCTCTTGGACGCCGATGGCGTCGAGCAGGTCTTCCACGGCGGGGTCGTCGACGGCCTCGCGGATGCACTGCCACAGTTCCAGGTTGGCCAGTGCCCAGCGGGAGTAGGTTTCCGCGGCTGCCGGGTTGTAGAAGTAGTACCCGCCATCGTGCACGCCGCGTTGCTCACCGACGATCTTGTTGGCCAGTTCCCGCAGGGTGATGTCGTTCTCCGCGAGGTAGCGGTGCGCCAGCATCACTGGCGTGATCGGCAGGGCCTTGAACAGGGTGTCCGCGTCGCTGAGGGCCTGCGCCTCCAGCGAGATGTCCGGTCCACGGGTGGCCATCTCGGCCTCGTCCACGATCCGGTCGATCCACTCGGCGGTCTCCGACGGGACACCGGACTCCAGCAACAGGTCCAGGCGCAGGTCACGCCCGGCCGCGGCGGGGGAATTTCGCCGGATCAGGTAGTTGACGTCGTGCACGAGTGCGGAGGCTTCCACGACGTGGACGTTGGCGCCGTTGAGGCGGGCGAAATCGGCCGCCTTGGCACGGACGAAACAGACGTGATGCCACCCGTGGAAGGGCAGCCGTTCGGCATAGCGCAGGCACAGTTTGTGGACGTTCTTTTCCAGTGTTGTGATGATCGTTTCTGAAAGCGCGCGCGCGGCGACGATGTTTTGGGCGTGCATCGATCTCTCCCATCCCGGCTGGTCCTAGTCGGGTGGGTTGATCGTAACCGCCGAAACGTCCTGATTCCGGCCGAAGGAGTCAGATCCGGGCCGACAATCCCCCCAATCGGTTCTCAACGGGCACGTGACGGTGCGCGACCCCACTTTCGATATCGTAGGAGAGGCTCGAAGCGGTTACCGGGCGTGATTTCACCAGGAAGGTCATCGTGTCGTCCTCGGCACTCACGATGCGGTGGAAGTCGGCCGCCAGCATCGTCCCCGACGAACCGGTGGTGCACCGGGCGCAGCTGCGCACCGCGACCGAGGTGATCAATCCCGACTCGGGGTCCACCGTCGCGTCGTAGTGTTCCTGGAGATAGCTGCCGTGCACCATCGTGCTGGAGAAGTGATAGCGGTGGTTGTGCACGGAATCCGCGTAGCCGAGCCGCCAGTCGCGTTGCGGTTTGTATTCGTGCAGCCAGAGGGAAAAGTCCGCGCTCGGATCGTCGAGCAGGCACCAGGCGAAGTGCGTGGTCGTCTCCCGCGCCCGGCCGGCCACCTCGGCGGCGGGCAGGCCGAGCACGTAGTTCCGCAGGTGCGTCCGGAAGTCGGGTCGTTCGACCCAGTGCAGGAACGTCTCGTGCACCGCGGCCCAGTGGGCCATGAGCGGCCGGTCGAGTTCGCGGAGCGACACGATCAAGCCGCTCAATGAGGACGTTTCGGTGAGCATTTCAGTTCTCCAGGGATGCGGCGATCGAGAAATTGTGCTGGAAGACGTGGAACTCGGTTTCCAGTTCACGGAACGCTTCCTCGGTCAGCGGGCGCCCGGTGACCTTCTGGTACAGCGCCATGAACTCCTGCCGAGTGGTGTCCGGGGCCAGTTGGAAATGGCGGGCCGAACGGGACTGGCACACGCGCAGGAATTCCACGCGTTCCATGTTGTAGAGGAACGAGCCCTCGGAGAACCGCAAGGTGCGCGGGTACAACGTGCTCACGCTGCTGACGTCGCTGTAGAGGTGGATCCAGACGCTGTCGTCGAACATTTCGAGCCGGTCCAGTGGCGGATCGGCGATCACCGTCACGTCGATCCGGGTGGACCGGCTGCGCGCCAGGTACAACCCGATCAACCCCATCGACACCTCGTGGGAAAGTTCGCGCTGGATCCGGTCGGCATCGGCGGCCGCGCCCTCGTGGCGCAACAGGTATCGGGCGCGCCCGCTGAGCGTGGTGGCGTCGCGCGGATCGGCGATGATCACCCGAAGTTCCCATTCCGCCTGCGAAAGCAGCAGTCGCGCGGCGGCGTAACGGGCGGAAAACCCGCGGAAGAAGTACTGCCGGGTGGCGTGGAGATCCCGCATCATCAGGCGGTTGAGCGCGGGGTCCGGCTGGACGGTCGCCTCGAAGACGTGCGTGGGAAAGAACTCCTTGTTCATCGAGCGGTATTCGGCGGCCAGTTCGCGCAACGTTCGCCGGCTTTCCTCGATCACGGGTGAAACCAGCGCGCGCTGGGCGGCGGTCGCGGTGATCAGCGTCTGGCCGAAGCCGACGATCGCCGACACCAACGTGCCGGTACCGGCGGCGTTGACCAGGTTTCGTCCCATGCCGAGCGGCATCGCGCCCGAGATGGTCAGGCATACACCCGAGAGCACGACGAGAACCAGCAGCAGGAGTCCGGTTCGCGTCCAGAAGATCTCCTGTAGCGGGTTGTGACGCGGTGGGCGTGCCTCCGCGGACATGACCCCATCTCCTTGCCACTGGCCTGGGCGATGAGCACTTCAACAGGTACTGGTCCGCGCGCGCACGGTTACCCTACGCCTGCGCCTGCCCGCGCAAAATAGGAAGAACGGGCGATCTCTCTGGCTCATCGCTCCTGGTCAGCGCGCCATGCCGCAGACGGCCGCAGCCGCGGACACTCCTTGGCCCGGCTGAAGCAGGTAGGTGGCCCGGCGGGGTGGGAGCCCGGCCCTACTCGCCGGCCGCCTTGGCCGTGGGGCCGTCCGTGCCGGCGCTCGCCCCCTCCGTGGCCTCGGGCGCCTGGGGCTCGGGTTCGCCGAGGACCTCGTGGGCCTCGCTGAGTACCGCACGGGCCGCCTTGACCTGCTTGGCGATGCCGGCCCGCAGCTCGCGCAGCGCCTCCACCTTCTCGGCGGCCTGGTTGATCCGCTTGGTGGACTCCTCGGTGGCCTCGCGGACCCGCCGGTTCGCCTCGTCGGACGCCTCGGCCAGGCGCGCGTTCGCCTCGGTGATGGATTCCTGCCGGCGGCGGTTGGCATCCTCGACGGACTCGCGCCGCCGCCGGGCGATGTCGTCCTTGGCTGCCTTCTCCTCGGCGGCGACCTTGGCACGGATCGCGGCCGCCTCCTCGGTGGCCTCGCGGACCCGGCGTTCGGCCTCGGCCTTGCTGGTCGCCTCCTGCTCGGCCAGCGCGCGCATCGCCTCGTTCCGGCGCGCGGCCATGGCGATCTCGAAGTCCTCCTCGACCTGTGCCCGGCGCTGCTCGGCGTCCGTGTCAAGCCGGTCGCGTTCCGCCTTGGCCTTGTCGAGGATCCCTTCGGCTTCCGCGCGCGCCTTCGCCAGCACCTCGCGGTGCTCGGCTTCCATCTCCTTGCGCCGGGTGTCGAGTTCGGACAGGAGCTGCTCGTAGCGGGCCCGCATCGCGCTCGCGTCGGCTTCGGCCTTCGCCCGGATGTGCCCGGCCTCGGCCTCCGCGCGGGCCTTCGTGTCCGCGGCCTCCTCCTGGGCCAGGCGAAGCATGCGCTGGAGGCGCTCGGACAGGCCTTCGACGGTCGTCGGTGGCTGGCCAAGGCGCTCCACCTGGCCGCGCAGGTTGTCGATCTCGCCGCGCGCCTGCTCGAGTTGCCGGGCGAGGTCGCCCGCCTGCGTGATGGCGGCGTCGCGGTCGGCGGCCAGCATCTTCAGATCACCGTCGAGGCGTTCCAGGTGCTCGTCGACCTGGTGCCGGTCATAACCGCGCTTCGCCAGATCGAAGCCGGCTCCCAGCGGTACCAGTTCCCGTTCGTCGCCAAGGCTCATGCATACGAGCCTAGAGAGTGTTTCGATCCTCGTGTGGTCCGGCCCCGAGGTCTACACCGAACGGCGGGCAGGCAATTGCGCCATACCAGTTCCATCGCAAGTTTTTGCGCGCGAGATCACGATCTTGACGCCAAGCCGCTACGCCAGTTTCTACGCGAGTTCGCGCGCGACCGCGATCGTGTCGACGGGGCGCTCCATCCGAGATCGAGTCACGCCCTCGACCGAGGCGCTCCGCTGCCCCGATAGCGGGACAAGAGGGGCGCGCGTGGTAGTACTGCCACGGCTCGCGTAAAGCTGCTGCTTACGCCCCCCGGAAGGCGTTGATCCGGTCGAGGTGCCGTGCGCGTAACCGTTCATCGCGGACACCGAGGCCCTCTTCGGGCGCCAGGCACAACACGCCGACCTTGCCCTGGTGGCGGTTGTGATGCACGTCCAACGCCGCCTGTCCGGTTTCCTCCAGGGGATAGATCCTGGACAGGGTCGGGTGGATCAACCCTTTCGCGATCAACCGGTTGGCCTCCCACGATTCCCGGTAGTTGGCGAAGTGCGAGCCGATGATGCGCTTGAGATTCATCCAGAGGTACCGGTTGTCGAATTGGTGTAGATAACCCGATGTGGAAGCGCAGGTGACGATCGTGCCACCGCGCCGCGCGGCGTAGACGGAAGCGCCGAATGTTTCGCGACCGGGGTGCTCGAACACGATGTCCGGATCCTCGCCGCCGGTCAGTTCGCGAATTTTGGCGCCGAAACGCTGCCATTCGCCGGGATCCTGCGTGTGCTCGCCGGACCAGAACCGGTAGCCCTCACCCGTTTCCGCGGAGCGGTCGATCACCAGTTCGGCGCCGAGCTTCCGGCACAGCTCGGCCTTCCGCGGGCTGGACACGACGCACACCGGTATCGCGCCGCCGTTCAGCGCGTACTGCGTGGCGTAGGAGCCGAGACCGCCGGAAGCGCCCCAGATCAGCACGATGTCGCCCTGCTTCATGTCGGCGCCGTTGCGGGAGACGAGCTGCCGGTAGGCCGTCGAGTTGACCAGTCCGGGGCAGGCCGCCTCTTCCCAGGTCAGGTGGGCCGGCTTTGGCATCAGCTGGTTCGCCTTGACCAGCGCGATCTCGGCGAGCCCGCCGAAGTTGGTCTCGAATCCCCAGATCCGCTGCTCGGTGTCGAGCATCGTGTCGTTGTGGCCGTCCGGGGCTTCGAGCTCGACGTTGAGGCAGTGCGCGACCACCTCGTCACCGGGTTTCCAGCTGTGCACGCCGGGCCCGGTGCGCAGCACGACCCCGGCCGCGTCGGAGCCCACCACGTGGTAGGGCAGGTCGTGCCGCTTGGCCAGCGGCGACAGCTTGCCGTAGCGGCGCAGGAACTTGAACGTCGGCAGCGGCTCGAAGATCGAGGTCCAGACGGTGTTGTAGTTGATCGCCGACGCCATCACCGCGACCAGCGCCTCGCCGGGGCCGAGCTCGGGGGTGGGGACCTCATCGAGGTGCAGTGACCGGCGCGGGTCCTTGTCGCGGCTGGACAGGCCCTCGAACATGGCGACCTCGTCGGCGTGCACGGTCATGCCCCGGTAGGACTGGGGAACCTCGATCGAGGCGATGGCGCCGAGGTCGCCGGAGACGATTGCTTCCTGGATCTCTTTGAGTTGACTCATGACGCCGGCCTTCCCTGAGATGGCCATCGAAAACTCCGGGAAAACTCCGATATTACTGGCGGGTAACCTCCTTCGCCAGCCAGTGTCCGAAATGTTCTCGCTCTGGACTCAGGGCTGCTTGAGCGGCCGGCCGATCAACAAGTCACGGTCCGTGACTCATCGGAAGGGCTGAGCTCGGCGTCAGCTGGCCGGCTCGACCAGTTCGACCAGGACGCCGCCGGCGTCCTTAGGGTGAACGAAGTTGACCCGGCTGTTCGCGGTGCCCCGCTTGGGCTGGTCGTAGAGCAGGCGAAGGCCCTTTTCCCGCAACACCGCGGAGGCCGTCTCGATGTCGGTCACGCGGTAGGCCAGCTGCTGCAGCCCCGCGCCCCTGGTCTCCAGGAACTTCGCGATGGTGGAGTCCGGACGCAGCGGCGCGAGCAGTTGGATGGCCGGCCCCGACTCGTCACCGGGCGCGTGCAGCATGGCTTCGTGTACGCCTTGTTCGTCGTTGACCTCGGTATGGCTGACCTCGAGGCCGAAGGTCCGTTCGTAGAAGTCGATCGCCTCGTCGAGATCGGCGACGGCGACCCCGACATGGTCGATCGTGGTGATGAACGGCTTCAGCGCCTCGTGCATGAACCGAGAATAAGCATCGAACCGTAACCGCGGTAATGACCGGTCTCACACCTGAACCGGCGAGTAATGCCGGGTATGGTCGACATGCAGCGCTGTCGTCTGGTTGGAGGGTCGCCATGTCCGGTTCCGTCATCCTGGGTGCCGCTCGGACCCCGATCGGACGTCTGCTCGGTTCGCTGAAGGACTTCTCCGGCGCGCAACTGGGCGGCATCGCCATCAAGGCCGCGCTGGAACGAGCGGGTGTTTCCCCCGAAGCCGTGCAGTACACGATCATGGGCCAGGTGCTCACCGCCGGTGCCGGCCAGATCCCCGCCCGGCAGGCGGCGGTGGCCGCGGGCGTCCCGATGACCGTTCCCGCGCTCACCGTCAACAAGGTGTGCCTGTCCGGGCTGGACGCGATCGCGCTCGCCGACCAGCTGATCCGCGCTGGCGAGTTCGACCTGGTGGTCGCGGGCGGGCAGGAGTCCATGACGCAGGCTCCGCACCTGCTGCCGAAGTCGCGCGCCGGGTTCAAATACGGTGATGCGGCGCTCGTCGACCACATGGCCTACGACGGGTTGTTCTGCGCCTTCGACCAGGTGGCGATGGGGGCGTCGACCGAGAAGCACAACTCGCGCCACGGCGTGACGCGCGAGCAGCAGGACGAGTTCTCCGCCCGGTCCCACCAGCGGGCCGCGGCCGCCATCGCGGCGGGCGTGTTCGCCGAAGAGATCGTTGGAGTGCCCGTCCCGCAGCGCAAGGGTGACCCGGTCATGTTCGACACCGACGAGGGCGTCCGCGCGGACACCACGGTCGAGGGCCTGGCCAAGCTGCGGCCGGCGTTCGCCGCGGACGGCACCATCACCGCGGGGTCGGCGTCGCAGATCTCCGACGGGGCGGCGGCGGTCGTCGTGGCGAGCCGCGCCAAGGCCGAAGAGCTGGGCATCACCCCGCTGGCGGAGATCGGCGCCCACGGCGTGGTCGCCGGTCCGGATGCGAGCCTGCACGAGCAGCCGTCGAACGCGATCAAGGCGGCGCTGGCGAAGGCGAAGCTCGACGTGAGCGCGCTGGACCTGGTGGAGATCAACGAAGCCTTCGCCGCGGTCGGGCTGGTGTCCACCGAGAAGCTCGGGCTCGCCCCGGACAAGGTCAACGTCAACGGCGGCGCGATCGCGCTCGGCCACCCGATCGGCGCGTCCGGCGCGCGGCTCGCGGTGCACCTGATCCACGAGCTGCGCCGACGGGGTGGCGGTCTCGGTGCCGCCGCCTTGTGCGGTGGCGGCGGTCAGGGCGACGCCCTCCTGCTTAGGGTCCCCGCTTAGTTCGGGGCCCCATGGCAGAGCGTCCGCGGCCTGCTCTTCAGTCGGACGCCGGGACTTGGGTCCGGTCTCGCGCCGGTGCGGCGCTGAGGTCCGCGAGGAGCCGTAGCGCCGCCGCGGAGGAGGAGCCCGGGCGGCGGCGAACAGCGCCATGCGCTGACCCTCGTCTTGAGCCAGCTCCATGACCTCGTTGTTCAGCGTCATGGCGCCCACCAGTGGATGGTGGAAGGCGCGGCTGGGTGGGATGCATTTCTGGACGGGATGGGCCGCCCACAATGACGCGAACTCCTTGCTGTTCAAGGTAAGTTCACCGACGAGCTCGGTCAGCTCGGGGTCGTCCGGGTAGCGAGCGGCGGTCATGCGTAGGTCGGCGACCGTGTCGCGGGCCTTGCCACGCCAGTGAGGGTCATGGCCGCCGGCCTGACCATGCAGGGACTCGGCACCGGCGCGATGGTTCTGCTGCCCGAGGACGGCGGTCTGCTACTCCTGCTGCTGGCATCCGGTGTCATAGGCTTCGGGCACGTGTTGACCGTGGTCTCGTTCATCACCACGATGACGTCCGGGCTGCGGGACGACGAACAAGGCGTCGCGGGCGGTCTGTCACAGCTGCCGCAGTTCCTCGGCGCCATCGGAACCGCGGGCCTGGCGGCCATCGTCACCGCACGCACCAACGCGCTTTCGACGACGACAAGTCCGGCGCTCGCCACCCTCGGTGGACTGCACGCGGCGACGCTCACTGCCGGAATCGTCTGCCTCGCCGGTGCCGTGCTCGCCGTGGTCTTCCTCCGTCGCCAGACGGCCGAGACCATCAGGGACACGGCGGCCTGAACCCGGAACACGCGTGCCCGAATCGGGGACACGCACGCCTGAACCCGGAACACGCATGCCTGAACCGGCAATTCGCGTGCCTGAGCCGGGGACACGCGGGCTTGAATCGGGGACACGCACGCCTGAACCCGGAACACGCATGCCTGAACCGGCAATTCGCGTGCCTGAGCCGGGGACACGCGGGCTTGAACCGGGAACTCGTGTGTCTGAGCCGGGGACACGACGGCCTGAAGCGGGAACTCGCGTGCCTGGGGCGGGGACACACCCGGCTGGGGCGGGGGCACGGGTGCTGGAGGCGGGGGAAGGAGCGGTGGGCTGGCAAGATGGCGGCATGGTGCGGGCGCCGGTGCAGGTCGCGGAGCTGGTCGAGCGCGCGCGGGCCGGGCAGGCACGCGCGGTCGCGAAGCTGATCTCGCTCGTCGAGGACGCACACCCGCAACTGCGCGAGATCGCGGCGGCGCTGACCCCCCACACCGGCCGCGCCCGGATCATCGGCCTGACCGGGGCACCCGGGGTCGGCAAGTCGACTTCGACGTCGATGCTGCTGACCGCGTTGCGCAAGGCCGGCAGCCGCGTCGGCGTGCTCGCCATCGACCCGACGTCCCCGTTCTCCGGCGGGGCGCTGCTCGGCGACCGCATCCGCATGACCGAGCACACCGGCGACCCCGGCGTGTTCATCCGTTCCATGGCCACCCGGGGGCACCTCGGCGGGCTCGCCTGGGCCACCCCACAGGCGGTGCGCGTGCTCGACGCCGCCGGCTTCGACGTCGTCCTCATTGAAACCGTCGGGGTTGGACAGTCCGAAGTAGACATTGTGGGGCTCGCCGACACCACCGTGGTGCTGCTCGCGCCGGGCATGGGCGACGGCGTCCAGGCCGCCAAGGCCGGGGTGCTGGAGATCGCCGACGTGTTCGTGGTGAACAAGGCCGACCGCGACGGTGCGGACACCTTGGTCCGGGACCTCAAGCAGCTGATTTCCTTTGTCCGCCGGGAAAACCAGGGCGAACGGTGGCGCCAGCCGGTCCTGCGCACGGTGGCTACGCAGGGCGAGGGCGCCGAGGATCTGGTCAACGCCCTCACCGCACACCACGACTGGCTGATCGCGCACGGTGAGCTGGCTCGCCGCCGCGTCGCCCGGGCCGCAAGCGAGGTGGAGGCGATCGCGGTGCGCCGCGTCCGGTCAGAACTCGCCGACCTGCCCGGCGATGGCCTGAGCGCGCTCGCCGACCAGGTCGTCAACCGCGTGCTCGACCCCTACGCCGCCGCCGACGTGCTGCTGGAATCCTTGCGCGGCAGGTGATCAGAGCGTCGCGGCGGCTTCCCGCAGGCGTTCGCCCGCGCCGGAAACGATCGGATCGCCGTGGCCGAAGCAGGCCAGGTCGACCTCCAACTCCGCGAGCGAGCGCATCGATTCGATGGTTTTGCCCTTGTCGAGGTTGAACGTGCCGAGCATGACCCGGTTCACGTTCGCGATCGTGTCGCCGGTGAACAGCGCACGGTGCTTGGGCAGGTGTACGGCGATGCTGCCGTCGGTGTGCCCGGGCACGGAGAGAACCCTTGCCCCGTCACCGAAATCGAGCACTTCGCCGCCGGTCAGCGCTCGATCGACCGGCGTGGGCCATGGCGGTGCGATGTCGGGGGACTCGGCCGTGACCTGTTCGAAGAGGGGCCGTTCCCAGTCCTCCAGCACCGGCCGCGGCGGTGCTTTTCCCTGCAGAAAAGGAACATCGCCCGCGTGCGCGAGTACCTCGGCGCCGCTCAACTCGCGCAACTCGGCCGCGGAACCGGCGTGATCGATATGGAAATGCGTGAGCACGATGCTGGTGACCTTGTCCAGTGAGAAGCCGAGACCGCGAATCGCTTCGGCGATCGCGGCGGCGCTGCCGGGTGGGCCCGCGTCGATCAGGGTGAGCCGGTCCGCGTCGTGCCACAGGTACAGCTGAAAGCCCTCGACCCGCAGCCGGTGCAGGTTCGGCGAAAGTTCCATGAAGTCAAGGTAAGGACATCAGCGCGCACTGGCGAGTGGATCAACTCAGGGCGAAATCTCCCGCAGGGCGGTGACCAGGGCGTCGAGGGCCGGGCCGAACGCGTGCTCGGCCGGGGTGGCGTAGCCGACGACGAGGCCCGGCCGCCGGTGCTCGCCCAGCCAGTGCCGCCCGAGGCCGTCCACCGCCACGGAGTGCCGCAGGATCGTGGCGATCGCCTCGGCCTCGCCGACCCCGGTGAAGCCCAGCACGACGTGGAGACCCGCCGAAATACCCCCCGGGGTGAACCCGGCGGGCAACGCCGCCAGCAACCGGTCACGGCGCTTCCGGTAGGCGGCCCGGCGCTGGCGCACATGGCGCTCGTATACGCCCGAGGTGAGCAGGTCGGCGAGGATGAGGTGATCGAGCATCGGCGTGCGCCAGCCACTTTCGGACAAGGCGGCCCGCACCGGCTCGACCAGTGCGCGCGGCAGCACCAGCCAGCCGATGCCGAGCGCCGGGGAAAGCGTCTTGCTCACGGTCCCGGCGTAGATGATCCGTTCCGGGGCGAGAGCCTGCAGGGCACCGACCGGCTCGCGATCGAACCGGAACTCGCCGTCGTAGTCGTCTTCGATCACCAGCCCGCCGGTCTCGCTCGCCCAGCGCGCGAGCGCAGTGCGCCGCTGTGGCGCGAGGGTGACGCCCAACGGGTACTGGTGCGCCGGGGTGACCACCACCACCGGGCTGTCCAATTCGGACACGCGAATACCGTGCTCGTCCACCGGCACCCCGGTGACGCGGGCTCCACCGTGGGTGGCCGCGGCCCGGAACTCGGGCAGGGAAGGGTCTTCGAAGGCGATCTCGCCGCGGTCGGCGAGCACTCGGCCGAGCGTGGTGAGCGCATGCTTGAACCCGCCGCACACCACGATCCGCTCGGGGTCGGCCACCACTCCCCGGCTACGCGCGAGGTAGTGCGCCAGCGCACGGCGCAACACGATCGGGCCGTACGCGTCGCTGTAGTCGAAGACGCTGGCGGGTGCCTCGTGGAGCACTCGCCGCGACGCGGAAAGCCAGGCGGTGCGCGGAAAGGACGAAAGATCAGGCCGGCCGGGGTAAAAATCCCAGCGCACGTCCGGCACCCATGGTGCGGCGCGCGGGCGGACGTCGTCCTTCGGTGGGGCGAGGGCGGGCCCACCCCGCGTGGTCACCTTCGTCGGCGCGCCCTGGCTGGTGTACAGGTAGCCCTCGGCGGTCAGGTCGGCGTAGATCCGGGTGACCGTTCCCCGTGCCATGCCGAGGTCCTTGGCCAGCACGCGGGTGGACGGGACGGTGCTGCCGGGTGGCAGCCGGCCATCGCGGATCGCGCGGCGCAGGGCGTCGGCGAGCGCGCGCCGGCCGTCGCCGGGTCGCCAGTCGAGATGAAGATCGAAACTGGACCACGATTCCGCCATAAAACTGGACCATACACGTGCGCCAGTTGACACTAGAGTGGATCTCGTGAGTAAGCGAATCCGACTCGGCACGGTAATGCCGGAGCAGCACAAACGTCTCGTCGAGTTGCACCACTCGGTCCAGAAGGCAGCCGCTGACGCGGGTTTGGATCCGCTGCTGATCGAACTTGTCAAGAACCGTGTCTCGCAGATCAACGGGTGCGCGTTCTGCCTGGACATGCATGTGCGCGAAGCGCGGCAGCTCGGCGAGACCGATCGCCGGATCTATCTGCTGCCCGTGTGGCGCGAATCGCCCGACTACAGCGAGCAGGAGCGCGCCGCGCTCGCGCTGGCCGAGGCCATCACCGGTATCGCGACGACCCAGGACGTGCCCGACGACGTGTACGACGAGGCCATCCGCGTGTTCACCGAGCAGCAGTACGGCGTCATCGTCTGGGCGGCCACCGTGATGAACGCGTTCAACCGCCTCAACGTGACGAGCCGTACCCCCGTTCCGACCTTGAAATGAGCACCATGAGCAAGCGAATTCAGCTGACTGCCGCGCTACCGGCTGCCGCCCGCAACATTGTCGCCCTGCACCAGACCGTCGAGAAGGCCGCCGCCGACGCTGGGCTCGACCAGCGGCTGATCGAGCTCGTCAAGATCCGTGCCTCCCAGCTCAACGGCTGCGCGTACTGCGTGGACCAACACTCGCGTGACGCGCGGAAACTGGGGGAGAGCGAGCGGCGGCTCTACTTGCTCAGCGCGTGGCGAGAGACCGATCTCTTCAGCGAGCAGGAGCGCGCGGCGCTGGAGCTGACCGAGGCGATGACGAGGCTCTCGCACACGCAGGATGTGCCGGACGAGGTCTACCAGCAGGCGACGAAGGTGTTCACGGAGGAGCAGTACGTGGCTGTGGCGTGGGCGGCCACGGTCATCAACGCCTTCAACCGGCTTGGTGTGACCAGCCACAAGCCGCTCCCGGCGGACCCGAAGTGACGGCCGCCCAACTGCGTGCCCTGCATGTGCCGGGTGACCCGCTCGTCCTGCCGAACGCCTGGGACGCCGACACCGCGCGGGCGGTGGAGACGGCCGGATTCCCCGTCGTGGCAACGAGTTCGGTGGCCGTGGCCGCCGCGCTCGGTTACCCGGACGGGGAGCGCGCCCCGGTCGCGGAGATGTTCGCGGCCGCGGCGCGCATCGCCCGTGCCGTCTCGGTGCCGGTGACCGTCGACGCGGAGTCCGGTTACGGGCTGCCCGCCGCGGAACTGGTGACCCGGCTGCTCGAAACCGGCGCCGTCGGCTGCAACCTGGAGGACACCGACCATTCGGCCGACGGGAGGGGGCCTGGGGGCTTGCCCCCAGGCGGGGCCCGGGGGTCGCACCCCCAGACAACGCTGCGCCCACTCGCCGAGCAGGCCGAACGGCTCGCCGCGGTACGCGCGGCTGCCGGGGCGGACCTGGTGGTCAACGCCCGGGTCGACGTCTTCCTCGGCGCCGAGGATGCCCGCGCCGTGCTGCCGGAGGCGATCGAGCGCGCCAAGGCGTACCTGGCCGCGGGCGCGGACTGCGTGTACCCGATCCTCCTGCGTGACGCGGGTGTGCTCGCCGAGTTCGTCAAGGCGGTCAGCCCGGCCGCGGTCAACGCGAACCCGCTGCCGGGCGGCTCGATCCGGGAACTGGCCGGGCTGGGCGCCGCCCGGGTGTCCCTCGGCGCGGGCGCCTGGCGGGCCACCCGCGCCTTCTTCGAGGGCTACCTGGCCGAGATCTCCTGAACTGCCGCGTGTCCCACGTTCCCGTCGCGCGTGTCCCACCTTCCGGTCGCGCGTGTCCCACCTTCCGGTCGCGCGTGTCCCACCTTCCGGTCGCGCGTGTCCCACCTTCCGGTCGTGCGTGTCCCACGTTCCCGTCGTGTGTGTCCCGCGTTCCGGTCGACCGGAGCGTGGGACTCGCGTTGCGGGAGTGTGGGACTCGCGCGACGGGAGTGGGGGACTCGCGCCTAGCAGGACTGCTTGTAGAAGTACTGCGAGCTGGCGTCCAGGTCCGACTTGGTGATGGAGTGCAGGCCGGCCGTGATCTTCGGGGTGACCGGCTTGCCCTCCAAAGCGGCGACGGCCTGGTCGACGCCCTGCTTGCCGATCTCGGCCGGGTCCTGCGCGATCAACGCCTGGTATTCGCCGTTGCGCAGGCCGGTCACCTCGGCCGGACTCGCGTCGAAGCCGATCAGGTTCACCTGGCCGATCTTGCCCGCGTTGCGCAGGCCCGTCGCGGCGCCCTCGCCGGTGTTGAGGTTGGTGGCGAAGATCCCGATCAGGTCCGGGGTGGCCGCCAGCGCCGCGGTCACCTTCGCCGCCGCTTGCTCCGGCTCGTTCTGGGTGAACTGGACTTCGAGGGCCTTCAGGTTCGGGTACTTCTTCAGCTGTTCGGTGAAGCCGGCCGCGCGGGCGGCGGTGGTCGAGGTGCCGGCGATGGTGTCCAGCACCAGTACCGAACCCGGCCGGTCACCGACCAACTGCGCCAGCGTGTCGGCCCCGAGCTGGCCACCCTGGGTGTTGTCTGAGGAGATCGACGAGACGGCCAGGCTGGAGTCCTTGAGCGAGGTGTCCACCTGGACGATCTTGGTGCCCCGGTTGGCGACCTGCTGGATCGGCGCGAGCATCGCGGTGTCGTCGGTCGGCGCGATGAGCAGCGCGGCCGGTGGGTTCGAGCCGAGTGCGTTGACCTTTTCCGTCTGCAGCGCGGCGTCGAACTTCTGCGGCGCCGAGGTGTCCAATGTGTACCCCAGCTTCTGCGCTTCCGCTTGCGCGCCGCACTGCATCGAGATGTAGAACGGCTCGGCCTGCACCCCCGGGATCAGCACCAGGTTCTTGTTGGCCGGCGGGGCGGAGCCGTTGCGTCCCGACTGGCCGACCTGTCCGGAACCACAGGCGGCGAGCAACACCGCGGCCGCGGCCACGGCGCCGGCGGCGAGGTACTTCCTCATTCGAACTCTCCTCTACTCAGTTGTTCAAAGAACGTGGGCGGGTAGCCAGGCCGTGACCCCCGTTGTCGGCTGCACGTCAACCACGGCGGCGCCCCACCCCCCGCTCACGTGCAGCCTCGTGGTCCGTCGCCACAGGCGCCGAACTCGCGTTGACGAGCCACTTCTTCATGAGAGCCGTCTTGCCACTCAACGGGAATTGCGGGCCCGGCGCCGGCGCTGATCGAACCAGACCGCGGCGATCAGCACCGCACCGACCGCGATCATCTGCCAGAAGTCCGGAACCTGAATTATGTTGAACCCCTTCTTGAGCACGGCCGGGATGAATACGCCGATCACCGTGCCGAGCACCGTGCCGATCCCGCCGAAGAGGCTCGTGCCGCCCATCACCGTCGCCGCGATCGCGTTGAGGTTGTCGGTGGTGTGCGCGGTGATGGTGGTCGACGCGTAGTAGGCCAGCGACATGAAACCCGCGATCCCGGCGAGGAAACCGGTCAGCAGGTACACCTTCAGCAGATGGGCGGTCACCCCGATGCCGGCCCGCCGCGCCGCCTCCGCGCTCGACCCGACCGCGTAGGTGTAGCGGCCGAACCGGGTGGTGTGCAACAGCCAGGCGCCGATCAGCGTGATCACCACGGCCACGATCACCAGGTTCGGCACGCCACCGAACGACGTGCCGTAGCCCAGCGTCTTGTTCAGCGCGGTCGGCACACTACGCACGTCCGACCCGCCGTTGAGCAGGTACGCCGCGCCGAGCGCCGCGCCCATCGTGCCGAGCGTGACGATCAGCGGCGGGATCTTCGCCACGGCGATGAGAAAACCGTTGATCAGCCCCCAGATCGTGCCCGACACGACGGCGGCGGCCAGCCCGATCGCGATCACGCCCCAGCCCGCCGCGCCCGCGTCGCCGCCGGAAAGCCACTCCATCGTCTTGCCGCACATCATGCCGGCGAAGATCAGCACCGAGCCGACCGACAGGTCGATCCCGGCGGTGATGATCACGAAGGTCATCCCCACCGACAGCACCAGCAGCACCGACGTCTCGATGAGCAGCGTCTGCAGGGTGAACAGGGTCGCGAACGTCCCGGGTGCGAGCACGGTGAACACCGCGATCAGCGCGACGAGCACCAGCGCGATCCAGAACGTGTTCGCGCCGACCAGTCGCTGCCCGAGCGTACGCCTCCCGAAGCCACCATCCACAGTGGACTCGGTCTTGACCGGCACACTCATGCCGCCTCCTGTGTCCTGCGGGGCACCCGCACCCGGCCGGCTTGCCTGAGCGGAAGAAGCGGAAAACCGTCGCTCATGCCGCCTCCTCCTGGGTCAGCGCGCCCGTCATCGCGGCGACGAGATCCTCGAGGCGGGTGTCCGCGGCGACGAACCGGGCGACCCTGGTGCCCAGGCGCAGCACCTCGATCCGGTCCGCCACCGACAGCACCTCGGGCATGTTGTGGCTGATCAGCACCACCGCGATGCCCTCGTCGCGGACCCGCCGGATCACGTCGAGAACCCGCTCGCGCTGCACCACGCCGAGCGCCGCGGTGGGCTCGTCCATGAACACCACCTTGCTCGCCCACACCACCGACCGCGCCACGGCCACGCTCTGCCGCTGTCCCCCGGACAGCGACCCGATCGGCACATCCGTGCTCTGCAAGGTGACCCCGAGCCGTCTGAACTCCTCGACCGCGCGCCGGCGCATCTCCGCCTTGTCGAGCATGCCGAGCTTGCCCAGGATGCCGCGCCGGTGGACTTCCCGGCCCAGGAACAGGTTCGCGGCCGGATCGAGTTCGGGCGCCACCGCCAGGTCCTGGTAGACGGTCTCGATGCCAAGCCGCCGCGCCGTGGTCGGCGAGTCGAGATGGACTTCCTTGCCCGCCAACAGGATCCGCCCCGCCGAGGGCCGCTCGGCGCCGGACAGGCACTTGACCAAAGTGGACTTTCCGGCGCCGTTGTCGCCGATCAGCGCGGTGACCTCGCCGGCCCTGGCCTGGAACGACGCGCCGCGCAGCGCCTCGACCGAACCGTAGTGTTTGACGATCTGCTGAGCATCCAACAGCACGGTATCGCTCATGGCTGTTCCTCCGCGGGCTTACGCGCGACCGCGATCGTGTCGAGGGCGCGCTCCATCCAGAGTCGAGTTACGTTCCCGACCAGGGCACCCTGATCGCCGCGGCTTGAGAGAGGGCCACTCATCGCTGAGCCTCAGGTGGCCGGCACCGGATCACCGTGGTCTCACCGGACACCTCGGCTTCACCCGCGGCGTACGGCACGACGTAGGTGTCGCCCTTGGCAAGCTCGGCTTCGCCGCCGTGCTCGGTGCGCAGCGTGCCCTGGCCGTCGAGCACGACGAGCACGGCGAAGGAGGCGTCCAGTGTGAGTGCGGGCGAAGGGCGGAGCCGGTCGGCGCGGAAGAAGGGCGCGGAACCCGGCACCAGCAGGTCTACCCGGGGCTCGGCCAATTCGGCGGTGTGCTTGATGATGGTCCGCGGATCGCAGGCGGAGGTGTCGAGCGCCTCGATCGCCGTTTCGAAGCCGATGCCAAGATGGCCCTTTTCCGGCGCGGGCAGGAAGTCCCGCCATTCCAGGGTGAGCGAGAAGTCCGTCGGCTGCTGCAGTTCGACGACGAAGACGCCTTCCCCGATCGCGTGGGGCAGGCCCGCCGGAATGTAGACGGTGTCGCCCGGACGGACCCCGACGCTGTTCAACGCACCGAGCATGGCGTCGCTGTCCTGGTCGTGGACCCATTCCCGGACCGTCGCGGCGCCGACCGGCTCCTGGAACCCGGGATAGACCCGCGGATCGTCGCCGGAGGTCCCGACCACGATCCACGCCTCGGTCTTGCCGAAGTGCGAGTCGAAATGCTTGCCGGCGAAGGAGTCCGACGGATGGAAGTGCACCGGCAGGCGCTGGCCGGCGTCGAGCAGCTTGACCAGCAGTGCGGTCGAGTCGGCGAAGGCGGCCACGTGCCGGGGCCCGAGCCAGGCCCGCGGGTCGGCGGTGACCGCATCGCGCAGCCACCGGCCGTCGGGCAGCTGGGTGAGGCCGTTCTCCGGCTGGCCGTGCAGGGTGGTGGTGGAGGCGACCCAGTCCTCCGGGCCGAACCCGTCCGCGGTGGACGCGCCGCGCAGCGCCGCGATGGCACTGCCGCCACGATAAAATTGCCGCGGCTGGTTGGCCGGCAGCTTGATGGGCCACTTCGCTGATTCCGTCACGGCGCTACCTCTCCGGAGCCACGAGGTGTCAGGTGCACGGGCAAGACCACCTTTCTCGGCGCAGAATCGTCACCGTGGATCCGGCCGAACAGGAGTTCGGCCGCGGCTTCGCCCAACCGGCCGACGTCGTGGGCGATCACCGTGACGTTCAGCAGGTCGGCGAGTTCGAAGTCGTCGAAGCCGACGACGGCCGGCCGGGGCGTGACGTGCGCCAGCGCGCGCAGCAGGTGCACCGCGACCCGGTTGTTGCCGGCGATGACGGCGGTGGCGCGCTTGGGCCCGCGCAGCAGACGGTTCACCACGTCCGTCACGCTTTCCAGCGTAGGCGTGCGCAGCACGGCCAGCCGCTCGTCGTAGCGCAGGCCCGCCTGCAGACAGCCCTCGCGGAATCCGCGCAGCCGCTCGGTGGCGGTGAAGACGTCCGGCCGGTCGCCGAGGAACGCGATCCGGCGGTGGCCGTGCCGGGCCAGGTGCCGCACCGCTTGGACGGTGCCGCCGAAGTTGTCGACCAGGACCGTGTCCGCCACGATATCGCCGGGCGGGCGGTCCACGAACACCATCGGCGTGCCCGCACGCATCTCCGGCAGGAGGTACCCGTGCCGATCACCGGCCGGCACCACGAGCATCCCGTCCACGCGCCGGGAGCTGAACTCGTACACCAGTTCGCGTTCGCGTTCGGTGTCTTCGCCGCAGGAACCGGTGAGGACGTGCCGGTCGTGCGCGGTGGCGATCCGCTCGACTGCCCGGTTCAGCTCGGAGTAGAACGGGTTCCCGACGTCCTCGACGATCAGGCCGATCGTGCCGGTGGAGCCCCGGCGGAGGTTGCGCGCGCCGAGGTTACGGCGGAAGCCGAGCTGTTCGATGGCGGCCAGCACCCGTTCCGCGGTCTTCGGATGGACCGCCGGCTCGTCGTTGACCACGCGCGACACGGTCTTGATGCTCACGCCGGCGAGACGGGCGACGTCGCTCATCGTGGCCCGGCGTCCCGGCGTCCGGTGGACGCCTCCCGACAACGTTGTCATCGTGGCGGATTGCACACCACGCCGGGCCGCTTGTCAACGTCTCGAGGAGCCAGGACACGGAGGTGGTCATCCGGTCGGAGTATCTGCCGGACGAAAGTGCGGCCTGCCCCGTCGTGTTCGTTGACGGGTTTGTCGGCTGCCGACCAAAGTGGCGCTGACCGGACTTTTGAATGACCCTCTTTCTTGAACAAGGCGTGCGCCCGGTGACGGCAGCGACGGGAGGCGAGATGAAGCTGTCGTGGACAGCCCTGGCGCTCGCCGCGGGGCTCGTGGTTACCTCGGTTGTCATGCCGGGTATTCAAGCGAGCGCGGCGCCCGACGCGGACTTGGCGAAATGGGTCAACCCGTTCGTCGGAACCCGGCCGGGCGGCGAAGACTTCAAGACCGGCGGCGGCGCCGGCAACACGTTCCCGGGCGCGGTCGTGCCGTTCGGCATGGTCCAGTGGAGCCCGGACACGGTCAAGGCGCAGCACGGCGGCTACTTCTACGACGACGACCAGCTCAAGGGATTCAGCCTCACGCACCTGTCCGGGGCGGGGTGCGACACCTACCAGGACCTGCCGTTCATCCCCTTCGCAGGCGAGGTGACCTCGTCGCCCGCGATCGACCCGGCCCGCTACCACCTGCCCTTCTCGCACGCCAACGAGCAGGCCACGGCGGGCCGCTACCAGGTCACCCTGGACAGCGGCGTCAAGGTCGAACTCAGCGCGACGCAGCGAACCGGCGCCGGCCGCTTCACCTACCCGGCCGGGACGACGTCGACCCTGCTGATCAACGCGGGCGGCTCCGTGATGGGCACCGACGACGCGCAGGTCGACATCGGCACCGACACCATCAGCGGCTGGGCGTCCAGCGGCCGGTTCTGCGGAACCGATTCCCACTATCGCGTCTACTTCTACGCGCAGTTCGACACGCCGTTCGCCGCGGCGGGCACCTGGAGCGACGGCGCCCTGGCCGCCAAGACCGTGAGCGGGTCGAAAACCGGTGCCTGGGTCACCTTTCCCAACGTCACCGGGACGACCGTGAATGTCCGGGTAGGACTGTCCTTTGTTTCCGTCGACGGCGCGAAGGCGAACCTGCGGGCCGAGGGCGCGGACCGCTCGTTCAACGAGATCGCTGCCGCGGCAAGGAGATCGTGGAACGACCGGCTGAACCGGATCCGCGTCGAGGGCGGCACGGACGCCCGGCTGACCACGTTCTACACCGCGCTGTACCACGCCTTCATCCAGCCGAACGTTTTTTCCGACGCTGACGGCACGTACGTCGGTTTCGACGGGCGCGTGCACACCGCCGAGGCCGGGCACGCGATGTACACCAACTTCTCCGGCTGGGACATCTACCGGTCGGAGATCCAGTTGCTCGCCCTGCTGGCACCGCGGGAGGCCTCGGACATCGCGCGGTCCATGATCGCCTACGCCGAGCAGGGCGGGGCCTGGGACCGCTGGACGGTGGCCAACGACTACACCGGCGTGATGAACGGCGATCCGTACCACATCATCGTGTCCACGGCGTATGCCTTCGGCGCCAAGGACTTCGACGCCGAAAAGGCGCTGCTGCTGATGCTCAAAGGTGCCACCGAGACGGAAAGCCAGGGATACGTCGAACGGCCCGGCCTCGCCGACTACCTCCGGCTCGGGTACGTACCGGGCGCGGGCGCGGACACGCTGGAGTACACCAGCGCCGACTTCTCGATCGCGCAACTGGCCGGGCGGCTCGGCGACCGGGCGAACTACCAGGAGTTCATGCGGCGCGCACAGTTCTGGCAGAACCTGTACAACCCGGTGAGCGGCTACCTCCAGCCGCGCAACCCGGACGGTTCGTTCGCCGATGCCTACGATCCGGCGAGCCCGTCGGGCTGGGTCGAGGGCAATGGCGCGCAGTACAGCTGGATGGTGCCCTACAACATGGCGGGCCTGATCACGGCGTTCGGCGGCGAGCGGGCCGTGACCTCCCGGCTGGACACCTTCTTCACGCACCTCAACGCGGGGACGCGGGAGCCCTACGCGTTCCTGGGCAACGAGCCGACCTTCGAGACGCCGTGGTTGTACGACTTCGCGGGCGCGCCGGCGAAGACCCAGGCGGTCGTGCGGCGGGCGCAGAACGAGCTGTTCAACCCCAATCCGGAAGGTCTGGCCGGCAACGACGACCTCGGCGCGATGTCGTCGTGGTACGTGTGGTCCGCCCTCGGTATGTACCCGGAGATCCCGGGACGCGCCGAACTGGTGCTCGGCTCGCCGCTGTTCGACAGGGCCGTGGTCACCACCGGGGCGGGCAGGACGATCACGATCACCGGCACCGGCGACGGCCCGTACGTGACCGGCTTGAAGGTCAACGGGGTCGCCACCACCCGGACCTGGCTGCCGGAGGACTTCGTCAGCAGCGGCGGCACGCTCGACTACACGCTGTCCGGCACTCCAGACACCAGGTGGGGCACCGGCCCCGGCGACGCGCCGCCGTCGTTCCGCGATGGCGAGACACCGGGCGTGCCCTTCGCCGACCCGGCCCGGGTGATCGTCCCGGCGGGCTCCGGCGGCGTCGTGGACCTCAGCGTGCAGGACCTCTCCGGGGTGGCTCAAAGGTGGCGCTGGAGCGCTTCCCCGCCGGCCGGGATCAGGGTGACCCCGTCCTCGGGCGACCTCGCCGTGCCCGCCGGAAGGACGGCGGGCGCCCGGCTGACGGTGAGCGTGGCACCCGGGACGGCGGAGGGCCGCTACCGGGTGCCGGTCACGTTCGGCTCGCCCGGCGGGGCGGACACCGGGGCCACCATCGGCGTTCTCGTCGCACAACCGGGCAGCCTGCTGGCCGCGTTCGACAACACCGGCATCTCGGCGGACGCCAAGCCGGCCGCGGCCGACTTCGACGGCCACGGTCACAGCTACTCCGCGGACGCGCTCGCCGCGGCCGGCCTGCGGTCCGGCGGCACGGTGACCGTCGACGGCCTTTCCTATTCCTGGCCCGGCCACCCGGCCGGCGAGCCGGACAACGTACTGGCGCGTGGACAGACCGTGAAGGTTCCCAGTCGGGGGCATGGAGGTGAGGGGCGGCTGGCCTTCCTGGGCGCGGCGGCCAACGGCAACGCTTCGGGCCCGGTGACCATCACCTACACCGACGGCACGACCAGCACCGCGGAGATCGGCTTTTCCGACTGGACGCTCGGAGCCGGCGCCGCGCAACCCGCTTTCGGTAACCGCACGGCGATCACGACGCTTTATCGCAACAGTGTCGGCGGCAGTCCACATCAGACCAAGACCTACGTCTTCGCCACCGCACCGATCACTTTGGACGCCGGCAAGCAGGTCGCGAGCATCACCCTTCCCACCGCGGTGACCGGTGGAGAGCTGCACGTGTTCGGCATCGCGATCGGGCCTTAGCCCGGTGTGCGCTCCGGTTCCGCCGCCTGCGCCGCCGGGCA
Organism: Amycolatopsis taiwanensis DSM 45107; assembly: GCF_000519205.1. GTDB lineage: Bacteria > Actinomycetota > Actinomycetes > Mycobacteriales > Pseudonocardiaceae > Amycolatopsis_E > Amycolatopsis_E taiwanensis. Next base: position 189,604 of record NZ_KI912602.1, on the reverse strand, counting down.
ATCCCTTCAGAACTGTAGGGATCGTGACAATGATCACGGCCCCCGATGTTCCGGTGAGGACCGTCACGCCTCACACTGGTGTTACCGAGTCCGACAGCGTGGTCGAGCGCTGCCGGACTCTTTTCTGTATGTAACTTCCCCGGGAGGAAAGTCGTGTCCCTCAAGGCCGCTGGATTTTTTCGCGTGGCCGCAGTCGCCGAGGCGTTCTCCTGGGCGGCTTTGCTGATCGGGATGTTCCTCAAGTACGTCGTGCACACCGCACACGAGGGCGGTGTTCCAGTGCTCGGCATGGTGCACGGCGTGATCTTCGTCATCTACCTGCTGACCACCCTGGCCGTGTTCAAGCCGCTGGGCTGGAAGCGCAAGACGCTGCTGCTGGCTTTGCTGGCCGCCGTTCCGCCGCTGTTCACCTGGTGGTTCGAGAAGTGGGCGCTGCGCACCGGAAAGCTCGACGGCCCGGAGCGCCTCCTCAACGGTGGCACGGGCTTGTTCGCCCCCCGCCCCGTCTCCGCCTGACCGACACCCCTTCCCAAACCGGGCACACGCGCGCCCGAACCGGGAACTCACCGTCCTGGACCGGGGACACGCGCGCCCGAACCGGGAACTCACCCTTTTGGGCCGGGGACACGCCGTTCCGGGCCCGGCGCTCATGGTGTGTCCCCGGCTGGGGAAGCTGAATTCCCGGTTCGGGAGGGCGAGTTCCGGGTTCGGGAGGGTGAGTTCTGGGTTGGGGAGGGTGAGTTCCGGGTTCGGCGCTAGTCGACGAAGTCGCCGGTCGCCTTGCGCACCTTGGTGAGGAGATCGGTGAGCTGCTCGATCTGCTTGGCGGTGAGCCCGACCAGGCCGAAGTCGATCGCCGTGACCGCCTTGGTGGCGACCGCATGCCGGGCCCGGCCCTCGTCGGTGATCTCGACGAGCGTGGTCCGCCGGTCGGTCGGATGCGGCAGCCGGCGCACGAGCCCGTCCTTCTCCAGCCGGTCCACGATGTTGGTGACACTCGTGGGATGCAGCTGGAGGCGTTCGCCCATCACCCGCATCGGCAGGCTCGACCGCCGTGCGAAGGACAACAGCACCAGCGCCTCGTAGCGGGCGAAGGTCAGCCCGTGCGGTTTCAGCGCGCCGTCCACGGCGGACTGGATGACCTGCTGGACGCGCATGAGACCGGTCACCGCGGCCATGGTGCCGGAGGGGCCGACCCGCTCCTCCCACAGTTCGGCCGCGCGTGCGATCGGGTCGAACGGTAACGGGCGGTTCATGGTCCTGGAAGCTACCAGCGGGTACCGGTGAGCTGGCAGGGTGTGCCTGGGAGCCGCCGGAGAGCCGGTGGGTTCCCGCGGGCGGTGATCGTTTACCCGAGGAGGTTCTACAGAAATGATCGTGGCGTTCAGCGTGAGCCCGGCGGGCGATCCGGAGGGCGGCGTCAGCGAGGCGGTGGCGCGGGCGGTGCGAGTGGTGCGGGACTCCGGGCTGCCCAACTCGACCAACGCGATGTTCACCAACATCGAGGGTTCCTGGGACGAGGTGATGGACGTCGTCAAGCGTGCGGTCGAGGCCGCGGGCGAAGGTGCGCCGCGGGTCAGCCTGGTGCTCAAGGCGGATATTCGCCCCGGCTACGACTCCGGTCAGCTCGACGAGAAGGTCCAGCGAGTGGAGAAGCGGCTGGCGCAGGACTGACGCAGCCGGACCCATCGGAAAAGTGGCACGGGTACGGCGGCAGCGCCCTGGGTGGTCGTGCCAGGATGGAAGGGTGACAAACCCACGCGGATCAGCAGCGAAGTCAGCCGCCATGTCCGCCGCGCTGTCCGGCGCGGTCGACCTGTCCGCGCTGAAGGCACGCGCGGACGCGGCGCGGCAGCAACCGTCCCAGCCCGCTTCGACCGGTGAAGCCGGTGGTCAGGGCGACGTCAGTCAGGGCGGCGTCATCGACGTCACCGAGGCGACCTTCCAGGCGGAGGTCATCGATCGTTCCCTGCGGCAACTCGTGGTCGTCGACCTGTGGGCGGACTGGTGCGGGCCGTGCAAGCAGCTCAGCCCGGTGCTGGAACGGCTGGCCGGCCAGTCGAACGGCGCCTGGGTACTGGCCAAGATCGACGTGGACGCCAACCCGCGCATCGCGCAGCTGTTCGGCGTCCAGGGGATCCCGACGGTCGTCGCGATCGCCGGCGGCCAGCCGGTCGACGCCTTCTCCGGCGCGCTGCCCGAACCGGAGATCAAGAAGTGGCTCGGTTCGCTGCTCGATGTGTTGAAGGACAAGCTGCCCGGCATGCCGGAGCAGGAGCCGGTCGAGGAGCCCGAGGACCCGCGCTTCACCGAGGCTGAGGCGGCCTTCGAGCGCGGCGACTTCGCCGAGGCCGAGGCGGCCTACCAGCGAATTCTCGATGTGGAACCGGCCAACGAGCAGGCCAAGGCGGCGCTGGCGCAGGTGCGGTTCAGTGCCCGGGCCGCCACCGCCGAGCCGGACGCGGTGGCGCGGGCCGACGCCGATCCTGCCGACCTGGACGCTCAGTTCGCGGCCGCGGACTTTGAACTGGCGGAGAACAAGGTCGAGGACGCCTTCGCCCGGTTGCTGGCGGCCGTGCGCCGCACCGCCGGTGAGGACCGTAACCGGGCACGCGTCCACCTGGTGGGCCTGTTCGAGCTGTTCGACCCGGCCGACGAGCGCGTCGCCAAGGCGCGCCGCGACCTGGCCAGCGCCCTGTTCTAGGTTTCGTCCCCGGCGAGCATGCTCGGCGCCGACTGAGTAGGGCGGCGGCGGATCCACGCGAACCACCGCCGCGCGTCCGTCGTCGCAGCGGCTAGGACAGCTTTCACAGCCCCGCCACCCCAAGGGCGGATGAGTGACCCGTTACTGTCGAAACTTGGCATGAACGGGTCACTCATGGGCAGCGGACAGGCGCGAGGCGACCACTTCGTGATCTCCACGGGCGGGCGCTGGCGTCAGTTGTACTGCCGGCTGCAGATCGGGGAGCCCTGCAGGTAGCCGGTGCGCATCGCCTCTACCCGGTTGAACCCGGAGGCTGTCCGGTTGCCGTTGACGTCGGCGGCGACCAGCCCGTCGGGGCGGAGCAGGTCCGAGATCGCCTCGTCCAGGTCACCGGCGGAGAGCCTCAGCTTCTGGCCGGGCAGCGCGGCGACCGCCGCCCAGGCACCGACCAGGCAGGCCGTGCGCAGCCCCGCGCCGGGGGTGTCGATCGAAGCGCCGACTCCCTTCTGGACGCCGAGCGCGTACCGGGACGCGATTTCGGCGAACGACGCGAAGTCGCCGTGGCCGCCCGTGTTGTCCCCTGAGAACTCGGCGTCCTGGTCGACCGGTTTGCCGAGTTCGGCCAGCGCGTCCAGGTCGATGGTCACGGTGTTGGAGCTCGGGCAGTAGGAGGCGGGCGGCGTGGACGGGCCGCCGCCGGGGCAGGCCCCGCCGTCGGCGATGATCTGCGGCTCGGCCACGTTCGCACCCTTGAACGCGTCGTTGAGGCTGCTCTGGAGTGCGCTGATGGCCGTTTCGTCGATCGCTATGTCACCCTGCTGCTTCTTGTCGGTGCCCGGGCGGAAGGGCTGCTCCACCAGCCTGGGCTTGATGGAGTCCAGGTCCAGCGCGGCGCACTGCTTCGGCCCCGTCTCGAAGCCCAGTTGGAAGGCGAAGATCCGGTCGAAGGCGGTACCGTGCGCCTGGGTGTCGGTGGCGGAGGTGCCGGCGCTGTCCCGCACCAGGAACAGCGATGACAGCGCGGCGTTGAGCCCGTCCGAGGTGGAGACGTTGAAATAGGTGCTCTTGCCCTCGACGACCCAGCGGAAGTAGCCGCCGGCGAAACAGTCCGCCTGCTGCTCTTTGACGATCGTGGGGGTGCTCTTGTCGATCCCGGCCTTGTCTTTCAGCCGGTACTGCACCGCGTGCCCGAATTCGTGTGCCAGCACCATGACCACCGACAGTTGCCCGAACTGCTGGAGCATGTTCGGCAGCAGCACGCCGCGGTCCCAGCTCACCGAGTCGTCGCGGCTGCAGTAGAAGGCGTTGATGTCGCCCTCGGTGTCCCCGCACCCGTTGGTCTGGTTCGGGCCGTTCGAGTCGTACGAAAGCAGTTTCGTCACCGGCTCGAAGTCCATGCCGAAGTCGGTGGGCATGCGCCCGCTCCAGTAGCTCTCGACGTCGGCGATGGTCGCGGTCGCCACCTGGTCGGACTCGTCGCCACTGACGTTGTGCACATTCAGGTCGGGCGTCGGCGCGTTCGGCTTGAGGCCGCTCTTGAAGTGGGTGACCGGCAGTCCGGCGACGCTGTCCGCCGCGGTTGCGGAGGGACCGCCACCGTTACATGCCGACAGAACCAGCGCCAGCGCGGCCACGACCGCCGCGACCACCGGCCGGCTTCCCCCTTGCCTCATCTGCACCCCAAGCCTGATCACGTCACCGGTTTGGGGAAACCTTACCGATTCGCCTGTGGACACGGGCCTGAATTCCCAACTGTCGCGCGAAGTGTGTCCTGGCGGACAGCTGGACCGACCGCGATGGCGAGCAGGAGATCACCGCGCGTGGCGGCGGACTATCGTCGATCCGCATGAGAGCAATCCGCCGGTTCACGGTGCGCGCGAGTCTGCCGGAGCCGCTTGCCGGGCTTCGCGCGCTGGCCACCAACCTTCGCTGGACGTGGCATCCGCCGACGCGAGACCTGTTCGCCTCGATGGACGACGAGCTGTTCCGGCGTGTCCGCGACCCGTTGCGGATGCTGCTCGCGGTGGACCCCGGCCGGCTGGCGCAGTTGGCGGCCGACGAGGAGTTCCTCGCCAGGGCCCGCGCGGCGACCGAGGACCTCGACCGGTACCTGACCGAGGAACGCTGGTACCAGCGGCGGGCCTCGGCCGCCGAGGCACCTGCCGCGATCGGCTACTTCTCGCTGGAGTTCGGCGTGCACGAGGCGTTGCCGAACTACTCGGGCGGGCTCGGCGTACTCGCCGGCGACCACCTGAAGGCCGCGTCGGATCTCGGGGTGCCGGTGATCGGCGTTGGGCCGCTGTACCGGTCGGGCTATTTCCGCCAGTCGCTGTCGCTGGACGGCTGGCAGGTCGAGCACTACCCGGTGATCGACCCGAGCGCGCTCCCGCTGGAGTTGCTCACCGGCCCCGACGGCGAGCCGGTGCTGGTGAGCGTGGCCATGCCCGGCGGTCGCGAACTGCTGGCGCAGATCTGGCAGGCCCAGGTCGGGCGGGTGCCGTTGCTCTTGCTGGACACCGACCTCGACGCCAACGACGACGACCTGCGGCGGGTCACCGACCGGCTTTACGGCGGCGATGCCGATCACCGCATCCGCCAGGAGATCCTCGCCGGAATCGGGGGGATGCGGGCGGTGCGGCGCTACTGCGAGCTGACCGGCCACCCGCAGCCGGAGGTGTTCCACACCAACGAAGGGCACGCGGGCTTCCTTGGCCTGGAACGCGCGCGGGAGATCATCGGCGAGAACGGTCTCGGCTTCGACGAGGTGCTCTCCGCGGTGCGGGCGGGCACCGTGTTCACCACGCACACGCCGGTTTCGGCCGGGATAGACCGGTTTCCGGTTGATCTGGTCCGGCACTACTTCTTCGACCAGCGGCTGTTGCCCGGGCTCGAGGTGAACCGGATTCTCGCCCTCGGCGCCGAGGACAACCCGGGCATGTTCAACATGGCGCACATGGGCCTGCGGCTGGCGCAACGCGCCAACGGCGTGTCCGCGCTGCACGGGCGCGTCACGCGGCGCATGTTTTCCCGCCTGTGGCCCGGTTTCGACGAGGCCGAGGTGCCGATCACGTCGGTGACCAACGGGGTGCACGGGCCGACCTGGGTGGCGCGTGAACTGACCGCCCTGCTGGCCCGAAACCACGTCAAGGGCGCGGCGTGGACCGCGAACGACGACAGCAGCATGGTGCCGAGCCGCCAGGGGGTCACCGACGAGCAGTTGTGGGCGCTGCGGCGCGACCTGCGGCAGAAGCTCGTCGCCGAGGTGCGCCGCCGCGTGCGGGACGCGTGGTTGCAGCGCGGCGCCTCGGCCCTCGAGCTGAGCTGGGTGGACGGGGTTTTCGATCCGGACGTGCTGACCGTCGGGTTCGCCCGCCGGGTTCCGACGTACAAGCGGCTGACGCTGATGCTGCGCGACCCGGCCCGGTTGCGGGAGTTGCTGCTGGACGAGCGGCGGCCCATCCAGATCGTGGTGGCCGGCAAGTCGCATCCCGCGGACGAAGGCGGCAAGGCGCTGATCCAGCAGATCGTCCGGTTCGTGGACGATCCGGCGGTGCGGCGGCGGATCGTGTTCCTGCCCGACTACGACATGTCGATGGCCCGCTACCTGTACCGCGGCTGCGACGTGTGGCTGAACAACCCGACCCGCCCGCTGGAGGCCTGCGGCACGTCGGGCATGAAGTCCGCGCTCAACGGCGGGCTCAATCTGTCCATTCGGGACGGTTGGTGGGACGAGTGCTACGACGGCAGCAACGGCTGGGCGATTCCGACCGCGGACGGCGTCACAGACCCGCTGCGCCGTGACGAACTGGAGGCGGCCGCGCTGTACGACCTGCTGGCGCAGCAGGTCGTACCGCTGTTCTACGACCGTGACGCCGGCGGAGTGCCCCGCGGCTGGATGTCGCGGGTGTGGCACACGCTGGACACGCTCGGCCCGCGCGTGCAGGCGTCGCGGATGGTGCGCGAGTACGTCGAGACCTGCTACCAGCCGGCGGCACGCATGGTGGCCGCGGCCTCCCGGGACGGGTATGCGGGGGCGAAGTCCCTGGCCGAGTACCGCAAGCGGATCGACATGGTGTGGACCAGGGTGCGGGTCCTGGACTCCGAACTGACCGTCGAGCCCCCGCACGCGCTCGTGGTGGGCAACGAGGTCCGGGTGCGGGCGCGGATCGACCTGGCCGGGCTGCGACCATCCGATGTGGAGATTCAGGCGGTGGTCGGCCGGGTCGGGGACACCGACGACCTGGACGACCCGATGTCGGTGACGATGTCCTGCACGGGCGACGGCGAGTTCGGCGCGTCACTGCGGCTGCCGCACGCGGGTTCCCTCGGCTACACCGTCCGGGTCCTGCCGCGTCACCCGCTGCTGGCCACGCCGGCCGAGTTGGCCCGTGTCGTGCACCCCTGACGCCTCGTCGCGAGTCCCCCATTCCCGTAGCGCGAGTCCCCCGTTCCCGTAGCGCGAGTCCCCCGTTCCCGTAGCGCGAGTCCCCCGTTCCCGTAGCGCGAGTCCCACGCTCCCGTACCGAGTGTGGGACCCGCGCTCCTGTAGCGCGAGTTCCACACTGCGGCCGGGCTGGGGCAAGAGCCGCCGCCCGGCGGCCTCTCGGCGGAAACCAGACGACCACGGGTTCGCAAGCGCGCGGCGAGGCCCGTGGGTGGCTCAACGGTCAAACGTGGTGAATACCACGGTCACGCCATGAATCGCATGGCGGCGCGGCACAGGGCCCTCCTTCGGCGCCTGGTGTTGAAGGTGCTTCGAGCCTCCTCGTGGTCGGAGGTGAGCCCATCGAGGACGTAGCCGAGACCCACCCCGAGCAGCCAGAAGTCCTTGGCCAGCGGGACGCCCTGTTCGGTGGGGCGTAGGCTGCCCGACTGGCGCATGCCCGGAGTGCGCAGGTAAAGCCCGACCAACCCGCAGGCGAACACCGTCAGGCAGGCCCCCGCGACGACAGTGGGTACGACCGGAACCAACAACGTCGTCCCGAGGGCGATCTCGCTCGCGGACAGCGACTTGGCGAACGTCTTTGCATCGATCTTGCCAAGAAATGGGTATGTGCCGCTGGCAAAACCGTGCAGCTGGCGCGCGGCGTCGGCGTCGCGCTTGTCCAACCCCGAATTGAGGATGAAGGCGCCGACCGCGATTCGGCCGGGTAGGTCACGCACCTTGGTCTTCCACCGCATAGCGAACTCCCGAGTAGATCATCTCGTGTTCTGCTACTCCTCCCAGCCTAGCGGCGGAACGCTCGGAGCACCGGGCGAGCGCTCCGGGCACTACGGGAGTATCGCAGCGACCGAACTCGGGGCCCCTCGACCGGCAGGCTGGACTGGCGCGAGTCCGACACTGCGGTAGACGCCGAACGTGGGACTCGCGCGTCGGGAAGGTGGGACTCGCGCGTCGGGAAGGTGGGACTCGCGCGTCGGGAAGGTGGGACTCGCGCGTCGGGAAGGTGGGACTCGCGCGACGGGAAAGGGGGACTCGCGCGACGGGAAAGGGGGACTCGCGCCGAAGACGTGACGCATGTCGCCGCGGGGGCGGCGCGACACGGACCCGGGCCGCTGGCCACAATGGGTGCCGTGACTGACCTTGACGACCTCGTGGTGCGGATGTCGGGTGTTACGGTCCGCCGCGGCCGCAACGAGTTGCTCGCCGACGTGGACTGGAATGTCGAGCTGGACGAGCGGTGGGTGGTGCTCGGGCCCAACGGCGCCGGCAAGACGACCCTGCTCCGGCTGGCCGCAGCGGAACTGTTTCCCACCAGCGGGACGGTGGACCTCCTGGACGAGCGGCTGGGCAAGGTCAACATCTTTGAGCTGCGGCCCAGGATCGGCTTCTCCAGCGGCGCGTTCGCCGCGCGTGTGCCTGGCGACGAGTTGGTGCGCGACGTCGTGGTCAGCGCCGGGTACGCGGTGGTGGGCCGCTGGCGCGAGGAATACGACAAGATCGACATCGACCGGGCCATGGAACTGCTCGGCGCGATGGGCGTGGAGCAGTTGGCGGAGCGCACCTTCGGCACGCTGTCCGAAGGGGAGCGCAAGCGGGTCCTGATCGCCCGCGCGCTGATGACCGACCCGGAGCTGCTGCTGCTCGACGAGCCGGCCGCCGGTCTGGACCTGGGCGGCCGGGAGGACCTGGTCGCCAGGCTGTCCGCGCTGGCGGCCGACCCCGACGCGCCCGCGATCGTGCTGGTGACCCACCACGTGGAGGAGATTCCGCCGGGCTTCACGCACGCCCTGCTGCTGCGGGAGGGCCGGCCGGTCGCGGCCGGCCTGGTCGACGACGTGATCACCGCCGAGAACCTGTCCAAGACCTTCGACCAGGATCTGCTGCTGGAACGGTCCGGTTACCGGTTCTTCGCCCGCCGCCGATGACTCCTCGGCCGGTAGCCGGGTCAGGGGCCCGGGGAACGGTGACGGCCATTCAACGGTCCGCGTTCGTCGATCGCGCGTGGTGAATAACACAGAGTAGGGTTGCGACGAGCTACCGGTCGGTAAGGAGGAGAACGTGGGCGAGTTCGTACGGCTCGAGGTCGACGGCGGGGTGGGCACCATCCGGCTGGACCGGCCGCCGGTCAACGCGATCAACGGCCAGGTCACCGCGGAGTTGGCCGAGGCCGCAAGTGAGGCCGCCGAGCGGGCCGACGTGCGCGCGGTGATCCTCTACGGCGGCGAGAAGACCTTCTGCGGTGGCGCGGACGTCAAGGAGATGTCCACCCGTACCTACGTGGAGATGCGCACCTTCGGCACGCGTCTGCAGGCCACGGTGGCCGCCGTGGCGGCGATCCCGAAGCCGACGGTCGCCGCGATCACCGGTTACGCGCTGGGCGGCGGGCTCGAACTCGCGCTCGCGGCCGACCGGCGGGTGGCCGGCGACAACGTCAAGGTGGGCCAGCCGGAGATCCTGCTGGGCATCATCCCGGGTGCCGGGGGCACGCAGCGCCTCGCCCGGCTGATCGGGCCGAGCAAGGCGAAGGACCTCGTTTTCACGGGCCGGTTCGCCAAGGCCGAGGAAGCGCTTTCTCTGGGCATCGTGGACCAGGTCGTCGCGCCGGACGACGTGTACTCCACCGCGCTGGCCTGGGCCGCCCAGTTCGCCGGCGGCCCGGCGGTCGCGCTGGCCAATGCCAAGGCTGCGATCGACGGTGGGCTGGACGTCGACCTGGCCAGCGGGCTCGCTCTGGAGACCCACCTGTTCACCGCGCTGTGGGCCACCGAAGACCAGAAGAACGGCATGCGGTCCTTCGTCGAGAACGGGCCGGGCAAGGCCACCTTCGAAGGGAAATGACGGTGACCGATCCCGCGCCGAACCCACACGCGACCGAGGCCGAGGTCGAGGCGGCCTACGCCGACCCGAAGCTGGCCAACGTGCTCTATCACGACTGGGAGGCCGACACCTACGACGAGAAGTGGTCGATCTCCTACGACGAGCGCTGCATCTCCTACGCCACCGGCGTGTTCAACGCGGTCGCGGGGGAAGCGGGCCAGCCCTACCCGACGGCCATGGAACTGGGTTCTGGCACCGGGTTCTTCCTGCTCAACCTCATGCAGGGCGGGGTGATCAAGAAGGGTTCGGTCACCGATCTGTCTCCGGGGATGGTCAAGGTGGCGCTGCGCAACGCGGCGGCGCTGGGGCTGGACGTGGACGGCCGGGTGGCCGACGCGGAGCGCATTCCCTACCCGGACAACAGTTTCGACCTGGTCGTCGGCCACGCGGTGCTGCACCACATCCCGGACGTGCGGGCGGCCTTCGCCGAGGTGCTGCGGGTGCTCAAGCCCGGAGGGCGGTTCGTGTTCGCGGGCGAGCCCACCAAGATCGGCGACTGGTACGCGCGCCGGCTCGGCCAGCTCACCTGGTGGCTGACCACGAACATCACCCGGCTACCGCCGTTGTCGTCGTGGCGACGCCCACAGGCGGAACTCGACTCGTCGTCGCGGGCGGCGGCGCTGGAGGCCGTGGTCGACCTGCACACCTTCGACCCCGCCGAACTGGAGCGGATGGCGCAGGGAGCGGGCGCGATCGGCGTGCGTGCGGTCACCGAGGAGTTCGCCGCGGCGCTGGCCGGCTGGCCGATCCGCACCTTCGAGGCCGCGGTGCCGCAGGAGAAGCTGACGCTGCGCTGGCGGCTGTTCGCGTACCACCTGTGGTTGCGTCTGTCCGCGTTGGACAAGAAGCTGCTGTCTCGGGTGCTACCCCGCGAGCTGTTCTACAACGTCATGATCACGGGTCAGAAACGCTGACGCGTTTTGAACGATGTCCTATCCGTTCGCGCTTGCTGACGTCGCCTTCCTACGTTCGGCCGAAGGTGAGCAAGCGCTGGCCGAATGCGCCACGCTACCGCTGACCGACGCCACCCGCGTCGCCGACGTCGCGGCCGCACGCCGGCTGGTCGGCGAGAAGTCGTCGGCGGTGCTGGAAACCGTGCTGTTGCGCCGCAGGTCGGGGTCCAAACTGGATGGCGCCCAGCGGTGGCTGCTCACCGGTGACGCGCTCCAGCAGGCGAGCCCGTCGCTGGTGGCACGGCACCGGGCGCAGCGGCTGGCCGGGCGGGACGTGCACGACGTGACGTGCTCGATCGGTGCGGACCTGGCCGAACTCGCCCGGGTGGCGCGCCGGTGCGTCGGCTCCGACCTCGACGAGGTGCGCCTGGCCATGGCGCGGCACAACTGCCCGGGTGTGGCGCTGGTGCGGGCGGACGCGTTACGGCCGGTCACCCGGGACACGGTGGTGATCGCGGACCCGGCCAGGCGGGACGCCGGGGGCCGCCGCAGGTGGCGGCCGGAGGACTACCAGCCGCCGTTGGACGACCTGGCCGGCGTGTACGCGGGCCGGGATCTTGCGATCAAGTGCGCGCCCGGCATCGACTACACCGCGCTCGGCTGGGCCGGCGAGGTCGAGGTGGTGTCGCTGGACGGCCAGGTGCGTGAGGCATGCCTGTGGGCCGGTTCGGTGGCGACCGCCGCACGCCGGGCGACCGTCCTGCGCGCCGACGGTAAACAGTGGACGATCACGGAGCGGGAGCCGGACGACGCCGGCGTGGCCGGGCCCGGCGAGTGGATCATCGACCCGGACGGCGCCGTCGTGCGGGCCGGGCTGGTCCGGCACTACGGCGCGCGCCACGGCCTGTGGCAGCTCGACGAGCGGATCGCCTACCTCACCGGGGACCGGCCGCCGCCGGGAATTCGCGCGTTCCGGGTCCTCGAACACGGTTCGTACCAGGAAAAGTCGCTGCGTGCGCTGCTGCGGCGGCACGAGGTCGGGCGCCTGGAGATCCTGGTGCGCGGTCTGGACGTCGATCCGGACGCGTTGCGGCGCCGCCTCAAGCCACGCGGCCCGTCCGAGGCCACCGTCGTGCTGACCCGCATCGGCCGGTCCCCGCACGCCTTCCTCTGCCTAGCCGAACGCACCGGGTGAAGGGTCCCCCGGTGCAGCTCATGCGCCCGTGCCAACACCAAACCGCGAGTCCCACACTCCCGTCGCGCGTGTCCCACGTTCCGGTAGCGCGAGTCCCACGTTCCGGCGAACGGGAACGTGGGACTCACACGACGGGAAGGTGGGACTCGCCGGGCGGGGGCGTGCTACAGCGAGAAGTCCGCGGTGACGTTGTCGGACGTGTCGGTGATCACGATGTGGCTGCCCGGCTCGAGCGGTGCGTCGAACGCGACCTTTCCGGTCACGGTCTTGCCGGCCGCCAGATCGTCGAGAGGGAGCTCCTCCGCCTTGGCCACTCCATAGGATCCGTTGCCGTCAGTCTCGTCGATCATCGTGCCGTCCGGCTTCTTCAGCTTCACGTAGAGGGAGCTGACGTGGTATTCGCCGCTGTTTCCCTTGAAGGTCAGCTCGGCGATGACGAGGTGACCGCTCTCCGGCTTGGTAACTTCGTCGAGGCTGCCCGTGGACTCGCTGACCGAGACGAGGGTGACATCAGCGGAGGCGTCGCTCTGCTTGCTCGTCTTCGTCTGGTTGATCTCCCGCTTGTCGCTGCCGTCACCCTGGGTCGGCTTGTCGCCGGAAAGGGGCCAAACACCGAGAACCCGGCTCAGTGTGTCGGTGACCACGATCGACGACTGAGGTTCGTAGGGGGCATCGAAGGCCAGGGTCCCCTGCATGGTCTGGCCCGCGGAGATTTCGTCGGGGCCACTCCCCGAGGCGAACTTCTCGGCCGACGGCACGGCCAAGGCGTCATATTTGACAGTTTCGCCGTTCGCCTTCTTCAGCAACACGTACAACGGGTTAGCGTTGAAAGTCCCGGACTTGCCTTCGATTTTCAGCTGGGCGCCGACGAAGTTTCCGCTTTTCGCGGTGACCCCGTCGCCCTTGTAGGACTCGGTGACCGAGACGAGCGTGACGAGTGCCGTTCCCTCGCCCTGGTCGAGCGTGAGTGACTGGTTGAGCTGCCGCGCGGGGCCGCCGGCGTCGCTACCGCCGCTGCTCGACCCGCCGCAACCCGCGGTCAGTGCCGCGACCGTCACGAGTGATGCAATGCCAACAACAATACGCAAGACGTGATTCCGTTCACATTAGGTCGAAATGCCGGCTTCGAGTGAGCCAGACCGGCATGGTAGGGACGACCACCACACGGAACGAACACGATCACTGCCGCCGGCTCTCAGCCGACTGTGGTGTGCGGCACGCCCGGGTCTGTGTTGATCAGCGGCTTCCCGTCGACGACGATCATGCCGAGGGTGTGGGTCTCCTGCACGCGCGAGCCGTTCCAGTTGTACTGGATGGTCACCTTGACGGTGTTCTGCCCGATCTGCTCGGGCGTGCCGACCACTGCCACGGCGGTCTTGTCACTCCAGTATCTCGCGTACCCGCTCCTGCCGACTTTTTGCAGGTCGGGGCCGAGCCTGGCCCAGGCGGCGTCCAGGTTGCCGTTCAGCAGCGGGTAGTACTCGGCCACCGCGTCGACGAGCGAGCCTGCCGATGAACTGGCCGGGGGAGCCGTGGTGACGGTCGTGGTCGTGACTGTCGTGTGGGTGGACGTCGGTGGGGCGGATGGCGAGACGCTGAGTTCGCTGGGCGGCGCCGTCGCGGTCATGGACGGGGAGTCCGCCGGGGGAGCGGCGTTCTGATTCTTCGTGCCCGGCAGCAGGATCAGCGCCGCCGTCACGGCGGCCGCGACCACGACGACCAGCGAGAGTCCGGCGAACAGCTTCCGCCGCGACCGCCGCGGTGGCGGTTCCGGGGTCAGCACGCCGGCCAGTTCGCGCGCGGCTTCGGCCATGGTCGGCCGCTCGGCAGGGTCGAGGGCCATCATGCGGGTCAGCACACCGGTCAGCGGCCCGGCCTGGCTCGGTGGCGTGTACCGGCCCGCGGCCGCCGCGTACAGCAGGGCCATCTGGTTTTCGATTTGCCCATAAGGGAAACGGCCTTCGACCGCCGTGTACAAGGTGGCGCCGAGAGAGAAGACGTCGGCGGCCTGGCTCGGCTGTTCGCCGCGGGCGGCCTCGGGGGCCAGGAACGCGGGAGTGCCGGCGAAGTGGCCACTGCCGGTGAGGGTTCCGTCGTCGGTCGCGCGGGAAATCCCGAAGTCGGTGATCTTCGTGCACCCGTTCTCACCGATCAGGATGTTGCCCGGTTTCACGTCGCGGTGCACGATGCCGGCCTCGTGCGCCGCGGCGAGGGCGGAGGCGGCTTCCGCGCCGATTCGCGCGACCTGCTCCGGCGGCAGGCTGCGCTGCTCGGCCAGCGTCTCGGCGAGGCTCTTCGAGGCGAGATATTCCATCACCAGCACGGGTTTGCCGTCGTCCTCGACGACGTTGAAGACCGTAATGGCGTGCCGGTGTTGCAGCCGGGCGGAGAGGCGGGCCTCACGGAACGAGCGTTTCCGCGCGTGCTCGGCCTCGTCCTTGCTGAACGTGGGCGACAGCAGGAGTTCTTTCAGCGCAACGGTTCGGTCCAGCACCTGGTCGTGTCCGAGGTACACCACGCCCATCGCGCCGGCGCCGATCCGTCGCACGATCCGGTACCGGTCGGCGATCAGCCGGTCCTGCTCGGTGGTGGGTGCCGGAGCGTCCGTGGCCGGTGGCGCGGTCACCGATGGCTCCGTCGCGGCAGCATTTGCAGGGGGCTCCTTCTCGGCGATTGACTCGTCGGTAAGCGACGGCTCGACCGGTGATGTGTCCGTTGCGGCGCCGTCGGTCACTGCATCGTTGTCCGCGGGCACATTTGTTACCGGTTCACTGGTTTCCGGCGTCGCCGGGTCGGCATCGGTCGCCGAAGTGCTGTCCTGGAACGGTTTTTTTTCGGCAGGCGCGTTCGACTGCTCGTCCGGAGCGGGCGTCTCGCGGTCTTCCGGTGTTTCGTCGGCAGCTCTTTCCCCGGTCACCCGTCAAGGTTACGTGTTGATCAACTCCGCGGTCACCGGGCTGTCCGAACCATCGTCCGGCGAACCGCGTTGGGCAGTGTTTTCTAACCGCGATCGGATTTGGGTAGCCAGACCGTGACTCCCGCGTGGCCCTTGCTTTCTTCGGGTTGGCGGCCTGCCTCCCCGAATCCGAGGCCTCCGGCGCGCGCCCGTGGTCACCTCGGGCGGAAACACGGACTTTGAGACTCGCTCTAGTCCAGCAGCACGGCAAGGCCGTCCAGCAGACGGCCCAGTCCGAATTCGAAAAGCGTGTCGAGGTCGACGTCGACGTCGTGGTCGAAGGCCTCGACCAGGGCGGGGAAGTCGCCGCTGTCCACGATGGACCGCATCCACTGTTCCTGGGACCGGATCCATTCGTCGGGCGACAGCCCGGTGTCTCGCTGGGCCGCGGCCTCGGCTTCGAGGTTTTCCGCCATGCCCCGGACGAAGCCGAACACCGCGAGGTAGGCCACGATCCGCAGCCGAGGTTCGAGCCCGGCCAGCGCGCGCAGCGACCATTCGGTGTGGGCAACGGCCTTGCTCAGCCGCTGCGGCCGGGTCAGGGACACGACCCCGGCGGCCCAGGGGTGCTTGCGGTAGAGCCGCCACTGCAACCGTGACGAGAGTTCGAGCTGTGCCCGCCAGCCGGACGGCGGATCTTCCGGCAGGAGTTCCTCGCTCAGCGCGGTGTCCGCCATGAGCACCACGAGGTCGTCCTTGCCCGGCACATGCCGGTAGAGCGACATGGTCGCGGTGCCGAGTTCGGTGGCGATCCGGCGCATCGACACCGCGTCCAGTCCTTCGACGTCGGCGATCTCGATGGCGGCCCGCGCTATCCGCTCGCGGGTCAGTTCACCCTGCGGCTCGCGGCGTTTCCCCGCGGGCACGCTCGCGGCGACCACGGTTCCCACGCCCCGCACCGACTCGACCAGGCCCTGCTGTCGCAGCGTGGTGAGGACCTTGGTGGCGGTCGCCATCGCCACACCCCAGTCCCGGGTGATCTGCCGGGTCGACGGTACGCGGTCGCCGGGCCGCAGTTCGCCCGAGGTGATGCGCCGCCGGATCTCCGTCACGATCGCGGCGTAGGGGTGTTCCATTGCCCGTCCTCTCCAGCGCTCTAGTGCACTTAGCCAGTGCACTAGGAAACTTTACCTGCTATTTCAGTGTATGTACGTTGTACGCGTGACAGTTGTTGTATCGAGTCGCGGCAAGCAGGGTGGCCGGGGAGCGCGCCCTCGTGGAGGAAGCAGCATGGACATTTTGATCTCCGGTGCCGGCATCGCCGGACCGGCTCTCGCGTACTGGCTTCGGCGCTACGGATTCACCCCGACCGTCGTGGAGCGCGCGCCCGCGCTCCGGCCCGGCGGTCAGGCCGTCGACCTGCGGGGATCGGCCCGTGACGTGATCGAGTGGATGGGCCTGGCCGACGCCGTCCGCGTGCGGCACACCGGCGTGGTGGGCCTGGCGGGCGTGGACGAGTCGAACCGTCGCCTGTACAGCTGGGGCCAGGAACTGTCCGGGGACTCGGGCGGCATCATCGCCGAGCTCGAGATCCTGCGCGGAGATCTGGCACGCCTCCTCTACGAGGCCGCGAGCGACGGCGTCGAGTACCTGTGGGGCGACTCCATCGCCGAACTGACCCAGCACGACGACGGTGTCGAGGTCCGTTTCGAAAGCGGCACGTCCCGCCGGTTCGACCTGGTGGTGGGCGCCGACGGCGTGCACTCGCGGGTGCGGCGGCTGGCGTTCGGCCCGGAAGACGAGTTCGTCCGCGACGACGGCATGTACAAGGTCATCTTCCCGGTACCCGGCGTGCCCTACGGCGATGGCTGGCAGCGCATGTACGTCATGCCCGGACGCAAGCGGGCGGGTCTGTACCCGGTACGAGAGGGTGACGCGCGGGGAATGCTGTTCTTCGGCGGGCCGCGCGTGGACTACGACCGCCATGACATCGGATGGCAGAAGCGTTTCGTCGCCGACACCTTCGCGGGCGAAGGCTGGGAGGTGCCCCGGATGCTCGACGCCATGTGGTCCACCCCGGACTTCTTCTTCGACCGCGGCGGCATGGTGCGGGTACCGGGCTGGACGCGGGGGCGGGTGGTGCTGCTCGGCGACTCCGTCTTCGGCGGTTCCGTCGGCATGGGAACGAGCATGGCGATAGTCGCCGCCTATGTGCTCGCGGGTGAACTGGCCATCGCGGACGGTGATCATCGCCGGGCGTTCGCCGGTTACGAGACGGTGCTGCGGGATTATGTGAACCGCAACCAGAAACCGATGCCGTTCGGCACCCGGGGGTTCCTGCCGAAGTCCGTAATGGGGATCCGGCTCGGGAATGGCCTGACGAGGGTGATGCTCGCCGGGCCGTGGCGGGGGATGCTGACAGGTGGACTGCAGGACGCCGCCAGCAATGTCACACTGAGAAATTACGTGCAACAGGCGATGCTGGTAGACGGCGAGCGGTGAAGTAGAGGATGCTTGCCGTGAGCGGACTTTCGCAAGAAGGTCCACATAGGACTGTCTCGTGGAGAGGCGCATGCGCGAGTCGGGTGACGGCCGGGTGCCGGGGCCCGCCGGTGCTCCGGTTGATGCGCAGGCCGCCGGAAACCATACGGAGGTGCTGAGGATGGTGGCGGTGGATGCTCGTGAAGACCTCGTTCCGCTCCGGACCGACTTCGACCGGGCCTGGCGCGGCTACGACACCCGCCAGGTTCGCGAGTACGTGCTCGGCATCGAGTCCGAGCTGCGCCTGCTGATCTCCGATCGGGACGCCGCCGCCGCCAACGCCGAGGACCTCGCCCGCCAGTTGGAGGAACTGCGCAGCGAGAACGACCGGCTGCGCGAGAAGGTCGACCGCGTCTCCCGCACTCCGATCGAGCCGGACGGGCTGAGCGAGCGGCTGCTCCGGATGGTCGAACTCGCCGAGGACGAGGCCGCCGAGATCACCGAGCGGGCCAGGGCCGCCGCCGAGCGCAGCTGGGCCGCGGCCGAGCAGGCGGGCCGCCGCCTGCGGGAACGGCACGAGCGGATGGTCACCGAGCTGGACGAGCGGCGCCGGGAGCTGGCCGCCGAGCACGACCAGCTGATGGCTCGCACTCGCGCCGAGGTCGACGTGATGGCCAAGCAGGCCGCGCAGAACCGCCGCAAGCAGGAGGAGCAGGCGGCCCGCCGGCGCGAGCAGATCGAGAACGACTTCGCCCAGGTCATGGCCGCCCGCCGGGCCAAGGCACTCCAGGACATCGCCGAGCGCGAGCGCCACGCCAAGCAGGAGGCCGACCGGCTGATCGCGGAAGCGACCGACGCGGCGAAGCAGTTGATGGATGAGGCACAGGCCAAGGCCGACGTCATGGACGAGCTGCGACGGCGCACCGCCGAGGGGTTGCAGGCCACCTTCAAACTGCTGAGCGAGGCGGCCCCGCTGCTGTCCGAACCCTTCCAGGTCCCGGAACCGCGCAACGAGAACGTATCCGAGGCCGGCACGTCGGGAAACGGGCGAGAGACGAGTAGCGAACCCGTCGCCGGCTAGCAAGTCCGGCGCCGCCGTAGCGGCAGTGTGTTCAGAACGTGTCCGGGTATCCGCTCCTCGGCTGCCGGTTGATCACGGCGCGGCCTGTTTCCCCGCCCACGTGCAGGGCTTTTCGCCCTGCTGCTCGGCTACGGTGAGGTCGTGGAGTCAAAGATCGACGAGCTCGACGGGGAGTTCATCACGACCGAGCCGGACGTCCTGGCGGCGTACCGGTACGACCAGGCGGGCTTCTGCGAGGCCGGAAAGCCCGCCGCGCTCGCCCGGCCCCGGCACACCGACGATGTCGTGAAGGTGCTCCGGTTCGCTCACGAGCACCGGATTCCGGTGGTACCGCAGGGTGCGCGCACCGGCCTGGCCGGTGGCGCGAACGCGGTCGACGGCGCGATCCTGCTCTCACTGGAGCGGATGGACCAGATCCTCGACGTCGACGAGATCAACCAGACCGCCACCGTGCAACCCGGCGTGATCAACTCGGTGCTGTCCCGGGCCGTGGCCGACCAGGGCCTGTTCTACCCGCCCGACCCCGGGTCGTGGGAGTCGTCGACCATCGGCGGAAACGTGGCCACCAACGCGGGCGGGCTGTGCTGCGTGAAGTACGGGGTCACCAGCGATTTCGTGCGCGCGCTCGAAGTCGTGCTCGCCGACGGGCGGGTGCTGCGCACCGGCCACCGCACGGTCAAGGGCGTCGCGGGCTACGACCTGGCGCGCTTGTTCACCGGCTCGGAGGGCACGCTCGGGGTGATCACCGAAGTGACCGTCGCGCTGCGTCCACTCGCCGAGAAGCCGCTGACCGCCATCGCCTTCTTCACCACGTCCGCGGCGGCATGCACGGCGGTCACCGAGTACCTGCGTGGCGGGCGCCGGCCCTCGGTGCTGGAATTCATGGACAAACCCAGCGTGGATGCCGTTTCCGCCTATCGTGACCTGGGCTTCCCGGAGGACGTCGGGGCCGTGCTGATCGCCCAGTCGGACCGTGGCGCGGCCGCGCCTGAGGACCTGCAAGCGTTTGCCGACGCCGCGCGCGAGTGCGGCGCGACGGAGGTCATCGTCGCCTCCGACCAGGCCGAGGCCGACCTGCTGATCGAGGCCCGGCGCCTGGTCGGTGTCGCGATGGAACGGCTCGGCTCCCGGCTCGTCGACGACGTGTGCGTGCCGCGCTCGCGCCTTGCCGAACTCATCGAGGGCATCGCGGCGATCGCGGCCGAACACGAAGTGCTGATCCCGTGTTGCGGGCATGCCGGCGACGGCAACATCCATCCCAACGTCGTCTTCGACGCCGCTGATCCGGACTCGGTCCGGCGTGGGCAGGCCGCGTTCAGCGCGGTCATGGCGCTCGGGCTACGGCTGGGTGGAACGATCAGCGGGGAGCACGGCGTCGGCACGCTCAAACGGTCCTGGCTGGAGACCGAACTGGGCGAGGTCGGGGTGTCCGTGCACCAGGCGGTGAAGCAGGCATTCGACCCCCGAGGAATCCTCAACCCCGGCAAGGTGATCCGGTCCGCGCCCGGGCGTGTCCCGGGTTAGGGCGCGTGAGTTCCGGCTTCGGGCGGATGACTTCCGGCTTGGAGCGGGTGAGTTCCGGGTTAGAGCGCGCGACTTCTGGCTTGGAGCGGGTGAGTTCCGGGTTCGGGCGGTGCGCGGCCGCTCGCGGACAGTTGAGGGCTGCCCGCGAGCGGGTTCGGGTTACCGCAGTGGAAACTGTTAGTGCACCCTGATATTCTGCACCGCGATTGTCTGCCCGGGATGCTCGAATTCCAACGGGAATCCGCTAGGCTGCTGGGTCTGCCCGATCGCCATGTTGGTCGCGTGGACATTGACCATGTTATTAAGCTCGGAGAAAAAGCTGTCATTGATAGTGGCCAGCGTAAGGCGCGCCGGCAGCAGGTCGGCTTCCTGGATCGCCAGGTCCGCGAGGACGTGGTCCATATGAGCTCCATAAGGTTTTGTTCGTTTACCCCGGATATCGTTATCCGGGCGTCAAAGATGGTCCGCAGGCCGCGTCACCAGTGCGTCACGCGAGCGTAGCAGGTGAATGCCGCCAGCGAGCGAATGCGGGTTACCGCGGTGGAAATTGTCAGCGCAGGTTGATATTCTGCATGGTAACGGCACGCCCGGCCGATTCGACCATCAATTTCGTTGTGGGTTCGGACGGTGCGTCCCCGCTCGCGGGCAGCGCAGGCGCTGCCCGCGAGCGCGCTCGGGTTATCGCATTGGAAGTTGCTGCACGTCGATGGTCTGAGTGGCGGCGGCCCCGTTCCCCATCGCAAGGTTGGTTGCGTCGACAGTACTTGTACTCGTTTCAGCGCTCGTTTCAGTGCTCGTTTCAGTGACGGGCTGGGTCAAAAAAGTGTCCATCGGACGCATGAAAGGGCACAGCGTAAGGCGCGCCGGCAGCAGGTCGGCTTCCTGGGCCGTCAGCTCCGCGAGGGCGTGGTTCATTGAACCTCCGTAAGGATTTGTCCGGTTACCGGATATTGTTATCCGGCCGTACAGCATGGTCGGCACGTTGCGTCACAAAATCATCACGCTGACGTAGTCCGACCGCTTCCACTAGCGAACAAGGTCCGCTGTTCTGAGACGCATATCTGACTCGGCTCACTCGGCGCGCACCCGGTCACCGACCGTGACCGGCGCAGGGCAGACCCTCGAACAGCGCCAGGCTCACCGGGCTCGGCGCGGCGCGGCTCGCGCAGACAGCGGCGCGCGGGCAGCCGAGGACTGCCCGCGCGGGTGTGGGTGACTGCAGCGGAAATTGTCAGCGCACGTGGATGCTCTGGATGGCAGGCTCCGGCCCGCCCGACCCGATCCCAAGGTCAAGCGTGTGGACATTGCTGCAGTGGGGAAGGGGAAAGAGAACGACACCGAACGGGCCGTAATAGGGCTGATTCCCGTAACTCCACAGCGTAATACGCGTCGGCAGCAGTTCGGCTTCCTGGGCCGCCAGATCGGCGAGGGTGCGGTCCATATGAATCTCCGTAAGTCTTTTTCGTCAATCTGGATACTGTTATCCGGGTGCTAAGTCAATGGTCGACAGCCTGCGTTACGAAGGCATCACTCGGTCGCATTTTCCGGTTGCTGGTCGCTCGACACGATATTGGAAGTTTTAGGGCGTACAGCAGCCGCTCGTGGGCAGTCGAACCCTGCCCGCGAGCGAGTTTCGGAACGAGCAGGTCACCGGCCTACGATGAGGCAAAGCCGGTCAACCTGGTGAAAGGTGGCGCAGCCGTTCGCGGCCAGCCCAACGCTGCCCGCGAACGGCTGCCAGTTACCGGAACGGACGGAATGGAACAAAAGCCTAGCCCACGTTGATGTTCTGGATGGCGATGGCCGGCCCGGCCGTCCCGATGGCAAGGTTCGTTGCGTGGACATTGATCATTTCACCGAACCCGGGGAAAACGCCGCCGTCGAAAGTGCCCAGGGTAAGACGCGTCGGCAGCAGGTCGGCGTCTTGGGTCGCCAACTCCGCGAGAATGTGGTTCATATGAATCTCCGTAAGGTTTTCTCGGTTTGGGTTCGGATATGGTTGTCCGGACCTGAAACATCATCGGAACGTCGCGTCACACACGCATCACGTAAAGCGTAGGAAAAAGTCCTACAGTCAGGCAGAGATGGATGCGGGCCAAATAGACGGAGCCGCTTGCGGGAAACTGAACGCTGCCCGCAAGCGATATCGGTTATCAGCGGACTGGGCCCACCACGTTGATTCTCTGGACGGCGACGGCGCTCGCGGCTGACCCGGTGTCCCAATCACCCAAGCCGTCCCAGTCCGGCTGAGCCGACCCGACTGCAAAATTGTTCGCGAAGACATTGGTCATGTCGCCCCAACCCGGGAAAAAGCCGCCCAGCGTGAGACGCGCCGGCAGCAGGTCGGTTTCCTGGGCACTCAGATCCGCAAGCGCACGGTTCATACGAACCTCCGTAAGGTTTGCTCGGTTCGCGTCCAGATACCGTTGTCCGGACGTGAACATGGTCGGCAGTTGGCGTCACGAAGGCATCACTCGGGCGCATTTCTGATCAGCTGTCACCCGAACCGATATTAGACGTTTTTGAGACGCTTCCGACGGCACAATCGCAATTACGTCGCCGTACTCCGGCGGCGAATTTGTCTACGCCGGACATGAGGGTGGGCGGATCTTGGTCCGGCGATCTTTCGGTCGCCGGACCAGGGGCGAAACGTCTGATCAGGACAAGGCGCGCAAGCTGGCGCGCGCCGCGTGGTGGTCAGGCCTCGGGGTCGGGGGACAGCGCCGCGAACAAGGTCGACCAGTCCGGCTCGGTCGACTCGGCGTCGTCGTAGAGCTCGAAGGTCTTACCCGAGGCCGACGGATCGAACAGCGCGGCCACCACCGCGTCGGCGACCGCGTCACGGCTGATCCGGCCCTCCCCGGTGTCGCCCTGCTCGACCCGCACGCCGTCGGCGGGCAGGTCGTGCAACCAGCTCGGCCGGACGATCGTGTACTGCGCGCCGCTGGCCCGCAACGCCTGCTCGCCGCGGGCACGAGCCTCGATGCGCTCGGCCATTTCCGGATGCTCCGCCGGGCGGGTCAGGTAGATCTGCGAAACGAGCACCACCGGGATGTCCTCCCGGGCCGCGATGGCCGCGATCCGGGCGATGCCGTGGTGCATCACCGTTTCGGCTTCGGCCGGGTCCCGGGGCGGCTCGATGGCGACCACGATGCCGTCCGCACCGGTGAACACGGCCGCATCCACGCTGCCGGCCAGATCGAGTTCGGCGGTCTCGTCACCCTCGGGGCGGCGGCTGGCCACGATGACGCGGTGGCCGCCCTTGGCGAGCCGATCGGTGATCCGGCGACCGGTCCGACCGGCACCGCCGACCACGACGAAGGTACTCATCGATTCCTCCCCGCGACTGATGGAAACCAGGATGGCCTCCGACCCCGATCATGGTCAAACTGGCCGCCGGAAGACCGGCGGTAGCACCCCGGCGATGATGGGCCGTACCACTTCCGCCACGCCACCGGGCTCACCTGTCCACTCCGGGCGCTTCAGCGACCGTAACCCGCGCGCCGCAGGGCGTCGGCGAGTGCGCCGCCACCAGTGGAGGCGGAGTCGCGCCGGCGTCCCTGGCCACCGCCCTTGCGCTGGCCCTGCTGGCGTCCCCCGCCGGAGGAGGCTGGTGGCTTGCCGGGGGTGGCCTCGTCGTCCAGGCGCAGCGTCAGCGAGATCCGTTTGCGCGGGATGTCCACCTCGAGCACCTTGACCTTGACGATGTCGCCCGGCTTGACCACGTCACGCGGGTCCTTGACGAAGTTCTTCGACATCGCCGAAACGTGCACGAGCCCGTCCTGGTGCACGCCGACATCGACGAACGCGCCGAACGCGGCGACGTTGGTGACCACGCCCTCCAGCCGCATCCCCGGCTTCAGGTCCGCGAGCTTCTCGACCCCTTCGGCGAAGGTCGCGGTCTTGAACGCCGGGCGTGGGTCACGGCCCGGCTTCTCCAACTCGGCAAGGATGTCGGTGACCGTAGGCAGACCGAAGGTGTCGTCCACGAACTCCTGCGGCCGGACGGTCTTGAGCACGGGGGAGTTGCCGATCAGCTCGCGCAGGTCCTTGCCCGTGGCCGAGGAGATGCGCCGCACCACCGGATATGCCTCGGGGTGCACGCTGGAGGAGTCGAGCGGGTCGTCCCCGCCACGAATACGCAAGAAGCCCGCGCACTGTTCGAACGCCTTCGGGCCGAGACGGGGCACCTGCTTGAGGACCTCGCGGGAGGAGAACGGGCCGTGCTGGTCGCGGTGGCTGACGATGTTCTCCGCCAGCCCGGCGGTGATGCCGGAAACCCGGGTCAGCAGCGGGGCGGACGCGGTGTTGACGTCGACCCCGACGGCGTTCACACAGTCCTCGACCACGGCGTCGAGCGAGCGGGACAGTGACACCTCGGACACGTCGTGCTGGTACTGCCCGACCCCGATCGACTTCGGGTCGATCTTCACCAGTTCCGCCAGCGGGTCCTGCAGCCGGCGGGCGATCGACACCGCACCGCGCAGCGACACGTCCAGTTCGGGCAGCTCCTGGGAGGCGAAGGCCGAAGCCGAATACACCGACGCCCCGGCCTCGGACACCATCGCCTTGGTCAGCTTCAGCTCGGGATGCTTCTTGATCAGTTCGACGGCCAGCTTGTCGGTCTCGCGGGACGCGGTGCCGTTGCCGATCGCGATCAGCTCGACCCGATGCTCGGCGGCCAGCTTCGCGAGCTCGGCGATCGAGGCGTCCCAGCGGTTCTGCGGCTGGTGCGGGTAGATCGTGTGCGTGGCCACCACCTTGCCGGTCGCGTCCACCACGGCGACCTTGACGCCGGTGCGGTAACCCGGGTCGAGCCCCATCGTGGCGCGGGTGCCGGCGGGGGCGGCCAGCAGCAGGTCACGCAGGTTGGCGGCGAACACGGCCACCGCGTCGTCCTCGGCCGCCTGCCGCAGCCGCAACCGCAGGTCGATGCCCAGGTGCAGCAGGATCTTGGTGCGCCAGGCCCAGCGGACCGTGTCGAGCAGCCACTTGTCGGCCGGGCGGCCCTGGTCGGCGATGCCGAACTGCTGCGCGATCCGCTGCTCGTACTCGCCGGGGCCGACGCGGGGCTCGTCACCGGGCTCCTCCGCCTCGATGGTGAGGTCGAGGACTTCCTCCTTCTCACCACGGAACAACGCGAGCACCCGGTGCGAGGGCATCTTCGTCAACGGCTCGGAGAAGTCGAAGTAGTCGGCGAACTTCGCGCCCTCGGTCTCCTTGCCGCTGCGGACCTTCGAGCTCAGGCGGCCCTGTGACCACATCTTCTCGCGCAGCTCGCCGATCAGGTCGGCGTCCTCACCGAAGCGCTCGACGAGAATGGCCCGCGCTCCGTCGAGCGCGGCCTGCGCGTCGGCCACGCCCTTCTCCGGATCGACGAACACCGCCGCGGCGGCCAGCGGTTCGGTGCCCGGATCGCCGAGCAGGCCGTCGGCGAGCGGCTCCAGACCCGCTTCGCGCGCGATCTGCGCCTTGGTGCGGCGCTTCGGCTTGTAAGGCAGGTAGATGTCTTCCAGGCGGGACTTGGTCTCCGCCGCCATGATCTGGGCCTTCAGCTCATCGGTGAGCTTGCCCTGGCCGGAGATCGACTCGAGGATCGCCCCGCGGCGTTCGTCGAGTTCGCGCAAGTAGCGCAGGCGATCCTCGAGCGTGCGCAACTGCGCGTCGTCGAGCATGCCGGTGACTTCTTTGCGGTAGCGCGCGATGAAGGGAACCGTCGACCCGCCGTCGAGGAGGTCCACGGCCGCCTTGACCTGCCCCTCGCGTACGCCGAGTTCCTCGGCGATCCTTCGCTCGATCGGCTGAACGCCTGTCACTGATCACTCCCTGCTCAAGGTCCGCCTGTGCATTCTCCATGTGAACGGGGTGAGTAACCAAAAGGGGTCCGGGAACGACTGGTCGCCTGTTCTGGGCGGTCTGGTCCGCTTCGTCCACATTCGACAATCGCGTAAGGCATCTCGCGAGGTCACGCTCTGCTTCTATGCTGGGAGGTCGTGAACCAGAGACGCCACGGGCCACTGCCGCACCTGCTGGTGGTGCTGACGCTCGTCACGGGCCTGGTGGACGCGACGAGCTTCCTCGGGCTGGGCACCGTGTTCGTCGCCAACCAGACCGGGAACGTGGTGCTGCTCGGGTTCGCCCTCGGCGGCGCGGCGGCGTTGCCGGTATTGAGTCCACTGATCGGGCTCGTGTCCTTCGCCGTGGGCGCAATCCTCGGCCGGTGGCTGCGGGGCGACCGCGGCCGGTTGCTCACGCTGGGCGCGGCCATCGAGGGCACGCTCGCCGCGGTGGCTCTGGTCCTCGTCCTCTATTTGTCCAATGTGTACGCCCCGATTGTTCCGTTGGGACTCGCCATGGGCCTGCAGAACGCGCTGGTGCGCCGGCTCGCCGTGCCCGATCTGAACACGACGGTGATCACCTCGACGCTGACCGGCCTGCTGAGCGAGCCCCTTCTCGGTGGCCAGGGCCGGGCCGGGCGGCGGGCCACCTCGGTCGCGGCGCTGTTCGTGGGTGCGCTCATCGGCGGCGTGCTCGTCACCTACACCGGACTGGCCTACACCCTCGGCCTCGCGGTGCTGCTGCTCGCGGCGGTCGGCGCCATCGCGTACCTGTTGACCCGTCGCGGCGGCGAATGGCTCGTACACCGGTCTTGAAGACTGGTCCAGATACCCCTAAGCCGAGCGTTCTCCCAGGCGCGGGAAGGGGGCGGTGGAAAAGACCACCTCCACGTTGACCTCGAAGTACTGCGCTATCCGCAAGGCGAGGTGCAGGCTCGGGCTGTACTCACCGCGTTCCAGATACCCGATGGTCTGGTAGTGCACCCCGAGCGCCTCGGCGAGCTGTCGGCGCGAGATTCCGCGTTCGGCCCGCAGCATCGCGATGCGGTTGTAGATCGTTTCGCTCACTGCCCCTCCGCGAGTCTGCGCGCAACCGTGCTATGTGGAGGCTCCGCCCCCACGCCCCCGACTGGGGCAAGCCCCCGGACCCCCTTTCAGGTGGAGGCTCGGCCCCCACGTCCCGACTTGGGGCAAGCCCCGAGACCCTCTTGATTGTGACGGAGCGCCTGCCGACACCGGGCCGCTCATCGCGGCACTCGCTGTATCGCCTTCTCGCGGCGCGCGGCCACCGCCGAGCCGGACTCGCGCCGGGCCATCCTACGCAACAGCATCGGTGCCACCGCCAGGCCGATGACCGCCCAGATGCCCAGCACCGCCACCGTCTCCAACTGCCGCCAGGAATTCCCGAACTCCGCCGCGGCCATGGCGTCCGGCAGCAGCGCCGACCGCATGCCCAGGCCGAGCCAGTAGATCGGGAACACCTGCCCGATCACCTGCAGCCAGGACGGCAGGGCACTGCTCGGGTAGAAGATCCCCGAGATCGCGACCAGTCCCATGACCGGCATCATGATCAACCCGATCGCGCGGGGGTTGGAGATCAGCGCACCGGCGATCGCGCCGATCGGCATGGTCGCCAGGAATCCGAGCAGGATCACCCAGATCAGGGTCAGCCAGGCGCCCGGGCCCAGATCGAGCTCCTTCGTCACGAACAGCCCCGGAATCAGCACCAGCGCGCAGCTGATCAGCGACATCCCCGAAACCTGCACGATCTTCCCGACGAGGTAGCCGACCATCCCGTTCGGGATCGCCTTCGCCCTCAGCAGCGTCCCGTCCTCACGCTCGGAGGTCAACGTCTGCATCACGTTCACCAGCCCGGCGAAGGCGATGTTCATGCCCAGCACACTCGGCAAGGTCCGTGAGCTGAGCGAGAAGTTCATCCCCGGCACGGTCGCGTTCCGCATGAACACCATCACGACGGTGAGGATTATGGCCGGGAACAGGTACGCCCACAGGTCCTGCGCGTTGGTGAAGGTCTGCCGCAACTCGATCCGGCCGCGGGCCAGGCCGGCCTTGCCGACGTTCAGCAGGGTGCTCATCGGGCCTCCTCGAAACGGCGCACCAGCGCCATGTACGTGTCCTCCAAGCCGCCGCGGCGTACCTCCAGATCGGCGATCTCGTCGCCGTACTGGCGGAACAGGTCGTGCACGAACTTGGTCGCCTCGGTCGTGGTGTGGATGAACCGCTGGCCGTCGCGGGTCCATTTGACCTCCGCTTCGCTGGCCATTTCCCGCGACAGCTGGTCGGGAGAACCGTCGGCGATGATCGAGCCGCCGGCCAGGATGAGGATGCGGTCGCTGAGCTTCTCGGCCTCGTCGAGGTCGTGGGTGGTGAGCAGGATCGTGGTGTCCTCGTCGTCGGACAGCCGGTGTACGAGGTCGTGGAACTCGCGGCGCGCCTCCGGGTCGAACCCGACGGTCGGCTCGTCGAGGAAGAGCAGGTCGGGCCGCCCGACGATGCCGATCGCCACGTCGAGCCGCCGCCGCTGCCCGCCGGAGAGCCGCCCGACCCGCTTGCGCGCGTGCTCGGTCAGCCCGACCGCCGCGATGAGCTCGCCGGTGTCCCACGGCTCGCGGTAGTCCCGGTAGTAGGTGCCGATATGCTCGATCAGTTCCGCAACGCGCCATTTCGCGTGGTCGCGCCAGGACTGCAGGACCACGCCGAGCCTGGCCCGCCACGCCTCGTCGCCGCGCGCCGGGTCGGTGCCGAGCACGCTCACCTGTCCGGCGGAACGCATCCGGAACCCTTCCAGGATTTCGATCGTGGTCGTCTTGCCCGCCCCGTTCGGCCCCAGCAGCGCCAGCACCTCTCCGCGGCCGGCCGTGAACGTGACGCCGGCCAGCACGTCGTTGCTGCCATAACGCATGCGCAGGTCCCGTACGTCGAGTACGGCGTCGACCGGCTCCCCCTGCCGAGCCACTCCCCGCGGTCCGGTCAGCGTTGTCATAGGCCTTCTCCCCAATGTAGAGATCCTGCGATGGAATGTAGCAGACCTACTACATCTTCGGCCACGGCCTCTCGCCACGCGAGTCCCACGTTCCCGTCGCGCGTGTCCCCCGTTCCGGTCGCGCGTGTCCCGCGTTCCGGTCGCGCGTGTCCCGCGTTCCGGTCGCGCGTGTCCCGCGTTCCGGTCGCGCGTGTCCCGCGTTCCGGTCGTGTGAGTTCCACGTTCCCGTCGTGTGAGTCCCACGTTCCGGTCTATCGGAAGGCGGGACATGCGCTACTGGAGCGTGGGATCAGCGGTCTTGAGCGGTGAGGATTTCGTCGATGGTGTGGCGGGCATTGGCGGAGATGATCGGATTGGTGGTCCGGTAGTACGGGAGTTGGATGACGGCCATCGACAGTGCCCAGCCGCGCCCACGCATCCAGGTGGCGTCGTCGACGTCCACGGCGTCGTGGAAAATCTCTCGGGCAGCGGGCGGCAGCAGGTTCCAGGCGGGGATGAGGTCGCAGGCGGGGTCGCCGACCCCGACGGTGGCGAAGTCGAGGACTCCGGTCAGCCTGTTTTTGGTGATGAGCAGGTTGCTGGGCATCAGATCGGCGTGAACCCAGCAGGGGGTCGAGGACCAGGCTGGGGCGGCAAGTGCTTCTTCCCAGGCCGCGGTGGCCGCGTCGGCATCAAACGGCTCGTCGGTGTGGCGCAGGTCTTCGATTGCGGTTCGGGTATACCGGTCGACGGTGTCCAGCGGGGCGCCGCGGTAGGCGCTCGGGCCACCGTCCAGGCCGACCTTACGCATCGCCGTGACGAACTCCGCCAGGTCGTTGGCCAACTGATCCGGCCGCGCGAGGCGGCCTTCCACCGGAGTGTCGCCGTCGATCCACTCGTGCACTGCCCACGCCCAGGGGTATCCCTCGGCAGGGTCGCCGGTGGCGACCACGGTGGGGATCGTGACGGGCAGTGCGGGTGCGAGTTTCGGGAGCCACCGACACTCGGGTCCCAGAGCGCGGGCGCCTGCCGAGGTGAGGGGAAGCCGGACCGTCAACGTGTCCCCGAGTCGGTAGACGGCGTTGACGGTCCCGCCGGAGGCGAGGCGCTCGATCGGTAAGTCCGCCCACTGAGGGAACTGGCCACGCAGCAACCGGCGCAGGAGATCCGAGTTGATGTCCGCTTCGTCTGCGTGCATCTTGACCACCCACGCAGAGGATCACCCGTTCATCCGGTACGTCAAATCATTTCTCAGAAATCCGAAGGTACCGGCCAAACCTTTGTCAGCCGACACACCATCCCGTCCCGCCCGTCACCCAGGCTCCACCGACCGCAAGAAACACAACCACACCCGCCGACTCGCACCACCGGGCTACCGCGTCGCCCTCGAATCGCCGCCTGACCACAACCGACCACCACGAATCCGATGCCGTTCCGTTTCGCCGGGTGCTACTTCCTTCACCTACGATTTCGGATCAGCGGGTTCACGGCAGTACTGCGAACCGCCCGCCGCCGACCGGTTGCAACACGTCGAAGTGCCGGCGATCCAAGGTCAGAATGGTTCTGGTGTGGTAACGATCGGCGAGCACCACATTCGACGCGTCTGCTACGCCAATGTTTTGATCGCGATACTTTTCCACGATCCTGGCAGCCTGTTCCAGTTCGGGTGGACCGAAGAAGGGAAGTTCCCATGCGCCGCCTGCCATTTCACGCAGGACGGCGAGTTCGGCATCAACCCCGACGCGGGTGGCGACCAGATAGTCGAGTTCTGCGATGACGAACGGCGAGACGACGAGCGGCTCATTCGTCTGCTCCACGGCCTCGGAAACGGGCTCGTGGTCGGGTTCGGCGCGGTCGAAAAAAGCTAGTAGGGCGCTCGTATCGACGATCACCGGTCACCGAAGCCGACCAGGAGTTCGTCGGCGTGCCGGGCGATCGGTTCCGTACCGGTGAAGAGGCCTCCCCGGGGCTGTGGCCGGACCTTACCGACCGCCGCCCGGATGGATTCTCGGATGACCTCGGCCTCAGAGATCCCGCGTTGCTGGGAAGCGCGCTTGACCGCTGCCTTGAGATCTTCTGGCAGGTAAATCGTCGTCTTCTCCATCAACGTATGGTACCACCGCTGGTGCCAGCGCATGGCCGCGTTGGGATGGTACTGGGATGTAGCAGGCTTGCTACATCGTCGGCCATGGCTTTTAGCCGCGGAGTCCCACGTTCCCGTCTACGGGAACGTGGGACTCGCGCGTCGGGAACGTGGGACTCGCGCGTCGGGAACGTGGGACTCGCGCGTCGGGAACGTGGGACTCGCGC
>NZ_KI912602.1:0-158349 GCF_000519205.1 Amycolatopsis taiwanensis DSM 45107 | reverse complement strand
CGGGAACGTGGGACTCGCGCGTCGGGAACGTGGGACTCGCGCGTCGGGAACGTGGGACTCGCGCGTCGGGAACGTGGGACTCGCGCTGGGGAAAGAGAAGACCTCCTGACCGGGGTGCGGTCAGGAGGTCTTCGAGGAGTTGCCGGTATCAGTGGGTCGCGGTGGATCCGTTCGGTTGTTGCGGGCCGGGCCCCGGTGACCACCAGCCCCACTGGACCTGCTGACCGCGCACCACGTGCGGCGCGACACCCTCGGTGTAGGGCTCGACCTGGATCAGCTTGCCCCACGACTGTCCCGGGTCGCCCTGCAGGTAGCTGGGCACCTCGGGCTCCTTGGCGACCTCCTCGAGCCAGCCGAGCGGTCCGCCGCCGATGTTGTCGGTGACGCCGGCTTCGGAGGACAAGTCGCCCGCCGTGATCCGGTAGGCGGGAATCTCCGTGATGCCATCATGCGAGACCACCGGGTTCATGCAGGGGTAGACGAACCCCGCCGGCCAGTCCGTGTACACCGGCGCGTTGCCGACACGCTGGGTGAGCGTGGTGAACGTCGGCAGGCGCGGCGCGCTGACGGCCACCCACCCGTCGTCGGTGACGTCGTCGTCGCGGGCCACCACGCGGACCACGGTCACGTCCTTCGGCAGGTCGCCGATCTGCACTCGCTGGTCGACCCAGGTCCACTTGCCCGCGTCGTCGCCGGTCTTCTGCGGCGTGCCGGCGCCGTTGCCCAGTACCTGCTCGGTCTTGACCACCCGGACGCCCTGCGGCGTTTGCGTGCCGAACTGCAGCGACACGTTCGTCGCCTTGTGCGGCGGAGCCGCCACCGCCACCGCGACCTGGTCACCGGAGCGGTCCTCCGGCAGCGCGAACCAGTCGGTGCGCAGCCGTCCCGTCGGGCCCTTGGTGTCGTTGTAGCTGCTCCACATCGGCACCGTCGAGAGAGTGAAGCCGTGCGGCGGTTCGCTCAGTGGGTCGCCGCCGTCGCCGCGCGGGTCGTCGTGGAAGCCGACGTCGGTCTTGCCGTTGTCCTGGTCCAGCGGGGGCAACGTGAAATTGGCCTGGGACGTCTGCTCTTCGGGCACCGTCGCGAGGTTCACCGGCTTGAGCACGCTGGACACCGGGTCCTGCTCGACCATCACGTGGTCGGACAGGTTGCAGCTGGTCGTGAACAGGTGGGACACGTTCGCCGCGCCCAGGCTGTAGCTGTGGGCCTGCTTCTGGATCGCCTTACCCATGCTGGCGAACTCGAACGCCACGACCAGACCACACACCACGACCAGGGAGATCGAACCGAGCCGTAGCGCGAGGCCGCGGCGCTCGGTCACCGGCGGGGGCAGGCCCGGTCGCTGGGCGCGCACGTTCTCCACGAACGCGACCACCGTCGCGACGGCCGCGGCGATCAGCAGCACGGTGGACAGGTGGATGCCGTGGAACGACGGCGCCTTGTCGAACCATGGCACGCCGATGCTGGACACGAACCAGTAGGCGTTCGGCCCGGTAGCGGCCAGCGCGGAGACCACGAGCAGCCCCGCGGTGAAGGCCGCCTGGTTGCGTTTGGACCGCAGCACCGTCGTGCTGGTCGCCAGCGCGGTCAGCGCGGCCATCGCCGAGCCGACCGCGGCGAACGCGCCGAAGTGGTGCGTCCACTTGGTCGGGGTCAGCGCGAGCAGCAGGAAGAACAGCGCGGTGGTGCCGATCAGCCGCCGGGCGGGGCCGAGCGCCGCGCCCTGGATCCGGCCCCGCCGCAGCAGGACGACCAGGCAGGCGCCGGTGCACAGGATGAGGAGCAGCACGGGGAAACGGCGGGTCATCGAGCCGTCCGCGCTATCGGCGAACAACAGCTCGTACCGGGAAAGCTCGTCGTACCACGGAAGGTTCGGCCCGACCTGGCCACGCAGCCGGGTCGCCTCGGCCACTGTGGCGAAGGTCTGGTCGGCGAAGACGACGATCAGCAC
The DNA here is from genome assembly GCF_000519205.1 of Amycolatopsis taiwanensis DSM 45107. Taxonomy (GTDB): domain Bacteria; phylum Actinomycetota; class Actinomycetes; order Mycobacteriales; family Pseudonocardiaceae; genus Amycolatopsis_E; species Amycolatopsis_E taiwanensis. The sequence goes on along the minus strand of NZ_KI912602.1, from coordinate 156,398 downwards.
GATCAACCCGGCGGCGGCGATCGGCGCGAGGACCGGTAGCCAGCCACCGTCGCGGGCGCGGGCGCGCAGCATCTGGAACAGCGGCCGGGCGGCGACCAGGAACGGCGCCACCGCGATCAGTGCGGTGGGCGTGGCGGCCAGCGCGAACGCGGCGCCGATCAGGCCGAGGCACAGGGGGAGCAGCCGACGGGTCACCAGCGTTCGTTCCACCGCGCAGAGCGCGATGAGCGAACCCAGCGCGGCCCACGGTTCGGGACGCACGCCGTTGTTGAACGGCATCCACCACACCAGGAACACCATGGCCGCCGCCCAGCCGGCAGCCCGGCTGTTGCGCATCCGCGTACCCAACCGCGGCATCACCTCGCGGCTGATCAGCAGCCAGCTGATCACGCCCAGCAGGAACGACGGGAGCCGGATCCACGGCGGCACCGTGGAGACCTGGGCCATCAGCTCGTAGATGTGGTCGTTCCAGCCGAACGGCGCCTCGGCGACGCCGAACCAGCGGTAGTAGTTGGTCAGGTAGCCGACTTGGTCGGCGACCCGGGCCATGGTGAGGATGTAGCCGTCGTCGGAGGTCACCGGGCCGATGAACACCCAGGCGCCGAGCGCGCCGACCACGGTCAGGTCGCGCGCGGTGAGCTTCCACCAGCCGATCGGCGCCCACCGGGGGGCGCTGCGGGCGCCCTTCGCGTCGAGCCGGTTCACCGCGACCAGGCAGCCGATCAGCGATAGCACGCCGAACACGCCGATGCCGACCTTCCAGCCCGTCGGCGAAGACTCGTAGCGCGTGTCCGGAGTGATCGACACGCTCAGCCCGTCAATGGGGTCCTTGGCGGAGGTGATGTCGGTGTAAATGCCGATCACACGGGCCCGGACGTCGCCGCCCGCGTCGTAGACCGGGGTGCCGGCGACCGTGAGTGTGGTGTGCGTCGCGGTCGAGCGGTATTCGATGTCACAGCCGGTGGCGGGCAACGGCTGGCGGGCCACCTGTTCGCCCCGGTTGAACGCGACGAGTTCGCCGTTTTCCACCCGCAACTGCATTCCCGCGCCGTTGCCGGTGCGCGCGCCCGGGACCGTGGAGAACAGCAGCGCACCGCCGGGCTGGCGTGCGCCGATGGACTCGATCGTCCGGCACGGCACGGTGACCTGCATGTCCTGCGCCCAGTACCCGGTCAGCGGGGCGTTCACCGCCCGGGTGTCACTGCCCACGGGCCACACGATCCGCGCGGTGTCCTGTACCACCGGCAGCAGTGGATACGCGATCGCGGAGGCGGCGGCGAACAAGCCGAGCACGATGGCCAGCGTCCGCCAGAGGAGGGTTCGCGGCCGGCTCACGTCCGCGGTCTGCGGCGTCGGCTGATCTTCCGCGGTCACCTCGGTGCGGGTTACGGTTGATGTCCTGCTGGCCATCCACATTGAACGAACGCTATCGCCTTGGGGGGTCGGGGTTTCGTCGGGCTCGATGCTCACCGCATTATGCCCGCTTACTTGCGGTGAACCTGGCCAGGTGCGTGGCGGCCGGCCGGTCCGGGCGGGGCGGGGCGGGTGACACGGAGTGGCTCGGTTCGTTCATGGGGCCATTCTGTGCTTGCCGGCCACGTAAGCGCGGTCAGGCCCGCCAGGTCGGCGAGTCGTCGCCCGGTCCGGGCGGTTTTCGGCGATTCGCGCGGTTGGAGGGCCATTCGACAACACAGTCAGGCGCAGAGGGCGACGAGGGCGGCGGTGAAGGCGCTTTCCACGCAGGCGCCCAGAACGTCGCCGGTGATACCGCCGAACCGGCGGACACAGCGCCAACACACCAACCCGCCAACGAGGTAGGCGACCGCCACGGCCAGTGGTCCCCGCCACCACGGCCAGCCGGGAACCACGGCGGCCAGTGCCGCGGCGAGCAGGAAGACCAGCGCGGCCACGGCGACCGGCACGGCTCCGGCCACCGTGGCGCCCAGCCCCTCCGGGCGCGCCGCGGGCAGGCCCCGCGCGCAGCAGGCGGAGAGCACGCACCGGCCGGCGATGACGGCGACCCCGGCCGTCGCCGCCCCGTGCCCCGCGCCGATCGCGCCCGCCAACGCTCCACATTGGACGATCAGGAGCAGAGTCACCGTGGCGACCCCCGCCGGACCGGAGTCGCCGCGTCGCATGATTTCCAGGGCACGCTCACGGTCGTAGGAGGCAGCGAGCCCGTCTGCGGTGTCGGCGAGCCCGTCCAGATGCAGTCCCCGGCTGCCCAGGGCGACCAGGCCGACCGCCAGCGCGGCGGAAACCAGTGGGGGCAGCGGAAGCAGCGTCGTCGCCGCGGCCAGGACGGCCAGCGGTACCACCGCCAGCGGTGCGAGCACCATCGCGCCGGCCGCCACCCGGCGGTTGATCACCCTCGGTGGCTTCACCGGCAACGCCGTCAGCGTGCCCACCGCCATCCGCAACGCGTTCACTTCTCGCACCGGCAGCTCAACCGAGGTCGGCCAGCAGGCCCATCTCGGCCAGGACGGCGCGGGCGGCGCGGAGGGTGGGGACGGCCTGGACGGCGCCGCTGCCCTCGCCCAGCCGCAGCCCGAGGTCGAGGACCGGCGTCAGGCCCAGCGCGTCCAGGGCGAGGGAGTGGGACGGTTCGGCCGAGCGGTGCCCGGCCAGCCACCACCGCGCGGCAGCCGGCTCGATCCGGTGTGCCACCAGCGCCGCCGCGCCCGAGAACACCCCGTCCAGCAGCACCGGCACCCCGCGTGCGGCGGCCTGTACCAGGAAGCCCGCGGTCGCCGCGGCGCACGCGCTGCCCAGCGTCGTGAGCAGGGAGAACGGGTCGGCGATCCGGCCGGCGGAGCGGGTCAGCGCGGCGGTGACCACGTCGACCTTGTGCGCCCGCCCCGCCGGGTCGATTCCGGTGCCGGTGCCCACCACCTCCTCGGCGGGCAGGTCGAGACAGGCGGCGACCAGCGCGGCGGCCACCGTCGTGTTGCCGATGCCCATGTCCCCGGGGATCACCAGGTCCGCGCCCGCGTCGACCTCCTCGTCGGCCACCGCCCGGCCCGCGGCGTAGGCGCGTTCGGCCTCGCCCGGCGCCAGCGCGTCGGCGGTGTCGATCGCGCCCGAGCCGCGGCGGATCTTGTGTGCCCGCACGGCTTCCGGCACGCCGTCGAGATCGTCGTCCACCGCGATGTCCAGCACCCGCACCCGGGCGCCGACCTGCCGCGCCAGCACGTTGACACCGCTCTTGCCGGCCAGGAACACCCGCACCATCGCCGCGGTGACTTCCCGCGGATACGCCGACACATTCCGAACCCCGTGGTCCCCGGCGAAGATCACCACCCGGACGTCGTCCAGCGGGCGCGGCGGCACCACGCCGTGCGCGGCGGACAGCCAGGCCGCGAGGTCTTCCAGCCTGCCCAGCGCGCCGACCGGCTTGACCAGCGCGTCCAGGCGGGTCCGTGCCGCGGCGTAGGCATCGGCGTCCGGCACCGGAAACCTCATTGATATGCCCGTTCCCGCAACCGCACCACGCGCCCGGCCATCACCAGTTGCACGCTGTCGACCAGCGCGCCGACCCGGTTGTTCAACGTTCCCAGGACGTCGCGGAACACGCGGCCGGAGAACGTTGCGGGCACCACGCCCATGCCGGCCTCGTTGCTGACGACGACCACCGGCACGTGGGCCGCCGAGAACGCGGCGAGGAAATCCTCCATGCGCTCGTCCAGCCGCAGTTCCCAGCCGTCGGCCGCGTCCCACGCGCCGACCTCGCCCAGCACCTGGCTCACCCAGGTGCCGAGGCAGTCGATGAGCAAGGGTCTGGAGGCCTTGCGCAGGGTGGTCGCGAGGTCGGTGGTCTCCAGGGTCCGCCAGTTGCCCGGCCGCCGGGCACGGTGCCGCGCGATGCGCTCGGCCCACTCCGGGTCGCCGTTCCCGGCCGGCGGGCCGGGCGCGACGTAAACCACCTCCGGATGGGGCGCCATCAGGCGTTCCGCGTGCCTCGACTTGCCCGAGCGGACCCCGCCGAGTACGAGCACCTTGGTGTCGCCGCCGCGGCGAAGCAGCCGGGCGGTGGCCTCCAGCGAGGCCGCGAGCCGCTGGGTCAGCATCGTCATAGGGGGCATTCTGCTGTACGCAGGAGAGCGCGCGGGGAAAGATCCGGTTACCGTGCTGACGCGTGTCCCACGTTCCCGTCGTGCGTGTCCCACGTTCCCGTCGTGCGTGTCCCACGTTCTGGTCGCGCGAGTTCCGCGTTCCGGTCGACCGGAGTGTGGAACTCGCGTTACGGGAGTGTGGGACTCGCGTTACGGGAGTGTGGGACTCGCGTTACGGGAGTGTGGGACTCGCGCGGTAGTCACGAAATCGGCCGGTCGGTGGGCGCGATCGGCGAAGGCAGCGGGGAGCCCCCCATCAGGTAGGCGTCCACCGCGGCCGCCGCGGACCGGCCCTCGGCGATGGCCCAGACGATCAGCGACTGGCCGCGGCCCATGTCACCGGCGACGAACACCTTGTCCACACTCGTCTTGAACGAGGCGTCACGGGCCACGTTGCCGCGTGCGTCCAGCGCCACGTCCAACTCGGCAAGCAGGCCCTCGCGCTGCGGGCCCACGAAACCCATGGCCAGCAGGACCAACTGGGCGGGCAGCTCCCGCTCGGTGCCCTCGACCGGCACGAACCGGCCGTCCTCGTTGCGGACCTCGGCCAGCCGCAACGCACGCACGGCGCCGTCCTCGCCGGGCAGGAACTCCTGCGTGTTGACCGAGTAGAGCCGGTCCCCGCCTTCCTCGTGCGCCGAGGACACCCGGTAGATCATCGGGTACGTCGGCCACGGGTGCGCCGCCGAACGGTGCTCCGGCGGCCTCGGCATGATCTCCAGCTGGGTCACCGAAGCCGCGCCCTGCCGGTGCGCCGTGCCGACGCAGTCCGCGCCGGTGTCACCGCCGCCGATGACCACGACCTGCTTTCCCTCGGCGGAAATCGGCGATTCCGCCAGCTCACCGGCGGAAACCCGGTTGGCAGGCGGCAGGTATTCCATGGCCTGATGGACGCCGGGCAGGTCCCGGCCCGGAATCGGCAGGTCCCGCCACGCCGTCGCGCCGCCCGCGAGCAGCACGGCGTCGAACGACGAAAGCAGGTCCGCGGTCGGCACATCCACACCGACGTTGACCCCGGCCCGGAATTCGGTGCCCTCCGCGCGCATCTGGTCCAGCCGCCGGTCCAGCCGCCATTTCTCCATTTTGAACTCGGGAATCCCGTACCGCAGGAGCCCGCCGATCGCATCCGCCCGCTCGAACACGGTCACCGTGTGCCCGGCACGGGTCAGCTGCTGCGCGGCGGCCAGACCCGACGGACCGGACCCCACCACGGCGACCGTCCGGCCGGTGCGGGCCGACGGCCGGACGGGACGGATCCACCCGGATTCCCAGGCACGGTCGACGATCGAGAGCTCAACGCGCTTGATCGTGACCGGATCGTCGTTTATACCGAGCACGCAAGCGGTCTCGCACGGGGCCGGGCACAACGTCCCGGTGAACTCCGGGAAGTTGTTCGTCGCATGCAGCCGTTCGCTCGCGTCCTGCCAATCCTGGTTCCACACCAGGGTGTTCCACTCCGGGATCAGGTTGCCCAGCGGGCAACCCTGATGGCAGAACGGAATCCCGCAGTCCATGCACCGGCTCGCCTGCTTCTCCAGGCGGTCGGTGGGGAAGTCCTGGTAGACCTCGTGCCAGTCCTGCAGGCGAAGAAACACGGGCCGGCCCTTCGGGGTCTCCCGGCGCGTGGTCAGAAAACCCTTCGGGTCACCCATGAGCCGCCTCCATGATCGCTTCGTTCACATCGCGGCCATCCCGTTCGGCGGCCGCCTGCGCGTGCAGCACGCGCTTGTAGTCCTTCGGCATCACCTTGCCGAACCGTTCCACCGCAACGTCCCAGTCGGCCAGCAACACGCGCGCCACCGCGGATTGCGTTGCCACGTAATGCCGTTCCACCGTTTCCCGCAGGAATTCGATGTCCTCGTCGTCGAGCGGGTCGAGGTCCACCATTTCCCGGTTGACCCGGACTCCGGCCAGATCGAGCACGTACGCGATGCCACCGGACATGCCGGCCGCGAAGTTCCGCCCGGTCGGCCCGAGCACCACGACCCGGCCGCCGGTCATGTACTCGCACCCGTGGTCGCCCACGCCCTCGACGACCGCGACCGCGCCGGAATTCCGCACACAGAACCGCTCACCGACCTTGCCCCGCAGGAAGATCTCGCCACCGGTCGCGCCGTAGCAGATCACGTTGCCGGCGATGATGTGCTCCTCGGCGGCGAACGTGGCATCGCGTGGCGGCCGGACGACGATCCGCCCGCCGGACAGGCCCTTGCCCACGTAGTCGTTGGCGTCACCGAACAACCGCAACGTGATCCCGCGTGGCAGGAACGCGCCGAAGGACTGGCCGGCCGTGCCGGTGAACGTCACGTCGATCGTGTCGTCGGGGAGGCCTTCGCCGCCCCAGCGCTTGGTCAACTCCGAACCGAGCATGGTGCCGACGGTGCGGTTCACGTTGCGCACCGGCAGCTCCAGCCGCACCCGGTCGCCCGAGCTCAACGCGCCCTCGGCCAGCTGGATCAGCGTGTTGTCCAGTGCCTTGTCCAAGCCGTGGTCCTGCGCGACGGTCCGGTGCCGGGCCGCCCGTGGAGGCAGGTCGGGTACGTGGAAGATCGGCGAAAGGTCCAGCCCGGCCGCCTTCCAGTGGTCGATCGCACGTCGCTTGTCCAGCACCTCGGCGTGCCCGACGGCCTCGGCGATCGACCGGAAACCCAGGCGCGCCAGGTACTCCCGTACCTCCTGGGCGATGAACTCGAAGAAGTTCACCAGGTATTCGGCCTTGCCGTCGAACTTCTCGCGCAGCTTCGGGTTCTGCGTGGCCACCCCGACCGGGCAGGTGTCCAGGTGGCACACCCGCATCATGATGCAGCCCGACACGACCAGCGGCGCGGTGGCGAACCCGAACTCCTCGGCGCCCAGCAGCGCGGCGATCACCACGTCCCGTCCGGTCTTGAGCTGCCCGTCGGTCTGCACCACGATCCGGTCCCGCAACCGGTTGGCCAGCAGGGTCTGCTGGGTCTCGGCGAGCCCCAGCTCCCACGGGGCGCCCGCGTGCTTGATCGACGACAGCGGGGAAGCACCGGTTCCGCCGTCGTGGCCCGAGATGAGCACGACGTCGGCGTGCGCCTTGGAAACGCCCGCCGCGACCGTGCCGACGCCGACCTCCGACACCAGCTTCACGTGTATACGCGCGGCCGGGTTGGCGTTCTTCAGGTCGTGGATCAGCTGCGCCAGGTCCTCGATCGAGTAGATGTCGTGGTGCGGCGGCGGGGAGATGAGCCCGACTCCCGGCGTGGAATAGCGGGTTTTCGCGATCCACGGGTAAACCTTGGCGCCCGGCAGTTGCCCGCCCTCGCCGGGCTTGGCGCCCTGCGCCATCTTGATCTGGATGTCGTCGGCGTTGACCAGGTACTCGCTGGTCACGCCGAACCGTCCACTTGCGACCTGCTTCACCGCGGAACGGCGCTCGGGATCGTAGAGCCGGTCCGGGTCCTCGCCGCCTTCACCGGTGTTCGACTTGCCGCCGAGCCGGTTCATCGCGATCGCCAGGGTCTGGTGCATCTCCTGCGAGATCGAGCCGTAGGAGATGGCCCCGGTGGCGAACCGCTTGACGATCTCCGAGACCGGCTCGACCTCCTCGATCGGCACGGGTGGCCGCAGGCCCTCGGTGAACTCGAACAGCCCGCGCAGCGTCAGCAGCTTCTCGGACTGCTCATCGACCGCGCGGGTGTACTCCTTGAAGACCTCGTACTTTCCGGCGCGGGTGGAGTGCTGGAGCTTGAACACGGTGTGCGGATTGAACAGGTGCTGCTCGCCTTCGCGCCGCCACTGGTAGTCCCCGCCCGTTTCCAGCTCGCGGTGGGTCGCCCGGCGCCCGTCGCGCGGGTAGGCGTGCCGGTGCCGCTGCGCGACTTCCTCGGCCAGTGTGTCGAACCCGACGCCGCCGAGACGCGATGTGGTTCCGGTGAAGCAGGCGTCGACGACCTCTTCGCCGAGACCGATCGCCTCGAAGATCTGCGCTCCGGTGTAGGAGGCCACTGTGGACACTCCCATCTTCGACATGGTCTTGCGCACGCCCTTGCCCAGCGCCTTGATCAGGTTCCGGGTGGCCTGTTTCGGGGTGACGCCGCCGATCTTGCCCTGGCCGGCCAGCTCCTCGACGGTGGCCATCGCCAGGTACGGGTTCACCGCGGCCACCCCGTACCCGATGAGCAGCGCGATGTGGTGCACCTCGCGGGCGTCGGCGGCCTCCACGATCAGGCCGACCTGGGTGCGGGTCTTCCGCCGGATCAGGTGGTGGTGCACCGCACCGGCGAGCAGCAGCGACGGGATCGCGGCATGCCGGTCGTCGGCGCCGCGGTCGGAGAGCACGATCAGGCGGGCGCCGTCGGCGATCGCCTCGGACACCTCGGTGCGGATCTCGTCGAGCCGGCGCACCAGCGCCCTGCCGCCACCGTCCACTTCGAACAGACCGGGCACGGTGACCGACTGGAACTCGGGCAGGTCGCCGTCGTCGTTGATGTGCACGAGCTTGGCCAGCTCGTCGTTGTCCAGCACCGGGAAGGGCAGCACGATCTTGCGGCAGTGCTTCGGCCCGGCTTCCAGGAGGTTCGGTTCGGCGCCCAGCTGCGTGCCCAGCGAGGTCACCAGTTCCTCCCGGATCGCGTCCAGCGGCGGGTTGGTGACCTGCGCGAACAGCTGGGTGAAGTAGTCGAAGAGCTGCCGCGGCCGGCTGGAGAGGGTGGCCAGCGGCGAGTCGTTGCCCATCGATCCGATCGGCTCGGCGCCGGTGCGGGCCATCGGTTCCAGCAGGGTCTCCAGCTCTTCTGCGGTGTACCCGGCGGCCTGCTGGCGCTGCACCAGCGACGCATGCGTGGGCATTTCGCGGTCGCGCTCGGGCAGTTCCTCCAGGTGGAGCAGCCCGGCGCCGAGCCATTCGCCGTACGGGTGTTCGGCGGCCAGTTCGCTCTTGATCTCGTCGTCGTCGACGATCCGCCCGGCCGCGGTGTCCACCAGGAACATCCGGCCCGGTTCGAGGCGGCCCTTGCGCACGATGCTCGCCTGGTCGAGGTCCAGCACACCGACCTCGCTGGCCAGCACGACGAGCCCGTCCTCGGTGACCCAGTAGCGCGCCGGACGCAGGCCGTTGCGGTCCAGCACGGCGCCGATCTGTGTCCCGTCGGTGAACGCGACCAGCGCCGGGCCGTCCCACGGCTCCATCAGCGTCGAGTGGAACTCGTAGAAGGCCCGGCGCGCCGGGTCCATCTCTTCGTGGTTTTCCCACGCCTCCGGGATCATCATGAGCACCGCGTGCGGCAGGCTCCGGCCCCCGAGATGCAGCAGTTCGAGGACCTCGTCGAAGGACGCCGAGTCGCTCGCGCCGCGGGTGATGACCGGGTAAATCCGCGCCAGGTCACCGGGAACCAGGTCGCTGGCGAGCATCGACTCGCGCGCGTCCATCCAGTTCCGGTTGCCCCGCAACGTGTTGATCTCGCCGTTGTGCGCGATGTAGCGGTAGGGGTGTGCCAGTGGCCACGACGGGAAGGTGTTGGTGGAGAACCTGGAGTGGACGAGGCCGATGGCGCTCGTCACCCGCTCGTCGCGCAGATCCGGGAAGAACCGCTCCACCTGAGGCTCGGTGAGCATTCCTTTGTAGACGATGGTGCGGGAGGACAGGCTGGGGAAGTAGACCCCCTCCGGCTCCAGCGCGTGCTCGGCCCGTTTGCGGACACAGAACGCGGCTCGTTCGAGCGCCAGTCCGGTGATGTTTTCGTTGCGGGGAGCGAGAAAGAGCTGCGTGAAGTGCGGCATGCAGGCCGCTGCGGTGCGCCCGATGCCCTCCGCGTCGACGGGCAGTTCGCGCCAGCCGAGGACACGCATGCCCTCCTCCGCGGCAATGCTCTCGACCGCGCTCATCGCGCGTCCGCGGTTCTTCGCGTCAGTGGGCAGAAAGGCCGTGCCCACCGCGTACCGGCCCGGCTTCGGTAATTCGAAATCGACCATCTCGCGGTAGAAGGCGTCCGGAACCTGGAGCAAAATGCCCGCTCCGTCCCCGGTTTCCGGTTCCGCCCCTCTTGCGCCACGATGCTCGAGATTGCGCAGTGCGACCAGCGCCTTGCGGACGATGTCGTGATCTCTCCGACCGGCAAGATCGGCGACGAAAGCTACTCCGCAGGCGTCGTGTTCGAACTGTGCGTCATACAAGCCTTCCGGCTTGTTCGGGCTGTGGCGGGTCACGGCTGGCCGCCTCCTCTGGCGTCGTCACCGCGAAGCCCTCCCCTGATGCGGGGCGTCCCAGCGGCATTCGCGGTGTGGGTGGTCAGTCGAGAAGAAACGTGCGAGTGGCCTGATCGTGGACAGGCAACGGTAGCGGCCAGGCGTCGATGGCCAGCCGTTCAGGTTTGGGGTATGTGCGCGCATGTTTGTCCCGGGGTCGCCGGTCTTATGACAGTAGTGTGAATTGACTGTCACCGAAATAGGCCGCCTGCATGCGTGGGAAATGCCACGTGAGAGTTGACGGACGGCGTTTGCTGGTATCCAGCGGGCTGACCTGCGTAAATATCCGCCGGCAGGTGCGTCGGATCGATCCACCGGCTGGCAGACGGTGACCAAGCCGTTACGAAAACATCATGACTATCGGCGGCGGCCCCGGCTACCCGCACATCGAATTAAACTGATCTTGAGTGTGGTGTCACATCGCATTTGACGCTCGGGTGAGAGTTGGGGAAAGTGCGGTGAAAGCGGCGCGGCCGGTGTCGGTGAGCACGGCCGGCACTCGCTCGCCCGGACGGCCGTCGTGGGCCGGCGCGATGAGGCCGAGGTTGGCCAGCCGGTGCGCGGTTGTCTGGTCGCAACAGGTCAGGCCGTCGAAGAACAGGTCCGGTTCGCTGCTACAGGTGATCTCGGCATGACCGGAGGCGACCGCCTTCAGCGTGGCTCTTTCCCGATGGTTCAATTCGACATCCATGGCCCCCGCCTCTCCCTCCGGCCGGGCCGGCGGCCGCGGCCGGGGAGTCTGGGTTTCCGCCTGAATTGCATTAAAACCGGCGGGCACCCCATCGTGGGTGGAGAGATTTGGCACAGTGCCTGGGTTTCCCGAGTCGTGGGACGCACCTTCGGGTGACTGTGACGGCCTTGCCTATGATCCTGTGTCGGTTCCCGGATGGTGGAACAGAAGGCGCGCGCGTGGGTGGCGCGAGCGCCACCGGTCATGGCTGGGGGGCGCGGGTCTTGCGGCGGAAGGTTTCCGTCCAGACCGGCCCGAGGAGAAGCCAGGCCACGGTGATGCCGCCGAGGCGGGGCATCCACTCCCACAGCGGCGCGACCTGTTGTGGTTCGCCCATGATGAAGATCGCGGCCAGGAGCAGGACTGCCGCGATCGCGCAGGACGCCACGCATTTGCCCCAGTCCAGCCACTCGCGCCGGATTTTCTCCCGGCCTTCGGGTTTGCGAGGTTTCGGGCCGTCGGCGAACCGGTGCGCGAACCGGCCGTCGGCCCAGCGGATCATGCTGGGGCCGAACACGATGCTGAAACCGAGATAGACGGCGGCGAGGCCGTGGGAGAAGTTCGCCGGGGTCCCGCGGGCCAGGTCGATCACGGAGGCGATGAGCACGGCGAGGTCGACCAGCGGCACGGCGGTCAGCAGCACGACGCTGGTCCGCGCCATCTTCATCGGGTACCGGGCGATCAGCCCACCCAGCAGGAACAGCCAGAAGGCGATCTCGCCGATGATGATCGCCAGCGTGGCGGGATGCTGCGCGAGGAAGTTCATGGCTTCATACTGGGCACGCCACCGGGTCGCGCGCGTCCGCGAAGAGCGTGACTGGGCACTCATCATTTCGGAGGACGCGGTCACCGCGGCGCTGTGGTGTCATCGGGTTCGTGCGCAAGGGGATCGGTAAGTCGGTCGTTGCGGCCTACCGGGCGTTACCGGCGTGGCGGCAGGACGGCGTGATCGCCGTGGTCACTTTCATGGTCGTGCTCGCGATCTACTTCACCGGGACCTACCGGCTGGCGCCCGGCGCGGACCGGGCCGGGCTGTGGGTGCGGCTGGTCGAGCTCGTCGCGCTGTGTGGCGCGCAGTTGCTGCGCCGCCGGGTGCCCGGCGGCATCCTCCTGGCCACCGCGGTGCTGGCGGCCGACCTCGCGCTCGGCGCGTCGCTACCGGTAGTCGTGGTCTATACCGATTTTCTCTACGCGGCGACCCTGTACGGCTCCCGGCTGGCCAGCCGGATCATGGTCGGGATCGCCGCGGTCGCGGTCGTGTTCCTGCTGGCCGTCACGGTCCTGCTGGCCCGGTCTTCGGAAGGTACTGTGCCCGCCGCGCTCGGGCTGCTGTCGCTGGTGATGGTTCCGGTGTGGTGGGCGATGAACGTGCGCGGCCAGCGTGAGGTCGCCGACAGTGAACGGGACCGTGCCAACCAGGTGGCGCGGATCGCCGAGCTCGACCGGCGGGCGGCGGTGGCCGCCGAGCGCGCGCGGATGGCACGTGATCTGCACGACATCGTCGCCGGTCACCTGTCGGCGATCGCGATCCAGTCCGAGGCGGTGCTGTCCATGGACGGCGATCCGCGGACCACCCGGTCCGTGCTGACCGCGGTGCGGGAGAACAGCCTGAGCGCTCTGGACGAGATGCGGGCCATGATCGACCTGTTACGCGTAGGGCTCGGTCCCGGTGAGGCGGAGGCGGAAACCACCGCGCCACCCCGGCTGGCCGACCTGTCCCGCCTCGTCCAATCCGCCGAGGCCGCCGGTACGGCGGTAGCCGTACGCTCCACTCTGGACATCGGAGTGCCCGCGGCGGTCGATCTCGCCGCCTATCGGATTGTCCAGGAGGCGCTGACCAACGCGGTCAAGCACGCGCCCGACGCTCGGGTCGAGGTCGACATCGGGCTCCGCGACGGCTCGCTGACCGTGGCCGTGGACAACGAGCTCGTTGGGCACGCCGCGCCCGTCGGCGACTGCGGGCACGGGCTGTCGACCATGCGCGAGCGGGCCGGGCTCGTCGGTGGCACACTCACCGCCGGCCCGGGCGGTCGCGGCTGGCTCGTCCGCGCCGAGTTTCCAGTGAAGAAGGGACGGGCGTGACGGTCAAGGTAGTGGTGGTCGACGATCACGGCGCGATCCGTGCCGGGCTCCGGCTCATCCTGGAAAACGCCGAGGGGATCGAGGTCGTCGGTGAGGCCGGCGACGGCATCACCGCGATCCGGCAGGTCCGCGCACTGCGCCCCCATGTCGCGCTGATGGACGTGCGGATGCCCGGCATGGACGGCATCACCGCGACCCGCGAACTCGTCGCCGAAGGCCAATGCGACGTGCTCGTGCTGACCACGTTCGACCTCGACGAGTACGTATACGGTGCGCTGCGTGCCGGGGCCGCCGGCTTCCTGCTCAAGTCCGTCGAGGCACCGCGGCTGATCGAGGCGGTGAAACTCGTCGCCGCGGGCGAAGGCGTGCTGGCACCACAGGTGACCCGCAAGCTCATCACCGCCTTTGCGCAAACGCGTGGCGAATCCGCGTTGTCACCCACCGCTCTGCACGAACTCACCGACCGTGAGCGTGACGTACTCGCTTGCCTCGGGACCGGCCTGTCCAACGCGCAGATCGCAACCCGCCTGCACATCGGTGAAACCACGGTCAAAACCCATGTGTCGCGTGTGCTGCGGAAGCTGAACCTGCGCTCGCGAGTGCAGGCGGCGATTCTGGCCCAAGAGAACGGGCTGGCCCACGACGAACGACGAGGCGTGGGTAACCGCGGTGCTGGTCCACCCGATCAGCAGTAGTTCTTCGGCCGGCCGGCTGGGCATGGTATGTACCAGCTGGCACACAGAAGGAGCGGCCATGCAGGTCATCGACATCACCGAAGAGGCCAAGGCGAAACCGGAGACCGTGCACGCACTGCTGCGGGACGGCGCTGTCTGGCCCACATGCTCGTCGCTGGGCTCGTTCGAGCTGGAATCCGAGGGCGAGACCGAACGGGAAGGAGTCGGCGCGGTACGCATCTTCAGGACCGGCCGCTACACCATGCGGGAGCGGATCGTCGAGAGCGTGCCCGGGTCCCGGTTCAGCTATGAGCTGCTTTCCGGGCTGGCCCTGCGCGGCTACCGCGCCGAAATCGACCTCACCCCGTTGGACACCGGTACGCGCATCCACTGGCGGTCGACGTTCCGCCCCAAGGTCCCCGGCACCGGCTGGCTCTACCGGCGAACGCTGCACCGGCTCATCAAGGGCCTTGTGCACGGCCTGGCCACGACGGCGGCGGCTCGCGCTGCCCAGTGACTGTTGAACTCGCGGGCCTGAACCGGGAACTCGCGGGCTTGAACCGGGGACACGGGCGCCTGAACCGGGAACTCAGGTGCCTGGACCGGAGACACGGGCGCCTAACCGGGGACACGCGGGCCTGAACCGGGAACTCGCGGGCTTGAATCGGGAACTCGCGGGCTTGAGCCGGGGACACGGGCGCCTGAACCGGGAACTCAGGTGCCTGGACCGGGAACTCAGGTGCCTGGACCGGAGACACGGGCACCTAACCGGGGACACGCGGGCCTGAATCGGGAACTCGCGAGCTTGAACCGGGGACACGGGCGCCTGAACCGGGAACTCGCGGGTCCGGAACGGGGGACTCGCGTGACGGGGGTGTGGGACTCGCGTGACGGGGGTGTGGGACTCGTGCGTGGGAGGGTCAGGTCGTGGCGTCGGCGGCGAACACGGCGGTGACGCCGCCCAGTGGGCCCATGTCGGCGAAGACGGCGTCGCCGGGACGGACGGGGAAGGCGCGGGTCATCGACCCGGGCAGGACGACGTGCCCGGGTTCGAGGTCGATGCCGAGCGGGCCGAGGGTGTTGGCCAGCCACACCAGGGCGTTCAGCGGTGAGCCGAGCACCGCGCCGCCCGCCCCGGTGGCCACCAGTTCGCCGCCGATGCGCAACGTGCAGCCGACCAGCCGCAGGTCGACCGAGGACAGCGGTGTCGGTTTGCTGCCCAGCACCACGCCGCCCGACGATGCGTTGTCCGCGATGGTGTCCACAATGGAGATCTTCCACTCCGTGATGCGCGAGTCCACGATCTCCAGCGCCGGCACCACGAAGTCCACCGCACGGATCGCGTCCGCCGCGGTCACGCCCGGTCCGGAGAGCCGCCCGGAGAGCACGAACGCGATCTCCGGTTCGATGCGGGGTTGCAGGAAGGCGCCGGCGTCGATCGGCAGATGCTCGAGGTGGAACATCCCGCCCAGCAGGTGGCCGTAGTCGGGCTGGTTCACGCCCATCTGCTGCTGCATGGCCGGCGAGCTCAGGCCCACCTTGTGGCCCTTGACCTGATCGCCCCGGCTGGTCCACACGCGCACCTGCTCCTGCTGGATGCGGTACGCGTCGGCCACCGTCGCGCCGGGATGGGTCTCGATGATCGGGGCGATCGGTTCGCCCTTTTCGTGGGCCAGCAGCAACTTCTCGGCCGCTTCACGCACCTGTGTCGGTTCCACGACGACGGACTCTGCCCGGGTGCGCCGGGTTCGGGCAAGCCGGCTGTCCCACTGGGTGGCACACCCGGGGCAGGGAAGCGCAGCCGTGGCAGCCCTATCCAGGGGACATTACCGTTAATCCATGCGCGAGAAACTGCGTCAACGGCTCGGCGAGGCCGTGTCGTTCGATCCTGGGACCCTCGCGCTCTACACCGCCGACGCCTCCAACTACCGGCACGTGCCGGTCGGCGTGCTGCTCCCGAGAACCGTGGACGAGGTGGTGGCCGCGGTCGCCGCCTGCCGGGAGGCCGGGGTGCCGGTGATCGCGCGCGGCGGCGGCACCAGCATCGCGGGCAACGCGATCGGCCCGGGGTTGGTGCTGGACACCTCCCGCTACCTGACCGGGGTGCGCGAGGAAGCCGGGCACCTGGCCCGGGTGGCACCCGGCACGGTGCTCGACGACCTGCAGGCGGTGGCCGCTCCGCACGGCCTGCGGTTCGGGCCGGACCCGTCCACGCACAGCCGCTGCACGATCGGCGGGATGATCGGGAACAACTCGTGCGGCTCCCACTCGGTCGCGTGGGGGCGCACGGCCGACAACCTGGAGAGCATGGAGGTGCTGCTCCCCGACGGTACCCGGCTGACCGCCGGGGCGGCCTCACGGTCCGAAATGGACAGGCGGGCGCGACTGCCGGGCACCGAGGGCCGGGTCTACCGGGAACTGCTGGATCTCGTCGACGGCAACCTCGCCTTGCTGCGCACCGAGCTGGCGACCTGGGGGCGGCGCGGTTCCGGGTACGGCTTGGAACACCTGTTGCCGGAGAACGGGTTCAACCTCGCGCGGGCGCTGACCGGCAGCGAGGGAACCTGCGTGACCGTGCTAGACGCGACGGTTCGGCTCGTCGCCCTGCCGCGACACAAGGCGCTCGCGGTGCTCGGCTTCAGCTCCGACGTCGCCGCCGCGGACGCCGTGTCCGAGATCCTGAAGTGGTCGCCGCTGACCGTGGAGGGGCTGGACATCGGCATCGTCGGCCTGGTGCGGGACGGCTCCGCGCTGCCGGAGGGCCGGGCCTGGCTGATGGTGGAGCTGCCCGGCGAGGAGCCCGGCGAGCCCGCACACCGGGCCGGCGAGCTGGCCAAGGCGCTCGCCGACCGGCTGACCGGGCACACCGTGCTCACCGATCCGGTCGAGCAGGGGCGGTTGTGGCGTATCCGCGAGGAGGGCGCGGGGCTGTCCACTCGCATGGCGGACGGCTCGGAGGCTTGGCCGGGCTGGGAGGACGCGGCGGTGCCACCGGAGAACCTCGGCGCCTACCTGCGTGAGCTGAAGGCGCTGATCGCCCGTCACGGCCGGAAAACCCTGGTGTACGGCCATTACGGGGAGGGTTGCCTGCACATGCGGATCGACTTCGACCTGCTGTCCCGGCCCGGGATCGCCGGTTTCCGGTCGTTCCTGGAAGACGCCGCGGATCTCGTCGCGGCGCACGGCGGGTCGCTCTCCGGCGAGCACGGCGACGGTCAGGCCCGGTCCGAGTTGCTGCCCCGCGTGTACAGCCCGGAGATGCTGAGGTTGTTCGCGCGGTTCAAGGGGATCTTCGACCCGGACGGGATGATGAACCCCGGGGTGCTGGTCGATCCGCGACCGGTGGACACCGACCTGCGGGTCCGGCGGGCGCCGCGCGAGATCGAGTCGGTGACCGTGTTCGGCTACCCGCGCGACCACGGCAGTTTCGGTGAGGCGATGCGGCGCTGTGTCGGCGTCGGCAAGTGCCGCAACACGGGTGGCGGCGGGGTGATGTGCCCGAGTTACCGGGTCACCCGGGACGAGAAGCATTCCACGCGCGGGCGGGCGCACCTGCTCGCCGAGATGATCAACGGGGAGCTGGTCAGGGACGGCTGGCGCTCACGCGAGGTGCTTGACGCGCTCGACTTGTGCCTGTCCTGCAAGGGATGCCTGTCGGACTGTCCGGTCGATGTCGACATGGCGACCTACAAGGCGGAGTTCCTTCACCAGCACTACCGTGGTCGGGTGCGGCCCGCGTCGCACTACTCGCTGGGCTGGCTGCCGATGTGGCTGCGGGTTTCCGCGCTCTCGCCCACGGCGGCGAACCGCCTGGCGCCGATGCTGAAACGGATCGCCGGTATCGCGCCCGAGCGCCGGCTGCCCGTCTTCGCCAAGCGCCCGTTCACGCGTGACCGCCGGGATCTCCGCCGCCGTACCGGAGCGCGGCCGGTGCTGCTGTGGCCGGACACGTTCAACAACTTCTTCACCCCGCAGATCCTGCACGCGGCCACCGGGGTGTTGACGTTGGCCGGGTACGACGTCGCGCTGCCGGACCGGTCTGTCTGTTGTGGACTGACGTGGGTGTCCACCGGGCAGCTCGGCATCGCCCGGCGCGTGCTGGCACGGACCCTGTCGGTGTTGCGCCCCCATCTCGACGCGGGATACGAGGTGGTCGGGCTGGAACCAAGCTGCACCGCGCTGTTCCGCGGAGACCTGGAGAACTTGCTGCCCGGCGACGAGACCGCCGAACTGCTCGCGGCGCGCACGCGCACGTTCGCGGAACTGGTCGCCGACGCCGAACTGCCGCTGCGTGATCTCGGCGTGGACGCGATCACCCAGGTGCACTGCCACCAGCACGCCGTGCTCGGCTTCGACGCCGACGAGCGCCTGATGGCCAGGGCCGGTATCCGGAACACCACCCTGGACTCCGGGTGTTGCGGTCTGGCGGGGAACTTCGGGTTCGAGCGCGGCCACTACGAGGTTTCCCTCGCCTGCGCGGAGGATCGCATGCTGCCCGCGGTTCGGCAGGCAAGCCCCAGCACCGTGGTCATCGCCGACGGGTTCAGCTGCCGGACCCAGATCGCTCAGACGTCCGCGAAGACCCCCGTGCACCTGGCGGAACTGCTGCGGCGGTCGGTTTCGGAGAAATGAAACGTGTGCTGCTCCTCACCTTGCCGGGCAGGGTGGTGCCCTTCACGCCTTGTGCTCGCGCCACCAGTACCTGACCGGCGAGCAATGGGAGCAGATACGCTTCCCGGACACCGCGTTCAGATATCGTGTCCCAGGGCGGCCGCGGCTGCCGGGATGTTGACGTAGTCGCGCAGGCGGGTGATCTGTCCGTTGTGGACGGTGAGCACGACGATATTGGGAAGCGTGAATTCGCCGGTCGATGCGCTGGTCCCGATGGCTTCCTGTTCGACGATGATCGTTTCCTTGGTGTCGTGGATGGCAAGAGTACGGTAGCGCTCATATTTCAGCGGGTTGGCCTTCCAGCCCGCAGCTATCCAGTTCACGATTTTGTCCCGCCCCTCAAGCCGGGACGGCACGCCTGGATACGCGAACGGGAACTCGTGGACCGCGTGGATTGCGTATATCCGCCTCATCTCGTCGGCGGACTGGTTGATGGAGGCTTGACGGTAACGCTCCAGAACCTCACGTGGACCGGTTTCTTGTTCGCCAAGTGCGGCTTGCCTGTTGATCAGGTCGGTGGTGCCGGTTCGGTCTTGTGCTGTCGGCGCCATGGGAGCGGACCTCCATGCTCTGGGGGCCATGCCGGTAAGATGAGGCATAGTCCGGTTAGCTGGGCACGGTATCGGACTGTGCCCCCGGTTAGCAAGGATGTGGTGGTTGCGCTGGCAGATCACGAGCCGCGGTCGCGCGCCGGGCGTCCGATGCGTGCGGACGCCCGGCGTAACTATGGGCAGTTGGTCGAGCAGGCGAAGATCGCGTTCGCCGAGTCCGGCGTGGACGCCTCGTTGGACGAGATCGCTCGGCGGGCAGGGGTGGCCAGCGGGACGCTGTATCGACATTTTCCCACCAGATTGGATCTCATCGAGGCGGTGCTCGCCGAGCAGATAACCGAATTGATCGATCTTGGCCGCCGGCTGCTGACCGCCGAGGACGAATTCGACGCGTTGTCCACGTGGTTGCGTGCCGCGCTCGAACATGGCCTGACCTATCGAGGCCTTTCGGCCACGGTGATGAACTCGGCCCTCGATCGCGGGGACAGCCTGGTATCGACCTGGCATGCCCAGATGTTCGAGGTGGGGGCCGCGTTGCTGGCGCGGGCGCGGCAATCAGGAGCGATCGTCGCCGATGCGGACGACGCGGATGTGTTGAAGATGATCGGCGCGATCGCCTGGGCCACCCAGGACGCCCCGGACAGTTCCGCTCGAGCCGACCGCCTGCTCGCCCTCCTGGTGAACGGACTACGTCACGGCGGCGTCCAGCGATAACGAGGCCGCACGGCAGACCATCCACCCCATCGCTGCTTGTCACATTCGACGCGTCCGCGGGTTCACCTCCATGAGCCTGGACAAGGGATGGAGTGACCGATGGACGAGACCGAGTGGCTGGCCGAACGCTTCGAGCAGCACCGCTCGCGGCTGCGGGCGGTGGCGTATCGGATGCTTGGTTCGCGGACCGAGGCCGACGACGCCGTCCAGGACGCCTGGTTGCGGCTGAGCCGATCCGATGCGGGCCAGATCGGCAATCTCGAGGGGTGGCTGACCACCGTCGTCGCGCGGGAGTGCCTGCACATGCTGCGTTCCCGACGGCACCGGCGGGAGGATTCGTTCGCGGCGCAGCTGCCTGACCCGATCGTCGTTCCAGACGCCGACCTCGACCCTGAGCAGGAAGCGTTGCTGGCCGACTCGGTGGGGCTTGCCCTGCTCGTGGTGCTCGACCGGCTCAATCCGGCCGAACGATTGGCGTTCGTGCTGCACGACATGTTCGAGCTGCCGTTCGACGAGATCGCCGGAATTGTGGGGCGTACTCCGGCGGCCACGCGGCAGCTGGCCAGCCGGGCACGGCGCCGGGTGAACGGCGCGGAAATCCGGTTGCCCGATCCGGACCTGGCGCGGCAGCGGCGGGTGGTCGACGCCTTCTACGCGGCCGCGCGGGCCGGCGACTTCGACGCTCTGGTCCAGATCCTCGACCCCGACGTGGTGCTGAGCACCGACTACGGCCCCGGCGGACGGCCGGCGGTCATCCGCGGTGCGTCGGCGGTGGCCAAGCTGGCTCGGGCCCCGCGTGGCGGCCAGCTGCATCCGGTACTGGTCAACGGTGCGCTGGGCGTGGTGATCACCCTCGACGGGCAGCCGCTGGCCATCCTCGTCTTCACCGTCGCGGACGACAAGATCGTCGCCATCGACGGTATCCGCGAGCCGGGTCGCGTCCGCCGCGCCGCCGCAGTCCTCGCCGAGAGTGGCGCGAGCCCGTCTGTCACATCATCGGCTTCCGAAGGCTCAAAGAGCTGACAACATTCCCGACGACCATGGAGAACACCGTGGACAACCGGATACCCGATATCAACGAGCTCGTGCCGGAAATCCCGGAGGTGGCCGGCGCGCTGGCGAAGGCCACCATGAACGGCTCGGTACCACCGGCCACGATCAGCCTGAGCTACCTGCGTGCCGGCCAGATCGTCGGCAACACCTACCAGGTGCTAAGGCACTCGGCGGACCTGCGCCAGGCCGGGGAGTCCGAGGAGCGCATCGCCAGCGTGGCGACCTGGTGGGACGCGCCCTTCTTCACCGATGCCGAGCGGGCCGCGCTGGCGCTGACCGAAGCCATGTTCCAGCCGAACACGCGAGGCGACGAGCGGGTCACCGATGACCTGTTCGCCGAGGTCTCCCAGCACTATGACCAGAAAGCGCTTTCCACCTTGACCGTGGTGCTCGCCTCGGCCGGTTTCTGGATGAACATCGCCCAGATCCTCAAGCCGCCACCCGTCGGAGGGTGGTGAACCGGCTCGACGAACAGTGAAACAAAACGGCCGCCTCGAGGGAATTCCCCGAGGCGGCCGTCATCGGATCCGGGCTACGGCCGGTACAGGAACGCCGGGCCGTTGGGCGAGCCAACGCCGGTGACGTTGTCGTAGCCGCGAGTGGTGTGGATGGTCAGGTTCGGGAAGTCGAGCTTGCGGGCGGACACGATCAGGCCGTCCGAAGCGTCCGTCGAGTTGACGAAGTCGACCCGTTGGACCGCGCCCTCCACGTGTTGCACGTCGTTGATCGACGGCGACTTGGCGGTCGCGTAGATCAGCGGGTTGATGAACCCGTGGTGGAAGTGGACGAGGCTGTCGGACACCGCCATGATGCCGGCGAGCACCGGCGACGACAGGCTGGTGCCGCCGAGCCGGTACTGGTCGTAGGAGACACCCTCCGGGAAGGTTTGCGTCTGCCCGACCAGGAAGCCGGTGTTCGGGTCGCCGACCGTCGAGATGTCCGGAACCACCCGGCCCCGCTTCTTGCCGTGCTGGTTCTGGTTCGCCAGCGCGTCCGGCACGATTCCCCGCTGGTAGAAGGGCTGGCCGAAGAGCACGCTGGTACCACCGCCGGAGCCGGACTGGAACGCCCCGGGCGGGCCGGGCACGTAGGCGCCGTTGGTCAGCACGCTCCGGCCGGTCTCCCAACCGGTTTCGAAGATGCGCTTGCCGTCCTCGCCGACCGCCAGGCTGGTCCCGCCGACCGCGGTCACCCAGGGTTGGGAGGCCGGGAAGTCCGCCGCTGGGGCCCCGAGCCGGGCCGCTTCGTCCCCGGAGTCACCGGAGGAGAAGTAGACGCCGATGCCCTGCAGCACCGCCTGGATCGAGATCTGGTTCCAGGCCGCCACCTCGGAGCGCGGGACGTCCTCGCCGGCGTCGCCGTAGGAGTTGGAGATGATGTCCGCGTGGTGGCCGGCCACGATCCAGTTCAGCGCCTCGTCCAGCGATGCGTCCTGGCAGTCGGAACCGCCCACGTACAGGATGTTCGCGTCCGGGGCGAGCGCGTGCACGGCCTCGACGTCGAGGGTCTGCTCCCCGTACCAGCCCGCCGCGTCACACTGGTCCGGCGGCTCCAGCGCGGAGTTCGTCGGGAAGATGTGCTCGGCGAACTGGGACGGCCGCAACGGATGCGCGGGGTCGTTGCGGCGCGCGTATTCGCTCGCGTCGGCGAAGAGCGTCGGCGAAGCGAAAGCGTCCACAATGGCCACGGTGGTGCCGGCGCCGGTCGAGGGCACCTGGTCCACACCGTAGGCCGACCGCAGCTGGGCCGGGTTGTAACCGCACGGCGCGTACGGCCGTTGCTCGCCGCCGAAGGCCGGGTCGGTGGTGTCGATCTTCTGGCCGTAGTAGTCGCTGCACGGTGGCGCGTTGCGGAAGCCGGCCTCCGGTGGCACGTCGGACGGGGTGGTGCCGGCGGTGTGGTTCGGCTTGAGCAGTTGGCCGGCCTGGTCCACACCGACCACACCGAGCACGTCGCGGGCCAGCGGCGTCGGAACGGACAACTCCCGGTCCGCCGCCCGCAGCACCTGCCCCGCCACCCGGTACTTGGCCAGTTGCACGCCGAACGCCTGCTCGACCTGGCCGGTGGTGCCGGTGGCCTGCACATATGCCTTGTTGGATGGCACGTCGCCGATGGCGAACCCGCTCGCGGACAACCAGTTCCGCACCGAATCGACCGTAGCGTCGGTGGCGGCGAACCGATCGCGTACCTGGTCCGGGCTCAGGTACTGCCGGTAAGTCGCGCTCGACGGGTCGCTGACCGCCTGCGCGGCGGCTTCCGCGCCGGCCTGGTCACGCATGGACAGGTAGACCCGGAAGCTCAGCTGGGACGACGGGCTGGCATCCGCCACCTTGCTCTGCGGGGTGGCCCACTGCGGGTGCGACGACGGGATCACCGCGCGCCCCTGCGCGGCCCACGCCGGGGTCGCGGCGGCCGCTGTCACGAGTGTGGCCGAAAAGAACAGGGTCAAAGCTCTTCGCACTGCAACTTCCCCTCTGGAGGTTGAAGGCTGAACCCGCCAGAGATTAAAGGCCAAACCCGATTGGGGGAAGTAAAAGACTCAACCAGCCGCCAAAAGTATACCTTGGTCGGAAGAATGACCAATTTCCTACTTTGGTTGGCAAACGGATGAATGGTTCGTTCCACCACGTAACCGGTGGCGGCGCGGGACGGCTCTCCCGCCCCGTGTGCTGCTCCGGCGGCGCCCGGTCGCGACCGAGCCGGCGCGCGCAACCCGATCTTGCCAGAGGTTTCACCGGCGTGGCACGGTTGAGACGCGGAAACGACCTTTCCGTGGTAGCGATATACCAGGCGCCACAAGCGTTTCGAAAGAGGAGTCACCGACCGTGACGGAAGTCGTGTTCGGCCGCGGCAGCGGCCATGAGCAGGTCGTGTTCTGCCAGGATGCGCAGACCGGCCTCAAGGCGATCATCGCCATCTACTCCACCGCGCTGGGCCCAGCACTGGGCGGCACGCGGTTCTACCCCTACCAGGCCGAAAGCGAGGCGCTGGACGACGTGCTGGCGCTGGCCAAGGGGATGGCCTACAAGAACGCGCTGGCGGGGCTCGATCTCGGCGGCGGCAAGGCGGTGATCATCGGCGACCCGGAGACCACCAAGACGGAGGCGCTGCTGCGGGCCTACGGGCGTTTCGTGCAGTCCCTCGGCGGCCGCTACATCACCGCTTGTGACGTGGGTACCTACGTCGCGGACATGGACGTAGTGGCAAGGGAAACCCGGTTCGTCACCGGGCGCTCGGCCGCCAACGGCGGGGCGGGTGACTCCTCGGTGCTCACCGCTTTCGGGGTCTTCCAGGGCATGCGCGCCTGCGCCGAACACCGCTGGGGCACGCCGGATCTCGCCGGCCGCCGGGTCGGCGTGGCCGGGGTCGGCAAGGTCGGGCGCATACTGGTCGGTCATCTCCTGGACGCGGGCGCCGAAGTGGTGGTCTGCGATGTCTCGGCCGCCGCGATCGAGCGCACCCTCGCCGCGCACCCGGAGGTCACGGTCGTCGACGACCTGATCGGCCAGCAGTTGGACATCTTCGCGCCCTGCGCGCTCGGCGGTGTCCTCACCGACCAAACGGTGCCCAGGCTGCGGGCCGAGATCGTCTGTGGCGCGGCGAACAACCAGCTCGCCCATCCCGACATCGACAAGCTGCTCTCCGAGCGCGGTGTCCTGTACGCGCCGGACTACCTGGTCAACGCGGGTGGTGTGATCCAGGTGAGCGACGAGTTGCACGGCTTCGACTTCGAGCGCGCCAAGCAGCGCGCGAGCTCGATCTTCGACACCACCAAGGCCGTGTTCGCACTGGCCGGTGCCGAGGGGGTGCCGCCCGCGACGGCCGCGGACCGGCTCGCCGAGCGGCGGATGTCCGAGGTGGGCAGGTTGAGGTCCATCCTGCTGCCCTGAGCGAGATTTCGAGTGGGCGTGCGGAGCTTCCGCACGCCCACTGCCTTCGCGGCGGCCTCCGCGTCGAGCGCCTCGATGTCAGGATGGCCGACCGAGGAAGGCCATGATCGCGGCCGCGAGTTCCGGGCTGGTTAGTGCGGTGAAGTGGTTGCCCGGAACCTTGGTGAATCGCGCGTTGGGCAGCGTGGCGGCGAGGGCTTCGGCGGAGGCGGAAGCGTGGTCCTCGTCGCCGACGGCCACCAGCGTGGGGGTCGTGAGCCGGGACAACGCGGCTTCGGATGTCGGGACGTGCGTGTCGAGGACATGCAGGAGCGCCTGCGGGTCGCCGCCGAGTTGGGTGATCCAGTGCGCCTGTTCGGCGTCCGCTGATCCGGGTGCGAGAGCGTGCCCGTTGACCAGCGCGGTCAGCACGCGGCGGTACCGGCCGCCCTGCCTGCTCGCGCGGCTGATCGCGGTGAGACCTTGACCAGCCACGATCGCGCGGGCCGGCTGGGCGCCGCGGACCAGCACGCGCAGTACGATCCGCGCGCCCAGGGAGTAGCCGCCGAGGTCGTAGTCGTCGAGTCCGAGCCACTCGATCAGGGCGAGACCGTCGTCGGCCAGCACATCGGGCGGGTAGGACACCGGGTCGTGCGGCCGGGCGCTGTCACCGTGGCCGCGCAGGTCCGGCAGGATGACGCGGTAGCCCCGCTCGGCGATAGTGCCCGCGGGGCCGGGGTCGATCAGTTGTGGTCCGTGGGCGGTGAAGCCGTGCAGCAGCACGAGGGGGCGGCCGGTGCCCAGTTCTCGATAGGCCAGTTCCAGCCCGTCGTGGCTGGGGAATCGACGCACGGACAACCCGGTCACCGTGCGGAGTCCTTCTTGTTTCCTGGGCGGATTGATGACGCCTTTCGGAGCCGGGTGAGTTCGGCATTCGTGCTCTCGCGTGCCTTGTCGATGAATCGCTGTACCACGGCTAGTTCGGCCTCGGTGAATTCGGCGAGATCGTCCAGGGTGCAGGCCGCCAGGCTGGCGTAGTAGGACCGGACGCGCTCCAGTCCGTCGGCGGTGGGTTCGATCAGCACCTTGCGTCGGTCGTGCGGGTCCTGGACGCGTTTGATGCAGCCGGCCGCGTCGAGCCGGTCGATCATGCGGGACACCGATCCGGACGTCAGGTCCACGAATCGGGCCAGCGTGCTCGCGGTGGCCGGACCGTGCTTGTTCAGCGCGTCCAGGCAGTCCAGGTCGCTGAGCGTGACCCCCATCCGCTCGGCGACCACGGCGTTGAGCTGGGCGATGGCGTGCCCCCAGTCGGGCATGGCCCCCAGGATTCGCTGGGCTGCTGCGGCTGCCTGTTTCCCGGCCATGCGCCATCCGTCCTCTCCGCTGACTTGCGAGGACGAACCCTAGCCGGTTAACCTGCGCCGCGCACTTGCTGCGCGACGCAGCAACTGTGTGGTGCAGTTAGCTGGCTATCTCCGAGGGATGGGAATCATGCCTGCCACTTCGACCGCCGCGCCGCCGATCTCTCCTCGCGCGCGGACCGTCGCGCTGCTGGTGATCCTGCTGGCGGCGTTCATGGACCTGATGGACGTCACGATCCTCTATGTCGTCCTGCCGTCCATCCAGACCGACCTGCGCGCCGGCCCGAGCGCCGTGGAGTGGATGTCGTCGGGCTACACCCTGGCCCTGGCGCTGGGATTGATCATTGGTGCCCGCGCTGGTGACCGGCTTGGGCACAAACGGGTGTTCCTGGCCGGTATGGCGGGATTCGTCGTGGCCTCGGCCCTCTGCGGGGCGTCGGTGACACCGGGCATGCTGGTGTTCGCACGGGTGCTGCAGGGTCTGTTCGCCGCGGCCATGGTTCCGCAGGTGCTCTCCCAGATCCAGCTGATGTACACCCCGGCCGAGCGGGGACCCGCGATGGCCACGTACTCCGCGCTGGTCCCGCTGGCCGCCGCAATGGGTACGGTCCTGGGGCCGGTGCTGGTGGTCTGGGACCTCGCCGGCGCCGGGTGGCGGCTGGTGTTCTTCGTCAACGTCCTGGTCGGCCTCGTCGCCATGCCGGTCGCCTGGCGGCTGCTGCCCGAGGCCCGCGCGACCCACGCCGCCCGCCTGGATCTGGCCGGGGTGGGGATCTCCACGGCCGGGCTGCTGCTGTTGCTCTACCCGCTGATCACCGCGGCCGACCGGCCCCAGTGGCCCGGCTGGGCCACCGCCTCGGTCATCGCCGGTCTGGCGGTGCTGGCCGGGTTCGTCGTCCACCAACGTCGCCTGGCTTCGCGCGGTGGAGACCCCCTGCTGCGGATCGGGCTGCTCGCGATCCGTTCGCTGTCCGGCGGGCTGGTGGTGCAGCTGCTTTTTCTCGCCGCCATCATCGGGTTCTTCCTGGTGTTCATGCAGTTTCTCCAGCTCGGGCTCGGTTACGGCCCGCTGGCTGCCGGGCTGACGCTGCTGCCCTGGTCGGTCGTCGTGGCCGTAATGGCCGGGCTTTCGGCCGCGGTGCTGCTGCCCAGGTTCGGCCGGCTGACCGTCCAAGCGGGATTGGTCCTCAACGCGGCCGGCTTCGCGCTGCTCGCCGTCACCGCGACCAGTGCCACGCCGAGTACCGGGTGGGCGGCGCTGCTGCCTGGCATCCTCGTCGGTGCCGTCGGCATGGGGCTGGCGACTTCACCCCTGGCCGTGCTGCCCCTGACCGACCTCGAGCCGGCCGACGCGGGCACCGGCTCCGGGCTGTTCAACACCACCAGCCACCTCGGCGCCGCCATCGGGGTCGCCGTGATCGGCACCGTGTTCTTCGCCGGACTACGCCCACCGGACGCTACGACAGCGGTCCAGACCGCGACCCCAGCGCGGCACGTCGGCGATGCCTTCGCCATGTCACTGTGGCTGGGCATCGGCCTGCTCGTCACCGCTCTGGCAGCCGGCTTCCTGCTGCCCCGCCACTACCGGCCGGACCATGCCGAACCGGAAACACCCAAGTCAAGAAACCGAGCAACCCAGCGGCATGAACGGGTCACTCATGGACTCAACTGGTATCGAATCGTGTTGGTGGGGCTGGGACCAGGACTGGTGATCGGTCCTGGGATCCGCGGCTAGCCGGACTTGCGGCGGAAGGTGCGCTTGCTCGCGGCGGGTCCGTGCGCGTGGGCGTTCTTGGCGCCGCCGTTGTCGTGGGCAGAGCCGTTCCTGGCCTTCGTCTGCTTGCGCTCGAGGGCTTCGCGGAACTTGCGCTTGACGTCGTCGGTCGGATCCGAAGAGTCGTTTTCCGGCATGGCGCAACTCTGTCATCACCGGTCGGCCGCCGCCAGTGGATATTCGCTAGATCACGTAACTGGCAACCTGCTAATAAGCTCGCGGCGAGGAGACTAGGGTTACCGGCATGGTGAAGTCTGCCGCGGTGCGTGGCCGCCCGCGTTCCCGCGACGCCGCGGGCTTACCCGCCGTCACCCCGGAGAAGATCATCAACTCCGCGATCGACCTGACGGCGCGCCACGGCTTGGACGGCTGGACCCTGCGGCAGCTGGCCGGAGCGCTCGACGCCTACCCCGCGGTCGTCTATCACCACGTGGGCGACCGGGAGGCCGTGGTGGCCGCCGTGGCCGAGCGAGTGATCGAGTTGCTGCCGGTGCCCGAGGAGGACCTGCCCTGGCGCGAGTGGTTCCGGGCGCTACTGACCGACCTGCGATCGGTGCTGACCGGCTATCCCGGCGTGGCGCGCCGGCTGGCCCTCTACGAAGCCACCTCGTCGGCCGCCTCCACTCTCGTCGACCGCGGTGTGCGGACGTTGTGGGCCGCCGGGTTCGGCGAGGAGGCGCCGACGGTCTTTCGTCTGCTGCTGAACACGGCCTGCCTGTTCGTCTCGGCCGAGGACGAGCAACGCCGCAACGTCGAGTCGAAGAACTCCTCGCCGTTCGACCAGCTCAGCGATCGGCCCCGGCAGTCGAACTATTTCGCCGACTTCTACGACTACGCCGTCGAACGCTGTCTGGACGGGGTCGCCTGCCGCCTCGCCGTACTCCAAGGCCGCCAACTGCCGGATTAGCGAGGCCGGCCTACGAAGGCGGCGCGTGTCCCACGTTCCCGTAGCGCGTGTCCCACGTTCCCGTAGCGCGAGTCCCACTTTCCGGTCGCCCGGAACGTGGAACTCGCAGTACGGGAATGGGGAACTCGCAGTACGGGAGTGGGGGACACGCGTGACGGGAACGGGGGACTCGCGAACTACGGGCAGACGATCTTCGGCTGCGGGTTGTAGTGCACCGTCCGGGTATCCCGCCGGACTTCCTGGCCCGTGCCGGTCGCCCGCAGGATGCGGGTGTCCGAGGTGGTGAAGCCCGGCGCGCCGTTGGACGGGTGGCAGTTCTCCGCCGGCCCCGGCTGCTCGACCGGATCGACGAAATTGGTCCGCGGCCCCGGCACCGATTCCACGTCGTACCGTTTGGTGCCCCACAGCTTGACCGTGATCGACGACGGCGTCCAGATCGTCTGGATCACCACCCCGGTCTGCGAGTCGTTGGTGAACTTGAGGTCGATTACGCTCGACCCGTTCGGGTTCTGGAACACCGTCGCTTCCCGGGCCGCCGGATAGCGGCTGATGTAGTAGCTGTGTTCCTTGTGCCCGGCGTCCTTCAGCCCGGCGAAATACGCCGCGTTGTACAGGGTCGTCGCGAACTGCGAGATGCCCCCGCCGATTTCCCGGCCGGGTGCGCCGTTCTGGATGACCCCGGCTTCGACGTATCCCTGCGCCGCGCCGCGCGGACCGGTGAAACCGTTGAGACTGAATGTTTCTCCCGGCTTGACGATCGCACCGTCGACCCGCTGGGCCACGACCCGGATGTTGGTCCCGGAATCCGCGGCAAAACCGCCGGTGGTGAATTCGCCGATGACGGTCGAGATGCCCAGCCCGTTGGCCTGCTCCGTGGTCACCTTCGCGGGCTCCGTCCGGTAGCTCGCGTTGACCTCCCGCCGCTCGAGTTGTTTCAGCACTTCCGGCATCGGTTTCAGGGTCGCGTCCCAGTCGACGACCTTGCCGTCGGTGGACGGCTCGACCGCCGGCCGTCCGCCGGAGAACACGATCCGCGCGTCCCGGCCCTCCTGCTCGGTGGATTTCAGCTGTGGTCCGGCGGCGGCGATCAGCTTCGCGTTGTCGATCTTCATCGTCAGCGCACCGCCGGCTGGTTCGAAGGACAGCGCGGACCCGATCGCCCGCGGGTCGAGGCGGGCGTTGGCGCCCTCGCCGTGGACCACGACCGGTCCGGACACGGCCGGCTGCGCGAACTGCTCCATCGCGGTTCGCACGGCTTCGGCGTTGACGGTGACTTCAGCGGTGCTGACCGGGAGGTTCACCGTGCGCCCGTGCGCCCAGTCCGCCACCACTGCCTGCATGGCCGCCGGCACGTCCAGGATCTGCCCGGCTCGCGGCTCGACGGCGACCGCTTGCCCGTCCTCGAACCGGATCGTGCCCTCGACCGGGGCCCGGTCGGTCTGCTCGCGCAGGCGCTCCAGGGCCTTGGTGACCTTTGGCTGGTCGACGTGGGTCACCACGCCGACTTCGCGCTGGGTGAAGAACGAAGAGATGCGGGTGAACGGGTTGAGCGGCTGCTCGCCGGCCTGATCCAGGGTGGTCGGCCAGTCCAGGTCCAGCCCGGCCGAGGCCGGATCGAGCGTCGTCGTGACGTCACCGGCCTGGACCGCGACGGGCTCGGCCAGTCGCGGCGCGAGCTGCTCGCGTAGGCGCTGTTCGGCGTCGGACCGTTTGAGGCCACCCACGTCGACGCCGGCCACGGTCACACCGCGTGGCACGTCGCCCTGGGAGATCAGCAGATCCATCGCGTACAGTGCGGCGAGCGCACCCAACGTCGAGCCTGCGATCAGGGCGATCCGGCGCCATGGCCAGTGGCGCCACGGCAAGCTCTGCCACGGCCGGCGGCGCCGCGTCACCGGAAGCTCTTCGGTGACCGCGTCCAGGATGTCGGTTCGTTCGTCGTTGGACATTTCGGGGCGCATTGTGGTCACTCCATCCAGACAATCGGGATGAAGACTACGATCCGGACTCCTGCCGACCGCGCCCGGGTGGTAACCCTGAGGTATGCGGTTGCTCATCATCGCCGACACGCACGTGCCCAAGCGGGCTCGCGCGCTGCCCGAGGAGGTCTGGCGGGTCGCCGAGCAGGCCGACGTGGTGGTACACGCGGGCGACTGGGTCGAGGTGGGCCTGCTGGACGAGATGGTCGCGCGATGCCGCGAGGTGATCGGGGTCTACGGCAACAACGACGGTCCCGAACTACGGGCGAGGCTGCCCGCCGTGGCGCGTGCCGAGCTCGACGGGCTCCGGCTCGCGGTGGTGCACGAGACCGGCCCGGCCGCGGGGCGGGAGCGGCGGTGCGCGCACGCCTTTCCGGACACCGACGTGCTGGTCTTCGGGCACAGCCACATCCCATGGGATTCCGTTGCCGAGGGCGGGCTGCGGCTGCTCAACCCCGGTTCGCCCACCGACCGCCGCCGGCAGCCGGCGTGCACCTACCTGACCGCGCGGATCAGTGCCGGCCGGCTGCGGAATGTCGAGCTGCATCCGCTCGGCCGGCGGTGACCAGCACCTCGACCAGCGCGGGCAGCGCACCCAGATCGAGTTCGTCGTCCACCGAGCGCAGCAGGCCGAGCCCGACGGACATGCCGGACAGCGCCGTGGCCACCGTTTCGGCGGGCAGCGGCAGCTTGATGTCACACCGCTCGAGATGCTCGGTGAGCAGCGTGGTCATCGCGCGGCGGATCCGCGCGTTGCGGGCGGCGACTTCCCGTCGTAGCTCCGGATCACGCCGCGCGTGCGCCAGGTACTCGGTCTCCAGCACCACCCACGGCTCGTCCTCGGCCGTGGATTCCCACCAGGACGTGAACGCGTCCAGCAACGCCTCCGGTCCGTCGGCAGCGGCGAGTGATTCGATCATCGCCGCGTCCTTGCGCGAGCGGATCCGCTCGAGCACGGCCAGGCAGAGTTCGTCCTTGTTGCGGAAATTGGAGTAGACCGCGCCCTTGGAGTACCCGGCCGCCTCCGCGACCTTGTCCAGTGAGGTCCCCGAGTAGCCATCGCGGAGGAACAGTTCGGTCGCGGTGGCGATGAGCCGGCCACGGGTGTGTACCTGGCTTTCGGCGCGGGTGAGTCGGGGCATGGGGCTACTCTAGGACGGACGTTGAACGCTGTTCAACCCACCGTTGTCCTGCCCGGAAAAAGCCTCGGATCCGGCCGCATCCGGGTGCACCATGACCGGTATGTGGACCATCGAGCCGAGCCCGGTTGATCATCCCGATGCCACCGCCGTGATGCGCGACTACCTCGAAGACGTCGCCGGCCGCTACTACGGGCGGCCCGCCACCGCCGAGGAGGTCGACCGGGCGCTGGCGGCGGAACCGGCTGATGACCTCGTGCCGCCTTCGGGAGTCTTCCTGCTGGCGAGGGCAGGCGGCGCGATCACCGGATGCGTCGGCGTGAAACTCCTGGACGCGCGAACGGCCGAGTTGACGAAGCTGTACATCTGCCCCGCGGCACGCGGGAGCGGTGGCGGCTCGCAGTTGCTGCTCGCCGCCGAACGGGCCGCCCGTGAGCTGGGCGCTGAGGTCATGTGCCTCAACACCCGGCAGGATCTGACCGAGGCCAAGAGCCTGTACGCCCGGCACGGATACGTCGAGACCGAGCCGTACACCACCGGACGGTATGTCGATCACTGCTTCCAGAAGGCCTTGCTCTGATCGGATCTTTCACGGAACTTCGCGGGAACAGGGGTGGCGTTCGGCACAATCTTGCTCTATACATCGGATGTCTGTCGGCGACAATGCAGAAGGAGTGACCATGAGCGAGTTCGGTGACCTGGTGGCGGTGGTGACCGGGGGTGCGTCGGGCATCGGCCGGGCCACCGCCGAGACACTCGCCGAGCGTGGCGCCCGGGTGGCGGTGCTGGACCTCAACCCGGACGTGCCCGAGCCGCTCGCCGGGTTCTCCTGTGACGTCACCGACGACGCGGGCGTCACCGCCGCGGTGGGCGCGGTCGTGGAGCGGTTCGCGGGCATCGACATTCTGGTCAACAACGCCGGAATCGGCGCGCAGGGCGACGTGACCGCGAACAGCGACGATGAGTGGCACCGGGTGCTGGACGTGAACGTGGTCGGCATGGCTCGGATGAGCCGGGCGGTCCTGCCATACCTGCGACGCTCGGCGCACGCCGCGATCGTCAACACGTGCTCCATCGCCGCGACGGCGGGGCTGCCGCAGCGGGCGCTGTATTCCGCGAGCAAGGGCGCGGTCCTGTCGCTGACCCTGGCGATGGCCGCCGACCATGTGCGCGAAGGGATCAGGGTCAACTGCGTGTGCCCCGGCACGGCGGACACCCCGTGGGTGGGCCGGCTCCTCGACGCCGCGCCCGACCCGGAGTCCGAGCGGCTGGCGCTGGCCGCACGGCAGCCGATGGGACGCCTGGTCACCGCCGCCGAGGTCGCGCACACCATCGCGTATCTGGCGAGCCCGCTGTCGTCGGCCACCACGGGCGTCGCCCTCGGCGTTGACGGCGGGATGCAGGGACTTCGCCTGCGCCCCGCCACATCCTGACCGAAGTACATGAGTGACGAAGTGTATGAGTGACCCGTTTGTGCCGGATTTCGACAGTAACGGGTCACTCATCCCACTTCGCCGTTGCGCGCGGCGGTCGCTCGGTCTCTGCGTTCGGTACGCCATCTGCCGTAACCGGCAGGTGTAGCGGGAAGTGAAGGTGGGTAGCCCTGCTCCGCAACCGTAGGTCGCGGAGGTGAGTGAGGACATGGCCGACACGTCGCGGCTACCCACGCCGGTCGCCGAAACCTGGGAGTGGCA
This sequence comes from Amycolatopsis taiwanensis DSM 45107, assembly GCF_000519205.1. GTDB lineage: Bacteria > Actinomycetota > Actinomycetes > Mycobacteriales > Pseudonocardiaceae > Amycolatopsis_E > Amycolatopsis_E taiwanensis. Next base: position 122,872 of record NZ_KI912602.1, on the reverse strand, counting down.
ACGGCGCGGGAACTGTCGCAATCTGGACAGCTCGGTGTTCTTCCATCCTGACGGGGAAAGGGGATTCGCGCGAGCCGACCGGGTGGCTCGGGCCAAGCGAATCTGCATGTCCTGCCCCGTCATCGTGGAATGCCGGCATCACGCGCTCACCGCGGAGGAACCGTTCGGGGTCTGGGGCGGCCTCGACGAGACGGAACGGCGCGCCGCGATCACCCGCCGCAAGCAGCTGCTGCACGAACGCGAACAGCGCGAACAGCGCGAACAACGCGAACGGAAGAAGGAGTTTGTTTCGGCCACCCGCTGAACAGGTCTCCGACGCCCCGCGTCCGCGCCGGTACTCACGGCTGGGGAAGCCCAGACCCCCAACTCCGCCCCCATGGGCGAGCTGGCTGGCTCGGCGCCCTGACGCGGCGGTGACGCGCCCGGGAGGGGTCGTTCTGCGGGTGAGGCGACCGCCCCCTACGGTCGGGGTACGAGCGCACGTAACTCGAAGGGAAGAACACGACATGCTCGCTATGACCGATGCCGCGGCCGATGCGATCACCGCCTTGACCGCCCAGGAAGGCAAACAGGAAACGGGCGGGCTGCGGTTCGCGGTCCAGGCCCAGCAGGAAACGGGTGCGCAACTGGCGCTTTCCGTGGCCGACCAGCCGGAGGCCGGGGACCAGGTGCTCGGCACCGAGAGCGGTGCCCGGGTGTTCCTCGAACCGCAGGCGGCCCAGTTCCTCGACGACAAGGTGCTCGACGTCCAGCAGGACGACTCGGGCCAGCTGAGTTTCGCCGTGGTGCCGCAGCCGTCCACCGACGGCCCGGTCTGACCGGACTCGCGCGACCCCAGGTTCACCTCGCGGGCGAACGCGCGTCTACCGCGAGGTGAACCTGGGCGCGGTTCAGAAGTGCCCCAGCAGGTCGGGGAAGCGGGCCAGCTGGAGGACGCGGTCGTCGGCCGGGTCGAGTTCGTCCTCCTCCAGGGCCCAGGTGTTCTCGTTCGGGATGAACACCGCGTTCATACCGGCCCGGCGGGCCGGCAGGATGTCGGACTTCGGTGAGTTGCCGATCATCCAGGCACGGCCGGGCGGGAAGCCGTGCTGCTCGACGAGCCGCAGGTAGGTCCCGGCGTGCTTTTCCCGCACGATGTACACGTTCTGGAAGTGGCCCGCCAGCCCGGACGCGTCGATCTTGCGCTGCTGCTCCTCCGGGTCGCCCTTGGTGAGCAGGAGCAGTTCGTGCCGTGCCTTCAGCTCGTCGAGGGTGTCCGCGACACCGGGGATCAACTCGACGCGGTGGTTGATCAGGGCGTCGGCCAGCTCCAGGATCTCCTGCCGTTCCCGTTCCGTCGCGGGGCGCTCCCGCAGGCGGGCGAAGCAGTCGTGCAGGCTGCGCAGGAAGACCTTGATGCCGTACCCGTGTGCTTCCGAGTTCGCGCGTTCGACGTCGTCGAGGATCGCGCGTAGCTCGCCACGGTCGAGCGTGGGATGCGCGAGCCAGTCGAGGTAGTCGTCGATGACACGTTCGAAAACGACGTTGTTTTCCCAAAGCGTGTCGTCCGCGTCGCAGATCAGAACTTGCCCGGTGTACCGCATGTGCAGAATGGTACTGTCGTACCAGTCAACCGGCTGGTACCGGAGTCACCGGCTCGCCGCCGCCCAGGACCGAAATCACATTGTGTGCGGCCAGTAGGGCCATCTCGGTACGCGTCTCCACTGTCGCCGAGCCCAGGTGTGGGGTGAGGACGACGTTGTCGAGTTCCAGCAACCGCGGTTCGACCTCGGGCTCCTTCTCGAACACGTCCAGGGCCGCGCCCGCGATCTCCCCGCGTGCGAGCGCGTCGGCGAGGGCGGGTTCGTCGACCACCGGGCCGCGTGTGGTGTTCACCAGCACCGCGCTCGGCTTCATCGCGGCGAGGGCGGACGCGTCGATCAGGTGCCGGGTTTCCGGCGTGAGCGGGCAGTGCAGCGACACGACGTCGGCGGTGGCCAGCAGCTCGTCCTGGGTGACGAAGCGAGCATCGAGTTCGTTCTCCGCCGCGGACCGCGACCGTCCACTGTAGATGATGTGCATGCCGAAGGCGCGGGCTCGCCGCGCCACGGCCCGGCCGATCTGGCCGAGGCCGACGATGCCCAGGGTCTTGCCCTGCAAGCCGGAGCCGAGCATGAAGCCGAGATGGAACGACCACGGCCGCCTGGCACGCAGCAGGCGGTCGCCCTCGACGAGCCGCCGGGTGAGTGCGAGCAACAGCCCGAACGCGAGGTCCGCGGTGGCGTCGGTGAGCACTCCGGGCGTGTTGGTGGTCAGCACACCCCGTTCGGCGAGTGCGGCGACGTCGATGTTGTCATAGCCGACCGCGACATTGGCGACCACGCGCAGGCCGGGGCCGGCCGCGTCGGCAACCGAGCCGTCGATCTTGTCGTGCAGCATGCTCACGATCGCGCTGGCGCCGCCGACGGCCTCGCGTAGTTCGCCAGGCGTCAGCGGGCGGTTCGTCTCCGGCATCCGAACCTCGCCCGCCTGCCGCAGGGTTTCCAGTGCCGCCTCGGGTATCCGTCCCGTAACCACGATCCGCATGTGCACACCTTGCATCATGGCCGCCCGGGGACGTAAGTTCATATGAAGAACTTATGTTCGGGATGCGAACGCAAGGGGTTGTTGATGGCCGAGATACTGGCGCTCAGTGACGCCGTCGCCAGGCTGGTGCGCGACGGCGACACGGTCGCTCTCGAAGGGTTCACGCATCTGATCCCGCACGCCGCCGGGCAGGAGATCATCCGCCAGCGGCGCCGGGACCTCACGCTGGTGCGGATGACCCCCGACATCGTCTACGACCAGCTCATCGGCGCGGGCTGCGCGCGCAAGCTGGTCTTTTCGTGGGGCGGCAACCCCGGTGTCGGTTCGCTGCACCGCTTCCGGGACGCGGTGCAGAACTCCTGGCCGGTGCCGCTGGAGATCGAGGAACACAGCCACGCCGGCATGGCCAACCGTTACGTCGCCGGCGCTTCCGGCCTGCCGTTCGCGGTACTGCGTGGGTACACCGGCACCGACCTGCCCGAGCACACCGACACGATCAAGCAGATCACCTGCCCGTTCACCGGTGAGCGGCTCGCGGCCGTGCCCGCGCTCAACCCGGATGTCGCGATCATCCACGCCCAGCGCGCCGACCGGGCGGGCAACGTGCAGCTCTGGGGCCTGGTCGGCGTCCAGAAGGAAGCCGTGCTGGCGGCCCGCCGGAGCCTCGTCACCGTCGAGGAGATCGTCGACGAGCTGACCCCGGTGCCCGGCGGGATGGTGCTGCCGGGGTGGGCGGTCACGGCGGTCGCCGAGGTGCCCCGCGGCGCCCACCCGTCCTACGCGCAGGGCTACTACGAGCGTGACAACGAGTATTACGAGTATTGGGATTCCATTGGGCGGGAACGGGACTCGTTCGAGCAGTGGCTCGACGAGAAGGTGTTTTCCGTGGCCGAAACCGCCGGTGGGAGTGCCGTGAAGGAGGCAGCGAAATGACCACCGGGACGAAGGCGCCGACCCGGACGGAGCCGGCCTTCACCGCCGACGAGATGATGTCGATCGCCGCCGCCCGAGCGCTCTCCGCGGGCCAGCGGTGCTTCGTCGGTATCGGCCTGCCGTCCACGGCGGCCAACCTCGCCCGCCGCACCCACGCGCCGGACCTGGTACTCATCTACGAGTCCGGCACGCTCGGCTCGAAGCCGGGCCGCCTGCCGGCGTCCATCGGCGACGGCATCCTGGCCGAGACCGCGGACGCGGTGATCAGCGTGCCCGAGGTGTTCAACTACTGGCTGCAGCCCGGCCGGATCGACGTCGGCTTCCTCGGCGCGGCGCAGCTGGACAAGTTCGCCAACATCAACACGACGGTCATCGGCAGCGACTACACGCGCCCGAAGGTCCGCCTGCCCGGCGCCGGCGGCGCGCCGGAGATCGCCGCGTCCTGCCGCGAGGTGTACGTGGTGGTCCGGCAGAGCAGGCGCAGTTTCGTCGAACGGGTCGATTTCGTGACCTCCTTCGGGCACGGGCGGGGCAAGGGCGACCGGGAGCAGCTCGGCCTGCGCGGCGCGGGCCCGACCCTGGTGATCACCGACCTTGGCGTGCTCCGGCCCGACCCGGACACCGCCGAGCTGGTGCTCACCCAGGTCCACCCCGGGGTGGAGGTCGAGCAGGTGCGCGCCGCGACCGGTTGGGATTTGCAGGTTTCCCCGGAGTTGACCCGTACTCTCGCCCCGACCGAGACCGAACTGCAGGCCCTCCGAGAGCTGAAGGCAGCGAAATGACCGAGGCATACCTTCTCGACGCGATCCGCACCCCGTTCGGGCGCTACGGTGGCGCGCTGTCCGGGGTGCGCCCGGACGACCTGGCCGCGCACGTGCTGCGCGAACTCGCCGCCCGCAACGATCTCGATCCCTCCACAGTGGACGAAGTGGTGCTGGGCGGCGCGAACCAGGCCGGTGAGGACAACCGCAACGTCGCTCGCATGGCCACGCTGCTGGCCGGCTGGCCGACCAGCGTGCCGGGCAGCACGGTCAACCGGTTGTGCGGGTCCGGCCTGGACGCGGCGATGCAGGCCAGCCGTGCCATCGAGACCGGCGACGCGTCGCTGGTGGTCAGCGGCGGCGTGGAGTCCATGACCCGAGCACCGATGGTCATGCCCAAGCCGGAAAAGGCGTTCGCCGCGGGCAATCAGACGCTGTACTCCAGCACGCTGGGCTGGCGCATGGTCAACCCGAAGATGCCCGAGCAGTGGACGATCTCGCTCGGTGAAAGCACCGAGCGCCTGGCCGAGCGCTACCAGATCAGCCGCGAGAAGCAGGACGAGTTCGCTCTGCGCAGTCACCTCAACGCGGCCAAGGCGTGGGACGAGGGCTTCTACGACACGCACGTCGTACCCGTGCCCGGCACGGAGCTGACCCGTGACGAGGGCATCCGCCCGGATTCCACAGTGGACAAACTGGCGAAGCTGAAGCCGGCGTTCCGGTCCGGCGGCACGATCACCGCGGGCAACGCCTCGCCGCTGAACGACGGCGCGTCGGCCGTCTTGCTCGGCGACCGGGCGGCCGCCGAGGCGCTGGGCCGGGCGCCGCTGGCGCGGATCGCCGGGCGCGGCGCGGCGGGAGTCGACCCGGACGTGTTCGGCATCGGTCCGGTTCGCGCCGCGGAGATCGCGCTGGAGCGGGCCGGAATCGGCTGGGACGACCTCGTCGCGGTGGAGCTGAACGAGGCGTTCGCCGCGCAGTCGCTGGCGTGCCTGGCCGACTGGCCGAAGCTGGACCCGGAGATCGTCAACATGCGCGGGGGAGCGATCGCCATCGGGCACCCGCTGGGTGCCTCCGGCGGCCGCATCCTCGGCACGCTCGCGCACGAGTTGCGCCGGCGGGGCGGCGGCTGGGGTCTCGCGGCGATCTGCATCGGAGTCGGGCAGGGGCTGGCGGTCGTCCTCGAGGCGTGAGACATCGCTCCAGACGTCATGGCCGGTGCACGTTCTGAACAACACAGAAGGGACAGGGTTATGGCAGCTCCCGCGAGTGACCGGCTGATCCTGCCGCGGTACCGGAAGGATCCGGCGGGCACCCATCCGCCGCTGGATTCCCCGGGCTACCGATCGACGGGGTTGCGGCATCCGAAGCAGCCCCTGGTGCTGCTGCCGCAACAGTTGACCGAGGTGACCGGCCCGGTGCTCGGCCCGGGGCGGATCGGCGAACTCGACAACGACCTGACTCGCCAGCACGAGGGCGAGCCGCTCGGGCAGCGGATCATCGTGCACGGCCGGCTGCTCGACGGCGACGGGCGGCCGATCCCGGACTCGCTGGTGGAGATCTGGCAGGCCAACGCGGCGGGCCGGTACCGGCACACCGGCGACAACTGGCCCGGACCGCTGGATCCCAACTTCACCGGCGTCGGCCGCACGGTCACCGACTCCGAGGGCCGCTACGAGTTCGTCACGATCAAGCCCGGCGCCTACCCGTGGCGCAACCACGACAACGCCTGGCGCCCGGCGCACATCCATTTCTCGGTGTTCGGCACGGCATTCACCCAGCGCCTGATCACCCAGATGTACTTCCCGGGCGACCCGCTGTTCTACCAGGACCCGATCTACAACTCGGTGCCGGACGAAAAGGCGCGGCAGCGGATGATCTCGCGGTACGACCACAGCCGTACCACCGACCACTGGGCACTCGGCTTCGAGTTCGACATCGTCGTACGTGGCCGGGAGGCTTCGGTCTTCGAGGAGGACGAGTGAGCCACAATCTTTTCCCCTGCTTGCTCGTCCGACCGGGTGCGGGTGCCCCGCGGGTTACCGAGGAGGACGAGTGACGACTCCATCCCAGACCGTGGGCCCCTACCTGGCGATCGGGTTGCCGTGGGAGGACGGGCCGACCGTGGTGCCCCAAGGCACACCCGGCGCGGTGTGGATCCGTGGCACGGTGTTCGACGGGGTGGGCGAGCCGGTGCCGGACGCGCTGATCGAGACCTGGCAGGCCGATCCCGCGGGCCGCTTCGACCATCCCGACGACCCGCGCGGCCGGGTCGAGGGGTTCCGGGGATTCGGCCGGTGCCCGACCGATCCCGACGGCAACTACGCGATCCTGACCCTGCTGCCCGGCGTGGTTCCCGGCAACGACGGCAAGGACCAGGCACCGCACATCGACGTTTCGGTGTTCGCCCGGGGCATGCTGAACCGGACGGTCACCCGGATCTACTTCCCGGAGAACACCGCGGCGAACGCGGCGGACGGAGTGCTCGCCTCGGTTCCCGAGGACCGTCGCGGCACCCTCGTCGCCACCAAGACGGACGACGGTTACCGGTTCGACGTGCGGCTTCAAGGAACAAACGAGACAGTATTCTTCGATGTCTAGTGAACGTCCTCGTCTTGCTTCGGAGTTGTTCGATCCGCTGCTGGCCGCGGGAGGCGTGCGCGACGAGGTGGACGACGCGGCGTGGCTGCGGGCACTGCTCGACGTGGAGGCGGCGCTCGCGGAGGCGGAAGCCGACGCGGGCGTGATCCCCCGCGAGCACGCCGAGCGCATCGCCGAGGTCTGCCGGGAAGGCGACTTCACGGCGGCCGAGATCGGCGCGCGGTCGGTCGGGGTCGGCAACCCGGCCGCGCCGCTGGTCCGCGAGATCACCGCGAAGACCGGCGGCGAGTCCGCCCGGTTCGTCCATTTTGGAGCAACCAGTCAGGACGTGGTGGACAGCGCCGCGATGCTGCTCGCCCGGCGGGCGCTCGAACCGCTGCGTGCGGACTTGCTGGCATGCGCCGACCACGCGGGCGAGCTGGCGCGTGAGCACGCCTCGACCGTGCAAGCCGGACGGACGCTGCTTCAGCAGGCGTTGCCGGTGACGTTCGGCTTGACCGCGGCCGGCTGGCTGTCCGGATTGGACGCCGCGCTGGCGCGCCTGCGCTCGGTGCGTCTGGCGGCGCAGCTCGGCGGGGCGACCGGAACGCTGGCCTCCCTCGGTGAGCGCGGCCCGGCCGTGCTCACCGCGTTCAGTGCCCGGCTGGGGCTGGCCGAGCCCGTCCTGCCCTGGCACACCGAACGCAGCCGGATCGCCGAGCTCGCCGCGGCGCTGGGTGAGACCAGCGGGATCGTCGCCGGCATCACCCGCACCATCGTGCTGCTCGCGCAGACCGAGGTGGCCGAGGTGTACGAGGAGGCCGACGGCGCGGGCGGGTCGTCGACCATGCCGCACAAGCGGAACCCGGTGGCCGCGATCGCCGCGCTGGCCGCCGCCCAGCAGGCGCCCGGACTGATGAGCACCCTCTTCGGCGCGATGGCGCAGGAACATCAGCGGGCCGCCGGGGCGTGGCACGCCGAATGGCGCCCGCTCACGGAGTTGTTCCGCAGCACGGGTTCCGCGGTCCACTGGCTGCGTACCAGCCTGGACCGGCTCGTGGTGGACCCCGAACGGATGCGGGCCAACCTCGACGTGACCAGGGGAGCGCTGCTGTCCGAGCGCATCACCACCGAACTGGCGCCCCAGATCGGGCGGCTCGCCGCGCACGACGCGGTGAGCGCGTGCACCAGGCGGGCGCTGGCCGGCGAGGCGGACCTGGCCGAACTGCTCGCCGCGGACGAGGCGGTGGGCAAGCACCTGACCCTGGAGCGGATCCGTGACCTGCTCGACCCGGCGCGATACCTGGGCAGCGCGCCGGTGTTCGTCGAACGTGCCCTGGACGCACACGCAGAGGAGAACAAGAAGAAGTGAGCGTCGAGGTTCAGTATGTGATCGACGGGCCGGAGGACGGCGACGTCGTGGTGTTGAGCAACTCGCTCGGCAGCGACCTGCACATGTGGGACCCGCAGGTGAAACCTTTGGTGGACAACGGGTTCCGCGTCGTCCGCTACGACACACGCGGCCACGGCCGGTCGGTAGTGCCCGAGGGGCCGTACACCATCGGCGAACTCGGCGAGGACGTCGTCGCGCTGCTGGACCGGATCGGCGTCCCCTCGGCGCATTTCGTGGGCCTGTCGCTGGGCGGCATGACGGCGATCCAGCTCGGCCGGCACGCACCCGGACGCGTTCGCAGCCTGGTGCTGTGCTGCACGTCGGCGCGGCCCGGAAACCGGCAGATGTGGCTCGACCGGGCCGCCACGGTGCGCGCACACGGCATGGCGGAAATCGCCGACGGCGCCCTCGGCCGCTGGTTCACCCCGGCCTGGTGCGCGGAAAACCCCGAACTGGCAAGGGAAATGCGGGAGATGATCGCACGCACACCGGCCGCGGGCTACGCGGCTTGCTGCGAGGTGCTGGCGGACCTCGATCTCACCGGGGACCTGCCGGCCATCACCGCGCCGACCCTGGTGATCTCGGGCTCGGACGACCAGGCCCTGCCACCTGAGCACGGGCGGCTGATCGCCGCTGGTGTGCCGGGCGCGCGGTACGAACTCGTCGGCCCGGCCGCGCACCTGGGCAACGTCGAGCGGCCCGAGCAGTTCAGCCGGTTGATCATCGAACACCTCAAGGCGGTTGGACATGAGTGACGAGGTTTTCGACGCGGGCATGGCCGTGCGGCGCGAGGTGCTCGGGGACGAGCATGTCGACCGGTCTATGGCGAACACCACCGACTTCACCCGCAAGTTCTCCGACTACATCACGCGAGCGGCCTGGGGCTCGGTGTGGACCCGTGAGGAACTCGACCGCAAGACCCGCAGCTGCATCACCCTGGCCGTGCTGACCGCGCTGCACTGCGAGAACGAGATCGCGATGCACGTGCGGGCGGCGATCCGCAACGGGCTGACCGCCGACGAGATCGGAGAGGTGCTGTTGCACACCGCCGTCTATGCCGGGGTACCCGCGGCCAACTCCGCATTCGCCATCGCGCAGCGGACGCTCGCCGAGATGGGCGAGCCGTCGGCGAGCCGGGAGTGAAACGACCATGCCTGCTGTGCTGTCCCAAACGCGTCGACGAACCCGCCTACGGACCGTGACCGGGCAAGGCGCATTCGGCCAGCCGGTCGGACGGCCCGCAGCCGCGTTCGCGAAGTCTCCGGCCGCGCGCCTGCCACTCACCGGCGCACCAACACGGACCTTGAACGGCGCTCCTACCTTGCACGGTTACATTTGAGTCATGGACGGGACACGCCCGGCATATCACGTGCAGTCACTGGAACGCGGTCTCGCGGTGATCTGCGCGTTCGGTTCGGGCACGCCCGAGCTGACACTGTCCGATGTGGCCCGTGCCACCGGCCTCACCAGGGCGGCGGCACGGCGGTTCCTGCTCACGCTGGTCGATCTCGGCTACGTGCGGACCGACGGCAAGTTCTTCTCGCTCACCGCGCGGGTGCTCGAACTGGGGTACGCGTTCCTGTCCAGCATGACGTTGCCCGAGGTCGCGCAGCCGCACCTGGAGCGGCTTTCCGCGGAGGTGCACGAGTCGAGTTCGGTGTCGGTGCTCGACGGCAGTGACATCGTCTACGTCGCGCGGGTCGCGGTCACGCGGATCATGACCGTGAGCATCAACGTCGGCACGCGTTTTCCGGCCTACGCCACATCGATGGGGCACGTGCTGCTTGCCGGGCTCGACGAGGACTCGCTCGCGGCCTATCTGGACCGGACCCCGTTGGAGCGGCTCACCGCGCACACGCTCAACTCGCCCGTCGCGCTGCGTGCCGCGCTGGCCGAGGTGCGCGCGCGGGGCTGGGCGCTGGTGGACCAGGAACTGGAGGAGGGCCTGCGTGCGGTGGCCGCGCCGATCCGTGACCGGCGGGGCCGGGTGGTGGCCGCGGTGAACGTCTCGACCCACGCGAGCCGCTACACGCGGGAGTCGGTGCGTGAAGAGATGGTCCAGCCACTGCTCGCCGCCGCCAAACGCATCGAAGCCGACCTCGCCGTCGCCCCCGACCGAGCCCGCCATGCCTGACTTCCCGGTCCAGACCCCCCCGCCCCCGCCCCCGCCCCAGGCCGTCGTGTCCCCGTCTCAGGCGCCTGTGTCCCCGGTTCCGGCGTCTGAGTTCCCGGTTCCGGCGTCTGAGTTCTCGGTTCAGGCGCGTGAGTTCCCGGTTCGGGCGGCCGAAAGGGCCGGCCGGTGCGCGGGGCTGGTGCTCGCGGCCGGGGCGGGGCGACGGTTCGGACGGCCGAAGGCACTGGTCGAACTCGACGGGGAACCGTTGCTGCGGCGGGCTTTCCGGGTGCTGACCGACGGCGGCTGCGACCCCGTCCGTGTGGTGCTCGGTGCGCAGGCCGCCGAGGCCCGCGCGCTGCTGCCCGACCCGTCGATCGCGGTGTACGCCGAGGACTGGGCGACCGGCATGGGCGCTTCCCTGCGGGCCGGCCTGCGGGCGCTGTCCCGGGACAGCGCCCCCGCTGATGCGGTCCTCGTCCATCTCGTCGACTTACCCGGGATCGACGCGAACGTGATCTCCCGGCTACGCGCCTTCGCGTCGCCGGGCGTCGTGGCGCGCGCGAGCTACGGCGGGGTTCCCGGCCACCCGGTGCTCTTGGGACGCCGGTGGTGGACCGACATCGCGGACAGCGCGCGCGGCGACCGGGGCGCGCGGGACTGGCTCGCCACCCGAGAGGACCTGCTTCTGGTCGACTGCTCGGACCTGGGCAGTGGAGCCGACGTCGACACCCCATCGGATCTCACCACGTAGGCTGGACGACTGTGACGGTCAATTCTCCCGAAGAGCTCGCGAAGTTGCTGGAGCGCGTGGACTACCTCGCCGACGAGGGGGTGGCGACGGCCGCCTTCCTCGCCCTGCGCATGCAACGACCGTTGTTCTGCGAAGGCGAACCCGGGACCGGGAAGACCTCGCTCGCGGTGTCTCTGGCGAAAGCCCTCGACCTGCCACTGATCCGGCTGCAGTGCCACGAGGGCATCGATGCCGCCCAGGCGCTCTATGAGTGGGATTTCCCGCGCCAGTTGCTGCACCTGCGGGCGCTGGAGGCGGGTAGCGAGACGCTCGACGTGAACGCGGCCGAGCAGTCCCTGTACACCGAGCGTTTCCTGCTGGCCAGGCCGTTGCTGCGCGCGCTGACCGCGTCACCGTGCGTCCTCCTGGTCGACGAGATCGACCGCGCCGACGACGAGTTCGAGGCGTTCCTCCTGGAACTGCTCGACGAGAACGCGGTGACCATCCCGGAGTTCGGCGAGATCCGGGCCGCGCAGCCGCCGCTGGTGATCCTGACCTCCAACCGGACCCGCGAGGTGCACGACGCCCTCAAGCGCCGCTGCCTGTATCACTGGTTGGAGCATCCCGACCTGTCCCGTGAGGTCGCGATCCTGCGCCGGCGCCTGCCCGGGATCGGCGAGCGCCTCGCGACACAGGTGGCTGTCGCCGTCCGTCGCCTGCGCGATCTGGAGTTGCTCAAGCCGCCGGGCATCGCGGAGTCGCTGGACTGGTCGCAGGCGCTGCTCACCCTCGACCGCGACGAGCTGGACGCCGAGACCGCGGCCCGCACCCTGGGCGCGGTCCTGAAGTACACGGAGGACATGGAACGCGTCCGCGCCAAGCTCGACGCTTTGCTGGCCTGATCAGCGCGAGTCCCACGCTCAGGTAGCGCGAGTCCCACGCTCAGGTCGCGCGAGTCCCACGCTCAGGTCGCGTGAGTCCCACATTCCGGTAGACGGGAATGTGGGACTCGCAGGACGGGAATGTGGGACTCACACGACGGGAATGTGGGACTCGCGCTCTCCTCGCTGCCGAGTGAGTTCGCGGCGGAACACGATCAGCGCGCCGCCGCCGATCGCGGCCGCCACGGTGGCGACCACGATCGCGATGAACACCGCGTTCGTGGCGCCCCCGGTCCAGTCGAGCAGCCAGCCGATCAGGTACGGGCCGAGGATGCCGCCGATGCGCCCGACCCCGAACATCATGCCGGTGCCCGTGCTTCTGAGATGGACCGGATAAGTCTGTGCCGACAACGTGTTCAGCACCGACTGTCCGCCGATGATGCCGAAGCCGGCCAACGCGGTGCACACGAGCGGCAGCACCGAACCGCCTCCGAACCCGACCAGTGCCATGGCCACGGTCGCGATGACCATCAGCACGACCAGGCCGGCGGCCATGTTCCCATCGCGACGGTCACATACCACGGCAACAGTGAGGCCGCCCGCGATCCCGGCCAGTTGCAGGATCGTGAGGAACAGGAACGACGCGGCGAAACCGTTGCCCCGGCTCTCCATAACCGAAGGCAGCCAGCCGGAAAGCCCGTAGATGCAGAAGAGGGTCAGAAAGGCACATACCCACAGCCCGATGCTTGTGCGGCGGAAGTGAGGATTCACGACCGTGGCGATCATCTCCCGTGCGGACGCGCGCTCGCGGGGCTGGATGAACCGGACACCGTCGTACGACCGGCCGCGATTGAGCTTGGCCAGCGTGCGCGCTACGTTTTCGTGCCGCCCCCGCAACACGTCGAACTGCACGGATTCGGGCAACACCGGAATGAGCAGCACAGCCAGTACAGCAGAGGCCGCGCCGATCCAGTAAAGAACGGGCCAGCCGTGCACGGGCGTGAAATAGATCCCGATCAGGGACGCGAGAACGCCACCCAGGGTGTATCCCGCCACCGTCACGGCGACAACCCGGTTGGCCGAGCGTGCCGGGGCGAACTCGTTGATGAACGCGGTGCCCAGCGGCAAGATCACCCCGAGGAACAGCCCGGTCAGGAAGCGGAGCAGCACGAACGAAATGAAGCCGGTCGCCATGGTCGCGGTGAGCAGGCTCAGCACGCCGGCGGAGAACAGGGCGGTGAGCAGCACGGGGCGGCGACCGATCCGATCGGCGAGCGGCCCGTGCGCGACCGCGCCTATCCCGAAACCGATCAGCCCCGCAGACACCATGAAACCGGCCGCGCCGTGGCTGAGCTGCCACGGACCCAAGGTGTAGTGCAGGACGTACGACGGGTTCAGCGTGTCGTATCCGTCGAAGATCAGGGCCAGCATGACGCCTACGACGAGCACGGCGTGGAAGCGACCGAACTTCGCGCTTTTGAGCTCTGCCACGGCATCCATCGGCCTCGTTGCCGACATCTGTCCTCCCGCTCACTTCAGCGACTGGTGCAAGCAGGGAAACACGTCAGGCCAGGCTGGGTGAAGGTTGGCGCCCCAGTCTTCCGCTATGGGGAAACCGCGGCACGTCCCGGGAGGCTGGCGGATTCGGTCCTGTCGCCCGAGTTGCTTTCGACGGTAGGTCGCTGAACCGGGAACATAGCGTCCTGAACCGGGAACATGGCGTCCTGAAGCGGGGACATGGCGTCCTGAAGCGGGGACATGGCGTCCTGAAGCGGGAACATGGCGTCCTGAACCGGGGACACGGCGTCCTGGGGCGGGGACACGCGCGGGGCAGGGCCGGTCAGATCCCGGCGACGCCGTGTTCGAGCAGATCGAAGGCACGGTCGATGAAATCGGTCTGCTCGCGCCGGACGTCGGCGACGTCCTCTCCTGCGAGGATACGGTTCACCGCCCGGTCGAAGATCGCGTAAATCGTCGCGGTGAGCAGGGCCGCGAGAAGTTCCGCCGGTGCCCGGTCGGCCATCTCCTCGGCGAGGACGTCGGCCAGCATGTCCCGGATTTCGTGTTGATGCTCGTACGTGCGGCTGATCAGGGCGGGGCTCGACCGGACGACTTGAAAGAACGGACGTGCCCCCTCGATCGCACCCGAGAGCGGGTGCTGTGCAGCGAGCAGTTCCTGGTGGTACCGGCGCATCGCGGAGATCACGGACTCTGCGGGATCCCGTTCCCGGATGGCCATTTCCAGGTCGCGTAGCCGGTCCGCGTGCCGGTCGAGGAACAGGTCTTCCTTGCGCGGGAAGTAGTTGAACACGGTCATCTTCGAGACCCCGGCCGCCTCCGCGATGTCGGCGACGGTGACGTTGTCGAAGCCGTACCGGAAGAACAGGCCGGTCGCGATGTTCGCGATCGTCCGCCGGGTCTCCTGCTTCTTCTGCTCTCGCAAGCCCTGCTTCACCACCCGCTCATCTTATACTCACTCAAAACATTGACCCGGTAAAAGTTTCGACGCTAGAGTGGGCTCCATGAACAAGGATGTGGTGATCTCCGGGGGCGGACCGGTGGGCCTGATGCTGGCCTGCGAACTGAGCTTGGCCGGCGTCGATGTGCTGGTCGTCGAGCGACTGTCCGAAATAGACCCGACGGTCAAGGCGGGCTCGATCAACCTGCCCACTGCCGAAGCGCTGTACCGGCGCGGCCTGCTCCCGGTGATCGAGGAGTATCAACGCCAGGCGTTCGAGCAGATGAAGGCGTTTTTGAAACAACGATCCGGCCAGGAGCGGCCGGTGGTGCCGGTGGGGCACTTCGCCGGGATCATGATAGGCAGCGGCAAGGTCGACTTCGCCGACCCAGCCTTCCGAGACGCCGGGCCCGCCACGTCGCTCCTCGTCGTGCCCCAGCAGGTGATCGAGCTGGTGCTCGGTCAGAAAGCCGCCGAGTTGGGGGTCGAGGTGCGCCGCGGCATCGAGGTGACGGGTTTCGACGCCGACGATGCCGGGGTCACCGTGCATCTCGGCGACGAGACCGTGCGGGCAGGGTGGCTGGTCGGCTGCGACGGCGGCCGGAGCCTCGTGCGCAAGAACGCCGGGTTCGATTTCCCGGGCACGGATCCGGAAATCACCGGACGCCAGGCGCTCGTGGAAATGACGGGTGGGGAGAACCTGCCCACTGGCTGGAACCGGACGGACACCGGTGTCTTCGTGCACGGTCCCGTACCGGGCCGGATTCTCACGGTGGAGTTCGATGGCCCACCCGCCGACCGCGAGGCCCCGATCACCGCGGCGGAGATCGAGGGAAGCATCCGCCGAGTGTCCGGAGTGGACGTCACGGTCACGGAGGTCAAGACCGCGACCCGCTTCACGGACAACGCGCGCCAGACCACGACTTACCGCAAGGGACGGGTGCTTCTCGCTGGGGATGCGGCGCACGTTCACTCGCCGTTCGGCGGGCAGGGGCTCAATCTCGGCATCGGCGACGCGGTCAACCTCGGCTGGAAGCTGGCCGCGACGATCCAGGGCTGGGCGCCGGAAAACCTGCTCGACACCTACACCACCGAAAGGCATCCGATCGGTGAATGGGTGCTGGAATGGAACCGCGCGCAGGTGGCGCTGATGCGCACCGACCCGCGGACACGCGCGCTGCAGCAGGTGGTCACCGACCTGTTGGAGACCGCGGACGGTTCGACGTATCTGGCGAAGAAGCTGTCCGGCGTGCTGCACCGGTATCCCATGGAGGGCGAGCACGATCTCGTCGGCCGCGGCGCGCCCGACTTCGAATTCGCCGACGGAGGCCGGCTCGGCGAACGGCTGCAGGACGGCAAGCCACTGCTGCTCGATCTGGCGGATTCCGCGGAGCTTCGGGAAATCGCCGGGGGCTGGTCCGAGCGGGTCAGCGTGCTGACCACCAAGTGCGGTACGCATGCGGACCTGACCGGGGTGCTGATCCGTCCCGACGGGCACGTCGCATGGGCGCGGGAAGACGGCGGGACCGCCGGTCTGGAAGCCGCGCTCACGACCTGGTTCGGGCGCGGATAGCACGAATCCGGACACCTCGGGCTGACCAATACCGGAGCAGCTACCCAGCGACGATGAGTGCTATCGCCAATCCGGCGCCGACTGTCCCGGCAATCTGTTGCCGGGACAGTCGCTCGCCAAGTACGCCGATACCGAGCAGCACCGGGATCACGGGGTAAAGAGACGACAGCACGACGGCGACGACCATGAGCTGGTCTCGAGTGGCGAGCAGGTAGCAGACCAGGGCGAGGGCGGCGCTGCCGCCGGTCATGACGGCGGTCAGCGTGTGGCGGGTCGGCAGCCGCAGGCGCAGTCCCGTGCCCACGGGCACGGCAAGCGCGGCGATGGTCGCCGCGGCGGTGACACGCCCGGCGACGACGGGCCAGAGTCCCGAGTGCGGACCGGCCTGGGCGAGCGCGAGGTACTGCAGCGCGATCCCGCCGCTGGCGATCAGCCCGTCGGCCATGGCCGGGACGACCTGCCGCCCGGTGCCGCGGCGGGGGTGCGAGACCAGCCACAGCGCCGGCAGGGTCAGTGCGATTCCCAGCCACGTCACCGGCGAGGGGCGGCTGCCCAGCGTCACGCCCACCAGCACGGGCAGTGCGACCCCGCCGACCGCGCTGACCGGCACCACCACGCTCATGGCGCCCCGGCTCAGTCCCCGGAACAGGAACATCATCCCGATTCCGGTGCCGACGCCGGAGGCCGCACCCCAACCCAGGTCGGCAAGCCCGGGAAGGGCCGATGTCGTGATCGCAGCCGCGACGAAGGCCAGTGCCAAACCGCTGAGCTGGCCGATGAGGGCCACGGCGACGAAGGACGCTCGACGGGAAAGTAAGCCGCCGGCGAAGTCGGACAGGCCATAACAGGCTGCCGAGGCGAGCGCGAGCAGTTCACCCATCGTCGCCGGCGGCTTTCCGACACGCGGCACCGATCGGGCAAACCTGATCGCCGGCGATGCATGCAGCGCGATCGCAGAGCCGGCACACCCGCTCGGCGTCGCGCACCTGCTGATAAACCCCGGCGAGCAGCTTGTCCAGCAGCCCGGCCAGCACCACCCGCTCGGCCGGCTCCAAGGAGCGGGTCAAGTCGGTCAATCGGCCGCCGCGGGCACCCAAGATGTGCTCAGCCGCTGCCATGCCGTCCCTGGTCAGCTCGACCGCCACCGCCCGGGTCGGCGTGTCATGGCGCTCCACCAGGCCGGCGCGCTGCAGCGCGTCCACCATCCGGGCCGCCGCCGGTTGGCTCAGTCCGACGCGCCGGCCCAGTTCGGTCACCGACAGCCCCGGTGCTGTCGAGAGCACGACCAGTGCCGCCGCTCCGCTGGCGCTCGTCCCGGCAGCAGCCGTGACACCGGCCAGCGCCAGGTCGGTGACGGACAACGCCAACGCGCCGAGCAAGTTCTCCAAGCGGCCATCATGCATGAGTCATGCATAACACACCGCTCGGCACGGCGAAAGTTGAGCGCAGCGGGTTGCACAGCTGAGGAACAATGGAGGGGTGACCGTCTCTGATCCGTTGCCCGGCCTGGTCGGATTCGCCACCGCGCTGCGCGAAGCCGGACTGCCCGCCGGGCCGCAGCGGGTCCAGGCGTATCTCGACGCGGTCGAACGGGTTGATCTCACCGACACGGGCCAGTTGTACTGGGCCGGGCGGTTGACCCTGTGCGCCGATCCGGACGACCTGCCGCGCTACGACGACGCGTTCACCCAGTGGTTCGCGGCTGCCCCGCCCGGCGCGACCCCGGCGGTCGTCCACCGCCGGCAACAGGCCAGAGTGGCCGCGCTGGCCGAGGAGTCCGCGCGGGCTAGCGAATCCGGCGCCGAGTCCGACGAACTGCGGGTGGCGGCGACCGACGTGGAGGTGCTGCGCCAGCGCGACCTGGCCGAACTGACCGCCGCGGAACGCCGGCATCTCCGGGAACTGCTGGCCGTGCTACGCCCGGAGATGCCGACCCGGCGGTCGCTGCGGCAACGTCCGGCGCGGCGCGGCGCACTCGACCCGGACCGCACGTTGCGTGCGATGCTGGCGGGCGGTGGAGAGCCGGTCCGGCTCGCGCGCCGGCGCGCCACGGACCGGCCCCGCCGGGTCGTGCTGCTGCTCGACGTGTCCGGTTCGATGAGCCCGTATGCCGACGCATTGCTCCGGTTCGCGCACGTCGTGGTTCGGCGGTCCCCGTCCGACGTGGAGGTGTTCACTCTTGGCACCCGGCTCACCAGGGTGTCCCGCCAGCTCCGGCAGCGGGACCCGGAACGCGCGATGCTCGCGGCGGGGGAGGCCGTCGCCGACTTCGCCGGTGGCACCCGGCTCGGCGAGACGCTGCGGGTGTTCCTCGACCGCTGGGGCCAGCGGGGCCTCGCGCGGCGGGCGGTGGTGACGATCTTCTCCGACGGCTGGGAGCGTGGCGATCCGAGCCTCCTCGGCGAGCAACTGGCCAGGATGAGACGCCTCGCGCACGCCGTGTTCTGGGTCAACCCGCATGCGGGGCACGACGGCTACGCCCCGGTGCAATCGGGCATCGCCGCGGCGCTGCCGCACATCGATCGTTTGCTGGCCGGCCACAGCCTGGCCACTCTGGAACGACTCTTGGTGGAGATACGCGATGCATGACGTACTGGATGAGCTCTACAAGCGGTGGGCCGACGGGCAGGCGGTCGGCCTGGGCACGGTCGTTTCCACCTTCTCGTCGGCGCCCCGGGCGCCCGGCGCGGCGATGCTCGTCGGGGAGGACGGCACGGTCGTCGGCAGCGTGTCGGGCGGCTGCGTCGAGGGCGCGGTCTACGAGCTGGCGCAACAGGTCGTGGCCGATTCCACGCCCGTGCTCCAGCGCTACGGGGTGAGCGACGACGACGCGTTCGCGGTGGGGCTGACCTGTGGCGGCATCATCGACGTCTACGTCGAGCGGGTCGACCGGCAGACCCTGCCCGAGCTGGGCGACGTGGTGGACTCCGTCCACAATGGAGAGCCGGTCGCGGTGGTCACGGTCGTCGAGCACAGCGACCCCCAGCGGCTGGGCCGGCACATGATCGTGTGGACCGACCGCACGGCCGGCACGCTCGGCACGGACCGGATCGACGCGGCGGTCGTCGACGACGCGCGCGGGCTGCTGGCCACCGGCCGGACGGGCACCCTGCACTACGGGCTCGAGGGCGAGCGCCGGGGCGAGGGCATGTCGGTGTTCGTCAACACCTTCGAGCCACCGCCGCGCATGCTGGTGTTCGGTGCGATCGACTTCGCGGCCGCGATGGCGCGCATGGGTTCCTATCTCGGTTACCAGGTGACGGTGTGCGACGCGCGGCCGGTGTTCGCCACCAGAAGCCGGTTCCCGGAGGCCGACGAGGTGGTCGTGGACTGGCCGCACCGCTATCTCAAGGCCGAGGCCGAGGCGGGCCGTATCGACCGCCGCACGGCGATCGCCGTGCTCACCCACGACCCGAAGTTCGACGTGCCGCTGCTGGAAGTGGCGTTGCGGCTGGACGTCGGGTACATCGGCGCGATGGGGTCACGTCGCACGCACGTCGACCGGCTGGAGCGCCTGCGCGCCGAGGGGCTCACCGAGGAGGAGCTGTCCCGGCTGTCCTCGCCGATCGGGCTGGATCTGGGCGCGCGCACCCCCGAGGAGACCGCGGTCTCGATCGCGGCCGAGATGATCGCGCTGCGCTGGGGCGGTGGCGGGAAGCGGCTCACCGACCTGTCCGGCCGCATCCACGCCTGACTCCGGCCTTCGACCGGCACCGTGAATTCGCGGGCGAGTCGCATTTGTACGGACGCCGGCCGCACGACGGTTCCATACTTTGGTCCGCACGAAGGGCCCGTTGTTTCGGGTTCGGTCCGCAGAATCGGCGATTTTGCCTCTCTGGCGACGCAGTTGCGGACTCTCTCGCAAGAGGTAGGCCGTTCGGACTTGTCCCTGCGCGCCATACGTAGCACGCTCGCTTGTGAAGCCGATCACCACCTCCCACCCTGGAGGGCCCCATGCGTATCACCGTCACAGTCGACGGCACCCAGTACACCGACGAGGTCGAACCTCGAACGTTACTTGTGCACTACCTGAGGGAGACACTTGGCAAAGTCGGCACCGTAATCGGCTGCGACACCAGCAACTGCGGCGCGTGCACCGTCCACCTGAACGGGCAAAGCGTGAAATCTTGCTCGGTGCTCGCCGTACAGGCCGACGGCAGCGAGATCACCACGATCGAGGGGCTGGCCCGCGACGGCCAGTTGCACCCCGTGCAGCAGGCGTTCCACGACAACCACGCCTTGCAGTGCGGATACTGCACGCCCGGCATGATCATGCAGGCCGTCGACCTCCTTGCCGACAACCCGGACCCGGACGAGCAGGCCGTCCGCGAGGGCCTGGAAGGGAACCTGTGCCGCTGCACGGGTTACCAGAACATCGTGCGCGCCGTGCGGGACGCCGCCCACCACATGCGTCCCGGCGCCGGACCCGAGGCCGAGCGGGTGGCCCGGGCGTCTTCGGAAGGGGCCGCCAGCAAGGTCCCGGCGGGAGGCGAGTGATGACCGCGACCGTGGAAAACGAGGTCGGCAAGGCCCGGGCCCGTAAGGAAGACGCCCGGCTGATCACCGGCCGTACCCGGTGGACCGACAACATCACGCTGCCGGGTCTGCTGCACATCGCCGTCGCGCGAAGCCCCTTCGCGCACGCGCGGATCAACTCCATCGACACGTCCGCCGCCCGGGACATGCCCGGCGTGGCCGCCGTTTACACGGCCGCGGACCTCGACCCGGAGGGCACCATCGGCATGCCGTGCGCCTGGCCGGTCACGCCGGACATGAAACATCCGCGCCGCCCCGTCCTCGCGTCGGACCAGGTGAACTTCGCCGGTGAGGGGATCGCCGTCGTGGTCGCCCGGAGCGCGGCCGAAGCGCGCGACGCCATCGAAGCCATCGACATCGACTACGAGGAACTGCCCGTGGTGCTGGGCTTGGAGGAGGCCCTCGCCGAAGGCGCGCCGCTGGTGCACGGGGACCTCGGCACCAACCGCAACGCGCTGTGGGTGTTCGACTCCGCGGAGGCCGGCACGGGCGGCGACGTCGAGGAGGCCATCGGCCAGGGCGAGGTCGTGGTCAAGCGCAGGTTCCGCCAGCAGCGGCTGGTGCCCTCCTTCATGGAGCCGCGCTCGACCGTGGTCGACCCGACCGGACCGCAGATCACCATGTGGTCGGCCACCCAGATCCCGCACATCCTCAAGACGATGGCGGCGCTCACCCTGGGCATCCCCGAACACAAACTGCGCGTGATCGCGCCGGACGTGGGCGGCGGGTTCGGCGGCAAGATCGGCGTGCTGCCCGAGGAGGCGATCGCCCTGCTGGTCGCGCAGAAGCTCGGCAAGCCGGTGAAATGGACCGAGACGCGCTCGGAGGCCATGCTCACCGCCCACCACGGCCGCGACCAGATCCAGGACATCACGATCAGCGCCCGCCGGGACGGCACGGTGACCGGCCTCAAGGTCGACCTGCTCGCCGACATGGGCGCCTACCTCGGCCTGGTCGGGCCGGGCGTGCCGATCCTGGGTGCGTTCATGTTCAACGCCATCTACAAGATCCCGGCCTACCGCTTCGCCTGCACGAACGTGTTCACCAACACCACACTCACCGACGCCTACCGCGGCGCCGGCCGGCCGGAGGCCACGTTCGCCATCGAGCGGATCATGGACGAGCTCGCCGCGGAGCTCGGCATGGACCCGCTCGAACTGCGGGAGAAGAACTGGATCAAGCACGAGGAGTTCCCGTACACCACGGTCGCCGGGCTGACCTACGACTCGGGCAACTACGAGGCCGCGACCGAGAAGGCCCGGCAGCTGTTCGACTACGACGGCCTTCGCCGTGAGCAGGCCGAACGGCGGGACCGCAAGGATCCGGTCCAGCTCGGCATCGGCGTCTCCACCTACACCGAGATGTGCGGGCTCGCGCCGTCGCGGGTGCTCGGCTCGCTCGACTACGGTGCGGGTGGCTGGGAGGCCGCGTCCATCCGGATGCTGCCCACCGGCAAGGTCGAGGTGATCACCGGCGCGTCGGCGCACGGCCAGGGGCACGAGACGGCGTGGAGCCAGATCGTGGCCGACCGGCTGGGCGTGGCGTTCGAGGACGTCGAGGTGCTCCACGGCGACACCCAGTCCTCGGCGAAGGGCCTCGACACCTACGGTTCACGGTCCCTGGCGGTCGGTGGGATCGCGGTGGTCAAGGCGACGGACAAGGTCGTCGAAAAGGCCCGCTCGATCGCCGCGCACCTGATGGAATGCTCGCCGGACGACCTCGAGTTCGAGCAGGGCAAGTTCACCGTGCGCGGGACCGACCGGTCGACCACGATCCAGGAGGTCGTGTTCGCCACGTTCATGGCGCACAACCTGCCCGAGGGCGTCGAGCCCTCGCTCGACTCGGAAGCGGTCTACGACCCGGAGAACTTCTCCTTCCCGCACGGCACCCATCTGTGCGCGGCGGAGGTGGACACCGAGACGGGCCGCGTGAACATCCGGTCCTACGTGTGTGTGGACGACGTGGGTTCGGTGGTCAACCCGCTGATCGTGGAGGGCCAGGTGCACGGCGGGCTTGCCCAGGGCATTGCGCAGGCCCTGTTCGAGGAGGCGGTGTTCAACGAGAACGGCACGCTGACCACCGGCACGTTCGCCGACTACCTGCTGCCCTCGGCGGCGGACCTGCCCTCCTTCACCACCGACCGCACGGAGACCCCGGCGACCTCGAACCCCCTGGGCGTCAAGGGAGTTGGCGAGGCGGGCACCATCGCCTCGACTCCGGCAGTGGTCAACGCGGTGGTCGACGCGGTCCGGCAGTTCGGCGTCAACGACGTCGAGATGCCGTGCTCGCCCATGCGCGTGTGGTCGGCCGTCCATCGCGGCCGGACCGCCGCCGGCGGGCTCGGCGGCGAGGCCGGTGGCGGTTTGGGCTCGATCGATTCTTCTGGAGGTGCTCAGTGATTCCCGCTGCCTTCGACTACGTCGCCCCGTCCACAGTGGACGAAGCGGTGCGGGCGCTTTCCGCCGCGGGGGAGGATGCCAAGGTGCTCGCCGGTGGCCAGAGCCTGCTCCCGGTGCTGCGCATGCGACTGGCCGCTCCCTCCACGATCGTCGACCTCGGCCGGATCGCCGAACTGCGCGGCGTCCGCGACGAGACCGATCATCTGGCCATCGGTGCCATGACCACGCACTACGACGTGCAACGCGACCAACTGATCGCCGAGCACGCCGCGCTGCTGGCCAAGGCGACGGACACGGTCGCGGACCCGCAGGTCCGGCACCGCGGCACCTTCGGCGGGTCGATCGCGCACGCGGACCCGGCGGGCGACCTGCTCGCCCCGGCGCTCGCCTTGGACGCGGAGATGGTGATCGCCGGGATGAACGGGCGCCGCACGGTGCCGGCGTCGGAGTTCTTCCAGGACTTCTTCACCACGGCGCTCGCGCCGGACGAGATCCTGGTCGAGGTCCGGGTGCCGAAGTTCACCGGCTGGCACGCGCACTACGAGAAGTTCAACCGGGTCGCGCAGGCCTGGTCGATGGTGGCCGTGGCGGCGACCGTCCGGGTCGACGGCGGCACGATCGCCGAGGCCCGGGTCGGGCTGACCAACATGGCCGCGGTCCCGGTCCGGGCCACCGCGGTCGAGCAGGCCCTGGTCGGGCAGCCGGCGACGCCGGAGGCGATCCGGGCCGCCGCCGCGCATGCCGCCGAGGGCACCGACCCGACGCCGGACAACAACTCCGATGTCGAGTACCGGCAGGAACTGGCTCGAGTCCTGACCGGCCGGGCCGTTTCCGCCGCGCTCGCCGGGTAACACAGGAGGAGGGTGAGAGAGTCTGGAGGCGTCCGTCACGTCGCAATGACGGGTTGACGTGGCCGGGCGCAAGTAAGGTTGCTGAAAGGAGCGCTGTCCAAAACACGAGACCATGGCTAGCGGTGGACGTGTTCTGGACCAAACCGGATGTTTCGAGAAGGGAGGTCGGGCCGTGCGGCTTGACCACGAATTCACCGTTCCAGCACCGCCTGAGCAGGTATGGAAGGCCGTCACGAATCCCGAAAGCGTGGCGCCGTGTATGCCGGGGGCAACGCTGACCAAGGTCGAGGGCGAGACCTTTACCGGCACGGTGAAGGTCAAGCTGGGCCCGATCTCCCTGACCTACAAGGGGTCCGGGGAGTTCCTCGAGGCCGACGAGAAGGCCCGGAAGATCGTCATCAAGGCTTCCGGAAAGGACACCCGCGGCGCGGGCACGGCCGCCGCGACCGTGACGGTGACCCTCGCCCAGGAGGACGGCCACACCAAGGGCAAGGTGTCCACGGACCTGAACGTGACCGGTAAGCCGGCCCAGTTCGGCCGCGGCATGATCTCCGAGGTGGGCGGCAAGATCCTCGACCAGTTCGCGACCAACCTGGCCGAGCGGCTGAGCGCGCAGGAGAAGCCGGCCGCCGCCGAGGAGACCAAGGCGGCCAAGGCGGCGAAGCCGGAGGGTGCGCCCGAGGAGCCGGCCAAGCCCAAGCTCGAGGCCGTGCAGCCCGCGCCGCAAAAGGAGGCCGAGGCGATCGACCTGTTCGAGTACGCCGGCAGTTCGGTCGCCAAGCGTCTCGCGCCGGTACTCGGGGGTGTCGCCGCGTTCCTGATCGTGCTGGCGATCATCCGGGCCATCCGCCGCCGCTGACCAGCCAGAGGTGGGCGTCGCGAGCCGGATGCGGCGCCCACTGCTCTGCCCCGTGGGTAACGGCGGCACGGGTGTTGGGGTGCGTGGTCACGGCCTCACCTCCACCTGGCTGTCGCCGTCCAAACGGTGGTGCAGGTCAGTGGTCAGCCGCTGCTGCCACAGCCGCAGTACCCGCGACTTTCAACGCCGGCACCAGGGCACAACAGACTCATCCCTTGAGTCGGGCGAAGCTGTCGAGCATCGCGGTGAGGCCGAGACCGAAGTGGTCGTCGTGGCCTGCGTCGTCGGCGCTCTTGGCGAGAAGGTTGTACTCCGGTGCGTCTGGTGATGGTTTCCTGCTGCGCCGCCCGCCGCCGAGCCGAAGCACGGCGAGCGTGAGCGCGTGACCGATGGTGAATTCCCGCAGACAGCGCAGGATCTGCAGGGCGGTGCCCTGGGCGAAGCCGGACTCGGTCATGAGCTCGATCATGCGGTTGCCGGTGTCGATGGCCATTGATGAGCGGACCGGGCGGGTGGCGAAGATGGTGACCGCGTGCGGATGCGTGAGTAGTGTGTCCCGCAGCCGGCGGACGTACTGCTCGGCCAGTTCGCGCCAGGACTCGTGCCAGGGCAGGGTGTCGACGTCGAGCTCGGCGAACAGTGTCTCGGCGATGCCGTCGAAGAGTGCCTCCTGGTCGGTGAAGTACCGGTAGACGGCCATCGGGTCCACGTCGAGTTCGGCGCCGAGTTTGCGCATGGAGAACTTGTCCCGGCCGACGTCGTCCACGAGGGCCAGGGCCATGGCGGCGATGTATTCGCGGCTCAGCGTCGGTTTCATCGGCGCTGCGGGCCGCGCTCGGCGTGCTCGATTGTCGTTTGTCATGGGTGAAGTTGGTCCAGGATCTCGGTCAGCCGGTCGGCGAATGCCTCCGGGTGTTGCTGATAGGCGGTGTGTCCGCCGGGAAACTCGACACAGGGCACGTCGAGTTTCTCACTGAGGACATGGGCGGGTCGGTAGTAGGGGCGGCCGACGCTGTCCTGGCCGGTGGCCAACCGCCATGGCACCCGCACCGAGCGTAGCTTCGCCAGGCTCGGTTCGTAGTCGTAACAGAAGGCGGGCAATTCGCGGCGGACAAGGATGCCGGCGTTGCCGAGCAGGCGTTGCATCCCGCTCGGCTCGCGTCCGGTCACCCGTCGCGACATCCAGCCGGCGGCCAGCATCACCCGCGTCATCGCTGCCAGCACAACTCGGCCGGGGCGAGTCTGGAGCGGACGGGACGGCGTGGGCATGGTCATGGCCGCGAAGGCGACGAATGCCTGCAACGGTCCTTCCGTGTCTCCGATCCGGCGTAGCTCGTCCAACTCCCGCTGTTCGGCGCTGCCGGGAAGGATCTGCACCAGCGGCGGCTCGTGGACCACGGCACCGAGCAGGCGGCCCGCATGCTCGGCGAGTAGTTCCAGAGTGATGATCGCGCTGCCACTGTTGCCGAAGACGAAGGCCCGATCGATCCCGTAGTGGTCCAGTACGGTGAGGATGTCAGCCGCCTGATCCGCGACCTCGATGGAGTTGGACTCGTCGTCGAGCGGGCTGCGGGAGTTTCCGCGCCGGTCGAGGGTGATCACGGTGAACCGCTTTGCCAGCGGCGGGACGATGTCGCCGTACATCTCCGCGTCGCCGCCGCCCCCGGGAATGAGTACCAACGCGGGCCCCTGTCCCGTCTTTTCAGTGTGCAGTCTGGCGCCGGAAGTCCGGACCAAATCGGTGACTGCTGTCGATGTCATGCCAACCCCTCCAGGATTCTTACGCTGTGTAGTCTACGGTATAGATACGGTCTACACCGTAGACACACGTCCACGACTTGGAGGTCTTCTCGTGTCGATGCCCGTTTCGACAGCACCGTCTCCGCGCACCCGGCTCTTGATGCTCGCCGGCCTTGGTCCGGCGCTGTACATCGTCGTGCTGCTGCTCGACAGCCTGACCCGCCCGGCCTACAACCCGCTGCACCACTTCGGCAGTGAACTCGCCAACGGTGACCGCGGTTGGCTCATGATCGCCAACTTCATCGTCGCCGGCACGTTCACGATCTGTTTCGCCCTCGGGCTGCGAAAGGTGCTGCGCCCCGGCCGCGGCGCACTCGTGGCACCGGTGTTCGTCGGTCTGTTCGGGCTCGGGCTGGTGGTGGCCGGGGTGTTCGTCGCCGACCCGAAGCCCGGCTACCCCGCAGGAAGCACCGGAACCGCGAACCCCACCCTGCACAGCCTGATCCACGACGGAAACCTGTTCCCGACCTGGATCGTGATGACCATCGCCATACTCGTGCTCGCCGCCCGTTTCGCGGCCGACAAGCAGTGGGGCTGGATGTGGTACTCGACCGCCACCGCGGTTGCGGCCATGGCGACGCTGCTGGTGGCCGTCGCCCGGTATGACGCCGACACCCAGACCGGCAGCTACCACGGTCTGTGGCAGCGGATCAGTATCACCATCGGATTCGGCTACTTCAGCGTGCTCGCCACCGGTCTGCTCCGACGCGAAAGCCGGCTAGACCGGTAGCGAGAACACGCGCCGCGCGTTGCCGCCGAGGTACAACTCGGTGGCCTCAGCCCCCAACCCGAGATCGGCCAGGCGTTTCAGGCACGTTCCCGGGGTGAGCATCGGATAGTTGCTGCCGAACAACACCCGGGTCCGTCCGCGGCCCCGCATGAACTCGACGATCTCTCGTGGCAGGCGGTGTACGGCGTAGGCCGAGGTGTCGAGGTGGAAGTTGGGATACTTGTCGGCCAGCGACAGCACCTCGTTGACCCACGGATATCCGACGTGCCCGCCTACCACGACCAGTTCCGGGAAGTCCAGCAGAACCTCGTCCAGGTAGGGAATCGGGCGGCCGGGTTCGGACGGGCGGAGCGGTCCGGTGTGCCCGACCTGCGTGCAGAACGGGACGTCCTCCTCCACGCAGGCCACGTACACCGGGTAGAAACGCCGGTCGTTGGGCGGCAGGTTCCACACCCAGGGCAGCACCCGCACCCCCACGAATCCCAGGTCCCGCACGCAGCGCCGGATCTCCCGCACGGCGCGCACGGGGTCGGCGAGATCCACGGACGCGATGCCGCCGAACCGGCCGGGGTGGGCGGAGACGATGTCCGCGACCTCGTCGTTGGTGATCAACGGGCCGAATGGCGTGTACCACGCGGAGAGCAGGCCGAACCGGACCCCGGCCTGGTCCATTGCGTCGAGGGTCATCGACACCGTGGGCGCGACCGTGGGCGCCTTCGTCCAGCGCAGCACCGGTTCGAACCAGGGCTGCGAAAGGAACAGCTCGTTCGGCTGCTGCAGCCATACGTCGATGATCTCGTCCGGCACCGGCCTTTCCTTTCCTCCGCGGTTGGAAGTTTACGGTCGCCGGGTTGACAGCGTTGATCAATGGACCAATAGTGAGCCTTTGACGGTCTGGCCGTGCGGAAGGGTGTTCCGATGAACCACGGTAAGGGCATGCTCACCCTGGACGAGTTGCGCGAACTGGTGGACCGGGGCGTGGTCGACACCGTCCTGGTGGCGATGACGGACATGCAGGGCCGGTTGCAGGGCAAGCGCTGCTCGGCCGACTACTTCCTCGGCGAGGTGGCCTCGCACGCGACCGAAGCGTGCAACTACCTTCTCGCGGTCGACGTCGACATGAACACGGTCGACGGCTTCGAGATGTCCAGCTGGGAGCGCGGCTACGGCGACTTCGTCCTCCGGCCCGACCTGAGCACGCTGCGGCACGTGCCGTGGCACGAGGGCACGACGCTGGTGTTGTGCGATGTCGAGCGGGTGGACGGTGGAGACGTGCCGGCGTCCCCGCGGCAGGTGCTGCGTCGCCAACTGGACCGGCTGGCCGAGCGAGGGCTGGCCGCTTATGCCGGCACCGAACTGGAATTCATCGTCTTCGACGACAGCTACGAGCAGGCGTGGCGGCGCGGCTATCGCGACCTCACCCCGGCGAATCAGTACAATGTGGACTATTCGATGCTGGGCACCGCCCGGCTGGAGCCGTTGCTTCGCCGCATCCGTAACGAGATGCGCGGTGCGGGCATGTATGTCGAGTCGGCCAAGGGCGAGTGCAACCCGGGCCAGCACGAGATCGCGTTCCGGTACGCCGAAGCGCTGTCCACCTGCGACAACCACAGCATCTACAAGACCGGCGCCAAGGAGATCGCCGCGCAGGAAGGCAAGAGCCTGACCTTCATGGCCAAGTACAACGAGCGCGAGGGCAACTCCTGCCATATCCACCTCAGCCTCCGCTCGGCCGACGGGGAGTTCGTGCTGGCCGGCGACCGGCCGGGCGGGTTCTCGGCGCTGATGGAGCACTTCCTTGCCGGGCAGTTGGCCTGCCTGCGCGAGTTGACCTACTTTTTCGCACCGAACATCAACTCCTACAAGCGGTTCGCGCCCGGCAGCTTCGCCCCGACCGCGGTGGCCTGGGGCGCCGACAACCGGACCTGCGCGCTCCGGGTCGTCGGGCACGGCGGGTCGCTGCGGGTCGAGAACCGGGTGCCCGGCGGTGACGTCAACCCCTACCTCGCGGTGGCGGCGCTGGTGGCAGCCGGCCTGTACGGCATCGAAAACGAGCTGCCACTGGAAGCGGAGCACGAGGGAAATGCCTACGATTCGGACAAACCGGCCGTCCCGGCCACCCTGCGGGAAGCGGCCGGGCTGCTGGCGGAGAGCAAGATGGCCCGAGCGGCCTTCGGTGACGAGGTGATCGAGCACTACCTCAACGCCGCCCGCGTGGAACAGGCCGCGTTCGACGCCGCTGTCACGGATTGGGAGCGCAGCCGTGGTTTCGAACGCCTCTGATCCCGCCCGCCGGCCCACCACCCTCGACGGAGACGCTTCGCGTCGCTGTTCCAAACCCGTGGTCGGCATCTCCACCTATGTGGAAACCGCACGCTGGGGCGTGTGGGACACCGGCGCGGCGCTGCTGCCACGTTCCTATGTGGACTGTGTGGTCGCGGCCGGCGGGGTACCGGTTCTGCTGCCGTCCGTGGGCGAGGACACTTCGGCCCTGTCCGGGGTGGATGCTCTGGTGCTGGCCGGCGGTGCGGACGTCGAACCCGCCCGGTACGCCGATGCGGCGCACGAGGAGACCGTCAGCCGGCCGGAGCGTGACGGCTTTGAATTCGCGCTGCTGGACGCGGCGCTGGCCGGTGGCCTGCCCGTGCTCGGGGTGTGCCGGGGCATGCAGGTTCTCAATGTCGCACTCGGCGGCACGCTGACCCAGCACCTGCCGGACGACCTCCGTGCCGTGCACCAGCCCGCGCCGGCCACCTACGGCCCGAATCGGGTCACCGTCGCCGAGGGTAGCCGGATGGCTGGAATCCTTGGCGGGGAAGCGAAAACGTGGTGTTATCACCACCAGGCGGTGGACCGACTCGGTGCCGGGCTCATCCCGGTGGCCTGGGCGCCGGACGACGTCGTCGAGGCCGTCGAACTGCCCGGCGAGCCCTTCGTACTGGGCGTGCAGTGGCACCCGGAGCAGGACCCCGGGGACGTCCGGTTGTTCGCGGCCTTGGTTGCGGCGGCTCGTGTGCATGAGTGACCCGTTCCTGCCGAATTTCGGCAGTAACGGGTCACTCATGACAAAAAAGCCACTTGAAATGGTGGATTGGCTTGACATGGGGAAGAACGAGCACGGAGGTAGGGATGCAACGCTTTGACGGTCGGGTCGCGGTGATCACCGGCGGCGCCAGCGGGATCGGCCTCGCCACCGCACGCCGGCTCTCGGCCGAGGGCGCCCGGGTCGTGATCGCCGACGTGGACGCGGCCAGTGGCAAGGCCGCCGCAAGTGAGGTCGGCGGCGAGTTCATCGCCACCGATGTCACCAGCGAGTCCCAGGTCGAGGCGGTCTTCCAGACCACTGTGGACCACTTCGGCTCGCTCGATGTCGCGTTCAACAACGCCGGGATCTCGCCGCCCGAGGACGACTCGATCCTCACCACCGGGCTCGCGGCGTGGCAGAAGGTTCAGGAAGTCAACCTCACCTCGGTCTACCTGTGCTGCAAATACGCCATCCCGCACATGCAGCGACAGGGCCGTGGCTCGATCGTCAACACCGCCTCCTTCGTCGCGGTGATGGGCGCGGCCACCTCGCAGATCTCCTACACCGCGTCGAAGGGCGGCGTGCTGGCCATGACGCGCGAGTTGGGCGTGCAGTTCGCGCGCGAAGGCATCCGAGTCAACGCGCTGTGCCCCGGCCCGGTCAACACGCCGCTGCTGCGGGAACTGTTCGCCAAGGACCCGGAGCGGGCGGCCCGCCGGCTGGTGCACGTGCCGCTGGGCCGGTTCGCCGAGCCGGAGGAGATCGCCGCCGCCGTAGCGTTTTTGGCCAGCGACGACGCGTCCTTCATCACCGCATCCCAGTTCCTGGTGGACGGTGGTATCTCGGGCGCGTACGTCACGCCGCTCTAGCGCTCAGACGCCGACCGTGCCGTCTATACCTTCGCGCAGGAAGTCGGCATGTCCGTTGTGCCGGGCGTACTCGTGGATGAGGTGGTGCATCACGAACCGCAGCGAAACCTCCTCGTCCCACCTGGCGAAATAGCTGGTCACATCGAGGGACTCGGCCTCTCGCTCGATGCGGCGCGCGTGCTCGACCTCGGCCTGCCAGGCCTCGAACGCCTCGGCGCGGTTGGCGGTGCTCGCGTCGTAGGCCTCCTGGTAGTCGCCCTTGGCCGACCACACGAACGGGAGGTCCTTCTCGCCGTTGATCACCCGACGGAACCAGGTGCGCTCCACCTCCGCCATGTGCCGCACCAGGCCGAGCAGCGACAGCGTGGAAGGGGGCATCGACTGGCGGCGCAGGTCGTCGTCGGACAGCCCCTCGCACTTCACTGCCAGCGTCCCACGGTGAAAGTCGAGGAAGTCGCGCAGCGTCTCGCGCTCGTTCCCCATCCGTGGTGGGTCGGTCCGTTCGATGGTCACGGCGTCCTCTTTTCTCAGGTCATCGCCGACTCTACCGATCATGTGGGCCAGGATGCCTCGCTGTGACGTGGTCACAGGTATACTGCCGCGCATAACTGAACACAGGGCCGCTACGAGCCGGAGCGGGAGAGTCCCCATCACGAATGGGGCGCCGAAGGAGCAATCTCCCCGTCAATCTCTCAGGTACCAGCTACCGCTTCAGGCCAGGCCACTCTGGAAAGTAGGCGCCGCATCGGCGTCTCACCCAAGGTGAAAGCCGCGTGAGCGGCGAAACTCTCAGGTGCCGTGACAGAGGGGGAGTTCCCGACGAGAGAGGAGCTCCCGTGTCGACCTTCGCCGACCGCCATATCGGGCCGTCCGGGCACGAACAGGACAAGATGCTCGCCGAATGCGGGTACTCCAGTCTGGACGCGCTCGTCGATGCCGCCGTGCCCGCGGCCATCCGCGACCGCAGCGATCTGAAACTGCCGCCCGCGGTGTCCGAGGTCGAGGCGACGGCGGAGTTGCGGGCGCTCGCGGCGAAGAACCGCCCGATGACGCAGATGATCGGTCTCGGCTTCTACGACACCGTGACCCCGCCGGTGATCCGGCGCAACGTGCTGGAAAGCCCGGCCTGGTACACCGCGTACACGCCCTACCAGCCGGAAATCTCGCAGGGCCGGCTCGAGGCGCTGCTCAACTTCCAGACCATGGTCTCCAGCCTGACCGGCCTCGACATCGCCAACGCGTCGCTGCTCGACGAGTCCACCGCCGTCGTGGAGGCCATCCTGCTCATGCGGCGTGCCTCAAAGGCGCGGTCGCGACGGGTGGTGCTGGACGCCGAGTGCCTGCCGCAGACCGTCGCAGTGGTGCGTACTCGCGCCGAGGCGGTCGGCATCGAGGTCGATGTGCGCGACCTGGCGGCCGGACTGCCGGAGGAGTTCTTCGGCGTCGTCGTGCAGTATCCGGGCGCCTCCGGACTGGTGCGGGACAAAGACTTCTACTCAGCGATCGGCCATGCCGCGCAGGCGGCGGGCGCGCTCTACACGGTCGCCGCCGACCTGCTCGCGTTGACCCTCCTCGCCCCGCCGGGCGAGTTCGGCGCGGATGTCGCCGTGGGCACCACTCAGCGCTTCGGCGTGCCGCTGGGTTACGGCGGCCCGCACGCCGGGTATATCGCGGTTCGCTCCGGGCTCGAACGCTCGCTGCCGGGGCGGTTGGTCGGGGTGTCCGTGGACGCCGACGGCAACCCCGCGTACCGGCTCGCGCTGCAGACGCGTGAGCAGCACATTCGCCGCGAGAAGGCGACTTCCAACATCTGCACCGCGCAGGTGCTGCCGGCGGTGCTGGCTGCGATGTACGCCGTGTACCACGGTCCCGACGGGCTGCGACGGATCGCCGGACGGGTGCACGCGCTGGCTGCCGGACTGGCTACCGCGCTGCGTGAAGGCGGTGTCGAGGTCGTGCACGAGGGGTTCTTCGACACCGTGCTCGCCCGTGTTCCCGGCCGGGCCGGGCAGGTCGTCGACGCCGCGCGGCGAGCCGGCATCAACCTCGGGCGGGTGGACACCGACCACGTTCGCGTCGCCTGCGACGAGGTGACCACGCCTGCCGTCCTGGGCAGCGTGCTGGCCGCGTTCGGCCTATCCCCGGACGCCGAGTCCCCGGACGCCGAGCCCGGCCCGGCCGGCTCGCCTTGGCTGCCCGCGAGCCTCGCCCGCACCGGTGACTACCTGACCCACGAGGTGTTCCACACGCACCGCTCCGAGACCGCGATGCTGCGCTACCTGCGGCGACTGTCCGATCAGGACTACGCGTTGGACCGCGGCATGATCCCGCTCGGCTCGTGCACCATGAAGCTCAACGCCACCACCGAGATGGAGCCGATCAGCTGGCCGGCCTTCGCCGGCCTGCACCCGTTCGCCCCGGCCGAGGACGTCGCCGGCTATCGCGAGCTGATCGAACAGCTGGCCGGCTGGCTGGCCGAAGTGACCGGCTACGACCAGGTCTCGTTGCAGCCCAACGCGGGCAGCCAGGGTGAGCTGGCCGGTCTGCTGGCCATCCGCGCCTACCACCGCGCGAACGGCGAGCCGCAGCGGGACGTGTGCCTCATCCCGTCCTCGGCGCACGGCACGAACGCCGCTTCCGCGGTGCTGGCGGGCATGCGCGTGGTGGTCGTGGCCTGCAACTCCGATGGCGATGTCGACCTGGCGGACCTGAAGTCCAAAGTGGCCGAACACGGCGAGACGCTGGCCGCCATCATGGTCACCTACCCCTCCACGCACGGGGTTTACGAGACCGGCATCGGCGAGATCGCGCGGCTCGTGCACGAGGCGGGCGGGCAGGTGTATGTCGACGGCGCGAACTTCAACGCCTTGCTCGGGCTGGCCAAGCCGGGCGAGTTCGGCGGTGACGTCTCGCATCTGAACCTGCACAAGACGTTCTGCATCCCGCACGGCGGGGGCGGGCCGGGGGTCGGGCCGGTCGCGGTGCGCGCGCACCTGGCGCCGTACCTGCCGGGCCATCCGCAGCCACTCCAGGCCACCGACGGCACCGACGGCCCGGTGGGTCCGATCGCCTCCGCGCCGTTCGGGTCGGCCTCGATCCTGCCCATTTCGTGGGCCTACGTCCGAATGATGAGCGGAGCCGGGCTGACCCGGGCGACCCAGGTCGCCGTGCTCGCCGCGAACTACGTGGCCGCGCGGTTGTCCCCGCACTACCCGGTGCTTTACACCGGCCGCGGCGGCCTGGTCGCGCACGAGTGCGTGCTCGACCTGCGCGGGTTGACCAAACGCACCGGCGTCACCGTGGAGGACGTCGCGAAACGCTTGGTGGACTACGGTTTCCACGCCCCGACCATGTCGTTCCCCGTCGCCGGGACGTTGATGGTGGAGCCCACCGAGAGCGAGGACACCGCCGAGCTCGACCGGTTCTGTGACGCGATGATCGCGATCCGCCGCGAGATCGAGGAGGTCGCCGAGGGCCGGTGGCCGCTGGAGCGCAGTCCGTTGCGCAACGCCCCGCACACCGCCCAGATGCTGGTCGGCGACTGGGATCTGCCGTATGACCGGGCTACGGCGGTGTATCCCGCCGACGACGGGCGGGTCTCGCCCAAGGGCAAGTACTGGCCGCCGGTCCGGCGGATCGAGGGCGCCTACGGGGACCGTAACCTCGTCTGCTCGTGCCCACCGGTCACCGAGTACGCCGCCGACACCAGCCGCTCCGGGAGCTGAGCCGACAATGCACACCGCTTTGCACGCGGTCCACAAAGGACTGCACGCGCTGTTCACCGACTTCGCCGGCTGGGAGATGCCGGTGCGCTACAGCAGCGAGCTGGCCGAGCATCGCGCGGTGCGCGAGGCGGCCGGGCTGTTCGACCTGTCGCACATGGGTGAGATCGAGGTGACCGGACGGCAGGCCGCCGCGGCTCTCGACTACGCGCTGGTCGGGAAGCTGTCCGCGGTCAACGTGGGCCGGGCCCGGTACACGATGATGTGCGACGCCGACGGCGGCGTGCTCGACGACCTCGTGGTGTACCGGTTGGGCGAGGAGAGCTTCCTCGTCGTGGCCAACGCCGCGAACACCGCCGTCGTGCTCGCCGAACTGCTCAAGCGCACGGATTCCTTCGACGCCGCCGTGACCGACCGCTCGGCCGAGACCGCGTTGATCGCGGTGCAGGGGCCGCGTGCCGCGGACATCGTCGGCGCGGTCACGGACGCCGATCTCTCCGGGTTGAAGTACTACGCGAGCCTTCCCGCGAAGGTCGGCGGCCACGATGTCCTGCTTGCGCGCACCGGTTACACCGGCGAAGACGGCTTCGAGCTGTTCGTTCCGGCGACCGAGGCCGTCGACCTGTGGCACAGCCTCACCGAGGCCGGGGAACCGTCCGGGCTACAGCCGGCCGGTCTCGCCTGCCGCGACACGCTGCGCCTGGAAGCCGGAATGCCCTTGTACGGCAACGAACTCGGCACCGAACTCACCCCGTTCAACGCGAACCTGGGCCGGGTGGTGAAGTTCGAGAAGCCGGATTTCGTCGGCCGGGCCGCACTCGAACGCCGGCGTGACCCCGACCGGGTTCTCGCCGGCCTGCGGGGTACCGGCCGGCGGGCGCCGCGGCACTCCTACCGGGTGCTCGACGGCGAGCGTGAGGTCGGCGTCGTGACGAGCGGGGCGCTGTCGCCGACGCTCGGATATCCGATCGCGATGGCATATGTGCCGAAGGAGCTGAGTGTGCCCGGAACGAGCCTCAGCGTCGACATTCGGGGAAGGATCGAGCCGGTAGAGGTCGTCGCGCTGCCGTTCTACGGGCGCTGACATGGGGATCAGCGTTTTCGACCTGTTCTCGGTCGGGATCGGGCCGTCCAGTTCGCACACCGTCGGCCCGATGCGTGCGGCACGCATGTTCGTCGACCGGCTCGCCGCCGACGGGTTGCTGCACGGGTCGCTGACCGGCGTCCGGCGGGTGCGAGTGCAGCTGTTCGGATCGCTGGGGGCCACCGGCCACGGGCACGGCAGCGACAAGGCGGTGCTGCTCGGGCTCACCGGGGAGCGCCCGGAAGAGGTCGACACCGAGGCGGTGCCGGGGATCGTCGCGGACATCCGGGCGGCGAAACGGCTGAGCCTGGGCGGCACGCACGAGATCACCTTCGACGAGGACACGGATCTGGTGCTGCACCGGCGGAAGTCGTTGCCGGAACACCCCAACGGCATGATCTTCGCTGCTTACGGCGACGACCTTCTCCTCGAGCGCACCTACTATTCCGTCGGCGGCGGTTTCGTCCGCGACGATGGCGCGATCGTGCCGGAGCCGACCCGGCTGCCGTACCCGTTCGCCACCTCGGCCGAACTGCTGGGGCACTGCCTGGAGACCGGGCTGCCGGTCAGCGAGATCATGTTGCGCAACGAACTCTCCTGGCGGACCCGTGAGGAGATCCGCGACGGGCTGGGCGGGATCTGGCGCGTGATGGCCGAATGCGTGCGCAACGGCTGCGAGCACGACGGCGTGCTGCCCGGCGGGTTGAAGGTGCCGCGGCGTGCGAAAGCCTTACACCACAAGCTTCTCGCCGAGGACGGAGCCGCGGACTCGCTGCAGGTGATGGACTGGGTGAGCCTGTACGCGCTGGCCGTCAACGAGGAGAACGCCGCCGGCGGCCGGGTGGTGACCGCACCGACCAACGGGGCGGCGGGGATCATTCCCGCGGTGCTGCACTACTACCGGCGCTTCGTCCCCGGGGCCACGGACGACGGGGTGGTCGCCTTCCTGCTCACCGCCGGTGCCATCGGGTCGATCCTCAAGCAGACCGGGTCCATCTCCGGGGCCGAGGTCGGCTGCCAGGGCGAGATCGGCTCGGCGTGCGCGATGGCGGCTGCCGGGCTCACCGAGGTGCTCGGCGGGACTCCTCAGCAGGTCGAGAACGCCGCCGAGATCGGGGTGGAGCACCACCTCGGGCTGACCTGCGACCCGGTCGGCGGGCTGGTCCAGATCCCGTGCATCGAACGCAACGCGGTGGGCGCGGCGAAGGCGATCCACGCGGCACGGATGGCGCTGCGCGGCGACGGACGTCATGTGGTCAGCCTGGACAAGGCGATCAAGACGATGCGCGAGACCGGTGCGGACATGAAGGTCAAGTACAAGGAAACCGCCCGCGGCGGCCTGGCCGTCAACGTCATCGAGTGCTGATCTCCCCGCACCGCCACGCAAGCCACTGCGAAACGGTCCTCAAGGCGCTGAGGCAAGATGGCGGGGTGACGATCGGCGAGCACCCCTCCACGACCCGGCATGCGAGCCGGAGGTGATCGTGGATTCCGCCGTCGACATGCTGTTCCGGCCGGTGCGCGCCGGGAACGCCTTCGAGGAGACCGTGGAGCGGCTGCTTCAGTCGATCCGGCTCGGGGTGGTGCGCGCGGGCGAGCGGCTGCCTCCCGAACGTGAGCTGGCCGAGCGGCTGGGCGTCAGCCGGGTCACCCTGCGCGAGGCGATCCGGGCGCTCGCCGACGCCGGCTATGTGGAGTCGCGAAGAGGCCGCTACGGAGGCACGTTCGTCAAGGAGACCCTGCCTGCTTCGCCCGGCGGCGACGGGCGAAGCTTCGACGTCGAGTCCCTTGAGGACGTGCTGAGCCTGCGGTACGTGCTTGAGACCGGTGCGGCCGAGCTGGCCGCCAAGCGTGGGCTGCCCGCCGCCGAGCGGGCGCACCTGCGCGACAGACTGGCCGAGGCGTCGGCCGCCGGACTGGACGACTACCGGCGCCGCGACTCGCGCCTGCATCTCGCCGTGGCGGAGGCCACCGGCTCGGCCTCACTCACCTCCGCGGTCGCGGACGTGCGCACCGCCGTCAACCGGTTCCTCGACCGGATCCCGTTGCTGGAACGGAACCTCGAACACTCGAACGACCAGCACGAGCGGCTGGTCGCGGCGATCTTGGCGGGAGACGTCGCGGCGGCCCGGCAGGCCATGGCCGAACACCTCGACGGCACGGCGTCGCTGCTGCGGGCCTTCCTGAGTTGAGCCGGAGCGCCGGGGTCCTTGTGGAGCAAGGTGGATTTGCTACGAAACGACCACGCGTTGTGGAGCAAGGCGGATTTGCTACGAAACGACCGGTCAATCGGTGACCAGCACCATGGTGAATCCGTCGTAGCCCTTCACGCCCACGGTCTGCAAGGCGGTGGCGTCGGCGCGCGGTTCGGCGGCGATCAGCTCGTGCATCCGGCGCACGCCGAGCGCGTTGGGATCGTCCGTCCGGGTGTCGGCGACCTTTCCCTGCCGCACCACGTTGTCCACGACGATCACGGTGCCCGGGCGCGACAGCCGCATCGCCCACCGGAAGTACTCGGGGTAGTTGACCTTGTCCGCGTCGATGAAGATCAGGTCGAACGGCCCGGCGACCGTCGGCAGCACGTCGAGCGCCGCGCCGACGCGCACCTCCACGGCCTCGGCCAGCCCGGCCGCGGCGATGTTGGCCCGGGCCACCTCGGCGTGCTTCGCGTTGGCTTCGAGACTGAGCAGGCGGCCGTCCGGGGGGAGTGCGCGGCCGAGCCAGATGGTGCTGTACCCGGCCAGCGTGCCCAGCTCCAGGATCGTCTTCACCCGCCCGAAGCGGGCCAGCAGGTTGAGGAACTTGCCCTGGTTCGGCGCCACCGCGATCGACGGCAGCCCGGCCGCGTCGGCCCTCGCCTGCGTCTCGGCGAACACCGGATCAGGGGTGTGCAACTGGTCGACGAGGTAGGCGTCGACCTCGCTCCACCGGGTGTCGGTCATGATTCCTCCGCTTCTGCTCTTGCTTTGGAAAGTATGCTGTCGCGCGGAGCGCGTCCGTTGAGGGCGGTGGTGGGCGACGGGTGGGAGTTAGTCTGATCACGGTCGAGGCGGACGTTCAGCTGATCACGGTCGAAGCGATGGGAGAGCGGGATGGCGGGACCTCAGCGAATCGTGATCGTCGGTGCCGGCCTGGGCGGTGCCTCCGCGGCCGCGTCACTGCGGGAACGCGGCTTCACCGGCGACGTCGTGGTGCTCGGCGCCGAGTCGCACCGCCCCTACGAGCTGCCGCCACTGTCCAAGGCGGTCCTGCTGGGCGACGCCGACGAGCCGGACTGGGCCCACGAGGACGGCTTCTACCGCGAGCACGACATCGACCTGCGGCTCGGCACGACGGCCACCCGGATCGAGCTCGGCAGCCGCACGGTGATCGACGGTCACGGTGGTGAGCACCCGTTCGACCGGTTGCTGCTGGCCACCGGTTCGCACCCGCGCACGCTGCCGGTGCCCGGCACCGATCTGCCCGGCATCCACACGCTGCGCACCATCGACGATTCGCTCGCGTTGCGCGCCGCCTTCGGCAAGGCGCGGCAGGTCGTGATCGTCGGCGCGGGCTGGATCGGCACCGAGGCGGCGGCCGCCGCGCGACGGCACGGCGTCGACGTGACCGTCGTGGACCTGATCAGCGCGCCGCTGCTGTCGGTGCTCGGGTCCGAGGTGGCGGCGGTGTTCCGCGACCTGCACAGCGAGCACGGCGTGCGCTGGCGGCTCGGCAGCGGGGTCGCCGAGTTCACCGGCGGGCCGGAGGGGGTGCGTGGGGTGCGGCTCACCGACGGCACCGAGCTGCCCGCGGACCTGGTGCTGATGGCCGTGGGGGCGGCGCCCCGGGTCGACCTGGCGCGCCTGGCCGGGCTGGAAGTGTCCGACGACGGCGGCATTTCCGTCGACGCCACCCTGCGCACGGCCGCGCCGGACGTGTACGCCGCCGGGGACATCGCCTCGCAGTTCCACCCCCGGCTGGACCGGCGGGTCCGGGTCGAGCACTGGTCCAACGCCAAGGACCAGGGCACGCACGTCGCCGGGAACCTGCTCGGTGCGCAGGAGCCGTACCTGGCCTCCCCGTTCTTCTTCTCCGACCAGTACGACCTCGGCTGCGAGTACCGGGGGCTCGCCAACCCCGACACCGACGAACTCGTGGTGCGGGGCGACCTGCGGTCCCGGGAGTTCATCGCGTTCTGGCTGGCCGACGGCGCCGTGCGGGCCGCGATGAACGTCAACGTCTGGGACGACACCGCGGCGCTGAAGTCCCTTGTGGACAACCAGAAGCGGGTCAGCCCGGACGAGCTGAAGCACGCCTCCCTCGCCGGCCTGGCCTGACCCGCGCCGGCCGCCGTCAGGCCCGGGCGCGCCGGGCGCGTGCGACGGTGACGAACACGATCAGCGCGGTGAGCGCGAAGCCGGCCATCACGGCACCCATCGGCACCCCGTCGATGCCGACCAGCGGGGTGGCCAGCGCGCCGATGGTGAACTGGGCGACCCCCATCAGCGCCGAGGCGGCACCGGCGTGGTCCGGCTGTCCGGCCAGCGCCAGCGAGGTCGCGTTGGGCATCACGAGACCGATCATGGACACCTGGCAGAACAGCGGCACCAGAAGCGCCGCGAGCGGGAGGGACAACACCCCCGCGACCAGCACGCCGGCGCCGCCGACCGTGCCGATGGCCAGGCCGGCGGCCAGCAGCCGCCGTTCCGGGAAGCGGTTCACCAGGAGGCCGTTGAGCTGACCGGCCAGCACGATGCCCACACCGTTGGCGCCGAACACCAGGCTGTACTGCTGCGGGTTGAGGCCGTAGAAACCCTGGAGCACGAACGACGACGCGGACACATAGGCGAACAGGCCCGCGAACATCAGCCCGCCCGCGAGCGCGTAGCCGAGAAAGCCCCGATCGGCGAGCAGCCGTCCGTACGTGCGCAGGGTCGCGCCGAGCCGGGCGGGCCGGTGGCGGTCGGCCGACAGCGATTCGGGCAGCATCGACAGGACGGCGATCAGCAACAGCACGCCGAAGAGCGCCTGCACCACGAACACCCCGCGCCATGAGGTGAGCCGCAGCAACTGCCCACCGAGTACCGGCGCGAGGACCGGCCCGATCCCGGACACCAGCAGCAGGGTCGAGAAGAACTTCGTCATCTGCCTGCCCGAGAACAGGTCTCGTACCACGGCGCGGGCGATCACGATCCCGGCCGCGGCGCCGAACGCCTGCAGCATGCGGGCGGCGATGAGCACGCCGATCGACGGGCTCATCGCGCACAGCGCCACGGCCAGTGAATACAGCACCAGGCCGGCGAGCAGTGGCTTACGGCGCCCGAAAGAGTCGGAGAGCGGCCCGGCGACCAACTGTCCCGCCGCGAGACCGATGATGAACGCGCTCAGCGTGAACTGCAGCGCCGCGTCGCTGGCTTGCAGATCACTCGACATCCGCGGCAGCGCGGGCAGGTACATGTCGATCGAGAACGGCGCAAGCGCGGACAGGCCACCGAGGATGAGCAGGTAGCGCAGCTTGCCTGCCTTGGCGGTGGTCTCCCCCTGAGAGCTTTGGACCGCGCTCGTACTCATGCCGCCACCGACCTCCTCGTCCGACCGTTACTCAACCGGTCGCGGGGCGGCGCGCATTCCCGATTGTGCTGCACAACACCGGAAATCCGCCTGGTCGGCCGATACTCAGGTGCGTACGGCCGGCCGCTGCCGGGGCAGTTCGGCCTGCCGCACCGCGCTGGCGGTCAGGGCGATGACCACGCCCAGGCCGGCGAAGGCGCCGCAGCCGGCGAACACGGGGGCGGCGCCCCAGGCCCCGATGGCGGCGCCGACCAACGGGTAGCTCAGCGGTGCGACACCGACCACGTTGAGCATGACGACGGAGGTGACCCGGCCGAGATAGACCGGCTCCGCGGCAGTCTGTATGAGGGCGTTGTCCAGGCTGCTGAGCACGCCCGCGTTCAGCCCGATCACCGCGGCCAGCACCACGGCGAGCCACAGGGCGGGCACCAGTGCGATGGTGGCCGCGCCCACGCAACTCACGAGCAGCGTCCCGGCCAGCAGCAGGCCGGCGCGTGGCAGCCAACCGGCGATGGCGAGCAGCGCGGCGCTGGCCGCGGCTCCGGCACCGAAGCCGCTGATGATCCAGCCGTAGCCGGAAGGGCCCCAGCCACGCTCGGCGTTGAGAAGCACCATGCCGACGTTGAGGGTGCCGATGAGCCCGAGTTCGCTGATGGCGCTGACGGCGACCAGTGGGCCGATGAGCCGGTGGCGGCGGATATAGCGCAAGCCGTCGAGCAGGTCCCCTCGCGCGGTCCTGGGCTCCGGCCGTGCTGCGTCGCGCGACTCGAGGGGCCGTATCCGTGTTGTCAGCAGGAGCGGCAGGGACAGCGCGAAGAGCAGGCCCGCGACGGTGAAAGCGGCCGCGGGTCCACCGAGTCCCATGGCCAGGCCGCCGATCGGCGGGCCCGCGATCTGGGCCAGGCGCATCGACAGTGAGCGCATACCGGTGACCCGGGCCAGTTGCTCTGGGCTGGTGATGCGCGGTGGGAGGGCACCGACCGCGGGTACGAACAGTGCGTCTACGGCGCCGAAGACGAGCGCCACCGCGATCAGGATCCACAGGGCGGGAGCGGTCAGCGCGATGCCGGCGGCCACCGCCAGGATGAGGAGACAGCGCAGCGTGTCGCTGCCGAGAATCACCCGGCGGGGGTCGAACCGGTCGGCGAGCACGCCACCGCCGAGCATGAGCAACGCCCGGGGTAGCGACCCGGTGGCCATGACGAGGCCGACTTCGGCGGGGCCGGCGACCTTCTGGGCGGACCACGCCAGGGCGGCGAAGTACACGCTGTCGCCGACGAGGGAGGCGGTGTACGCGGTGAGCCAGCGAAGGACGTTGCCGTCGCGGTGAGCCGGTGTGGTGGCGCGTTCGGGCAGGGCTGTCTCCACTGCGGCCATGGCGGGCTCCAGTAAGTGAGGGAATGCGGCCGGGTCAGGGCCGGAACGGGAAGCCGTAGAGGTGTAGGGACACGTGCTCGCGGTCCTCGGTGTCGCCGGCCGCCTTGGCGGCCTTGCCGCGCTCACGCCAGCGCCGGACCAGCGCCTCGAGTTCGTCGCTCATCTCGGCGAGTTCGGCCGGGGTGAGGTCGAGCAGCCACTCGGAACTGAAGGCCGCGTCGGTCCACGCCTTGTCCCAGTCCTGGTCGAGATACGTGCGGTACTGGGCGGCGCGGGTGTCGAAAATTCCGCGAGTCACCGCGCCGGCGGCCGCGGCTCCTTCGGGCGTGTCCGCGAAGTCAGAGTCGCGATAGCCCCAGCCATCCTCGGATGCCACCTGCCACCACCGCTCACGGCCGTCGTCGCCGTGGCTGGTCGCTTCGGCCACGAAGCCGTGCTCGGCCAGCTTGCGCAGGTGGTAACTGACCAGCGAGGGCGTCTCGCCGACCTGCTCGGCGAGCTGGGAAGCGGTCGCGGAGCCGGCGGCGTACAGCAACCGGTAGATCCGCAGCCGCAGCGGGTTCGTGAACGCCTTCAGCCGGGACAGCTCGGTGATCCGCTCAGGCCGGTGCTTCGGTCGCATGCTCTCACCGTAGATCCGAAGCAAAAATTGCGCAATATAGTTTTCATAGTTGCCGACCCGGTTCCCGAAAGCGCTTTCCGCCGCCCGTAGGCTGCCCGGAAGCGGACGAGGAGGTGGCGCGTGGCCGGAGGGTTCGGCAACTACCAGTCCGAGATCTACCTGCGCGGTCTGAGCGGGGTGAAGCCGCCGATCTCGACCGACTTTGCCGCCCTGGAGGAGGCCGCGTCTCAGACGATGCCCCCCAGAGGTGTTCGGCTACGTCGCGGGCGGCGCCGGTTCCGGCGCGACGGTGCGGGCGAACCGGGAGGCCTTCGACCGGTGGAAGATCGTGCCCCGGATGCTCACCGGCGCGACGAACCGTGACCTCGCCACAACCGTCCTCGGCACCGAGTTGCCCGCGCCGGTGCTGCTCGCCCCGGTCGGTGGGCAGTCGACCCTGCACCCGGAAGCCGACCTGGCGACCGCCCGCGCGGCGGCATCCCTCGGCGTGCCGATGATCGTGTCCACGGTGGCTTCACACACCATCGAGAAGATCGCCGAGGCCGCTGGGGCCGGCCCACGATGGTTCCAGCTGTACTGGCCCAACGACCCGGATGTCTGCGCGAGCCTTCTCGGCCGGGCGCGGGCGGCCGGCTACTCGGCCCTCGTGGTCACCTTGGACACTCCGACGCTGGCTTGGCGCCCGTGCGACCTCGATCATGGTTATCTGCCGTTCTTCGCCGGGCATCCCCCGGCGACACCGCTGTCCGACCCGGTGTTCCGGTCTCGGCTGGAAAAGACGCCCGAGGAGGACCCCGCGGCCGCGCTCCTGCTGTGGTCGTCGATGCAGTCCGGCACGGACTTCACCTGGGAACGGCTGTCCGTCCTGCGTGAGCTGTGGGACGGCCCGATCGTGCTCAAGGGCATCCAGCACGTCGACGACGCCCGGCGCGCGGTGGATGCCGGGATGGACGGCATCGTGGTGTCGAACCACGGCG
Organism: Amycolatopsis taiwanensis DSM 45107; assembly: GCF_000519205.1. Taxonomy (GTDB): domain Bacteria; phylum Actinomycetota; class Actinomycetes; order Mycobacteriales; family Pseudonocardiaceae; genus Amycolatopsis_E; species Amycolatopsis_E taiwanensis. Next base: position 78,481 of record NZ_KI912602.1, on the reverse strand, counting down.
GGCGGCAGGTTGACGGCGCGATCGGCGCGCTGGAGGCGCTGCCGCCCATCGCGCAGGCGGTGGGCAGCCGGATCGAGGTGTACTTCGACTCGGGCGTGCGCACCGGCTCCGACGTGATCAAGGCCCTGGCCTTGGGCGCCAAGGCCGTGCTGCTCGGTCGCCCGTACGCCTATGGCCTCGCGCAGGGCGGAGAGGACGGCGTGCGCCACGTCGTGCGCTCCCTGCTGGCCGACCTTGAGATAACTCTCGGTCTCACCGGGCACCGAACCCCCTCGGAGCTGTCCCCGGCGGCGCTGCACCGCGCGTGAGAGTCAGTCCCGCGTGGCCGTCAGACCGCTCAGGAAGGCGTCGAGGGCGAACACGAACCGTTCGGACGCGTTGTCGCCGCTGAACATTCCCCGCGCCTCCAGCAAGTTGTCGAAGGTGCCGGGCGGCAGCGAACGCAGATACTCCAACATTTGCCTGCCCCGTTCGGTCGTCTCCCTCTCCGAGACCTCCCCCGACGACCACGCGTTGCCCTCGTAGGCGAAAGCCTTCACGTACATCGAAAGCGCATCCGCCGCGTAGGCCGCTTGCTTCAGTGACAACCCACCGGCCCGCAACAAGGCGAGTTGGGCTTCGGCGTGTCGTAGTGCGTTCGGGCCGACCGGGATCATGGTCCGCCACGCCACCTTCGCGATGCCAGGATGCGCCAGCATGGCCTGGACCTGCTGGTGCAGGAGGTCCTTCAGCTGTTTCCGCCAGCGGGCCGGATCGGGCTTCGGCAGCGGGATGTCCGCGAGGATGCGGTCGAACATCAACTCGTCAAGCTCGTCCTTGTTGGAGACGTGCGCGTACAGCGACGCGGGACCCGTGTCCAGCGCCTGCGCGACCCGACGCATGCTCACCGCGTCGATGCCTTCTTTGGCGAGGATCTCGAGCCCCGTCTGCACGATCAACTCCTGCGACAGCTGCGGTTTCGCCACGCGGCGACGGGGTGCCCGATGCCATGGCGGGGCGGGGAGATCCAAGGGTGACCTTCCTGTCGGTTCCTCCAACGGCTCTCTGCCGAAGCGTACTTGACACGAACGACGTTCGCTACTAGAACGATGTTCGTCAACGAACACCGTTCGATGAGGGAGGGACCGATGCCTGATTCCAGGGAAACCGGAGTTCTCGCGGCGGTGACCGGCCTCGTGGCCGCGTGGAACGATGGCCGCTGGCGGATCGCCTCGTTCCACAACGCTCGCGTCACCGATCCGATGTCGTGGGCGAAGCCATGAAGAAGCTGATCGTCGAACTATCCGAAGTGGTCGCGACGCCGGCGACCGACGTGCTGGACACCGTTATCGAGCGATTCACCGCGGCACTGGGCGGCGCGGCAGGTCTCGTGGTCGACCGCGACCGTGGCACCGTCGCCTACCAGGGCGGATGGTGGTACCGCGGCGAGTACGAGGTTTCCGGCGAGCCGGGCGGCGGCACCAGGGTGACGTATCGGGTCTACAACGTCGCTGACCGGCTGCGGTGGGCAGTGCCACTCGCGAACCGGTTCTTCATCGGCTTCCGCGAAAACGCACGGGAAGGGTTCGCGGCACTCCTGCGCAAAGCGGCCTAGGGCCCCCATGGGAGCTGCTTGCACAGGAACTTCCTGCACAGGAACTTCTTCTGCAAGAAGTTCTCATGTAGCCTGCTGAAGTGCGGTTTTTCAATCGGACGGCCGAACTGGACATGCTCCGGGAGCGACTTCACAACTCCCAGGCGGAGCTGTTGGTCGTATATGGCCGCCGCAGGGTCGGGAAGACCGAGTTGCTGGCACAGCTGGCCTCGGAGGTGCGAAGTGTCTTCTTCGAGGCAACCGATTCGGTTGCCGCCGATCAGCTCCGCGACCTGACGGCGGAGTTGGCGGATGTGTCCGGCAGCGACGTGCTCCGGTCCCAGCCTCTGACGACCTGGGACGCGGCGCTTGCCGCGCTTGCCCAGGTCGTCGGTGACCAGCGCACGCTGGTAGTGCTGGATGAGTTCCAGCTGCTCGCCGCTCGTTCGCCCGAGCTGGAGAGCGTGCTGAGCCGGTGGTGGCGCACGACCGGCCGCAAGCTGCCGATCGTGCTCGTCCTGGCGGGCAGTGAGCTGTCCTTCTTCGAAGACGAGGTCCTGGCCGGCCGGCTGTACGGCAGGCGCACCGGACAGTTGCGGCTGGAACCCTTTCTCGCCCGTGAAGCCAGCCTGTTCCATCCTGGCTTCTCGGTGGAGGACCGGGTGCGGGCGTATTCGGTGTGTGGCGGCATTCCGTACTACCTCGAACGGTTCACCGACCGCCGCTCGCTCGAGGACAACCTGGTCCGCGAGGTCTTCCAGCGGACCGGTTTGCTCCACGACGAGGCCGAGCTGATGCTCCGGCAGTCGATCGCGGCACCGGCGAATCACATCGCGGTGCTACGGGCGATCGCGCACGGACACAACAGGTCCAACGCGATCAGCCAACGGACACAGCTCGATACATCGACCGTTGCCAAGGTCCTGGCGACTCTCGAACGGCTCGGTCTGATCGCCAGGTTGCGGCCGGTGACATCCTCCGAACGGGCCAAGAAGACCGCCTACGCGATCACCGACCACTTTCTGCGGTTCCACTACCGTTTCGTCGAGCCTGCGAAGTCCTACTTGCGCACCAACGAACTCGCGGCAAGGTACGTCGCGGACTCGGTGATGCCGCAGCTGGACCACCACGCCTCGCTCGCCTGGGAGGACATCTGCCGGGAATACATCCAGCAGCGCATCCCGGAGGTCGCGATGGTAGGACGCTGGTGGGGACAGGTCCCGACCGGGCACGGTCGCCGAACCGAGGAACGGGAGCTCGACGTCGTCGGAGTCGACGGCGCCCGGAACCCGTTGGTGATCGGCATGTGCAAGTGGACCGCGGCGAAAGTGGACGTCGACGAGTTGAACCTGTTGGACCGGCTGTCGGCGCACCTGCCCGGCGGCGCCCGGGATTCGCGGCGGTTCCTGTTCTCGCGCAGCGGATTCAGCGTGCGGCTGCGCGCGGTCGCCGAGTCCGACGAACGGCTCACGCTGATCGAACCGGCCGACATCTACACCGAGGATCACAGGTAGCGCCCCTGAGTGACGCGGTGAAAATTGGTGGCGCGCACCGGTATCCTGGAGTCCGTATGTCTACGGCTTCCCCCCTTGACGAGTTGCGGGCCCGGCTGTCCGCGTTGACCGTGCGCGACGAGCACCGGCTCCGTCGCCGGCTCGATGGTGCCCGCAAGGCCCGGGACCAGCGGCAGGCGCTGGGCGAGATCGCCGCCGACATCGAGGCCGCCGAGCTGCGCGTACAGCAGCGCCGCGAGGCCATGCCCGAGGTCCGGTATCCCGACGAGCTGCCGGTCAGCCGGCGCCGGGACGAGATCGCCGCCGCCATCCGCGATCACCAGGTGGTGATCGTCGCGGGCGAGACCGGGTCGGGCAAGACCACGCAGCTGCCGAAGATCTGCCTCGAGCTCGGCCTTGGGGTGCGGGGCCAGATCGGGCACACCCAACCCCGCCGGCTCGCCGCGCGCACCGTCGCCGAACGGATCGCGAGCGAGCTGAACACCGAGCTCGGCTCGACCGTCGGGTACCAGGTGCGGTTCACCGACACCAGCGGTGACGACACCATGGTCAAGCTGATGACCGACGGCATCCTGCTGGCCGAGATCCAGACCGACCGGATGCTGCGCCGCTACGACACGATCATCATCGACGAGGCCCACGAGCGCAGCCTCAACATCGACTTCCTGCTGGGCTACCTCAAGCGGTTGCTGCCGCGCCGCCCGGACCTCAAGCTCGTCATCACCTCGGCCACCATCGACCCGGAGCGCTTCGCCCGGCATTTCGCGGACGAGCGCGGCCGCCCGGCGCCGATCGTGGAGGTGTCCGGCCGCACGTATCCGGTCGAGGTCCGCTACCGGCCGATCGTCGATCCCGACGACCCGAGGGCCGAGCCAGACCGTGACCAGGTCCAGGCGATCAGCGACGCCGTCGACGAGCTCTGCGCCGAGGGACCCGGCGACATCCTGGTCTTCCTGTCCGGCGAGCGGGAAATCCGCGACACCGCCGAGGCGTTGTCCAAACAGGATCTTCGTAACACCGAGATCCTGCCGTTGTACGCGCGCTTGTCCGTGGCCGATCAGCACCGGGTGTTCGCGCGGCACACCGGACGCCGGATCGTGCTGGCCACCAACGTCGCGGAAACCTCGCTCACCGTGCCCGGCATCAAGTACGTGATCGACCCGGGCACCGCGCGTATCTCCCGGTACAGCCATCGCACGAAGGTGCAGCGCCTGCCGATCGAGCCGGTCTCGCAGGCGTCGGCCAACCAGCGCAAGGGGCGCTGCGGCCGGACCTCGGATGGTGTCTGCATCCGCCTCTACACCGAGGACGACTTTCTGTCCCGGCCGGAGTTCACCGAGCCGGAGATCCTGCGCACCAACCTCGCCTCGGTGATCCTGCAGATGACCTCGCTCGGGCTCGGGGACGTCGCCGCGTTCCCGTTCGTCGAGCCGCCCGACCGGCGGCAGGTGAGCGACGGCGTGCAGCTGCTGCGGGAGCTCGGCGCGCTCGAACCGTCCGGAAAGGACAAGCTCACCGACATCGGCCGGCAACTGGCCAAGCTGCCGGTGGACCCCCGGCTCGGCCGGATGGTCCTGCAGGCCGGGGAAAACGGGTGCGTGCGCGAGGTCATGATCATCGCCTCGGCATTGTCCATTCAGGACCCGAGGGAGCGCCCTGCGGACCGCCAGGAAGCGGCCGCCCAGCAGCACGCCCGGTTCACCGACAAGACGTCCGACTTCCTCGCCTACCTCAACCTGTGGGAGTACCTGCGGGAACAGCAGAAGGCGTTGTCCGGAAACCAGTTCCGCAAGCTCTGCCGGGCCGAGTTCCTGAACTACCTGCGGGTGCGCGAGTGGCAGGACGTCTACACCCAGCTCCGCCGGCTCACTCGGCCGCTGGGGCTCACGGTGAACCGGGAGCCGGCCGATCCACAGTACGTGCACTCGTCGCTGATCGCCGGGCTGCTGTCGCACATCGGACTCAAGGACCCGGAAACCGGCGACTACCTCGGCGCCCGCGGCGCCCGGTTCTCGGTGTTCCCCGGCTCGGCGCTGTTCAAGAAGCAGCCGCGCTGGGTCATGGCCGCCGAACTGGTGGAGACCTCGCGGCTGTGGGCGCGGGTGAACGCGCGCATCGAACCCGAGTGGGTCGAACCGCTGGCCGGGCACCTGGTGAAGCGGAATTACTCGGAGCCGCACTGGGAACGCAAGCGCGGCGCGGTGATGGCCAGCGAGCGGGTCACCCTCTACGGCGTGCCGCTGGTCGCCGGGCGCAAGGTCAACTACGGCCGGATCGACCCGGAGACCTCCCGTGAGCTGTTCATCCGGCACGCGCTGGTCGAGGGTGACTGGGAAACCCAGCACAAGTTCTTCCGGGAAAACCGCGCCCTGACCGACGAGGTCGAGGATCTGGAAAACCGGGCACGGCGGCGCGACCTGCTGGTGGACGACGAGACGCTGTTCGAGTTCTACGACCAGCGTGTCGGCGAAGAGGTCGTGTCGGCCCGGCACTTCGACACCTGGTGGAAGAAGACCCGCCGTGCTCAGCCCGACCTGCTGAACTTCGAAAAGGCGATGCTGATCAACCAGGGCGCGCGGGAGGTCCGGGAGTCGGACTACCCGGACACCTGGACGCAGGGGTCGCTGCGGTTCGGGTTGACCTACCAGTTCGAACCGGGTGCCGACGCGGACGGCGTGACCGTGCACCTCCCGCTGTCCGTGCTCAACCAGGTCGCGCCGGACGGGTTCGACTGGCAGGTGCCGGGCCTGCGCGAAGAGCTGGTGACCGCGCTCATCAAGTCGTTGCCGAAGGCGGTGCGGCGGAACTTCGTGCCCGCACCGGACCACGCGAAGCTGGTGCTGTCGCGGGTCGGCCCGTCCGACGGGCCGTTGCTGACGGTGCTTGCCGACGAGCTGGAGGCGCTGCGGGGCGTTGCGGTGCCTCACGACGCGTGGCAGCTTTCCAGCGTTCCGGACCATTTGCGGATGACCTTCCGGGTGGTCGACGAGCGTGGCCGGAAAACGGCCGAGGGCAAGGACCTGGCGGCGCTCAAGCGCCGGTTGAGCGGCCGGGTCCGGGAGACGATCGCCAAGGCCGCCCCGGACATCGAGCGCGCCGGACTGACCAAACCCGACTTCGGCGAACTGCCGCGAGTGTGGCGCGGGGAGCGGATGGAGGCCTACCCGGCGCTGGTCGACGAGGGCGACACGGTGGCCGTGCGGATGCTGGACACCCCGGCGCAGCAGCGGCAGCGGATGTGGCTGGGCACCCGTAAACTCCTTCGCCTCAACATTCCGTCGCCGATGAAGTTCATCACCCGCAACCTGAGCAACTCGTCGAAGCTGACGCTGGGACGTAATCCACACGGCAGCGTGGCCGCGCTGCTGGACGACTGCGTCAACTGCGTGGTGGACAAGCTCATCACGGACAACGGCGGTCCGGCCTGGGACGAGGCCGGATTCGGTGTCCTGCTGGAGAAGGTGCGCGGCGGGCTCAACCCGCTCATGCTCGACGTACTGTCCGAAGTGGAACTGATTCTGCGCGCGGCGAACGAGGTGGAAACCGCGCTGGCCGACGCCCGCGGTCCCGCCGAATCCCTCGCCGACATCCGGCAGCAACTCGACGGCCTGGTGTATCCCGGCTTCGTCACCGCGACCGGCCTGGCCCGGCTGCCGAACCTGGTGCGGTACCTGCGCGCTATCGAGCGCCGCCTGGAGAAGCTGAGCACGGGCGCGGCCCGTGACGTCGAGATGCTGCGCGATGTCCAGTGGATCATCGAGGAGTACCGGCACGCCGTCTCCGCGCTCCCGCCCGGTATCGAGCCCGGACCCGCGCTGGCCGACGTACGCTGGATGATCGAGGAGCTTCGCGTCAGCTTCTTCGCGCAAACCCTCGGCACCGCGTTCCCCGTTTCCACCAAACGGATCCTGCGCGCCCTCGACGCCGCGGCATGACGCGAGGCGTCAGCCAATCGCGCAACTTGCTGACGAACTACCTCGGCACCGCGGACGTCAAGCGGCTCAACCACCTGTGTCCCCGGCTCAGGCATCCGAGTTCCCGATTCAGGCGTCCGAGTTCCCGCTCCAGGTCGGCGTGTCCCCGGCTCAGGTGTCCGAGTTCCCGGCTCAGGCACGCGTGTCCCCGTTCCAGGCGTCCGAGTTCCGGGTTCGGACAGGTGAGTTCGCCATTCGCGATCCGGGTCCGTGATGCCAGGATTCGCCCGGGTTGAAGGCGGAGGCTCGACAGGACAAGCCGGAGGCGGCAAACCGGGAACTCGCCGCCCTGAGGCGGGAATTCGTCGGCCTGGAGCGGGGACTCGCTGGTCTGAGGCGGGGACTCGGTGGTCTGAGGTGGGGACTCGCTGGCCTGGAGCGGGAATTCGCTGGCTTGAACCGGGAACTCGCCGCCCTGAGGCAGGAACTTGCCCGCCTGAACCGGGGACTCGTCGGCCTGGGGCGGGAATTCGTCGGCCTGGAGCGGGGACTCGTCGGTCTGGGGCGGGAATTCGTCGGCCTGAACCGGGAATTCGCTGGGCTGGGGCGGGGGCTTGCTGGGCTGGGGTGGGGAATTGCCTGGCTGAAGGGCGGTGGCGAGCGTCGGGCGGGCCTATTTGGCGTCGGCGTAGGTGTCCACGACGGCGGTGTGCATGGGAAAGCGGACGGGGCAGGCGGGGCCGAAGACCATGGCGGCGGTCTCGGCCACGGCGGACTCGATCAGCGCCGGGACCTGCGCCGCGACTTCGTCGGGTGCGTGCACGATGACCTCGTCGTGCTGGAAGAAGACCAGGTGCGCGGGGCGCGGCAGGAGCCGGCGCAGGGTGGCCAGCAGCACCGCGGTGAAGTCGGCGGCGGATGCCTGCACGACGAAGTTGCGGGTGAACCGGCCCCAGTTCCGCGCCGCCTGCCGGGCCCGGCCCTCGGTGGCCTCGTCCTCGGCCGCGCCGCCGGTGAGCGCCCGCCATGCCGCCGACGGCGCCGGCGAGGTGCGACCCAGCCGGGAACGCACCCGCTCACCACGCTCGCCGTCCTGCGCGGCGCGTTCCACATAGGACACCGCGGCCGGGAAACGCTGGCGTAGCAGGGCAAGCAGCGAGGCCGCCTCGCCGGCCGTGCCGCCGTACATCGCGGACAGCATCGCGATCTTCGCGCGCGCCCGGCAGTCGTCGTCAACCTTCGAGAACAATGCCTCGGACAGTCGCGCGTACAGGTCGGTGGAGGCGGACACCTCGGCCAGCCGCCGGTCTCCGGACAGTGCGGCGAGCACCCGCGGTTCGAGTTGGGCGGCGTCGGCGACCACCAGCTTCCAGCCCGGGTCGGCGCGCACGCAGACCCGCAACGTCTTCGGGATCTGCAGCGCACCACCGCCCTGGCTCGCCCAGCGCCCGGACACCACCCCGCCGACCACCCAGGCCGGCCGGAACCGGCCGCCGGAGACCCACTCGTCCAGCCATTGCCAGCCGTTGGCCGAATGCAGGCGGGAAAGCTCGCGGTATTCACGCAGTAACGGCACTGCGGGATGGTCGATCTCGCGCAGCACGTGCGCCCGTGCGGACGGGACCGAAATGCCCACTCGGCCGAACGCGCGCACGATGGACGACGGGCTGTCCGGGTTGACCGGCTTGCCGCCGAACGCCTCGCTGATCCGCGCGGCCAGCTCGACCAGCTTCTTCGGCCGGTGGCCGGCCGGCACGCGTGGTCCGATCAGGTCGGTGAGCAGCGCGTCGTGCACGTCGGCCCGCCAGGGCAGGCCGTCGACGGACATCTCGGCCGCGACCAGCGCGCTCGCCGATTCGGCCGCGATCAGCAGCCGCATGCGCGCCGGGTGCTCGGCATGCTGGATGCGCCGTTCCTGCTCGGACAGCACGGTTTTCATCGCGTCCGTGACGCCTACCCCGGGCGGGAGGCCGGAGCCACGCGTGCTGAACAGGGCGGGCTGGACGGCAGTGTCTAGTGGGGGCTCAGTCCCCACATCCCAACTGGGGGCGCGCCCCCAGGCCCCTTTGGGAGCGGGCGGATCGGGCGGCGGCTCACGTCCGTTCGCCCGGGCGAGCGCGGCGGCGAGCCCCTTCGGTTGCCCGTCACGGCCTTCGTGAGCGAGCAGCAACCCTTCGGTCAACGCCAGGTCGTGACAGCGGCGCAGCCGCAGCCCTGCGCGCACCAGCACCGGGTAGGTCCGCTCGACCGACGCGAACACCCAGCGGGGCCCCTGCTCACGCTCGGTCTCGGCCAGGTACGCGACGAACTCGGCCTCGGTCAGCCCGCGCCGGCCGGGCACCGAGTAGCTGCCGTCGTCCTCCTGTCCGACAATGATGTGCACACCATGATTCTGCGCCGTGTGGGCGACAGTTTTGTTCAGAACGTGTGCGGGTAACCAGGCCGTGACTTCTTGTCGCCGGCTGCCAGTCGACGACGGTGGCGGCCTGCCTCCCCGCCCCCGTGCAGTGTTGCTCGGCGTTGCCAGGGATGTGCGTCTTGCGTTTGGAGCGGTCTCAGGCAAAGTCCGGTGTTGCTTGCCGGGCCCACTAAGCTACTGTCGAGTAGGTTTCGACGGTCCCACGGAGGTGCCTGCCATGCTGGTCGGCAAGGTCGCGGAAGCCGCACGCAGCATCGAAGTGATGTGGCGAGCCGGGCTCATTCCGTTTCCCAGACTCGACGAGGGCGCGCGGGCCCTGCTCGACATGCGGCGGATCGGCCCGATCGCGGCGGCCGCACGGAACGCCGCGCGCCGCGACCCGCTCGCCGTCGGACTGGTGGACGAGCGCGGGCCGCTCACCTTCAAGCAGCTCGACCTGCGGTCCAACGCGCTGGCCCGGGCGCTGGCCGAGCGCGGGGCCCGCGCGGGCACCGTGCTCGCGGCGATGTGCCGCGACCACCGTGGCCTGGTGACCACGATGCTCGCCGCCGGGAAGCTCGGGGCGCGGCTACTGCTGTTGAACACCGGGTTCGCCACGCCGCAACTGGTCGACGTGGCCCGTCGCGAGAGCGTCGAGATTCTGGTCCACGACGAGGAATTCGCCGAAATGGCCGGCGCCATGCCGGATACCGTCCGCCGCTACCTGGCCTGGGTCGAGGGAGACGTGCCGGCCGACGTTCCCGTGCTGGACGAGCTGATCACCAGCACCGACGACCGGCCGCTGCCACCTCCGGCGCGGGGCGGCGGGTTCGTGTTGCTGACCAGCGGCACCACCGGCACTCCCAAGGGAGCACCGCGCGAGCACACCTCGTTGCTGTCGTCCGCGCAGTTCCTGGACCGGATTCCGTTGCGGGCCGGGGAATCCACGTTCATCGCGGCACCGCTCTTCCACGGCGTCGGCATCTCGCAGTTCATCCTGTCCTTCGCGCTCGCGTCGACCGTGGTGATGCGGCGACGGTTCGATCCGGAGGCCACCCTGGCGGCCGTGCAGGAGCATCGCTGCACGGCGCTCATCCTGGTGCCGACGATGTTGCGGCGGATCGTGGACCTCGGGCCCGAGGTGCTCGGCCGGTACGACACGTCGGCGCTGCGGATCGTCTTCGTGGCCGGCTCGGCGTTGCCCCCGGAGCTCGGCAACCGCACCATGGCGGCGTTCGGCGACGTGCTCCACAACCTGTACGGCTCGACGGAGGTGGCGGTGGCCACCGTGGCCACCCCGGAGGACTGGCGTAAGGCGCCCGGCACGGTGGGCAAGCCACCGGTCGGCTGCCGGGTCGCGCTCTACGACGAGGACGGCAAGCGCGTCACCCGGCCCGGCGTGACCGGCCGGATCTTCGTCGGCAGCGGGCTCAGCTTCCGCGGATACACCAACGGAGCGCGAGTAGAGGTCGTCGATGGTTTGCTGGAAACCGGCGACGTTGGGCATTTCGACTCCGATGGGCTGCTGTTCATCGACGGCCGCGACGACGAGATGATCGTGTCCGGCGGCGAGAACGTGTATCCGGTCGAGGTGGAGAACCTGCTCGTGGAACGCCCCGACGTGCTCGAGGCGGCGGTGATCGGTGTGCCCGACGCCGAGTTCGGCCAACGGCTCAAGGCATTCGTCGTGACCGCGCCCGGCACCACACTCAACGCCGACGAGATCCGCGCTTACGTGAAGACGAATCTGGCTCGGTACAAGGTGCCGCGCGATGTCGAGTTCCTCGATTCCCTGCCCCGCAACGAGACCGGAAAGGTCCTGCGCTCCGAACTGCGTGGCAGCATGAAACCGTGATCACTACCGATGGGTGCTCTGTCGAGGTGTACCGGCTGCTACCACCGGACGGGGAAGCGGAGATCGTGCATGCCGCGGTGCCGTCCGGAGCGGAGGTACTCGATCTCGGCTGCGGCACCGGCCGGCTCGCGCACCGGTTACTCGAACTGGGCCATCCGGTAACCGCGGTCGACGATTCACCGGAAATGCTCGCGCACGTGCACGGGGCGACGAATGTGCTGGCGCGGATCGAGGAGCTTCGGTTGGGGCGTCGCTTCGACGCGGTGCTGCTGGCCAGCCATCTGGTCAACAATCCGAACAGCGGCCCGCTGTTGGAGACCGTACGCGAGCACCTGAGCGACACCGGCCAAGCGATTGTTCAGTGGCATCCACCGGAGTGGTTCGATTCCGTGGCCGAAGGCGCGACCGGAGCGCTCGGCGAGGTGTCGGTCCGGCTGTCCGATATCAGCCGGAAGGCCGACCTGCTGAGCGCTACCGTGCACTACGAAGCGCGCGGGCGGCACTGGAGCCAGTCGTTCGTCGCCCGGCAATTGTCGGACACGCGGCTTCGTGAAGTGCTGTCCGGCGCGGGCCTGCGATTCGACCGGTGGTGCACAGCGGATCGGTCGTGGTTCGCGGCCGTGGCAGGTGAGAAAACCGGCGCCCGGCACTCGTAAGCGGGCGTGCGAACTCCGCTCAGTGCCAGGCGATGCCGAAGACGCCCGGACCGAAGTCGGCGGCGACCGCGTGCACCCCACAGCCGGTGTCCAGCAGCAGGTCCTGGCGTTGCTCGGGGGCATCCCCGACGCGCGTGTACTGCCAGCACCGGCTCGGCGAGGTGTCGAACTGGATCTCCAGCAGGTATTCGTGCACCGGCCGCCGGAACTCGCGGTAGTAGGTGTTCTGGCATTCCGGGTACGGGGGACCGCTGTTGACCAGTGCGTACTCGATGAGCTGGGTTTCGCCGCGGTCGATCTTGCGGTGGAAGAGCAGTTCGGCCGCGGTGAGGCCGTGCTCGGCGTCGACCTCGAACCGGCCGGTGGTGCAGTTGCGGAGTGCCTGCAGGCGTGGCGGTTCGGCGTCCGTGCCACCGTGGTCGTAGATGAGCAGCCACCGGTCCTGCCCGTGGCCGGTGGCCCGGAAGACGATGCGGGTGGTCAGCGAGCGCTGGCCGCCGTCGCCGGCGATCTCGCCGCGATCGTGCAGGCTGACCAGGTCGAGGCGATGTCGCTGTTCGAGCGCGTGCGGAGCGCCGACTCGTTTCAGCAGCGCGCGCAACGGGTCCGGCGGAAAGTTCACCGTGTCGCCCAGGGCGCGGCGGGGGCGGGACGCGCCGCGTGGCCGTGGCGGGGACAGCAGGTCGAACAGTTCCCCGGCGCGCAGGCCGAGAACCTCCTCCAGCCCGCGGACCGCCGAAATCGACCGGCTCCGTTCCGGCTGCCGTTTTCCGGATTGCCAGTAACTGAGTGCGGTCACGCTGACCGAGATTCCCCGGGCATGCAGCCGGGCCTGCACGCGGTCCAGGGTTAGGCCGCTACGGGCGATGGACGCTCTGAGCGCCTCGGCGAACGCGCCGTTGGTAGCGTGTTCCGAACTGGACACCGGTGACCATCCCACAGTAGTTATCTGGCCTCTTGAATGGCGTTCTGACCCTAGCGCATCACCTGATTGGTCTAGTAGTGGTAACTGTGAATCATTGCCCGTTGTCCCTGCGACCCGATTGCATGAAGTGCGGGCCGTCGGATGGTGACCAGGACGAGGTGATGTGGGTTCATGGGCAACAAGCGAAGGCGGCCGGTGCGGCCGCGGCCGGCGGGCTGAGCCGTGGGCGTCGTCTATCTGATCACCCATGGTCAGGCGTCGTTTCCCGACAACGTGGATGCCCGCCTCTCCGCGGGCGGCGTGGAGCAGGCCGCCGTCGTCGGTGCGGAACTGCTGCGCCGCACGCTCCCGCTCAGCTCGGCGCGCAGCGGTACCCAGGCGCGGCAGGTCAAGACCGCCGAGATCGTGCTGGACTGGCTCGGCCATGCCGCACTGGTCGAGTACGACCCGCGCTGGAACGAGTACGACCACACCGAGATCCTCAGGTTGCACGGAGACGACGCGCCGCAGCGCGACCTCGACCCGCGCGCTTGCCCTGAAATACTCGACGCCGCGCTCACCGAGTGGGTCGCGGCCGGGGCCGCCGGCCCCTGCGCCGAGACCTGGCCCGCGTTCGTCGCCCGGGTAGAGGGCGCGCTGCGAGACGTCGTTTCCTTGCTGGAAATGGAAGAAAGCGCGATCGTCTTCACCTCGGGCGGGGTGATCAGCACGCTCGCCGGGCTCGTGCTGGGGACGCCGGAAGCGGGCTTGCTGAAGCTGAACCCGGTGATCGTGAACTGCGGCATCACCCGGCTCGAATCGACTCGAAACGGCGTAACCCTGCTGTCCTTCAACGAGCACGCGCATCTGGAAGGCCGGGCGAGCCGGCTGCTCAGCCACCGCGCCCACCGTCAACTCCCGCGTACCACCGCGTGAATTCCCGGGTATGAGTGACCCGTTACTGTCGAAATTCGGCACGAACGGGCCACTCATACCTCCCCGGCGGCCGTGTCCCCGGTTCAGGCGCCCATGTTCCCGATTCAGGAACGCGTGTTCTCGCTTCAGGCGTCTGTGTTCCCGATTCAGGCGCTCCTGTTCCCGATTGCGTCCTAAAGGGTCTATTTGGGACACCCGAAATTCGCCGGATTCGGAACCGGGATTTCGCGCGATCGGGTCGTTCCCGGAAATCATTTGTACGAGTCCGGACGAATCTTGGCTCGCCGGGCGCGGCCGACCATTTGAAATTGGACTACATCAATGCGTTACCTCGGCGGCCCGAGCGTCACGCCGAGGCGCGGCTGGTCAGCTCGAGTGGTTCGTCCAGCATCGCCGGGAAAACGTCGGTGAGCAGCACGAGCAGCGATCTGTGCAGGAGGGTGTGCACCTGCTCTCGGTCGAGGGCGTTGCGCAGCAACCATTCCCGGCCGGCGGCCTTGATCATTCCGGCGTAGGCTCGCAGGACAGCGTTCAGCTTGGCCCGATTCCTGTTGTCCGAGGGCACGCCGACCACGTCGAGTACCCGGTCCGCCGATCTGCGCTCGGCGTCGAAAAGTATCTGCTCCACCTCGTGATCCCGGCCGATGCCCTCGGAGGTCGCGGTGATCCACATTTTTCCGTGGTCGACCACCAGATCCAGGAACCAGGACACCGCGGTCGCGGCCCGCTCTTCCAGTGGTCCGTCCGGAAACACCTCGGGGACCACGTTGGGCAGGGTCACCGCCTGCCGGATGACCGCGAGATACAGCTCCCGTTTTGTGCCGAAATAGTGGTTTATCAGGCCGCGTGCGACTCCGGCCTCGGCCGCGATATCCGAAGTGGACACCTCCGCGTAGGGCCTTTCCCCGAACAGGCGAGTGGCGCAGGTGAATATCTGCTCCTTGCGCGCATCCGGTTCCAGCCTGCGCCAACGGGGTTCCGATGGGGTCATGGCGGACATCGTGGCACGACCGCTCGGGACAGGTATCGTTTTCCGACCAGGTTGACCAAATGTCAGTCGTTCGGACGCATCCGAGTGCGCCGGGGGCGGGGCCGGGGACCGGAACGAAGTGTGGTCTTGAAGCGTCTCATTTTCGCTGCTGAGCGCCCTGTGCCCGGGGATTGTGCCGATCTTTGGCACCCGGAACTCGGGGTCACGTTGCGTGACGCGGCTGTTTTGCCGCTTCGTGTATTCCTCCGAACGGGAGAACAATCGTCCGTCGGCGGGCGCGCGCTCGGGCGAGCCTATTCCCCCAAATGGCCGTCGATGTCAGCAAGCCGGAGTATCCCTCGAACAACCCTTCGGGGACGCCGAGTGGCGAATCGGGCCGTTCTTCACCGACAGGTCAGCCATTTGCCGTGACCGTTGCATTCCGCATTCGCCGGGGCGCGATGTGACCCCGGCGGGGCCGTCAGCGGCGGCGTCGCCGGGCGGTGGAGCCGCGGAGGACGACCTCGGCCGCCAGGCGGCGGCTACGACTGCGGGCGCCTGGGCCGGCGCGGCCGGTGAGGGCGAGTTCCATGGCCTGCTCGCCCAGTTGTTCGAGCGGCAGCGCCACCGTGCTCAGCGACGGCGAGAGGTCGCGCACCACCGGGAGGTCGTCGAACCCCGCGAGCGACACGTCGTCGGGCACCGACCGGCCCGCCTCGCGCAGCGCCGTGAGCGCGCCGATCGCCATCATGTCGGTGACCGCGAACACACAGGTGGCCCGGTGCCTGGCGGCCAGGAGGTCGTTCGCCGCGGCATACCCGCCGTCCCGAGTGGACGATGCTTCGAAGATGTCCCGTTCGGACAGTTCGACACCGGCGGTGGCCAGTCCATCCCGGAAGCCGTCGATCCGGTCGAGCACGGTGGTCAGCGAGCGCGGCCCGGCCAGCACGGCGAACCGCCGGTGTCCCAGGCGGAGCAACGCCTCGGCGAGGGCTTGCGCGCCGGCCCGGTTGTCCGGCAGCACGGTGTCCACCCGGAGGTTGCGGTGCCTGCTGACCACGGCCACCTTCCCGCCGCCACGGCGATACGGCTCGATCTCGGCGGCCATCGCCCGCTCCCACGCGCGGTCTTCGAAGGCGGAACCGACGAGCAAGATCGCCGACGCGCGCTCGGCCCGCAGCATCGACACGTACGCGATCTCCTTCTCCGGGTCCCGGAAGGTGCTGGCCAGCATCACCAGCATCCGGTTCTCGTCGGCCACCCGCATCACACCGTGCGTGACCGCGGCGAAGTACGGGTCGTTCACGTCGTGGCACACCACCCCGACCGTGCGATGCGACGCGCCCGCCAGCGCCTGGGCATGCGCGTTGGGGGTGTAAGCGAGGTGCGCGGCCGCGGAGAGGACCCGGTCGCGGAGGTCTTCCCGCACCCGGGTGGTGCCGTTGATCACCCGGGATGCGGTAGCCAGCGAGACGCTGGCCATCTGGGCCACGTCTTCCAGCGTCACATGGGGCCTGCCGTTCATCCGAGCTCCTCCCCGTCAGGGAAATTCTAGGTGGATTGGCGCGTTTTGCCTGGTCATCTCCACACCATCGGGTTCGGATTGCCCCTGGAGTAGCGGGCGAAATACCGTTTCGGCTCACGACGTTGACCGTGGCGAGGACCGACTGCGTAGACAGGAAGGAGATCCTCGTGCTGTATGGCGAGGAACACGTCCGGCGCTACGAGGAGACCGGCGGCGAGGTGGGCCACGACTGGGAGCGCGGCGCCCCGTGCCTCATCCTGACCACGACGGGACGGAAGACCGGCGAGGAGCGCAAGTTCCCGCTGATCTACCAGGAGCACGAAGGCGCGTACGTCGTGGTGGCCTCCAAGGGCGGCGCACCCGAGCACCCGGGCTGGTACCGCAACCTGATGGCCGACCCCGAGGTGAAGGTCCAGGTCAAGGCCGACAGGTTCGACGCGAGGGCGCGCACCGCGAACGACGAGGAGCGGGCCGTGTTGTGGCCGAAGATGGTCAAGGTGTGGCCGGACTACGACAACTATCAGCGCAAGACCGACCGCGAGATTCCGGTGGTGATCCTCGAACGGGTCTGACCGGGCCGGTCTGGCATCACATCGACGTGCCCACGCCGCCTCCTGCGTTCAGGCATAGGGTGCAAGCATGAGCGCACATTTCGACGTTGTGGTGCTGGGCGCCGGGCCCGGCGGGTATGTCGCCGCGATCCGGGCGGCCCAGCTCGGGTTGAAGACGGCGGTGATCGAGGAGCGCTACTGGGGCGGGGTGTGCCTGAACGTCGGCTGTATTCCGTCGAAGGCGTTGTTGCGCAACGCCGAACTGGCGTATCTGGTCACCAAGGAAGCCAAGACGTTCGGCATCTCCTCCGACGCGGAGATCCGCTTCGACTACGGCGCCGCCTTCGACCGCAGCCGCTCGGTCGCCGATGGCCGGGTCAAGGGCGTGCACTTCCTGATGAAGAAGAACAACATCACGGAGTTCACCGGCCGCGGCACCTTCACCGACCCGCATACCCTGCGCGTGACCGGTGAGAACGGCACCGAGACGGTGACGTTCGACCACTGCATCATCGCGGCCGGTGCCACGACGAAGCTGCTGCCCGGCACCACGCTCAGCGAGCGCGTGGTGACCTACGAAGAGCAGATTCTCGACCGGGACCTGCCCGGCAGCATCATCATCGCCGGCGCGGGCGCGATCGGCGTCGAGTTCGCCTACGTGCTGCACAACTACGGCGTGCAGGTGACCATCGTCGAGTTCCTCGACCGGATGGTGCCGCTGGAGGACGCCGAGGTGTCGAAGGAGCTGGCAAAGCGCTACAAGCGGCTCGGCATCGAGGTCCTCACCTCGACCAAGGTGGAGTCGATCGACGACCGCGGCGACCAGGTCGAGGTCACCGTCGTCTCGAACGGCACGAAGCAGACCCTGCGGGCCGACAAGGTGTTGCAGGCCATCGGGTTCCAGCCCCGGGTCGAGGGCTACGGCCTGGAGAACACCGGTGTGGGGTTGACCGAGCGCGGGGCGATCGCGATCGACGGCCGGGGCCGGACCACGGTCGACCACATCTTCGCGATCGGTGACGTGACGGCCAAGCTCATGCTCGCGCACGCTGCGGAGTCGATGGGGATCGTCGCGGCCGAGACGATCGCCGGCGCGGAGACCATGGAGCTGGACTACCGCATGATCCCGCGCGCGACCTATTGCCAGCCGCAGATCGCCAGTTTCGGCTGGACCGAGGAGCAGGCCCGCGAGCAGGGTTTCGACGTCAAGGCGGCGAAGTTCCCGTTCATGGCCAACGGAAAGGCTCACGGGCTCGCCGACTCCGGCGGCTTCGTCAAGATCATTTCCGATGCCCGGTACGGCGAGTTGCTCGGCGCGCACCTGATCGGCCCGGACGTCACGGAACTGCTGCCCGAGCTGACCCTGGCCCAGCAGTGGGACCTGACCGTGCACGAGGTCGCACGCAACGTGCACGCGCACCCCACGCTCGGCGAAGCCGTCAAGGAAGCCATTCACGGCCTGGCCGGTCACATGATCAACCTCTGACCGGGTGCCGGCCCCGCTGCGGCGCCCCGGCAGAGCTGTTCGAAAATCGGTTCCCCGGGTCGGAGGAGCCTCCACCCGGGGGCGACCGGTTGAGTGATCTCGAGGAGGCGTGATGGCCGGCGTGGCCGTGGTGACCGGAGCCGGCTCGGGTCTGGGCCGCCAGATTTCCCGCGCCCTGCTGGACGCCGGCTATCGGGTAGCGCTGGCGGGCCGGCGCGAGGACGCGCTGCGCGAGTCGGCGCAGGGGTATCCGGACCCGCTGGTGGTCCCGACCGACGTGGCGGACGCCATCCAGGTCGAGGCGCTGTTCGACGCCGTACGCGCGAAGTGGGGCCGGCTGGACCTGCTGGTCAACAACGCCGGCATGTTCGGGCCGGCCGGCGACGTCGGTGAGATCCCGGTCGACGAGTGGCGGCGAACCGTCGACACCAACCTGACCGGGTCTTTCCTGTGCGCGCAGCAGGCCGTCCGGATGATGAAGGAGCAGCGGCCGCGGGGCGGGCGGATCATCAACAACGGTTCGATCTCGGCGCACAGCCCCCGCCCCGGCGGGGCGGCCTACACCGCGACCAAGCACGCCATCACCGGCCTGACGAAGTCGATCTCCCTCGACGGGCGGCCCTACGACATCGCTTGTGGCCAAATCGATATCGGCAACGCCGCGACGGAGATGACCGCGGGCATCAGCCGTGGCGCCCGCCAGGCCGACGGTCGTGAAGTGCCCGAACCCACCTTCGACGCGGCGCACGTGGCGAGCGCCGTGCTGTACATGGCCGGTCTCCCGTTGGAAGCAAACGTGCAGTTCATCACTATTACGGCGACAAAGATGCCCTTCATCGGGCGAGGCTGAAACGATTGGCTGACGCTCGACGATACGAGGGTTGGCGTTGACTAAACTGCTGGCGTGCTCGTGGCCTGCAGTGGCCGCCGACGCCCGGCCCTCGTAGCTCAGCTGGATAGAGCAAGAGCCTTCTAATCTCTAGGTCGCAGGTTCGAGTCCTGCCGAGGGCACACCGCCGCAGGTCAGAGGGCATCTCGACCACTCGAACCCGAGCCGCAAACCCCGGATGGTCCATAAATGGGCCGGATTCGCTCGGAACTGACCGCGCGGCCAAGCGCTTCCCGGCGACCTTCACGCCGCGCCGGGTTCTCTTCCTTCTGACCATCGGCCCCGTCGCCGCCATCTTCACCGCGGTCGCCATCGCCTGCGGCCCGCACCGCTGGGTGTACGACACCGACTGGTCCACCAGCCACCCCCTCGTCACCATCCACCACACCGGCGGTGCGCGATGAGCGAGGCGCAAACGTCGACCCCGCGCGAAGGCGACCGCCACCCCAACCCGCTTCACACGTGGTGCGAGCGATGCAACGACTGGATAAGCGGATCGCACTACCACTGCGCCAACTGTGGCAAGCCGTCCAGCATGTTCGGCCACCACGACGGGAAGGAGTGGTACTGCCCGCCGGACCCGAAACCCCTGCCCTCTGTCAAGCCCAGTCGCGATTGCCCGCGGGGCTGCCGAAACGCCGAGGACTGCAAGGCGTCGATCGCCATTCCGTGCCCGCTGGGCCGCTATGAGGTGGACGAGAGCGGTCGTTTCCAGCCTTGCGGACATCTGGAGCGTTCCCGCTGCGGTGGCTGCGGGGTGTGCACCGTCTGCGACGGCTGCTACTGCGGGGAGGACTGGTGACGATGAACCCGCACGCGGACCTGATCGCCTACCTCGACGCCTCCGACCTCGGGCCGGTCTCCTCGGTCGAGTTCCGGATCGAGATCGACGCCCACCAGATCACCCTCGCCGACTCCGGCCATCAGGGCGCGACCGCCCGCAGGTGGGTCGACTTCATGGACGCCGTCGACGCGACCGCGGGCCGCCGCCGCGCCTCCGACAAGGGTGTGCGCCTGAACCTGTGCGGGTTCCTGCCCGAGCACGGCCCACGCATCATCGTCGCGATCCCGTTCACCAACCCGCGGCAGGTCGCGCTCATCGACGACCGGATCGAGCGGCAGCACCTCGAAGACCTGACCGCGCGGCTCGCCGAACTCGACGCCGTGGCCATCACGGACGCCATAACCAGCAAGGAGAACTGATGAACGACCTGAACATCACCGTCAACGTCCTCGCCGAGGACCGCCGCATCGTCGCCATCGAGACCCATGGCGCCTACAAGCCGCTCGCCCACTGCGGCAGCGCCGAGCAGGCTGAGATCGTCCGGGCCGCCCTCGCCGCACTGGCCGAACGCAGCCCCGACGTCTTGCGGGACGTCCTCTTCTCCTCGCCGCGCGTCGCCGTGGTTCCCAGTTCGCCGCTGGTGATGATGCCGCCCGACCCGGATCACGTCGCGAATTGGCTCGAAGCTCTCATCGAAAGCGCGCGTGAGCAGCCCGCCGAGGTGGAGCGCACTTGGACCGGCGAGCTCACGCTCACCGTCGGCGGCCGGACGTTCATCGTCACCGTTCGTGAGGACGATCGCGAATGAAGATCCGCATCGAGGGCACTCCGGCCGAGATCGAGGCCGTGCTGCACGAACTGCCCAGCATCGTCGAGATCCGCGAGGTGTCCCGCTTCTACCCGAACCGCGGATCCGCGTCGGTCGGCCGCCGGTACGTCACCATCGTCGCGCCCGTCGCCGAGGAGGTGACCCGGTGAACCCGCCGCCCCGTGCACGCGACGCCGCCCACTTTGCGACCGGCCTCGTCATCCTCGCCGCCGGGATCGCCCTGACCGTGCCGTCCCGCATCAAGCGCGCGGGCTTCCACCACCAGCTGGCCGACCGCCGCGCGGCCCGAGACGCGGCGGCGAAACCCAACCCAGAAAGCGAGGAGAAGTAGTGTCTGCCGGTTTACGCGTCGGTCCCGGCGGCGGGCGACTCTCGCTCAACGTTCGAGGGTCGCTTGGGGAGCCTCGCGCCGGGTTCGCGGTTGTACCAGCGCATGAAGTCGCGCAGGACCACGGACCTGTCCTTCGCCCCTGCTGCTTCGACAGACGCGCCGAACGTCTCCCACAGATCCTCGTCTGCACGGAAGGTCTGCCGCGCTGTTCCCCTGCTCACGGTTGGTTTCACGGGTCCCATCGCGGGTCGGCCGACGACGTTGTAGAGCGGATTCTCTTCGAGGATTGCCCGTGCTTCAGCTTCCTCGACATCCTCTCGGCGATCGAAGTGCTCAAGCGAGATGTTGGCGATCTGGGTCCACCACGGCTTGTTTGCTTTGTGGTCGTGGAACCGGGTGACCGGGTCCATCGTGATGCCGACGTACAGCAGCTGCTGGAACTGGTCGTACAGGCGGTAGAGGACTTGCGGATTGTCGGTCATCCGGTCACACGTCTCCATCTTCATCGGTCAGCAGGTGCTCGTAGCGGCGGATGTAGTCCTTCACGAAGTCCCTCAACACCTCGGAGAAGTTGTCTTCGCGCTTCTCTGCGATCCGCTGGGCCTTCCTCAGCATTGAGGGCCGGATGCGGAACTTGAAGGGCTCCATGTTCTCTGCCATGCGTGGAGTGTACCCCGATTCGGGTCCACATTCGTGCCCACATGCCACTTGTGATCTTTTAATCGCGGGGGTACATTTGTGGGTACAAGTAATGGTTCCAGCCAGGGAGGACCAGATGACCACCACCTTCGTCACCGTGACCGGCAGCCGCTGGGTCCGCGGCGTCGAGGAGACCGTGACCGGCTTCCCGATCCGTCAGGGCCTGACCACCAGCGCCATTGCGTTCGTCACCCTTCTCACCGAGTCCGGTGCCGTTGTCTCCGACGTGCAGGTCAACCCGGCCGTCCTGGACGGTGTGCGGGTCAAGCCGCTGTTCAACCGGACCCGGGACGAGTTCCTGTGGAAGATCGCCGACAGCGGCGCCTTCGGCGCTGGTACTCGCGCCTTGGCAGAGCTGACCATGCGGGCCCGCCGCGACGAGGAGCAGGCCGAGCAGGAGCGCAGCTACCGCATCGAGCGGTCCCGCCGTGACGCGGCTCGACTGGTTGCTGTCTAAGACCCAAGGAAGCGAGGAGAAGTGAAGCACCACAACATCGAGGTCAGCGCCGCGCAGATCGCCGAGATGCGGGCGTGGATCGCCGACTGCCAGTGGGCCGACATTGACAACGCTGGCGAGCTCACCGACCGCGAGGTCATCGCGGGCATCGGCCGCCACTTCGACGGCGGCGTCGCCGGATTCCTCCAGACCACCACCTGACCAGGAAGCGAGGAGAAGTGACCAGATTCCAGCTGAGCGACGCGACCCTGCTTGACGAATTGGAAGGACACATCCGCGGCTTGGCGGTCCACGCCGAGAGGGCCGAGGACGAGACGCGTCTCGACGCCTACGTGGGCGTCCTCCACTTCCTGGCCGGAGCCACCAACGACAAGCGCGGCCTCAGGCCTGGCCAGCCGCTGGCCTCCCCGATGACCTGCACCCACAAGGGAACCGTTCGCAAGCACCCGGATCCCACATGGCACCGCGCCGGCTACGGCAGGTGCACCGTCTGCAAGGTCAGAGTGCCGATCCGCTGACCACCAAGTAAAGAAGGCGGCCCCCGGCGGTGCGCGAACACCAACCGAGGGCCTTGATCGACTAGCAAGGAGTCGACCCATGCAAAACCGTACTGTTGCCCCGCCGACAACATCGCCCGCCAGTCCGTCCGAAACCGAACTGTTGCCCGGACTGGTTGCGCTCGGCCGGCTCATCTACACCCGGCCCGGAATCGACGCCACACCCGCCCAGGTCGCCACATGGCGCCGCGCAGCACGAAAGGCGGTGGCGTGATGGGCTTCTTCTCCAAGACACCCGCCAAGTCGACCGACAAGGCCAAGAAGCAGAAGGCGACCGCCGCGCCGTCGCGCAACCCGTTCGGGACCAAGGTCATCGCGAGCGTCCAACCCAAGCCGGGCCGGTGCATCAACCCGCGCTGCCGTCGCCCGCTCAAGCCGACCGACAAGCGGCTCGGCTACTGCGCTCACCGCCGCGACTGCGTCGCATACGCCAGCCTCGCCATGGTCCTCGCCGAGACCCCGCAGCCCGCCGAGGACGGAGAAGCCTGATGTCCCGCGACGACCTCCAGGCCCGCAGCCTGCCCCAGCTGGTGGTGATGCTCGCGGCGTTGCTCGTGATCGTGGCGATCCGCCTCATCCGCGACCCGCTCACCGCGACGGTCCGCGGCCTGGAGGCCGTCGCCCGCGGCGTCGACACCGCCGCCACCTGGCTCCTCATGCCAATCCCGACACCACCGCCCCGGAAGGAGGGGACAAGTGTCCACCCCTGAGCCCCGCCCCACACCGGACCCCGCACAGGTGCAGGAGCACGGCGGCGGCCAGATCACCACCCGCCCCACACCCACGCGCATCGACCTCGCCGCCAGGTGGGTCCGCTACCACCGCGCCGAACTGGCCGGCGTCGCCGGGCCCGCCGTGCTCGCCGCGACCGTGTCGCCGTGGTGGGCGATCGGCTCGGGGGTGGCCGCGCTGCTGTGGGCCGTGCACGAACACCGCGCCCGCCGCGGAGACAACGAGGAGCAGAGCTGATGAGCGCCCCGATGGTCGAACTCGACGCCATCATCGAGCGTGTACGCCAGGTGATCGAGGACGCCGAGAGGGAAGGTCGCCCGCGGCCCGGCCGGCCGACGATCACCGAGCTGACCGGCCTCAGCGACCACTACGTGAAGAAGGCGCTGGCGGAGTTGGCGAAGGACGAATCTCCAGGCGACACCAGCGAGTCTCCAGCCGAGCCGAACGGCGGTCCGGACACCGAGGAGATGCCCGCGGTCGACCGCGACGAACCGGCCGAGCTTGAACCCGCTGGCGAACCGCTGGAGACGGCTGATCTCCAGGACAACCCCGCTGGAGATCCAACGCCGCCAGCCGGTCTCCAGCGCGTGTCTGCGGTACCTCGGCGGTCGCGGTGGGCCCGGCTCGCCTTCCTGCCCTGGCCGTTGCTCGTCATCGGCTCCGGTGCGGCGGTCGCCGTGTGGTCCGGGTGGGTCGGGCTCGGGCAACTGTGCGGGTTCGGGGTGATCACTCCGTTGCCCGGCATCGTCGATGACCTGCGGATCAACACTGCTGTCGTCCTGCCATTGAGCGTCGAGGCGTATGCGGCGTACGCGTTGCAGTGCTGGCTCGGCGCGCACCGGTATTCGGAGCGAACTGTCCGGTTCGCGCGCTGGTCGGCGATCTCCAGCCTGGCGATCGGCGCTGGAGCACAGGTCGCCTACCACCTCATGGAGGCCGCCGGCATGACCCGCGCGCCGTGGCAGATCACGATGCTCGTGGCTTGCGTGCCCGTGGTGGTGCTCGGGCTGGCGAGCGCGCTGGCGAAGCTGGTGACGGCCGATCGCCAGCGGATCTCCAGCGCTGGAGAGGAGCAGTGATGGACGAGCAGCAGGAGACCTCGCTCGCCGAGGTTCGGCACCTGCCGGTGCGGCGCCCAGACTCCAGCCCCACCCCGCTGGACACCGAGGTGGTCCAGGCCGAACTCGTCTCGGACGAGGACTGGGACGAGATCCAGCGTCGCAAGCAGGCCATCCGCTACGAGGGGTACAGGCAGACCCCGATCGTGCTGTACCGGGCGGCGCGCACCGTGGCCACCCATGACCGGACGAAAACCGCTGGTCGCGCCCTGGTTCGGCACACCTGCTATACGGCGGCCGGTGTCGGCGTGGTCGTCAAGCGGTGGCGGGATGCGCACGGTGCGAACCGCTACGAGCGGCAGATGCGTGCCGCCGAGGCCGCCGGCGACCAGGAAGCCCTCCGCTACTGGCAGGAAGCCGACGTGGCGGAGAAGCAGCGGCGCCACGACCGGGTCATGGACTGGGTACGGTCGCCGAAAGAGCTGGTCAAAGCCGTCGCGATCGGCCTGGCAGCCGTGACCGGCCTACTGCTCGGAATCGGGATGATCCTCGCGGTCGCCGACGGCAACGCCCGTGAAGTGATCGGGCCGATCGTCGGCGTCCTCAACGCGATCCGCTGGACCGCATGGTTCCTCACCGCCTACGGCATCTTCCTCGCCACCGGGACGACTGCGGCCATCCTCATCTACCTGCACGAACAGGGCCGCAAGCACACCGAGCCGCCATCGTGGACCGCGCCGCGGCAGGCAGGTGAGGGCGACGTAATGGACCAACTGCCGGACGAGGGCACGATCCTCAACGCGCTCAAGAACCTCAACATCCGGGGCTTCAACCAGGCGTTGAAGGAGGGCTGGCGGATCAAGTTCCTGATGCCACCGGTCATTGACGGTAAGGGCTGGCGCACCCAACTCGCCCTGCCGCCGGCCTGCCCGGTCGAAGAGATCGTGAAGCGTAAGACGACGCTGGCGCACAACCTGGTGCGCTATCCGATCGAGGTGTGGCCGACAGAGCCACAACCTGCGGTTTTGGACCTGTGGGTCGCGAAGCCTGGTGCACTGTCTGGTCCGGTGGACCCGTGGCCGCTGCTGGAAGACCTGGACAACGTCACCGTCGACTACTTCGAGGGTGTGCCGGTTGGCGTCACGATCAAGGGCGACGTGGTGCGCGGCAGGCTGTTCGAGGCGAACTACGTCATGGGCGGCGTGATGGGTTCGGGCAAGTCGACGATGGCCATCACGCTGGTGCTGGGCGCGATGCTGGACCCGCTGGTCGATATCGACGTCGTGGTGATGGCAGAGAACGCCGACTGGGAGCCGATGGAGCCGCGGTTGCGGTCCCTGACCGCCGGCCCCGGCGACGACACGGTCGACGTGTGCATGGGCATCCTCGCCGAGCTGTACGACGATCTCTCGGTTCGCGGCCAGGCGCTGCGCGAACACGACAAGAGGGCGGTGACCAGGGAACTTGCCGAGAAGGACGAGCGCCTGCGCCCCCGCATCGTCGTCGTGGACGAGTGCCAGAACCTGTTCATGGGCAAGCACAGCACCACCGCGCTCGAGGCCGCGTCGAAGCTGATCAGCACGGCCCGGAAGTACGCCATCACCTTGATGTTCCTGACGCCGGAGCCGTCGAAGGACGCGCTACCGCGCAAGATCATCACGGTCGCGAGCAACAAGGCGTGCTACGCCATCGGCGACCAAATGGGTAACGACGCCGTGCTGGGCACCGGTTCGTACAAGGCCGGCATCTCGGCAGTGGGCCTGGTGCCCAAGACCGACGAGGGCCCGGGTGATGTTGGCACCGCCATGACCAGGGGTTTCATGGCCAAGCCGGGCCTGCTCAGGACCTTCTACGTGCCGCAAGAGGACGCACATCGCGTCACCGACCGGGCGATGGAGCTGCGCCAGCAGCGCAACATCACCAGCGCGCCGCGGGCGGAGGGCGAGAAGCGGGACCTGCTCGAGGACGTGGCCGAGGTGCTGGGCAAGGGCGATCCGATCCCGGCGGCCGAGGTGGCCGGCGCGCTCAAGACCCGGTGGCCGCGCCAGTACCGGGCGTTGACCGGGAAGCAGTTGGTGGCGCGGCTGGATCGGGCGTACGGCGTGAAGGTGCCGTCGACTGGTAATCGCTGGCCCATCGATCCTGTCACTGTGCGTGAACGTTTGGCGGAGTTAGCGACGCTCGACCTCGACGAGGAATAGCCGGTCCTGGCCGAGATCGGCGGGGCGCTCGGGTCGAGCATCACTCGGCTAACTCGCTAACTTTGCGCAGGTCAGCGGATCGGTTACGGGGGCGCCAGGCGGCGAGTGAAAAACCTAACTCGCCCGCAAGGACCTAACTCGAAAAAGTAACTCACAGATAGTGATCAAGATAGGAGAACATGATGGCTAAAAGCGGATGGACCAAGCCGAGGCTCCCGCGCGGGGTGGTCAACACCTTTGCCAATCAGCCGGGACACAAGCACACCAAGGACAGCGGCACGCAGATCAACGCGACCACCGTCCGCTGGCAGTGCCGGTGCGAAGCCACCATCGACGAAATCGACGCGCCGCCGCGCCGCCGCTGAACCGGGGCTACTGATGTCCAAGCAGCTGACGCACACGGGCAAGACCTCGTGGTGGAACGGCACCTTCACGTCGGACTGCGGGCAGACCGTGCCGACGAAACAGACCAGCAACCGGTGGTGGTCGAGCGTCCCCACATGCCCGGCGTGTCTGGCGAAGTACACGGCGCGGAAGACGGGTGGCCAGCGGTGAAGTGCGTCCACGGGCAAAAGCCGGGACAAGTCGTGACCTACAGCTGGCGGGCTCCCACCTCCATCACCCGGCTCGTCGCGAAGCACCGGCAGACGTGCCCGAGCGCCGACCCGTTCTGGCACCAGGGCCTCATCTTCAAGAGCGTCTGCTGCGCCACCTGCGGCGGCAAGATCTATTGAGAGGACAGGACCATGACCACCGACATCACCGGCGCGCACCTCACCGCCGATCTCGTGCTGCTGGCCAGGAAGGCGAGCGTTCTGCACGTCCTGCTCATCCAGCGTGACGAGGAAAGCGACGCCTTCCCCGGCTGGTGGGCGTTTCCCGGCGGCTATCTCGACGAAGACGAAACCTTCGAGCAGGCCGCGCGGCGCGAATTCCGCGAGGAAACTGGACTGGACAGCCCGCACCTTCTGCGGCAGGTCGGCATCTACGACGACCCCGGACGTGACCCGCGTGGCCGAGTCATCTCCGTCGCGTACAGCGCCCTCCTGGACGACATGCCCGAGCCGAGCCACGGGGATGACGCCCGGGACGCCCGCTGGTGGCCGGTCGTCAACGTGCCAAAGCTGGCATTCGACCACAAGAAGATCCTGGGCCACGTGCTCCAGGACGTTCTCCGGCACGACTAACACACCACGAGAGGAGTCAATGATGAAGAAGTTTGACGAGGCTGTGCGCTACAACGCGGCAGACGAGGAATCCACCGCCACCGCCCTCCGCGACAAGGCGGAAATGTTGGAGAGCATTGGAGACCACAAGCAGGCCAGCGTCTACCGCAACGCGGCAGCCAAGGCAGAAAACCGCGCGGGAGTGTGGCGCAACCTGCTCAGGTAACCACGTGCCGCCGAACACGGCCCGCTGGCTGGTGGGCCGTTTTCGGTCTTCTCACCCACCGCACGATCTCACTAGCCTGGTCTGCACCACACGCGAATGGGGACGCACATGGACATCGACCACGACCGCCTCAACCACACCGCCCACAACCCCCGCGGCGTCGACCGCGCCGGACTCGCGAACTTCGCCGCGGTGCTCGCCGCCACGCGCAGCCTCGAAGACGAGATCGGAGTCGATCCCGTCTACGGGGCCACCCAGCGGTACCTCGCCCTCGCCGAAACCATCGCCGACGAAGCCCGCGGCGACATCCAGCGCGACGCCATCGACCTCGCCGGCCAATGGGCCCAGTACACCGGCTGGCTGCACATCGCCGCCGGGCACTTCAACGAGGCCGCCAAGTGCTTCGCCTGGTCGCTGGAGTGGGCCGATGATGCTGAGGACGACGACCTTGCCGCCACCGTGTGGTCTTGGCGCGGACACCTCGCGTGGGTCCTCGGCCACACCGGTCGCGTGATCAGCCTGTCCCGCCGGGCACAGCGATACCGCGACATCTATGCAGGTGAGCGCGCCTATGACTGCCTGCAGGAAGCCCGCGGCCACGCGGTCGCGGGCAGCGCGTACATGGTGGATCGGCTGGTGGACGAGAGCCACGAACTTGCCGAGCAGGCACTGCTCGAACTCGAGGCCGCGCCGCCGTGGCACTACTACCGGTCGCCCGAGTTCTGGGACCTGGAGCGCGGCCGGGCGCTGTCCCGCCTGCCGGCCCGCGCCGAGCAGGCCGTCACCTATCTTGAGGCTGGGCTCGCCGCGCTGCCCGAGAGCCAGCGCGACACCGACTGGATCACGGACTATCGGCGCGATCTGGAGCACGCGCAAGCCCTCTGCGGGTAGACAGCCCAGCCACAAAGCCCCCGGCCCTGGTCGGGGGCTATTTCTTTGCCGCCACGTAGGTGCCGCGAGCTGGCACCACGTACACCACGCCGTCGTCGACCAGCACTTTTATCGCGCGCCGCACCGTCGTACGGGCCAGGCCGTACTCCTGTACGAGCTGCGTCTCCGAGGCGATCGGCCGGTCCGGCTTCCAGTCCCCGCGGTCGATGCGGGCACGCAGGATCTCGGCCAGCTGCCGGTACGGCGTCACCGGACCATCCGGGTCGATCTCGGCATCGGGGTCCACCGATCGGACGCTATTTGCGCACCGTCGTAGCACGATATCGCGCTACGTCTAGACACGTAGCGACACGTAGCGATACAAGGAGATACAAGCAGCGGCGGAAGGGGCGACCGTGACCGGAACCGATCTCGTGTTGAGCGTGCCGGGCAACCGCGCACCCGTCGCCGTACCCCAGGTTCACACCAAGCGTGTACAGCCTGGTCTACGGCGGATCACCATCCACGTCCCCGAACCAGTCGCCCTCTACGCCGAGCACCACGCCCGCGCCACCGGCCACAGCATCGAGCAGGTGCTTACCGAACTGATCGCGGACGGACTCGACGCGCGGCTCGTCGACCGCCACCCCGGCACCACCCACGCCTGCCCCGACGGGCGCCCACACCAGCGCGGCACCATCAACACCCGACACTGCATGAGATGCCGAGTGTTCATGCCCTGACCGACAAAGCGGCCCCCGTCCCGGCGAACCGGGCGGGGCCGCTTCATGTCGACGAGCTGTCTGGACCATTGCGTAACATCCGGCAGCGGGACTCCGACCCACAATCTGTGACCGTCTCTCGCAGACTCATCGTCATCGTCGCGGCCGCTGTCGTCGTTCTCGCCGGCGCCGCAACCGCCGTGATAATCGCCCTCAAGCCCAGCGAACCCGACACGTTCACCGTCCAGGGCGCGCTTTCCTGCCCCGGCCGGCTCGTGTGCAGCGGCTACACGGACATCGTGCCGGGCGCACAGGTCGAGGTGCTGAACCAAGCCAACAAGGTGCTCGCGGTCGGCCAGTTGCGGCTGGCCAACGACGGTCGGCGCACCGGGAACGGCGGCCTGGACGTCCCCGACTACACCTTCACCATCCCCGGCGTGCCTCGCGGCGAGCACCTGTACGGCGTGCACGTCGGCAACGCCAACAGGGGCATCATCTGGGAGCCAGAGGATCAGGCCGTTAACAGCGGTTTTGTGCTGACGCTCGGCTCCTGAGCACAGAGAAAAGCCCCCGCGGTCAACCCGTCGGAAACGGGGACCGCGGGGGCTTTCGGCCGCCGGGCGACGAGCGGCCGTCTGGTGGATCTGTCAGGCGCTGGCGGGAGGAGTCGGCGGTGGCGCTGGAGTGACCGGTGCTGGTGGTGGCGCGATCGTGCGGGGTGTGTGCTTCGCCAGCCAGCCGGCCACGAACGCGAGGCCACCGGTCACCACAGTGTCGATCAGAGCCTGCACCCACTCCGGAACCGCGCCACGAAACACGTAGGCGCCGAGCAGGGACAGGACCAGACCGGTGACCGCGGCGGCCGTGCTGGCAGCCTTCACCTTGGCCTCAACCTTGTCGATGAGTCGGCCTTCGATGACCTGCAGCTCGTGCTTGAAGTCCATGGTTCCTCTCAGTTGTCGAAGTTGGTGGCGGGCTGGAAGACGCTGCGCACCAGCCACATGAAGCCAGTCTCGATCTCGGTGCGCGCAATCGCGGCCATGCGCTTGTCGGTGGACGGGCGCCGCTGGACTTCCTTCCACAACTCCGCGACCTGCGACTCCAGCGTCTTGATCTGGTTGACCAGGTCGATGTCGTCCTGGGTCTGCGCGTGGTAGCCCTGCACCGTTCCCGGCGTCTGGGGGTCGATTTGGTCGGACATCTGCTGTCCTCTCACTTCGGGATCTGGGGGAAGGAGTAGCCGAGCCGGGCGCCTGGGGTCAGGTTCTTGTATCGGATGGCGAGGCCTTCGGCGCCGTCCGGGAACTGGAAGAACACGCGCGTGTTCTCCTTCAGGACGCCCACCGTCGCGGCGGACTGGGATTTGAAGGGCACCACCTGGCCGCCCTTGAGGCAGATCACCTCGTAGTTGCTGTCGCCGAACGTCGCGAGCAGCGACACCCAGCCCTGGGCGATGACGCTGCTGCTGGTGCCGACTTCGAACGGGAGTGCCACGTTGTCGAAGTCGGCGGCGTAGGGCAGCGAGAACGGGATCACGGACATGGGGTCGATCTCCTTCAAGAAGGTGTTGATGTGGTTGTGCTGGCCCCAGTCGTCGCGGAGCACATCGGACACGTCGCAGTCGACACCGCCCACGCGCACGGTGCCGACACCCTGATAGAGGTGCCGCCCGGGGAACAGGCGCACCGGCGTGCCGGACCAGGCGCGGCACTGCCAGAACCACGACGCGACACCATCACCGGCGGCCCTGGCGCACACATCGTGCTCGCCGTAAACACCGGTCAGGCCGCGGCCGAGGACACTGCCCGCACCGGCGAGGTAGGCCGCCATCACGTCGAACTGCGCGGCGGTCACCACGTCACGGTCGACGGCCATATAGATCGGCCGGGAAGCCGGGAAGCCCACGGCGTTCGCGTGGTTGCGGGCCCGCTGCGCAGAGCTCTGCCCACCCGCGTAGCCGTTGAGCCAATCGCCGTTGAAGTCCTCGTACACCAGCGCCATGCCGATGCCGTGGCGGCTGAAGTCGGCGAGTTCCGCGGCGGTGGTGCACTTCCTCCGGCCCGGGAAACCGATGTAGCGGACCGCGCCGATGTGCCCGGCCGCAGCGATCGCGCCCGCTCCGGGGAATCCGTCGCTGTAGTCCAGAACTGTCGCCATGCTGGGTCCTCACCTCCCCTTTCCCAAGGTCACCACGGGGGCGACCGTGCACGTGTACGTCGGCGCAGACGGATCGAAGTTGCTGGAGCGCGTACAGGTCTCCGTGCTGCCGTCCGGGTAGGTGGCTGTCCAGCCGGATGGCGGCTGACCGGGCGCCCCGCTCGCGCCGGCCGGACCCGGCGGACCAGGCGGCCCTTGGGGGCCCTGAGGGCCAGCAGGCCCGGCGGGACCTTGCGCACCGGACGGGCCGGCCGGACCGGTGGCACCGTCTTTGCCGTCTCGGCCGCTCGCACCCGGTGCTCCGCTCGGGCCTGCTGGACCGGGTGGCCCGGCCACGCCAACCGGGCCTGGCGGTCCCTGCGGACCTGGTGCGCCGGCGGCACCAGCTGCACCCGGCTCACCTTGTGGTCCCTGCGGGCCCGGCACCGGCGGTTCGACCACCGGCGTGCCGCCCAGCGACCGCACCTGCTGCGCGAGTTGCTGGGCCTGCGATGCGGTCGTGTTGCCGTCGGCCCGTAGCTGCGCGATCTGCTGATGCTGTCCCCACCACAGCACCGCCAACCCGATGATGCCGAGCACGAGCAGCGCCCCAGCGACGTAAATGAGCCGGTGCGAGCGACTGTCCCGTGCGGAGCGGGCAGCCGGCTGCACGATGGCGCGTTCGATCGGGTCAGTCACCGGTCATCACCCCGCTTGCGGCGCAGTTCGGCAATGAGCTCGTCGATCGCGTCGGCGAGCTCGTCATCGTCGTCGTCCGGCGATTCGAGGAATTTCTGGACCGCGCCGCGTGCGGCGATCTCGCGTTCGCGTGGCGAGCCGCGGAGAAGCGCCCAGGTCGTGACGAACGCGCCGGATAAGGCGGTGATGATCGCCGCAAGGCCCGTGAGCAGGCTGGCCAAGTCACTCACGTTCACCTCGGATCCGGCGTAGACGGAAGATCATGGGTCCTCACATGAGAAAGCCCCAACCACGGCGGTCGGGGCTGGACGGGGTCGAGAAAGAGGGCGCGTGTCAGGCTTGGACGGAGACGTAGCCGGACACCGTGGGCCACAGCGAGGTGATCGCTGCGTCAAGGTCCGCGTCGTCGCATTCGGTGTCGAGCTGGCTGTACCCGGCGAGCAGCCAGGCGTACACGGTGACGTAGTGGTCGGGGTTCCCGATGATCGAGTTCGACAGCCCGATGAAGTAGGCCTTCTGGTTGGGGTCGGTGAAGGTGTCGGCCCCGACGCGGACGCAGGCGGCGAGCAGGGCGGCACGCACCCGGTCCTGGAAACCGGCGTTCTGCGCGGTGGTGGCTGCGGCGGCGTAGGCCGATGCGGGAGTGGTCATATCACCTTGGTCCTAACCAGTAGAGGGAGAACTCTGTGGGGACGGTGAAGCTGGTGGCGTTGAGGGTGCAGGTCGTCGATGCCCAGTGACCCCAGTAGATGAGGTCGCCCGCGTTCAGCACCCGGCCACGCCACGCGTGCGGGGTTACGCCGTCGCTGCCCGCGTTTGAGCTGTTGCGCGGGTCGCGTGTGATCGAGTTGTTCGGGTTGGGGGCGCCCAGTGCTGCGAACGCGACACAGGTTGCGTTCACTGGCACGCCGCTAAACAGGCCGGTCACCGACACCAGGTACCGGGCGGTCTTCTGGATGCGGACAAAGGAGTTGGGGTTTGCGCTTGTGCCGCCCGCTGTGAACAGCCCGTCCGGGTCTTCACCGACAACCCAGTTGCCCTGTGCCCACATGTCGATGCCCGCGGACATTGGCACGTTGACGTTCAACTTGATCCGGCATACCGGCAGAAGCGTCGGAACTGGTCCACGGCGGGTCAGCTCCGCGACCTGGCGTTGCAGACGCGCGACCTCCGCCGCCAGATCCGGTGGTGTGCGGGGGCGGCCGTCCGGGATCGCTGGGTAGGTCACGTCACCTCCCCCAGTACCTGGAGTGTGAGCGCCGCGGTCCACAGGTCAGCGCCGGAACCGATGCCGATGACGCGCTGCCCGTACTGGCCGTCGTTCTCGGTTGGATGGCCATGCAGGGTGAACACGGCGGTGTCGCCGGGCAGTACCTGGTCGATCGACGGTGAGCCGGTGCGCAGGCCGCTGGCGGAGCGGCCATCCACACGCACCACGGCGGCCGCGGTCTCGATGGGGTACTGGTTGGTGGTCGTGTCCTGTACCGCGTAGCTCTGCAGCACCGAGCCGTCCGTCTCGGACACGTGCGAGGTGTCGATCGTTTGCAGCCACGGCCACCCGGCGAAACCCCACGGCGGCGTGACGGATACCGAGTCCGCCCACGCCAGGCTGCCGCCGCTCGAGTTGCGCGAGTCCTGCCCTTTGCTGATGGTCCGGAACGTCATATCCGCGCCGTCACGGCTCGGCACGTAGGTTTGGGCGGCTTTGCCGTAGTCCCAGGCGTGCGGGAACCCCAACTGGCCGAGCCGCGGCGCCCCAATGCGCATCCGCCACGTGAACGCGGACTCGCTGGCATCAGTGAACTCCGGGCTGAACTCAAGCTCGGGGCCGCCGTCCATCTGCGTGATCTCGGTCAGCCGCTGCCCCGTGTAGGCGAAGTCCGTGGCGAAGTAGGTGATCGTCGCGGTGCCGGCGGTGACATCGGGCAGCACGATCGGCAACCAGAACTGCGGGTAGGTGTTACCGACCGTGGCCATCTCGACGAGTCGTCGCGCCACAGAGCCCCACGAGAGATTTTGGTTAGCGGGGTCGGGCGAGGTGGGACCGAACGCCATATCGGCGGCCGGGCTAGTGATGTCACCGCCTGCGGAGATCAAGCCGGGAGTGCTGTAGACCAGGCGTTTGCGGGACAGGAAGTCCCACAGCGTCATGATGCCCAGCTCTGCGGTGCTCAGATCGTCAGAGGGTGTGGTCTTGACCAGCATGCCGGCTTGCAAGATCTGGTGGCCGTAGCACCACAGCACCGTCCACCGGTACGGCTCCCGCAGGTACTGCAGCGTGTCGGCCTCTAGGCGGGGCCACAGCGGGATCGTGGCCCGCAGCGTGCCGGAGATGTTGATGCCTCGCGACCATTGGGGCACCCCGGTCCATGGCAGGTCGGCCACTACCTGCCCGGTGGTGGTGTTGGCGATCGCGAGCCGGAACTGGGGTAGGCGGGGCGGGCGGGGCCGCGTCGTGCGGGACACGACGGCCGGCGGCGCGGTGCTGGTCGGCGTGGTGGGGCTGCCGTCGCCGAGCAGCACGGCAACGACACGGGAGAACCCGGGGACGGCCTGGTGCGCGGTCGGTGCGTCGCCTGCACCGACCCAGGTTTTGAAGGCGACGATGTTGTTGGTGTCAGCCAGCTGGAACGTCCAGCCGGCGCTGTCGCCGGGTTCGCCGGTGTTGTCGACCACGGCATAACCCCAGTACAGCTCGCCGGGGCCGGCCGGTGTCAACGCCGGGAACGGCACCTCGGTCGAGTCGGCGTTGAGCTGCAGGGTGGCGGTGTCGAGTGTCCAGCTGGCGGCCGGGCCGCGGCTGGAGCGGAACTGGCTGGCGACAGTCTCGACCCAGATGCCGCCGACGTTGCCGGAGAAGCCGAGTTGAACAGTGGCGGGCCCGGTTGATGTGGCCACGCCCAACCAGAGGTCGTAGAGGATCGGCACGTCGTCGATCACGGGCCCGTAGAGGCGGGTCCAGGTGCAGTTTCCGCCGGTGACCTGGGTGGATGAAATGTAGTCGGACAGCACGTCCACCGCGAGGATGATCGCGTTGCCGACGGCGGTCGGGGTGACGGTGAGGCTGGACAGGCCGCTGCCGGAGGCGGAGACGAGGGAGCCGACCGGGATGATAGCCACGCAGGCCTCCCGTCAGGCCGGGATGATGGTGTAGGTGATCTTGTTGCGGACGTCGCCGCGCCAAGTGATCTGGCCGTTCCCTGGCCCGATCGGGTCGACCTTGAGCCGCGCGGTGACCGACCCGGTGTAGACCGTGCCGCCCACGGGCATGAGGTAGATGTTTTCGGGGCCTGGACCAGCCACAACGATCGCGGACGCGAACGGCCCGTTGTTGACGTTGATGTAGAACGACCCGTTGATGTTGTTGGTGAACGTCATGCCCCGTAGGTGCGCGGCGCCGGTGAGCCGGTACGGGAAGCCGGGATCGGGAATCGTCGTGGTCACGATCGACGTGGAGTTGCCCACCGTGCCGTACACCAGCGACGCCGAGTCCGGGGTGCCGGGGAACGTGTCGGTCACGACGAACGACATGGTGCCGCGCCACTGGGTGCCGTCCCAGTAATCGACCAGCGCCGGCAGCGACCCGGCGGCGGCCCGGAACCGGAGTTCGCCGCGGACTTTGCCGGGATCGGAGACCGCGTCGCCAGCGAGCAGGACCCGCACCGCGCCCCACAACCCCGACGACCTACGCACGTCGGTGATGCGCGCGGCGGTGATCGTCGAGTTGTTCGCGGGCCGGAGCACTTGGGCGAGCGCGACCGCGCCGTCCGGCAGCGCGGTGGGCGCCGTGGGGCTGGCCGCCGGGGTTCCCTGCAGGACATCGAGCACGGGCCCGGTGCCGGGGTCGGTGGCGATGCTGGCGATGTCGCGCACGTGCGCGTACACGACGTCGATCCTGGGGTTGGACACGTCCGCGTTGGGTGGGGTGACGGTGAGCGCGGTCTCCGTCCATCCGATGTAGGGGCCTTGGCCGGCGCGTTCGCACACGAAGGGTCCGGGTCGAACCAGCGCGGTGTTGTCGGGGGTGGCCTGGGCTTCCACGCGCAGCGAGGTGACCCCGTTGGTGTCGTAGTCGTGGGGCAGGACCCCATTACGCACCGCGAGCGGGTCGGTCTTCACGTCCGGCACCAGCAACGACGCGAGCAGACCCTTGCGGAAATCGCGGCCGTTGTTGCGGCCGGTGGAGCCGTCCGCTTCGGTCAACGGCAGCGCGTCGGTCATCGCGACGGCGGTCATGCGTAACTCACTCTCCACTGCACGGTCATGGTGGCCTGCGCGTTCTCGATGCCCTCGCAGGTGAATCGCACGGCGAGTTGTTCGCCGGCCAGCGCGGTGAACCACTGGGCACGCCGCAGCCGGGGACGCCGGTTGGCGCCGTTGAGCTGCACCGACCCGGTTCCGGTGTTGATTTCCAGCGTGTCGGTGGGCGACAGGTCACCCTGGTAGGTGATCCACGAATCCGACGTCGACACCGACGGGTTGGAACACGGCCCGGTGATCGTGATCAGCAGGTCCGCCTCGGCGGTGCCGTCGAGGTTGTCGACCACGACGGTGCCGGTGTCGGATGGCTGTCCCCACGACAGGCCAGTGGTTCCGGCTGGGCCGTTCCACTCCGTTCCGGTCGGGTTCAAGCGCAGGGTGGCGTCGTCGACATACCAGATCTGCCCCGCGGCCGGGGTGCCCGACAGGGTCGGCACCATCCGCGCCTGCGTCGCTCCCACTGGCGCGGCGGCAACCACATCCACTTGGGTCCAGGTCCCCGCCGGCACCGACTGTGCGCTGGCTGAGGTAGACAGCAGCGTGCCCGCCGAGTTGTACCAGGCGATCGAGGGCGAGTAGTTGCTGGTCACCGCGTTGGTGACCCACACCCAGGTGCGAGCCCGGTAGGTTTTCCCGGCCGTGACCGGCACCAGCTCCGATTGGATCGCCGCCGTTGCGGCGGACCCGGTCGGGGTGATCTGCGCCGAGTAGGTGCCGGCGTGCGCCCGCGCCCCCGACCACGCGAGCGTGCCCACGGTCGCGGCCCACGGGTCCGTGCCCGTCTCGAACGTGGCGTTGCTGTTCAGGATCGGCACGGTGCCGTTCCAGGCGACCCCGCCCGCGCCGGGCTGCGCCATCAACGTCGTGGCCGCCTGCAGCTGTGTGTCGACCAGCCGCGGCTCCGGCGCTGTGAACTGCATCGAATAGTCGCACCAGGTGGTGCCGGTCATGGTCATCGTCGGTTTGTCCGAGCGCCGCACCCACGCCATGAGCGTGCCGAGCTCGTCGGCGACGGTCATCTGCCCCATCGACCCGTCGGCCAGGCACGCCGCGAGTCGGCGCATCGCGCGCTCTCGCTCAAGGTTGTCGGGCGCTCGCAGCGTGCCGGCCACGACGATGACCCGCTTGTCCGGGTAGGCGGGCCCGTCGTAGGCGCCTGCTCCCTGCGGCCGGTCGGTGAAGTTGGTGCGCATCGGGACGCCGTCGCGCCAGCCGGAGAGTTTCTGGTGCCACCAGGTCACGCCGTAGTCGTCCACGGCGGGCTGGCCCATCACCAACCCACCGACGGTCACCGTCGTGGTCAACCCAGCCCCCTGAACGCCTCGGCCGCCCGTCGCGAGGACGCCGCGGCCAGTTCTTCCGGCGACCAGCGGTTGCCGTTGAACGACTGGTGGATGTGCACGCCGCCGGCGGCCTGGACTTCGGCACGCAACGCCTGGAGCTCGGCGAGTAGCTGGTCTTCCTGCTGTGAGGTGCGCACATTCTCTGGCGATCTGGTGCCGTTGTAGACCGCCGTCCAGCCGGGATCGAGCAGGCCACCGTTGTCGTAGCCGCCCGGCCTGTTCAACGCCGCTAGCGACCCGTACCGGTGGATCGCATAGTTCAATCCGGCGAAGACGTTGGACAGCGGGTTGACGCTCACCCCGTACATGTACGGGCCAACGTCCGGGCCCTTGTATGCCGCGTAGGTGCCGCGGATGACCTGCATGAGGCCAACGGACGGGTGCCCGGCCTTCCAGTTGCTGTCCCAGCGGTTTACTGCATTCGGATTACCGCCCGACTCCTGGTTCATACGGCGTTCGACCGTGCCCAACCATCCCGGAGCCTGGCCCAGCATCGACAGGGCTTGGAGGATCACACCGGCCCACTGGGCGACCCCGGCGCTCGGGGTGTAGCCGACCATTCCGCCCACGTCGCCAGCCGGGTCATATTTCGGCAGGTCCGGCATGGTCGGGAAACCCATGACCCGGCGTGCGTTGTTCGTCGCCAGGTAGGCCGCGCCGAGCGACGCGCCCGTGTAGACGCTGTTCGCGGCCTGCTCGATCAGGCCACCCGAGGCGTACCCGGGCATCGCCGCGCCGTCCCCGCCGCGCGGTAGCTGCTTGGCGCGGACGGCTTCCATGAACCCGACGCCGTAGTAGTCGACCGCGTCCGCCGGCTGCATGAACTCGCCCGCCGACGCCATGATCGGAACCACGTCGTCCCGCGGACCGCCCGGGCCTGCAATCTGGCCACCCGTGGCGTAGCCGGTGCCACCGACGGTCTTCTGCTGGTTGCGGGAGTCCATGGCGTATCCGCCGGTGGACAGCACACCCTTGAGCCAGGAGTCGAAGTTGTTGCGGTCGACCTGGGTGATCGCGGTGACGCTGTACTGGAAGTCTTTCGGGATCAAGCCCAACTGCTTGAGGTAGTCGGCCGCGCGGTCGCGGGAGATCCCGAACGCGGAGGCCACGTCGTCGATCGCCGTGCGGTATTGCTGCTGGATCGGCAGGCCGCTCTTGGTGATCGTGTCCCACAGCGACAGGACCATGCCCAGGTTGCGCTGCCCGGCGGCGGTGTGCAGGTCCAGCGACCGCGACGCCGCGTCCTGCGCGTCTCGCAGGTTCTGCTGCGCCACGCGGAGCTGGTCGGCGGCCCGCTGCTCCTGGTACTGCGCGTCCGTCACCTGCTGGTGCGCATGCTGCAGCGCCAGAGACGCCTGCTGGACGCCGTATTGGGCATCCTCAACCTGCTGGTGGGCTTTCACGAGCGCGGCAGCGCTGGAAGCCACCTGATCCTGGGCGTTCCGCAACGCGTTCTGCGCCGAGAGCACACCCGGCGCGCCGTCGACACCAGCCCGGTCGGCGTCGTTGACCTGCTTACGCAGCTTGTCGCCGCTGTTCAAGGTGTCGTTCAGGGCGTTTTGGGCACCGATCAGGCTCAGGGCTGCCTTGATCTGGGCTTCGTTCGTTGCCGTGACCTCTTGCGCGGCGATCGTCCGCGCGTTGTCCGCGGTCACACCCTGCTCCGCCGCGGCCTGCTCAGCGTCGAACAGTTGCACCCGGGCCTGCTGCTCAGACAGGACCTGGTCTTCGAGTTGCAGGTGGAGGTCCTTGAGGTCTTGGATGGCCTGCTCGCGGGCCTTGTTCAGGGCCTGCTGGGCCTGCAGTTCGGCCTGCTGTGCCCGCGTATAGGCCTGCTCCGCTGTCGCTACTCCGGTGTAGGCGTCCTGCAGCGAGCGTTGCGCCTGCGCGAGCGAGTGCGCGGCGTTCACTACACCTTGCTGTGCGTCGGCCACGGCGCGGGCCGCCTGCTCGACGCTGCGGTGGGCGTCCGCTACGGACTGCTCGGCCTGAACCACCTGGGCGTCGGCCTGCGTGAACTGCTGCGTCATCGAGGTCGCCGCCTGCGCCACCGCCAACTGCTGCTTGAGGAACGCCTCGCTGGTCGCCGCCACCGACGCGGACGCCGAGCCGGACGCCAGGATCACTGACTGGTAGCCCGAGGTGACGTTCGCCAAGCTGAGGCCGAGTAGGTTCGCGGTGCTGGAAGCGGATTCCTGGTATTGGCTGCTGTTGGCCAAGGCCGCCGCCGCCGAATTCTGTGCCGTGGTGGCGTCGGCAGCGGCGGCTGACGCGTCGCCGTATTCCCTCGTGAGGTTGTTGAGCGCGGTGAGGACACCCTGGGCGGCCTGCCCTGTGGCGTCGAACTGGCCGGTCCAGTCCAGATCGCCTGTGACCTCGTCGGCCACCAGGACCTTGTGGGCGTCGATGATCTGCTGGAGCCTGACGCGCAGTCCATCGAGCGCGGCCCCGCCCTTGGTGACCGCGTCCGCCACGTCCTGCTGAGACACCCCGAACTGAGCAGCTGCGCCGGTGACAGCCTTGAAATCTGGCTCCGCCCGTAGCGCATCCTGCGCGGCCTGGTCCATCGCCCCGTGTGAGCGTTCCAGGGCTGCCGTGAGGGAATCCATGTTGCCGGTGAGCTGCACAGCGTCCCCGCCGGTGTGAATGAACGCCGCACCAAGTGCGATCGCCCCGGCGGCGAGCCCGGCGACGATACCGATCGGGCCAGCCAGTGCCGACAGGCCGATGCCCATCTCCGTGCCGGCTGTGGCTGCTGCCGTGCCCGCTGCGGTGATCGCGCCCGCCGCCGCCGAGGATTCCGCCTCAACGCCCAGCATGGACGCCGTGTAGGCCGCGGCACGCGTCGCGCCGGCCTCGAAGTTCGCGGCCAGCGTGACCACACCGATCGCGAGGGCCTTCACCCCTGAGGTGACGAGGTCGGCGAGCTTGAACGCGGCCCACGTGGCCAGTGCGGCGCCCCCGACCGTGCCGAGCAGCGGCGCGATCGGCCCCAGGACAGTGGTGATGCCCTGGAGGATGTTGGCGACGACGCTGAGCGTGCCGGACAGCAGCGGCAGCGCGCCCTGGGCCAGTGCGGACGCGGCGGTGGTGACACCGTTGATCGCCGCATCGATCGTCCCGGCGTTCTGCGCCCACGCGCTCGCCGCGACCTCAATGACAGTGGTGGCCAGGCCAAGCACGGACTGCACGACATGGCCCAGCGAGGCCAGGTCGGTGCCGAGTTCGCTGGAGTGCTGGCCGAGGGACTCGAAAGTGTCCCCGGCAGCAGTGCCGAGGGTGCCCAGCAGCGAAGCCATGCCCTGCGCGACGGGCTGCGCGTTCCGCATCGCTGACGTCAAGCCCGGCACCACGTTCAGGGCGAGATCGTCCAGACCGCGGGTGAGGGTGACAATGTCGGGCCCGGCCGCCGCCATGGCCTGCTTCAGGTCGGGACCCACCCGCCGCACCGTGGCGTCGATCTGGTTCGCCGCGCCGACGATCTGGGGCACGATCTGGTTGGCGGCGTCGCGAGTTCCCAGGACGACGTCGGACCACAGCTGGCGCCAGCTGGCCTTGACCTGCTCGTTGCTTTTCTCCGCGAGCGCGGCAACGCCGACGAACCCGGCGCCGATACCAGCGAGGATCGCGCCACCGATGAACGGGGTGGCGGCGATGATGGCGGCGGCGATCAGCTTCCAGTGGGAGTTGAACCCGTCGATGCTGCGGGTCGCGCCGCTGGTGTCGGCTTGGACGTCGGCGCGCAAGGTGTGGCTGCCTTCGGTGGCGCGCCATTGGGCCATGCGGGCGCTGGCCAGTGACGTGTCGACGTTGACGTCCACACCCAGGGCGGTGGCCTCTTGGAGGCGCCGCCAGTCAGCCAGGGCGACCCCGGCCTGCGCGGTGCCCAGGTTGATGCCGATGGCCAGGTTGGTGGCTTCTTGCAGGCGCCGCCAGTCGGCGAACGCCACCCCAGCCCTGGCGGTGTCGAGGTCGATCCCGATGCCGAGAGGGTCCGAGTGGCTGGCGCGGAACTCGTTCAGGTGCCCGGACGCTGCTGCGGTGTCCAGGTCCAGGTCGACCGTGAAGTCCTCGTCGACGAACCGCTGTTTGTCGGCCCGCGCCTGGTCCAGGCCACGCTGGAACGGGGTGCGATTGAGGGTGAGGGTCGCTTCGATCGCGCCGGCGTCGAACGCCAAGGCCCTCACCCCCCGCCGTCAGTCGATGTGGAACCCGAGGGCACGGAGCTTGTCGTCCTCGGTCACGGGCTCGGCGGCCTCGCCGCCGCCGAGGTCGCGCTGGAGTTCGTCCAGGTACATGTCGGATTGCCACCAGGGCAGCGCGTCCCATTCCTCGACGGTGTAGCCGAGGTGTTTGCGGACGAGGTAGTAGGTCAGGCGCCCGGCAGCGCCGCGGGTGTACGCGTCGTACCGGGCTTCGCGCCTTCCGGGCGGGTCAGCTCCCCGAGCAGCCAGCCGAGGAACGCCTGCCGTGGCCGGTGGCCTGCCGCGTCGAGGTCTTCGCGGGTGGGATGGTTTTGGGTGACCTCGCAGATCGCGTCGGTGGACTCGTCGGTGACTGCGTCCATCTGCTCGGCCGTGAGGCCCTGCATGACGCGGGACAGTTCGACGGAGCTGGCGGTGTCGTCGATCTCGACCCCGGCGGCGCGGACGCTCAAGCGCAGCCGGGCCAGGAACTTGTTCACCGCCTTCGATGACGGCTCGGGCACGGTGCCTTTCACGCCGTTGCCGAAGTCGTAGTCGAGCGGGGCGGCGTGCTCGGACAGGACGAATCCCATCGGGTGTTCTCCTTACGGTGCAGGGGCTTGGTGGGTCAGAGGGCGGCCGCGTCCATGTTCTTGATCACGACGTCCGACGGGGCGCACAGCGCCGTGAGGCTGATCGCGTAGGTGCGCTGGTTGTTGGCCCTGCGGTACTGGGTCTTCGCGTTGCCCACGCTCTTGACCGGCTGAAGCAGGATGCGCCGCCAGAACCCGGCCTCGTTGACTCCCTCGAACCCGAACGCGAAGTTGTCCATCTCGTCGCTGATCGTCAGTACTGAGGTCCCGGGAACGCCGCTCGATGCGGCCGTGGACACGATCGTGCCGCCGCCGTAGGCCCACAGCATCGTCTCCAGCGTGTCCTGCGCCAGCTCGAAGTTGGCGGTGAAGTCCATCGACTTGGTTCGCTGGTCGACCGGTGTCATCTGCTCTTCGATGGTGATGTCCTGCGGTGTCCGCTTCACGTCGAACGACAGGCCGTCCATGGTCGCCCCTGGCGGCGTCCACAGGCCGCCCCATGGGGTGCCGAGCGGCACGATGTCCTCGGGCAGTGTCGCCGGACTCGCGGCGTTGTAGGGCTGCAGGTACATGGCGGCCTGGCCGACGAGGACCTTGGCGGGGTCGTAGGTGGGCACAAGGGTGGGCATGGCGTCCTCCGGGCATGAGAAAACCCCCGGCGGTCACCGGGGGGCTGGAGTGGCTGAGCTGGGGGTTACTGGATTTCGCGCAGGGCGATGCCGGAGCGCAGCGCGGCGGTCCGCACCTTTTCGGCCTCCGACGCCGGCACTTTCGTGCCCGCGGTGGTGATCGCGTGCTGGCCGACGCGGAACTCGCTGGTGAACGGTGGTGTCGCGAGGGTGACCGTCGACTCCTCGGCCGAGGCCGGGCTGGTGTCGACGGTGTCCGCGCTGGCCGGCTTGCTGTCGCCAGCGGTCGCGGTGTCCGGCGTGCTGTCGTCGGTCGTGGCCGTGGTCTTCGCGGTGCCCTTGCGGGGGGTGGTCATGGTGCCTCCAAGATGCGAGCGAGGTAGGTACAGACGAACTCGGTACGGCCACCGTCGTCAGGCTTCGCCGACAGTGGCGCGGGCCGGCCGCCGGAGCGGGTAACCCACACCAACTGGGTGGTGCCAACCAGCGTGGGGAAGGTGGCGCCGAGGATGCGGCGGTCCGCGTCCAACGCGATGTTCTCGGCGTCGTCGGGCTGGTTCTGCGCACCCCGTA
Organism: Amycolatopsis taiwanensis DSM 45107; assembly: GCF_000519205.1. Lineage (GTDB taxonomy): Bacteria > Actinomycetota > Actinomycetes > Mycobacteriales > Pseudonocardiaceae > Amycolatopsis_E > Amycolatopsis_E taiwanensis. The sequence continues at coordinate 34,261 of NZ_KI912602.1, read as the reverse complement.
TCCGAACCTGGAAGCCGGGCGTGTCCGCCGCGCCTTCGAGGGCGAGCCCGACGCCGGGGATCGGGGTGACGACACAGATCCGGTCCGGCATGTCCGGGATGGTGCCGGTGCCGTTGATGATCGGCACCGGCACGCCCAGCCCGGTCAGCCACGACATCACCGTCTCGGTGGTCCACATCGGCTATTCCCCGTACTGCTCGGGGTGCAGGTGCCGGTGCCGGATACCGGTGCGGTGCTGCTCGCGCAGTTCGGCCTCGGTGAGGCGGCGCTGCACCGGCTCCCGGTCGTAGACGGTCTCGCCGCCGCTGGTCACGCTCGGGTGCCCGGATTCGCGGAGGTTGCCGAACTCGAGCGGTGCGTGCTGGCCGAGCTGGTCGGCGGCGAGGTTCTCCATGGCGTCGATCATCGGTTCCACCGGACCTGTCTCCAGGGTTCGGCGGGCGATGTCGTCGAGGTAGCCGCGGTACTCGGCGTGCAGCGGCTGCTCGAGGTACTTGGCTTGCCCGCCGCGCGGGTGGTTGAGCTGCAGTTCTTCATGCTGGTAGCGGGCGTAGACCGGGTAATACCTGGTCGACAACGACACTGCCGACCAGATTTGCATCACCTACCTTCGCCGCCAGTTCAGCAATACGGTCGTCGAACGCGTCCACTGGTCACTCCTAACCCGAAGTCGTCCAGCCCGAACAGATTGCCGATGTAGCGGTTGTGGGCCCGCATCGTCGCCGCGCCCTCCGACACGGGCGGCCCGGACGGGAGGTCCCGTTTCCCGGCCGCGAGCTTGTCCAGCATGTCCTTGGCGCGCTGGTAGCGCAGGAGTACCGGGTCCTGCTGGGTTTCGTAGTCCTTGCCTTGCCGGTACAGCAGGTCGGCGAGGTAGGCGGCGATGTCGCGCGTCAGGTCCGCCACCAGCTGCGGCACCGGGTCCGCGAACGGGGTGGTGTAGCGGACGGCGAGCGCGGCATCGACCTCGGCCTCGGCGGACGTGATGGCCGAGGCGATGTCCGCATCGCTGAGTTCGGCGGCCGTCCCGACCGGGTTGGTGGGGTCGCGGGCGAGGATGGCGCGCACCGCGGCGACCGTCACGTACACCGGTCAGTTCCCGTCCGGGTTGCCGCTGTCGGTCTTGGCCGCGGTCTTGCTGGTCGTCTTGGCCGCCGTCTTGCCGGTGTTCTTGGTGTCGCTGGTCTTGCTGTCCGGACTCTCCGACGGCTCGGACGACGTTTCCGTGGTGTCGCCGCCGGTGGCCTTCTCCGCCCAGCCGCTGGCGACCAGGCTGTCGCCGGCCGTCTGGTCGAGTTCGATGGTGTCGCCAGGCTCGTGAGCGATCAGCCCGACGAAGGTGCGCCGCTTGACGGTGTACTTGGGCATTGCTGCTCCCTACGGGTTGATGGTCGGTCAGGCGCCGGCGAGGTCGACGACGGCGACGGCGAGCGGCTGGTCCAGGCCCATCGCGGAGGCGCGCTGCACGTCGCTGCGCCAGCTCTTCTTCTCCTCGACCCGGTACACGGCGGACGCCTGCAACGGGATCTCGTCGGCGATGAACCCGCAGATCCCGCGCTGGGCGATGATCACCTTGTGCGGGTCGATCGAGTCGAGTTCCGGGGTGACCAGCACGTTGAGGCCCTGGATCTTGTACGGCAGTTTTCCGGTGTAGAGCAGGTTCTCGTCCGCGATGTTGCCCTGGTAGGGCTTCTGGAACGTGTCGTCGGACATGATGTCGAACGCGGCGTTCTGCCCGATGATCATCACATCGGCCTCGAAGCCGAAGCTCGCGCCCTGCGAGGTCTTCGCGGTGTTGACGGCCTTCTTGCCGGCGTTGATGTCCTTGCGGATGGTCGCGGAGGTCGAGTTCGTCCAGTCCGAGCCGCCCGCCACGACATTCCCCGCGCCCGACAGCAGCATGTTCAGGAACGCGTCGGCCCAGTTGCGGACCAGGGTGTTCTTGACCTGCTGCAACTGGCGGGTTACCGGGTCGACGACCTGCCGCCTGCGCATCCGGTCAGACACCATGATCCCGAGCGCGCGTTCCTGGGCGTAGGCGACCTTCGGCGCACCGACCGAGGTTTGCGCGATCGGGACCTCGGAGAACTCGCCCCGGATCACCGAATCGGTGTCGGCGTAGGGCGGGGTGGACTCGTTGTAGCGCACCGCGCCGGATTCGACCTCGCCGGCCGAGCGCAGCACGGCGTCGGCGATGAAGCCCTGCTTCATCATGTCGACGATCAGCGTCGGCAGCCGCAGCGGGTCTTTGACGAAGTCGTTGACTGTGACCTTCGGGCCGTCCGAGCTGGACACCACGGGGATCGTGGCCATGTGGGTTACTCCTCACGAGTGGTGGCCGTCGAGCACGGCCGGGGAAGGGAAAGAGCAGGGGGTTACTGGACGTCGATGCGGGCGCGACCCACGGCGCCGGAGGCGACACCCTTGGGTTCGGTGCAGCGGCCGATGATCAGGCGGAAGTCGGTGTCGGTGCCGCCCACAAACGGGGTGACCTGGCCGTTCGCGGCGGCCTTGAGCCGGTCGCCGTAGTTCGCCGCCGCGGCGTAGGTGACGCGCACGTCCACGTCGTCAGCGACCGAGGTGTACGGGTCCGGCCAGGCGGTGCTGATCGGGTTTGTGGGGGCCGATCCGGCGGGCTGGGCGTCGGTGAGCGCGACACCGAGCACGTTGGTGGCGCCCGCGCCGGCGGGCTTGACCTTGCCGGTGGTGCCGTCGGGAACGACGAGCTGGCCGCCGGTGACCGCGGCCGACACCTCGCAGGTGTCGGGCCCTTCCCACAACACAGGAACGATCGACATTTCTTCTCCAGACATGAGAAAACCCCCGGACACGTCGGGGGTTCGATGGATGGTTGCGGCGAAACGGGTGGTCAGACACCCAGCTGGGCGCGGGCCTGCCCGACCCAGGACCGGAGTTCGTCGGCCTTGGCCTTGTCCTGGTCGGTTTCCACGGCGCTTCCGAGCGGGCTGGACAGGTCCAGCAGCTTGATCTGCCGGCCGAACTCGGTGAGGACCTTCCGCATCACCGCGCCCGCGTCCACGCTGTCGCCGTTGGACAGCTCGATCACGTTCGAGCCGAGCAGCAGCGGCTTCGCCAGCTCGGTCACCGCCGGCGGAATGCCGTACTCCGAGGCCAGCTTGTCCCGCTCGGCCTCGTAGTTGCGCTGGTCGAGCTGCGCCTGGATGTTGGCGAGCTGCACCTGCAGTTCGGCGGTGCGGGCGTTGGCGAGCTCGACGGCGGCGCTGTCGTTGGATGCGGTGACCAGTTCCGGCTCGCTCGGCGCTGGGGCGTCCTCGGCCGGGGTCTCGCCGCCCTCGGCGGCCAGCGCTTCCAGCGCGATGGCTTCCAGTTCCTCGTCGGTCAGCTCGGGGTCGCCGGGGGTGTCCTCCGGCTTGTCCTCGGCTGGCTGGTCGCCGGGGTTGTCGTTCCCGGTCGGGGCGTTGTCGAACTCGGCCAGGAGACTGCGCAGTTTCGCCAGTTCGTCGTCGGTGAGTTGAGCCATGGGCTCCTCCTTGGTGTCGTCCGCGAACGTGGCCGCGGTGAGGTCGACGGTGTTGTCGACCTCGATGGACAGGTTCACGGCCTCCCACGGCCGCATGCCGGTGATGCGCGGGTCGGCGGTGATCAGGGCGTGCTGAATCGCGGCCGGGTAGTGGCGGCCGTCGGCCCGGTCGTAGTTCTCGAGGATGCGGGCGGAAATCCCGATCTCGGGGTGTTTCTCCAGCAGTTGCGCGGCTTCGTCGTCGGCGTGCACGATCACGTCCAGGCCGTCCGCGGCCAACTCCATGTCGATGACCTTGCCGCTGGTGGCGCGCGGATCCATCGTGTGCGTGTTCTTCTCGTCGGCGAGCACGAGCGGCACGAAGTCGAAGGCCTGGTCTCGATACGCGGCTTCGATCGCGGCCAGCTTTTCGCGGCTGAACTCGATCCGCCGGCCCTGGTAGTTGATCGACCCGACCGGCAGGATCTGCTTGCGGAACACACGCCCGGTGAGCTTGGTCGCGGCCCCGAAGTCGAGCGGTGTGAGGACCTGGGTGGGCATGGTGGTCACCCCTTGAGCTGTTGGATGCGGTCGAGCACGGTCTGGGATGCGCCGAGCGTCTTGGCGCGCTTGCGCATGTGCGCCTTGACCTGGCTGGTGTTGCCGGCTTTGACGGCGTGGCCCCAGTTGCGGAGCGCGTCGCCGAGTTCGCCGCGGTTGCGGATCGGCCACGACCCGTCCGGCAGCGCCTCACCCTGGGCGGCAGCCCGCCGCCGGGCCTTCGCACGCAGCCGCGGAGGCACATGGGACAGATTCAGCACGTCACCAGCAGCGGTGTTGCTCAGCTTGGCTTCCTGCAGCGCCATCTTGTGAGCCTGCCAGGTCGGCTTTCCGGCCCGGATGAGCCGCTCGTAGGCGGCCTTGTAGGCGCGCTGTTCCTGCGGTGTCAGGTTCCCGATGGAACGGTCCCCGGCTTCCCGCATCGCCAGCCGGTGAGCGGCTTCCCGGTCTATACCCTTCCGGGAGGAGGTGACCTCGAAGTAGCGGTCCTGCTGCGCGGGTGTGAGCGACCGGATGTCGGCCTCGATTTTCGCGTCGATACGGCGCGTCTTCTCCCTTGTTACGTAGGAGCGGACAGAGGCGCCGTAGCCGCCTGTGCCGTGGAGGATGTCCAGGCTCGTCAGCTCGTCGTCGGACAGACCCTTTAAGCCAGAAGTGTCGCCCTTTTTGAGCTGGGAGGCGACGCTGCTCAGTTTCTGGTCGCGTACCTTCTCCACGGCCTTCTGGTTCGGCGACTTGTACAGCTTGTCCAGCTCACCCTGCCGCCGTCCGAGCCAGTTCTGCTGGTACTCGCGCGACGACAGATTCGCGTGGACGTTGCCCCGCTGGTCGACGTAGATCGCGTGCGCCTCGCCCGGTTGGCGCTCGTCGGGGATGACCCATTTGCCGCCGCCGGGCGCGTCTGACCACACGGTGCCGGTACGTTTGCCGCCCTCGAAGGCGATCGGGCCGCCGGCTTCGCCTTCCTTGACCTCGTGGAGTTTGCTCGCGCGACGCGTCGGCTTCGGCGGGGCGAACAGACCGCCCTGCAGGTCCTGTGCGTTGCGTTTCGCCGACCCCGCGGCCTGCTTGTCGACGTGGGCCAATGCCTCGTCAAGGGACGAATGGGTGGCTGTGGCGGCTCGTACCTCGCTGCCGCCGACCTTCGGGGTGTGCCGGCCCGCTGTCGCTGAGCGGTAGAAGTCCGGTGTCTCGCCTGCGGGTGTTGCCATGTCGCCGCGGCGGGTGTTGGTGCGCCCTTCGACGACACCGAGCAGCTTTCCGTCGCGCTTCACCAGGTTTCGGTGCGGCGTGCCGGTGTTCTCCACCAGCAAACCGCTGTGCGTCGTGGACGTGTTGCCTGACGCTGCACGCTGAACGTTGGGGGCCAGCGGCTTACGCGCCTGCCGCGCACGGTGCTCGCGGACAGCCCGCATACCGAGCTTGTGGGCTTCGTCCAGGTTGATCGTGCGCTTCGTGGTCGGGCCGGTGCCGAACACGTTCCGCTCTTGGGCGGTCGATGGGCGCCGGTTGGCCGCGTCGTAGACCTTGCGCTCCTCGGGCGTGAGCGCCGCTTTCTCGGCGTCGCGCCTGTCCCAGCGGGCCGCGTTCTTCTCCGCCGTGGCCCGGCGCGCATCCTCCACGGTCGCGCGGGGCGCCTGCGGCGCCGCAGGTTTCGGCTTCGGCGTGGCCAGCCGCTGCGTTCCACCGGCCACCCGGTCCTGCTCGGTCCAGCCGCCCGGAGGCGCATTGTCCAGCCCTTTCGGCCGCTTCGGGCCCAGCCCTTGCTCGGCGCGACGCTTCCTGGTCTCGGCTGCTTTCGTGGCCCGCGCCGAGCGGGCTTCACGCGCTCGTTTCTCCGCCGCGCGGCGACCCAGTTCAGCCTTGACCGCCCGATGTGTAGTGCCTACCGCCCCCGGCTTGCCCAACCGAGTGGCGCGGCGTGTGAACTCGGAATCAACCGTGCGGAGCTGCTCCTCAGTCAGGTTCGCCGGGTTGACACGGCGCGCAGCGACCCCGTCCGTCAGCCGTTGGCCCACCGGCTTACGCGACTGATGATCGGCAGGCACCGCAGATTTGCCGTAGGAGCCGTGGGTGACGCTCTTGCCAGCACGCTGGTGCACCTCGTGCGCCCGTCCGTGCAGGGACTTCGGCAGGTGTGGGTCCTTGCCGCGGGTGCTGCCGCGCAGCATCTTCGCCTTGACCGCCGCGGCGCGAGGCGTGAGCGGAATCCATCCGTGCTTCCACTGGTGCATGACCACCGCGAGGTCGATGGTCGCCGGGTTGCTGAGGTCCAGACCGGTGGCCAGGTCGTCGAGGTCGCCGGCATCGCGTAGCCGGTCCACGGCCGTCGTGGTGACCTTCGGGATCTCGTCCTGGCGTGGCGTGGCAGGGTCGTCAGCGAACCACTGGCCTCCGTCGCTGGTCCCGGCGGGTCGGCGCGGCTGCGACAACTCGACCGCACGGCTGATGTTCGCGTGGGCGTGCTCGTTCGGCTTCGCCTTCGCACGTGCGCGGGCGGCTTCCCATTCGGCGACCGCCTTCGCGGCGGCGGCCCGGACCTCGGGGTGCACGTTGTCGCCGCCACGCGCCCAGCGCTCAACCGCGGCGATCGCCAGTTGAATCGCGCGGGACTTGTCGTGTCCCTGCCGGATCAGGGCGTGCGCGATGTTCTGGATATAGGCCGGGAGCTGCAGGTTCTTGTCGTGGAACAGGCCGGGCCCGCCAGGCTTGCCGAGCTTGTGGTGCACGCTCGCCAGCGCCGGGGTCTCGACGGACAGTTCCAGGGTGTTGGACAAGGTGACAGCCTCCCCGATCGGGTAGTCATGCACGTGGTCGCCGAGAGTGAGGCGCACCCGGTCGAACGTGACCGGGCCGGTGTGCTTGAGCTTCCCGGGCGGCAGGTTGTAGCCGGCGGTGATGTGCGGCACGAAGTTCGGGTGCTGGGTGGGGTAGTCCTCGCCGAGGGCCCGCCGCGCGACCTTGTCCGCTGCCTGCCGTGGCCCGGCCACAGGCCCGTTGACCATGTACACGTGCGCCGGGTCGAACTCGGTCGAGTTCGGGTTGAACACGGCGTGCCCGAACACCTGGCCCTCGATCGGTGCGCCGATGCCGCGGGCGATGGCGGCCGTGCCGCGCTTGAGCGCGGACACCTGCTGGTCGGGCAGGTTCTTCACGTTGTCACCGAGGTAGGCGAGCGTCAGGTGCATCTCGTGCTGCGGGTCGCCGCCGGGCACGGCGAGTTTCTTCGCGTCGGTCGTGGTGGGGACGAGGGCGATCATGCCGCCGGTGTGGCCAGCCACGCTCACCTCCTCGGGTTGGATGCGGCGACCTCACGGGTACGGCCGGGCAAGTGGGGGAGCAGACCACCGTCGACGAGCCGACGGGTCGGCCACGGGGCGACTGGACGGCATCGGCAGCGGACGTGCACGGTTCCCGGCCACCCGATGCGTGGTTCCTGGTCGGCGTAGAAGTTGCGGCCGTGGGCGGCGCGGCAGTCGGCGGTGGTGCGGTCGTCCATGACCGCGCGCCAGCCGAGCACCCGGCGGGGCTGGCTGGGTTCGCGCGGGTCGATGACCTGCCCGCTGGCGGTGTCGGCTGTGGAGTCGACCAGCGCGGCGGCTTGGGTGCGTCGGTCGCTGGCGTGCAGGTGCTGCCGCCAGTACTGCCGTTCCCGTCTCAGCGCCTCTGTAAGCGCTTCACGCGACGGGTTGGTGCCGAGCGTCCGCGTAAGCCGTTTCGCGGCGGCCAGCAGGTACTGAGCCCGCCGCAACAGGTTCGTGCGCTGCATGCCCTGCGCGGCCGGGCCGAGCGGCAGCACCGCGTCCCGGCCGGTCGAGGTCACCAGCGCGACCGCTGCGCGTGCTGCGGGCCGGGACACCCGGTGCTGGGTGAGCAGGGTGATCAGCCGTCCGATCGGCGGAGCCGGGACCATGGCGAGCAGCACGGCGATCGCGGCGACGATCGCGGCGTCCTCGGCGGCGTTGGACTGCTGCGGCTGCTGGGGCGGCTGTTCTGGCACGGGTGCGGTCACCGCCACCCCCTCTTACCGTGGCGCCGGGTTCGTCACTGTCGGCACGGTCACCGGCCGCGGCGCCGGTGGTTGCGGTGTGGGTGCGGAGTTGGCCGGAACCCCCGGGTGATCGGACTGCACCATGTGGGTGGCGGCGCGTACCGCGGTGCCGATCTTGCCGACCTCCGGCGGCACTCCCGATGGTGGGGCGGTGGCACGTTCTTTCGCGAACGCGGTGATCTCGTCATGCACAGTCTGCTCGTCCAACCCGAGGTAGGCGGCAGTGGACTTGACCAGCTCGTCCACGAACGAGCCGGGCACGTTGAGCTGCGGAGCGGTGACGATCGCCTTCAGCATGTCCAACGCCCGATCGGTGTCCCTGTTTGACAACGGCCCGATGCTGACCGTCGGCAACTCGACGTCGGTGCCGAAGTTGTAGGCCACCAGCGGCCGAATCAGGTACTCGTTGACCGCGTGCGCCATCTCATCGGCCACAGCCTGCCGCGAGGCGAGGAAGAACTCCGACTGGTCCGCGGACAGGGCGTAGGAGCCGACACGGGACGCCGTGCCGCTGTCGGCCAGCTCAGTGAACCCGGCCAGCACGGAGGCGACCATCATCGTGTCCAGGTACTTCACGGCCTGAACGAACTGATCCGCGCCCTGCCCGGACGCCTCGAGGATGTCGAACACCTTCGCGGTCGGGTCCGGGGGCCGCTGCATCCCGATCGCGCCGCCGGCTTTCATGTCGGCCACAGTCTGGGCGTTCTCGTCGGCCTCATCGGGGTCGTTGCCGTAGACGATGGTGTTCGGCAGGCTCTGTTTCTCCAGGTACTGGAACCACAGGAACAGCAGCTTCTGGCTGGTTTCCCAGCACCAGAACGCGACATCCAGGTCGGACACGCCGAGCACCGGTTCGCGGTGCATGCCGTGGGTGTAGATGAACGCCCGGCTGGCGGGGATGCGCACGTAGCCGGGGATGGTGTCCTGCCCTTCGGCGGACAAGGTCACGCCGCCGGGGTGGGCGATCATCTGCCGGAACCCGGCTGGGCGCCCGGTTTTCGGGTCGAACCCGGCCTCACACGACGCTGGTGGCCGCCACGCGACCTCATCGAGCACCACCTGGCCGCCGTCGAGCTTCCATACCAGTTCGAAGAACGCTTTCTTGTAGGTCACGGCCCCGGTCATCTGCCCGATGAGCAGCGGCAGCTTCGGCATGAGGTTGCGCCGCACGAGCTCGGCGGCCGGGCCGGTGCCGGATAGCTTCGCGCCGGCGGAACGCAGCGGCAGCGTCAGCACCTGCTCGACGCTGCGGGCTTTGCCCGACCGGCCGAGCATCTCCTTCAGCCGCCGGTTCTCCCAGCTATAGGTAAAAACATCCCCGCCCCTGTAGTCAGGGAAGAGCCGGTCGTAGATGTCGAACGGGCTGGACTGGGCGGTCCCGGCGAGGGCTCGTTTTTCCCGCTGGTTCAGCTGGCGCGCCTCGCTCTCGCTGGCCACCGGTCACCGCCCTTCGTCATTTCCTCGGTCATGAACCCGTACGGGATCTCGAACTGTCCGCCTGATCCGGCCTCGATACGGCACGGCTCGGGCTGGTCGCTCCATTCGACTGCCACGAGTTCGCGACCGAACAGCCGGACGGTGATCCTCACCGGCCTTACACGCGCTCCGGCCAGTGCCAGGTACCGCCAGGGTGATCGGAGGCGCCTGCGGCTTTGTCCTGGGCGTGCGCCACGTTGCGGTTGAAGAACTGGCCGGTGGGGTTGAGCACGCACAGTCCGACTGTGCCGTCAGCGTCTGGGTGCTCGGTGACCTCGGTGACGATCGCGGCGCGGCACTCGGACTTGTACTCGCCGCCGGGCGTGCCGTAGCTGACGTAGTGCACGATCCTGCCGACGCTCGGCTGCTGCTCGCTCATGTCTCTCCGCTCCTGGTTGTGTGGTGGGCTCAGCTCAACGGCAGCTGGTAGGCGGCGACCTTCACGAGGTTGGAGTCCGCGGTGAACGCGAGGTTGGGGCCGTAGATCGCGAGCGGGAACGGTCCGTAGAGGCCGTGTGCGCTGGCGCTGAGGCTGATCACCTTGCCGGGGCTCGCGACGCCGTCGACCACGCCGGGAATTGCCACCGTGACCGTGTGGCTGGCGGTGTCGGTGTTGGACAGCTCGAGGAACACCTGGCCGCTGTTGGGCACGGTGTTGCCGTTGGTGGCGTCGCACGCCGCCAGGGTCTGGTAGGCGGTGCCGGACCGGCTGATCGTCGCCGGGGTGATCGCGGTAGCGGCCATGGTTACTCCTTCGATGTGGGTCGTGCCGGGGCGCAGGACGTGGTCGGTAACGGCCGGCCAGGATGGCCCCTCGTCGATCCGGCCTGCGCTCGTCCTTGCGTGCCATCCGAGCGTCGTCTCCGCCCCTGCTCGAGACGATGGGGCCGCACGGTTGACGCCCCGGCACGAGAACGGGGGTCTATTCCCAGGTGTCGGATCCGCGGTGCTTGTGCACGCGCGACCGCCGCCGGCCACCGGGCTCGGCCGGTTCCGGGGTCTTGAGCTGCCAGAACGCCATGACCACCGCGTCAGCAGAGTCCGTCGACCGGCCCAGACGCCGCTTGACCGAGTCTTTCTCCTCGACCACGAGGACACCGCCGGCTCGGGTGTTCCACTTCGGGGTGGTGAGTTCGGCCGTCAGCTCGTCGTCGGGCGGCAGGGCGATGGTTGAACCGCCGGCGGGGTCGAGCAGTTCGCGCAGGTTCCACCAGGACGCCGACCTGACGTTCGGGAACTTCCACACGCCGCTGGAGTCGCGGATCTTCGTGCCGTGGCTGCCGTTGAAGGCCTGCACGCGTCGGCCGCGGTGCCGGAGTTGGTCGGTGACGCCGCCGCCGAGCCCGTTGTCGTCGACAACCGCAAGCGACTGCTGTTCGGACGCGAGCTGGGCGTCCACGATCAGCGAGGTCTGGACCGTGTCCTGCTTGGCGTAGCGGGTGACCGACTCGACCACGTCACCGCGCCGCACCGCCACGCACGTCTGGTCCTCGCCCATGCGCGCCACGTCCGTGCTGACGATCTTGCGGCCGGGTTGGGGCGGGCGTCCCGCCTCGTTCCACTCCTGCCATCGCTGGTTCGCCGCAGTCACCCACGACAGCGGGATCAGTGAGTCGTCGGCGTCGGCGAACTCCCCCAACACCTTCGCGCGGTACAGGGGGTTCGTCTTGCCCCACCGCAGTTGCTTGTCCTCGACCCACTCGCGTTGCACCAGCTTCGACGCCATCTCCGGCGAGATCTGCTCCCCGGTGAGCGCGGGCGCGTCGAACGCCGAGATCCGGAACCGGGTCCAGCCCGGCTCCTTCGTGCACACCGTGAAGAAGTGTGAACCGGAGTCGTCGGGGTTGCCGATCGCGAGCAGGTGCTGGTCCTGCCCGGTCATCAGCGAGTCGGCGGCGTCCCACAGCCATTTCGGGATGCCGCCGGCTTCGTCGAGCACGATCAGCATGTGCTCGGCGTGCTGCCCCTGGAAGGCGCTTTGCTGGTGGTCGGCGGGGCGCCGGCCGTAGCCGACGAGGTGCCCGTCGATCTTCCATTCCGGCACCTGCGCTTGGCTGATGAACCCAGGCAGGCCGCCGGCTTCGTGGCCTTGGCGGATGTAGCGCCACAGCACCGCGCGTACTTGGTGCGAGGTGGGTGCGGTCGTGACGACCATCGTGTCCTGGACGGGGTGTGTGGCGAGAAACCAGAGGACCAGTCTGGACGCGAGGTGTGTCTTTCCAACGCCGTGGCAGGACTGGACGGCGGTGAGCTTGTTGGCCGCCACCGAGCGCATGATCTGGGCTTGCTTGGACCAGACGTGTTCGCCGAGTTTCTCGGTCACCCAGGCGACGGGGTCGGTGGCGTAGGCGCGGTTGGCGATGCGTTCGATGGCCTTCTCGAACGCGGCGAGGTCGCCGGTGGCGATGGTCACCGTCGATCACCTCGCTGGGGTTATGCGACGGCGTGGAGTGCGCGCCGCAGCGCGGCTGGTGCCTCCTTGAGTTGCTGGTCGGTGAGGCCGAGGTCAGCGAACACGCTGGTTAACACCTGTTCGATGAGGGCGCCCTGGCGCTCGGCGAGCCGGACTTGCCGTTCGGCGATTCCGGCGTCGAGGGCGAGTTTGGCGAACCGTGCGCACCGGTCGCGTTCGGTGGCTTCGAGTTGGGCGAGTCCGCGGATGGCTTCGCCGGTGGCGTAGACGCTGCCGTTGTTGCTCGCCGAGTAGGTGTTGCCGACGAGGGCGGCGACTCCGCCGGTGGTGAAGATCCGGTCGAGGTCGCCGCGGGCTTGCTGCACCGCGGCGGGCTCGGTGTCCTCGTCGCCGCTGTCGCCGCGGCCGGTGGTGAGCAGTTGGTGGGCGTCGTGCGCGGTCTTGAGGCGTTCAGCGGCGTCGTAGGCGTCGGCGAGCAGCCGCGAGTAGTGCTCGGCGCGCGCGGCGGACTGGGACAGCAGTTTGAGCAGGGTTTCGGCCGGGTCGACGGTGGTGTTGCCGAGACCCCACGCCATGACTTCGGCCCGCACAGCTGCCTTGGCCTTGACTTGCTTGGCGTTGCCGCCGTGCATTCGGCACACCTTGCCGCCCCTGATCGCCTCGGCTTTGCAGGGCCGGGTGATCGCCTTGCCGTCCGGGTCGCGTTTGATGCGGCCGTCCTGCTTGATCGGGACCTTGCTGGTGCACTTGGCCACGGGTACCTCCGAGCATGGGAAAGCCCCCGTCGCTGGGGGTCGACGGGGGCTTTCGTGGGCGCGTCCCGTACGGACACTGCACCAACGGTGACAAATTTAGCCTTCGCTTCGATCTTCGGCAACTAAGCGTGACTGGCGCGGCGTGTCGTCATTCAAGGCCGCCGTGCCCGCAGGAACGCGATCAGGTCATCCACGGGTCAGCTCCATGCCGTCGAGGTAGGCCAGACCCTCGGGTGGTCTCCAGCCGCTGCGGAGCAACACGCCCGCGATGTCGTTGGGCGACATGCCGGCGTTGATGCACGCGCCTATGCAGAGCGCGAGTTCGTCCTGAACGGTGGTATTGCTGGCGTTGATCAGGTCATCCATCGGCGTAGCCACCCTCCGTTGTGGGCCGCGTGCGGCGGCGGGTTGGGGTCGAACCGGAAGTCGCGGGCTGCGCGTTGCATGGCTTGCCGGTGCGCGGCTTCCATCGCGTTCGGGTCGACGATGACGAGCTTGTCGTCGCCGATGAAGCGGTTCACCTGCACCGACCACAGACCGCCGATGCCGTAGGCGTCGATCATCGTCTTGACGCGAGATTCCCACTCGGGTGAGCAGATCACGACGCGGCGGGAGTCCTCGAGTTCCTGCATCGCGACGCGCAGGTTTTCCAGCGGGTTCAACCCGGCCATCACGCCACCTTCCTGTGGTGTCGCCGTGCCCGTGAGGCTTCGGCGTCGTCGCGGTGCACGAGGAGTCTCCCGCCGCGTTTCTCCGTGCGCCAGGCCAGCCCGTTCTTGCGGTCCTCGCTGGCCCACCGCCACAGGGTGCCGACGGCGACGCCGTAGTCGTCGGCGAGGGTGGCGTAGTCGGCCCACGGGTCGCCGATCTCGCGCCAGCGGGACCGTGGCCACACGGTGCCGCACGTCCGGCAGCGGATCTCGTCGTCGCTGGCGCGGACTCGGAGGGTTGCGCCGCATTCCCGGTAGATGGTTTCGCTGGTGAAGACCTCTTCGCCGATGGCGACGAGCCCGGGGCAGGGCCCGATCCGCATGGCGCGTTCGGTGAGCCGTCCGGCGTTGAGCAGGCTGGACAGTGCTTCGCGCATCTCGCGCGCGAACTCGTCGAGCCACGGCGAGGACATGACGTGGTCCCAGTGGAACCGGATGGTGCGCAGTTCACGGCCGAAGGTGGCCCGTTCGGCGGGTGGCAGGGCGCCGACTTCTTCGCGGATGCACCGTGCCCACGATTCGACGGTGGCGACGACGCCGTGGCCCAGTTCGGATGACCATTTGGTGCGCATGTCGCCGTGGGCGATGAGCGCGTCGAGGGCTGGGCTGCGCGGCCCGTATCCGGGTGTGCCTCTTTCGCCGGGGGCGCTGTGGGGGGCGAGGGCGTCGGCGGTTTGGAGGGTGATGAGCCGGTCGGCGAGGTCGCCGAGCACGCCCATGAGCCGTTGCTCGCACGGTGTGCAGGCGAGCTGGCCGGGCGCGGCCGGGTACGGGATGCCGTCGGCGTTCAAGCAGCCCAGCACGCAGGGCACGGCGGTGGTCAACGGTTCCTCCAGGTGGCGAGTCGGGCAGCGGTAAGCCCGGTGGCGAGTGCCACCGGGCCGACGAGGTAGGCGAGAAGGGTCACTCGGCTTCCGTGGGTGTGACTTCGAGCCAGAGCCGCCGTGTGCCGGGGCCGGGGTGGATGACGGGCATGTGTTCGGTGACGTGCTGGTCGGTGTCGTTGGGCACGATTCCGGCATCGACGAGGCCGTCGATGGCGGGTTTCGAGGTGGCGGTGAGGTTGGGTGCGTCGGTGACGGATCGCCGGCCGCCGGGCGCGTAGTGCAGCTGCACGGTGATGTGGCCGGCGGCGGGGAGCCGTTTGGAGCGGGCGCCGAGGTGGGCGGCGTGGCGGATGGTCTTGACGTGCCGGGCGCGGGCGGTGGTGGAGCCGGTCGTTATGGGTGAGCGGCCGGCATCCGGTCTTGAGCTGGATGACCATGGGCAGGTCGATCTCGACGGCAGTGCGGGGCTGGGTCACGCCTGGTCCTCGCTGTTCTCCTGGGAAGACGGGGCGGGGCGCACCGGGAAGCGAGTCAGGACCTTTTCGTAGGCCTGCCACGCGATGCCCAAGCGCTCGTCGATCTGGCCGAAGACGACTCCGCGCACCAGTTCTCGGAACCGGTTCTCGGCATCGGCCGGGATGATGTGCGCTTCCACGCCGGGACGATCGCCGAGCAGCAGCCATGCGGGGTCCACATCGAGGGCTTGTGCAGTGCCGATGACCTGTTCGGCTGTGGCGGCTTGGCGTCCGGCTTCGATGTTGACGATGCTGCTTCGGGTGAGGCTGAGCCGGTTGCCGAGTTGGATTTGAGTGAGGCGAGCGCGTTCGCGCGCGTCACGGACACGCTCGCCGTACTCGGTGGTGTAGGCGCTCACCGCGTCTCCCCCGGTTCCTCGGACGGAGTCGGCTGGGTGATGTCCGACAGTGCGGCGGCGATTCGCTCAGCAACCCACCCACGGATGTCCGCGCCGTTGTCGTCCATTGCCTCCGCCACCTGAATCTCCAGGTCGGCGCCCTCCTCGGGATAGTGGGAGCCGAGCACCCACCAGCCAGGCGGCATCGTTTCGTCGAAATAGGGGCTGCCGGGCTCGATGTGGGCTGCATGGATGGGGTAGGTAATCCTCGGCTGCGCCTCGCCCGGGTTGTCGCCGCTCTCACCGGCAGGGCGGGCGAGGCATGCCCGGATCTGCCGCGTGCTGACGTGCTCGGCGTGGCCGCAGTCTCCGGACAGCGCGGCGAGCACGCGCTGCATGGTTTCGGCGGCGTTGCGCCACTGGCCGGCGGAGGCTTCGGCGGCGGCCAGCTTCTGGCTGAGGTCGGCCAGTGCGGGTGCGATGACGGCCACGGCGGCATCGACGAACGAGTCGGACTCCTCGTCCCCGCCGTAGGGAACGAAGCCGTTGTCGTAGCCCCAGCGTTCGGCGTCGAGCTTGCGGAACGCTTCGGCGATGTGAACGCGCAGGGCTGCGGTGTCGGCTGGCACATGCTCACTCGACATGCTCACCACATGCTCATGAGCATGTGCGGTGTCGGTGGTGGTCTGGTCCTGACGCCCGGTCAACCCGGCCCGCGACGCCCGCGCGTAGCAGGTTTCGCCGGTCATGCCGTCGGGGTGGCAGTAGTCGCGGTCGCCCACCATGCCCTCCATGTCGTGGTAGGTGCGGCCACACGCCTCGCATGTCCGAGTGGTCTGGTCCGCGGTCACTGGGGCTCCTGGGTGTCGATGATCAGTTCATGCGGCGGGATGCCGACGATCTCGCCGTCGGTGCCGTCCAGTTCGACCGGCACGACGTCGGCGGGGTAGCCGATGATGCGGCGTTGCACGGTGCCCAGCCAGCCGCGGCCGGAGCGGGTCTCCATCACCCGCTGACCGGCCCGGAACTCACGGGCAGCCAGCGGTGCCTCGGCCTCTCGCCGCACCCGCTGCACCAGCACCGGCGTGGGGAGGTCTCGAACCAGGGCCTGCGCCTCGGTCTCGGTGGTTTCCCACCGCCACACCTGCACCGGGCCGGGCGCATGGGTGGCCATGTCGCGGACAGCCGCCGACGATGCGGCGATCATCTGCTCACGCGGCCGGGCGGACAGTAGCCGGGTGGGGCCGTCCTGGCACACCACGTATGCGGCCCACAGGTCTCCGACGGGGTAGCGCAGAATCGCGATCCCGATGCTCGTGGTCTGGTTCTGGGTCACTGCTGCTCCTCGGTGCTGGTCAGGGCGGTGCGGATCTCCTCGGCGACGGCGTGCTTGAGCTTCGAGGCGATCGCCAGCGCCTTCTCGATGCGGGCCCGGTCCCGGCCGTCAACCAGGAGGCCAACAACGGCAAGGTGGTGCGCGATCTCCGCCGGTGCTAGGTGGTCAACCTGGTCGCTCCAGATGATCCGCGTAGCCCGTTCGATGGTGTCTCCGCTCGCGGCCGGCGCAGCGGCGCGGAGAACCTGCTCGACGATGGCCTGCCGCTCCTCGCCTGGTCGGCAGGTCGGGGTCCAGTCGATCGATGCCGCGATGGCGGCCGGGTCCTGGGTCACTTGGTCCTCCTCGGGGTGGATGTAGGCGGTGCTTCCGCCGGTGGGCATCCGACGGAAGAAGTTGACGGGAAAAGCGGGTCTGATTTGACCCACACGGTTTCCGGCGTCCGTGGACACCAGCGAACCGGGGTTCGTGGCTCCACGGCGATCTGAGGCGGCAGGAATGGGCATCAGCGCGCCTCGCTCTCGCCGTCGGAAGCCTCGGACTCGTCGTCCGTGGCGGCCAGGTCGCGGAGCACGGCGGCGAGGATCGGCGTGTCCGCCGTGTCCAACCGGGCGGGAAGCGCTGTCTCGGTGTCGGCCATCAGGACCGGACCTCGGTCAGCGGCGCGTACGGGGCCAGCGACTGCCACGACACGGCGTAGTCGGGGTCCTCGCCCGCCACCTGCCACGCCATGGGTTCGATGCGCTCCCACACGTCGCCCTCGTTGTCGCGGACTCGGGCCACGTCGCTCGGTTCGGGGTCTCCGGCCTGGAAGACGCGCTGCTGGGGCTGGAACTGGATCACTTCGTTCATCGGTTCTCCCTGGTAGATGGACGGGTTTCGGTGCTGGACGGGTGTGGCCGGGCGTCGGGGTTGCCGCCCCAGAGCCGGGCGCGGCGTCGTTCGGGCAGGAATTCGGGGTGGCAGATCAGGCAGCGCAAGGGCTGGTCGTCGTCGAGGGTGTGGCCGAGCTGCCAGCCGTTGGCGCAGTGGTGGCCGGTGTCGGGGTCGATGGGCTCGCCGGTGCGGTCGAGGGTCATGTGAACTGCACCTGGAACGTGGCTCGTCCCTGCAGCGCGTCGAGGGCTTTCTGCGCGCGGTCGGGGTCCTGGAGTGCGAGCAGCGTGATCAGGCTGGGGATCACGTCGAACGCGCGCTCCCGGACGGCCCGCGCGATGCCCTGCACGATCTGGTCCGGGGTGAATTCGTGCTCGCTCAACGGGTTCTCCTTCGACGGTGGTGGCGATGGCTTCGGGCAGGAACTCCAGGACGGGTTCGCGGTGGTCGCGTTTCCACGCGGCGATCTGGGCGTCGGTCATGCCGCACAGCAGGCTGGTGGCGTCTACTGGGATGGGTTCGCCGCCGAGGGTGAAGAACCCCACGGGGAAGTCGGTGAGTTTGGCGAGGGCGAGCAGTTGCTCCCAGGTGGGGTAGAGCTGGCCGTCTTCCCACATGTCCACCGCGGGCTCGGCAACGCCACACGCTTCGTCAACTTCCGGCCCGTAGAGGCCACGGATGTCGAGGGCGGCGGTGATGCGCCACGGGGTCACGCATCCGGCGCGCCAGGCGCGGTAGGTCTCTTGCTGGTCGACGGTCCGCTGGTGTTTGCGGCGGGCGATGGCGGCGGATTCCTGGGCGGTGAGGCGACGCCCGGCTTTGCCCCAGCGGCGGCGCGGCTCGTCGCGGGTCATGCCGGCCTCCGAACCAACTTCGCGAGGCTGTCGACGTCGCGGTCTTTCAGCAGCCGATCGAGATCACCACGTACGTACGTGAGTTGGCCGAGGAGGTATTCGGCCCGGCTCTGGACTTCGCGCGCACGACCACGCGCGGCCTTCAGGTCCGTCAGTGCCTCGACGACCTCATCGACGCTGACGGTCTCGCGATAGCCGTCACCGAGGCCACCGCCGTAGGCCACCCCGAGCGCATCGACGATCTGGGTGATGACCTGCATGCGGTCGGACATGTGGGTCGCACGACCGGCCGCCGTCAGTTGGTTCTCCAGGTCGCGGATGCGGTTGTCCCGACGCTCCAGGTCTACCCGAGCCGCCCGATGCTGGCTGCGCTCGTCCTGGAGCTTCCAGTGCAGCCACGTGGCGATCCGCAGGTACGCCGGAGCCTGGTCGACCGGCTTGAGCTGGGGTGCGTCCACGATGACGGTCATCGAGCGAGTGCGGCGCCCGGACGGCGGGGCCATGACGCCCCACGTAGGCGGCAGTTCCAGGCCTTCAATGAGCGACAGGTCCGAGACCACCAGCCACCACCGGTCGCAGTACCGCATCCAGGCGTCGGACTTGGTGTGGTCGGCCAGCTCGACTTGCAGGTCGCGTCGCGAAACCTTGATCTCGTGGCCGACGAGGTCCTGACCGAACCCGGCCGTCACCCCCTGCCAGATCAGATCCGCACGCCGGTCGGAACTCGGCGCGGCGATCTCCGGAGCGAAGACCCCGCCCGGCGGCTTGGTCTCTGGCAGATAGTGGCGCCGCAGCATGTCGATCATGTTCTTTGCGGTACTCACGACGCCACCCCCAGCCCGTCGGCGGTTTCCTCGGCCCGCCACCGTGCGATCTGCTCGGCGGTGGGTCCGGTGTCGGGGAGGCCGACGAGGCGGCGCAGGTAGACGAGTTCATCGCGGGAAAGCTGCTGCACCGGCGCGTGTTCGGGGTTGCCGGTGCGTTTCCAGTTCGTGTAGTGGCCGAGGCAGTAGCCGCGGGCGGTGCGGGTGTTGGTGCAACCGTCGACCGAGCAGTGGGTGTCCTTTTCGGGCGCGGTGACGCGTCCCGCGCGCCGAAGCTGCTGGTAGTGGTTGTTGCACAGGCCTTTGGCTTTGCGGTTGCGGGTGCAGCCCTTGATGGTGCAGGTGGGCCTGGTGAGGGTCGTGGTCATGACTGCTCACCGGCTTCCCAATGCCACAGGCCGAGCCGACCGGTCACGAGCGCGGGCTCCGCGAGGCGCTGCACGTTCGCAAGCCGCCAGTGATGCTGGCCTGGTTCGGCCCAGGGTCCGCACGCGCAGGTACCTCCGCTGACGGCTTGCGCGCAGACGTCGACCAGTTCGGCGGTGGCGATGACGGCGCCGCGGGTGAGCGGCTGGTCGAGTTCGGCGGTGTCGGCACCGATGGTGGCGAGGAGTTGGCGCACGAGCGGCATGGCGTGGCGGTCGATGGTTTTGCCGGCGTGGATGGCGAGCGGGCCGCGGTAGCTGGTGGTCCAGCTGCGGTTTTCGATGGGCTTGTGGCCGGCGGCGATGGCCCAGGCCCAGGGCTGCTTGACGGTGAGCGCTTTCACGATGCCTCGCCTCGGTTGTGGCGGACCTGGTCCAGTTCTTCGCGGGCTCGCTGGCGGGCCGCTTGGTGTTCGGCCGAGTCGGGCGCGGGTCGGTGTCCGCGGGCGTGGCGCGGTAGGCGGAAGGCGTTGCCGATGAGGTCGCGCATCCGGCGGCGGGTGTCCTCGGACGCGGGCTGCGCGGGCGGCAAGGCCTCGTAGCGCGGCGGCTGGCCGGCACCGGCGCGGACGCGCCTGGTGATGTGCGCGGGCATCAGGAACTCGGTGTTCTCGGCGTAGTGCGCGTGGATGGCTTCGAGCGCGGCGTCGAAGGTCCACCGGCCGCGGGCGCTGGCTTCGGTCCAGGCGGCGATGTTCAACTCGCCGGGGCGCCGGTTGTCGTAGCCCATGGCCACGGCGAGCAGGGCGCGGATCTGGTCGTCGTTCACGCTGCACCGCCTCGCGTCGCCGTTGCGCAGCGTCGGCAGGAGTGGTCGCCGTCGTGGCCGAAGGGGCGGGCGCAGGGAACGTCGCCGCAGCACCACGTGGCGCAGGCGCCCGCGACCAGCAGCCCGTCTGAGCACTCGCGTTCACTGGCGCAGGCCACGCATTCGACGCTCGTGAGCAGCCGCGCGGTCTGGTTCAGCAGGTCTCCGGGAAAGGCCACGTGCCGCAGATAGCGATGGCCAGGGGCTATGGGGCGCACGTTCGGTGTGCCCGAGCAGCTGTCGCAGGCGTGCTCGCGACGGGCTGTCACGGCTTTCACGGTGGTGCTCATGACGCTCCTCCTGGGAGTGCTCGGAGTGGGGGCGGCGTGTGGCCGCCGGCGAGGAATTGCTGGGCGAACGCGTCGGTGGCGTTGACGGCCGGTGCCGGCGAGGCGCGCGTGGTGGCGCCGCGGGCTTCCTTGCGGATGTCGTCGACGAGACCGGGCAGGAGTTTCGGGCCGATGCCGCTGCGCTGGTTCCAGCGTTCGAGGGCGGCGGTCAGGGTGGGTTCGTCGACTTCGGGCAGCAGGGTGGCGACTTCGATGGCGAGGAGGGTGCGGGTGGCGCTGGTGATGTCGCGGCCGAGAGTGCGGTCGACGAGTCGGTAGGCCCTGGTGCTGTAGGGGCCGCTGATGCCGCTGCCGTTTCGCGCGGGCGCGCTACTTACAGGCGGCTGACTCGATAAGTCCTTAAGTTCTTCCTCTTTCTCTCTCTCTGTTATCGCTGAGTTATTACCTGGGTTATAACTCGACTTATCACTGTTGTTGATCTCCGAGGGGGTGCTTTCCTCGCAGTACGGACACCCCTCTTTGATCACTCCACGGGCCTTGTGCCAGCGGTTATGCATCCCCAGCGAGCCGCCCTTGGCACGCCCGCCGGACGCCTGCCGACGCTCCTCCGAGGACTGCTGCCAGTCCAAATAGTCGTGCATCAGCAAGACGCCGCTTGACTCGTCGGTAACTTTGGAATTTATCAGTTCGTTACGTACCTTCGGCGGCACTTTCCGCCACCGAGCCGGCGTGATTTCGCCGTCGGTGTCGTGCTTCCAGCACCACGTCCACAGCCGGATGAGTTCGCGGAACGCGCGGTCGGACAGTGCCTCGATCTTCGGGTGATCAGGCATGTTCACGTCCACCTTGATGAACAGGTGCCGGTCGTGGGCCATCAGGCTGCGGCCTCTTTCTGTGCGTGGTGCGGCGCGAGCCTGAGCCGGGTCCGGATGCGCGCGGTGGTGTAGGTGGTCATGCGGGTGTGTGTGGCGATCTCGACATCGGTCCAGCCCTGGTCCCAGAGGTCTTCGACGAGGCGTTCTCGGTCGGCTGCCCGGAGGACTTCGGCAGGGAGTTCGCCGCGCCAGCACGCGTTGTAGAGCTCCTGCGCGGTGATCGGGCGGCCGCCGGGTGGTTCTGTGGTGTGCAGGTGGATCGCCACGGCGCACCTCCTTTCGTGGTCTGGGAGTCCGGGCCGCCGCGGGGTCGGGTCACTCGCGGCGGCCCGGCGGGTCAGGCGGTGGGTTCGGACTCGGTTTGGCCGCCCCATGCGAGGTGTCGTCGTTCGACGAGCAGGTCTTGGCCGTCGGCGAGCACGATGTGCACGTGCTCGCCGCGGATCTCGCGGACGAGTCCCGGCTTCCATTCGTCGCCGGTGTAGTTCCACTCGACGTGCTGCCCGACGTACGGGAGTTGGTCCGTGAGGACGGCGAGCATGGCGCGGACGCGGCGGCGTTCCTTCTCGGCGTGGAGGCCCTTTGGGGGCCACGGGATGCCGGTGACGTAGCCGTCGGATGCCGCCCACGAAGCGGCTGCGATGCGCTCGACGGTGGCGTCGTCGGTGGACAACTTGCGGTATCCGGCGTTGGTGAGGTTGTTGGCGAGCGCTTTCAGGTATTCCGGCGCGAGCGGTTCCCAGTCGCCGGTCTCCTCGTTCCAGTCGGAGTCGTAGCGGGCGATGTCGGTAGCGAGTCCGCTGCACTTCTCGGTGCTGGTCATGTCTCTGTTCCTTCGCTGGTCAGTGGCGGGATGGTCCCGGCTGTCCGGGCTGGTGATGTGTGGCGGTCGCGCCGTGACGGGGGCTGTGGCGGTCGGGCGCGGGGGTCACGTCTGGTCCTCGGTGCGCTCGAAGGTCCAGCTGCCGATACCGCCGCCGTTGAGCCATCCCATGCAGGTCAGGTAGTTCGGGTGGCCACACAGGCAGTAGGCGTCCGTGTCGTTCGTGCCGGGCACGGGTCGTTCGGATTCGCCGTGCATGACGGGGGCATTGCCGATCCAGTCGGGCTCCGGTTCGACGTGCGTGTCGTCCGGGTAGCAGCACTCGGGATCGCAGAGGCGCAGGCTCACGACGCATCTCCGCACCTGCAGCGGATGCCGCCGCGGCCGTCTTCGATCTCGCTGAACACGGCGTTGCGAACGAAGTGCCGCGCGACGGTGTCGATTGCGGCCTTGAGCTTCTCGCGGTCGGTCATGCCTCGCTCCCGATCGGCTCGGGCAGCTGCACGTCGACCACGGGACGCGGAAGCGCTTTCTCGATGGCCCTGGCCTTGAGTTCGGCGGGGAGCTTCGAAAACGGGATGCGGGTCAGGCCGCGCTCGTTCTGGTTGCAGTAGCACCAGCCGTTGTACTGCGGCCTGAACTGGTGGTACTCCCCCTCGGGGGTCTTGCGGTACGGCGGGTCGTACGGCCCGTACCGGAACCACTGGTAGCCCTTGGGGTCCGGGATTCGGGCGGTCATCGCGCACCGCCGGCAGGCGCCTCGGCAGCCACTCCGAACTTTTCGAGCAGGTCCGGACCGCCGTGGTCGCGCAGCAGTTTCAGGGCGGCCCGGCCGCCGTTGTGCCGGGCGACCTGCCGCGTGATGTGCTCGGCGAGCTGGATCTGCTCGATGGTGCCGCGAGACAGGAGGTAGAGCAGGCGGGAGATGTCGTGTGTGCCGGTGACGGCCATGACGACGACCGGGTCGGGTCCGAACTGGTCCCCAGTGTTCTTGTCGTAGGCGCGGGTTTCGTAGCTCATCGGTAGTCCTTTGTGGATTGTGCGCGCTGGTGTGCGCGCGTGAGTTGGGTGGCGGTGTCGGTCAGCACGTGGGCGGACCAGGTGGCGGCAAGGGTGATCACGCGACCTCCTCGCCTTCGAGCGACGTGAACAGGTCGAGCTGCCAGACGCTCCCGATCGCGGCTAGGACCTCACCGCGCCACGTCAAGGCGTAGGGCAGGCAGTTGGCGCAGTTCTTGTGCCCGGTGCCGCCGCACCGTGGGCGGCCGTGCCGGCGCGCGTCGAACGACCACGCCATGCTGTCCGCGCTGCCGATGTTGAACTCGTGCTCGGTCTCGGCGGTGAGCATGTGGCCGTAGGCCGCCAGGCCCGTCTTTTTCACTCCGAATCCGTGCAGTGCCATGCCGGGATCAACTGCGCGGAGCGCCGTCACGACGGCGCCGATCTCTCCTGTTGCTTGGCGCCGGCACACCGAGCCCAGGCCGACCACGGGGTATTCGGTGAAGTCGACACCGTGCGCGCCATAGAGGTCGAGGCAGCGCAGGTAGTCGTCGCGGTTCCAGCCCTGCAGGACAGGCATGAACGGGCAGCTGTACCGGTCGCCCCAAACTTCCTGCAGTCGCAGGAAGTTCACGACGGTGCGGCGCTGATGTTCCGCCACTGTGAGACCGGTTTTCGCGAGCATCACCGGCTCGCACATCCAGTCCTGCGGGGCGGCCCATTCGAGCTTGCCGATTTCCTCGTCGTAGCGGCGCACCGCGGCGACGTAGTCCTCGGGGCTGGTGCGCCACTCGCCGAACAGCGACAGTTCGCTGAAACCACCGCTGTCCAGCGCCCATCCTGCGCGTGCACGCGGAAGGGTCTTGCGGCCGGACAGCCGGCGGTGGGACACGAACAACGGCACACCGGCGTGCGCCAGCCAGGAAGGTTGATGGGTACCCAGATAGAAGTGGATCACGCGGCCACCGCCCGAGCGCGGTGCAACGCCTGTTCGACCGTGTTCTCCTTGACGCCGAACCGGGCCGCAATTGCCGCGACGGATTCGCCGCACTTGCGGAGATACAGCAGTTCCTCGGCGGGTGGCAGTACTCCCTTGCGGCGCACTGGCTCTGTGCCCTCAGGCTGCGCAACCGGGTCGTCGATCGTGTCGTCATCCCACGCCTGCGGTGGCACGAAACCGTGCCGCTGCGCATAGGTGCGTGCCCGTGACGCGGCGATCTTGTCCCGGTGGGTGTCCTCCGGCGGCCGGATGTCCCACAGCTCGTTGTAGAGCACGCGGACGGCCCGGACGGTCGCCGCGTGCAGGCGGGCGCGCTGCATGGTGCTGCCGAAGTTCGTCGGCGTCATGCCGAGTCGAGCGGCGAGCTTCGCCTTGGACCAGCCCATCGCGATGAGCGCTTCCAGGCGGCGGCGCGTGCCGGTGCCGTCGACCAGGGCGTTGTCGCCGAGGTTGTCGAGCGTGGCCCGGACGGCAAGGATCTTCCGTTCCGTCTCGGGCCGGATCCGCTTCGACGGGCCGTCGAACCGCTTACGGTCGCCGTAGATCAGTTTCCAGACGACGCTGTGGTCCAGGCCGGCCAGCTGGGCGACGCGTTTCCAGCCGAGCCCGGCTGCTTGGAGCTTGCGGACGTGCTGACGTGCCGGTTCGGCGTCGACGTAGGCCTGGCGGCCGTATGCGCGCTGGCGGCGCCGGTGGTTCTCGTAGGCGCGAGAGGCCGTGCGGCAGACCTCGCAGTGGCATTTCTCGACGACGTACTTCGTCCGGCCATGCGGACGCGTCTTCACTGGGCTGCTCACGCGTCCTCCGCATCGATGCCGAGCACGTCCTGGAGGTCCAGTTCTGTGGCGATGTCGATGACGTCGTCGCAGGGCCAGGGGCGCCGCTGATACCAGCCGGACGACGAGGACCGATAGCAGGCGACACAGTTGCCGTCCCGGTCAGGCGCGTGCCGGTCAAGCACTTTCCGCAGTGCTTTCACGAGCCAGGCGATGCCAACGGTCCAGTCTTCGCCAACCTTGATCGAGGGCAGTCTGTTGCGCGGGTTGGCGTTCCATCCGGCGATGACGTCGGCGAGCTCGTCGATCGCGGGCCGGATGTCGTTGACGCGGCGGTTCACCGGCCCTCACCTCGCCGGTTCTGTTCGTCGAGCAGCAGGACGTATTCGTCGGTCCAGCGCATGGAGTCGCCGCGGTCGAGCAGGGCGATGGCCCAGTCGGCGAGGCGCGCGAGAAGACGGCGGATCACCGGGCCACCTCCTGCACCGGCACGGGCAACAGATCGGCCCGCAGGTACAGCGGGTGCCGCGGCTGGCCGTCACCCGTGGTCGCGAGCAGGTGCGGCCGGACACCCCGGCTCGCCAGGAGCCCGAGCACCTCGCGCCCTCGATCCCCGCCGCGGGCACCCCAGGCCACGATCGTCAGCGGCTCGCCGACGCATCGGGCCAGGTGCGCGTCGTTGTCCGGCCCGATCGGTTCGGAGTGCCGGTCGAGTTCGCGTGGGTCAGTTGCACGCAGGGCGTAGAGGTTGCGGACGACAATGCCGCCGTAACCCCACGCCTTCGCGAAGGCGATGCACCGGCGAATGGTCGGGTCATCGAGGTTCGCGTCGGCGGTGGACGGGTTGAGCATCACCCAGCCGACGGGCGGGCCGTCCGACCAGCGGCGAGTCAGCTCGTAGCGGTAGGTGCCGCACGGGCTGATCACGGCCGACTTCTGGACTTCCTCGGCGAACAGTGGAAGCGGCTCGCTCACCGGTCACCTCGCACGATCAGCAGCCATGCGAACGACAGGAAGACACCAGCGCCGGCGAGGACACGCCAGCCGATGCCGAGCCCCGGCCAGGTGCCGGTGACGGCGAGGCTCGCGGCGGTTCCGAAAGCGACGGGCACGGCGACGGCGAGCGTGTCGATGATGTGGCGCAGGCGCCGGTCCCCGCGGGCGTAGCGCTCGGCCTCCGTGATCCGGGCGGCCATCACTGGTCACCGCCCGCAGGCTCGGGCAGCGAGACGGCAACCGGACGCAGCGGCCATTCGAGCGGCACGATCTCGTCGCTCCCCTTGGCGCGGAAGTACTCCTGCAAGCTCGCGGCCTGCTCGGCGTGCCAGGCGATCTGGTGCGCGTGTAGCTCAGGGAGCCGCATCCCGGCCAATTCCGGGTAGACGCGGGCGAGCCGCCACGCCACGCGGGCCGCGGCGAGCGCGTCCGCAGCCGCACCATGCGCGTCCTGCTCAGACAGTTCGATGCGGTAGTGCCGCGCGGTATCGACGAGCTTGCGAGATCCGCGCCGGAACCGGTCGTAATGCTTGTCGATCACCAGCGGGTCGATGACCGCAGCCGTGTCCAGTTCGCCGAGACCGTGGCGGCGCATCTCGCGGTCCAGCAGCGACAGGTCGTAGCTCGCGTTGTAGACCACGACGGGGTGCGTCTTGAGCCACGCCCTTGTCAGTGCGCCCGCGATGGCCCACACAACGTCAGCCGCTGGCTCACCGTGCTGCCTGGCGTGCTCGGTGGTGATGCCATGCACGGCGGTCGCCTCGGCCGGGATGTCGATGCCGGGGTCGGCGAGCCACTCGCGCACGTCTTTCGCGCCGGTGGAGGGGTCGACCGTGACGACGGCTGCCGTCACGATCCGGGCGGTTTCGACGTCCACAGAGGTTGTTTCCAGGTCAAACGCCACGAAGGGGCGTTCGTGCCAGTTCACTGAGCCCCCTCCTCGTCGGCGTTGGCCAGCGCGAAGTCAAGTGCTCGCTGCGGATCGCTGTCCTTGAGGCAGCCGTCCAGGGTGTCGATGACGCGCCCGATCTCGTCCCGGTTGAGGTCCTTCGTCGTGGAGATCTCGCGGCGGGCCAGGGTGCCGACGATCTGGTGTTTCTCGCCGTCGCCGATGTCGAGCTTGGTCAGCACCGTGTGGAGCTTCGTGAGCTGCGCCTGGGTAGCGGGCTTGTAGACGGTGCCCGGCTCGGCTGCGGCCGGCTCGGGGGCCGGTTCCGCGGTGCCGGGCTCGGGGGCAGAAAGCAGCGCCTCGACCATGTCGGCGATCGGGCCCTGGTTGGCGAGGTCTTCGAGCGCGCGGATCAGCTCCGAAGCCTCAGCCTCGGTGAGCTCCTTCGGCGAGGTGATCTCGCGCTTGATCAACTGCGCTGTGATCCGCAGCTGTTTGTTGGCGTCGACCCCCTTGAGGAGCGTGCCGAGCCTCTTCCACTGCTCGGCGGTGATCACGTTCTCGGCGGGTGCGAGCAGGGTTGCGGCTCTTTCGCGACGCGGCTTGGCCAGAGGCGGGTTGTCGGCCTGGCCCATCTCGTCGTCGGTGTAGATGTCGGCGAGGTCTTGCGGGAACGCCATGCGCCACGCGGCGGCCTCGGCGCATTTGGCGATCTGCCCGGCAGGACGCTGCGTCCACATCGCGTTCAGTGAACCGTCGCGCTTGGTTTGCTTGTATTCGTCGAAGTTCGCGACCGCCGTGAACGGCTGCCCGTCGCGGCGGATCGTGACGCGGGCGGCGATCGGCAGACCCCACGCAGCGGACCACACGGGCACCCATGTCCCGTTGTCGCGGCACCATTCGGGGGCGTCCACGGAGATCGTTTCGCCGGTGCGGGCAGCGGCGCGGCGGCCGATGAGCCGGTAGCCGTCGATTCCGGTTTGAATGGTCTGCTTGGTGACCTTGACCCAGTTACCTTGCGCGTCCTTTTCGGACGCCTGGCGGCCGATCATGTAGATCTGGCGGGCGAACGGGTCGAGCCCCGTGCGCTTGACGACGTGGAAGAACACGGCAAGGTCGCCCTGTGAAGCGTTCTCGACGCCGATGTGGGCCAAGGCCTGTGTTTGCGCTTCGGTGAACTGGTGCTGCTCGTCGGCAATGGTGAGGGCCGTCTGCGACGGCGGGGTGTAGGTGACCATCTCGGTCATGGGTCAGAACTCCATCTCGTCGAGGGTGTCGGCGCGGTACCAGGCGGGCGGCTGGATGCGGTGGATTCCGTCGCCGTAGCCGGGCCAGTGGCCGGTTTCCTGGCAGCGGGCGTACAGGTCGATCGCGAACCGGACACGGTCGTGGGCGACGTCGAGGAACTCGGCGGTGAGCTCGACGACGCTCACGAGGTGCGGCGGTTCCTTCTCCACCAGGACGTGAATGAAGCGGGGCGCGATATCCCGGCCGGTGAGCAGCGCCGCGCCGGTCTGGTAGTGCGTGGCTTGCTCCCCGTAGCCGTATTCGGTGGCGTGGCGGGCGAATCGCGCCGGGTTAGCGCTCCTGGCCGTTTTGAGGTCCACGACCACGCCGGGCCGCTCGTGCCAGTAGTCGAGCCGTCCGCGGCAGCGCACGCCGGTGAACGGGTCGTCCCACAGGATGCTGACCTCGGGGGCCGCGTCGGACAGCAGTTGCGCCGCGTCGCGGTGTGCGAGCACGGCGTCGGCCATCGCCGACACTTCGGCGTACTCGTCGGGCTTGAGCACGGTCTTGCCCTCGGCGCGCGCGGCGGCCACGAACGCCTTGGCCGCCTTGGTTGAGGCGGCACCGTTCGTAGCGAGCAACTCGTCGGGGATCACCGCGACCGGGAGGCCGACACCGAGCACGCGGGCGTGCACCGCGTGGCCGACGTCGAACGCCTTGCGCGGCGGGGCCGGGTGGTCGGCGTGCCACCGGTACACCGCAGGCGCCTCCAACATGCGCTTGATGCCCGTGGACGACAGGCCCGGCAATGCGTGGTACGTGGCCTCGTCGACGTCCGGGTAGACGCCGGGTTCGGTGATCTGGAGTTTCTCCGCAACGATCCGGTCGTAGACGTCCTGCTCGGTCGAGATCGTCGCGGTCACCGTCCACCGCCGAGGTTTTTCGCCCGGTACTGGTCCTCGGCGTGTTCCTTCCATGCCTTGCGGAGCGCGTCCTCGTCGCGCCACTTGCGCACTACGAGTTCCGGCTTGGAGCGGGAGCCGTCGAGTACGAACTCCAGCTCGTCGCCGTGGATTTCCTTCAACCCGGCGACGATCTTGCGGACGGCGTCGCTCTGGTCGCCGAGGATCATGTCGATCGTCACGGGCAGGCTGAGCACCCGGTCGAACACCCGGTGGTCGTTGTAGATGAGCCAGCTCTCGCCGAGCTCCTGGAACCGGGCCTTCAGCTCGTCGATCGGCATGGCGGCGCTGTCAGCGAGCAGGTTGTCGAAGTCGGCCAGCAGGTCCTTGCTCACGTCGTTGGAGGTGGCCATCAGTTGCTCGCTTCCTCGCCCATGGCGGGCGGGTTGGTCGTGGTGGTTTCGCCCTGCTCGCGTCGGGCGGTCTTCTCCGCGGCGCGCTCGGCGGCGCGCGGGTCGGCCATGGCGTCCAGCCAGTCGCGTCGGGTGCTCACGGGATCAGCACCTCCACGACGGTCGGCCGGTCGGCGCCCTTCACGGCCTGGCGGGCGCACGGCCGGCACATGACCTCGTGGCCGTCGCGGCCGATGTAAACCTCGGTGTCGCCCTCACGGCCCTCGAGCTGGCAGACCTTGCACGGGCCGTGCGTGTCCCGCAGCACCTCGTAGGCGTGGGCACCGAGCATCCGCATCTCGGCGATGAACAGCTCGGTCTCGGTCGGTTGGGCCAGCGCGGTCTCAGCGGCACGCGGACGGCGGTGCTGCGGACCGCGGGTCCGGTCGATCTGGATGCCGTGCCGCTCCAGCAGCGCGGCCACGCCATACATGCTGCGGTGATCGCGGCTCATGCCTCACCGCCGTGGTTCGACCAGGTGAGACGGCGCTTTCCGTTGCTCCAGCCGTGGTCCTCGAACGCGCAGCGCCAGGCCGGGGACTGGCAGGTGACGCCGGGGTAGAGCACGTCCCCGCAGATCTCCGGCTGCTGCCCGTCGACCGGCGGGACGGCACCCTTGCGGAGCGCGTTGAGGGCGGCCTCGCGGTTGGGGATCTCGTTGACGATGCGGGCCTGGTAGAGCGCGACCTCCATGTCGCGGACCTGCTGCTCGGTGAACTCGGTGTCGCTCATGCCTGGCTCCCCTCGTTGTTGGTGCGGGTGGCGCAGCGGTCACGCAGCCAGGCCAGGTCCCGCCGGCGGGCCTGCCGCTCCAGTTCGGCCGGGTCGTGGTCCACGTGGCCCTGGCCGTGCTTCTCGTCGAGCACGACCCGCGTGCGCTTGGGCTTGGTACGGTTGTGCTTCACCGGGTTCTCCTTTGCTGGTCCGGTGGAGCCCGTTCCGTGCGGCTTGGCGGTTGACACGGAGCGGGCGTTTTTCATGGGGCCCAGCCGCTCGGGATGCGGCTGGGAGATCAGGTCACGCGCTTTCGGGCAGCGCGAGGAGTCGCCGCAGTTCGTCGTCAGGCACGAGGTAGCGGCCGTTGATCTCGACGGCCCGGATCTGACCGGAGTGGATGAGGTCGAGCACGGTTTCGTACTCCAGGCCGAGCTTCTCGGCGACCTCGCGCGGCTTCCACGCGGCGCGATCGGGCTTCTTCGCGGCCTTCTTCAGGGCGGCGACCTCGCGGGTGAGTTTGTCGAGGGCTTCGACGACATCAGCGATGGTCATGCCGCTTCCCCAGATGCCGGCCGCCGCTTCGGTTCCGCCTTGGTCGGCCGCTTCGGACTGGAGGGTGCGCGGGTGTCCCGGCGCGTGTCCTTCGGGCGGTCGCGTGCCTCGTCGGGGCCGCCGTCGGCCGTCGCCAGGATGTCCTCCACGACGGTGCGGAGTTCTTCGTCCGGAGCTTTGAGGACACGCGCGATGTCGTAGACCCGCTGCAGGCGGATCGGGTCGGTGCCCGCAACCGCGTTGCGGAGTGATCCGTACGGGACAGCGGGGACCGCTTCGGCGAGTGCCTTGGAGTCGACGAAGCCCCGCTCGGCCATGCGATGTTTCACTCGCGGGCTGTTCAAGTTGGGCATGTGCGTCAGTCTGCATCACTCTGCAACGGCAAGTCAAGGAATGTGTTGCATGGCGTTGAATGATGATGAACTTGCGGCCTTGCTGTCTGCAAATTTCTGCACTACTCTGCATCGACATGGACATAAAGTCACCGCTCGATCGGGGCAAGCGGGGCAAAACGTGCAGGTCACGGCATGGTCCTGTCTGCGCGGGTCTGCAAGACTCTGCGCTTGTGAGGCTCAGGACTGCTGACTACAGCGAAAAGATGCGCCGCCGACTCGGGGAAGCGGTGCGTATCCAGAGAGAAGCGGACGGCTACAAGTACCGTCGCCCCTTTGCCGAGTTCGCAGGCATCAGCAAGCGCAGCCTCGACGACATCGAGCAAGGCAACCCCGGCGTCGGAGAGATCAACCTTCGCGCCGTCGGCCGCGCACTGTCCACCTGGAACGAAGACACCCCGCGTGTGATCCTCGAAGACGGCCCCATCCCGCCGACTAAGCAGCCCGGGCCGACCGAGCCTGAGCCCATCGGGCCGGTCATGTCGGAGGCGGAGGCCGATCTGGCTGCTCGGCGCATCGAGGTCGCTCACATGTCGGACGAGCAGATCTTCGCTCTGGCGGACCGCATTCACGCGGTGCTGGGTGTCGAGGCTAAGCGGCAGTGGCTCGAAGGTGCTTTCGAAATCCAGCGCAAGGCGCGAATGCGTAGCTCTGAGTGACGGATTGTGCGCGTGTTTTGGTCTAAATGAGTGATACTGGCCAGTAGCTCGTAACCCATTCGGAACGTAGCAGTAAAGACCGATGCAAGGAGTTATTTCGCATCGGAATGGGACATTGTATGAAGATCCATGAGAGTGAATGGGCGCGGATCTCGCTCTGGGTGATCCTCGCTGTGGTGACCTGCGCAAGCGCGTTTGTCACGTGGCTCGCGGCGACGGACAAAGCCGTGCCGGCAGCTGCCATCGGTGCCGCGTCGCTCACCGTCATCTGCTGGCTGTCGGTAATCGGTCTGCGCATCATTATGGTCGTTCGTCGCGAGCACGATCAGCTCAGAAAGGATTTCGAGAAAAGCCAGCTCAGCCGCTATGTTGCGGCCGTCAAGACCACCGAGGACCTCCCGCCGGATTTTCGAGATAGGTGACCACATGGCCAGACGGCGTACTCCAATCGGCACCTACGGTGTCATTCACACGACAAAGATCCGCGAGAAAACAAAGGGCCGATCGGCCATCTGGGAAGCCCGCACACGGTTCCGCCTGCGCAACGGACGCGTCCTGCGCCCGCGGCGCCGCGGACCGAGCGAAAGCGCCGCCGTCGACGAGTTGAAAGCGGCGCTGGTCAAGCTCGCCGACGAGGTGTCCGGAAAGAAGATCAGCCCCGACACGCGCTTCGGGCACGTGGCTGACCTGTGGCTGGCCGAGCTGGAACGCAAGGTCGCCGAGGGCGAGCGCGCTCCGAAGACCTTGTACGACTATCGCGACACGGTCCGCAACCACGTCAAGAAGCAGTTCGGCGAGATGACGTGCCGTGAGGTCCAGGAAGACGTGGGCTTCTGCGACGAGGTGATCAAGGGTGTCAAGGACGGAGTGCGCAAGGCACTGAAGAAGGGCGGCAAGCGCGGTGAGTCCGGCGTGGCGGCGGCCAGGCGGGTGCGCGCTGTGCTGTCGGGGATCTGCGCCTACGCGGTGCGGAACCAGGCGATGACGGCGAACCCGATCAAGTCGGTCGAGGCGATCGCCGCGGCCGCGGAGGCGAAGCCGATCCGCGCGCTGGAGCCGGGGGAGCGTGGCGACTTCCTCGCCAAGCTTGCCGCGGCGGTGAAGGCGCGGGCCGAGGACCCGAAGCGCCGGCTCGGCGTGCGCGCTCAGGGATGGCTGGATTTGCCGGACCTCGCGCTCGCCGGGCTCGCCACCGGCGGCCGGATCGGTGAGGTGCTCGCCCTGGCCGCCGATGACGTGGATCCGCGGGAGCGGAAGGTCGCGTTGTCGCATCACCTGATCCGTGTGGAGGGTGTCGGGATCGTGCGGCAGCCGCTGCGCAAGGGCAACCGCGCGGTCCTGGTGGTCCGGGTGCCGAGCTGGAGCGTGGAGATGTTCCGCCGGCGGAAGCTGGAGTCGGGCGGCGGCACGCTGTTCCGGACGTGGAATGGGGAGCTGGAGGACCCGGGCAACGTGATGAAGCGGCTTCGGAAGGTGTGCGACGAGATCGGCTACGGCTGGGTCACCTCGCACGTGTTCCGGAAGACGACGGCGTCGCATCTCGGCGACAGCGACATCTCGAGCGAGGCGATCGCCGATCAGCTCGGCAACACGCGCGATGTCGTCGAGGGGCATTACCGGCGTCCGCAGATCGCGAACGAGAAGACGGCCGGTGCGCTGGAGAGCATGTTCGATGTGCCGGCCGAGGGGGCCGAAGAGGGTGAGGAGGGCGAGGAGACCGGCTAGTCGGACTGTGGTCCATTAATGGACCACATTGGAACCCGATTCAACTCGATAAGACCCGACGATTTTAGGGAGTTCCCCCAGGTGAAAACGCTAGAGTCGAATAAAGTCGACGGTAATCATCTAATCTCTAGGTCGCAGGTTCGAGTCCTGCCGAGGGCACACCGGTTGACCTGGCGGAACTGGCCGCCTGAAGCGGCCGATCCGGGTTGCGGGACATCACTTGGGACGCGAAACCAAGCTACCCTCGCCGCACGGCGGCATACGAGAAGGCACGGAAGCGTCCGCGTGGCTCGATCGACGTGCGGCCGAGCGGTGCGCTGCGCGTACGGGTGTTCGCTGGGTACGACTCGATCACCGGCAAGCGCAACTATCTCGTTGAACACGTTCCGCCTGGGCCAGACGCGGAGCGCGAGGCCGAAGCGGCCCTCGTCCGGCTGCTCAACGAGGTCAACGAGCGTCGCAACCCTAGCCCAGGGCTTTCACGGTAATTCGATGTGTGGGTGTGTCGGATAGGGAGAAAGGTGCTCTGACCTGGGAGAATCCGGTTTGCTGAGGACCGATTTTTCCGAGATCTGGAGCACCTTTCTGGTGAGTGAGTCTACGGGGTTCTATCCCATGCCTGTTGTTGACGCGGCCGGAAACGGGGTGGTTTCTCACGCGGGTGCGGTGCTGCTGGCTGATACCGCGCGGGCGCTGGGGCTGGACCGGGAGCTCTCGGCGGCGTTGGGGCCGTGGCG
>NZ_JAFB01000078.1 GCF_000519205.1 Amycolatopsis taiwanensis DSM 45107 | reverse complement strand
CACTCGCCAGGATCTTCCCCGACCGGCTTCCATTCTGATAAACTACAAACGTTAGTAAGTCACCTCTGGCTTACACAAAAATCGTGACAGGCTCGGTCGGTGGAGAACTTGAACGTCTCGATCCGATGCGGCTGGATGTTCCACTTCCGCCAAATCCGGGCCACCGTGGCGAACGAGATGCCCAGCCGGGCCGCCAACAGGCGCGACGACCAATGCGTCACCCCCAATTCCGGCGGCGGTTTCCCCTTATCCGCCAAGGTCTCCGCCAACACCGCCACCTCGTCAATCTCCGGCGCCCGACCCGGCCGCGGCAAATCACCCAACCCGCCGATACCAGCCCGCTCGTAGCGGTCACGCCACTTCAACACCGTCGGCCTCGTCGAGCCAGTCCGCACAGCAATCTCAGTGTTAGAAACACCATCAGCAGCAAGCAACACGATCCTCGCCCGCTGCACAAGCCCAGCCGAAGCCGTCGTCGACCTCGTCACAGCCCGAAGCCGTTCCCGATCACCATCACGCAACTCCAACGCCGAGGCCACATACATGACACCGACTCTCTCAACACCACAGACGTAAATCAATCAACGACACGCGACACTAGCCGTGTGCGGTAGGACCGCATGCACGGTTTGACGGGCGGGAGTTGGAAACGGAACCACGGTCAGGCCACCGGCCACCGAGAAGAACAGCCACCGGGAACCAGGCGGCCACCACAGGCTCCGTGCCCCACCGCCGATCAATGGAATCCCGCCAGCTGCCCACCCTCCTGCTTTGATCTCATCGCTTTCGATTCGGGGTTTGGCGTCTCCTGAGGCGGCGGGAGTTGGGTGCATGGCAGTGTCAGCGCCCGGACCATGATGCGGTGAGTCCGGGTGCTGGCGCTGTGGGGTTATGCGGCTTGTTGGTATCTGGGTGGGGTGGTGTGTGCGAGGTTGCGCATGGGTTTTCGTTCTTTGCCGATCCAGGGTGGTGGGATGAATTCGGGTAGATGCCCGTTCATTCGTACTTCGTAAGAGTCGGCATGGGGCGCGGTTCCCGGGTTTCGTCGGGTCGTTTCCCCATGCCG
>NZ_JAFB01000077.1 GCF_000519205.1 Amycolatopsis taiwanensis DSM 45107 | reverse complement strand
GTGTCGGTGACTCGGCTTCGGCGGTGTGCTTGAGCCCCGCTACATTGTCGGCGCAGGACCACTTGACCAGTGAGCTATTACGCACTCTTTCAAGGGTGGCTGCTTCTAAGCCAACCTCCTGGTTGTCTCGGCAATCCCACATCCTTTCCCACTAAGCACACACTTCGGGGCCTTAGCCGGAGCTCTGGGCTGTTTCCCTCTCGACGACGAAGCTTATCCCCCGCCGTCTCACTGCCACACTTCACGTAATGGTATTCGGAGTTTGGTTGACTTCGGTAAGCCGGTAAGCCCCCTAGGCCAGCCAGTAGCTCTACCCCCACCACGAAACATGCGACGCTGCACCTAAATGCATTTCGGGGAGAACCAGCTATCACGGAGTTTGATTGGCCTTTCACCCCTACCCACAACTCATCCCCCAGGTTTTCAACCCTGGTGGGTTCGGGCCTCCACACCGTCTTACCGGCGCTTCACCCTGGCCATGGGTAGATCACTCCGCTTCGGGTCTAGACCACGCAACTACACGCCCTATTCAGACTCGCTTTCGCTACGGCTACCCCACACGGGTTAACCTCGCCACGCAGCACTAACTCGCAGGCTCATTCTTCAAAAGGCACGCCATCACCACCACACAAGGCAGCAGCTCTGACGGCTTGCAGGCACACGGTTTCAGGTACTCTTTCACTCCCCTCCCGGGGTACTTTTCATCTTTCCCTCACGGTACTAGTCCGCTATCGGTCACCAGGAAGTATTTAGGCTTACCGGGTGGTCCCGGCAGATTCACAGCAAATTCCACGAGCTCGCTGCTACTCGAGAACACCACCACACAACAGCAACACAGTTTTCGCGTACGGGACTCTCACCCACTACGGTCACCCATCCCAGGATGTTCCACTAACCACGCGCCACTATGCTCAGAGTGTCAGCTCTGAGAAGGTGGGTCTCACAACCCCGAACACACAACCCCTGACAGGTATCACATGCATCCGGTTTAGCCTCCTCCGCTTTCGCTCGCCACTACTCACGGAATCACACTTGTTTTCTCTTCCTACGGGTACTGAGATGTTTCACTTCCCCGCGTTCCCTCTCACAACCCTATACATTCAGGCTGGAGTGACCGTCCATCACGACGGCCGGGTTTCCCCATTCGGACACCCTCGGATCACAGCTCGGTTGACAGCTCCCCGAGGCTTATCGCAGCCTCCCACGTCCTTCATCGGCCCCTGATGCCAAGACATCCACCATGTGCCCTACATAACTTGACCACAAAGATGCTCGCATCCACTCTACAATTCTCAAACACCACACCAGAAACAACCAATCAAAACCACACGACC
>NZ_JAFB01000010.1 GCF_000519205.1 Amycolatopsis taiwanensis DSM 45107 | reverse complement strand
ACCGGCCCAGATCCACCAGGTTTCGAGCCGGCTCCACATAACGAGGCGTCAAACACTGATTTCTCACGTATACCTTCTCATCTCGCTCAACAGGCACGCACCATCTG
Organism: Amycolatopsis taiwanensis DSM 45107; assembly: GCF_000519205.1. Lineage (GTDB taxonomy): Bacteria > Actinomycetota > Actinomycetes > Mycobacteriales > Pseudonocardiaceae > Amycolatopsis_E > Amycolatopsis_E taiwanensis. Next base: position 273,608 of record NZ_JAFB01000010.1, on the reverse strand, counting down.
GCAGTACTGGCACGCCCCGCCTTTGTCAGGGCCGCTTCCCACCCAAACCCCAACACTCCCAACAGGATTCAGGCTGCCCTCAGCTTCACCAGATCGCTGCGACGACCCAGCGACGAAGGTCTCCCACCTCCGTTCGATACAACAAGCGCCTCATGGCGCACCCAGGCCTTGTGGTGGCACCTGACCCGCACCGGCCACCTCTTCGACTCCCGCGTCGACGCGCCGGCGGCCCGGGCGACGCGAGTGCGTTTCGCCCTGGGCTCCCTGGCCTATCCGGCGACGGTGGGTCTCGCCTTCGTGTCCGCCCCGCTCACCCTGGCGGCACACGGCCTGATCGCCCTGTACTACGGCTTCAACCAGATCCGCGTGCCTACGCGGGACCCAGTCGCGTCATGAGATCGGCGAGCGACTTCGCCATCGGGGCGTCGCCGCTGGCGTACCGCAGGACCTTCTCGCGGTCTTGACCGGATACGGTTAGCGCATGCTCCGCCGCATCGCCGGTGTTCTTCTGGCGGCCGCCGCCCTCGCCACTGGCTGCGGCCCATCGCCCGACACCAGTGGGCTCCCCGACGGCACCCAACTGGTCTCCGCCGCCGGGGCGAGCCTGGACCAGGTACGCACGGTCCGGTTCGATTTCGATGTCAGCGGCACGATTCCCGGGCTGGACGTGCGCGCGGTCAGCGGGCAGGCCAGCCGCGACGGCTCGGCCTCGGGCAAGGCCGACGTGCAGGACACCGTGAACCGATTCGAAACGACCTTCGCGATCAACGGGCCGACGTTGTACCTCACCGACCAGCACGGGAACCGGACCGAGCGGCCGGTGCCCGCCGGGTACAACCCGGCTGTCGTGCTGGATCCCTCACGCGGGCTGCCTCGGCTGCTCACCGAGGCGACCGGGCTGAAAACGGAAACGAAGGAAGACGTTCAGGGGGTGCAGGCGTACCGCGTCACCGGTGAGCTCGCCGGGAACGTCGTGTCCAGCGTCGTGCCTCAGATCCACTCGGACGTGGACGTCAAGTTCTGGGTGACGCAGAGCGAGCCGCGAGAACTCGTGCGGGTGTGGATGCAGGTGCCGCCGCAGCAGCCGAACGAAGGTGCGGTGATGCTGCAGCTTGCGCTCTCCGACATGAGCGCTTCGGGGTGAGTGGGGTGGCTACGGATGTTTCGTAGCAAATCCACCTTCCTCCAAAACGAGCGATCAGGGCGAGCAGTGCGTGTTGGGTGGCGGCAGGGTGCCGTCGACAAGGTAGGCGAGGCCCGCGATGTCGACGCACTGGTTGCCGTGGAGGAACGCGGTGTGCTGGGCGCCCTCGAACGTGAGTAGGTAACCGCCCAGGTCGGACGCCAGGTTCACGCCCGCGTGATACGCGGTCACCGGGTCGTCGGTGCTCGAGATGATCAGCGGTGGCGCGATGCCCGGCGCCGATGGCCGATGCGGCTTCGATGTGCTGGGCACCGGCCACGATGCACAGATGTCGAGTTCGTCGCGGTCAGGTCGGCCCCCGGCCAGAAACGGCGCGGCGTCGATCGTGCGCTGCCGGGCCGAGGCGATCACCGCAGGATCGGTCAGACGTGGGTTGTCGACACAGCGGACCGCGTAGTACGCGTCCTGCAAGGACGAATAGTGCCCGTCCGAGCCGCGCTCGTAATAGCTGTCGGCAAGCTTCAGCAAGACACTGCCGTCGCCAGACTTGAGCAGGTTCAAGCCGTTGTTGAGGGTCGGCCAGGACTGCTCCGAGTACATGCCTTCGACGACGGCGGTGATCGCGTCGTCGAAAGACAACCTCCTGCCGTCTGCCGTCTTGGCAGGAGCCGTGGCCAGCGGCCGGACGAGGTCCTGGAACACCGCAGTGGCGCGAGCAGGATCTGCACCCAGCGCGCAGCCATCGTGACGGGCGCATTCCTGGGCGAACAAGCCGAAAGCGTGGCTGAAACCCGTCCCCTGCGCGATCAAGGAGTCCGGCTCACCTTCGGTGGGGTCGACGACACCGTCGAGCACCAGGGCACGCACGTTGCCGGGAAACGTCTCCGCGTAGCGGTAGCCGATCTCGGTGCCGTAGGAGTAGCCCAGGTAGCTCAGCTTGGCGTCGCCGAGGACCGCACGCAGGATGTCGAGGTCCTTGACCACGTCGCGAGTGCCGACGTTGGCCAACATCTCGGTGCCATGCTCGGTTCGCTGCGCGCACTTCACGGCGAAATCGCTGGTGACCGCACCCGCGCGTTCGGCATCCCATTCCGTGTCGCTGAGGCAGTGGATCTGGGGCCGGCTGGCGCCGATTCCGCGGGGATCGAAGCCGACCAGGTCGAAGCGCAGGCCGGCGGCGTTGTTCGACACCACCGGCGCCAGGCGCGCCGCCGCCTTCATGCCCGAACCTCCGGGGCCACCCGGATCCATCACGAGCGAACCGATCCGGTTCGCCGGGTCGAGCGCCTTGTGGCGAAGGACGCCGATGGTGATCGAGTCCGCCTGCGGACGTGCATAGTCCAGCGGGACGGTCAGCCGGGCACACTCCACGCCGGGTGTCCGGAACGCCTCTCGACTCAGCTCATCGGTCGCGTACGGTGCGCAGTCGCTCCAGGACAGCTTCTGGTCGTAGAAGCGGTCGAGGGCGTGGACGTCGGACACCGGCGCGGGCTGTGGGTGCTGTCCGCTGGTGCACGTGGCCAGCGAGCCGGCGAGGGCCACGGCGGCGACGATGTGTAGCAATGAACGTTTGCTACGGATCATCCGTAGCAAACGCCCCTTCCTGTCGATACGCGCCTGGTCGTGGGCAGTGTGGGGCATCTCCCATATCGTGCCAGCCCGATCACTGAGCGGCACATCGTTGCCCCACCGGGGGGAGGGTGTTGTTGATCAGGTACGCGCTCCCGGCGGTGTCAACACACTGGTTTCCCTGCAGGAAGGCGGTGTGCTGGGTGCCCTCGAAGGTCAGGAGCGCGCCGTTCATGGCCTCGGCGAGGTTGACGCCCGCCTGATAGGGAGTGGCCGGGTCATTGGTGGTGGAAATCACCAGCACCGGCGGCACGCCGCTGATCTTCGGCTCGTGGGGTTGCAAAGTGTTGGGCACCGGCCAGAAGGCGCAGGAATCCAGCGCCGCGCCGTTAGCCCTGCCGTCGTCGAGGAAGGGCGCGACCTGCTCGAAACGGTTTTCCGCGTCGAGGATCTTGGTCTTGTCCGTCACGGGCGGATCGTCGACGCAGCGGATCGCGGTGAAGGCATCCTGATTGTTGCTATAACGGCCGCCGGGGTCCCGCTCGTTGTACATGTCCGCCAGCGCCATCAGCGTCTCACCCCGACCGCTCCGCAGGTCGTTCAAGCCGGTGTTCAACGTCTGCCACAGCTGCTGCGAATACAGCGCCTGGATCGTGCCGAGCGTGGCATCGGCGTAAGTCAGTTTCCGGCCGTCCCGCAACGGGACCGGATTGTCGATCAACGGCCGGGCCAGGTTCTGGAACACCTGGGAAGCCTCGGCCGGGTCGGCACCCACCACGCAGTCCTGACGTGCCGCGCACCACGCCGCGAACTCGTTGAACGCGGTCTCGAAGCCGGCGCCCTGCGCGATCTGCTCGTCCAGCGAGTCCTGGCTGGGATCGACCGCGCCGTCGAGCACCATGGCGCGAACATTGCCGGGGAACTCCTGGGCGTAGGTGTAGCCGATCCGGGTGCCGTACGAGTAACCGAGATAGGTCAGCTTCGGCTCGCCGAGCGCCGAACGCAGCACGTCCATGTCCCTGGCCACGTCCCGGGTGCCGAGATTCGCGAGCATCTCGGGGCCGTGCTCGGTGCGTTGCGCGCATTTGGCGGCGAAGTCCCTGGCCGCGGACTCCTGCTGGGCCACGCCGGCCGGCGAGCCGTCGACGCCCAGGTCCTCGGCCCGCTGGGCGTCGCGCTCGCGGTCGGTCAGGCAGTGCACCTTCGGCTCGCTCGCTCCGACGCCCCGGGGATCGAAGCCGATCAGATCGAACCGCTGGCCGAGTTCGCTGCCGGAAAAATGCGTTGAAAGACTCGCGGCCAGTGCCATGCCGGACGCACCCGGCCCACCGGGATTCACCACCAGAGCGCCGACCCGGCCGGTGCTGTCACTCGCCTTGTGCCGCAGGACACCGATGGTGACGGTGTCGCCGTCGGGCTTCGAGTAGTCCAGAGGCACCGTCAGCCGTGCGCACTGCAACCCTTTGCCACCAAAAGTGGATCTCGTGTCCGCCGAGGTCGCATATGGTGCACACTCGCCCCACGTCAAAGGCTGCGCGTAGAACCTGTCCATTCCGGGCGGCACGGCACCAGCGGGTCCCCTGGACTCGGTCACTGCCTGCTGCCCGGCGGACTCCGACGATGGCGCGCATGCGGCGACCACAGCAACGAGGAAGATGCCGGTTGATATGGCTACGCGCGTGGTTCGCTTAACGAGAGGCACCGCGTGATCGTGCCATCCTGGCAGTGAACGCATAAACACCACTGTGGCAGCGGGTGTGGCACGTTGGTGTGAGCTACGGAAAGAGACAGGAGACCAGGGGTGCCAGCACTGATCAGCCGGGTGGGCAAGCGGCTCCGCCGCCTCATCGAACGGCCGGCCAGCGTCGAGCTGACCCGGTACGAAGCGCTGCTCCCGGCCGTCGAGGAACTCGAGGCGGAGGTGGAGAAGCTCACCGATGCCGAGCTCACCGAACGCGCCGGGAAACTCAGGCTCGAGGACGAATTCGGCGAAGCCCAGTTGACCGAGCTGTGCGCCCTCGGCCGGGAAGCCGCCCGCCGCGCGCTGGACGAACGCAGCTTCGACGTGCAGTTGCTGGGCACCATGGGGCTGCTCGCCGGACACATCGTGCAGATGGAAACCGGTGAAGGCAAGACGATGGCCGGCGCGCTCGCCGCGGCCGGCTACGCCCTGCAGGGCAAGCGGGTGCACGTCATCTCGGTCAACGACTACCTCGCCCGCCGCGACGCGGAATGGATGGCTCCGGTCTACCGCCTGCTCGGTGTCTCCGTGGGTTGGGTGGAGCCGTCTCTCACCCGGGATGAGCGGCGCGAAGCCTACGCGGCCGAGGTCACCTACGGGGCGGTCAGCGAGATTGGTTTCGATACGCTGCGCGACCGCCTGGTCACCCGGGTCGACGAGCTCGTGCAGCCGGAGCCGGAGGTCGCGATCGTCGACGAGGCGGACTCGGTGCTGGTCGACGAAGCGCGGGTGCCACTGGTCATGGCAGGTTCGGTGGACGCCGCCGTCGCGGACGTGGAAGTCGCCAACGTGGTGCGGCGACTGCGGCCCGGCCTGCACTACGAGACCGACTCGGACGGGCGCAACGCCTGGCTGACGACTGCCGGGGCGTCGGTCGTGGAAAAGGCGCTCGGCGGGATCGACCTCTACGGTGACTCGGGCGCGGACCGGCTGGCCGCGGTGAACGTCGCCCTGCATGCGCACGCTCTGCTCACTCGGGACGTGGACTATCTGGTCCGGGACGGGAAGGTCCAGCTGATCAACGCCTCACGTGGCCGGGTCGCCGAACTCCAGCGCTGGCCGGACGGGCTCCAAGCCGCCGTCGAAGCCAAGGAGCAACTGCCCGCGACCGACCGCGGCGAGATCCTGGATTCGATCACCGTGCAGGCGTTGCTCGCCCGGTATCCCCAGGTCGCGGGCATGACCGGGACCGCGGTGGCGGTGGCCGAGCAGCTGCGTGAGTTCTACCGGCTCGAGGTGGCGGTGATCCCGCCGAACAAGCCCAACGTCCGCGAGGACCAACCGGACCGCATCTTCGCCTCGCCGTCGCAGAAACTGCGGGCCATCCAGGCGGAGATCCGCGAGGTCCACGAGACGGGACGCCCGATTCTGGTCGGCACCCAGGACGTGGCGGAATCGGAGGAACTGGCCGAGAAACTGGCGAAGGTGGACCTGCCGTGCGTCGTGCTGAACGCCCGCAATGACGCGGAGGAGGCCGCGATCATCGCCGAGGCCGGCACCTACGGCGCGGTGACCGTGTCCACCCAGATGGCCGGGCGGGGGACCGACATCCGGCTCGGCGGCGCCGACGGCCGGGATCGCGAGCGCATCACCGAACTGGGCGGGCTGCACGTGATCGGCACCGCGCGCTACCCGAGCAGCCGCCTGGACGGGCAGTTGCGCGGGCGGTCCGGGCGGCAGGGTGACCCCGGGAGCGCCGTGTTCTTCGCCAGCCTGAACGACGACCTGGTGCTGTCGAACGCGCCCGATGTGCCCGAGGGCATCGAGGCGGACGACGAAACCGGGGAGATCACGGACCAGGCGGCGCAGCGGCAGATCAACCATGCCCAGCGGGTCGCCGAGGGTGTGCACCTGGAGATTCACCGCAACACCTGGCGGTACACCCGGTTGATCGAACACCAGCGACGGGATCTGCTGAAGCATCGGGACGAGCTCCTGCGCACCAAACTGGCGGCCGAGCAGTTGGAGAAGGCGGCGCCGGAGCGTTATGCCGAGCTCGCCGAGGCGCTGACCGAAGAGAAGCTCGAGCAGGTGTGCCGGGAAATCATGCTGTACCACCTCGACCAGCTGTGGTCCGATCACCTGGCCTTCCTCACCGACGTGCGGGAAAGCATCCACCTGCGCGCGCTTGCGCGGGAGACGCCGCTGGACGAGTTCCACCGGACCGCGATCCCGGCCTTCCACAAGATCGTGCCCGAGATCGAGGAGCGCTCGGTCAAGACGCTGCAGGAAACCGAGATCACAGCGGACGGCATCGACCTGGCTGCGTCGGGAGTGCGCAGACCCACGTCGACGTGGACCTACCTGGTGCACGACAACCCGTTCGACTCGGACTTCGAGCAGACCCTGAAGCAGGTGCGAAGCTTGCTCAAGCGCAAGAAGAGCTGAGCGCTTCGTCCTGGGGTCGTTGTGGAGGAAGGTGGATTTGCTACGGACTATCCGTAGCAAATCCACCTTCCTCCACTTCCAGGTTCGAGCAGCGGGATTCGGCACATGGGGTCGTGAGCGGCGGGCCTGGTGGGTGAGAATGGCGCCATGCCGCAACTGAGGGTCGCGCTCGCGCAGGTCAACTCGACGGTCGGGGACGTGTCGGGTAACGCACGGTCGACGGTTGACTGGGTACGTAAGGCCGCCGGCCAGGGAGCCCACGTCGTGGTGTTCCCCGAGATGTCGCTGACCGGATACCCGGTCGAGGACCTGTCGCTTCGCGAGACGTTCGCCCACGCCTCACGGCGGAAGGTCGACGAGTTGGCCCGAGAGCTGGCCGACGCTGGGTGCGGAGAGATCCTGACCTACGTCGGCTACCTCGATCTGGACGACGTTGGACCGCGTGACGCCGCAGCAGCGCTGTACGGCGGCGAAGTGGTGGCTCGCCAGTACAAGCACCACCTGCCCAACTACGGCGTGTTCGACGAACACCGCTGGTTCAAGGCCGGACAAACGCTCGACGTCGTGCGCCTCCACGGACTCGAGATCGGCATGGTGATCTGCGAGGACATCTGGCAGGAGGGCGGTCCCGTGTCCGCGCTCGGCAAGGCCGGAGTCGACCTGGTCGTCTCCCCCAACGCGTCGCCATACGAACGGTCGAAGGACGACATCCGCCTGCCGCTCGTCTCCCGCCGGGCTGCCGAGGCGGGTGCGCCCCTGGTCTACACGAACCTCGTGGGCGGCCAGGACGATCTGGTCTTCGATGGGGACTCCATCGTGGTCGGCGCGAACGGCACGCTCCTGGGTCGCGCGCCGCAATTCGTCGAGCACCTGCTCGTCGTCGACCTCGACCTGCCGGCGCGCGATCACTCCGCCGAAGGCGAGTTCGAGGGCCTCCAGGTACGCCGGCGCGTGCTGGGCAACGAACGGGTGACGGCCTACCAACCGCTGGCCGAACCTCCGATCAGCGAGCCGCTTTCCGACGAAGCCGAGGTGTGGTCCGCGCTGGTCGTGGGGCTGCGGGACTACGTGCACAAGAACGGGTTCCGATCGGTGACCTTCGGATTTTCCGGCGGCATCGACTCAGCGGTCACCGCCGCGCTCGCCGCCGACGCGCTCGGCGCTGAAGCGGTTTATGGCGTTTCGATGCCGTCCAAATACTCGTCCGAACATTCGCAGTCCGACGCGGCCGAGTTGGCGCGACGGCTGGGCTGCCATTTCCGCGTCGAGCCCGTGGCCGACATGGTCGACGTCTACGTCAAGCAACTGAACCTCGACGGAACCGGGCTCCCCGAAGAGAACATTCAGGCCCGGGTTCGCGGCATGCTGCTGATGGCGCTGTCGAACCTCGATGGCCACCTGGTGCTGGCCACCGGCAACAAGACCGAGCTTGCAGTGGGCTATTCGACGATGTACGGCGACGCGGTCGGCGGGTTCGCGCCCATCAAGGACGTGTTCAAGACCCATGTGTGGGCGCTTGCCCGCTGGCGGAACGCGGAAGCGGTGAAGCGGGGCGAGATCCCGCCGATCCCGGAGAACTCGATCACGAAACTGCCCTCGGCCGAACTACGGCCGGGGCAGTTCGACACCGACTCGCTGCCGGACTACCCGTTGCTCGACGACATCCTGGACGACTACGTCGAAGGCGATCGCGGTTACGAGGATCTGCTGGCGGCCGGGTTCGACGCCGAGACGATCGACCGCGTGATCCGGATGGTGGACCGGGCGGAGTACAAGCGCCGGCAGTACCCGATCGGCACGAAGATCACGTTCAAGGCCTTCGGCCGGGATCGTCGCCTGCCGATCACCAACGCCTGGCGTGAGGGCGAGCAGCGTTGACGCGAGCTTGAAAGAGAGGAAGGGGCGTTTGCTACGGATGATCCGTAGCAAACGCCCCTTCCTCCATTAAGGAGTCGGTGCGCGGCTGAGTCCACAGCGGACCCGAATCCAGGGCGAGCAGCCGGCCGGCCGAGCCGGGGCTCGCGCACGGTCCGCAGTCAGGCGTCCCGGAGGTGGAGAGCCAGGCCACCGGCGCCGAGCGCGGCGGCGGCCCATGCGGCGAGCACGCCGAGCCCGGCCCACGGCGCGATGGGCAGCGTGTCCACGCCGACGGTGACCTGGATCGCCAACCCGGCCGTCATCGGGCCGATCTGCTGTAGGTGCCGGTACCAGTCCGGGTCGCCAACCACGGAGGCGACGATCGGGAAGACGTACAGCAGCCCCAGCACGATCCCGATGGCCGCCGCCGTATCGCGCACCGTGGTGGCCACGCCGAGGCTTAGCAGCCCGACCAGCACGAGGTAGAGGACCGAACCCGCCGTCGCCCGCAGCACCGGGCCGCTGGTCAGCGACAGCCCGCCGGCCGCCGCGCAGGCGAACACCGCGGCTGCCGCCGCGACCAGCACCAAGCCGCCGACCACAGTCGCCTTCGCGACGAGCACCGTGACCCGCCGCGGCAGCGCGGTCAAAGTCACTTTGATCATCCCGGACGCGTACTCGCCACCCATCGCGAGCACCGCCAGCACGGCCACGACCGCCTGCCCGACCTGGACGCCAGTGAGGGCCACCTTGGCCGAGTCGCGGGCCGTGCCCCCGTCCGCCGCGTCAGCCAGAACGCTCAGCCCCACGGTCAGCACGACCACGGCGAGCAGCAGCCATCCGGTTCCGCGCACCGTGCGCAGCTTCGTCCATTCGACGTGCAGCGCCAGCCTCACGCGTCCCTCCTTCGCAGCACCACCGCGGCGGCACCGATGGCGAGCGCCGTGTAGCCACACAGGACAGCGAAGCCGCCCCAGGACGGGAGGGGGAAGTACCCGTTCGCCGGCGTGTATGCGGCGGCCACCTGGGCGTATTCGGGCAGGCTCTGCTGAACGGCGAACGCGGCCGCCGGGGTGAGCCGCAGCAACCACTCCCCCACACCTTCGGGCAGCACTGAGGCGATCGCCAGCAGGTACGGCAGCACCATCGCAACCACGACGGCCGTAACGACTCCGGCAGCCCGTCGCAGGATCACGCCGACAGCCGAGGTGAGGATCGCGGTGACCGCCAGCAGCGCGGCGATCCCTACGATGACACCCGCCTCCGTCGCGCCGGACACGGGCAGGATGGGGAAGCCTTTGCCGCGTTGGATCGCGGTGACCACCGGGATGGCGACCGCGGCGGCAACCAGCCCGGTCACGAACGCGGTCCCGCCGAGCACAACCGATTTGGCCGCCAGGACAAGACCGCGTCGCGGGCTCGCGGTCAGCGTGGTGCGGATCAGTCCCCGCCGGTACTCGCCGGTGACGGTCAGCCCCGCCACGACCGTCACCACGATCAGCCCTGCGAAGGCCCCCACCAGGCCGCTCTCGACGGTCTTGGCAAGGCTGCCCCGGCGGACGACAACGGGCGCGATGTCCCCGGCCCCGCTGACGACGAAAGCCGAGCCCACACGTTCGAATGCACCTCCGCGGTCACCGATCTTGTCACTGGCCCAGGTGCCACCCCATTGGCCTCGCAGGCCGACACCCTCGAAGCCGGCGCTGACGGTGGTGGGGTCCCCCGGCCCGCCGGACTTCGCGACGGCATCGGGGGAAGTGGCGAACATGCCAACCTCCACAGTGGACGGCAACCCGCGCAGTTCGGCCGTGCCCACCGACTGCCAGCGCGCGCCGTCGGCGGACTCCTCCGCGAGGATCGTGTCCCCGGTGCGAGTCAGCCGCAGCCAGCGCGGATCGGTACTCGGAGTGCCGGCGATGTCATGCGTGTAGTCGTACTGCATTCGTACGCCGTGCGCCCCGGTCAGCATCACCGCCGCATACGCCGAGCCCTGCCGCACGCCGTCCTTGACGAGGATCCCCGCTTTCGCCCAGGGCTGCGGGCTGCCACCGGATTGCGGGTCGGTCAACGAACTCACCTTCACCGCGATGCTGCCGTTGCCCGTCAGCGGTTGGTGGACGAAGTTGAACGCATCGGTCACCGCCGTACCGTCCGGGCCGACGGGCGGCGTGCGGTCCGGGCAGGCCTGGCCGTTGGGGCCGGCGCAGCTGAACCCGCCACCGCCCGACCCGACCAGCCCGACCAGCACCGTGACGATCGCCGCGGTGAGCATGCCGAGGACCCAGCCGCGAACCGTGACGAACTTGGTCCACTCCGCCCGCAGCAGGTGCGCGAAGTGGTTCATGCGGCCTCCTCGGTCGCGCGGAACTCGACCGCGTCCCTCGTGAGCTCCATGTACGCCTCTTCAAGAGACGCCCGATGCGCGGTGACCTCGGAGAACGGCACGGACGCGGCGCCCAGCAGCGCGACCACCCGCTCGGCGGGCAGGCCGGACACGATGAGCGTGTCCGGTCCGGTCGCGGCGACGGTGGCGCCGGCCCCGGCAAGCACGGTCATCGCCTGCGCGCGGTCGGTGGTCCGCAGCGTGAGCCGGTCGCCCGAGGCGGCGGCGATGAGTTCCGCCACACCGGTGTCGGCGATAACGCGCCCGCGGCCCACCACGATCAGATGCTCGGCAGTGCCTTCGAGTTCGCTCATCAGGTGGCTGGACACCAGGACGGCCCGGCCCTGCGCGGCCAGCGACCGCAGCAGGCCACGGATCCACACGATGCCTTCGGGATCGAGCCCGTTGACCGGCTCGTCCAGCATCAGCACGGGCGGGTCGCCCAGCAGTGCCGCGGCGATGCCGAGCCGTTGCCGCATTCCCAGCGAGAAACCACCTGCATTCCGGCGTGTCACAGAGGTGAGGCCAGTCTGCTCGAGAACTTCGTCGACCCGCCGGCGCCCGAGCCCCTGGGAATGCGCGAGCCACAGCAGGTGGTTGCGCGCGCTGCGACCGGGCTGGAGTGCGCCGGCATCCAGCAACGAGCCGACCTGGGTGAGCGGGCGGCGCAGGCTGCGGTACGGCCGGCCGTTGACCAGCGCCCGTCCTTCGTCGGCCGCGTCAAGCCCCAGGATCACGCGCATCGTGGTGGACTTGCCGGCACCGTTCGGGCCGACGAACCCGGTGACGTGCCCTGGGCGGACGGTGAACGTCATCCCGTTCAGCGCCAGTGCCGGGCCGAAGCGTTTCCGCAGGCCGGCGACTTCGATGGTGGCTTCCATGGTCGGAAACGGTAGGGCTGGACGGGGCCGGAGTCGTCACGGCGGCGAGCGATCTCATCCCTCCCTCTCCAGGGGGAGGCGGGCATCCCCGAAGCCAGGGACGCACCAGGAAAGCCGAGACCGCGACAATGATCCCCGTGATCGGTGCCCGCCTAGCCCGTTGGGCCACGTCCGCGGTGGGCAGTGGCGTGCTGGCCGTCGCCGCGCTCGCCGAGTCCGTCACCCGCACCGTGGTGACCGGCCTGGGCCCGCCGCTTGCGTTCGTGGTCGCGGCAATGGCACTGGGCACGACGGTGCCGCTCAGCCTGCCGCGACGGCCGGCCGCGGTGACGGTCACGGCACTGATCCTGCTATCGCTGACGCTTCTTCAGGACGTGACCGTGGCGGGGGTGATGGCCCAGCTGATCGTGCTGTACCGGCTCGGCCGCAACGGCGATTCGCTCATGGGGACCGCGCTGGCCGTCCCGTTCCCCGTCCTGGCACTGCTGCCGGACCCGGACATCGCGACAGTGGTGCTGGCATCGGCGGCGCCCGCGCTGGTGTGGGTCGGCGCCGCGCTCCGGGCTCGTGGCGAGGCGTCGGTCCACCACGCGGCACGTCAGGCGATCGCCGCCGACCTCGTCCAGCACACCGCCCGCGGCGAGCGGGCCCGGATCGCCCGCGAGCTGCACGACGTGGTCGCCCACCACATCTCCATGATCTCCGTGCAGGCCGAGACCGCCCGGCTCACCATCGCCGACATGCCCGCGGCCGGAGCCCAGCGACTGCGGGAGATCGGCGACACGGCCCGCGCCGGGCTGACGGAGATGCGGCGGTTGCTCGGCGTTCTGCGGGAGGACGCTGCGGACGACCCCGTCGAACGCCATCCGCAGCCCGGCCTGGAGCAGCTCAACGACCTGCTCGACGAGTCCCGGGAGACCTCCGGTGCGGCGACCCGGCTCATCGTGTCCGGCTCGCCGGTCCGGCTCGACCCCGGTGTGGAGCTCGCCGCGTACCGGATCGTGCAAGAGGCGCTGACCAACGCGCGGCGGCATGCGCCCGGCGCGGCCGTCGACGTCGAACTTCGCTACCGCGGGGAGGTCCTGAGTGTGCGGGTGCGCGACAACGGGCCGGGGCTGGCACGCACCGAACCCGGCGGTCAGGGACTGGCCGGAATGCGCGAGCGTGCGGCGGCGGTCGGCGGCGAGCTACGGTGCGGCGCGGGGAGCCTCGGCGGCTTCCTCGTCGAAGCGACGCTGCCCGCCACGTCCGAGGTGACCACGTGACCGTTCGGATAGTCGTCGCGGACGATCACGAGGTGGTCCGCACCGGGTTCGCGGCCATGCTGGACAGCCAGCCCGGGTTCACGGTCGTCGGGACGGCCGGGGACGGTGCCGAGGCCGTGCGAATGTGTCGCCAGATGGTCCCCGATGTCGTGATCATGGACGTACGGATGCCCAAGATGGACGGCATCGGGGCCACCCGGCAACTCGCCACGGCCGGTCCACGCGTGCTGATCCTGACGACCTTCGATCTAGACGAGTACGTTTACGACGCTCTCCGGGCCGGCGCCAGCGGGTTCCTGCTCAAGGACGTCACCGCCGAGCGGTTGTTCGACGCGGTACGCGTCGTCGCCGCCGGAGACGCCCTGCTGGCACCGACCGTGACCCGGCGCCTGATCAGCGAGTTCGCCCGCCAGCGTCGCCGGCCGGAGCGGCCGCGAGCCCTCGCCACCCTCACCCCGCGCGAGACCCAGGTCCTGCGTCTGATCGCCGAAGGCCTCTCCAATCCCGAGATCGCCGCGCGCCTGGTCGTCACCGAAGAGACGGTCAAGACGCACGTGAGCCATGTGCTGAGCAAGCTCGGCCTGCGGGACCGCACGCAGGCCGTGGTCGCGGCCTACGAGAGCGGCCTCGTCGTGCCGGGTGAACGCTGAAACATCACGCGGAGTTTCGGAACCGCTTTTGAATGCCACCCCCTCATCCGGGAGAATCCACTGTCATGACGGTCAAAGGCTTCGCGCTGTTCGACACCGCGATCGGGCACTGCGGCATCGCGTGGAGCGAACGCGGAGTGGTCGGAGCGTGTCTGCCTGAACGCAGCCCCACCGTCACCCGTGCCCGGCTTCGGTCGCGCTATCCCGAAGCCGCGGAAATGGAGCCGCCGCACCAGATCCGGCAGGGCATCGAGGACATCGTCGCCCTGATGCGCGGCGAACCCCGCACGCTTGCCGAAATCGAGGTCGACTTCGACGGAATCCCCGAGTTCAACCAGCGCGTCTACGAAATCACTCGAACCATCCCACCCGGACAGACCCTTACCTACGGCGAACTCGCCGACCGGCTCGACCTGCCCGGCTCGGCCCAGGCCGTAGGGCAGGCGCTGGGGCGCAACCCGGTCCCCATCATCGTTCCATGCCACCGGGTTCTCGGCGCCGGCCGCAAACTGACCGGATTCTCCGCACCGGGCGGCGTCGAAACGAAACGCAGGATGCTGCTCATCGAGGGCTCTACCGCGGTCGAGCCAACGCTCTTCTAAACCTGCAAGACCGGACTCCACGGCTTCAGCCAAGGGGTTTCCGGCCAGTTCTCGGCCGCGGCCATCAACGGAAAGGCGGTCGCACCGTCGATGTGCTCACGGACGATGTCGGCATGCCCGGCGTGCCGCGCGGTTTCCTGGATGAGATGGAACAACACCCAGCGCACCGACCAGGCATCGATGTCCGGCGGGTACCACGGGATTTCCCTGGGCACCGGGACCGGCCGGCCGAGATCGGGAATACCGGCCACGATCTCCTCGGTCTCGCGGGCCACCTGCCCGTAGAAGGCCAGCACATCATCGATGGTTTCCTCCGGGGCGAGCCGGAATCCGGCCAGGTACGCTGCCTGCCGCTCCGCCAGCGTGCCGCGCTCTTCCCGTTGGGACACCGTATCCATCCAGCCCTGTTCGGTGTGCGCGACATGTTTGATCAATCCGCCGATGCTCAGTGAACTGGCGCTGGGCACCAGCCGGGCCTGCTCGTCGGTGAGGCCGTAGGCGGTGATGCGCAGGACACGGCGCTGCTGGGCGAGATAGGCCAGGAGGCCCTCGCGCTCGTTGGCGATCGGTGGGACGTTACCGTGCATGACGGGCTCCTCTCTGTCGGTAATGGGATCGTCTCACCGGGTACCGACAATTCGGGCCTTCTCGGTCGCCGCTGACGGTCAGCCGGGACGGACCAGGCCGACCTCGTAGGCGAACACCACGGCCTGCACCCGGTCCCGCAGCCCGAGCTTGTTGAGGACCCGCCCGACGTGCGTCTTCACCGTCGCCTCGGACACGCCGAGCCGAGCCGCGATCTCCGCGTTGGACAACCCACCCGCGAGTTCCACGAGCACCTCGATTTCCCGTTCGGTCAGCCGGGACAGTTTTTCCGCCGACTTCGGCTGGGCACGGTTTCCGGGATCGGGCAACTGATCGGCCATCGCGTCCAGCAGCCGGCGGGTGACGCTGGGCGCCACCACGGCGTCCCCCGACGCCACCGCGCGGATCGCCGACAGCAAGTCCTCCGGCGGCACGTTTTTCAACAGAAACCCGCTGGCGCCCACGCGAAGCCCGGCGAACGCGTATTCATCGAGATCGAACGTGGTCAGGATGAGCACGCGGGACCGCCCGTGCTTGCGGACGATCTCCCGGGTAGCGTCGATCCCGTCCATACCGGGCATCCGGACGTCCATCAGCACCACGTCCGGGTCCAGCTCCGCGGCCCGGCGCACCGCCGCCGCGCCATCGGCCGCCTCGCCGACGACGGCAAGGTCCGGCTGCGAGTCCAGGACCAGGCGGAAACCAAGGCGCAGCAAGGGTTCGTCATCGACGAGCAGCACTTTGATCACGACACCGCCTGCCCGTCCCCCAGCCTGGTGTGCACCCGCCAGCCGCCTCCGGGGCGCCTGCCGGCCTCCACCGCACCGTCGAACATGGCCGTCCGCTCTGCCATGCCGGCCAGCCCGTGCCCGTTCCGTCGCGACGCTGGGGAACTCGTTCGTCCGTCGTCTTCCACGTCCACTTCGACGATTGGCTCGTCATAGCGCAGGAGGACCTTGGCCCCGCTCGGCGAATCGGCATGCTTGAGCACGTTGGTCAGCGCCTCCTGGACGATCCGGTACACGGTCAACTGCGTGGTGGGCGGCAGTGGGAACGGCCGGCCCTGCACCGTCAGGGACACGGGCAGGCCCGCCGCGCGCACCTGCGTGAGCAGGTAGTCGAACTGGTCGAGTCCGGGCTGCGGGGCCCTCATCGCCGCCTGCTCGTCGCCCCGCAGCACCCCGAGCAGACGGCGCATCTCGGTCAGCGCCTGCCGTCCCGTGGACGACACCTGGCGCGCGGCCGCCTCGGCCTCGGCTGGGCGGCCGCGCGCGGCGAACGCCGCACCGTCGGCCAGCGCGATCATCACGGACAGGTTGTGGGCCACGATGTCGTGCATCTCCCGGGCAATGCTGGCCCGTTCGGCGGCGGCGGCCAACTGCGCCCGCTGATCCCGTTCGTTCTCGGCACGGCGGGCGCGGTCCTCCAGCGACGCGAGGTATGCCCGGCGGGTGCGGACATTGCGGCCGAGCACGAAGGCGGCCGTGGCCAAGCCGGAGAGGGCCACGAAGGCCGAGAGCCGGCCGGACACCGGAGCCCACCGGAACACCGCGATGACGACCCCGAACTCCAGCACGGCGTATGCGAGCAGAGCCTGCGACAACTCGCGGTAGGCGGCGACGGTGTAGAGCCCGACCAACAGCCCGACGTCGGCCCCGAGCACCTGCGAAACCAGCCATTGCACGCAGGCGACGACCGCCATGCACCCGAAGGCCGCCAAGGGATAGCGGCGCCGCCACACGAGCGGCATCTGCAGCTGGATGCCGAACACGAGGGCGCGCGGGCTCAGCTCGCCGGACTTCCACAGAACCGACGTCAACACCATCAGGATGGCGGCCAACACCGCGTCGGCCGCCAACGGATGACACCGCGACCAGGCACGAATCCGGGCCACACCAGGCCAGCGCACGGCCGCGACGTCTTCCGTCATTCCGGTCATCACCCCGCTCAGACGTCCCGTCTCCGCAACGAAATCGCTCCCGCCGCGACCGCGAGCACCAGGTACAGACAGAAAACCACGAAGCCGTTCCACGGCGCGAGCATTCCGGGTTCCGGATGCACGGTCAGCACCTCCTGGCCCGCGTTGGTCGGCAGGTACGGGTTGATGTGCCGGCCCCAGCTGTCCGGCAGCGCGCTCATCAACGGAGGAAGGATGAGCAGGACCCCGAACAGGGTCGCAATCGCGCCCGCGGTGTGCCGGACGATCCAGCCCAGTGCGACTCCGATGAGCCCGACCACCGTGAGGTAGAGCCCGGTCCCCAGCACGGCGCGGAACACTCCGGGCGCCGCCAGCGTGGTGCCGGCGTGCTGCGCGTTGAGCAAGGCCTGGCCGAGGAAGAACGCGCCGAACGCGCTCGCCGTGCAGACCATGCCGGACACGAGTCCGAAGACGATCAGCTTGGCCCACACCAATGGCAGGCGTCTGGGCGCGGCGGAGACGCTCGACCGGATCATCCCGGTGGCGTACTCACCCGTCACGGTCAGCACCCCGAGCACGCCGATGGTCAGCTGGGCCATGAAGACACCGCGCAGGCTGGTCGCGGTGGGATCGTACTTCGCCAGCTCGGCGGGGGACATCGACGAGAAACGGTTCGCCGTGACGCCGGAGAACAGGACGCCGAAACCGGCCATCACGAGGACGGTCGCGGCCAACACGAGATACGAGGACCGCAAAGAAAAGAACTTGGCCCATTCCGAAGCCGCCACCCTGGCGTGGGTGACCTTCACCCCTGGCGGCATCGAGGCGTCGGCGGCCGCGGGTGCGGTGAGCGTGGTCATGAAGCCTGCCTTTCCGGCCGGTATTCGACGTCTTCGTCGGTCAGTTCCATGAATGCCTGCTCGAGGGACGCCTTGACCGGGGTCAGTTCCTCGAGCGGGATCCGGTGGTCGCAGGCGATCTTCCCGATTTCGCCGGCGCTGGGGCCGGTCACCTCCAGCAGCCCGGTTTCCGTGCTGGTGACGGTGACGCCGGGGCCGGCGAGGATCTCACGCAACGCGCTCGCGCTGGGGCTGCGTACCAGCACCGTGTTCCGGGAAGCCGATTCGGTGAATTCCCGTACCGAGGTATCAGCGATGAGCCGACCACGACCGACGACAATGAGGTGTTCCGCGGTCAACGCCATCTCACTCATCAGATGCGACGACACGAAGACGGTTCGGCCCTCCGCGGCCAAACGACGCAGCAGATTACGGATCCACAGAATCCCCTGCGGGTCGAGGCCGTTCACGGGTTCGTCGAGAATCAGCGTGGCCGGATCCCCCAGCAACGCGGCCGCGATGCCGAGTCGCTGTCCCATCCCGAGGGAGAAGCCGCCCGCCCGCTTCCGGGCCACCTCGCGCAACCCGACGAGTTCGATCACCTCGTCGACGCGCCGGCGCGGGATGCCGTGGGTGAGGGCGAGTGCGAGCAGGTGGTGGTACGCGGACCGGCCGGTGTGGACGGCGCGCGCTTCGAGCAGTGCCCCGACTTCGCGGAGCGGAGCGGGATGGTCCGCGTAGCGCCTGCCGTTGACCGTCACCGTTCCCGAGGTCGGCGCGTCCAGCCCCATGATCATCCGGATGGTGGTGGACTTGCCTGCCCCGTTCGGCCCGAGGAACCCGGTGACCACCCCGGGCCGCACGGTGAAGGTCAGGTCGTCGACGGCGGTCTTCCCGCCGTATCTCTTGGTCAGTGTCTGTGCTTCGATCATTCCGCAGAAGTTAGGCACTCCTGGCGCGTGCCACGACGGTCTCACGGCCGATCTTCTTCACTCGAAGGTGGGACTTCTGGCGTACGGGATCGCCCGGAGGTCACATTCTCAGGGTCCTCACAGCATTCACCACGCAGAGTGTGCGCCATGCTGGTGGCGAGTGACCTGCCGTGGCGAACCCGGTTCGCGATCACGGCCGCGCGCACCGCGGCGACCCTGTCCCGCCGAACCGGCCGCGGTGGCGGCAGCATGATCGGCGGCCGGATCGCGGCCAAGCTGGATCCGCACGCGCTGCAACACCTCGCGCGTGGCCGCACAGTGGTACTCGTGACCGGCACGAACGGCAAGACGACGACCACGCTGATGCTCAGCCGCGCGCTCGAGGCACTCGCGCCGGTGACCACCAACGGTGACGGAGCGAACATGCCGGACGGTGTGCTCGCCGCGCTGGCCGCGAACACCGAGGCACCGTTCGCCGTGCTCGAGGTGGACGAGACCTACTTACCGTGGGTCGCCGAACGGGTCGACCCGGCCGCCATCGTGCTGCTCAACCTCAGCCGGGACCAGCTGGACCGGGTGGGCGAGATCCGCAAGACCGAGCGCGAGTTCCGCAGCTGCGTCGAGAAGCTCGCGGACACGGTCGTGGTGGCGAACTGCGACGACGTGCTGGTCGCCTCCGCCGCGGCGGCCAGCAAACATCCGGTGTGGGTCAGCACCGGCCAGACCTGGCGGGACGACTCCGTCGCCTGCCCGCGCTGCGGGCGCGCCGTCCGGCACCATCCCCAGGACGAGATGGAATGGGACTGCGTGTGCGGACTGGTCCGGCCGAAACCGGACTGGGTGCTCGACGGCGACCGCCTGACCGGCCCGGACGGCGTGGCGCACCGGCTCCAGCTGGCCCTGCCCGGCCGGGCGAACGCGGCGAACGCGGCGCTTTCGCTGGCCACCGCCACCTGTGTCGGCGTCCCCCTGCCGCAGGCGCTGGGGCAGGTCCGGAGCATCACCGCGGTCGCCGGGCGCTACCAGCGGGTGCCCTACGACGGGCACGCGGTCCGGGTGCTGCTGGCCAAGAACCCGGCGGGGTGGTACGAGACCCTGCCGCTGCTGAATCCGGGTGACCCGGTGGTCATCGCGATCAACGCTCGCGAAGCCGACGGCCGCGACCCGTCCTGGCTGTGGGACGTGCCGTTCGAGCGGTTGCGCGGGCGCCGGGTGATCGCCTCCGGGGAACGGGCCACCGACCTCGCCGTCCGCCTTCGCTACGCGGAAGTGGACGCGAGCGCGCAGCCGGATCCGCTGCGCGCGGTGACGTCACTGGACGCGGGCCCGGTCGAGCTGATCGCGAACTACACCGCGTTCCGCGAAGTCAATGCCAGGTTGGGCGATGCCGACTGACACCTCCAAGGTCCACATCGGCCTGATACTGCCTGACGTGCTGGGCACCTACGGTGACTCCGGCAACGCCACCGTGCTGTGCAAGCGGCTCGAATGGCGGGGCATCCCCGCCATGGTCGTGCCGGTCCGGATCAGCGAGCCGACCCCCGCCTCGCTCGACCTTTACGTGCTGGGCGGCGGAGAGGACGACGCACAGGCGCTGGCCGCCGACTACCTGCGCGAAGACGCGGGCATACAACGGGCCGCCGAGCGCGGCGCCGTCGTCGTCGGAGTGTGCGCGGGCCTGCAGGTGCTCGGGACGTCCTTCACCACCTCCGACGGCGTGGTGCACCGCGGCCTCGGGCTCCTGGACGTCACCACGAAGCCGGGTGAGCGGCGTTCCGTCGGTGAGGTGGTGGTTCAGCCGGACCCGCGGTTCGGCCGCCAACCGTTGACCGGCTTCGAAAACCACATGGGCGCCAGCTCGGTCGGGCCGGACAGCGTGCCCCTCGGGCAGGTGCAGCGCGGCACCGGGAACGGCGACCGCAGCGAGGGTGCGGTGCGCGGGCGGGTGCTGGCCACCTACCTGCACGGGCCGGTGCTCGCGCGCAACCCGGAGCTGGCCGACCTGGTGCTGGGCTGGGTCGTCGGACATCCGCTGCCACCGCTGGAAGTCCCGGAAATCGAGCTCCTCCGCCAGGAACGGCTGGCGCGGCGTCGGGCACGATAACCGGTGTGGCGGCGCGAACGAGGCTGACCAGGGCCAGGAGGAAGGGGCGTTTGCTACGGATCATCCGTAGCAAACGTTCATTGCTCCAACAACGGGCGTCCTGGCGCGGGCCGGGGTTCCGCGCGGGCATCCGGATGCGGGCGACCGCGGTGGCGGTCGTGGTGCTGGCCACGGCCCTGGCGCTGGCCGGGGTGGCGGTCGTCGTGCTGCTGGGCTGGTCGCTGGACCGGGCCGCGACGGACAGCGCGCGCGACTCGGCCCACCAGGTGGCGAGCCAGCTCGCGCGGCAGGGTGCCCGTGACCTCAGCGACAGCGACGTGGCCAGTACCGGGGACACCTCGGGGGTGACCCAGGTGCTGGACCGCACGGGGCGGCCGATCGCGAGCGACCCGGTGATCAGCAACCGGCCCGCCCTCACCACGGCACGGCCGGGGCCGGGCCGGGAAATCGTGGAGACGGCGCAGCTGTCGATCACCGATTCCGAGGACAGCTTCCGGCTGGTGTCGGTCGGTGTGGCCGGGCCGGGCGGTCCGTACGTGGTGGTCGCCGCGCGGTCGCTGAACGAAGTCGAGGGCGCCTCCTTCCGGCTGACCCTGCTGCTGGCCCTGGCCTGCGTGCCCTTGCTGGTGATCGCCGCACTCGCGGTGCATCGCGCGGTGGGTTCCGCGTTGCGCCCGGTCGAGCGGATGCGGCGCACCGTCGCCGAGATCCCGGCCCGTGATGTCACGCTCCGGGTGCCGCTGCCGCCCGCCCAGGACGAGGTTTACCGGCTGGCCACGACCCTCAACGGAATGCTGGACCGGCTCTCCTCCGCACAGGAAGCGCAACGACGCTTCGTCTCCGACGCCAGTCACGAACTGCGCTCGCCGCTGTCCACCATCACCACCGCGCTGGAGGTCACCTCGCATCATCCGGAGACGATGAGCCGGGACGAACTGGTCGACATCGTCTCCCGGGAGGTCGCCCGGCTCCGCGAACTGGTCGACGACCTGCTGGTGCTGGCTCGCACGGACGACACGACCGACACCCCCACCTGGAAGGAAGTCGATCTCGACGACCTGGCACGGGCCGAGGGCGAGCGGATCGCCACCAGCGCTCTCGAGGTCGAGATCCGCGCGCTACCGGCCAAGGTGCGCGGCAACCCCGAACAGCTGCGGCGCGCGGTGCGGAACCTGGTGGACAACGCGCGTGACCACGCGCATCGGCGGGTCCGGGTGGCGACCTCCACCGTCGACGCGACGGCGATGCTGGAGGTGAGCGACGATGGGCCGGGTGTGCCGGAAGCGGACCGCCAGCGGATCTTCGAGCGGTTCGTGCGGCTCGACGACTCGCGTGAGCGCCGGGTCGGCGGGGCGGTCGGGCTGGGGCTGGCCATCGTGGCCGGAATCGCGCAGCGCCACGATGGGCGGGCCCGCTACGTCGAGCTGGCGGATCCCCGGTACTCGGGGGCGAACTTCCGGCTCGAGCTGCCCATCGCGAAAGATCAGGACTGACCGGGGACACTGATCGCATGCGTGTGCTGGTGGTCGAGGACGAGCGGCCGTTCGCCGAAACACTGCGCCGAGGGCTGATCGCCGAGGGCTTCACCGTCGACGTGGTGCATACCGGCCCGGAAGGACTCTGGGCCGCCACCGAGCGCGCCTACGACGTGATCGTGCTGGACATCATGCTGCCCGAGCTGTCGGGTTACGAGGTACTGAAGCGCCTTCGCGCGACCGAGCGCTGGACGCCCGTGCTCATGCTCACCGCGAAGGACGGCGAGTACGACGAGGCGGACGCCTTCGACCTCGGGGCCGACGACTACCTCACCAAACCGTTCTCCTACGTGGTGCTGCTCGCCCGCCTGCGAGCCCTGTTGCGCCGAGGCGCACCGGCTCGGCCCGCCGTGCTGACCGCCGGTGACCTGCGGCTCGACCCCGCTGCTCGCACCGTCCACAGAGGGCAGACCAGGATCGAACTGACCGCGCGGGAGTTCGGGCTGCTGGAGTTTCTGCTGCGCCGGCGGGGGGAAGCGCTGACCAAGAACGAGATTCTCAGCCACGTCTGGGATGCCCACTACGAGGGCGACGAGAACGTGGTCGAGGTCTACATCGGATACCTGCGTAAGAAGATCGACAACCCGTTCGGCACACACACGATCCAGACGTTGCGCGGTGTCGGGTACCGGCTTGCCGCTGCCGAGCCCGAAGCCGGCACGTCCGCGGAGGCGAGGCCCGGCGCGGCGGAGGATCACTGATCTCAAGGGCCTGCCCACGATGAACATGGCGCCGATCAAAAGAACAACGATCCAGTCGCCAGTGGTCTTCGTCTGCGGCACGGTGGCGCTCGCGTCGCCGAAGCCGAAGGTGCCTTCCTGTGCGGCCCCTTCACCACCGTGTGAAGCTCATCGCACAGCCTTGGGGGATGCCCGCGGCGAGTGTCACGCTGGATTTTCCAGATCCACGACCCGGGGACCGGTTTCACGGCCTCGAGGGAAGGACGGTTGACGAGGATGTCCCAGCACCCCGAAACGGCTCCATACGGTAGCGGCGCCAGTGCGCCGACCCGGCGGGTACGCATTCACCACCTGCAGGAACTCAAGGAACGCGGGGAGCCATGGCCGATGCTCACCGCCTACGACATGTATACGGCGCAACTGTTCGACGAAGCGGGCATTCCGGTACTGCTCGTCGGCGACTCGGCCGCGAACAACGTGTTCGGCTACGACACGTCGCTTCCCGTGACCGTGGACGAACTGCTGCCGCTGGTCCGCGCGGTCACTCGCGCGGCGAAGCGGGCACTGGTCGTCGCGGACCTGCCATTCGGCTCCTACCAGCTCTCTCCCGAGCAGGCACTGGCCACTTCGGTACGGTTCATGAAGGAAGGCCGCGCCCACGCCGTGAAGCTGGAAGGCGGGCGCCGGTTCGCGACGCATGTCGAAGCCGTCACGTCGGCCGGAGTACCGGTCATGGGGCACATCGGTTTCACCCCGCAAAGCGAGCACAACCTCGGTGGATACCGCGTTCAGGGGCGTGGCGAGGCTGGCGACGAACTGGTGGCCGACGCCCTGGCACTGCAGGAAGCCGGCGCGTTCGCGGTGGTGATGGAGATGGTCCCGGCCGAAGTGGCCAAGCGGGTCACACACGAGCTGCGGATCCCCACGATCGGGATCGGCGCGGGCTCCGACTGTGACGCGCAGGTGCTCGTGTGGCAGGACATGGCCGGGCTGCGTCGCGGCAGGACCCCGCGTTTCGTCAAACGCTATGCCGACCTGGCCGGAGTGCTCTCCGAAGCCGCCGCAGCCTTCGCCGACGAGGTCCGCCGCGGCGAGTTCCCAGCCCCCGAACACGCCTTCCACTGATCGGCAGGCGGTGTTCCGAACAGCGGGCTCCAACTAGTTCTTCCAAAGCAACGCCGGCCGCTTGCGGTGGGCCGCCTGCTTCACGGCTGTCCCCGCTCGCGCTTGAACCGCTCGGTGAGGGCGGGATCACTTTCCCACCACAGCCCGGTCGAGGAGTCGGCCCGTTCCGCGGTGGAGCGGGCCGTCTGTTCCTCGGCGTCGAGTTCCTGGTCGATCCGCTCGGCCTGCCGTTGGTCTTCGTGCATCCACCGACGCATCAGCGCCCCGACGAACGGCAGGCCGGCCAGGTCACCACCGATCCACAGCACCCCGGCTCCGATGATCTGGTCGGTACGCAGGTCCGGGCCCCAGGTTCGGCCAAGCGCGTGGTAGTAGCCGGCCGCGCGCAGCGGGCCCAGCCACAGCACCAGCCCGAGGGCGGCATCGACGATCACGTCGGTCAGGCTGATCCCGAACGAGACGAGGTGATGGTCCTCGCGCGGGGTCGGGTCCACCCGCAACCGGGTCCAGAAGTAAACGAACCCGCATCCGACAAGCACCAGCCGGACCAGCGAATCGACCGCCGAGTTCCGCAGGCACAACTCGTACAGCGGGGTTAGGTAGATCAGAAACGGTGGAACGATCAGCAGTACGGTGACCACGAGGGGGAAGGTGAGCGCCCTGGCCACCCGGCCGTGCCCGATGGCCCGCAACCGCTGTGCGCCGGGAAGTGTCGACAGCAGCAGCGTGAGCGGGGCACCGAGGGCGAGCAGCAGCGGCGTGACCATCAGCAGAACCACGATCTGCACCGCCCGCGGCCAGAACAGGACTCGGTCGTAGACACCCAGGAACGAGCACGTCACCAGCAGTATCGTCGCGAGCCCGGCCAGGAACGCGACCGTGCGGACACGGGACCAGCCGGGGACCCGGCGCGCGAGGTGGATGTATCCGCCGCCCAGGACCAGCACGAAAACCAGCGCGGCAAAATCGGGCGTCCAGGCCGTGAACACCCGTTCCCAGGAAAGCGGAGCAATCATGTGGCGAAAAGGATCAAACTGACCAGTCCGGCGATTCCACAATACGGGTCAGTGCGCGGCTATCGAAAGAGGAGACGAGGAACCAGACCGACAGGTGGCCGGCGACGAAGGCCACCAGACTGCCCACTATGGCCGGCCCGAGCGACGCGTGGTTCTCCGGCTTCCGCCGCGACGGCATCTTCAGCAGGCCCGCACCCAAGATCGCTGGTGTGGCAAGGAAATAAGCGAAGCGCGCAGCGTCGGCTTCCGCAACGCTGATCGCACGCATCGGCATGGTCGGCTGAGCCGAGAAGCCGGCGGTCATCTCGTCGGCACGCCGACGACAATTGCGTCGGCATATGTCACAGCGGACATTCTGGACCTTTCTTCAAGCGCAAAGCACAGGTTCGGCGACGAAGCTACCCGACTTCAAGGCGCCGCTGTCACAGGCACGGCGTCACATTTGACGCGTGTCCCACGTTCCCGTCGTGTGAGTCCCACATTCCGGTAGACCGGAGCGTGGGACACGCGCAACGGGAACGTGGGACTCGCGGCGAGCAGCGGTCAGCGTTCCAGCGCCGCCGAGAGTTCCTGATGAGCGACCAGCAACGATGGTCCGTACCAAGTGAGATATCGGCCGGACACCAGCGCGTAGCGGACCCCGGGAAAGGCGTCGGGCCCGTCCTCGTGAGTGAATTCGTACGGCTCGTCGGGCAGCACGAGCAGGTCGGCCATCCCGCTCGCGAACCATGACCGGAGTTCGTCGAGTTTCGGCCGCGGATACCGCTCGGGGTAGTCCCCGTACACGATGGAGACTCCAAGGCGCTGCAGCACGTCGCCGCCGAAGGTGTCCCGGCCCAGGATCACCCACGGCTTGCGCCAGACCGGTACCACCGCCCGCGTCCAGGCCGGAACGGTTTCCCGCCACAACTCTTCGGCCTCGACCAGCCAGCGCGGTTCGACGGTCTCCAAAGCCTGCGCCAGCAACCGGCGTAACGACGCGAGCGCGTGCGGTACCGTGGCCGGCGCACGCATCACCCACACCGGAAAGCCGTTGCCCCGCAGGATTTCCACGTCCTCGGGGCGATTCTCCTCCGAGTTCGCCAGCACCAGGTCCGGGCGCAAGGCGAGCACCCGATCGATCTTCGGGTACTTCGACCCGCCCACCCGCGTCACTGCCAAGCCCGCTGGGTGGGTGCAGTAGTCGGTCACCCCGACAAGCCTTCCCGGCACCGTCGCCTCGATTGCCTCGGTCAGCGCCGGCACCAGCGACACCACTCGTTCCGGGACACCTCGGGTCGGCACATCGGCGCCGAGATCGTCGAACAAGGTCATAGCTCGGCCTCAACACGCTCGGTTCGGATCACGTCATCCATCACGCCCGCTCGAAGGCGACCTTCCGCCGCTCCACGTCGACCGAGATCAGCCGGACCGTGATCCGCTCGCCCTCGGGCAGGTTCGCCCCGGCGCACTTACCCATCACGGGCGGATTCTCCACCAGAATCTCCGCACGCGCCTCCTCTGCGCGCAGCACCACCGCCTCGAACGTTCCGCCGATCAGTTCGCGCAGCATCCACGCCTCGACCTGATCGATGCAGGCTCGCTCGACGCGGGCGGCGAGGCTGTCCGACGCGCTCATCAATGTGGGCAACGCGGGCAAGGCGGCCCGTACCCAGTCGGGCACCGGCGCTCCGGCGCTCACCGCGAGACAGATCTCGGTGGTGAACCGGTCCACCAACCGGCGGATCGGCGCGGTGACGTGCGCGTACGGCGCGCCGACCCCGGCGTGACCGACCGAACCCGGCAGTTCACCCTCGAAGGAGGTGTAACCCGCGCCGCGCAGTAGCCGGGTTGTGCACGCGTAGAGGGCCATCGACTCGGGCAGCGTGGGGTCCAGGCCGGTGAGAAGTTCGGACACGCCGGTGCTCTCCGGCCAGACGATGCCCAGCGCGTGCGCCGATCGACGCAGCCAGTCCACCGACTCGGCGTCGGCATCCGGAAGCGTCCGGAGCACCCCGATCTTGGCCTCGACCATGAGGGACGCGGCCGCCATCCCGGTGAGCAGGGAGAGCTCCGCGTTCCAGGCCTCCACGTCGGTGCGGGGACGCATGCCCAGCACCCAGCCGTTCCCGGCGTCACCGCCAATCGCCTGCTCCGGGAGCTGGAGTTCGACGGCACCACGTCGCACCGCCGATGCGCGACGCATCGCGCCCAGTTCTCCAAGCGCGGCAAGGGAGGGATGCGGCACGCCGGCGTCGAGTGCGGCCTGGACCGTTTCGTAGTCGAACTGCTCCGTCGAGCGGACCCAGGCCCGGCGCACCCGGACGTCGACCGGCTCCGCAGCGGAGTCGAGGTCGATCGTCCACAGCACGGCCGGACGGATTTCGCCGGGCAGGAGGCTTGCCGCGCCTTCGGACAGCACCGGTGGATGCAGCGGAACGTTGCCGTCGGGCAGATACAGCGTTTGACCACGCCGCCGGGCCTCGGTGTCGACCGATCCGCCAGGGCGCACGAATCCGGCGACGTCGGCGATCGCGTAGTGCACCCGGAAACCGTCCCGGCGACGGGAGTCGATCACCACGGCCTGGTCGAGATCCTTCGCGCCGGCTGGATCGACGGTCACGAACGGCAGGTCGGTGGCGTCCTCACGGTCACCGATGAACTGCGACGGGTCCATCACCGCGGACTCGGCCTCGGCCAGCACATCGGCCCCGAACGACTCCGGCAGCTCGAACTCGGCGCGCAGACGACCGAAGTCGCCGTCCGCCGAGTGAGTGCGGATCACGAGGGCCACACAAGCACCCTAACCCGCCAGGGGCGGATCGATCCCTCCTTCGGGGCTGGGCCACTTGGGTGTATCTTGCCGAGTCGCGCGGTGCTACACCGTCTGGATGCCAAGCCAGAGGAGTGCGGCCACCTTGACGACCTCCAGCGCGACATAGGCCAGATGGCCCCGTGACCGGGGCAGTTCCTCACCCGCCAGCACCCGGTCCGACCGGCGGTTGAGCCATGGCCGCACGGCACCCAGTCGCGCTGCCAGCACGGCGACCGGGATCAGCGCGCTGGTCAGGACGACCGGATGCGGCCCGGCGAGGACGACGGCAACCACGACCACGATCGCCAGCACGATCTCAGCCGCGTTGAGCGCACGGAACACGATCCGCCCGATGCCCAGCCCGATCGGCACCGTCACGCCCGGGGCGCGGAATTTCAGCGGCGCCTCCAGGAACGAGATGGCCAGCACCATTCCGAACCAGGTGAAGCAAGCGGCGGCGGCGACCGGGTTCACGTCCTACTCCTCCTCCGGCTCGGCTGCTGGTAGTTCGGCGCCACAGCGCACACAGGTGGTGGGCGCCGGCTCGTCGGCGAACAGCCCACACTCCGGGCACACCCGTCCGAGCCAGCAGGCCGGGTCGCCGCCTTCCTCCGCACTGACACCACCCGCATTCATACCGTCAGTGTTCCAGGCCGGTGGACGTCGAAGACGCCGCCACCTCTGCCGATTGCGGCCTTCAGCGCTGTCTACGAGCAAGTCACGGGGCGCGGTAACGGTATGGGATCTCGGTCGACTCGCCGGTCGGGCCGAACTGGACGGACGTGTCCGACGAGTCATCTGGCGGCTCGTCGAACCAGCCGCGCCGTTTGAGTGGGAGACCGTGTGGCGGTGTGTCTGCATCAGCGTCGGGGACGGGTGCGGCTGGGATCTCCGCGGTGGGCGGCGTGACGGAGACCGGCGGCGCCGGCTGCTCGATCGGGGAAGGCACGGGTTCGGGAACCTGCGTGGCCGGCGGAACAGGTGGCGCCGGTTCCGTCGCCGGGCGCACGGACTGGGCGGGCGTCGTTTCCGCGGCCGCGGGAGGCACTGGATCGACGCTGCCGCGCGCATCGGGTCCGTTGGGGGCGGTGGCAGGCGATGGCTCGAGAGGTTCGGACGAAACGGTTTCGGTGGGCGCCGTCGCATCGCCCCCCGGAGGTGACTCGGGTATAGGCGGGAGGGCAACGGGAGCCGATTGGGCGGTCAAGGGGGCGGGCTCCCGAGGGGTCGAGACCTTCTTGGGCGGTTCGGGCAGCGGCGGAACGGCCGGAGACGGCGACCTCGGCGTCGACCGCCAGACCGGCGCCGGGGGCAGGTTCATCGGCACGGGGGGCGGCGGTTCCGACGGCGGTTGCTGCCCGGCGGCGGCACGGCGCGGGATCGGATCGAGGCAAGAGACGAGCACGCTGGTGTTCTGCGGGTCCTCGACCTTGCGACCGCTGCGCTCCCGGTAGACCATGTCCCCGTCCGCATCGATCTCCACCAGGTAGCCGGCCTCGGCCAACTGCTCCTCGTCCAGATCGACGAGCTTCTCGTACCGCGAAGGCACGACGCGATACACCGGCCACGACAAACCCCGGTGCACCTCGTGGAAGTGCGAAAGCAGGTTCGCCAGCTGTTGCTGCCAGGGCAACGGCATCGATTCGGCCAGCGAGCGCGGCACCACGACGTAGTTCTCGTCCACGCCCGGCCCGCCCAGCGCCAGGTAGTCGGCCAGCGGCGTGCTCGATGCGGGTGGTCCAGACGGGTGGCGCGGTGGCGGTGCCCCGAACGCGTCCCTCGGTTCGGGCTTGCGGCGCTTGCCGAGTTTCTTGGCCACTTGGCGATCAATCCTTCTGTGCTATTCACCCGTGCCGGGGCGCAGCGTGGATTCCGTAGCAAATCCACCTTGCTCCATTACGCCCCCTCACACACCCGGCCGCACGGCCTGGGGCAGTAGTTCCTTCTCGGTGAACGAGACCGTACGGACGTGGACCGGCACCCCGGTCTGCTGAGCCTCCACGATCTTTCCGTCCCCAAGGTACATCGCCACGTGATGGATCGTGGCCGGATTGGCCGGGTCATAACCCCAGAACAGCAGGTCACCGGGCTGCGCATCGCGGACCGGCAGCATCGCTCCGTCCTTGTACTGGTCCTCCGACACCCGGTCGAGGGACATTCCGGCAGCCTGGTACGCCCGCAGCATCAGACCCGAACAGTCATAGGCGTCCGGACCGGTCGCGCCCCACACGTATGGCTTTCCGAGTTCCCCCAACGCGAACTTGATCGCCGCGGCGGCCGCCTGGTTCGGCGGCAACGCCAGGCCGACGTTCTGGGCGCAGCCGGTCGTCCCACTGACCTGGCCGACATTCTCCACCAGGTACGAGGCCATTGGCTCCCACTTGTGGTACCGGTCCGGAAAGGCCGACCGTTCCACCGCCTGCGCCGAGGTGCCCGGCCGCAACTGATCCCAACCCTGCACCGAGACCAGCACGTCGTAGAACTTGTTGATCTCGTACACCGGGTCCTGCAGCTGCGCCACGGTCCCCCAATTCATCGACGGGCGCATCTGGAAGATGCCCAGCGAGTCCCGGTCGCCGTAATCGAGGTTCCGCAGCCCGGACTCGGTCATGCCCGCCTGAATCGCGATCTGCCAGGCCCGCGGCGACAGGTTGCGCTGCTTCCCGATCGAGATGATCAACGATACGATCTGCCGTTGCTCGGCCGTCAGCACGCCCGCCTGCCCCGCCGCCGTGGTCGCCTGCCCGGGCTGGGTCGGCCCGATCGCCGCGTCGCAGCTGACACCGGTGATCCCCCTGGCCTGCTCGGACTGCTGGTCGGTGACGACCTTGACCACCACACCGGCGGTCATGACTGCGGCGGCCAGCGCCGCCACCACAACCCCGCCCAGGAGACCTATCCGCATCGCGCTCAGCTCGCCTGGTCGTATTCGGACACGCGCCACCCGGCGTCGGTGCGAGACACCGTGATGGACAGCTTCGGCCCGTTCGTGGGAATCACGACCTGCACCGAGCTGGTGTAGGAGGAGACCACGACCGGATCACCGGTCACCGCGGTGGCCGGGACGTTCGCCGGATCCACAGTGGACATCTTCGAGGCGAGGTACTCCTCGGTGGTGTAAGGACGCAAGCCGTCGAGCCACTGCGCCGGGGTGAGCCCGGCCGAGTGGTTCACCCACGCCCGCGCCCACAAGTTGGCCACGTTCAACGCCTCCGGGTTGGGCGCCGCTGAGCTGGGCCGGACCAGCGGGGCGGTCAGTCGCGTCGAAAACGGCAGTGTCGTCGAGTCCGGAGCCGGCTGCGACGAGCTCGAAGCACCCTGTGCGCCCGCGGGCGCCGGTGCGTCGCCACCGCGATGACCGAGCAGCTTCGGCACCGCGATGCCGATCGCGATGACCAACGCCGCGACGACGACGACCGTGCCCGTGAGATGGCGGGGCGAGCGCAGCGGAAATCCCCAAAGTCTGCGGTAAACGGCGGCTCGCCCACGGTTCGTCCGAATCGGCACCGGCTCACCTGCTCTTCCGCAAGCCGCGGGCGACCCCGCTCACGGCAGTTCCTTCGCGAGTTTGCGCGCCACTGTGTCCTGTGGGGGCTCGGCCCCCACACCCCGACTGGGGGCAAGCCCCCAGACCCCCTTGTCTTGTGGGGGCCCGGCCCCCACGCCCCGACTGGGGGCAAGCCCCCCAGACCCCCTGATCGTGTCGACGGGGCGCTCCATCCAAGATCCAGTCAGGCCCTCCACACGGGCGCCCCGCCGCCCCGATGGCGCGACAAAGGCGCGCGCGTGGTGCTCACCTTGATTGCCGCGCCTTGACACCGGGCTACTCATGCTCGGACATCCCCGTCACCTCATCAAATCGTCCGTGTCACGCAGTTCGATTCCCCGGGAAGGCCGGTACAGCACGAAGACGGGCCTCCCGGCGACCACTTCCTGCTCCACCCGCCGCGGCTGGGGTGCGGCCTGCGCGCGCGCTCCCGAACTCGAGATGCGCGATGGTACGACCACCGGATCCGGCTCGTCCCAACCACGGTCGAACACCGGCGACGTGTCCACCCGCCGGCTTTGTGGTTGCGGCGGAACCCACATCGCGTCCGCCCGCCGGGTCGATCCGGGCGGGGCTGAATACACGTACGCATCGGGCTGCCCGTCCATCGGCGAATAGCCGGAAAGCGCTCCGGAAACGTCACCACCGGCGGGAAGCGCTCGCCGGGAAGGGCCGCCCCGCAGGGCCGGTCCCCCACCCGGCCACGGCGCGCCGGACCAGGCCGCGGCCGGACGAGCGGCCATGGAACCGGCGCCGTCGAGCCGTTGCGCGCTGGCGAAGATCGTCGCTTCCGGACGGAACCGCCCGCCGCCGGAAAGCGCGGGCCGCTCGCCGTCGCCGTCCTCGGAGTCACGCACGTTCTGCCAGAACTCGTCCTGCGGCGTCGGTCCGGGCTTGCGCCGAAACCGCGAGAAGAGCCCACCGCTGGGTGCGGGAATCGACGTGCCGACCATGCCCACCGACATCTCCACCATCTGCCACAGCCGCCGGACCGGCCGTCCCACCAGGAACAGCAGCACGGTGACCAGCCCCGCCAGCACCATCTGGGTCAGTATGGTCAGCGAACTGCCCGCGGCGAAGATCGCCTGCAGCAACAGGGCATGGACGCCGGCCAGCACGGACAGCACCAGCAGGTTGAACCCGACCCCGCCGATCACCTTCGCCACCCGGCGCAGGATGTCGTTGTGCACCAACGCGACCAGGCCGATCAGCGGCGCGGTCAGCGCGAAGAGCCGGATGAGTACCTGTGCCAGGAGCACGGAAGCCTTGGCCAGTAACTGGAACAGCGCATACACCAGGCTTTGCGCCAAGGCCAGGAAGCCGGCGCCGGTCCGGCTACCGTCCTCACCGGTGAAGTACCCGCTCACCGGCCCCAACTGGGTCGAGATGTTCTTGTACGCCGCCTTCTTCCCGTCCACAACGGACTGGTTGGCGTCGTCGCCGTTGCGCAGCTGTGTCCAGGTGAAGGCCTGGGCGTCCAGCAAGGGGCGGCCGAACTGCTGGGCCTGCGTCGCGTCCGGCGAGCCGAACTCGCCACGCAGCCAGTTGTCGTAAACCACATGGGTATGCAGGTCGGTCGGCAGGATCTCACGCACAATCCGGTTCGCCGAGTCGTCGACGAATCCAGCCTGCAT
This sequence comes from Amycolatopsis taiwanensis DSM 45107, assembly GCF_000519205.1. GTDB lineage: Bacteria > Actinomycetota > Actinomycetes > Mycobacteriales > Pseudonocardiaceae > Amycolatopsis_E > Amycolatopsis_E taiwanensis. Next base: position 240,419 of record NZ_JAFB01000010.1, on the reverse strand, counting down.
GTTCGTGGTGGTCTGGACGATCGTCCGGTCGATCGGATCGAAATACCGCAACATCGCCAGTGAGGACGCGGCCAGCCACATCGCAGCGAGCGCGTACAGGCCGCGTTTACTGACCGAGGACAGGTCGCCACGCCAGATGTTCCGGAACATCATGATCGCCAGCAGCAGCGCGGCCAGCCCGAACAACTGGGCGTAGATGTTGTTGTAGACCTTCTCCGCGCCGGACTTCACGGCGTTGTAGATCGGGTTCAGCAACCCGCCTTCCATCACCGTGTAGTGCAGCGAGTTCGTCGCGCCCACAATGTTTTTCGCGACGTTGAACAGCTGGTTGCCGGCCCAGGTGTCGATGGTCGAGTTCGGGCTGGCGATCCCCGACAACGGCCCGCAGTCGGTCTGGTAGGTGTCCCAGACCATGCCGGCGTAGCTGTAATCGAGGTAGGCGCTGCCGTCCTCACCGTGGGTCGCCGGCGGATCTATGGCGCCGACCATGCCCGCGCCGGGGCGCTCCGGGTTGGGCGCTTCGCCGCACGCCGCGGCGGACGCGGACGGCGCGAACGCCACGGCCTGCAGGCCGAACAGCAGGGCCGCCGCGATCAGCGCGGGTAACCTGCTCGGTCTTTTACGGCCATGGGGCCGGCGCCCGGGACGCGATCGCGCCGCGGACACCCGGTCACCACGCCGGTCTCCCCACTTGTCGCCGGGCACCCGGTCGTCAGGCCGGCGGGACCTGAGGCCGGGGGCAACCTTGTCGCTCGTCCGCATGGCCGGACGAAGACGTTTGCCGAGCGCGTGCCAACCCGCCGCGACGGCGAGCACGGTTGCCAGAGTCAACACGGTGCTCATGGCGCATCCCAGCCGCCGCGCTTGCCTGCCGTGACGTGCTCCTGCTCCGCGAGGAGCTGCTCCTCGGTGAGGCCGACCTCCTGCTCGGCCGCCAGCTCCAGATCGGCTTCGAACTCTTCGTCTTCAGGCGCGGGCACCGGCGCGGGCACCTCGCTTTCGGGTTCGGGTGGCCGGCCGCGGTCGGCGGGCGATGCGTCCTTGGCGCCCGGCGTGGTGTCCATGACCGCGCGCAGGTGCTCGAGATGCGGGCCGGAAAAGTCGACCCGGATGCGTTCCACGCCACCGGCGCCGTCGCCGAAGATGAACTGGCGTGGCTCCCGGTCCCGCTCTATACCCCGATGCGCGCCGGGCCGGCGGCCCAGGGCGGACACGACCTGCTCGTAGCCCACGCCTACCGGCACCTTCAACAGCCGCAGCGCGTCCGCCTGCGCCTCTTCGTCGTCGAGCCGGCCCACGAAAACCGAATCCAGCAGCGCCACGAAACCCTGGATCCGCAGAAAGTCCGCGGGAATCTGCGAGGACAGCAGCACCCGCACATTCCATTTACGCGAGTCACGCGCGAACCGGTTCATCAGTACCCGGCCCGTCGGCACCTCGGAGAGGAAGAACGCCTCGTCGATCCACACGCCCTTGCGCTGGTCCTTGGGCTTCTCGTAGACCGAACGCTGGGTCAGCCAAGCGGCCAGGTTGAGCATCTCCACGCCGAGCGCCTCGGCGTCGGTCCAGTGCTCGCGGCCGACCCCGTCCTTGGGCAGGGTCAGGCCCGCCATGGTCAGCACGGTCAACCGGTCGTCCCGGGTTTCGGCGTAGGGGTCGGCGTCGGTTTCCGGGATGAGCAGCGACATCCGTTCGCGCATCTCGTCCAGGAAGTCGGCGACCACGACCGCGTGCTCGTGATGCTCACTGGAATCCCGGCGCAGCGCGTCGATGACCTGGCCGGGGTCGGCGTCGTAGCGGCCACCGACGGCACGGACCGCGCGCAGCAGCACGATGCGGCTCTGTGGCATGCGGGCCACTTCGAAGGGCAGGACCCCGGTCAGCACGTCGAGCACGAGCCGCCGCCGGGTCGCACCGGCCAACGCCCGTTCCCGGCGCCAGGCGCGCTCCGGGTCGTCCTCGTCCATGAAGTGCTCGAGCATGGGCTCGGCCACCACCCGATACGGGTTGAGGATGCCGGGCTGGGCGTTGAGCAGGTTGATCGGGCGCGCGTACGGCCGGATCTCGGGCAGGTCGCACAGTCTGGACAGCGGGCCGGACGGGTCCAGCAGCGTCCAGTGCGCGCCGGCGCGCAGCGTCTTGTAGACGATCCCGCCGCCCAAGAACGATTTCCCGCCACCCAGGCCGGCGACCATCGCGGTCAGGCCCGAACCATCGCGGATCTCCTGGGCCATCCACGGGTCCCAGGCGACCGGGCGCCGGGTCGCCGTGCAGGTCTCGCCGAGCAGGATGCCGCGGCGGTCGCCGACTTCCGCGGTCGCCGTCGGCACCGCGGCGGCGGCCCAGACCACCGACCCCCGCCGCATGTAGGCGGAGGAGGCCAGCGGTTCACCCGGAATGAACTCGCGCGCCAGCGCGTACTGCGCCTCGGGATGTTCGATGGCGATCTTCGGCTTGTACAGGTCCAGCAACTGCTGGGCCAGCCGCAAGGCTTCCCGGTCGGTCGCGCCGGAAACCGCCAGGCGCCACCAGGATCGCACCCGGGTGGCCAGCGCGGTGAACCCGGAGGTCATCTCGTCGTCGATCTCGAGCACGCGGGAAGCCTGCCGGGAAAGCGACTGCGGCGGCTCGAGTTCGTGCTCGTCGGTGTAGTGCTTGACCTGTGAGCGCACCTTGTTCATCTGGCGCGACAGCTCGCCCGCCACCTCCTCCGGCCGGCGCACGTAGATCCGCGCCGACCACTCCACGGGGGCCGGCAGGCGGTCCGCGTGCTGCACCCACGGATCGTCGACCTCGGGGATCTGCAACCCGTGCATCTGCCCGACGGTGAGCACCACCAGGCGCCGCGCGATCCCGGCGTTGGAGCCGGTGCGACCGCGCACGGTCAGCGTGGGCGCGTAGGGCTCGGCGTAGAAGTCGGCGGCGTCGGTGAAGCTGGCCAGGTCCTCGGGTTCCCAGGCCGCGCCGGGTACCGCGGGCAGGTTCCGCGGGGCGGGCAGGCCGAGCGAGCACGAGCGGTGCATCAGCCAGGACATCTCCTCGGCGTGCACCGGCCGTCCCTCCAGCCCGGACGAGCCGATGACCTGGTCCAGATGGTCGACCTCGGAATCCAGCGCGGTCAGCTCGGCGTCCACCGCCTCCGGGAGGATCCGGCGCAGCAGCGGCGCGGCGCTTTCCACCGCGCGGTCGACCATGCGGCGGGTCTGGACCTGAACGCCGAGGTAGACCTCCTTCTCGGCCATCGAGCGGCCCATCAGCTGCTGTTGCTCGCCGATGAGGTAGTCGTCGAAGGACAGCGCACCCGGCACGTCCTGGGGCCGGCCCAGCGCGTTGTGCACGTGCGCCTCGGCCCACATCCGGATCGGATACGGCCGGGCCGTCACCCGCAGGTGCAACCAGCGGCCCTGCAACTCGGCGTACTGGCCCGCGATCGCCGCGATCAGCTCCCGGCGCTGCGAGTCCGAGCGAAACGACCAGCGCTGGGGGGCCAGCCGGTACCAGGCGTAGACCTCATGGCCGGTGCGCACCAGGTGCCCGTCGATGCTGCGGAGCGCGATCGAGGGGGTGTAGTTGGGGATGGCCTGCTCTCCGGGCAACCGCCGGTTGGCCGTCGTCGGTTTCGCCGGCCCGCCCCGGCCGGCCGGGGTGCCCGCCTGGCTGTGCCACTGGCCGGCCCCCCGTGCGTCTTTCCTCCGGCGTGCGCCACGACCGAACAACGGCTACCTCCTGACCGGCGCCGGGGAATGGCGCAAGAGCTGTTGCCTTTTGTGCTTGGGCAGGGGTCGGTGCGCGGTCACCCGGATCTTGGTGGCGCTGGCCGCGCCGCCGCCCCCTCGCGTTCGCTCCCTTGGCGTGTGCAACTCACGTAGCCACATGGCGAACACCGCGCCCAGCGGGCGCTCGTGGTTGATCTTGGCGGTGATCAACCGGGTGATCAAGATCGTTGCGACGAAGGCCCACGCCGTGGAAAAGAACCCGAACGGGATGCGCAGCTGCCGCTCGACGGCCAGCACCACCACGAAGACCGCGATACCCACGCCCCAGGCGACGTAGCGGGCCCGCCATGGGAAGGTCGCCTTGGGTGGTCCCAACCAGACCGCGTCGACGCGGTAGACCTCGTCATCGGTTCGAATCCGCACGCGCGTCCCCCGCGCTCAACCGGTGAACAGGCCGGCGATCCACTGGCCGACGTTCACGCCCAGTCCGCTCACGGCAAGGCCGATGATCGCCAGGGCGATCACCACCCCGGCCAGGCGGCGCATGACACCGGCGTTGTCGCCCTTGCCGCCGCCCAGCCAGAGCAGCAGCAACGCGACGGCCAGCAGTACCAGCGGGATAATGTTGTCGAGTATCCAGTTCTGGACGCCTCTGGTCTTGAGCTCGCCTTCGGCGGCCACTTGGACGACAGTCATCAGGGTCATCGCGTACTCCTGGGTGCGAGGAGTGTGTCGGGTGAGCCCGGCGGGCTCACGGTGGGCGGAGATTGTCCGGTCTGGTCTAGATCATCATGGCGTCACGTGTCGTAACGGTCAAAGTGCTCTCCGTTTGAGGGCAGTCCATTCACACCAGGCACAGTACGGTCAGTCTCGCTGAGTTTGGTCGCCCTCCATCATCGTTGCAACGCCGCCCGGGATTAACCCCGACCACCCGTATTTCGTAGTTCGAGTGCGAACTCACCCTCCGACGAGTCCTCAGCTCACTCTGGGTTTGTGAACAGGTCGCTGGATCGCAATGCCGACAGTGTGTCATGCCCCGTTCGATGGCATGTGCCATACCCGGCTGTCACCGGTCCCCACGGTCGGTGGATCACCCGGCCCCGCAGGCCGCCGATTCTGGTACCGCTTTCCGCTCCCGCGATGATCACGCTGAGTCGCGGAATTTCCGTGGTTCATGCCAGCGTGTGATTGGTGGCGGTGGGATCTCCTCCCCTGAACGCGCACAGCATCAAACCCGTGGTGCCGCGAAGAGATCGGGTGGGTAGGCGCCCGCCGCGATCGCCGTGCGACTCAGTTCCCGGCACAGCTCGGCCAGCCGGGCGGACCGCTCGGCGCCCAGCACCAGCCAAGGGCCGACCGCGGCGGCGTTGGTCTGATCCTCTATCCGGGCCCTGAGCTCGACGCCTCGATCGGTAAGCGCTTCCCCTTCGAGGATCCCCTCCGCCTGCAGTCGAGCGACCGCACCGGCCCACTGTTCGTCGGACCAGCCGCGCAGCGACTTCGCGAACACCGGCCGGAAGGACTTGCCGGTGGCCACGTGGGTGACCAACGCGGGCAGCCCGCCCAGGCCGTTCGCGACCAGCGCGGCGATGTGCCCGTCGCCGCGGAACTCGCGCAACAGGGTGATCGCGTGCCAGAGCACGGCATGCGGTTCGGCCGGCCAGTCGAGCTCGGCGTTCCCGGCGTAGAGCGGGCGGCCTTCCGCGGTACACCCTTCGGTGGCCGCCCGGGCCAGTTCGGCGGCTTCGGCCAGTTCCGGCGAGGACACCGCTTCTCCGAGCAGGCGCCGCATGACCACGTCGACCGCGTCGGCCCGTGCGGCCAGCACCTGCTCCGGCTTCGCCAGGCTCCAGGCGCGCGGAATGTGGCGCGCGATCACCTCGGGGTTGAAGTTGTAGAACGTCGCGGCCACGACGCCGGGTCCGACCGCCCCCAGCGGAGCCGACCGGCTGGCGAAATACCCCATCCGCCCCGGCCGCAGCCCGGCCGCGGTGAACCGCTCCTCCGCCTCGGGCGCGAAGTAGAGCAGGCTGTGCAGCGAGTCGGTGGCCCGATGGCACCGGTAGGCGAGCGCGCGGGCTTCGTCGTGATCCACACCCACGACGCTAGCGCGAACACCGCGTCCGGGTGAAGATCCGCCGGCCCGGACCCCACTCGCGAGTGGAGGCGGACGAGTTGGCGTATAAGCCGGATCCTGTACCCCGGCGCTCATCGCACCGGGGTGGCGGCCATCCATCTAGACCTGCCGTCGCCGGCAGGTTCGAGCGGTCTACCCGCAGGCATCGGGCGGGCCGCCCTCGAACGCCTGCACAGACACCCTTCACGGGCGTCCTCTTGACCTTGCTCCGGGTGGGGTTTACCGAGCCATCCCGGTCACCCGGGATGCTGGTGGTCTCTTACACCACCGTTTCACCCTTACCCCGTGCCACGCCCGCCGGTACCGGAGGCACCAGCACGCCTGGACCGGGGCGGTCTGTTTTCTGTGGCACTGTCCCGCGGGTCGCCCCGGGTTGCCGTTAGCAACCACCCTGCCCTGTGGAGTCCGGACTTTCCTCGAGGACTTCTCCCCGCGGCCGCCCGGCCAACTCGTCCGCCTCCCCAGGATAGTCCGCACTCCCGACATACCCGGCGCCACCTGGGCGAGCCCAGCCAGGTACTGGAGGAAGGTGGATTTGCTACGGATAGTCCGTAGCAAATCCACCTTCCTCCACAACGCGGGCGGACTCAGCTGAGGTGGGAGACGTCGTTGACGAGGCGGACCAAGGCGTTGCCGTCGGGGTAGAACTCGACGATCGACAGCGAGGCCAGGTCGAGGTGCATCCGGAACAGCAACGACGGGCCCGCATCCAGGCCTAACCGCAGGAGCGACTTGATGGGCGTGACATGGCTGACCACGACGATGGTCCGGCCGGCATGCGCGGCCACGAGGTCGGCGCGGACCCCGCGGACCCGGTCGTACACGACGTCGAAGCTTTCCCCGCCCGGTGCCGCCACCGAGGTGTCGCGGATCCACCGGGCGTGCAGTTCGGGATCCTGGCGGGCCGCGTCGGCGAAGGTCAGCCCTTCCCACGCACCGAAGTCCGTCTCCAGCAGTCCCTGATGGGTCTCGACCCGCCCGCCGATCGCGTCGGCGATCTCCTGCGCCGTCTGCCTCGCCCTGGTCAGTGGCGAGGAGACGATCGGCGCGACCTCCCCACCGGCCGCCAGGCCCGGCAGCGCGGCGAGACGTTTGGCGAGGGCGGCTGCCTGTTCCCGGCCGTGCTCGGTCAGCGCCACGTCGCCCCGCCCGGAGTAGCGCCGGTCGATGGAAAGCTCGGTCTGGCCGTGCCGGACCAGCAGCATCCTGGTCGGCCGCCCCTGGGCGCCGCTCCACCGGGTCGCCGACGCGGTGGCGCCGGGCGCACCCTGAGCCGGTGCCGGTCGGGCCTTCGCACCAGCCGGATTGGTGGCCTTGCCCGCCTGCGTGTCCATCGCCTCATTGGCGAGGCGGTCGGCATGCGCGTTCTGCGCCCGGGGAATCCACTCGTAGCGCACCCGCTCGAACCGCGCGGCGAGATCGCGCGCCTGCAAGGCGAGCGGCTGCAGCGCCGCATGCTTGATCTTCCAGCGGCCGGACATCTGCTCGACGACCAGCTTCGAGTCCATCCGGACGTCCACAGTGGACGCGCCGAGCTCGGCGGCCGCACGCAGGCCGGCGATCAGGCCGGTGTACTCGGCGACGTTGTTGGTGGCGATCCCGAGCCCATCCTGGCTTTCCGCCAGCACCGCCCCGGTTTCGGCGTCCTTGACCACCGCACCGTACCCGGCCGGCCCGGGGTTCCCGCGCGACCCGCCGTCGGCCTCGACGATCACGCGCCGCGGCGCATCCGAGCGGGTCACAGGCCGGACTCCAGGGTCCGCACCAGGATGGCGCCGCAGTTGTCGCACCGCACAACCTCGTCTTCCGGCGCCGCCTTGATCTCGGCGACCGTGCTGCGGTCCAGTTCCAGCTGGCAGGCACCGCACCGGCGGGCCTTCATCAGCGCCGCGCCGATCCCCTTCTGCTCCCGCACCCGTTCGTAGAGGCGCAGCAGGTCGTCGCCGAACTTGGGCAGCAGCTTGGCCCGGTCCTCGGCTCGGCGGGCCTGGGTCGTGTCGAGGTCGGCGAGGGCCTCGTCCCGGCGACGTTTCGCGTCCGCCAGCGACTCCTCGGCCTTGTCCACCTCGGCGCCGGTGTGCCGCGCGTCCATCTCCAGGGCCTCACGGCGTTCCATCAACTCGAGCAGGTCGTCTTCCAGCGCCGTCTGCCGCCGGCTCAACGTGTCCAGCTCGTGCTGGATGTCGGTCATCTGCTTGGCCGCCACGGAACCGGACTCCATCAGCTTCCTGTCCCGGTCGCCGCGGGCATGGACCGACTCGACCTCCTTCTCCTGCCGCGTGATCTCGCGGTCGAGGTCGGAGGCGGCGGTCTGGGTCGAGACCAGCGCGTCGCGCCGTTCCCGCAGGGTCTTCTCGGCGTCGCCGATCTCGGCCAGCTCGGGCAGCGTGCGGCGGCGGTGCTCGACGCGCGACAACTCGGCGTCCACCTTCGCGAGCTCGAGCAGCTGACGCTGGACGGCGGGTTCTGCCTTCACCGGTCATTCTCCCTTGACGCTGAGTCGCTTTTGCCCACTCCCGGTCTTCGCCCCGGCACGTACCGTCCAGGGATCGGTGGGGCGTGTGGACACGTGAACCTCGACGTTACCCGCAAAGGCCGCACGGAGAACCGCCGAGGCTTGCTCGCACCAGGGCCACTCGCTGGCCCAGTGCGTGACACCGACGAGCGCGGGCCCGCCCGCCTCGAGATGCTCGCCGGCCGGATGGTGGCGCAGGTCGGCCGTTACGTACGCGTCGACTCCGGCGACACGTACGGCGTCGAGGTAGGAGTCGCCCGCCCCACCTGACACCGCCACTGTCCTAATGAGACGGTCGGGGTCTCCGGCGCCGACCACACCCGGCTCCGTTTCCGGCAGTGCGTCCGCCACCCGATGGACGAATGCGGCGAACGGCTCCGGCTCGGGCAGTTCGCCGATGCGGCCGATGCCGGTCGCGCCGTCGGGGTGGGGGGCGAGCGGCCGCAGTACGCGCAGCCCGATCGCTTCGGCGAGCGCGTCCGAAACGCCGGGGCTCGCCGCGTCGGCGTTGGTGTGTGCGCAGTACAGCGCGATGCCGCCGCGGATCAGGCGGTGGACCAGGCGCCCCTTGGCGGTGTCCGCAGCGACGCCATGCACACCGCGCAGCAGCAGCGGATGGTGCGCGACAATTAGCTGGGCGCCGAGCGCGAAGGCCTCGTCCACAGTGGCCGTGACGGGGTCGACGCAGATCAGGACGCGGTCTACCTCCTCGGCGGGATCACCACAGACCAGTCCGACGGCGTCCCAGCTCTCCGCCAGCTCGGGCGGGTAGGCGGCTTCCAGACTGCTGATCATCTCGGCAAGGGTGGGCATACCCGGATCTTCGCATCTCATCTCCGGCGGCACGCGGGTTCACCCGGCATGAACGACCGGGGCCAAGAGGCGGTCGAGGAACTCTTCCACCGCGCTCTCGGCCGTGGCCAGCGCCTTGGTGCGGTCCTCGGCGTGGGCGACCATCATGGACAGCTCGTTGAGTGCGGCGAGCACGATGCGCGCGAACGCGTCGACATGGTGTGGCTCGATCCCGCCGTCGTGGGCAGCGTCGGCCAACAGCCCCCTGATTGTTCCCAGCGGGCCTTGTTCGTCCAGCGCGCGCCACCGCTGCCAACCCAGCACGGCGGGCGCGTCGATGAGCACGATCTGCCGAACAGCGGGATCACCCGCGAGCCGGATCCAGGCCAGGCAACCGACGCGCAAGGCCGCGAGCGAATCGGGCGCGGCACGCATCTCTTCTGCCGCAGGCCGGCTGGCTCGAGCGCTTGCGTCCTTCACCACGGCCAGGAACAGCGCTTCCTTGTTCTTGAAGTGGTGGTAGAGGGACCCGCGGCTCGCGCCGGACTCGGCCAGCACCGCGTCGATGGAAGTGCGGTCGTAGCCGCGGGAGGCAAAGAGGCGGCTGGCGATCTCGATCAGCTGCGCCCGGGTCGTCTTGCCTCGTTCCACGTTCTTGTTCATCGCCGTCCCGGAGATCATTGACAGACCGACTGTCGGTCTGTAAAAGTTAGACCGACAGTCGGTCTTTGGCCTGCAGATTACACCTGACCTCGACAGGGGAAGCTGATGCCTGCCACGACGCAACATCTCGACCTCCACCGCCGTGAGATCGATACTCCCTCCGGGCCGGCCAGTTGCCTCGACACGGGCGGCCCTGGCAGGCCGGCGGTGTTCGTCCACGGACTACTGACCAGCAGTTATCTGTGGCGCAACGTGCTCGACCGGCTTCCCGAGCGCCGCTGTGTGGCCATCGACCTTCCGCTCCACGGCCAGACCCCCGCCGCTGACAGGCGGGACTTCTCCCTGCCGAGCTTGGCTCGCTTCGTCGCCGACTGCTGCGACGCGCTCGGCCTCACCGACATCGATCTGGTCGCGAACGACACCGGCGGCGCCATCGCCCAGGTGTTCGCGGCCGGTGACCCCGACCGGCTCCACACCCTCACCCTGACCAACTGCGAGGCACACGACAACGTGCCACCCCGAGGGTCGAGACTGGCGTACTGGCTCGCTCGGGCCGACCAAGCCACCCGCCTCGACTTCATCGCCCGCCTCGGACCGAGGCGGGTGCAGACGCCGGCAGCCCGCAGACGCATGTACCGGTCCGGCTACCAGGATCCCGCCGGCCTGCCCGACGACATTGCCCGCGCCTGGCTCGAACCGCTGTTCGCCGACCGAGAGCGGACCCGCCGGAACCTACGCATGTTCACTTCCATCCGTGCCCGCGACCTACTCGCCGTGGAGCCCGCTCTGACCCGGCTGGAGGTTCCCACCCTCATCGTGTGGGGCACGGGCGACAAGTTCTTCTCCCGAAACTGGGCCTACTGGCTGCGCGACACCATCCCCGGCGCCACCGAGGTCGTCGAACTCGACGGGGCACGGCTGTTCTTTCCCGACGAGCGGGCCGGCGAACTCACCACCGCGCTACTCCGCCACTGGGATGCCCATCCCTAGGACGAGCGATAGCCGGGCAACTGGTTGAGGAGCTTGGCGACGTACCGGGGCGGCCGCGGCGGTCTTCGGTGCGGGGCTATCTGTAGCAAATCCACCTTGCTCCACCATGCGCGGCACCGAGAACTCTCCTTCCGTGATGCCGAGTGCTCCGCGCCGGGCGCAAGGCCGTTCGGTGGTGGCCTCCGTGCATGGCTACGGTGGTCATGTTTCTGGCTTCCGTGTTGGTTGGGTGAACGCCAGGGCACCGAGGAGAACCAAAATGTGCATCCACCTCTGTTTCGTCTGTTCGGGCAATATCTGCCGGTCACCGATGGCGGCGCTGGTGTTCCGCGAGCACCTGCGGCGTGCGGGGCTGGCCGGGCAGGTCCGGGTGACCAGCGCGGGCACCGGCCCGTGGCACGTCGGCGAACCGGCAGATTCCCGGGCGCGGGCCACGCTCGCCGCGCACGGGTATGGCGGGGAGCATGTCGCCGCCCAGGTCGACAGCGACCATCTCACGGCTGACCTGTTGCTCGCCGCCGACTCCGGGCACCTGCGCAGCCTGCTGCACAAGGTGGACGACCCCGAGCGCGTCCGGCTGCTGCGCGAGTTCGACCCGGCGGCGGGGCCGGGCGCCGAGGTGCCCGATCCCTACTACGGCGGTGATGGGGGTTTCGACGAGGTTCTCGCCATGATCGAGCGCACCATGCCCGGCCTGCTCGACTGGGTCCGCGAGCGGTTGTGAACGCACGAGAGGCCATCGAGCGGCTGCACGGTGGCCGGGTCGCCCGGGTAAGCCCGCGCGGCGGATCGATCTCGGTGGCTTCACTGGAAGGTGGCGAGGCCGTCGTCGCCAAACGCGGCGTGGGTCCTGGCGCAACCGCGGCCGAGGCAGCCGGGCTGCGCTGGCTCGGCGAGCACGGCGACGTGCCGGTTCCCACCGTGTACGGCCACGACGACGAATGGATCGTCCTGGAGTACATCCCGCCCGGCGCCCCCTCGAAGCAAGCCGCCGAGGAACTCGGCCGCGGGCTGGCGAAGGTGCATCTGCGCGGCGCACCGGCGTTCGGCAGCCCACCACCTGGCGGCCCGGCCGGTGCGTGGATGGGCGTCGCGCCGATGCGCAACGAGTCCCATCCGGACTGGCCCTCGTTCTACGCTCGGCAGCGCATCGAGCCGTATGTCCGCATGTGCGTGGACCAGGGACTCTTCACCGCGGGCCAGGTCGCGATCTTCGACCGGGTGTGTGAGCGGCTCCCCGGACTGGCCGGCCCGCCGGAGCCACCCGCCCGGCTACACGGCGACGCCTGGAACGGGAACGTGCACTGGTCGGACCGTCAGGCCTGGCTCATCGACCCGGCGGCGCACGGCGGGCACCGCGAGGGTGACCTCGCCATGCTGCAACTGTTCGGGGCTCCCCTGCTCGACCGGTTTCTCGGCGCCTACGCCGAGAGCGCCGAAAGGCCGCTGGCGGACGGCTGGCGCGACCGTGTGGAGCTGCACCAGTTGTTCCCGCTGCTGATGCACGCCGCCGTGTTCGGGGGCGGCTACGCAGGACAGGCCCTGAGCGCCGCACGAAAGGTGTTGCGCCTAACGTAGAGGTCGTGCACGGCCGGGCAACAGGACAATCTCGAGGTGACCGGTGAGCGCGCGACGCGAGCTCACCGGTACGAGGCGTGCCGTCGAGAGCGAGGACCAGCCGGCGGCCGCTCCTGAGCACACCACGGAGACCCGCGCCGGCTCGGGATTTTCCTTGAAGACGCTCAAGTTCCTGCTCCGGCCGAGCTGGATCGCCCTGGTACTGGGCGTGCTCGCCTTCGCCTTCGCCTGCTTCTACCTGCTGTCACCCTGGCAGTTCGGCCGAAACGCCGAGCGGACGGCCCAGAACGACGCGATCCAGAAATCCCTGACCGCGGCTCCTCGCCCGCTGGACAGCGTGCTTCCGCCGGGGGCCGCGCCGTCCACGCAGACCGAATGGAGCCGGGTCACGATCACCGGGACCTACCTGCCCGAAGACGAGGTTGTCGCCCGCCTGCGAACCGTGCAGGGGCAGCCGGCGTTCGAGGTGCTCACGCCGATGCGCACGACGGACGGCCAGGTCGTGCTGGTCGACCGCGGGTACCTCAGCCCCGGAGACCGCATGAGCGTTCCGCCGTATACCGCCGCACCCGCCGGGACCGTGCAGGTCGAGGCGCGCATCCGGCAGGACGAGACGGACCCGAAGAACCGGGACGCGTTCGCCGACGCCTCCACCGGCGGCAAGCTGCAAAGCTACGTCGTGGATTCGCGGGTCGTGGCCCGATCGAGCGGACTGCCCATCCGGCCCGGCTACTTCCAGCTGGAGCAGAACCAGCCCGGTGTCATCAACGCGCTTCCGCTGCCCCAACTGGATTCCGGACCGTTCTTCTCCTATGCGCTGCAGTGGATCGCGTTCGGGGTGATGGCGCTCGCCGGGCTGGGCTATTTCACCGTGCGCGAACTCAAGCCTGGCGGGGTGCTGGCCGAGATGGGTAGTCGCGAGCGGGTCAGTCGGCGGCGCAAGTCGGTCGCAGAGATGCTCGCCGAAGACGACGAAGACCACGCCGGCGAGACCGGCGAACCTCCAGCAGGGCGGCAAGAACCGCGGAGCTGAGCGCGGTCAGCCAGCCGATCACCCGGGACAGCTCGACCGCACGCGTGACATGGCCGGCGTCGGGGTTTCGCCCGTCACCCAGCACCGGCCGCTCCTCGACGCCGTGCGGATAGACGGTGCGACCGCCGAGCCGGATCTCCAGCGCGCCCGCGAAGGCCGCTTCGACGCGTCCTTCGTTGGGGTTGGGATGCGCGATGGTGTCGCGCCGCCATGCCCGCCAGGCACCGCTCGCCGAGCCGCCGACCACCGGCGCGCCGGTGACGGTCAGCGCGGCGGTGAACCGCGTGGGCACCAGGTCGACGATGGCGCCGAACCGGGCGAACACGCGTGCGCGATCGCGCAGCGCGGTGACCAGGCGCGAGAAGACCATGCCGGGGATACCCGCGACCGCGCCCCAGAAGAGCGGGCCGACGACCGTGTGCGAGGTGTGCTGTGCGACCGACTCGACCGACGCGCGCGAGAGCCCGATCACGTCCAGGGAGTCGGTCCGGCGGGTATCGAGTTCGGCCAGCTTGGCCCGCGCCGACTCGAGCTCGCCCTCCTCCAGGTCGCGGGCCAGCTTGGTGCCGTTCGTGGCCAGGCCCGCGCCACCCAGGACGGCCCAGGTGGCCACGGCCGTGCCGAACGCCTGCAGCACCGGGCGGGTCCGGCCGGCCCGCTCGACACCCATGCCCGCCGCCAGGGCCGCTCCCGCCAGCAACAGTCCGGACTTGCCGTCGAGCAGGCGCTCGACCCGCCTGGATCCGCTGATCGCTTCATCCGCGGCCGCCCCCAGCAGCAGTCCGATCGCTCGTGCCGCACTCACCTGAAGGAGGTTAGCGCCCGGCCCCTCTGTGGCCTCGGTCACCCTGGGGTCTCTTCGAAGGCGACGCTCAGGGGGTCTGCTTGCCCTTGGTGAACCCGACGAACAAGTTGATCAACAGGTAGACCTCGACGAACGACGTGCCGGTGCATTCGGGTGTGGCGTCGGACAGCAGGTGCACCGCGCGGCGGGAGTGGGTCGCTCATGCCATGCCCTTCGCCATTTCGTGCCATTTCCGCTGATATGCGGGGTCTTTCAGGGAGTCGATGAGCCCGGTGACGAACTGTCGCTCGAAGTCGAGTGCGGCCAGGCGGTATTGGTCGTCGACCAGGTATATCCACTCGATCCCGTTCACGGCGGCGGTATCGAGTTCCGCGCGCGCGGCTTCGGCCTTGTGGTGCAGGATCGCCAAGCGCTTGCCTAGCAGGTCGATCGCATCGTCCGGTGGCAGGACCATCAGCAGGGACAGGGCGGAGACGAACTGCGGGTATTCGTCGCGGGGTGTGGCGATAAGCTCGCGCAGCCAGTCACGCAGCTCGCTGCGACCGGTTTCGGTGATCGTGTAGATGGTCCGCTCGGGACGTTGAGTGTCGCGGACGGTCTCCTGCTCGGCGATGAAACCGGCCTTGAGTAGCTGGTTCACCACCGTGTACAGCGAGCTGCGGGTATAGCGGACGTTCCGATCCTTGCCGTGCTCGGTCAGCAGACGGCCCAGTTCGTACGGGTGCGTCGGCCCGGGCATGAGTTCCGCCAACACGAACAACGCCAGCGGATTGGCCACCTTGCGCTGCTTCGGAGCCATTCCCTTCATAGTTCTCCACAACTATACGTAGACAATTAGTCGCATGCGACTATACCCTGACCAAGATCAGAACATCCTGGACGCGGTGAGGGCACCGCGTGTTTCCAGTCCGAACCGACGAAAGGCAAGGCCAGCGATGGCTACATTGACTGTTCCCGGTGCCGACCTGTACTACGAGGTGGCCGGTTCCGGCCCGACCCTGCTGCTCATTGCCGGAGGCGCGGACGACGGCCGCGATTTCGGCAGCGTCGCCGAGGCTCTGGCCCGGCACTTCACGGTCGTCACTTACGACACTCGGGGCATATCGCGCAGCCGGTTGCACCATCCGGTCGATCAGGTAACGATCGAGACCGAGGTCGCCGATGCCTTGTGCGTGCTGTCGCAGGTGACCGATGCCATGGCGCACGTCTTCGGCACCAGCGCCGGTGCGCAGATCGCGCTCGCGCTCGCCGCCCGCCGTCCCGACCGAGTGGCCTCGGTGATCGCCCACGAGCCTCCTGCCGTTCTCCTGCTACCGGTCGATGATCCCCGGCGCGACCTCCTACATCGCGTCGTCGACGCCTACCGGGAACAGGGACTGCACGCCGCGCAACAGGCGTTCGCTGTCGGGGCCGGGCTCGGCGGACCGGCCTGTTCGGATGAGCCGCCCTTCGAGAGCGAGGCGGGGGCGACGGCCATGCAGGCCAAGCTGACCCGGATGCAAGGCAATTTCGAATTCTTCATCGCTCGCCGGATGGGGCCCATCGGGGACTGTCTTCCCGATCTCGAGGCCCTGCGAAACCTCCACGACCGCATCGCAATCGGGGTCGGCGCAGCATCACGGCGACAGCTCGCCCACGACACCGGGCTCACACTCGCTGCCGCGCTGGACCAACAGCCCGTGGTCTTCCCGGGTGGACACCCGGGATATGCCACACATCCGCAAGGATTCGCCCGAGTACTCCACCAGGCAATCTTGTCGCGCAGCCCGACACGGTAGAACCTCACCTGTCAGGCCTCTGTCGGGCATCTCGAGCAGTTCATCGATGACCGCCTGAGGTCGCAGGCCTTACGGGATGTTCGAGGAAACGGCGGTGCCGCTGACCTTGTGGCCCCACCGGACGGTGCCGGCCGGAAGCGAGTCGAGCAGGATCTGTCGCAGCTCACCGCGTTGCACCTCGGGGCGGCCACCCGTGCCGTCGTCGGCCTTGTCGAGCAGGACCGTGCCGTCCCGGTCGACGAGCCGCAGCTGCTGGCGGCCCTCCAGGATCAGGCCATGGAACTCGTCCATCAGGCCGGCCGCCTCGACGGCGAGCTGCCCGTTGTAGTCGTGGATGTCGAGCATCCCGCCCTGCACGCGTGCCATCGGGGACGACTCCGCCTCGTAAACCGTGGACGGGATCCCGTGGACGTGCAGGACGCGGGCCAGCGTGAGGCCGCCGAGGGCCGGCACCGATGATCGGAGACTCCCGTCCAGCGACGTGCCAGCACTTCCGTTCGCGTACCTGGGGAGCTTCTCGCGGGGCGACTACCGCAGCCTTTTAAACGGGCCCTAACGAGAGGAAGGTGGATTTGCTACGGATAGCCCCGGGCCCGGAGTCGCCATGGCGCTGCGGGTCCGGTCGCGCGGCGGTGGGTGCCGCGCGGGTGTTTCGTAGCAAATCCACCTTGCTTCACAAAGCGGCAGCCGGCCTGGGTCAGGCGCCGGGGTCGGCGTAGGCCCAGGCTTCGAGCATGACCCGCGCTATCGACGAGGTGCCGGGCAGGATCATGGTGCCGCCGCCGGTGAGGGGTACGGCCTCCCCGGCACCCTCGAACGCGGCCCGGACATCGGCGCGCGGGACCCAGCGGGCGTCCTCGATCTCCCCATCGGCCGGGGTGAGCGGCCGGGACGCGTCGGCGCGCGCGGCGAAACCGAGCATGATCGAGCGCGGGAACGGCCACGGCTGGCTGCCCAGGTAGCGCACGTCCCATACTTCGGCGCCGGCCTCCTCGCGGATCTCCCGCGTGACACAGTTTTCCAGGGACTCCCCCGCCTCGACGAATCCGGCGAGCACCGAGTACCGCCCGGGTGGCCACACCGGCTGGCGCGCGAGCAGCACGTGTTCACCGTTCAGGCCGATGTCGTCGTGGACCAGGCAGATGATCGCCGGATCGGTGCGCGGGTATTCTTCCCGGCCGCACGACTGGCACCGCGTCGCCCAGCCGAACTGCAGCCGCTCCGTGCGGCCGCCGCACCGGGCGCAGTACCGCGCCTGCCGGTGCCAGTTCCGCAACGCCTGCGCGGTGGTGAACAGTCCGGCCGACCTGTCGTCCAACTGGTCGCCGTACGCGCGCAGGTCCACCCACAGCTCGTCGCCGGCCTTGGGGATCTCCTCCCGAACTCCCCAACTGCCCCGGACCGGCACCAGCACGGGCTCACCGTCCGGTTCACCGGGCAACGACCAGTAGTCCACGCCCTCCCATTCGCCGAGGAACAACGCGTCCGTCGGCGGCAGGTCGCCGAACATCACCGCCTTGCGCGTGGCGAGCGACGATTCCCCTTCCCGTACCGGCGTGCGGAGCTTGCGGTCGAGCAGCAGCACTTCTGCGGTCACCCAGCGGGTGCGCAGGCGTTCCGGGTTGGTCCGCAACGTTTCCTGACGATCCACAGTGGACCGTGACAACGTGGGCAGCCTGCCGAGCTGGAACGGCGCGGTCATTTCGGGCCGGCTTCTCCGACGGTGAACTCGCCGATCGCGGCCAGTTTCGGCGCGAGACTTTCCGCGTCGCCCACGACCACACCGGTGAACCGCGCCGGGGCGAAGAAGTCCAGCGCCGCCTGCGCGACCTCTTCCGCGGTGACGGCGGCCAGCCGGTTCGGATGCGCGGCCAGCCATTCGACGCCGAGCCCGCTCGCGGTGAGCGCGGACAGCTGCCCGGCCAGACCGGCCTGGGAGGAGGTGGCGATGACCAGCGAACCGACCGCGTACTGGCGAACCGACTCGATCTCGTCGGCATCCGGCGGCACCAGGGCAAGCCGGCCCAGTTCGTAACGGGTCTCCAGAACCGCGGCGGCGGTCACTTCGTTCGCGGTGTCCGCGTCGACCCCGACGGTCGCGGTGGAACCGGTGAATTCGAAACCGGAGTGCGCGGAGTAGGTGTAGCCCTTGTCTTCGCGGATGTTCTCCACCAGCCGGGAGGAGAAATAGCCGCCATACGCCAGGTTCGCCAACTGCAGCGCCGGGTACCGCGCGTCAGTGCGAGGCAAGGCCGCCGCGACCAACCTGATCTGCGATTGCACGGCGCCCGCGCGCGGTACCAGCAGCATCTCCCCGCCGGACAACTCAGGAAGCTCCAGCAGAGCCGCGGCGGCACGCTCGGATGCCCAGCCGCGCAAGGCGTTTTCGACGTCGCCGACCACCTGGTCCGGGTCGATGTCGCCGACGAGCACCAGCACCGAGCCGCGGGGCAGCACCGCGGCGTGGTGCAGCGCCCGGACCGATTCCGGCGTCACCTGCCGGACGTCCTGCGGCTGGGGCACCTCACGGGTGACGGGGTGGTCGCCGTAGCTGTGCTTCAGCAGCGCTTCGCGGGCGATCACCCGCGGCTGGGTGCGCGAAACGGCGAGCCGTTCGATGAGCCGGGCCGCCTCCCGGCTCACCTCGTCGTCCACATAGGACGCCGAGGTGAGTGCGTCGGCGAGCACGTCCAGCAGGGTCGGCAACCCGCTGGCCAGCGCCTTGCCGGTGAAGGCGAGCCGTTCCGGGTCCACGGAGGCCCTGAGTTCACCGCCGATCAGCGCGAGTTCGGTGTCGATCTCGACCCGGTCCCGGCGCGCGGTGCCGGTGAGGATCGTCTCGGCGAGCACCTCGGCGGTGGCCGAGTGCAGCGGCTCGGTGCCACCGAAGGGAACGCGCAGCCGCAGCTCGACCATCGGCACGTTCGCCTTGCGCACCGCGAGCACGCGGAGCCCGTTGCCCAGCACGGTGTCCACATGGGACAGGTCCGCGGCCGCGCGCTGAGCGCCGAGCACGGGCACCGCCCGCGGTCCACGCTCGGTCCGGCCGATCTCCGCCGCGCTGCGGTGGGTCGTCGAAGTCACTTGCTTTCCTCCGTTGCGGTTTTTCCGGCGTCCCGCACGGCAGCGGAACCAGCCGCCCGGCCACGTCGGGCGCGCACCACGAATTCGGTCACGTCAGTTTCCGCCCGTCCCGGCGGGCTCGACGACCAGCACGGCCCGCGAATCCGGGCGCAACGCCTTCGCCGCGGACGCGACGTCCTCCGCGGAGACCTCGGCCATGCGGTCGGCCAACCGGTACATCAGCGACGGGTCGCCGTAGAGCAGTTCGAAGGCGCCGAGCCCGAGCGTCCTGGACACGAGGCGGTCGTGCTCGGAGTGCAGGCTCGCGCTCCAGCGCGCGGTGATCTTGGCGAGCTCACGCGCGTCGGGTGGGGTCGTGGCGAGCTTGTCCAGTTCCTCGTCGAGCGCGCTGAGGATGCGCTCCGGCGCGACGTCGGGCGCGTGGATCGCCGTGACCGAGAAGGTGTCCGGGTCACGTGCCTCGAACGGGCCGAACAGGCCCGCGCCGGCGCCGATGTCGGTGACCAGCGGCTCGCGGTGCACCAGCCGCTGCTGCAGGCGGGAGCCGTCGCCGTCGGTGAGCACGCCGGCCAGTACCAGGTTGGCCAGATAAGCATCGAGTTCGTTGATCGGATCAGGCATGCGGTAGCCGACCGCGAGCGCGGGCAGGGGCGCGTGCGGGTCGGCGTGGCTTCCGCGGATCTCCCCGGCCGGCGGCGGCTCGGCGAAGGAGCGTGCCTGCGGGGCAGGCCGGTGCGGCACGTCACCGAAGTGCTTCTCGATCAGCTCGCGAGCCGCGTCCGGCTCGAAGTCACCGGCCACCGTGAGCACCGCGTTCGCGGGCGAATAGTAGGTGTCGAAGAAGGCCGCGCAATCGTCCAGCGTGGCCTGCTCGAGATCGGTGAAGTCGCCGTACCCGTTGTGCGCGTTCGGGAACGTCTGGTAAAGGACCGGCGGGAGGAGGATCCACGGGAACCCGCCGTAGGGCCGGTTCAGCACGTTGAGGCGGATCTCCTCCTTCACCACGTCGATCTGGTTGGCGAGGTTCTCCTGCGTCAGCTTCGGTGCCCGCATCCGGTCGGCCTCGAGGAACAAGGCGCGCTCCAGGGCCGCCGCGGGCAACACCTCGTGATAGTCGGTGTAGTCGGGATGCGTGGACCCGTTGAACGTGCCGCCGCTGGACTGCACGAGCTTGAAGTGCGCCAGCTTCTCCAGGCTCTCGCTGCCCTGGAACATCAGATGCTCGAAGAGGTGGGCGAATCCGGTGCGCCCTTCGGGCTCCGAGCGGAAGCCCACGTCGTAGTGCACGGCGACGCCGACCACGGGAGCGGTCCCGTCCGGCGCGAGCACGACCCGCAGGCCGTTGTCCAGGGTGAGGCGAAGATTCTCGGGTGCGGCCATGGCTACGAGCGTAGCCGCGATGCGAACCTCTTTGTCGGGGACGGTGGTGGGCAGCGTCGATCTTCACCGGGAAGTGCTCGACCGGCCGGGCCACCCTCGCGCTCGAGCGGTTCGCCGCGCCGGCGGTTCCAGCGGAGGCACGGCTGCGCCAGAGGGGCCGCGTAGTGGAGCAAGGTGGATTTGCTACGAAACGCGGACCACCGGGCGCCGGACGAAAAGCCTGGTCACGGCGTCCACGCTCAGGCGGGCGGAGTGAAGGGGTGGTCAGCGGCCGGCGGAGGCGGCGGAGCCTGCGGGGGCGAGGCGGGCGCAACCGGCATGGCCGGAACGGGCGGTTGCCCGGCCGCACGGTTGCGCCGCTCGGCCAGCACCGCCTGCAGGTAGGCCCAGCCGGGGACCCCGTGCGGCGGCGAGGCGCCGATCCGGCCGGCCACTTCCCAGACGAGATCGTGACCGAGCGCATCTCGTGCTTCCGGGCGCAACTGGTGATAGCGGGCGAGGTACTGCCGGATGGCCAGCGCCAGGTCGTCGGTCAGCCCGGACAGATCGAGCTGTCCCGCCCACGACGCGAGCGCGGGCGGCATCGGGAACATCTGGGGTGCGGCAGTGTCCGGGGAGCGCTCCTGGATCACCACGGTGCCGGCCAGGAAGTCCCCGACGCGTTTGGACCTCGCCGAGCACAGTGACACCACGACGGCCACGACACTCCACACCAGTACCGGCCCGAAGTCGACGATCACGCCTGTCAGCGCGCGGGTCAGCGCGTGGCGGAACCGGATCGGCCCCCCGTCATCGCGGACGACGCGCAGGCCCAGCGCCATCTTGCCCAGGCTGCGGCCCCGGCCCAGCGTTTCGAACAGCGTCGAGTAGCCGACCCGCACCAGCACGAACACACCCAGCAGGATCGCGGCCGCCTGCGCGGGGTCGTCCACGCCCGCCAGGGCCTCCGAAAGCAACACCGCGAGCAGCACGGCGAACTGGATCAGCGCGTCCAGGGCAGCGGCCACGCCACGGCTGGCCAGACGCGCTATGCGCAGGTCGAGAACAACCGCTTCGCCGGTGACCAGTTCGGGTTCGGCAGACACCCGTTAACTGTAATGTGGTCGCTCGTGGACGTGGACGTGTTCGTCGCTTCCCATCGTGCCGAATGGGATCGGCTCGCCGAACTGCTGGACCGGCGAGCCCCGTTGCACGGTCCGGAAGCCGACGAACTCGTCACCCTCTACCAGCGCAGCGCGACGCACCTGTCGATGGTGCGCTCGGTCGCCCCGGACCCAGTGCTGCTGGGCCGCCTTTCGTCGCTGGTCGCGCGAGCGCGGTCGGCGGTCACGGGCAGCCACAACCCGGCATGGCGCGAGGTCGGTCTGTTCTTCTCCCGCCGATTTCCGGCCGCCGTCTACCTCAACCGGCGCTGGTGGCTCGCCGCGGCGCTGGTTACCATCGTGGTCAGCGGGCTGCTGGGCGCCTGGATCGCCACGGATCCACAGGTCCAGGCAAGCATCGCCGCGCCCGAGGAGATCCGCGCGCTGACCCAGCCGGGTGGCGGGTACGAGAGCTACTACTCCAGCAACCCGGCCGCTTCCTTCGCCGCCCAGGTCTGGACGAACAACGCCTGGGTCGCCGCGACCTGCCTGTTCCTCGGGGTCGCCGCAGGCATTCCGGTGCTGTGGGCGCTGTGGCAAAACGCGCTCAACCTCGGCGTGGGCGCCGGTCTGATGTCTTCCGCCAACCGGCTCGACATCTTCCTCGGGCTGATCACGCCGCACGGACTGCTCGAACTGACGGCCGTGTTCGTCGCGGCGGGCACCGGGCTGCGCCTGGGCTGGACGGTGATCAACCCGGGCCGGGAGTCCCGGGCGGCCGCGCTCGCCCGGCAGGGTCGGACGGCAGCCGCGATGGCGCTCGGGCTGGCCTGCGTTCTGCTCGTGTCGGGTGCGATCGAGGCGTTCGTGACGCCGTCCCCGCTGCCGACCTGGGCGCGGATCGGGCTCGGAGTGGCCGCCGAAGCCGCGTTCCTGGTCTACGTTTTCGTGGTCGGCCGCCGGGCCGCGCGGGCGGGGTACACCGGGGACATGGACGCCCGCTACCGCGACGACAGACTTTCCGAAAGCGCTTAGACTGCTTGCCCCAGACGGCGCCGTGGTGCGGAGAAATGACGGTACTCGCGCCGGTCCGACACGCCGTTGATCTTCCCGGTACGGCGCCGGGACCCGTCCTATAGTGGCGCGATGGTGAAGCGCGAGGCGTTGACTCTCTCCGAGGACACGCACGCTCAGATCAGGAAGCTCGCCGGGGAAGCGGGCATGCCCGTGCACGCCTGGCTCGTTGCGGCGGTGGAGCGCGAGGCCTTCCGCCAGCTGTGCGAGAAGACGAACCAGTGGTGGAAGGAGCACCCGGAAGAGGTCGCCCGCACGACCGAGGACTTCCGCCACCGCCAGGAGTGGCGCACCGAACTCGACCGTGACCACTCGGCCGCGTAGAGGCCAGATCTGGACCGTGGCGGGCCCGAAGCCACGGCGGGTGCTGGTCTACAGCGGCGACATGTTCAACGATCTGGCCGACGTGCCGTATGTCATCACCATGGAGGTCGTCGACCGGGCCAACCCGCTGGAGGTGGTCGCGACCGATGGCATGCGGATCGCCTACACGCGGCTCGACCACGTGCCCAAGGGGTGCCTGGCGGAACAGCTCGGCGAGGTCTCGGCGTCGGTGATGGAAACCATCAACCGACGCCTGTTCCTGGTCATCACCACGAACTGATCCTGGCGCCACGGTGGTTTTGGAGGAAGGTGGATTTGCTACGGATCATCCGTAGCAAACACTCATTGCTCCAAAACCAAGGTGACCACTGAGGCACCTGGGGCAGTTGGGTCAGAGGCGGCCGGCGGCCTTGAGGGCGAGGTAGCGGTCGGCGAGGGCCGGGGGCAGTTCCCCGGGAACGGCGTCGACGACCTCGACACCGCGGCCCGCCAGCAACCCGGTCACGTGGCGCCGCTCGGCGAGGACGCGCTCCGCCGCGGCCGCGTCGTAGACCGCCTCCGCGTCCCCGCGCCCAAGTGCCATCTCGGCGACGCGGGAGTCACCGACGGAGGCCAGCAGCAGGCGGTGGCGAGCGGTCAGCGACGACAGGACCGGCAGCAAACCTTCCTCCAGCGGCGCTGCGTCCAGGCCGGTGAACAGCACGACCAGCGAGCGGCGGCGCGCGCGGCGGAGCACCTCGGCGACCATGCCGCGGGCGTCGGTCTCCACCAGGCTCGGCTCCAGCGGCGCCATCGCGTCCACCAGAGAAGGCAGCAGGTCTGCCCCGGAGACTCCGGTGACCTTGGCCCGCAACCTCCGGTCGTAGGCGAGGAAGTCGACCCGGTCGCCGGCACGCGACGCGAGCGTGGCCAGCAGAAGTGCGGCGTCCATCGCCGCGTCCAGGCGGGGCGAGTCCCCGACGCGTCCCGCCGAGGTCCGCCCGGTGTCCAGCACGAGCAGCAGGTGCCGGTCTCGCTCGGGCCGCCAGGTGCGCACCATGACGTCGGTCGAGCGGGCCGTGGCCCGCCAGTCGATGGACCGGACGTCGTCGCCGATCACGTATTCCCGTAGCGAGTCGAACTCGGTTCCCTCGCCCCGCACGAGCGCGGCCTGGCGCCCGTCGAGTTGCTGCAGCCGGGCCAGCCGCGACGGAAGGTGCTTGCGGCTGTGGAACGGCGGCAACGCCCGCACCGTCCACGGCACCTGATGCGATCCCTGCCGAGCCGCCAGACCGAGCGGACCGACCGCGCGGACCGTGACCCGGTAGGCCTGCCGGTCGCCGCGCCGCGTCGGCCGCAGCCGCACGGTGAAGTTCTGACGCCCGCCCGCCGGCACCGAGACCCGCTGCCGCTCCTGTGCCACCCCGGCACTCGGTGGCCAGGCGTCCCGCAGCACGCCGCGGACCCGCCGCGAGCCGGGATTGGCCACCGACAAGGTGACCTCGACCGCTTCTCCGAGCCGCACCGAGGTGGCGCCCCGGCGCGTGAAAACCAGCGCCCGCACGCTGCCCGCCAGCAAGAGATCGACGACCACGCCCAGGGCCAGCACGGCGAGCACCGACAGCACGCCCGTCCACGATGGCAGGCCGAGCGCCACCACGATGATGCCGACGAGCGCGAGCGCCGCGACCCGTCCGGTGATCGCCATCGCTACTCCAACATGTCCACTGTGGACACCGACCGGAGAATCATCGCGGCACGGGGACGGTGGCCAGCAAACGGTCGAGGACGCCGTCCGCCGTGACGCCTTCGAGTTCGGCCTCCGGTCGCAGGTCCAACCGATGCCGCAGGGTGGGGCGGGCCAGTGTCTTCACGTCGTCCGGGGTCGCGTACTCGCGCCCGGTGAGCCACGCCCACGCCCGGCTCGCCGCGAGCAACGCCGTCGCGCCCCGCGGGGAGACCCCAAGCCGCACCGACGGCAGGGAACGGGTGGACCGGCACAGGTCGACGATGTAGCCGAGTACCTCCGGGCCGACCGTGACCCCGGCGACCGCCGACCGCGCCGCGGCCAGCTCCGCCGGTCCGGCCACCGGCTGGATCCCGGCGGCCTGGAGGTCCCGCGGATCGAAGCCCTGCGCGTGCCGCGCGAGGATCCCGATCTCTTCCTCGCGCTCGGGCGGCGACACGGTGAGTTTGAACAGGAACCGGTCCAGCTGCGCCTCGGGCAGCGGATAGGTGCCCTCGTACTCCACCGGGTTCTGGGTGGCGATCACGATGAACGGGTCGGGCAGCGGCCGGGGCTTGCCGTCCACCGACACCTGCCGCTCCTCCATCGCCTCCAGCAACGCCGCCTGCGTCTTCGGTGGAGTGCGGTTGATTTCGTCCGCGAGCAGCAGGTTGGTGAACACCGGGCCCTCCCGGAAGGAGAATTCCCCGGAATGCGCGTCGTAGACGATCGAGCCGGTGACGTCTCCCGGCATCAGGTCGGGAGTGAACTGGACGCGGGTGGTCTCCAGCGCCAGCGCCGTGGCCAGCGTGCGCACCAGGAGGGTCTTGGCGACCCCCGGCACGCCCTCGACGAGCACGTGCCCGCGGCACAGCAGCGCGATGATCAGCCCGGTGACCGCGGCGTCGTTGCCCACCACCGCCTTGCCGACCTCGCCCCGCAACGCGATCAACGCGTTCCGCGCGTCGTCTGTCAACGTACCTCCCTCGTTAGCCGGTCGAGCTCGTCGGCAAGCCTGACCAGTGAAGCGTCATCCCCCGGTGCGGGACCGTACAGCAGCGCCCCGACCTCGGCGGGCGACCTGCCTGACCGGGCGGCGATCGAGGACACCACCGCGGCGGGTTCGGCTGCCGCGCCCAGCCCGAGCGTCGGGCGCAACCGGTCGACCACGGCTTGCCGCAGGATGTGCGCGGCGTGCGCGGAAGATCGCGACCGCCGGTACAACCGTGCCCGCCCCTCGACGGTTTCGGCGGCACGCACCACCACCGGCAACGGCTCGGCGACCACCGGCCCGAGCCGCCGGCCCCGCCACAGTGCGAACAACACGGCCGCTACGCCGACTTCGACCGCGCCGTACAGCCAGCCGCGCGGCACCAGGTCGAGGAAGGATCGCTGCGCCAACCCCGCACTCTGATCACCGGATGCCGGCTGGTACCAAACGAGCTTGGCGCTCCTGCCGAGCAAGCGCATGGTCAGCGCCGCATTGCCCTCCGTGGCGAGGTTTTCGTTGGTCAACGGGGCTCCGCTGCCCAGCAGGGTCGTCCGGCCGACCTGGAGCAGCGAGCCGGCGTAACAGCCCCGGGCCGACTGATGGGCCTGGTAGCCGACGCCACCGAGCAGCACGTCACCGGCCGCGACCGCGGCGGCCACCGTGCAGTCCGGCGAGCGCACGCCCACGTCCGACTCCGGCATCGTGGAGACGCCGGGCAGCACCGCGTCGAGGGTTTGCTGCCGCGCGCCGACCAGTACCGCCTCGCCGGCGTGGCTGCGCAGTTCGGCAAGGCGCCCGGGTTCGACCAGGCCCGGCCCGGTGACCAGCAAGGTGGCGTCCGGGGAGAGCTCCGCCTCGGCGTCGGCGAACGTCCGCACTCCGACGACGCGCACGCCTTGCTGGGTAAGCAAGTTCGCCAGCGCCCGCGAGCCGCCGGGCTCCGCCGAGCCGGGATCGAGGTCGCCGTGACTCGTGTCGCCCCGGATGAGCAACACCAGGCTCGCGCCGAGCAGGATCACGACCGCGATGAAGATCGGCGCCCGCGCGGCCCGCCAGACCCGTTTGGCATCCGGCGAGGTCGGGGTGGACAGCGGGCCTGCGCCGGCCTCGCTGGTGTGCGGAGCGCTCATGTTGTTTCCTCCGCAAGGGAGGCACCGCGGTTTCCGCGACCTGACCCGAGTGCGTGGACTCCGCGATCCAGCGCCGCCAGCCGCTCATAGTCCACAATGGATGCCTGCTGCCCGCCGTAGTGCACCGCGTCGAACAGCCGCGCGGCGCCGAGCAGCTCGTCCCGGAAATGCGGCAGGTGCCGCCCCGCCTCCCGGGCGGCCTCGTCGGCGGTGCGACCCGACATCTCCTCGAGCACGCCGGTTTCCTCGAGCTCGCGCACGATCGCGCGGAACCGTTCCCGCACCGCACCGGCGAAGTCGCCGGCCGCGGCGGCCTCCTCGGCGGCACGCCGGTAGTCGTCTGCCAGGCGGACGTGGCCCTCGAACACCGCACGCGGAACCCGGCCCGCCCGCGCGAACTTGCCGACGCGAAGCCGGATCACCACCACGACCAGCACCACGACGGCCAGCAACACGAGCAGTCCCAGCGCCCCGCCCGGGGTGACGCTCGACGCCGCGGTGAACAACCTGTCCAGTTGCCGGCCAAGCCAGGTCAACGCCCGCACGACCACGTTCGGCTGCGCCGTCTGGTAGTCGTAGCCGGACAACTCCGTTTCGGCAGCACGCCGCGCGTCGTCCCGGTCGATGACCACCGGGACATCCGCCAGCCAGCCGGGAATCACACCGCGCCCGCCGCGCGGGCCAGCTGAATGTCCATGCCCTCCTTGCGCATCCGCTGGTCGATGTAGAGCAGCGCGGTGGCACCCGCGACGAACGGCGCGACCAGTGTCTGCGCGACCACCTGTCCCGCACTGGAAAGCAGCTGCACGCCGATGGAGGCGCTGCCCAGTTCGGCCATGTCCGCGCCCCCGACACCCGCCGACAGGTTGAACGGAATCTGGATGACGAAGGCGATGACCGTGGCGCACACACCGGTGAGCAGAAGGACGCCGAACACGCGCCACCACGAGCCCTGGACGAGCAACCGGGACCGGTTCAGCGCCTGCCCCACGCGGCCGTGCTCCAGCACCAGTGCCGGGCTGGCGAGGCTGAACAACGCGTACAGCCAGATACCGGGAACCAGGAAGAACACGGAGCCGACCGCGACCATCAGCGTGTAGAGCACGGTCACGCCGAGCAGTGCCGGCAGCCGCGGCGCCAGTTCGCCCAGCGCCTCGCCGAACGTGATCGGCTTTCCGAGCACCGCCTTGCCCACCACGACGGTCATGAACCCGGTCAGGAAGGTCCGGATCAGCACGGTGATCACGAGGGTCACGCCCAGCGTTGCCGCGGTCTGGCCGAGGACCGCGGACGCGTAGTCCAACGCCTCCTGTGGCGTCGCCGCCGGACCGGGCTGCGGCGGGATCGGTCCCATCTCGCTGAGTAGCCAGATCGAGGCGCCGAGACTCAGCGCGGCCTCGATGACGGCGACGATCGCGGAGACGCCGAAGGTCAGCCCGGGATGGCGGCGCATCGTGTTGATCGCGCCATCGAGGATCTCGCCCACGCTCAATGGCCGTAACGGGATCACGCCGGGTTTTCCGTAACCGCGGGGAGAGCCGTACCCGGGTGCCTGCGGAAACGAAGGCGGCGGTGCCTGCCAGCCCGGCGAAGGCTTCTGCTGGTCTCCTTGACGGCTCGGATCCGACCAACCGCCGTTGTCGCTCACTGTTCCTCCGCGTGTTTGCGCGCGACCGCGATCGTGTCGACGCGGCGCTGGAGTCCAAGACCAGGTTCCATCCTCGACCATGGCGCCCGATAACGGACCTTCGGGGCGCGCATGCCGACCACCTTGATTCTCGGGCCTGACACTGCCTTCCCGGTCTCGCTCTTGCCGCCCACTCTCGCAGACCCCCTGTGCCCGGCCAGCCCGGGCACGCCGGTCGGCAGCCAAGTCGTGATCTCCGTGGCTATGCTGGCTGCCGATGACGTACCCGCCGAGTACCCAGCGCCCCGGCCAAAGACACCCGCGCCGACGGCAAGGCAAGTCGTCATTGCCGGTGGCATTGTTCGTGCAGGGCGCGGTGGCGGTGCTGCTGCTGGGGCTGGTGGTGGCGATCCTGGTGAGCAAGTTGCCGGGGGACGACTCGTCCGGGCAGGCCACGGCGAGCGGGCCCGTCGGATCGGCGACGGCCGCGCCCGGCACCAGCGAGGCGGCACCGGGTTCCGGTAGCGGCGGGTCGTCCGGGCAGAAGACCCTCAAGCTCGCCGACCATCCCATCCTGCAGGACCCAGACGCCGGGTTACAGAACTTCATCTGCGTGTTGCCGTCCTGGGAAAGCTCGGAAGCCGGAGCCGAGGCGTTCTTCACCGCCGCCACCCGTTGCCTCAACGAGGCGTGGGGACCGTTCCTGACCTACTACCACCTGCCATTCGTGCCGCCGTCGCTGCATTTCCCGACCGGGAGCAGCTTCCAGACCGCGTGCGGGAACATCGCGGTGGGCGTGGCCACGGCCGCCTATTACTGCGACAACAACCTCTACGTGCCCTATCGCGGCTTGCAGGTCGAGCAGTACGGCAACAATCCCGGCGTGTACCTCGCGTTGATCGCGCACGAGTACGGCCATCACGTGCAGGAGGTCGCCGGGATCATGGACGCGGTATGGCAGCAGATCTACACCTACGGTCAGGTCAGCCCGACCGGCCTCGACCTGTCGCGGCGCAAGGAGCTGCAGGCCCAGTGCTTTTCCGGGATGTTCCTGGGCGCGGTGGTCGATCGCGGCGGTTCGATCAGCCGTGACATGTACGCGAAGGCGTGGCGCGATCAGGACACGCGCGGCGACAACACCTCCGGCAGCCACGACCACGGCACCAACGCGCACTACGCGTCGTGGTGGCGAGTGGGCGCACAGTACAACCGGATCGCCCGGTGCAACACCTTCGCCGCGGCCACCTCGGACGTCTCCTGACCTGCCCGGTCCTGCTGGTCCGGCGCGCACGACGTTTCGAAGCAAATACGCCTTGCTTCTTTTCCCGCCACCGAGCCACAACCCGCTGAAGGAAGCGGACGCTGCTCCCCGCCGGCTACTTCACCATGGGCCGGTCGGCTGACGAGTTCGGGACAGCGCTGCTCAAGCCAGGGCCGGCTCACGCCGGGGGCCGCGAAGGACCAGGAAGGCGTAGGTGCCGCCGCCAAGGCAGGACAGCGCGAGCAGGGCAAGGCCGACCGGGCGGCGGAGGTCGGTGTGGCCCTGGATCACGTCGGCGAGGTGCACCTTGCCGGAGCCGGTGCCGAAGTCCACCGGGACGGTGACCTGCACCCGGTCGCCCTTGTCGTGGCCGCAGGCGTCGAGGTTTCCGGTCCGGCTCTGGCCACCCTGCTGGAACTCCACGGTTTCCATCGCGTTCGTGCCGGTGCAGGACGCAGGGGTGGTCACCGTCGCGTCGGCGACGATGCCCGGCGCAGGGGCCGTGAGCCCCAGGATGCCCGGCCCCGCCCACCACACGCCGGTCACGATCGCGACGCCGGCCAGCGCGGCGATAGCGAAGGTCTTCCAGCGCGACACGAGGGTCTTCCAGCGCAACACGTTCGCAATGGTTCCAGATGCGTCCGGCAATGCACACCCGCCGACGTCACGGACCGGCTGCGTCAGTCCCCACTGTCGACCGGAGTGACCTTCCGCACGTACAACAGCCGGTCTCCCGGTTCGAGCGCGTCGACATGCGGCGAGTCGACCCGGTGCAGGGTGCCGTCGCGAACCACCCCGAGCACGATGTCGGCCAGGTGGCGCGGCGAGCCGCCCTCCTCGGCACGTTCCACCGGCCGCTCGGTGATGGCGAGCCCGGACTCGGGAGTCAAGAGGTCCTCGACCACGTCGACCACGGTCGGTGAAGCCGTCGCCATGCCGAGTAGGCGGCCGGCGGTCTCGCTGGACACGACGACCTGGTCCGCGCCGGACTGCTTGAGCAGGTGCACGTTCTCCGCCTCGCGCACCGCGGCCACGATGTGCGCCTTGGGCGCGAGTTCCCGGGCCGTGAGGGTGGCCAGCACCGCGGAGTCGTCCCGGTTGGTGGCGACCACCACTGCCCGGGCCCGCTGCACCCCGGCGACCCGCAGCACATCGGACCGGGTGGCCGAGCCGTGCACGGTGACCAGACCGAGCGCGGCGGCCGAGTCGAGCGCCTGCGGGTCGGTGTCCACCACGACAACCCGGTTCCGCTCGACGCTCTCGTCACCGAGGAGAGTATTGACGGCGGACCGGCCCTTCGTGCCGAACCCGACCACCACCACGTGCTCTCGCACTCGCCTCCTCCATTTCTGGGCCCGGAAAGCCTGCCGCGAACGCTCGGTCAGCACCTCCAGTGTGGTACTGACCAGGACGATGAGAAACAGCACCCGCAACACGGTGATCACCGAGACGTTGACCAGGCGGGCGGAGGCGCTGACCGGCACGATGTCGCCGTAGCCGGTCGTCGTGAGCGAAACCGTCGCGTAGTAGAAGCTGTCCAGCAGGGAAAGCGGAGTACCACGGTTGACATCAAGGTAGCCGTCTCGATCGACGTAGACGATCAGCGCGGTGGCCACCAGCGCCACCAGGGCGCCGATGACCCGTCGCACGATCGACCGCAGCGGGGTGGTCGACGGCTCGGGCATCCTGATCATGCCCATGAGTGTCCGATCGGGATCACGCACCTGTGGATCGTAGAAGGGCCGCCCCGCTCTCCGCCAGGCACACCGGCTCAAGCCCAAGCGTCCCCGTTCTGGAGAAAGCGAGGACGGTCTTGCGCTGGACCCGGCAGCGACCACTCAACGGATCGCGGAGACCCGGCCGAATGGGAGGCGTTCCGCCGTGGCGCCAACGACCGCCGGCATCATCTCCAGATGTCGGCGGCCTCCCGCACGAAGTCCTCGAACGCCCGCGGCGCACGCCCCAGCACCCGGCGCACATCATCGAACGGCGTGGCGTAGAAGCAATCCCGGACACCGGTGGCGGCCTCCAGAGACCACGCTACGGCGTCCTGCGATGTGCCGGCCGCGAGCGCACCGGCCGCCCACTCGGCGGGGTCGACCTCCACGACCTCGATCGCGCGACCGGTCTCATCGGCGATCACGGCCATCGCGTCCGCATAGGACAGGGCTCGTGGCCCGGACAGCTCGTAGGTCTGACCACCATGGCCATCCGCCGTCAGTGCCGCCACCGCCACCTCGGCGATGTCTGCCACGTCGATGAAGTCGATCGGCGCGTGACCGGTCGCGATCTGGCGTAACGTGCCGGCACGCACCGCGTCCCGGAGGCGACCCTCGGCGAAGTTCTGGTTGAACACGCTCGGCCGCAGGATGGTCCAGGCCACCCCGGACGAACGCACCGGTTCCTCGAGCGCGAGCATCCGTTTGCTGCCGGCACGGGCGCTGCGTCCGGACAGCAGCACCAGCCGCCGTACGCCGGATCGGACTGCCCGGGGCACGAACGCGCGCACCGCGTCCACGGCCAGGTCCGGCACCGTGGGCGTGGCGAGGTAGACACTCCCGATGCCCGCCAGCGCCGGTGCCCAGGTCCGCTCGTCATCCCAGTCGAAGCGGGTCGCGCTCGACCGGGACACCGCCCGCACCCGGTCACCCCGCTGCCGCAGCAGGCTCGCGACGAGCCGCCCCGTCTTCCCCGTCGCCCCAAGCACCAGCACCGAGTCCCCAGTCACGCGTCTCACCGTAGTGGAGCGCCACATAGCTACCCGCAGCGCACGAAACGTTACGCATCCGACGCCGACATCGCGTTGAGGCATGACGCCAGGTCACACGCGGGGTCGACGGTTAATCCGTAGCAAATCCACCTTGCTCCACTTCACCGGGCTCTTCGACGGACTCTTCAGCGGGCTCTTCGGGTACCGAGCGGAGCAGGGCGCGAAGGCCGTCGGGGTCGAGGAGGTCGACCGGGCGCAGCGTGTGGTCGTGCCGGACGTAGTGGAAGGCGGCGCGCACCTTCTCCAGCGGCGTGCCGGACAGGGACGCCCACGCCAGGCGGTAGGCGGCGAGCTGCACCGCCAGCGGACGGAGCCGGGCGGGTTCGGGCACGGAGCCGGTCTTCCAGTCCACGACCGTCCAGCCGCCGTCCGGATCGGCGAACACCGCGTCCATCCGGCCACGCACGGTCACACCGTCGATTTCCGTGGAGAACGGCACTTCGACCTCGTGCGGTGTCCGGTCCGCCCAACTGCTCGCCTCGAACGCGGCGCGCAGTTCGTCCAACGCCTCGTCGCCGGGCGCGTCCGGGTCGGCGGCGCCGGGCAGTTCGTCGATCTCCAGCAGGCGCTCCCCGGCGAACCGATGCTCGAGCCAGCCGTGGAATGCCGTGCCACGGCGGGCGAAGGCGTTGGGCGGCACCGGCAGGGGGCGACGCAACCGGCGGGCGAGACCGGCCGGGTCGGCGGCCAGCTCGACCAGCTGGCTCACCGAGAGCCGGCCGGGCAGAGTGATCGGTTCCCTCCTCGCCCCGGCCGCGGCCCGCTCGGCCAGCAGCACGTCGGTGTCCGCGATCCATCCGTCGGGATCGTCGGTCTCCTCGACGGCCGGGCCGTCGAGCGCGGCCAGGACCAGCTCCGCGCCCGCCGCCACGGCCTGCCGCCGCTCCCCGAGCGGGTCGGCGGGCCAGCTCGCCGTCCGACCCTCGGCGACCAGCGGGTTCTCCTGATCCTCGGCCGGTTCCTCGGCCCACGCCACCGGTTCGACCAGCTCCGCGAGCTCGGTGAGGAAGGCCGAGGGCCCCTTCGGTTTGCCGCTCGACTCGTTCCACCAGTGCCCCGACACGAGCATGGCGTGCTCCGAGCGGGTCAACGCGACATAGCAGAGCCGGCGTTCCTCCTCGGCCTCCCGCTCGGCGAAGCTTTCCTCGTGTTCCGCGAGCGCTTCGAGGATTTCCTTGCGGTCCATACCCGGTGCGACCCGGAGCTGCGGCAGGTCCTGGGCGTCACCGCGCAACGCGGCCGGCAGCGATGTGGCCGTGCGCAACCACGACGAAGACCGCCGCTTCGCCGGGAACACCTCCCGCACCAGATGTGGCACGGCCACGACCTGCCATTCCAGGCCCTTCGCCGAATGCACGGTGAGCACCTGCACCCGGTCCGGCAGCACCTCGACCTCGCCGGGGGTCAGGCCGTCCTCCGCGTGGACCGCCGTCGCCAGGTAGTCCACAAAGGACATGAGCGTCGCGTCGGGCGCGGTCTCGGCGAATTCGGTTACGACGTCGGCAAAAGCGTCGAGGTGCGCCCGGCCGGCGCCACCCGGCCTGGCCAGGGACTCGACGTCGAGCAGCATGGTCCGCTCGATGTCGGCGACGAGTTCCGGCAGGGACTGATCCAGGCGGAGCCGCAGCCGGGAAAGCTCCCCGGCCAGCGCCCGGATCCGCCGGTAGCCTTCCGCCGAGTACCGCTCCGAGTCACCGGGATCATCCAGGGCGTCGATCAACCCGGTCTGCTCGGCATGCTCGGTGAACAGATCGTCCAGGTCCGACTCTTCGGTCGGGGGCGGGGCGGCGATTTCGTTCGCCCGCTGCCACAGTTCGGCCAGGTCCGCGGCCGCGAGCCGCCAGCGCGCGCCGGTGAGCAGCCGGGCGGCTGCGGTGCCGGCCAACGGGTCGGCCAGCACCCGCAGCGTGGCCACCAGATCGGCCACCTCGGGTTCGTCGAGCAGGCCGCCGAGGCCGACGACCTCCACCGGCAGGCCACGCGCCCGCAGTTCGGCCGCGATCGGCGCCATGTCCGCCCGCCGGCGGACCAGCACGGCCGCGGTGGGCGGCGAACCGGTCGCCTCGAGGAAGGTGAACCAGCGGCCGGCCATGGCGTCGGCGATCCACGCCCGCTCCGCGCGGACGTCCGGCAGCAGGGCGCATTGGATGTCCGCCGGGCCGGCGCCGTCGCGGGCCCGCAGCCGCTCGACACCCAGGCCACGCGCCCGCAGCGGCTCGGCGATCCCGTTGGCGAGGGCGAGCACCTCGGGCGGGTTCCGGAAGCTGGTCAGCAGCCCGAACTCCCGGGCCGGGGCGAGCCGCTCGGCCTCCGGTGGAAGCTCCGACCCCACATCCGCTACTGGGGGCTGCCCCCGGACCCCCTTTTCCCGGCGGGGAAAGTCGGTGGTGAACCGGGGCAGGTTCGCCGCACTGGCCCCGCGCCAGCCGTAGATCGCCTGCGCCGGGTCGCCGACCGCGGTCACCGGCAGCGGAGGTTGCTCGGTGCCGCCGAAGAGCGAACGCAGCAGCACCCGCTGGGCGTGGCCGGTGTCCTGGTACTCATCCAGCAGCACCGCGCCGTAGCGCTCCCGCTCCCCCGCGACGACCTCGGGATGCCCGGCGGCCAGCCGCGCGGCCAGCGACATCTGGTCGGCGAAGTCGAGTGCCCCCTCTGCCCGCTTACGCTGCTGGTAACCGTCGATCAGGGGCAGCAGCGCGAGCCGGAACCGTTGTGTCTCCAGCACTTCCGCGAGTGCCTTCGGCAACGCGGCGCGCTGGCCCTTGGCGCGCGGAGCATGCTCGATCAACTCGCACAGCCGGTTGCTGTACTCGGCCAGTTCGGCCGCACCGACCAGGTGCTCCCCCAACTCGCCGGCGAGCGCGAGCAGCTGGCCGGTGACCGAGGCGGGCACCCGGTCGGTCTCCAGATCACTGTCCCAAGTGGACACTACGCGGTGCGCCAGCCGCCACGATGCCGTCTCCGAGAGCAATCGCACGCCCGGCTGCACGGGCAGCCTCAGTCCGTGCTCGGCGAGCAGGCGGCCGGCGTAGGCGTGGTAGGTCAGCACGGTGGGCTCGCCCGCGAGGATTTCGGCCCGGCGCCGCCCACCCGGGTCGATCCGGTCGAGCAGGCCCGAGCCGGCCAGCCGCCGCAGCCGGGCCCGCACCCGTTCGGCGAGCTGCCGCGCGGCCTTGCGGGTGAAGGTGAGCCCGAGCACACGTTCCGGGGTGACGATGCCGTTGGCCACCAGCCAGACCACCCTGGCCGCCATCGTCTCGGTCTTCCCGGCTCCGGCGCCCGCCACGACGAGCGCGGGCTCGACCGGCGCCGCGATCACCGCGGCCTGCTCCGGCGTGGGCGGGTGCAGCCCCAGCGCTTCGGCTACCTCCGCGGGCGAGACCGGTTCGGCGCCGGTCACTCGGTCACCTGCCTGCCCTCGGGGCGGATCGGGCACGAACCGCGCCCGGGGCAGCGCTCGCAGTCGGTGTTCTCGTTGGCCTGGTACACCGGCCCGGACGACGACACGGCGACGTCGCGCACGAGGTCCAGCCAGCGCCGGCCGCTCTCGTCGTCCAGCGGCGGCTGGTCGCGCTGGGTGGCCCCGTTCTTGGCATGCGACTTGGCCAGATAGACCAGCTTCGCCCCGCCCGGGCTCTGGTTCTCGCCGAACGCGCCCAGCAGCACGGAAAGCTGGTAGGTGGCCAGCTGCGGGTGCAGTTCCGCTTCGGCCGCGGTAACCGGGCTCTTGCCGGTCTTGAGGTCGACGACCACCATCCGGCCCTCGCGGTCGGTCTCCAGCCGGTCGACCCGGCCGCGCAGCCGCACCACCAGGCCGTCTTCCCCGATCGGCAGCTCGACCTCGACGTCCTGCTCCACCCCGAGCTGCGCCAGCTCGCTGCGGCTGATTTCCAGCCAGGCCAGGAAGTTGCGCACCATCTGCTCGACGCGGGCGCGTTCCCGCCGAGAGAACCACGGCGCCCCGGCGTCGACCCTGGCCCAGGCTTCGTCGAGCGCCCTGCGCAGGCCATCGTCGTCGAGCCCGTTCGCCGCGGCCTGCGCGAGTCCGTGCACGAGGGTGCCGGTCACCGCGGCCAGCTGCGCCGGGTCGCTGCCGCCGTGCCGCTCGATCAGCCAGCGCAACGGACACCGGGTCAAGACGTCCACTGTGGATGGTGAGACGCGGACGACGTCACCCGAGCGGTACAGCGGATCGTCGGTCGACACGTCGGACAGGCCATACCACGAGCGAGGGTGCGCGCCGGGCACGCCGGCCGCCGCCAGTCGCGCGAGCTGCCGGGCCGCGCGCTGCCGGCGTTCGGGCTCGGTGCGCTCGTCGCAGACGGCCCGCCGCAACTCACCGACCAGCTCGGCCAGGACCAGCGAGCGCCCCGGTGGCTTCATCCGGGAGTCCACACCGGACTCCTCTGCCGTGTTCTCCTCGAGGTCGTCGATGAACCGGGACGGCTGCTCGTCCTCCCCGGCGACCGCGCTGACCAGCAGGGTCCGCCGTGCACGGCTGGCCGCCACATAGAACAGCCGGCGTTCCTCGGCCAGGATCGGCGCCGTGGCGGACACCCGGTCACTGTCCACTCCGGACAATTGGTCGACCAGCTTTTCCACGCCGAGCAAGGAACCGCGCAGCCTCAGGTCCGGCCAGCTACCCTCCTGAACCCCGGCGACCGCGACGACCGTCCATTCACGGCCGGCAGCGGCGTGCGCGGTCAGCAGCGATACCCCGTCGCCGCGGGCGGCGACCGGCGCCAGGCTGTCCCCCGCGATGTTCTGCGACGACAGGTAGTCGGCGAACGAGGCCACACTCGCCTTGGGCAATCTGTCGACATATCGACCGGCGGCGTGGAACAGTGCCACGATCGCGTCCAGGTCCCGATCCGCCTGCGCGCCCAGCGTCCCGCCACCCGCGGCCGTCCGCACCAGGCGCTTCTGCAGCCCGCTTTCCCGCCACACCTCCCACAGCACCTGCTCGACCCCGGCACCGCGCTCGACCGCGGCCCGGGCGGTGGCGATCAGGCCGCCGACGCGCCGGACCGGCGTGGCCTCCGAATCGGCCAGCCCGGCCAGTTTGTCGTTGTCCCGCAACACTTCCAGCAACAGCTCGTCGCTGGAACGATGCCCGCCGCCGGCCACCTCCAGCCGGCGCAGGCCACGGCGCATCCGCCGCAGCGCGAGCGGGTCGGCGCCGCCCAGCGGGGAGGACAGCAGCATTTCGGCGAGGTCCACGTCCAGCACGTCCGGGTTCGCCGCGACGCGCAGGACGGCGAGCACCGGACGAATCGCGGGCTGACGGGCGAGCGGCAGCTCCTCGGTCGCCGAAGCGATCGGCACGCCCGCCGCGCGCAGGGCCCGGTGCAGTACCGGGAAGGACTGGCCGGGCGAGCGGACCAGCACCGCCATCTCCGACCACGGCACACCGGCCGTCAGATGCGCGCGGCGCAGCTGGTCGGCCACCCAGCTCGCCTCGGCCGCCGGGGTCGGCATGAGCCGGACCCGGACCGCGCCCTCGTCCCGGTCCTCCCCCGCGGTGAAGGCGCGGTGCCGGTTCGCACCCGGGAGCGTGCCGGCGATCCTGGTCACCGCGCCGTGCACGGCGGGACTCAGCCGGTGCGTCCTGGTCAGCGTGATGGTGCGCGCATCGCCGGAGTCCGCGTCGGTGAGCAACGCGGGATCCGCGCCACGGAAGGAGAACACGGCCTGGTCGGGGTCGCCGGCCAGCACGAAGTCATCGGCCGCCGAGCCCAGCAGCCGCAGCAGGCGGAACTGCAGGTGGTCGAGGTGCTGGGCATCGTCGACGAACACGTGCCGGATCCGGGCCTGTTCGCGGGTGAGCAGCTCGGGATCGCCCTCCATCTCCACCAGCGCGCCGGCCACCAGCTCCGCGGCGTCGAGCGCGGGCGACCCGCCCGCGCCCTGCAGTACGGTGACCTCCTCGTACTGCCGCCAAAACCGCCCTGCCGCCGCCCATTCCGGGCGGTCGAGGCTGGTTCCGAGCTTGATCAGGTCTTCCGGGCCGAGCCCGCGTTCGGCGGCGCGCAGCAGCAGGTCCCGGAGCTCCTCGGCGAACCCGGGGACGGCCAGCGCGGGACGCAGCCGTTCCGGCCAGTACTCGGCGCCGGTCTCCAGGTCGCCGGCCAGTAGTTCTCGCACCACGACGTCCTGCTCGGGCCCGGACAGCAACCGGGGCGGCGGCAGTTCCAGGGCGGTGGCCTGCAGCCGGAGTAAGGCGAAGGCGTACGAGTGCACGGTGCGCACGATGGGTTCGCGGATGGTGCGCGCGCCTGAAACGACCCGCCGGGTGATGTCGGCGCGTAACGCATCGGCGGCGCGGCGGGACGCGGTGAGCACGAGCAGCCGTTCCGGATCGGCGCCGGAGTCGATGCGGCTGGCCGCGGCCGTGGCGATCAGAGTGGACTTGCCGGTGCCCGGCCCGCCCAGCACCCGCACGAACCCGCTCGGGCGCTCGATCACGTCGGCCGCGCCGGCGTCCCAGTGCTGGGGGCGTACGGGTTCGGCGGGCCGGCGGACCAGCCGTGCTTGCCTTCCCGCGCCACTCACGCCAGAGATGGAATCACGGCGCGCTGATCGTCTCGCGCAGGGCACGCCGGTTGCTCGGGCCGAAAGTGCCGGAGGAGGTCAGTAGGGTGTAGCCGTGGACGAGGAGTTGCACGAGCGGGTGCGGGAGGTCATCGCGACGGTACCGCCCGGCAAGGTCGCCACCTACGGCGATATCGCCGCGATCGCGGGCGCGCCGTCGCCGAGGCTCGTCGGGCGGATTCTCGCCGAGGACGGCGCCGACCTGCCCTGGCACCGCGTCCTGCGGGCCAATGGCACCCCCGCGCCCCACCTCGCACACCGGCAGCTCGAGCTGCTGCGCGCCGAAGGTGTGCTCGCCGACGGTCAGCGGGTCAACCTGCGCACCCACCGTTGGCAGGGCTGACACCGGCCCACCCGACACGCGAGTCCCCCACTCCCGTAGCGCGAGTCCCTCGTTCGCGTCGCACGAATCCCACACTCGCCGTGGAACCGCCCTGACGGAAACGGGGACACACACGACGGGAACGGGGGACTCGCGCGGATCAGGCGTAGTGGGAGCCCATCCTCGCGACGGCTTCGGCCACCTCGGCGCGCAGGTCGGCGGGAGCCAGCACCTGCAGTTCCGGGCCGAAACGCAGCAGCTGCCCCAGCGCCGGACCGCGCGGCTCGACCGGCAGCTCCACAATGGACCACCCGTCGTCGTCCGGTTCCCCGCCGGTTTCCCGCAGCGCGCGAGCGCCGACGGCACCCATGTGGAACGGCACGAGATCGCGCCCCAGCGAAGAAAGGCGCACGACGGCGACCCGGGGATAGAGTCTCCGCTCGTACTGCTCCGACCATCCCCGCCAGTAGGCCGCGAGATCGAAGTCCGTGGGCCGGGAGAACGACTCGCCGGAGTCTTGCAACTCGATAATGCGCGAGACCCGGTACGTCCGGTCGGTGCCGTCGCGGCGGCCGGCGAGATACCAGTTCCCGGCCTTGAGGATCAGGCCCAACGGGTCGAGCGTCCGGGTCACCTCGCTGTCGTCCCAGCGGCGGTAGCGCATCGTCACCCGCCGGCTCTCCCAGACGGCACCGGCGATTTCGGCCAGCCGCGATGGGCTTTCCACGCCACGGAACCAGCCAGGGACGTCCAGCAGGAAACGCTCGGCCACGGTGCCTGCGCGAGCCCGCAGGTCCGCGGGCAAGGCCGCGACGACCTTCAACTGCGCCGCCGCCAGCACCGTGCCCAGGCCCAGTTCGGCCGCCGCGGCCGGCACGCCGGCCAGCGCAAGCGCTTGCGCCTCCTCCTCGCTGAGGCCGGTCAACCTGGTGCGATAGCCGTCGACCAGGCGATACCCGCCCGTTCGCCCCCGGTCGGCATAGACGGGAACGCCGGACGCCGACAACGCGTCGATGTCCCGGTACACCGTGCGCACCGAGACCTCCAGCTCCTCCGCGAGTTCCTCCGCCGTCATCCGCCCGCGGTTCTGCAACAGCAGCAACACCGAGAGCAACCTGCTCGCCCGCATAAATCTCAGCCTCCACCAAAAGCCTGACACAAGATGACAGGTATGGGCGGCAGACTTTGCGCCATGACCGACACCTTCACCGTCCAGGGCTGGACCGAGAACATCGTCAGCGGCGGGGAGAACGCTCCGCGGTTCGCCCACGCGCATGTGACCTTTGGCTACACCGGCGTGATCGAAGGCAGCTCCACCTGCGATTACCTGATGTACTACCCCGGTGAGGGCCACACCGACCAGAAGGCGCCCGGATTCGAGCGCATCGAGGGCACCGTCGAGGGCCGCAAGGGCAGTTTCGTCCTCCGGCACGAGGTTGGTTATGGGGCCGAAGGGGTGCAGGGAACGTTCATCGTGGTACCCGGCTCCGGCACCGGCGATCTGGCCGGTATCAGGGGAACTGGCACCGTGTGGGGCTCCAGCAGGACCATGAACTACACCTTCGACTACAAGCTGTAAGGGACGATCTTGCTGGAAGTCGATCGCGAACAGGTGCTCGCCCATCGGATCGCGGCCCACGGGCTGCACCGGGACGAGACGGACCCGAACACGCTCGCGGTGTTCGACCTCGGCCTGCAGAACACCCAACGGGACACGGCGGCGCTCTCACTCGCCGCCCGCGTGGCCGATGAGGTCACCGAAGAGTCCATGGTGGACGATCCCCGGTTCGTGCTCGCGTGGACGCACCGCGGCGCGCCGCACTTCCACCGGCGGGACGAGTTGCCCGCGGTGACGTCGGCGCTCGTCCCGCTGGACGAGACCGACGCGATGAACCGGATGCTCTTCCAACGGCGGATGGTGGAGGCGGCCGGGGTAGGCGCGCTCGACGGCTTGTTCGCCACCGCCCGCGCGATCCGCGAGGTCGTGCACGAGCCGATGACGAAGGGTGCGGTCAGCACCGCCATCACCAAGATCATCCCGTCCGGGTTGTCCGCATGGTGCCGGGGTTGCCAGGCGACGCACGTTTCGGAGCAGGTGATGCGCCTTGCCGCGGTCCACGGCGGCACCCGGCTGGAGGCGGGCGCCTCACCGGCCACGCTCGCGCCGCTCGAAGGCAGCCCGCCGATGCGAACCGAACCGGACCCGGCCGCGGCAACCGCCGTGGTCGTGGCCTACCTGCGCCTCCACGGACCGGCCACGCCCACGGAAGCGGCCGGTTTCGTGGGCACCACGGCGACGATGGCCAAGCGCATATGGCCGGACGGCCTCACCGAGGTGCGGGTGGACGGCCGCAAGGCCTTTCTCCCAACGGGAGATGTGCCGGCCCTGGAGAACCCGCCGGAGCCCGGCGTCGTGCGGTTACTGCCGCCGTGGGATCCGTTCCTGCAGGCCCGCGACCGCGGGCTGCTGGTGCCGGACAAGGCTCGGCAGAAGGAAATCTGGAAGATCATCGGTAACCCCGGCGCGCTGCTGGTGCACGGGGAGGTCGCCGGGACGTGGCGCACCAAGGCGGCCGGACGCAAGCGCCTCGACTTCACCGTTCATCCATTTTGGACATTGCGACCCGCCGTGAAGCGGGAGGTCGAAGCCGAGGCCGAGCGCGTCGCCGCCGTCCGTGGCGTCCCCGAACTGCGCGTCGCCTGGACCGGTTGACCTTCAACCGCGGCCGATCAGGCGTCGAGGCCGAGCGCCGGGTACTCGGGGTGAGTGGCGTAGCGGGCGGCGATCTTCCGGACGTCGGCGTCCGCCTGATGCCATGCCTCGTTCCCGTAAACCAGCGTGCGCAGCGCGTGCACGCTGTGCTCCAGGCGCAGGCGCAAGCCCTGGTCGTCCACACCGTCCTCAATTGGGAATTCCTCGTTCAGGCGTGCCTTGCAGAAGTAGTAGACAGCGGGAAGGTTTGCCAGGATGAACACGCAGACATCTTCGCCCATCGCACGGTGATCGGAAAGCAGTTGCGGCGTTCCGGACACTGCGCCCACCGTCCGTGACTTCCCCGAACTGCGCGCCGCCTGGACCGGTGCCTATACGGCAACCGAACGGCGCAGCGCCTGGCGGTAGCGAAGCAATATGAGGTCGACGACGCCGGGATGGGAGCCGAGCGGCTCGGCAACCACGTCGGCGCCCGACTCGGCCGCCCTGCGGTGGAAGAGGCCGGGCGCGAGCAGCCAGGCGGCCACCGCGACCCGGCGCCCCTGGCCGCGGGCGAGCGACACCGCGTCGGCGACAGACGGTTGCGCCGTGGCCGTATAGCCGACGCGGACATAGGTGCCCAGCCGGCAGGACAGTGCCTCGGCCACCAGCCGGACTTCGGCGAGTGCGAATGGATCGCTCGACCCGGCTGCGGCGAGCACGACCGCGTCGCCGTTCCGGTAGCCCGCCCGGTCGAGCCGGTCCCGCAGCACGTCGAGCAGTTCCGGAGCGGGGCCGAACGCCTCGGCGAGCACGACGTCGGGATGCCCACTTGCCGCGATCTGGGCGGGGATGTCGGTGCGCACGTGGTAACCGGAGGCCAGGAACGCGGGGATCACGACGGTCCGATGCCCGCGTACCGAGTCCAGCACCGGCGTCAGGCCGGGCCGGCGAACATCGGCATAGGCGAGCAGGACGGGCACATCCGCCTCTTCCCACACCCGCTTGGCCAGTGCCTCGACGACCAGCGCACCCTCCAGAGCCCGGGTTCCATGCGCCACCAGCACGATCACGGCGTGTCTCTTTCCACAGCCAGGCGGTAACCGCGTTTGACCACGGTCTGCACCAGCGTGGCTTCGCCGAGGGACGCGCGCAGACGGCCGACGGCGGTCTCGACCGCGTGTTCCTCGCCGCCGCCCGGGAGCACCGCGGTCAGCTCACGGCGCGAGACGACATGGCCGGGTTCGGCCGCCAGCGCCCGTAACACGGCCATCGGCGCGGGCGCCACCTCCCGCAACTGACCGTCCACAATGGCCGCCTGGCCACGCAGCTCGATGCCGCGTCCGGCAACGCGCAACCGCGGCGACCGGGCCTGGAGAGCCTCGGCCACTTCGCGGGCCAGCGCGCCGATCCGGGCCCGCGTGGGCTGCACGACCGGGATACCGAGCGCGGCCAGCGGTGCCGCCGCGATCGGCCCGACGCAGGCCACGAGCACCCGATAAGTGAAGGCGTCGACGAGCGCGGCCTGACGCCCGGTCCGCCGGGCCAGTGCCAGGGTGCTCGCCGCGGCGGGTG
This sequence comes from Amycolatopsis taiwanensis DSM 45107, assembly GCF_000519205.1. Lineage (GTDB taxonomy): Bacteria > Actinomycetota > Actinomycetes > Mycobacteriales > Pseudonocardiaceae > Amycolatopsis_E > Amycolatopsis_E taiwanensis. The sequence continues at coordinate 196,804 of NZ_JAFB01000010.1, read as the reverse complement.
CGCTGGTGAACGGCATCGCATCGACGGCCCCGCCCAGCACGGCGTCGATCAGCCGGTCGAGCGGGCCGGGGTCGGCGGGGCCCACCCAGCGGTAGACCGGCACCTCGATCACCTCAGCGCCGGCCTCGGCCAGCGAATCAACGAAGTACGGCAAGGGTTCCCCATGCAGCTGCACGGCGATCCGCCGACCGTCCACTCCGGAGTCGAGCAGGTGCTGCAGCAGTTCCGCGTTGCTCTCCGACTTCGGTGAATAGTCCTCGGACAGGCCGGCGGCACGGATCGCGCCCCGCGCCTTCGGCCCGCGCGCCAGCAGTGTCGCCTTGCCCAGCCGGACGAGCAACTCTTCGCCGAGCCCCCAGCCCTCGGCCGCCTCGATCCAGCCACGGAACCCGATGCCCGTGGTGGCCACCACCAGGTCCGGCGGATGCTCGAGCAATGCGACGGTCGCGGAGCGCAGTTCGGTGTCGTCGGCCAGCGGTACGATCCGGATCGCCGGACCGTACCGAACGGTTGCGCCCTTGCGTACGAAAAGCGCGCCGAGCTCGTTGGCGCGCCTTGCCGCGGTGATCCCCACCGCGAAGCCGGCCAGAGGCGGGATGCCGGGCGGCGAAACGATGTTCATGGCCGGACGTGCACCACCCCATCGACGACGTGCACCCGGTAGGCGCGCACTCTCACCGTCTCGTCGTCGAGGCACACGCCGGTGCGCAGATCGAACCGTTGCTTGAGCAGCGGCGACGCTACGAACGGCACGCCCTGGGCATCGCCGGTCAACCCGCGCGACAGCACCGCTGCCCGGCCGAACGGGTCCATGTTGGACAGTCCGTAGAACTCGTCGCGCCCGGTACGGAAGATCGCCACCTGCCGGCCGTCGGGCAGCAGCGCGGCAACCCCGCGCCCCGGGGCCAGCCGGTCCACCTCGCACACGGGCACCATCTCGGCACGCATCACGGTCACCGCGACTCCACCTCCGGCATGCCGAGCAAAACGGGTACCTTCTGCTCCCGTTCCACCCGGAACGAGATGGTCGGGTCGGGCGTTCCCGGCGCGTTCACGAACGATGTGAAGCGGGCGAGCTTCTCCGGGTCCTCCAGCACGCCGCGCCATTCGTCCACGTAGTTCTCCACATGCTTGGCCATGGCCGCGTCCAGCTCGTCACAGATCCCGAGCTTGTCGTCGACGATGACCTCGCGTAAGTGATCCAGACCGCCATCCATGTCTTCGATCCACGACGCGGTCCGCTGCAGCCGATCCGCGGTGCGTACGTAGAACATCAGGAACCGGTCGAGGTACCGGATCAGCGACCCGGAGTCCACATCGGACACCAGAAGCCGTGCGTGACGGGGCAGGGTCCCGCCGTTACCGCCCACGTACAGGTTCCACCCCCGCTCCGTGGCGATCACGCCGAAGTCCTTGGCCCGCGCCTCGGCGCACTCCCGGGCGCAGCCCGAAACGCCACCCTTGATCTTGTGCGGCGAGCGCAGGCCGCGGTAGCGCAACTCCAGTTCGATCGCCATGCCGACACTGTCCTGGACGCCGTAGCGGCACCAGGTCGAGCCGACGCACGACTTCACCGTGCGCAGCGCCTTGCCGTACGCGTGCCCCGACTCGAACCCCGCGTCCACCAGCCGCTTCCAGATATTGGGTAGCTGGTCGACGGTCGCGCCGAACAGGTCGATGCGCTGCCCGCCGGTGATCTTGGTGTAGAGCCCGAACTCCCGGGCGACGGCGCCGAGCACGATCAGCTTGTCGGGCGTGATCTCGCCGCCGGGCAGGCGTGGCACCACCGAATAGGTGCCGTTCTTCTGCATGTTGGCCAAAAAATGGTCGTTGGTGTCCTGGAGGGTGGCCTGCTCGCCGTCGAGGATGTGACCGCCGTTGCGCTCGGTGGTGTCGATGGTGGCGAGGATCGAAGCAGCCGCGGGTTTACAGATCGCACAGCCGGAACCCGTGCCGTGCTTGGCGATCAGCTCGCCGAACGTGGTGATCCGGGTGGCCTTGACGATCTCGAACAGTTCCTGGCGCGAGTGCGCGAAGTGCTCGCACACGGCCTTGGACCGCTCGACCCCGCACAGGTCCAGCATCTTGGACAGCATCGGCACGCAGGAGCCGCACGTGGTGCCCGCCTTCGTGCAGGTCTTGATCGCCGCGACGCTGTCACAGCCCTGCGTGACGATCGCGCCGCAGATCGCGCCCTTGCTCACCGCATTGCACGAGCAGATCTGCGCCTCGTCCGGCAGCGCCTGGATACCGACGCCGCCGTTGCCGTTCCCCTCCGGCGCGAGCATCGTGGCCGGGTCGGCCGGAAGCCGTCTGCCGACCAGCGGCCGGAGCAGGTTGTACGAGCCGGCGTCGCCGACCAGGATGCCGCCCAGCAGGGTCTTGTCCCTGCTGGAGACCACGAGTTTCTTGTAGTAGCCGGAAACCGCGTCGGCGAGCACGACCTCCAGCGCGCCTTCGGTGGTCGCGTGCGCGTCACCGAAGCTCGCCACGTCGACGCCCATGAGCTTCAACTTCGCCGACATGTCCGCGCCGGGGAACACGCCTTCGGCACCCAGCAGTTGTGCCGAGACGATCTCAGCCATCGTGTAGCCCGGCGCGACGAGGCCGTAACACCGGCCTTCGACCGCAGCACATTCGCCGACGGCGAAGATGTCCGGGTCGCTGGTACGGCACGAAAGGTCGACCAGGATTCCGCCGCGCTCGCCGACAGCCAAGCCCGCGTCGCGCGCGAGTTCGTCGCGCGGCCGCACCCCGGCCGAGAACACGACCAGGTCGAGGTCCAGTTCGGTGCCGTTGGTCAGCTTCGTCGACAGGCGGTCGCCGTCCGCCTCGATCCGCTCGGCGGAGGTTCCGGTGTGGACGGTCAGGTCCAGCTCGGTGACCAGCTTGCGCAGCAGGCTTCCGCCGCCCTCGTCCACCTGGATCGGCATCAATCGCGGCGCCATCTCCACCACATGCGGGGAAAGTCCCAGGTCGCGCAGGGCCTTGGCGGCCTCCAGGCCGAGGAGCCCGCCGCCGACGACCATGGCAGCGGCCCGCCCGCGCCTGGTCGTCATCGCGCGCTCCACGGCGGCCCGGATCGCGTCCAGGTCTTCGATGGTGCGGTAGACGAAGCAGCCGGGCAGGTCGTGCCCGGGCACCGGGGGCACGAACGGGCGGGAGCCGGTGGCGAGCACGAGCGCATCGTGGGCCTGCCTGAAGCCGCCCGCCGTGGTCACCGTCCGGGCCGCCCGGTCGATCCGCCGGACCGGGTCGCCCAGCCGCAGGCCCACCCGTTCATCGCCGGCGTAGTCCGAGCCGGACAGGCTGAGCGCACGCGCGTCCCATCCGTCTACATACGATGTCAGTGCGACCCGGTCGTACGCCGGGCGCGGCTCTTCGGCGAGCACGACCACCCGCCAGGAGCCCTCGGTGTCCGTGGCCCGCAACACCTCCACGAGCCGATGCCCCACCATGCCGTGCCCGGCGACGACCAGGGTCCGCATCGTTTGCGCAGCCAGCGTCACGCGTACCTCCCTTCCGACGGTTCCGAAGGTAGGAACGGCGTGTTACGTGGAAAACGGCCAAATGTTTCAGGCGGTTGACATTTCTTCGGCGTCACACGGGGATGCCGGTGAGCATTGACCCAGCGAACTTGCACAGGTCATCAAAGGATTTCACTCACCGCACTGGCGGCGCCACGCAGGCCGTCGAGCGCGGAAGCCGTGGCGCGCGGGTTCAACGCGTGCCCGGCGAGGCGGAAGAGTAACGCGCGCAGCAACAGTTGGGACCACTCGGGCAGATGTGACCACCGGTGAAGCAGTTCGATATCCGCGCCGCCCCAGGAAACCGCGTCCACCACGGCGATCGCGGCCCCCCATTCGGCGGGGCGGTAATACGGGTCGAAATCGACGACGCCGGGTGGTTCGGCACCGTCGAACAGCAGGCTGCCGAAAAGGTCACCAGGCACCACCTGGTCGGGCAGCCGCACTTGCCTTCGCGCCACGGCGAGCACCTCGAACCAGCGCCCGCCCTTGTTCTCGGCGATCGGGATATCGGCCTCTTCCCACGCGATGCGGTCGGCGAGCGCGTTGGCGTCCTTGCGGCGGAAGCCGGGCCGCGGCTCGCCGGTGATGGCCTGGGCCAGCCGCAGCGTGGCCGGGATGATCTCGTCGTACCGGCATTCGGGGGTTCCGCTCAGGTACCGGCTCGCCGCCCAGCCCCCGACGATCCACCGCCCGTCGGTGGCGCGGACCGGGCGGGCGACCCGCACCCCGGCCGCGTCGACCCGCCGCAGCACGCGCGCCAGCCACACCGCCCGGGCGCGGTCGGCCACCGGCTTCAGCACGATCCCGCCGCAACGCCACACGGAACTGCCCGGGAGCCGTTCGGGCTCGGCCTCGACCCCGAAGGCCGCCCGCACACGCTCCGGTGGGCTTTCGGTTCTCGGGCCGGCGGTCACCCGCTGAGATTACCCGCTGATCGGCGAAATCCCGGGAAGGCCGGTTGAGTTTCCGCGCAAGACGGCGACGCGGCGGACCTGGCAGGGTACGCGGCGTGCGTGTGATCCTTCTGCAGCTCGCCGGCGTGTGGGCCGCGGGCTGCTGCGCGGTCCTGGCCGGCTCCTGGACATTCCTCCTCGCCGCGTTTCTCGGCCTGCCGCTGTTCGCGCTGCCCGGCGCGGTGTTGGTGTTCAGCCTGGTCTACCTGGTCGGCATGCTCACCCCGGACGGCGCCCCGCTGTCCGGCCGGCCGTGGCCCCGCGCTGGCTGGGCCGCGATCATCACCGTGCTGGGTTGTGTCGCGAGCGTGCTGGCGTACGCGGTGCTCAACTCGGTGCACGCGGACAACAACGTCGTGCTGAACGTCCTGCTGCTCGCCTTGCCCTTCTCCCTGGTCGCCGCGACGCTGACGGCGAACTGGCTCGCCCGGATCGTCGCCGCCCTCCTGCTCGCCGTCCTGGTCTGGCTCGGCGTCCAGCTACCCGGCGCCGGCTCCTCGTTCACCGCCTTCTGGCACTCCCTCTTCAGCAGCTGAGACGAGCCGAAACGGAGGAAGGTGGATTTGCTACGAAACGTTTCGTAGCAAATCCACCTTCCTCCAAAACCGGTGCCTCAGTACGTGGGCAGGCTCGGGTCGATCTGGCTGGCCCAGGCGAGGACGCCGCCACCGAGGTGCGTGGCGTCGGAGAACCCGGCCCGGTGCAGGGCCGCCAGCGCCTCCGCCGAACGGCCGCCCGACTTGCAGTGCAGCACGATCGGCTTGTCCTGGGGCAGTTCGGCGAGCGCCTCGCCGGAGAGGATCCGGTCCTTCGGGATCAGCTTGGCACCCTTGATGTTGACGATCTCGTACTCGTGCGGCTCGCGAACGTCGATCAGCTCGAAGTCTTCACCGGCGTCGAACTTGGCCTTCAGCTCGGCCGGCGTGATCGTGTGACCGGACGCCGCCTGCTGCGCCTCGTCCGAGACGACACCGCAGAACGCCTCGTAGTCGATCAGCTCGGTGATCTTGGGCGTGTCCGGGTCCTTGCGGATCTTGACCTCGCGGTACCGCATCTCCAGCGCGTCGTAGCTGATCAACCGCCCGAGCAGCGGCTCGCCGATGCCGGTGATCAGCTTGACCGCCTCGGTCACCATGATCGAGCCGATCGACGCGCACAGCACACCCAGCACGCCGCCCTCGGCGCAGGACGGCACCATCCCGGGAGGCGGCGGCTCGGGGTAGAGGTCCCGGTAGTTCAGGCCCCTGCCGTTCGGCGCGTCCTCCCAGAACACGCTGACCTGGCCCTCGAACCGGAAGATCGAGCCCCACACGTAGGGCTTGCCCAGCAGGACCGCGGCGTCGTTGACCAGGTACCGGGTGGCGAAGTTGTCCGTGCCGTCCAGGATCAGGTCGTAATCGCGGAAGACGTCCAGCGCGTTCGCCGAGGTCAGCTGCTCGGTGTGCAGCCGGACGGTGACGAACGGGTTGATCTCGGCGATCGACTCCTTCGCCGACACCGCCTTGAGCTTGCCGACGTCGGACTGCCCGTGGATGACCTGGCGCTGCAGGTTGGACTCGTCGACGACGTCGAAGTCGATCACGCCCAGCGTGCCGACTCCCGCCGCCGCCAGGTACAGCAGCGCCGGGCTGCCCAGACCGCCGGCGCCGATCACCAGCACCTTGGCGTTCTTGAGCCGCTTCTGCCCGTCCATCCCGACATCAGGAATGATCAGATGCCGGCTGTACCGGGCGACCTCTTCCCTGGTGAGCTCCGCGGCAGGCTCCACCAGTGGCGGCAGCGTCCCTGACATCGGTCCTCCATACTCGTCCTCGTGGACTCCAGGGCAAGCCCTCGCTTCCCCACTACCTACAACACACCCGGAACGCGGAGTCTTCCCACCCTTCCCAAATGCCGGGATCAGTTGGGGAGCCGGTCGCCGAGGTTGGGCACCGGCCACGAGTTCGGCCTGCACACCTTGCCGTCGGCCGGCACGGCGTGCTTGTTGTACGGATCGACCGAGTTGAGCTGGGCTACGTAGTTGTTGCTGACCCCGAAGGTCTGCTGCATCATCACCGGCGCCGCCGCGTCGTTGACCTTGCAGCCCTCGTGGCCAAGGCCCAGCGCGTGGCCGACCTCGTGGTTGATCGCATACTGCCGGTATCCCGTCATGTCCGGCCCGAACGCCTTCGCGCCCCGCACCCACCGCGCCAGGTTGATGATCACGCTGTGCTGCGCGGCGCGGAGGTAGCACGAGGTCGGGTACTTGATGCCGTAACCGCACAGGTCCGGCCGGGTGGCGGTGTTCGTGGTGGTGAGGCGGACCCGGAAGTCCGGCGCCGGCCCGCTTCCGTCCACCCGCTGCAGCGATACGTCGCCGGCCCCGGTCCAGCCGCGCGGATCCGACAGGGTGCCCTCGACCGCCGCGGCGAACGCGTCGTCACCGGCGTAACTTCCCGGATCGATCCCGTCCTCGACCTCGACGGTGTAGCGGTAGAAGTGCTTCCCGTTGCCGATCTTCTTGCCGCTGGTCCCGTCCTTGGGCAACGGGATGATGTGCCACGAGCCCTGCCCGGTCTCGGTGAACACACCACCGTCGGGCAGTTCGGCGGTAGGGATGTTCAGGTCGATCGGTGCCGCCTGCTGCTCGGAGACGATGGGGTCGTCACCGCCTGTGCCCACGCCAGCCGCGACCGGCGTGTCGGTAATCGGCTGCGCGGGCTGGCGCGCGGTGTTGAACACGACCACTGCCGTCGCCACGAGGAAGATCGGCAACAGGTACAACCGCCAGCCGAAGGCGGCGCGAAACCCGCGCAGCCCGGAGGGCTTGGGCGGCTTCTTGCGGCCCGGCTTCCGGTCCAGTTCGGGTTCCCACGAGGCGCTCAGCGGCTCCGCGCCGGTGCGCCGGCTTCCCGGCCGGTAACGCTCCTCACTGAGTCGAACAGGACGGCTGTCGCGCGACGATGGTGCGTACTGGGCACGGTGCTCATCTCCTGGCGCATCCTGCGTCACTCGATTCACGCGTTCAGCGTGCCACACGGGAACTGTTATGCGTACAGCGACCGGCAGACCACACAGGGGTTTTTCGTCACCCGAATGGTGTGCCGTTCGCTTTCGCTCCGTAGTAACCCGGCACTACCACTCATTCGTCTCGGCCCGCTCCCACATACCCAAAACGGCCTTCGCGACGATCTCCGGGCGTTCCATCTGCGCCACGTGACCGGTTTTCGGCAACACCAGCAGTCTCCCTCTCGGGAGCGCGGACGCGGTGCGCACCGCCCGGCTCACCGAGATCACCCGATCGTGGGTGCCCCAGATCACCAGCGCCGGCGCGGAGACGTTCGGCGCGACGGCCCACAGCGAAGCCGGTCCGCGGGCGAACCAGGTGCGGAAGATGCCCATCGTGCTGCGGGACATGGCCGGGTTCGCCCAGGCGAAACCGAGCCGGGCGGCGTACTCCTCGGCCACTTCGTCCAGCCGGTGGGCGGGAAACGCGGTGGGGTCGGCGAAACACAGGCGGATCACCTGCTCGGCGCGCTCGCGGGGCGAGCAGGCGGCCAGCCTGCGCCGCGCCCGGCGGCCCACCAGCGGCAGGTAGGCCAGCGCCAGCATCGGGTCGGACAGCCGCCGCGGGTCGGGCCGCCGGTCCGGCATCGCGGGTGAGATCAGCGTCAGCGTGCGGACCAGGTCCGGCCGGCGAGCGGCGAGCAGCAGCGAGATCGCCCCGCCCATGGAGTTGCCGAGCAGGTGCACCCGGCCTTCACCGAGCCGCTCGACGAGCCGGGCGAGGAACTCGGCATAGGCGTCCAGGCTGAAGTCGAAGTCCGGCTGGGGCTCGGAGAACCCGAACCCGGGCAGGTCCACGGCCAGTCCCCGACCGTGCGGCGCGAGCAGGGCGGCGAGGTCCGTCCAGTTGGTGGACGACCCGCCCAGGCCGTGCACGAAGAGCGCCGTGGCGCCGGTCGCGCCGGGAGTGCGACGCAGGTACACCGAAATATCGCCGAATGTCTCGACCTGTCCCGGCCACGGTGGCAATTTCGGATCCAGTGCCGGTAACGGAGTCCTCGACAAAGGCACGTGCGTAATCGGTACCCGCCTGGTCACGGATCTCGGCAGCGTTTCCGTCATTCACCCAGCATGCCTATCCAACCCGGCGCTTGGCGACTCGACGGTACCGGCGAGTAATCTCAAACGGGGCCAACCGGGAGGAAACATGACGGAGATCGCGCCGGCACAACAGCGCGGAGTGCGGCTTCCCCGCACCGAACGACGGGTGCAGCTGCTCGCCGCCGCGCAACGGGTCTTCTCGGAGAACGGGTACCACGCCGCGGCGATGGACGAGATCGCCGAGCAGGCCGGCGTCTCCAAGCCGGTGCTCTACCAGCACTTCCCCGGCAAGCTGGACCTCTACACCGCGCTGCTGGAAAGCCACGTCGACGAGCTCGTCGGCACCGTGCGTGACGCACTGGCCTCCACCACGGACAACAAGCAGCGGGTACAGGCCGCAGTCGGCGCCTTCTTCGATTTCGTCAACGGTGACGCCGGGGCGTACCGCATGATCTTCGAGTCGGACCTGCGTGGTGAGCCCGCCGTGCAGGCCGCCGTGGACCGGGCGACCTCGGCCTGCGTGGACGCGATCACCGACACCATCACCGCGGACGCCGGTCTGGACGAGGACAAGGCCCGGCTGCTGGCGGTCGGCCTGGTCGGGCTCAGCCAGGTCAGCGCCCGCTTCTGGCTGGCCCATCACCGCACCATGAGCCGCGAGGACGCGGTCTCGCTCACCGCGACGCTGGCGTGGCGAGGGATCGGGGCCGGGTTCCCGCTGCAGCACCCGCCGCAAGAACCGGGCGCACCAGGTCACTGAGCCGCCGGGCGACCGAGTACGCGCGTTCGTAGGTCAGCTCGTGGCCGGCGCCCGGATAACAGACGAACTCCGCGTGCGGCAGTTCCGCGGCGATCGCCCTGGCATGTGACAGAGGCGTGAGCCGGTCCCGGTCGCCGGCCATGATCACGGCGGGCTTGTCGCGTAGCGTGGCGAGCGCGGCCCGCCGGTCGTGCTGCGACATCGAGTCCCGGAAGCCGGCGACGCTGTTGGGATGGGCCCGCAGGACCTGTCGGCTCATCGCCCGCACGTCGGCCCGCGCGGCCCGGTCGCCGAACGCCAGCCAGCGCAGCGCCGGACCAGCCAGTGCCGGGGGCAGCGGAATGGAGTCCTTCCCGTAGCGGGCAAGCCTCCGTCCGAGTGCCTTGTCGACGCGCGCCGCCGCCCGGCCGGCGGCTCCGCCGAGGCCGAGAGTGACGCGGTCCAGGTCGGCGCACGAGGTGGCGATGAAGGCCACCCCCGCGACACGTTCGGCCACCAGTTCGGGATGCCGCTCGGCCAACGCCATCACGGTCATCCCGCCCATCGAGTGCCCGGCCAGCACCAACTGCCCAGCCGGCACCGCCGCGGCGACCAGCTCGGCGAGGTCGTCGGCGAGTTGGGCCACCGTCGCCGTGCCTCCAGTCGCGGGCGCGGAGCCGCCGTGTCCGCGATGGTCGTAGCGGAGCACCCGCGCCTCACGCGGCAGCCAGGGCAGGATCGGGTCCCACTCGGTGTGGTCCTGGGTCCAGGCGTGCACCAGCACCAGGGTGGCCGGCGCGTCCCGCGGCCCGGTGCCGCGCACCAGCAGCCCGGTTCCGTCCCGGGTGACGAATTCGTGTGCGATCAACGGTCGGCCAGCAGGAAGGACCGGCGCCACCAGTGCGTCCCGGGTGCCCCGACCAGGCCCGCCTCGGACAGGAAAGCCATGATCCGCGCCCCCGCCCAGCGCAGGCTCTCCTGGTAGTGCGGGTTGGCCAGCGCCACCCGCCTGGCCTGCACCGGGTCGAGGCCGACGGCCCGGTAGACCCGCGGATTGATCAGGGTCCGGGTGATCCAGAAACTGACCACGGCCAGCAGCCATCGCTGGTACCACAGCTCGGTCCGGGAAAGCTCGGGCACCCGGCGCGTGACCTCTTCGCGCGCGAAGGCGACGTGCCGGGCCTCTTCCAGCACGTGGATGCGGTTGACCATGCGGACCAGGGGCTGCACGTTCTCGTCGGCCATGCTCTCCCGCTGCAGGCGGTCCAGGATCTCCTCCGCGACCAGGATCGACCCGTAGAGCGCTGGCCCGTAACCGATGACCGGCAGCAGCCGGCCGAGCCGGCGCACGATGCGGACCGGGCCGTAGGCCGGGGCCCCGGTCCGCTCCACGTAGCGGGCGAACATGACGGAGTGACGGCATTCGTCGGCGATCTCGGTGAGCGCGTACTGCACGTGCCGGGTGGTCGGGTCGGCGTGATAGATCTCCTTGAGCAGCATCCGCATCAGCAGCAGTTCGAAGAAGATGCCGTTGCTGGCAATGCTGGCCACCTCGTGCTTGCCGAGTTCGAGCCGTTGCTCCGGAGTCAACCGGTCCCACAGTTCGGTGCCGTAGAGCGAGCAGCGTTTCTCGAGTGCGAACGGCTTGTCCTCCGGGATGGGCGCCGCCCAGTCGATGTCCACCTCGGGGTCGTAGAACCTGGTTGCCGACGACTTCAGCAGGCGATCCGCGACCTTCTCCCGCGCCGAATCCGTGCGCCTCATCCACGCCTCCGAATTCATGTTACTTCTGGTAACAGTTACCTCTGGTAGCATCCAGCTTGTGACGGACCGTGTCAAGCACGAAAAGGCCGAGAAGGCCGAGAAGACGCTGTCCACCGGTGACGCGCGCCGGGACCGGTGGCGCAAGCACCGGGTCGCCCGGCGAGCGGAGTTCGTCGAGGCCGCGCTGCGGGCGCTGGACGAGCACGGCCCCGACCTCGCCATGGAGGACGTGGCGGCCGCCGCGGGAGTGACGAAACCCGTGCTGTACCGGCATTTCGAGGACAAGGCCGACCTCTACCTCGCGCTGGGCCAGCGGGGTACGGAGCTGTTGTTCTCCCGGCTCGTCCCCGCGATCAAGGCCGAGCTCGCGCCGGTTCCGCGGATCCGGACCGCGCTCAACGCCTTCTTCTCCGTCATCGAGGAGCACCCGAACCTCTACCGCCTGCTCGCGCGCGGCGGCACCGGCAGCAAACCCGTCGACGCGGACGTCGTGGCCGAGGACAAGGAGGTCATCGCCACCACGCTGACCGCGCTCCTTGGCGACTACATGCGCATGTTCGGCATGGACTCCGGCGCGGCCGAGCCGTGGGCCTACGGGATCGTCGGGATGGTGCAGAACACCGGCGAATGGTGGCTGGACCGGCGCTCGATGAGCCGGGACAGTGTCGTCGAGTACCTGACCCAGCTCATCTGGGCGGCGATCGACGGCCTGGCCCGTCAGCACGGGGTGGTGATCGACCCGAACCTGCCGATGGAAGCGAGGAAGGTCGTGCAACTGCGGCATGGAGGTACGGCGTGATCGACAATGACGGAGTCCCGATCGCGCGGGCCGACCGGGTGCGGGTGTCCCGCGAGACACCGGGGTACGGCGTGCTCGATGACGGTGACGACGGCTACCTCGGCCCGGCGACGCTGGTGGTCGGCGACGCCGCGTTCGAGGTGGAAGTCGAGCTACGCGGGGTGTTCCAGCCGATCGACGGGCATTACCACTGGTACGGCCGGATCACGGCGAACGAGGCGCTCGAGCAGGCGCTCGGCGGCCGGAAACACGTGGGCGAACTACGCACCCCGGAAGGCTCGGCGCGCGGCGAGATCTGCGATCCCGACCCGTGGGGCCGCTACCGCATCGTCGGCACCAGCACGCCGCCCTTCTCCCTACCGGCCCGTCCGGCCGGTCTGGAACCGTAGCAAGGGGCGTTTACTACGGACTATCCGTAGTAAACGCCCCTTGCTCCAATTCGGCTGGTCAGGCGCCGACGGCGAAGCCGACCTTCCGCGCGTCCGACGGCGCGATCTCGACGTACGCGATGCGGTCGGCGGGGATGAGGAACTTGCGGCCCTTGTCGTCGGTGAGGCGGAACACGCCGTCGTCGGTCTTCAAGGCGTCGGAGACCAGCGTCTCGACCTCCTCAGCCGACTGGCCACTGGACACCACCAACTCACGGGGGGTGTCCTTGATGCCGATCTTGACCTCCACGTGTGACCTCCGCCTTCTACCAAAAGCTCGTCCGAACTAAGCCTAGCTGCCGCGCGGAGCGCGGCCTTGAGGGTGGTGGGGCTAGCCCAGGCCGAGCTTCTGCATCCGCTTGGTGTGCCCCTGCTGCAACCGCCGGAGCAGCGCCGCGATTCCCGAAAGATCGCCGGAACCGGACACGATCAGCTCGGCCAGCCCGTCCCGCTCGGCGGCCACGTACTGCGCCTGGGTCAGCCCTTCGCCGAGCAGCCGGCGTCCCCACAGGGCCAGCCGGTCCCGCGTCTTCGGGTCGGCCTTGATGGCCGCCGCGACCTCCCGCTCGGCGAAGGCCGAATGCCCGGTGTCGGCGAGCACGGTGCGCACCAGCTCCGCCGTCTCCGCGTCCAGCCAGGTGGCCACCTCGCGGTAGAAGTCGGCCGCCAGCCCGTCCCAGACGTATGCCTTGACCAGCGACTCCAGCCAGGACTTCGGCGCGGTCGAAGCATGGTAGTCGTCGAACCGCGAGACGAAGGGCGCCATCGCGTCCTCGACCGCCACCCCGTGCCCGGCCAGGAACTGGGCCAGCAGGTGGTAGTGGCCGATCTCGGCGGCGGCCATCGAGGCCAGCGAAGCCCGGCCGGTCAGGGTGGGGGCGCTGCGGGCGTCCTCGGCTAGCCGATCGAAGGCCGACAACTCGCCGTAGGCGATCACGCCGACCAGGTCCACCACGCCTTCGCTGATCTGTTGTGTCACGGCCGTGAGCGTAGCCCGGACCGTGGAACAGGCGCGCGAGCGCGAGGCGACGGCCGCCACGGCCACCTGGCCCGGAGCTGAAGAGAGAGAAATCCCTCACAGACACACCGGGCCCGAAACACCGGGACCCCGAGGCGACTGGGTACAATCCATGGTGTATTGACCGAAGCTATCGCGATCACAGCAGGGCGCCTACCTCGGATAACGCCCCTGTAAGCCGATAGTGTGAATGGCTAGTCCCATCGCCGTTCACGGAACACACAGTGTGCGTGCACGCCTTTTGAGCGGCATTCCCGCGGGTCCAAGGGATCGAGCGGTCGAGTGCCGGAGGACGACCAGGCCGTGCGCGCTGGTATGAGAGAGGCGATCACCCTGACCGCAAGCACTTCCCACAACCGAACAGACACCGGGCCCGCCGCCCTCGAACACGCCGAATGCGGCCAGCCGGACACCGACACTTCCCACCCACTGCAGGCCGCCGCCCAGACGGAGCCGGAGAACCCCACTTTCGCCGAGTTCGGCGTGCGCCCCGAGATCGTGCGTGCGCTCACCGAGGCCGGTATCGAACGCACCTTCGACATTCAAGCACTCACCCTGCCGCTGGCCCTGGGCGGCGAGGACCTGATCGGACAGGCCCGCACCGGCATGGGCAAGACCCTCGGCTTCGGCGTCCCGCTGCTGCAGCGGCTCGTCACGCCGGGCGACGGCACGCCGCAGGCCCTCATCGTGGTGCCGACGCGCGAGCTGTGCCTGCAGGTCACCCACGACCTCACCGACGCGGGCAAGCACCTGGGCGTGCGCACCCTCGCCATCTACGGCGGGCGACCCTACGAGCAGCAGATCAGCGCCCTGCGCAAGGGGGTCGACGTCGTGATCGGCACGCCGGGGCGCCTGCTGGACCTGGCCGAGCAGCGGCACCTGGTGCTGGGCAAGGTCCGCGGGCTCGTGCTCGACGAAGCCGACGAGATGCTCGACCTCGGCTTCCTGCCCGACATCGAGCGCATCCTGCGAATGGTGCCCGACCAGCGTCAGACGATGTTGTTCTCGGCGACGATGCCCGGCCCGATCATCACGCTGGCCAGGACCTTCCTCAACCGGCCCACGCACATCCGGGCCGAGGAGAACGACGCGGGCGCGGTGCACGAGCGCACCACCCAGTTCGTCTACCGGGCCCACTCGCTGGACAAGCCGGAGCTGGTCGCCCGCATCCTGCAGGCGGAAGGCCGCGGCCTGACCATGATCTTCGCGCGCACCAAGCGCACCGCGCAGAACACCGCCGACGACCTGGCCGGCCGCGGGTTCGCCGTCGCCGCGGTGCACGGGGACCTCGGCCAGGGCGCGCGGGAGCAGGCGCTGCGCGCGTTCCGCTCCGGCAAGATCGATGTGCTGGTCGCCACCGACGTCGCTTCGCGCGGCATCGACGTGGACGACGTCACGCACGTCATCAACTACCAGATGCCGGAGGACGACCAGGCCTACGTGCACCGCATCGGCCGCACCGGGCGCGCCGGGAAGACCGGGGTCGCGATCACCCTCGTCGACTGGGACGAGGAAGCGCGCTGGAAGGTCATCTCCGACACGCTGCGCCTGGGCATCCCGGAACCGGTCGAGACCTACTCCACGTCGAAGCACCTGTTCAGCGACCTGAACATCCCCGCCGACGCGAGTGGCCGGCTTCCGCTGAGCAAGCGCACCCGCGCCGGGCTGGCCGCCGAGCCGGAGGAGAAGCTGGGCCGCAAACGCCGGTCGGACACCCCCAGCCGCAACCGCAAGCGCCGCCGCACCCGGGGCGGCATCGACGCTGCGGCCGCGACCGAGGCCACCGAAAGCACCGCAAAGACGAAGACGGCCCCCTCCGCGGAGCGCGAGGGCACGGACCACACCGAGCGACCGGCCCGGCGCCGCCGGCGCCGCCGGTTGGGGACGGGCAACACGGCTGATACGCCGGCTTCGGCAGACTGAGCGGATACTCGGGTCGCGCGGCGGCGGTAGCCGTCCGCGCGGCCACCTTCGCCGAAACACGAGCCGACTACCGGGAGCGGAAGAGTCAGTGAGCGAGCCCGTTGACCGTGAGCCTGCAGGTGGACGGCACCACAAGCCCTTCGACGACACGGCGGACGTGCCCGTCATCGGGTCGGAAGACGTGCTGGCCGCTCCGGTCAACTCGTACTCGGGACCGCCTTCGGCTCCCCGGCCTCCCGCCCGTCGCTCCCCCTGGAACCGCCCCCGCGATCGTGTCGTCGCGGCGCTGATCCTGGTGGCCGCGCTGACCGGAGGACTGCTGATCTGGGCGGGTAGCGAAAGCCGGTCGACGATCTCGCAGACGGCCCAGAAGGGCCAGCCGTTGCCCCCCGCGCCCGATGCGGTGCCCGGCTCACTCACCGAGCTGTGGCGGGCGCCTGACGGAGCGGTTCCGGTTCCGGTCGCGGGTGAAACCACGGTGGTGACCGCCTCGGGCGGCGACGTGCTCGGCCGCGATCCGCTCACCGGCGCGGTGCGCTGGCAGTACTCGCGTGACCTGCAGCTGTGCACGGCGAGCCGGGCGTGGACGCACGTGCTCGCGGTGTTCCGCAAGGACGGCCTCAACAACGAAAGCGGTTGCAGCGAGGTCGTCGAGCTCGACCCGGACACCGGGCATCGAACGGCGCAGCGCACCGGCAGCGCACAGTTGGGCACCAGGCTGGTGAGCGACGGGGCATACGTGACCGCCTACGGTCCCACACTGCTCAACACCTGGCGTGACGACCTGGTGGAAACCGTTGAATACGGCCGGGTCCCGGCTCTGGTCAACCCCGGCAAGCAGCCGCGGACCGGCTGCTCGTATGGCTCGGTGGCGGCCGCCGCCGGCCAGGTCGGCGTGCTCGAACGCTGCCCGCGCGACCAGGGCGACCGGATCACCGTGCTCCAGGCCGTCCCGAAGGACTCCGACCAGCCGGAAGTCTCCTACAGCCAGGTGCTGCCGGGAACCTCGGCGCAGCTGGTGGCCATGTCCGGCGACAACGCGGCGGTGGCCATGCCGGCCCAGCGGCTGCTCCTGATCTACGGCCCGGACGGCAGCCAGATCGCGGCGTACCCGCTCGACCTGCCCGCCGCCGACCTCGCGCGGGACCCGGCCGGGGGCGTGGCCAGCACCTCCGTCACGTCGTCCAACGTGTACTGGTTCACCGGCTCGAAGTTGATGGCCCTGTCCAGGGACACCCTGACGCCGCTGTGGACGCTCGGCTCCGCGCTCGGGCCGGGTGTGATGTTCGATCATCAGCTCGTGGTGCCCATCCAGGGCGGCCTGGCCGTGCTCAACGAGCAGAACGGTTCGACCATTCGCACCATCGGCCTGGACCGGCACGGCTACACCGGGCCGGTGCGCCTCACCGCCGTCGGCCCCGTGCTGCTGGAACAGCGGGGGGACACCGTGGTCGCCCTGCGCTGACCATCGCCCAGCTCACCCGGCATTCCGCCGTCTGCCAGAGCAGTTCGAGTCGCCCGGCCCCGAGGACCAGTGGGCCTACCTGCCCGCCGCTACTCGGCAAGATCGTCGCGGCACTGCTGGAACTGGTTGCCACAGAAGGAAAAACACCGGAGCGTGAGGCAGGGACGGCTGCACCGGGTCGGCGTGGAAGCTGGCCCAGCAGCGGCCGAGCTGACACGACGTCAGCCGGAGTGCAGTCCGCTTCGGACACCGACCACAGTCGGCGTCACGGCCACCACCAGAAGAACGCGAGCACGAACGCGACATCGGCCACGATGACGACGCCCGCCGCCCTGGCAAGCTTCCCGTCTCGACGATCGGCCACTCGTTGCGCGGCGAGGGCGAGGATCGCGGCGAGGGGATGCCCGATCAGCGGCACCGCTCCCGGCCCGGGGGCGCCGAGGAACGCCGAGACCAGGCCGGACCCGAGCACGAGGAGCGCGAGGGCGGCCAGGCCGGCGGCCAGCGAACCGGTGAGACCGCGCCACCGGCGGCCGAATCGGGTGCGTACGGGCCGGGCCGCTACCCCCAGGGACTCGAGTTCTTCGGTGCTCACCCTTCTCCTCCGCGAGTTCGCGCGCGACCCCGGGCCTGTCGGCGGCGCGCTCCCTGGCCGGTCTGGGAGCCGCGCCCTGACACAGGGTTACTCACGGCGCCAGCAGCTCCCATGACCTGGCCGGCGGCGCGGCCTGTTGCCCCTCCATACAACTCGGTCGGAAGTCACACCAGGAACACCGGGCGGACGTACGCGCGGGAAACAGAGCCTCCGGGTCACCACCTTCGGCCAGGCTGTCCGTCGCGGTGCGAAGATCCTCGGCGGTCTCCTCCGCGCGAACCAGGTGCCTGCGCAGGCCGGCCTCGGTGTGCTCGGCCGCAGCGATCGTGCCGGTCGGTAGATGGTGCAGTTCGACCCGGTGGCACGGGCGGCGCAAGGTGCGTTCGGCGGCGACCGCGTATATCGCGAGTGCCTGCGACGCCCTGACCTCCGCTTCGTCCGGCGGACGGCGCCCGGTCTTGTAGTCCACGATCACCAGCTCCGGCCCGCGCTCGTCGATACGGTCGGCCCGGCCCTCGACGATCAGTGACGCCGGACGTCCGGGTTGCGGGCTGACCGGCGCGGACACCCACCGCTCCAGCCCGACGGGCGTTTCCGACACGTCGTTGTGCTCGACGTATTCGCTGACCCAGGACTGCGCGCGCTCGCGATAAACGGCCGCCTGCCGGGAGTCGGCGAAGCCCCCGTCCTGCCAATGCTCGTTCACCAGCGCCGCGGCCCTGGCCGGCGTGCGTTTGGCCGGCGGCAGCTCGAACAGCGCGCGCAGTGCGTTGTGCACCACCGCGCCGAGCGTGCTGTGCGCCCAGGGGCCGGTGCGCGCCGGGGGTGGCCGGTCGACGTAGGCCATCCGGTAGCGCCGCGGGCAGTCGTCAAAGGTGGCCAGCCGCGCAGGAGTGACCTTCGTCAGCTTGCGCGGCTGAACAGCGAACTCGAAGCCCAGTTGCTCCACGACACCACCGTACGCACCGCCACCGACACTTTAAGCTCCCCCCGGGTTTTGCCCACCGCGCAATCGTGATGAATGAATATTTGCTACGGATAGCCCGGAGGTGCACAACGAGCCGCGTGGTCCGGACAAGGCGCACAATCGCGCCCTGGACGCGCCACGACGTTCGTCCGTAGCGTCGTGACCATGCTGGATGACGCGGCTCACATCGCCCCAGAACATCACCTGGTCCGCTACTCCGGACGCGGCACCTTCAGCCCCGGGATCATCGCACGAGCCGAGGGCAGCTCGGTGTTCACCGAAGACGGGCGGGAACTCCTCGACTTCACTTCGGGGCAGATGAGCGCGATCCTCGGCCACGCGCACCCGGCGATCGTCGCGACCGTCCGCGAGCAGGTCGGCCGGCTCGACCACCTCTACAGCGGCATGCTGAGCCGCCCGGTCCTGGACCTCGCCCGGCGGCTCACCGGGACGCTGCCGGAGCCGCTGCAGAAGGTCATGTTCCTGACCACCGGGGCCGAGGCGAACGAGGCCGCGCTGCGGATGGCCAAGCTCGTCACCGGCCGGCACGAGGTCGTCTCGTTCGCCCGGTCGTGGCATGGCATGACCCAGGCCGCCGCGAACGCCACCTACAGCGCCGGGCGAGCCGGATACGGACCCGCTGCCCCCGGCAACTTCGCCCTGCCGGTCCCTGACCGGTTCCGGCCCGGCATCGTCGACGCCGACGGGAACCTGGACTGGCGCCGGCAGCTCGATCTCGGCTTCGAGCTGATCGACGCCCAGTCGGTCGGCAGCCTGGCGGCCTGCCTGATCGAGCCGGTGTTGAGTTCCGGCGGTGTCATCGAACTTCCCCTGGGCTATCTGGCCGCGCTGCGAGACAAGTGCCATGAGCGAGGGATGCTGCTGATCCTGGACGAGGCCCAGACCGGCCTGTGCCGCACCGGTGACTGGTATGCCTTCGAGCACGACGGCGTCGTCCCGGACATCCTCACCTTGTCCAAGACACTCGGCGCCGGGCTGCCCTCGCGGCCGTGCTGACCAGCGCAGAGATCGAGCAGGAGGCCCACGACCGCGGGTTTCTGTTCTTCACCACGCACGTCAACGACCCGCTCCCGGCCGCTGTCGGCAACACCGTTCTGGACGTGCTGACCCACAACCGCCTCGACCTACGTGCCCGCACGCTCGGTGAACGGCTGCGCGGCGGGCTGGACGAGCTCGCCACGCGGCACCCGGTGATCGGCGACGTCCGCGGGCGCGGGCTGCTGGTAGGGCTGGAACTGACCGAGGAGCGCGAGCAGTGCGTCGGGGACACCGACAAACTCGGTGCCGCCGTCACCCGACGCTGCGCCGAGCTCGGCCTGCACATGAACATCGTGCAGTTGCCCGGGATGGGCGGAACGTTCCGCATCGCCCCACCACTGACCGCCACCGACGCCGAGATCGACCGCGGCCTGGCGATCCTCGATACCGCCCTGAGCGAGGTGACGAGCCGATACCCGACTCCAGCGTGTTCTGCTCTCCCGGCTACCGCGCCGGTCAGGTCGTAGCCAGTGCGGAACGTGGATGCACGTCAGCGGACCTGGAAGTTGGCCATCATCGCCATGTCCTCGTGCTCGAGGTTGTGGCAGTGGAAGACGTACTTGCCGCGGTAGCCGTCGAACCGGATGAGGACCGTGACCTGGTCGCCGCTCGCCAGGTCGACGGTGTCCTTCCAGCCGGAGGCGTACCGGTTGCCGTCCTGCACCTGAAACGGCGCCAGGTGGATGTGGATGGGGTGGGACACGTTCTGCGCCCGCAGGGTCCATCGTTCGACCGTGCCAAGTGCCGGCTCGGCCCAGAGGTGTTCGGGGCTGAACACCTCGCCGTTGACCGTCCACGGTGTCATGCCGTGGTGCTGGGCGCCGTTGCGGGCGAAGGTGAACGTCCGCTCGGTCGCAGCCTCCGATATGGACAGTGGTTCGACATCCGCCAGCTTCGCCGGGATACGGCTGTCCTCTGTTGCCGTGCGGGCGACGACGAAGCGCATCACGCTGGCAGTACCGCCGGTGCCGAGTTCGTTCACCAGCGTCACCTGCTGGCCGACGCGGTAGGCGGAGAAGTCGATCACGACGTCGAACCGTTCGGCCTGCGCGACCTGCAGTCGATCGTGCTGGACGGGCGCGGCGAGCAGTCCTTGGTCGCTACCGATCTGGACGAAGGCGGGTCCCTGCGGTGGGGCGGGGTCGAGCGCGAGGCGGTAGCGGCGCGCGTTGGAGGCGTTGAGGATGCGGAACCGGTAGCGGGTGTTCGTGACTTCCAGGGCGGGCCAGGGCGCACCGTTGACGAGGATGCAGTCGCCGAGGACACCACTGACGAAGTCACTGGTGACGCCGGGCTGCCGTAGCGTGGGGTCGGCCGCTGGGTAGGCGAACGAGCCGTCGGCGGCGAAGGACCGGTCAGTGATCATGAGCGGCACTTCGCGTTCGCCCTTCGGCAGTGGCAGCGCGTCTTCCTCGTCATCACGGATCAGGTGGAACCCCGCGAGTCCTTTGTAGACCTGTGGGCCGGTGAAGTCCATCCGGTGGTCGTGGTACCACAACGTGGCGGCGGGCTGGGCATGCGGATACACGTAGTCCCGTGCGGTGCCCGGCTCGACGAGGTCGGTGGGGTAGCCGTCGTGTTCGGGCGGCGTCCGGCCGCCGTGCAGGTGCACCACGACCGGGACGTCGAGCGCGTTGCGGTGGCGCACCACGATCTTCCGGTCCCGCCGCGACTCGATGGTCGGGCCGGGAAAGATCCCGTCGTAACCCCACACCTGCGTCTTCAATCCCGGCAGGATCTCCGACTCGCCGAGGCGCTGGGTGATCTCGTAGTAGTCGGTGCCGGCGTCGGTGCGTACCGGCTGTAGTACCGGCGGCACCGGCAGCGGCACGGTGAACGGCGCTGGGAGCCGTGCGGCGCTACGCGACAACCCGCCGGCGCTGGACTCGGTCTCCGCATTGGCGCCACCGCTGGGAATCACCCCGGAACAGGCCCCGGCGAGCGGAGCCAGCATGATTCCGCCCGCGGTCATCCGAAGCAGATTCCGGCGCGAAAGCGTCATTGTTCCTTACCCCCACGGTTGCGGTACCTGTTATCGACGACGACCGCGAGCACCGCACCGAGCGCAGCCAGGACCTGCGGCCCGAAACCGATCACGAACGTCCACGGCGCCTGCACCGACCCACTGCTCGCGACAATTCTTCCGACCAGCTCACTGAAGACCAGAAACCCCACCGCAAGGCCGAGGAAAAGGCCGAGAATGGCGACCCCCAAAGTTCTCATGGCCGCCGAGGTTAGCCAGGAACGGGCGGTGTTGTATTCCCTCCAGTGTCGTCACCCAGGGTCGACCACGAGCGACATTCGGGGTCAACACGGGTCGATTGCGGCGCGTCGTTCCCGCTACCTATTCTCGGCCGGTGGACGAGGAACACGGCGGCCACCGCCGGGTGTTGATCGACGCCGCGCTCGGGGCGAGCACGTCCGCGGTCGTGGCCGTGGCGATCGCGATGGATCTCGGCGGCTCCCGGACGCCCGACTACGTGGCGTACCTGTTCGCCGCCGGCCTGGGCGCGCTGATGTTCGTACGCCGCAAGTTCCCGGTACTGGCGCTGATGGCGACGGCGGCCGGGCTGCTCGCCTACTACGCCGCGGATTACCCGCCGGTGGGGCTGGCCCTGCCGGTCGCCGCCGCGTTGTACTCGGCGGCGGAGGCGGGCCAGGTCGGGGTCGCCGCCGCGACCGGGACCGCCTTGGTGCTGGTGAGCACGTTCTTCCGGCTGCGTGAGGGCGACAACCCGAGCTACCTGCTCGGCTTCGAGACGGCCTCGACCATCGGCCTGATGCTGAGCGCGATCGCGCTCGGCACGACGGTCCGCGCGACTCGCGTGCTCCGCTTGGAGAAACAGCGCACCGCGCGGCAGGCCGCGACCGAGCGGGAGTGGGAGGCCCAGCGGAGGGTCGAGGAGGAACGGCTGAGAATCGCGCGGGACCTGCACGACGCGCTGGGCCACACCATCGCGGTGGTCTCGGTGCAGACCAGCGTCGCCACGGAGGCCCTCGACGACGATCCGGAGGCAGCGCGCGCGGCGCTGGCCACGATCCGGCTAGCCAGCGACGAGGCGGTCCGCGAACTGCGCACCACACTCGGGTTGCTGACCGGCTCGGGCGAGGCCGAGGGCCGCAGCCCGGCCGGCAGCCTGCGGAACCTGGACACCCTGGTGGCGGCTACCACCGATACCGGGCTGACGGTGGACGTGCGCACCGAGGGCACACCCGTGCCGCTGCCCGTGGTCGTGGACACCACCGCGTACCGAATCGTGCAGGAGTCGCTGACCAACTGCCTGCGGCATGCGCGGGCGAGCAAGGCCGAGGTGCTGTTGCGCTACGAGCCTGACCGGCTCGAGGTCAGCGTCGCCGATGACGGCGTGGGCGCCGCGGAGCCACGTGGCGGCCGTGGCCTCGTCGGCATGCGCGAGCGCGCCGCGTTGCTGGGTGGCAAGGTGGTGATCAACGCGCGACCGCGGTCCGGGTTCCGGGTCGACGCTTCGTTGCCGATGGAGGTGGGATGCTCCGCGTCGTGCTCGTCGACGACCAGCAGTTGATGCGTGCCGGACTGAGTGCGCTGCTGGAACGGGCCGAGGACATCACTGTGGTCGGTGA
Source organism: Amycolatopsis taiwanensis DSM 45107 (assembly GCF_000519205.1). Taxonomy (GTDB): domain Bacteria; phylum Actinomycetota; class Actinomycetes; order Mycobacteriales; family Pseudonocardiaceae; genus Amycolatopsis_E; species Amycolatopsis_E taiwanensis. Next base: position 173,878 of record NZ_JAFB01000010.1, on the reverse strand, counting down.
GGCCGGCGACGGCGCGGCGGGGGTGGCGCTGGCGGTGGCCGAGCGGCCGGACGTGGTGCTGATGGACATCCGCATGCCCGGCGTCGACGGGATCGAGGCGACCCGGCGGATCGTGGCCGACCAGCGGCTGCGCGGCACCCGGGTAGTCGTGCTCACCACGTTCGACACCGACGAGCACATCTTCGACGCGATCCGTGCCGGCGCATCGGGTTTCCTGTTGAAGAACACCGAGCCCGGCGAGCTCCGGGCGGCGGTGCGCACGGTCGCCGGCGGCGAGGCGCTGCTGTCCCCGTCGGTCACCCGGCGCGTGATGGCCGCCCTCGCGACCAGCCCGCAGCCGCCGGATCCGGGCCGGCTGGACCGCCTCACCGAGCGTGAACGCGAACTGCTGGCCGAGATCGCCGCCGGCCGGTCCAACGACGAGATCGCCGAACGGCTGTTCCTCAGCCCCGCCACCGCACGCACGTACGTCAGCCGCCTGCTGACCAAATTGGACGCTCGTGATCGGGCGCAGTTGGTGCACATCGCGTACGAGACCGGGCTGGTGCGACCGGGCGAAGGCTGAGGCGGTTCAGCTCGCGGCCACGGGGGTGCGCCGGGTGGGCGGCGTCGGCGTGGCCTGGCGCCGCCGCGTGACCAGCCTTATCGCCAACACCACGGTCGACAACAGTGGCAAGGGAAAGCCCAGCACGGTACCGGCCGCCAGGTCGGTCAGCGGCGCCCACACCGAGCCCGCGAACACCCAGGCCGGCGCGCTCGGCGGTTTGCCGGTGGCCGAGAACGGAGTCCGCCGCCACGGCTTGGTCACCGACAGCCATGCCTGGAAGGCGATCGCGCCCGCCATGAAGGCAGTTCCGGCGATCTGTAGCCCCGTAGCCGGATTCTCCTCCCCGGCGCGGGCCGCATCCTCCGCGGCCTGGAGCGCCGGGGACAGCAGGAAGATTCCGAGGTTGAGCTGGACGATGGTGATGACGAACTTGGCCAGAACCCACCAGCTCCGGAAGAAACCCCACGGTGTTGCGGCGGCGAGCAGGAACCCGGTCAACGCGGAGGCGTTCGCCGACGGCGCGAGTAGGTGAAGATCCAACTGGTGTGCCATGGACATCGCGCTGACCCGCACAGCCGGATCGTCGCTGGCGCCCGCGGTCACCATCAGCGTGACGAGAGTCACCGCCAGCGTCATCCAGCCCACCGAAGTGAGGATGTGCAGCCATACCGCCGACTGCCGCCACCGATTCGCCCTGCTCATACGCTTCGTGCTCTCCATATCCGGCTTGTTGCGACCACACGAAAGCGTAGGCAGCAGGAGCGCCTTCGCCTTCCTGCTTCAAGCGACAACCGGCGTCAACATGGAGCGACGTCGAACGGGCCGAGCCGTATCCGTAGCAAACACGCCTTGCTCCACAAACCCGGAGCCGGGCGGATGATCATCAACCTTCGACGAGCGTGATCGATGCCTCCCGGAGCCTCAACCAACCGCGATCGGCTGTCCGGATGCCTTCGCGACCAGCGCTTCGAACGCTTCGGGATCGGTGGTGTTCGCGCCGATCGGAATGGTCTTGTTGGTGCCGTGATAATCGCTCGACCCGGTCTGCACCAAGCCGAGCTCACGAGCGAGCACCCGCAGTTCCGCGCGGGTGGCCTCGTCGTGGTTGGGATGATCGACCTCGACACCGGCCAGCCCGCGCTCGGCCAGCGCCGCGATGTTCTCGGCCGAGATGACCCGGCCGCGGCTGCGCGCGAACGGGTGGGCGACCACGGTCACCCCGCCCGCGTCGGCGATCATGTCGATCGCGGTCTCGACCGGCGTGTCCTGCCGTGACAGGTAGTAACCACGACCATTGCTCAGGTACTCGGCGAATGCTTCGTCCACAGTGGCCACCAGGCCGGCCCGGACCAACGCCTGCGCCAGGTGCGGCCGCCCGGCCGGCGAATCCGCGGGCAGCCGGCCGAGCACCTCGTCGGCGTCGATGGGCAGCCCGTCGGCGGCCATCCGCTCCGCCATCGCGCGCAACCGGTCCCGGCGCTCACGCCGAAGTCGCTGCTGCTCGGCGACCAGGGCGGGCGCGGCCGGATCGAACAGGTACGCCAGCAGGTGCACGCTGATCGGGCGGCCCGAGTCGGATGTGCTCACGCAGGACAGTTCGGCACCGGGGATGAGGGTGAGCCCGGCGGGCAGGGCCTCGATCGCCCCGGCCCAGCCCGCGGTGGTGTCGTGATCGGTGAGCGCGATCACGTCCAGCCCCGCGGCGGCCGCGACGGCCACCAGTTCCGCCGGCGTGTCCGTGCCATCCGACATGGTCGAGTGGGTGTGCAGGTCGATGCGCATCCCGCCCATTCTTACCGAACCCGGGGCAGCACCGGCCGGTGGCACTCCGGCCGCCTGCGGCGGTGCCCGGGTTTCCGGCTGGTCAGCCGACCATCTTCTTCCCTTGGGCCCGGCGTTGTGCCTTGATCATCGAGAACCGCTCGGCCTGCTTCGCCTTGTCGCCGAAGACCAGTTCGGAGATGGTGTCGTAGAACTCCTCGGGCCGGGGCAGGAAGTCGATCCGGTTGAGCGCCTGGATCTGCCCGGCCGACTCGACGATGACCGTGCCGTAGCCGAATATCCGGCCCGAGGCGCTGCGCTGGTAGGTGAGGTCGGTGACCTTGCTGAGCGGCATCATGGCCACCTTGGTGGTGATCACGCCGGTGGTCAGCACGAACCGTTTGTCCGTCACCACAAGGCGCTCCACCCACCATTCGATGACCTTGTAGGCGTAGACCAGTACGACCAGCAGCGCGGCGTACCAGAGCACGTTCTGCACGAGCCAGAGCGAACTGGGCAACAGGTAGGACACCATCACGCAGATCGCGAGCAGACAGATCGCCTCGATGGTGTCCCAGGCCAGCACCGCCCAGTGCCGCCGGATGCGAATGACCCGACGCTCGGTGTCGAGTAGGTACTCGTCGGGATCGCGAGGGGCGAACATGGGCGACGCCGCTTAGCTGAACACGTTGCTGACGAAGGTGATCACGGCCTCTGCCGAGCTACGCAGGAAGTCGAGGACGTTCGTGACCAGGTTCGCCGCGGAACCTGGCTGGGCGATCACGAAGAACAAGACCAACGCGATACCCAGGAGTCCGGCTAGCTTCTTCGCGTTCACAACGATCAATCCCGTCTCTTGCTCCGGCATCGGTCTAGCAAGGTCACCAGTTATGTTGTACCGCACCGAGGTCCAACGCGGGAGGGAAGTCCCGCGCTTGGGTCAGTGCCCGCGCGCGATCATACCGCATGACTACTCTCTGTGTACACGTCGCGGAACAAGATCAGCTTCTGATGCGTGGCGCACGGCTGGTGATCGGCGGGATAGTCTCGGCTGGTGCAGGCGAGTGACCGGCTCTTGGTGCGGTGTGTGGGTGGCATCACTTTCGACGACACCGGGCGCCTGCTGCTGATCCAGCGCGGCCACGACCCCGGGCGTGGGCTCTGGTCCATACCAGGCGGCCGAGTGGAAAGGGGCGAAACGGACCACGCGGCCGTAGTGCGCGAGCTGTGGGAGGAAACCGGCCTCGACGTGGTCCCCGGCGAACTTGCCGGCATGGTCGTACGTGGCCGGTACGAGATCTACGACTACCTGTGCGAGGTCCGCGGCGGGCGGCTGCGACCCGGCGACGACGCGGCCGACGCACGCTGGGTCGACGCCGCCGTCTTCGCGCGCCTCGACCTCACCGAGGGACTCGCCGACACCCTCCGCGCCTGGGGCCGGCTCCCCTCCCGGTAGTGGAGCAAGGTGGATTTGCTACGAAACAACTGAAGGTACGGACGTCCCCTGGGCGGCCAACCCGCGGTTGGCTCGGAGCCCGGACCGAGCCGTCCCCGGGAGCGTGTGACTATCCGTAGTAAACCCACCTTCCTCCAAAACCAGCGCGTTTTCATGGCGGAGCCGGTTGCGGTGAGGCACCGGCAGGTAAACCACGTCAGTCCCTAGGAGGCGAGCCAGGTCATGCGGTGGCCGTAGCGGGAGGTATGGGCCATGGCGACCGCGTCGGCGATGCCGTCGCGCCACCTGACCAACCCGAGTGTGCACGCACCAGCCGCACCCCAGAACGCCAACTCGTCGCGGCCCGGCAGGACGTACGACAGCGCCACCTCGTAGGGCTCGTCGGTGACCCACCACAGCGGGCGGTCGGCGGCCAGTTTGGCCAGGCCGGAAACGAAGTCGGCCCGCCGTTCCTCCGCGATGTGACCCAGGACCCGGCAGGTCACCACCACCAGCGGCACGTCCTGGGGCACCCGTGCGGCGACCGCGGCGAGATCGTCCACCGCGTCCCCGGTGACCAGTTCCGGCGGGTCCTTGCGCTGGGCTGCCGCGGCCGTGCGCAGCATCCGGATGCGATCGAGCTGGTCGGCCCACACGCACGCCTCGAGCCAGGCCAGCTCGTCCTCGTCGGACGCGTCGATCAGCGTCGGGTCCAGACCCAGTTTCGCGCTCACGGTGATCTTCTTCGGCAGCTTGGGGAGCGCCGCACCCGGACCGAGGTCCAGCGCGCAGTGCAACCCGACCGCGGCCTTGGCCGGTCCGGCCACGATCTGCTCGCCACCGTCGCACTGGTAGTGGTAGCCGAACCGGTCCAGGCCGAGCAGCAATCCCGCGCCGCACCCGACCTCGAGCAGCGCGATCTTGCCGCCCGCCTCCTTGGCGGCCATGGCGACCGCGGGGTACAGCCCGGTCGCCCGGCCGACCTCGTTGTTCACGATCTCGCGCGTCGAGATCAGCTCTCGTACCCGGTCGGCGCGGGCGAGCAGGAACTCGCGGAAGGTGGGCCAGGTGCCGTCGTCGACGCCGTCGAAGCCGCCCAGTGACGGGTAGTAGCGCGACAGCGGGTGAATCGGATCGGCCTGGACCAACCGGTGTGCCGCGGCGAACAGAAGGGCCGGATCGTCGCCCGGCGCCAGCAAGCCGGCCACGTCGGCGTCCTCCGCGGCCCGCTCGGCCAGGTGCTCGTACAGCGGCGACGTGCCGGCCGCTCCGGCCGCGAAGTCTCGCAGGCCCTGCTTCACTTCTTCCAGGGGCATGCGCCCACCTCCCGCATCACTGCCGCCGCCCCGGACTGCCTACTCGTGCGGCACTGGACGACCTGGTTGCTCACCACCACGCGCCTGCCCGTAGGACTGCCTGGGCACCAGCACCTTGCGGCGGAACACGCACACTATCGTGCCGTCCTGTTTGTATCCGCGCGTCTCCACGTACACCACGCCACGGTCGTCTTTCGACTTCGACGGGGTCTTTTCCAGCACCTCGGTCTCACCGTAGATCGTATCCCCGTGAAACGTCGGCTTGACGTGCCGTAGCGACTCGACCTCGAGGTTGGCGATCGCCTGGCCCGAAACGTCGGCCACGGACATGCCCAGCAGCAGCGAGTACACGTAGTTCCCGACCACCACGTTCCGGCCGAAGTCGGTGGTCTCTCCAGCGTAGTGCGCATCCAGGTGCAGCGGATGGTGGTTCATCGTGAGCAGGCAGAACAGGTGATCGTCGTACTCGGTCACCGTCTTGCCCGGCCAGTGCCGGTACACCGCACCGACCTCGAACTCCTCGAAATACCGCCCGAACTGCACTCCGACCTCCCTGCGGGTAACACCACACCGACCTGAAGCGACATTCACCGATGTCGAGGAGTACCCTCGGTGATCGGTGGCGGCGCGTCAACGGCGCCGGTCGAACGTCGGCCCAAGGAGGTGAGGAACGCAATATGAGCAGTGGTGATAGTCCGCTCCCTAGTAAAGCCAGCGTTCCCAGCCTGCCCGCCCGTTCGATCCTCGGCCGGTAGGCCGCTTTCTGGGACAACGCTGGTCAAGGCCGGGCGGAGGAGAACCGCTCGGCGGTCGTAGCACGCACTACGTCAGCCAGGAGATCCCATGCCCACGTTACCTTCGCTCGGTGGTCTGCGCGGCCGGGGCAACGGTCGCGGCCGGCTTCGACCGCCCGTTCCGGTACCCCTGTCGGCCTACATCGTCGACTGCGCCGTGTATGTCGACGGTAAACGGCTGCCCGGTCGCTGGACGCACGCCGAGGCCATCAAGGAGGTGCGCCGGCGGCGCGACGGGTTCGTCTGGATCGGGCTGCACGAGCCGGACGAGCAGCAGATCCAGGGCATCGCGGAGGCCTACGGGCTGCACGAACTCGCCGTCGAGGACGCCGTGCAGGCACACCAGCGACCGAAGCTCGAACGTTACGACGACACGTTGTTCATGGTCCTGAAGACCCTCCGCTACGCCGAACACGAGTCTCCGACCACGGCCAACGAAATCGTCGAAACCGGCGAGCTGATGGCGTTTCTCGGGGTGGACTTCATCATCACCGTCCGGCACGGCGGGCACTCGGGGCTGGCCCGGCTGCGCCGCGAACTCGACGAGGACGCCGAGCAGCTCTCCAACGGCCCGGCCGCGGTGCTGCACGCCATCACCGACCACGTCGTCGACCAGTACCTCGAGGTCTCCAGCGCGGTCGAAGACGACATCGAGGAAATGGAAACCCGGGTGTTCGCGCCCCGCACCCAGGTCAGCGCCGAGCAGATCTACCTGATGAAGCGCGAGGTGCTGGAACTACGCCGCGCCGTGATGCCGCTGGCCGCGCCGGTACGGCGGCTGGCCGAGGGCTTCACGCGGCTGGTGCCCGACGAGGTGCGCTCGTACTTCCGGGACGTCGACGACCACCTGACCACGGTGTCCGAGCGCGTCGCCGCCTACGACGAACTGCTGACCACGCTGGTCGACGCCACGGTCGCGAAGATCTCGTTGCAGCAGAACACCGACATGCGCAAGATCACCGCCTGGGCCGCGATGATCACGGTGCCGACGATGATCGCCGGCATCTACGGCATGAACTTCGACTACATGCCCGAAGTGCACACGAAGTTCGGCTATCCCGTGGTACTGGTCGTCATTCTCCTGGCCTGCCTGCTCCTCTACCGAATATTCAGGAAGAACAAGTGGCTGTGAACCATTCCTGAATCGGCACGAAAGGAGTTTCGAATGTCTCGCATGCTGACCAACCTCAAGTTCTGGGCCCTCACGGGGTGCCTGCTGTGGATCGCCATCGTGGCCGTCGTGATCGCCTACCACCCCGAACTCGCGACGGCGAAATAGCCTCGCCGGGCTCGCCTGCCCTATCGTCGGGGTATGCGCGCGCTGGTGGTCGCCGATGAGGTCGACGAGCTGCTGTGGGCCGGCGCGGTCCACACCCGTGAAGTCGATCTGGTGCTCGGCGCGGGCGACCTGCCGTTCGACTACCTGGCCTTCCTGGCAGACGCGCTGGACAAGCCGTGCGTGTTCGTCCCTGGCAACCACGACCCCGACCTGACCGGCTTCACCCGGCACCGTGGTCTGTTCCTGCACGATGGTTTTCCCACCGCCTGGCCCGGCCCGCCGGGCGGGATCAACGCTGACGGGCGGCTTATCGACGTCGCGGGCGTGCGCATCGCCGGCCTCGGCGGCTCCGTGCGCTACAACGACGGGCCCAACCAGTGGACGCAGTCCCAGCAGGCGCGCCGCGCCCGCAAACTGGTCCGGACCGCCGAACACCGGCGTCGCAAGGACGGGCTCGGCGTCGACATCCTGCTCACCCACGCCCCGCCGCGTGGGCTAGGCGACCGGGAGGACGCTCCGCACCACGGCTTCGATTGTCTGCATTGGACAGTGGAACGGCTGCAGCCGAAATGGCTGCTGCACGGGCACATCCACCCCTACGGCCGGCGGCCACCGGAGTACCGACTCGGAAAGACCCGCGTCCGTAACGTCGTCGGCGCGCACGAGGTCGTCCTGTGAGCGCCCGGGACAGCGGTTTCCCCCGCGTCGACGCCGAACACGACTTCCTGCGGGTACGCCGGCGGCAGGTGCTGTCCCGCCTGGCGAACCGGCTTCGCCGGGAACCCGACGACGTCAACATCATGCTGCCGTTCGCCGAAGTAGTGGACGCACTCGGCTACGTCAGTGAACGCCGCATCGGGCTGCGCGTGATCGCCATCGAGTCGATCGTCGGCAGCGTGGACCGGGGCCGGGACTTCGACCGCCGGTTCCGCCCCACCTCCGGCCGCGTCCGCGAGCGGTGGGAGCGGCTCGCCCAGGCCGCCCGCCGTGGCGAGAGCATCCCGCCCATCGAGGTCTACCGCGTCGGCGAACTGCATTTCGTCATCGACGGCCACCACCGCGTCTCGGTCGCGCACGCACTCGGATTGTCCGCGATAGAGGCCCAGGTGACCGAGGTCCGGACCAGGCTCGGCTCCGATGGGATCCGTCACCGGGGCGACCTGATCGTGAAGGATTACCGGCGGCTCTTCCTGGAGCGCGTGCCGCTGACGGGCCGGGCCCGGACGAGCATAGTGTTGTCCGACCCGTGGCATTACGCGATGCTCGGAGAGCACGTCGAAGCCTGGGGGTTCCGGCTGATGCAGGACGAGGGCACCTATTCGGACCGCGCGACGATCGCGCGGCGGTGGTACGACGAGGAGTACCTGCCGGTGGTGGACCTGCTGCGACAGGCGGATCTGGTCGGCCGGCGGACCGAGGCCGAGGCATACCTGTGCATCGCGGGAGAGCGCTATCGGCTCATTCGCACCCACCGCTGGGACGACGACGTGATCGCGGCCCTGCGCAACCAGCCCCGCTGATCCGGGCGTCGGTGTCAGCGCGCCGGCCGGGCAATGGTGATGATCTCCGGGCTGGTCTCGGTGAACGGGTTGCCCAGCCAATCCCCGAACTGCTCGTCCACGACCAGCCCCGCGTCCGACAGGAACGATTCCAGTGACGGCGCGTCGAGAAACCGCAACGTGCTCCGGCTCGTCTCCGGCGACGCCCAGCCGGCGCCGTCGAATGTCTCTGTGAAGGTGACCACGCCCTCGGAAACGGTTTCGACGTCGTGCCACACGCGCACCACGGCACCGGAAGCGTCGGTCACCTCGACCGCGTTGGCCGGGGTCCAGCGTTCCCAGGCACGAGCCGCCGGATTGCGGGTCTCGAACGCGAAGCGGCCACCGCCGGTGAGGACCGAACGGATCTTCGCGAGCGAGGCGCGCAGTTCGTCGTCGGACACGAACACCTGGAAGGCATGCCCGGTCATCACGACCAGGTCGAACTCGTGGGCCCAGGTGACCGAGGCCAGGTCGCCGAGCACCCACTCGATATCCGTGCGCTTGCGTGCCCGGGCGAGCATTCCCGGTGCGGGGTCGAGCCCGCACAGCCGGCCGGTGTGCCCGGCGTCGCGGGCCCCGCGTAGCAGCGCGCCCGTGCCGCAGCCGACGTCGAGCACCGACTTCGCCGACATCACCAGCGGGAGGTAGAAGTCGAGGTCACCGCCCGGCTCCCAGGTGTTGAGCAGGTCGTAGAGCCCGGCAAGCCGGGTGTCGGAGTAGGCGTGATCCACCACGATCACCAGGCTGCCAGGCGTGCACCCCCGGCCGCGACCGATTTACCCACGAACGTCCGTGCTTTCGGCCGCGGCCCGGATAACCGCGGTCACGTCCGCCCCGGTCCTCAGCATCACCCGGCCGTCCTCGACGTAGGCGACCAGGCGCCGACCCGACTCGATACCCGCGGCCCGCCGAACCGGAGCCGGAATCGCCGTCCGCGCAACGCAGCCGTCAAACTCTCACTCATCGTCCAGGTTGTTCGCTAGGCAGTACCCGGAACCCCTCCCCGATGGCCGCCGCGGACAACGCCTTGTCGTAACAGGCGAACTCCCGGCAATCCCGGTCGGCGGAGGCAACGACCTGGGCGGTCGCGAGCTGGATCGCGTCATAGCCCCGCAGCCCGTGAATGCCGGTCTGCCTTGCCGCGACGTCGAGCACCACCTCCGAAATCGGCACGACCGCGAACCGAGGCGGCTGGTCACCGACCCCGAAGTAGTCGGCCTCGAACTGATCGACCATCGCCCGGGCTTCGGACGCGGACATCGCGGCCATGCGATGTTTCTTCCAGATCGCGGAGGGCACTTCGACGCGGGCGAGCTGCGAGACGATCAGATCCGTGAGGGATCTGATCGTCTCGTAACCACTCTCCGGAGCGTAGAGCTTGACCAGCGCGGACGAATCGGCGAACACGCTCATCGCGGACCACGCCCCTCGCTGACCAGATCAGACATCAGCGGGCCTACCGACGCCGCCTTGCGTCCGGCTTCCTCCACCAACTTCGGGTCTGGCCGGTGCGCCACCGGTTGACTCGACTCCCACAACAGGCCCGCGCGGCGCAGCCGCTCGCGGGTGCGGGTGGTCGCGTCCTCGGCCAGGTCCGGGTTGGTCGCGGCGTCCAGCACCTTTGTCACGTACTCATTCATGCTCATCCCCTGCTGTTTGGCGGTTAGTTGAACTCGTTTCACCAGTTCCTCGGGCGCGCGCCAGCTCACCTGTGCCATGACAGCATGCTAGCAACCGCGCCTGCAGGCAGGGTAGCGCTTGGGTGCGACAATTCGCGGTGTTCGGTGCTTGTTCGGGGGCCCCCACCCGATCTTGTGGCCAGCGCTCTCCCACGAGCCCTGCCCGCAAGATCGGGTACCTCCGGACGGCGGGTTCGACGACCCACCTCGACCAGGGACCTACCGGTTCGGAGAACAGGCTTCTCAGCTCTGGGAGGTGAGGCTCCTTCCGCCGTCCGGGTCGAAGAGCTGGAGATTGTCCGGGTTGAACCAGATGTCCACGCCGGTGCTCTCGGCGGCCCCGGAAGACGCGGACAGCCGGGCGACGATCTGGGTGCCTTCACCGCCCGGAACGTCGTCGGCACCGGTATCCGCCGCGAGCTCGGCCAGCTCCGACGAGGTCGCCGCTTCGCCCTCGAGCGCGAAGTAGGCGTACTTCTCCGATCCCATCGACTCCAGCACGTCGACCTGCGCGGTGAAGGTCACACCGGAGCGCCTGAGCTGCTCGTCGACCAGTTTCGCGTCCTCGAAATGCTCCGGCCGGATGCCGGCGATCACCTCGCGGGGCGCGTTCGCGGCCTCGGCCGCGCGCCGCAGGGGATCCGGCAGGTCGAACGCGCCGAGCGCGCTCTTGAGCTGACCGTCGGCGAGCGTGGCCGGCACGAAGTTCATCGACGGCGAGCCGATGAACCCGGCGACGAACAGGTTCGCCGGGTGGTCGTAGAGGTGCTGCGGCGTGCCGATCTGCTGCACGTGCCCGGCGCGCAGCACGACCACCCGGTCGCCCAGCGTCATCGCCTCGGTCTGGTCGTGCGTCACGTAGAGCGTGGTGGTGCCGAGCTGCTTCTGCAGCTTCGACACCGACGTGCGCATCTGACCACGGAGCTTGGCGTCCAGATTGGACAGTGGTTCGTCCATCAGGAAGGCCTTCGGGCTGCGCACGATCGCCCGCCCCATCGCGACCCGCTGCCGCTGCCCGCCGGACAGGTTCGCCGGCTTGCGGTCCAGGTGCTGGGTCAGGTCGAGGATGCGCGCCGCCTCCTCGACCTTCTGCCGCACCGTCGCGTCGTCCACTTTGGCCAGACGTAGCGGGAAAGCCATGTTCTCCCGCACGGTCATGTGCGGGTACAGCGCGTAGGACTGGAACACCATCGCGATGTCGCGGTCCTTGGGCGCCTTCTCGTTCATCCGCTGGCCGTCAATGCGCAGCTCCCCCGTGGAGATGTCCTCCAGGCCGGCCACCATGTTCAGCGTGGTGGACTTGCCGCAGCCGGATGGCCCGACCAGGATGATGAACTCGCCGTCGGCGATCTGGATATCCACTTCGGACACCGCGAGCGCACCGTCGGGGTAACGCTTGCTCACCTTGTCCAGAACGATTTCAGCCATGTCCTAACCCTTCACGGCGCCGGAGGTCAGCCCCGCGACGATGCGGCGCTGGAAGAACAGCACGAACAGAATGATCGGGATCGTGATCACCACCGCGGCGGCGGAAATGGTCCCGGTCGGGTCCTCGAACTGGGAGGCCCCGGTGAAGAACGACAACGCCGCCGGCACCGTCCGCGACGCGTTGGTCGAGGTCAGTGAGATGGCGAAGAGGAAGTCGTTCCAGCAGAAGATGAACACCAGGATCGCCGTGGTGAACACACCGGGCGCGGCCAGCGGCGCGATGACCCGGCGGAACGCCTGGGCGGGCGTGGCGCCGTCCATCTTCGCCGCCTTTTCCAGCTCCCACGGGATCTCGCGGAAGAACGCCGAAAGCGTGTAGATCGCCAACGGCAGCGAGAAGGTGATGTACGGCAGGATCAGCCCCGGCCAGGTGTCGAACAGGTGAAGACTCCGCTCGATGTTGAACAGCGGCGACACCAGCGAAACCTGCGGGAACATCGCGATCAGCAACGAAACCCCGATCAGCAACCGCTTGCCGGGGAAGTCCAGGCGCGCGATCGCGTAGGCCGCCATCGTGCCGAGCACGACCGCGATCAGGGTCGCGATGAGCGCGATGCCGAGCGAGTTGATCAGTGCCCGGACGAAGTCGCTGGTGGCGAAGATGTCGATGTAGTTCTGGAATGTCCACGACCGCGGGATGAACTTGCCGTCGGTCAGGGTGTCCTTCGTCTTGAAGGACAAGGACAGGATCCACAGCACCGGCACCAGCGCGTACACCACGACGACGATGTCGATCAGTGTCCACCGTGTCCGGCGCCCGGCGGTGAGCGTTCCCTGCATGGCCATCAGCGCTTACCCCCTTGGTCACTACCCGGTGCGGCGGTACCGAACACCTTGACGAACACGAACGCGATGATCGCGACCGTGATGAAGATCAGCACCGACATCGTCGAGCCGATACCCAGGTTCAGCCCCTTGAGGAGGTTGTTGTAGGTCTGCATGGACACCGACGACGTGTCGTTCGCGCCGTTGGTGAGCACGAAGATGTTGTCGAAGACGCGGAACGCATCGAGCGTGCGGAACAGCAACGCCACCAGGATCGCCGGCTTCATCACCGGAACCATCACCTTGGTGAACCGCTGCCAGGCGCTCGCGCCGTCCATCGACGCCGCCTTCAGCAGATCGTCGGGCACCAGCGCCAGCCCGGCCATCAGCAGCAGCGCCATGAACGGCGTGGTCTTCCACACCTCGGCCAGGATGATGATCGCCAGCGACGGCACGTACGAGGTCAGCGGAGCCCCGCCGCCCGCCAGCGTGTTCGCCAGGTAGCCGGTGTCGGGCGTCCACGCGTAGTACCACGAGAACGCGGCCACCACGGTCACGATCCCATAGGGGATCAGGGCGACCGTGCGCACCAAACCCCGGCCGACGAGGGTGCGATGCATGATCAGCGCCAGCAGCATGCCCAGCACCAGTTCGATCGCGACGGAGACCACGGTGATCAACATCGTGGTGCCGAACGCGGTCCACCAGTAGGAGTTCGTCAGGACGGTGATGTAGTTCTCCAGGCCGACGAACGCCCGCTGGTCCGGAAACCGCAGGTCGTATCGCTCCAACGACAGCCAGATCGAGTAGATGATCGGGTAACCGGTCACCGCCAACATCACGATCGCGGCCGGCGCGCACAGCCACAGCCCCAGCCTGCGTTCGGCCTTCTTTCCCTCACTGAGCACCGGCTTTTCCTTCTTCGCGCTGGTGCCGGTTTCGGCCTGGGTCGCCGGGACCTCCGAGACGGCCTGGCTCACGGGATCACCCCTTTCGACTGCAGCGCGTCCGACAGCTTGTCGCGCAAATCATTGGCGGTGGCCTGCGGATCGATCTTCGACGGCGGCGACAGCACCTTCGAGATCACCGTGGACAGGTTCTGGTAGGCGGGGGTGAGCGGCCGCACCGCCGCGGTCTTCAGCGCGGTCAGAATCGTGTCGCGCATCGGATATGCGGTCGCCATGCTCGGGTTGTCGCTGGCGTCGACCGGTTTGCTCGGATCGATGGGCGTGTCGTCGGTGTAGATCGACTCGATGGTCGGCGGCACCCCGTCCTTGACCGCGGAGAACTTCTGGCTTTCCTTGCTGCGCAAGCACAGTGCCGCATCGAACGCTTCGGGCTTGTGCTGCGAGTAGGAGCTGACCGCGAGATTGAAGCCGCCGATCGTGGTCTTGGCCGGCTCTCCCGGGCTCGCCGCGGGATAGGTCGTCCACTTGAAGTGCGACGCGTCGTTCGGCTTGTCCTCGGCGTAGGAGGCATACACGAACGGCCAGTTCAACTCGAAGGCGCCGTTGCCGTTCTCGAAGGCATGCCGGACGTCATCCTCCTTCGAGTTGGTCAGCGACGGGTCGGTGATCCCGGTCGAGGTGACCTGCTTGAGGATGTCCAGCGCCTTGACCGCGCCCGCGTCCATCACCACGGATTTCCCGTCGTCGGACAGGATATGCCCGCCCACCGAGTCGACGATGGTGTTGTAGATGACGACCAGGCCCTCGTACTGGGCACCGGTGAACAGGATGTTGCCCGGCTTGCCCTGCGTCTTGAGCTGGTGTGCCTCGGCCATCATCTGGTCCCAGGTCTTCGGTGGTTCGGGCGTGATCCGGTCGTCGTACCAGAGCAGTTGGACGTTCGTGTTCTTCGTGGCCGCGTACAGCTTCCCGTCCCAGGTCGCCGTTTCCAGCGGACCGGGCAGCACGCCGTCCTCGGCGGCCGCCTTGTTCGCGCCCGTCCACTCCTCGATCCAGCCGGCCTCGGCGAACTCCGGCACCCAGGTCACGTCGAGCCCCAGGATGTCCATGCCGGTATCGCCCGCGGCCAGCCGCCGCACCATCTGCTGTCGCTGGTCGTCCGCACCGCGTTGCAGTTTGTTGTAGACGATCTGGTACCGCCCCGCGGCCTTGGCGTTGCAGTTGTCGACAACCGTCTGGAAGTTGTCTTCCGGCGAGTAGTAAACGTTGATCGTGATACCGCTGCTGGAACCGCATGCAGTGAGCAGCCCAGCGGCCATCATCCCCGCGCCCAGCGCGGCGATGGCTTTGTGCTTCCCCATCAGTCTCCTCACCCGACGCGGCACGCCGGCGAACAGACCGCACGTCAACGTGCCTGTGGATCGGTGGGGACCCAACTTATTCCCGGGGTTCGTTGTTGGCAAGCACAAACCGTAACGATTCAGCCGCCCTCCGTCCGACAGCCCTGTCGAACGTGCTCCGGCTACGGCCCTCCCCACCCATCAACGCACGCGTTCGGCGCGCGGAGTCACGAAGGGCGCATTGCAAGCTTCGCGAGCAGGTCCCGGCCCTGCTCGGCACTCCGGGGTTGACACAACACGTCGTAACGCCCGGCCACCAACTGGCTCGCCGAGGAGAAGTCGCGGCGACCGCGTGTCGAGCCGTAGCTGATCGCGGCGAAGACGACACCGAACAGCATGCCGGAGACCAGGCCGACCAGGATGGGCTGGTAGAGGCTCACGCCCGAACTGAAGAAGCTCAGCAGCAGCCCCACGAACAGGCCGAACCAGGCACCCGAGATGGCGCCGGTGCCGAGCACCTTGCCCCAGGACAGCCGGCCGATCACCCGCTCGACCAACATCAGGTCGACGCCGACGATCGTGACGTCCGAGACGGCGAAGTCGTTGTCGGCCAGGTGCTCGACCGCGCGTTGCGCCTCGGTATAGGTGGCGTACGAGCCGATCGGCCACCCGGTGGGCGGCGTCGGCGTGCGCGGCAACCCCTGAGCTGGGCGTCTTGCGGAGGAAAACGGGCCGGTCACGATCATCACCTGTGCTGTGTCTGCCAACGGAGTGAATTCATCCTGCCAATCCCCAGGAAACCACGCGAGACGGGCATATGTCCCACGTTCGCCTCCGGCCGGTCACTGCCTGGCACGGTATTCGCGCAGCAGGCCGCGGCTGATGATGGTCTTCTGGATCTCACTGGTGCCCTCGCCGATCAGCAGGAACGGCGCCTCGCGCATGAGGCGCTCGATCTCGTACTCCTTCGAGTAGCCGTAGCCGCCGTGGATGCGGAACGCTTCCTGGGTGACCTCCGCGCAGTACTCGGACGCGATCAGCTTGGCCATCCCGGCCTCGACGTCGTTGCGGGCGCCGGTGTCCTTCAGCCGGGCGGCGTTGACCATCATCAGGTGCGCGGCCTCCACCTTGGTGGCCATCTCGGCCAGTTTGAACGCGATCGCCTGATGCTCGGCGATCGGCTTGCCGAACGCCTGCCGCTGCTGCGCGTACTCGATGGCCAGTTCGAAGGCGCGGATCGCGATCCCGCACGCGCGCGCGGCCACGTTCACCCGCCCGACTTCGATGCCGTCCATCATGAACGCGAATCCCTTGCCAGGTGCCCCGCCCAGGATCGCCTCAGCGCCGATGCGGTAGCCGTCGAACACCGCCTCGGTCGTGTCGACGCCCTTGTACCCCATTTTGTCGATCTTCCCGGGAATCGTCAGGCCCGGCGCGACCTCGCCGAATCCCGGGGGCTTTTCCACCAGGAACGCGGTCAGGTTCTGGTGGGGCTTCGGCGCGCCCTCGTCGGTGCGCACCAGCAGTGCGACCAGATTCGCGGTGCCGCCGTTGGTCAGCCACATTTTCGCGCCGTCGATGACGTAATGCTCGCCGTCCCGCTTGGCGCGGGTCTTGATCGCGGCGACATCCGAGCCCAGGTCCGGCTCCGACATCGAGAAGGCGCCGCGGATCTCGCCGGTGGCCATCTTCGGCAGGAAATGCTTTTTCTGCTCCGGCGTACCGTGCCGCGAAATCATGTGCGCGACGATGAAATGCGTGTTGATGACACCGGACACGCTCATCCAGCCGCGGGCGATCTCCTCCACCACGAGCGCGTAGGTGAGCAGTGATTCGCCGAGCCCGCCGTATTCCTCGCCGATGGTGAGCCCGAACAGGCCCATCTCCTTCATTCCCTCGACGATGTCGGCGGGATAGGCGTCGGCATGTTCGAGTTCCTGCGCGTGCGGAATGATCTCCTTGTCCACGAACGCGCGCACGGTGGACAGGATTTCGGACTGCACGTCGGTGAGACCGGCGGTCTGGGCGAGACGGGCCATGCTCGACTCCTGGGTCTTCGCGGTTGTTACCGATGAGTATGACCCTGGATCAGCACTGAGTCATTCGGAACGTGTCCGGGTAGCCAGGCCGCGACTCCTTCACGTCGGCTACCGGTTTGACCACGGGGGCGGCCGATAGCACTGTAGAGCCGCTCACGTGGTCTCTTCGGGTACCCGCGGTGACGGCGCGGTCTGGCCGTCGGCCGGCTCCTCGTGAGGGACCTGCATCTTCTCGCCGTGCCGGGTGGCGTGGTCGAGGAAGCGCAACAGCTCCACCGGGAACGGCAGCACCAGCGTCGAGTTCTTCTCGGCGGCGACCTGCACGACCGTCTCCAGCAGGCGCAGTTGCAGCGCCGCCGGCGTGTCGGCCATGGTGGCCGCCGCCTGCGAGAGCTTCGTCGACGCCTGCAGCTCACCGTCCGCCGAGATGACCCGCGCACGCCGCTCCCGCTCGGCCTCGGCCTGGCGGGACATGGAGCGCTTCATCGTCTCGGGCAGCGCGACGTCCTTGATCTCCACCCGGTCGATGTGCACGCCCCAGTCCAGCGCGGGTGAGTCGATCATCAGCTCCAGGCCCTGGTTGAGCCGCTCACGGTTGGACAGCAGGTCGTCGAGGTCGCTCTTGCCGATGATGGAGCGCAGCGACGTCTGCGCCACCTGGCCGACCGCGAACCGGTAGTCCTGCACGTTGACCGCGGCGACCACCGGGTCGATGACCTTGAAGTAGACCACCGCGTCCACCCGGACCGTGACGTTGTCGCGCGTGATGCCCTCCTGCGCCGGCACCGGCAGGGTGATGATCTGCATGTTGACCTTCTGCAGGCGATCGGCGATCGGCACCAGCATGGCCAGCCCGGGCTCCCGGACCCGCGATCGCACTCGCCCGAACCGGAAGACCAGACCTCGTTCGTACTGCCTGACGACTCGCAGGCTCGCGCCGGCCCAGACGGCCCCGGCGGCGGCGACCGCGACAATGATTTCCACCAACATGGCAGCTCCCGGTTGCGACCCGGTCCGTATTGCCCTTATCGAATGTTACGCCCGCCACAGGCCAAAAGTTCAACAAGAACATCGTTCAAGACACTCGGCGGGCACCCGAGCCCGGGCAACGGCGCCTTGCGGGGCGCTACCTCTACGCCCCGGCCGGGATACCGGCCGCCGAAAACGGCATGCTTGGCTCGTGCTTCGGGTACCGGAAAGCTTCGCTCACGACATGATCAGGCGCGAAGGCGCGGCGGCGCGGAGGTGGATCGAAGCGCTGCCCGCGCTCGCCGAACGCTTCCTCACCGGCTGGCGACTCGAACCCGACGGCGAACCGATGCACGGGTTCGTCGGGCTGGTACTGCCGGTGACCCGGGCCGATGGCGCACCCGCCGTCCTCAAGCTGACCTGGCTCGACACCGAGACCCGGGACGAGCCGACCGCACTGTCCACATGGGACGGCGCGGGCGCGGTGCTGCTGCTGGAAAGCGACCCCAGCCAGGGCGCGCTCCTGTTGGAGCGCCTCGACGCCGGTCGCACGCTGAACGACCGCCCGATCGTGGAAGCCACCGAGATCGCGGGCGAACTGCTCCGCCGGCTCAGCGTCCCGGCGCCCGCCCCGATCCGGCGCCTGCGCGACGAAGCCGCTCGCCTGACCGAGACCCTGCCGGCCACGTGGGCACGACTGGGCGAGCCGGTGCCCCGGCGGCTGGTCGACACGGCCGTGGCCCTGTGCCGTGAGCTCGGGCCGGAAAGCGGCACGATGCTCGTCAACGAGGACCTGCACTACGAGAACGTGCTGGCCGGCACCCGGGAGCCGTGGCTGGTGATCGACCCGAAGCCGGTCGCGGGGGATCCCGAGTTCGCCGTCATTCCGTTGCTGTGGAACAGGATCGACGAGTCCACGATGGAGGAGAAATTCGCCGTCGTGGTCGGTTCGGCGGGACTCGACCGGGCCCGCGCGCACGCGTGGACCTTCGTGCGCGCCGTACAGAACTGGCTGTGGGCACTCGAGTCGGCCGAAGCCATGGCGCCCGGCCTCGCCACCATCACGCACTGGGCCGCGCGGAAGGTGGGCTGATCCTCGGCGGTGCGCTCAGTCTCCAGCCAACGGTGACCAACCGCACGCCGGAGAAGCGGAGCCTGGACGGCGAGCGGGCTCCCACTATGCCTAATCTTTCTCGCATGGCCCCCGTGAACAGGGTTTTTGCTGCACAGCTCGCCGGTTTGCCGGTGTTCGGCCCCGATGGTGAATCGATCGGGAAAGTCCGGGATGTCGTGGCCGGGCTCCGGCTGGACCAGCAGCCCCCGAGGGTGCTCGGCCTGGTCGTCGAGCTGTCCACCCGGCGACGGGTGTTCGTGCCGATGCTGCGGATCACCTCGATCGAGCCGAATGCGGTCACGCTCGCCACCGGGTCGGTCAACATGCGCCAGTTCCACCGGCGCCCCAACGAGGTGCTCGTACTCGGCCAGGTCACCGACGCCCACGCGCGGCTGGCCGCCACCGGCACCCGGGTCACCGTGCTGGACGCCGCCATGGAGCCGACGCGCACCCGGGACTGGGTGCTGGCGAAGGTCGCGGTGCGGGAACGCGGCGCGAGGCTCGGCATCGGCAAGCGGCGCTCCTCACTGCGGGTGCTGCCGTGGCCGGACGTCTCGGGCCTCAGCCTGACCGACCTGTCCGGCCAGCCCCAGGGCGCCGGCCAGCTGCTCATGCTGTTCGACACCATGCGGGCCGTCGACATCGCGGCGACCATGCGGGACCTGCCGGCGAAGCGCAGGTACGAGATCGCCGATTCGATGGACGACGAGCGGCTGGCCGACGTCCTCGAAGAGCTGCCCTACGAAGACCAGAAGGAACTCCTCGCGCACCTGCCCGAGGAACGGGCCGCGGACATCCTCGAAGCGATGAACCCCGACGACGCGACGGACCTGCTCGCCGAACTGGCCCCGGCGGAGCAGAGCCGGCTGCTCGACCTGATGCCGCCGGAGGAGTCCGAGCCCCTCAAACGCCTGCTGACCTACTCGTCCGACACCGCGGGCGGGTTGATGACCTCCGATCCGGTGGTGCTCACCCCCGACGCCACCATCGCCGAGGCGCTCGCGCGCATCCGCAACGCCGATCTTTCGGCGGCGCTGGCGACCATGATCTTCGTCTGCCGTCCGCCGACCGAGACACCGACCGGCCGGTACGTGGGCTGCGTGCACTTCCAGCGCCTGCTGCGGGAGCCGCCCGCGGAACTGGTCGCCGGCGCGGTGGACACCGACCTGCCCGCGCTGGACCCGACCGCCCCGCTGGCCGAGGTCACCCGGTACTTCGCCGCCTACAACCTGGCATGCGGGCCGGTGGTGGACGCCGAGGACCATTTGGTCGGCGCCGTCACGGTGGACGACGTGCTCGACCATCTTCTCCCCGAAGACTGGCGAGAGACCGGTCTCCGCGACGTGACCGAAACCCAGGAGGTGAAGAATGCCTGAACTGCTCGCCAAGCGGCGGCTCGACCAGCCGCGGGCGACGACGCGCAGGGCGATCAGCTTCGACCCGGACACCTTCGGCCGGGTGTCCGAACGACTCGCCCGCTTCCTCGGTACCGGCAAGTACCTGTTCTGGCAGACCTTGATCGTGATCGTGTGGATCGGGCTGAACCTCAGCGCGGCCGCGCTGAGCTGGGACCCGTACCCCTTCATCCTGCTCAACCTGGCGTTCTCCACGCAGGCCGCGTACGCGGCGCCGCTGATCCTGCTCGCCCAGAACCGGCAGGACGACCGAGACCGAGTGGCCCTGGAAGAGGACCGCAGCCGCGCGGCGCAGACCAAGGCCGACACCGAGTTCCTGGCCCGCGAACTGGCCGCGCTTCGCCTGGCCATCGGCGAGGTGGCTACCCGTGACTACCTGCGCGGCGAGCTGGACAAGCTCCGCGAAGATCTCAAAGCCAGACCGCGCAAGACCAAATCCGGTCCGTAGCATGGACACATGACATCCCTCGGGTCGACGCGCGGCAATCACGGCGACCACGGTGCCGTTCTCGCGGAGGAACGCATATGACCACTACGCAGCAGAGCCCGACCGTCGACGACGTGCGTGCGGCGCTGAAGAACGTCCACGACCCGGAGATCAGGAAGCCGATTACCGAGCTCGGCATGGTCAAGGACGTCAAGGTCGACGACGGGGTCGTGACGGTCGCGGTCTACCTGACGATTGCCGGCTGCCCGCTCAAGGAGACCCTCACCCGGGACACGACCGCCGCGGTGAGCAAGCTCGACGGCGTCCGGGATGTGCGCGTCGAACTGGACGTGATGAGCGACGAGCAGCGCACCGAACTGCGGCGGTCACTGCGCGGCGACGCGGCCGAGCCGGTCATCCCGTTCGCGCAACCGGGCTCGCTGACCCGGGTGTACTGCGTGGCCTCCGGCAAGGGCGGAGTCGGCAAGTCGAGCGTGACGGTGAACCTGGCGGCCGCGATGGCCGAGCGCGGCCTGTCGGTCGGTGTGGTCGACGCCGACATCTACGGCCACTCGGTGCCGCGAATGCTGGGCGCGCAGGGCAAGCCGACCAGGGTCGAGAAGATGATCATGCCGCCGCAGGCGCACGGGGTGAAGGTCATCTCCATCGGCATGTTCACCCCGGGCAACACCCCGGTGGTGTGGCGGGGCCCGATGCTGCACCGGGCGCTGCAGCAGTTCCTCGCCGAGGTGTTCTGGGGAGATCTGGACGTCCTGCTGCTCGACCTGCCGCCGGGCACCGGGGACATCGCGATCTCGGTCGCGCAGCTCATCCCGAACGCCGAGATCCTGGTGGTCACCACCCCGCAGCAGGCGGCGGCCGAGGTGGCCGAGCGGGCCGGGGCGATCGCGCTGCAGACCCGGCAGCGGCTGGCCGGCGTGATCGAGAACATGTCGTGGCTGGTGACCCCGGACGGCACCCGGATGGAGATCTTCGGCTCGGGTGGCGGCCAGCAGGTCGCGGACTCCCTGTCCCAGGCGACCGGTGCCGACGTGCCCCTGCTGGGCCAGGTTCCCCTCGATCCGCGCCTGCGTGAGCAGGGTGACGCCGGCACGCCGATCGTCCTCGCCGACCCGGAGGCCTCCGCCGCCACCGTCCTGCGCGACATCGCGACCAAACTGTCCGTCCGCGCCCGCGGTCTCGCCGGCCGGATGCTCAACGTCACCCCGACCGGTCGCCGCTGACCCGCGCTTGCCTTCGGAGGTTTTGGAGGAAGGTGGATTTGCTACGGATGATCCGTAGCAAACGCCCCTTGCTCCAAAACCGGGCCTCCCGCCGACCAGTTCACCGGCGCGCGGACGAGGCCCGCTCGGCCGGCGAGGGGGCGAGGATCAGGTGGCGTCGGGGTCGACCGGCGGCTTCTCCCCCGGCTTGAGCGGCTCGGGCTTGGCCGCGGGGGCGGTCGGGTAGCCGTTCGGCTTGGTGCTGCCGCCGCTCGTGCCGTTGAGGCCCAACGGGTCGGAGTCGCCGTCGAACAGGTGCTGGGTGATCGCCCGCTTGGGGTCGAAGTTCCGCAGCTGGCGCAGATCTTCCAGCGGCTTGCGGAAATCGTCGAACTCGGGCCCCATCTCGTCCTTGAGCTGCTGCCGAGCGCCGCTGGCGAACTCACGGACCTTGCGCACGCTCTGCCCCAGCCAGGCCGCCGCCCCCGGGAGCCGCTCGGGACCGAGGATGAACAGACCGGCGACGACAAGAACGAGGATCTCACCCCACCCAACGCTGCTGAACACCTGTCCACCTCCGCACCTGTTGAACCCTCATCAGGGTACTCGGCCGGACCCGGTAATGGCCCCGTCACCAGCCCGGGACAGCTCTTCCGCCGGAAAATTCATGCCGCGGTCACCGGGGCGGGCCGGTTCAGTCCGAACCCAAGGTGACGTTGACGACGAGCGGGCGTCCCTGCCGTACGAGCTGAATGGCCACGACATCGCCGGCGTTGTGCGCCCGCACGGCCACGGTGAATTCCGCCTCGTCGCGCACCATGCGGTCGCCGACCTTGGTGATGACGTCACCCTCGGCGATCCCCGCCCGCGCCGCCGGACCACCGTCAGCGACGTTGTTCACCCGCGCCCCCTCCGAGGTGTCGGCGGAGACGGACGCCACGTTGAGCCCGATTTCGGGGTGCTTGACCTGCCCGGAGCTGATCAGCACCCGGGCGACCTTGATGGCGTCATCGACCGGGATCGCGAACCCGATGCCGATGCTGCCTCCTTGCCCGGAGCCGCCCTCCGAGCGGATCGCCCAGTTGATTCCGACCAGTGCGCCGGTGGAATCCACCAGCGCGCCGCCAGAGTTGCCGTGGTTGATCGGGGCGTCGGTCTGGATGGTGTCGGTGGTGACCGGCGGAAGCCCGCTGCCGCCCGGGTCGCTGATCGGCCGGTGCAGGGCGCTGACAATCCCCGCCGTCACCGTGTTCTGCAGCCCGAGCGGCGAACCGATCGCGATCACCGAGTCGCCGGGCGCCAGGTCGGACGACCTGCCGATCTGGATCACCGTCGGGTTGGCCACCGAAACCTTGAGCACGGCCAGGTCGGTCTTCGGGTCGGTGCCCACCACCTTCGCCTGGGTTCGCGTGCCGTCGGTGAACACCGCCGTGATGGTGGCCTGTGGATCGTCGGACGCCAGCGAGATGACGTGGTTGTTGGTGAGCGCATAGCCCTGGGGGTCGATCATCACGCCGGAACCGATGCTTCCGGACCGGCCGGAGACCACCTCGATCGAAATGACGGCCGGTGACACCCGGCGGGCGATGTCCGCGATCGAACCGGGCGCGCGTTCCTTCCCGGCCTCCGCCTCGGAGATGGTCGCCGTGCCGGCCAGTGCGTCGGACACCCACCAGCCGACCACCCCACCGGCCGCACCGATGACCAGGCAGATCACCCCGAGCAGGGCGAGCGCGAGCGGTTTGACCCGGCGCCCGAACAGCACCTCGGGCAGCGACAGCATCGCGCCCTTCGGGCGCTCGCTGCCGTCCTCGTCGCCGTTGTCCGGTTCGACGGCAGGGCTGCCCAGCACGGCCGCGGCACCGGGGTCGCGCCAAGGGTCGGCGGTCTTCGACCACAACGGATCCTCAGCCGCGTCGGCGGCGGGTTCCCCGGTGTAATCGGCGGGCCGCTGGAGCAGCACGTCCTCCGCGCCGGGCGGCCGCCCGAACGCCTCCGTCAGCGACTCCGGAGTGGGAGGCTTCGCGATGATGGCGGCGCCATTGGACGCCCCTGGAGTGGGCAGCCGGTCGAACGCCCCCGCCACGCCATGCGGCCGGCCGAAGGCAGCGGCCTGCGCCGGATCCACGGGAGGCCGGTCGACGGGCCTGGGCGGCAGGCGTGGCTCTGCTCGCGGCTCGGGCTGGTTCATCGTTCCCCGGTACAGGCGACTTTCGCGTGACAATACAACACGGTGCCCATCTGACGTTTTGGACGGCGCTCCACTGATTATGTAGCTCAGCCAGTGAAGCAAGCGTCAGTGCCTTCGGCGACCGGTAACTGGCCCAGACCCCCGTATCCCCCTGGGGCGGCGCGCTCAACGATCAGCGGGTCTGGACGACCTGTGTGACGGCAGGCAAAGTCGTGGTGGTGGTCGTCGTCGGCGGTGGCGTGTCCGCCCCACCGCCCATCTGCGCGCGCAGCACCCCGGGCGGGGTTCCGCCGGTCTGCTGCGGGACCTGCGCGGTGCCGCTGGTGCCCCCGGAGGTCACCACGATCGCCAGCGCGCTCAGCACGAGTCCCGACACGACCACGCCCGCGCCCTGGGCCGCCCGCCGGCGTACCGAACCCGAACTCGGGCGGTCGGCGTCCGCGCCGAGCACCGCTGAACCGCTGCCCAGCGGGGCACTCGTGCCCAGCGGCGCCGAGGAACCCAGCCGGGTGGACATACCCAGCCCGGGCACCCGGTCCGGTCGCTGGATCGCGACCAGCTGCCCGTCTTCGGTGACCGCGAGGTTGTCGGGCGAGGTGGGCAGGTCCGTGTGCTGTGGGATGGCCCGCAGGCTCGCCAGGAATCCCGCGGATATCTGTGGTGTCTGGGCATGCTTGACCGCCGCCCGGGCCTGGCGCTGCGCGCTGGCTTCGGCGGCGCAGATCTGGCAACGTGCGATATGCGAAGCAGCGCGGTCCCGCGCCCCCGGGGAAAGCTCGCCGTCCACGAAGGCGACGACGGCATCCGGCATGAGGTGCGACTCGGCGAAGGGACCCCAACCTCGCGGCTCGGTCATAGGGAAGCCTCCACGGTCTCCTGTTCAAGTGCGCGACGCCGCTCCAGCGCGGCGCGCAGAGCCTGCCGGCCGCGGTGGATCCGGCTACGCACCGTGCCCAGCTTCACGCCCAAAGTCGCGCCGATCTCCTCATACGAAAGGCCTTCGACGTCACACAGCACCACGGCGGCACGGAACTCCGGTGGCAGCTCGTCGAGCGCGGCCTGCAGGTCCGGGTCGAGGTGGGTGTCGCTGTACACCTGCTCGGGGCTGGGATCGTCACCCACGATCCGGTCGGTGTCCTCGGGCAGTCCCTCCATGCGCACCCGCGAGCGGCGGCGCGCCATGTCGAGGAAGAGGTTCGTGGTGATCCGGTGCAGCCAGCCCTCGAACGTCCCCGGCTTGTAGGACGCCAGCGAGCGGAAAACCCTGATGAAGGTCTCCTGGGTGAGATCCTCGGCGTCGTGTGTGTTGCCGGTGAGACGGTAGGCGAGCCGATACACGCGGTCAGCGTGCTCCCGCACAACCTCATCCCAGGACGGCGGCGTCCAGGCTGCCTCGTCCACCGTCACCGGACGGCCCTCGGCCGCCCGCTCCTCGTTCGTCAGGCTCGTCTGCATCGGCGGGAAAGACACCTCCATCAGGCTGTTCTCCCAACTGCTCGGTTCAACGCGGAAGATCCGCGCCGTGTTCCCGTAGGACACCAAGCTTCGTCGGTCTTCTTATGTGTCTAGTGAGATGCCACTGAGAGCCACCTGAGAGTGCGTGCGGCCCGGAGAATCGCCCACCGCGCCGGCCCACCACCGACCGCAACGGACGCGCTGCGCGCGGCAGTTGGATGCAAGCGCGCAAAATCGCAACAAGATTACTCTCTTGCACGGTTTGCCCTGCGCCCAACGCTAATCTCTCCCGCGTGAGCTCCGACGATAGCTACCTGCCCGACGACGAGGTGCTGCTCGCCGCCCGCGGGCGGGCGGAGGAGTTCGGCTGCACCCCGGTCTGCCCGGCGGCGGGCGCGGTACTGACCTTCCTGGCCACCAGCTTGCGGGCACGGGCCGTGGTGGAGATCGGGACCGGCACCGGCGTCAGCGGGTTGTACCTGTTGCGCGGCATGTCCCCGGACGGGGTGCTCACGTCAATCGACATCGAGCCCGAGTTCCACCGGGCGGCCCGCAAGACCTTCGTCGACGCGGGCTTCCCGTCGGGGCGGACCCGGTTGATCATGGGGCGGGCGCTGGACGTGCTGCCACGGTTGACGACCGGCGGCTACGACCTGGTGTTCGTCGACGCGGCACGGGCCGAGTACCTGGGCTACTACGAGCTCGGGGTGCAGTTGCTGCGGCCGGGCGGGGTACTCGCCTTCCACGGTGTGCTGACGCCGCGCACCGAGGTCCCTGGCCGCCGCGAACCGAGCCTGCTCGCCACGCGCGAGCTTGGCCGGGCCTTTCGTGAGGACAAGCGGCTCGTGCCGCTGCTGCTGCCACTCGGTGGGGGGTTGCTCGTCGGCGCGGCGCGCTGATCGTCCGAAAAGTGTCGGACTCCCGTGGCAGCATGCCGCCAGGTCCGATTCCGGGAGGTGCGCCGTGCGGAACACCGTGGTGGAAGCCGCGCGCTTCCTCGCCTCGCGCGCCGACGAGCCGATCGTGCTCGGTGATGTGGCCGACCACGTCGGCTACAGCCCGTTCCACCTGGCGCGGGCCTTCGAACGACACCTCGGCATGCCGCCAGGCCATTTCCTCGCGGCCCATCGCTTCCAGCGCGCGAAACGTCTCCTGCTCGCCAGCGACCTGCGGATCATCGATGTCTGTCACGAGGTGGGGTTCACGTCGGTGGGGACCTTCACCACCCGGTTCACCGCCGCGGTCGGGCGGTCCCCGCTCGAGTTCCGTCGCCTGCCCACCCTGCTCGCCGACGCGCCGCCCGAGCCGGTACTGGTGCCGGGCGGCGCGCCACGGGGCGGGACGGTCAGCGGCTCGGTCCGGCTCAGCCCCGCCGCGCTCGCGGCCCTCGGCAGCTTTCCGGCCGTCTACGTTGGGCTGTTCCCGCGGCAGAGCGCGCGCGGGATCCCGGTCAGCGGAGCCTTGCTGGGCGATACCGGCGACTTCGTGCTCACCGGCATACCCCCTGGCACCTACTGGGTGCTCGCCGCGGCCCTGCCCGCCCTGGCCGACGCCGAGGCCCAGCTCGTGCCCGGGCAGACCGTGTCCGGGGCCGCCGCCGAGCCGATGCACGTGAGCGCGGTGAGTCTCCGGCACCATCGGGAGATCCTGCTCGATGCGCGCCCGGACTGGGCGCCGCCGGTCGTGGTCGCGCTACCGCCCCTGGCCTCACCGGCAACGGAACCCCTGGTCGCGACCGCCGGGCCCTGACGCGTGCCCGCGTTCACGCCGCGGAGGCGGTCTTCCGCGAGGCGACGGTGATCGTCTCGACGACGATGGCCAGCACCAGCCAGCTCACCGTGGCCACGACGAGCCAGAACCATCCTGCGTGGCTGTAGATCACGCTGCCGGCCGTGCCGCCGACACTGCTGCCCAGGTAGAAGCTGAGCGTGTAGATGCCGGCGGCCTGCCCGCGCGCCCCGGCCGGTGCCTCCGCCGCGGTCCAGCCGTTGGCGACCGCGTGGGCCGCGAAGAATCCGCCGGTCAACACGACGAACCCGAGCACGACCGCCGGCAGCGCGTCCGGCACCGTGAGCGCCAGGCCGACCGCCATGACCGCGAGCCCCGCGGCGACCGACCTCAACCGCCCGAATCGGGCGACCAGCCTCCCCGCCGCGGCGGAGGACACCGAGCCGATCGCGTAGGCGAGGAACACCAGCGACGCGATCGCGGGTGAGAGGTCCAGCGGCTTGCCGGTCAACCGGAAGCCCGCCGCGTTGTAGATAGACACGAACGCGCCGATGGCCAGCATCGCGACCGCGTACTGCGCCAGCAATACCGGCTTGCGCACCGCGGCCACCATGCCCCGCAACACGCTCCGTAACTGCTCACCCCACGCTCGTTTTGGAGCAAGGTGGATTTGCTTCGGATCATCCGTAGCAAATCCACCTTCCTCCAAAACCGGGCCGGACGACGGGGGCAGGGTCATCACGGTGAGTAGTGAGCAGAGCAGCGCGAGCACGGCGACCATGGCGAGTGCGCCACGCCAGCCCAGGGCTTCGGCGCCGAATCCGGCGACCAGCCGGCCGAGCATGCCGCCGATGCTGTTGCCGGCGATCATCGCCCCGACCGCAGCGGCCACCCCGGTACGCCCGAGCCGCTCCACCAGGTACGCCGCGGCGACGCCGGGAAAGCCGGCGATCGCGATCCCTTCCAGTGCCCGCAGCAGGAGCAGAACCGGGTACGACGGTGCCAGCGGCAGCAGCAGGCCGAACACAACGGATGCCGTCACCGACGCGGTGATCACCGGCCGTCGGCCGACGACCTCCGACAGCGCGGCGATCGGCAGCACGGTGATGGCCAGCGCGCCGGTGGCCACGCTCACCGCAAGCGAAGCGCTGCCGGGGTCGAGCTGGTACTGAGCCGCGAGTTGCGGCAGCACCGGCTGCGGCGCGTATAGCAGTGCGAAGGTCGAGATTCCACCGGCAGCAACCGCGATCTTGACGCGACGGGTGGCGGTTCGGGCAGGAACGAGCAGGTCAGCGCGCACGAACACGAAACTAAGCTCAGCTAACCAATGCGTCCAATACGAGAATCTGCAAGTATTCATACGATGATGGATGAGATCCGGGCGGAGGCCGATGACCAGCACCTCATCGCCCGGCTCGCGCCGGGCCTGGCCCTGCTGACCGCTCTGAGTGAGACCGGCAACATCACCCGCGCGGCCGAACGGCTCGGGGTGCCCCAGCCGACCGTCAGCCGGCGACTGGCGGCACTGTCCGAAGCCATCGGCGCTCCCCTCACCCAGCCCGCCGGGCGCGGCGTGCGGCTGACCAGGGTCGGCGTGATCCTGGCCGGGACGGCGGGCCGCGCGCTCGCCACCGTCGACGCGGGGATACGCCAGGCGCGCGAGGAGCTCGACCCGGCGACCGGGCATGTTGTGCTCGGCTTCCTGCACCTGCTCGGCCGGTGGCTCGTGCCGAGCCTGCTTCGGGACTTCCGCGCGCAGTATCCCGGCGTGCGCTTCACCCTGGTGCAGGGCTCGCGCCGGCACATCCTGGGCAGGCTGGCCGACGGCGAGCTCGACCTGGCCTTGATCGCCCCGCTGCCGGTGGACGATTCCACGCTCACCGGGAGCGTCCTGTCCGAACAGGAACTACTCCTGTCGGTCCCGCGCTCGCACCGGCTGGCGGCGCGCCGCCGGATCCGGTTCGAGGAACTGGCCGGCGAGGATTTCGTCACCCTCGAACCCGGCTACGGGCTCCGCCAGATCACCGACGCGCTGTGCGCGAAGGCCGGCTTCGACCCCAAGATCGCGTTCGAAGGCCAGGAGTCCGAGACCGTACGCGGCCTCGTCGCGGCCGGACTCGGCGTCGCGCTGTTGCCGCGCTTCGGCCCCGCCCCGCCGGCCGGAGTCGCGGAGATCCCGCTGTCTCCGAAGGTGACGCGCACCATCGGCCTGGTGTGGCCGAGCGAGGAGCAGTTCACGCCAGCCGTCCGCTCCTTTCGTGACCATGTGCTGACCACGCAACGCGCGACCGGCACCGCACCTCAAGCAACCAGGCACCGAGCGCGGACCGAGCCCGCCGGCGCGTGAGGCAAACACACGGCGCGACCAGCACCGCACCTCAAACGACCAGGCACCGAGCGCGGATCAAGCCCGCTACTCGCCCGCCTCCGGCGGCTGGCCGGCATAGGAGGCGGCCAGCTCGACCAGGGTGCGGGCGGCGAAGCCGGTCGCACCGGGCACGACCTCGGCGTAGCTCTTGTCCGCCCGGGCGGGGCCCGCGATGTCGAGGTGCGCCCACGGCAGCCCGTCGACGAACTCACGCAGGAACAACGCCGCGGTGATCCCGCCGGGGCCCGTCGGGGTCTGCCGGACGTCGGCGAGCTCACCGCGCACCGCGTCCACATGGTCGTCCAGCAGCGGCATCCGCCACCACGACTCACCCGCGGCCTGTCCCGCGGCGAGCACGCGGGCCGCGAGCGCGTCGTCACTGGCGAACAGCGCACCGGTCCGCAGGCCCAGCGCGACCTTCATCGCCCCGGTCAACGTCGCCACGTCCACCACGGCGTCCGGCCGGAACCGCCGGATGCCATACGCCAGGGCGTCGGCGAGAACCATGCGGCCCTCGGCGTCGGTGTTGGAGACCTCGGTCGTCTTTCCGCCGTAGTGGCGCACCACGTCACCGGGCCGGTAGGACCCGCCGGAAACGTGGTTCTCCGCGGCCGGCACCAGGGCCGAGACCCGCAGCCCGAGCCGCAGCGCGGCGATCGCGCGCGTCGCCGCGATCACCGCCGCGCCGCCCGCCATGTCGGTGCGCATCAGGTGCATGCCCTCGGCCGGTTTGATCGACAGGCCACCCGTGTCGAAGGTGATGCCCTTGCCGACGAGCAGCAGGTGCCGGCTCGCCCCGCGCGGCCGGTAGCTCAGCTCGATCAAGCGGGGCGGGCTCGCCGACCCGCCGCCGACCGCCAGCACTCCGCCGAAGCCCTGCGCGGCGAGCCATTTCTCGTCCCGGATCGTGGCGCGCAGTCCGGGCACGTCCGCCACGACCCGCTCGGCCGTTTCGGCCAGCCACGCCGGATTCTTGATGTTCGACGGCGCATTGGACAGGTCTCGCGCCAGGGCGGCCGCACCGGCCAGCTCCCGGACGCGGGTCAGGTCGGGGACAGCGGTTCCGGACGGTGCGAGCACGCGCACCGTCCGGACGCCTGCCTTGTCACCGTCGGCACTGACCTTGAACCGGTAACCGCCCAGCAGCACGCCCGCAGCCAGTGCCGCGAGTCGGTCTCCGTCGGCCTCCGCGTCGCCCAGGTCCACCTGAACGGTCCGGGCACGGTCGCCCTCGGCCGCCGCGCGCACCAGCGCCGCACCGGCGGACCGCCAGTCGGCCGGTGTGCCCTGGCCCACGCCGACCAGCCACCGCACGTCGTCCGCGGCGACGTCCCGCACCTCGCCCGCCTTCCCGGCATGCCGCACGCCGCCCAGCTCGACCTCCTCGCCGGCGGCACGCACCACCCGGGCCACGGGCGCGCCTCGGCGGAGGTCGTCGGCGACCTCGAACTCGATCAATCGGCTGGGGATGGCCGGTAAGGGGTACCGCGCCACGGGGGCCTCCGTTTCTTCGCGACCCGACCGCGGTCAGGTCACCACAGCGCGCCGATTCGTGCACCTCACGAACGCCGCGCCGGTCGTATCTTCAATCGTGGGGACGACGAAATCCGGTTCGAGGGTTTCCCTCAACCGGTGACATGACGCGACCTGAAGATCAGCTGGTCGCCTCCTGCAGGGCGACTCCCAGATCCTTGGCCTCCTCGGCCGAAAGTTCGACGACGAGTCGCCCGCCACCCTCGAGCGGAACGCGCATCACGAGGCCCCGCCCCTCCTTAGTCACCTCGAGGGGACCATCTCCGGTCCGGGGCTTCATGGCCGCCATAGCGTGCTCCCTCCGTCTCAACCGGCGCGCCCGGGTCGCGCTCGCCTAAGCCAACCGGGTGTCGAGGTCATTCTCCCTCATCAGCCTGGCCGCGCGAACGCGGACCGATCTTTTCGTGTTGCATAGGTGCTGGTATGCGCGCCGGAACCGGACAAAGTTATTCACGCGGGACGAGGACCCATGGCGACGGACAACGAGGGTGCACGTGGGCGGGGAGGCAGGCCGCCGCTTCGCTCAACCGGTAGCCGACAACGAACGTCACGGCCTGACTGCCCGCACGCGCTCTGGACAACACGGACAAGCCGGGAGGAACACACATGAGTGTTGAAGACGTATTGCTGACCGCCGACGCGGACGGTGTGCGCACGCTGACTCTCAATCGCCCCAAGGCTTACAACGCCCTCACCGTCGAGTTGAAGGAACGACTGCTGGACGCGCTGCGGGAGGCGTCCGCAACGCCGGAGGTGCGGGCCGTGGTGCTCACCGGTGCGGGTAAGGCCTTCTGCGCAGGTCAGGACCTGAAGGAGCACGCCGAATTGCTCACCGCCGGCGACCCCGCGCCGCTGGGCACGGTGGCCAAACACTACAACCCGATCATCCGGGCCATCGTGGAGCTGCCGAAGCCGGTGATCGCCGCGATCAACGGGACTGCGGCCGGCGCGGGCGCCGGGTTCGCCTACGCGTGCGACCTGCGGCTCGCGGCCAGTTCCGCGGGTTTCCGGATGGCCTTCGCCGGGGTCGGGCTCGGGCCCGACTCCGGCGCGTCGTGGACGCTGCAACGGCTCGTCGGCTACGGCCGCGCGGAGGAGCTGATGCTGCTCGGCCGGCCGGTCGACGCGGCCGAAGCACTGCGGTTGGGCCTGGTCAGCGAGGTTGTGGCGGACGAGGAGCTACCCGGCCGGGCACACGAGCTGGCCGCGCAACTGGCCGCCGGGCCCACCTGTGCCTTCGCCAAGGTCAAGGAGGTGTTGAACAAGGCGTCGAGCAGCACACTCGACGAGGCGCTCGCCGCCGAGGACGAGGCACAGTCCTTCCTCGGCGCCACCGAGGATCACCGCGAGGCGGTAACGGCCTTCGTCGCCAAGCGAAAGCCGGAGTTTCACGGTAGGTAACCGGGTGCGAGCAGCGCCGCCTGGGTTCGGCTGGTCACCCCGAGCTTGCCGAGCACGCTGCCCACATGCGCCTTCACCGTGCGCTCGGCGAGGCGCAGCTGGGCGGCTATGTCCCGGTTGGACAGCCCACGGCCGAGGAGTTCCAGCACGTCGAGCTCCCGCGGGGTGAGCGGTTCGGTGGGCGGGACGGCGATGGCCGCGGCAGCGGTCGGGCTCATCGCCGTCACGCCCTGATGCGCGGCGCGCACCGCCGCGACCAGCTCGTCCCCGGTGGCGTCCTTGAGCACGAAACCAGCGGCGCCGGCGGCCAGCGCCTGCTGGATCTCCCGGGGCCTGCCCACCGTGGTCAGCATGAGCACCTTCGGGCAGGCGCCCGGCCGTTGCCGCAGCCGCCGGAGCGTCTCCAGGCCGTCGAGTCCGGGCAGGTACAGGTCCAGCAGCACGACGTCGGGCTGATCGGTGATGGTGAGCAGTTCGTCGCCGGTGGCGAGTTGGCCGATCACCTCGATGTCCGGCCGGGAGTCGAGAATGAGCGCCAGCCCCTCACGGATCATCGCGTGATCGTCGACAACGAGGACCCGGATCATGGACACACCCTACTGGCGGCGTCTGCGCCCACAGCTGGTGAACGCCGTGGTCGTGGCGGCCTTCGTGGTCGGCGGCGCCTGGTCGTGGCGCCAGGGCTGGCCGGGCGCCCTGCTCAGTGCCGCCCAGCTTCTGCCGCTGTTCGCCCGCCACCGCGCCCCGGGTGTGGTGCTGGCCGTGACCACGGCGGCGACCGTCGCGCACCTCCTGGTCGATCCGCCGCGCAACACCATGTACCTGCCGGTTCTCATCGCGCTGTATGCCGCGGCCGGGAACCGCATCGGGTGCGGGCTCGCGACGGCCGCCGTGGGCGCGGCGGTGTTCCCGGCGAAGGGGATCTTCGACGGCACCCTGCTCGCCGTCGCCGCCTGCGCAACGGCCTGGTTACTGGGCGTCGAGCGCCGACGGCATGCGGCCGAGCGCACCGAACTCGCCGCCCGCCGCCTGCACGACACGCTCGCGCAGAGCACGACCGTGATGCTGGTCCAGGCCGAAGCACTGCGCGCGGGCGGTGCCCTCACCGAGGCCGACCGTGCCCGGTTGGACACCGTGCTGGCCGCCGGGAGGGGCGCGCTCACGCTGGTCCGCCGCACCCTCCGCGAGCTGCACGACCAGCACGACCTGCCGCCGGATCTCACCGAGGTGCTGGCCCGGCTGCGCGCGGCCGGGCTCGTCCTCGACCACGATCCCCGGTTGACCGGGCTCGCCCGCCCGGTCCGGGACATCGCCGAGCGGATCATCGCGGAGACCGCCACGAACGCCCTGCGGCACAACGGTCCCGGCGTACGCCTGCACCTCGGCGTGGAGGTGACCGGCGACGCGGTCCGGATCACCGCGCGCAACGCCAGGTCGAACCGGAAACCGCCCGGCTCCGGCTATGGGCTGACGAGCCTGGCCGAGCAGGTTGCGTCGGTGCACGGGACGCTGCACGCCGCCGAGACCGGCGACGGCGAGTGGCTCGTCACGGCCGAACTGCCGCTCACCTGCCCTGGTAGCCCAGTAGCTGCGAGACGGTGACGAACCGGTAGCCACGCTGGCGTAGCTGGTCGATCATCGGCCCGAGCGCCTGCCGGGTCGCCTCGCGCCCGGCATACATCGCGTGCAGCACGACGATCGAGCCCGGCTGGACGTGCGTGGCGGCGTAATCCGCGATCGCGGTGGCACTCCGGTCGATCTCCGGGTACGAGTTCGGCTCGACGTCCCACATGATCGTCTTCCGGCCGTGCTCGCTCAGGTAGTGCGGCAGGGCGAACAGCTTCTTGCCGTTCGGCGGACGGACCAGGATCTCGCCCGAGTAACCGGTGGCGCGGATCAGCGCGTCGGTGCGCTCGATCTCGTCGGCCACAAAGCCTGGAGTCACGCCGACCATTCGCTCGTGCGAAAAAGTGTGGTTGCCGATCTCGTGCCCCGCCGACGCGATCGCGCGACCGAGGTCGGGCTGCGCGGCGAGGTCACGGCCGATCAGGAAGAACGTCGCGGGCACCTGCCGGTCCGCGAGCACGTCGAGCACCGCCTGCGTACCCGCGGGATCCGGCCCGTCGTCGAAGGTCAGCGCGACCACCCGCTGCGAGGTGTCCACCCGGTCCACGATGTCGCCGAAGAACTGGAAGGTTCGCGAATTGGCCACCTTGAGCAGCCCGAAACCGGAACCGAGCAGCACGACCAGGGTGAGGGCCACCCCGATCGTCCACTTCCGGACCCGGCGCGAGGAGAAGATCGAAAGCATGACGTGACCCTCGCGTGCCCGACGCCGGTCCGGAAGCGGCGAAGGTCCTAGTACCTCCGGCCGGTCGGTCTTTGCGGCGCTATCCCGCGCGGAAACAACCCGCGAGATGGTCGTCGACCATGCCGGTCGCCTGCATCAGGGCGTAGCAGGTGGTGGGGCCGACGAAGGCGAAGCCGCGCTTCTTGAGGTCCTTGGCCATGGCCGTCGACTCGGGGGTGATCGCCGGAACCTCGTCCATCGTGCGCGGACGCCGGCGCCGGAGCTGCGACGGCGCGAACGACCACAGCAACTCGTCCAGCGGCCGGTCCAGCTCCACGACGGCCCGCGCGTTGGTGATCGTGGCCGCGATCTTGGCCCGGTTGCGGACGATGGCGGCGTCCGCGAGCAGGCGCGCTACGTCGTCGTCGGTGAACGCGGCCACCTTCTCCGGCACGAACCCGGCGAACGCCAGGCGGAACCCTTCGCGCTTGCGCAGGATGGTCAGCCAGGAAAGGCCCGACTGAAACGCCTCCAGGCACAACCGCTCGTAGAGCGCATCCTGGCCGCGCAGCGGAACGCCCCACTCGGTGTCGTGGTACTCGGCGTAGTCGGGCGCGGTGTTGCCCCAAGGGCAGCGGGCCAAGCCATCGGCACCCAGCAGGCTCATCAAGCTCCAATCGAGTAGTTCTCCGCGAACCGGGCGAACTGGCGAAGGGAATGCCGCACGCCCATCGCGACCACCGGTTTCGCCACCGGCCAGCCGAGCCGGCCCAGCAGCCCGAACGGCAGCCGCAGGCTTTCCGACCAGACGAACGTGGAGTCCTGCGGCCCCTTCGCATGCACGTGGAACGCACCGGTGCCGCGCACCAGCTTGCCCGCATGCCGCACGGCGCACCGCACCGGCGGCTCCCAGGTGGTGATCTCCATCGTATCGGTGAAACCGACCCCGCCCAGGCCCGTGAACGCCGCCAGCCGGGAACCGACGCTGCGGCCGTCCCCCTCGATCACCTGCACCTGGGTGACGAGCATCCACTCGTGCTGCCGTGCCCAGTCGGTCAGCGCGAGCCAGGTGGTACCGGCCGGCGCGGCTACGTCCACCGCGAACACGAAATCGGTCATCGACGTTCCTCCGCGGCTTTGCGCGCGACCGCGATCGTGTCGTGACAGCCGCGAGTCGACCCACGGGGTGTCATCGTGCTCGCTCGGCCTCGAGTTCGTTGACCCGTGCCCGCAGGTCGTCGATCTCGGCGCCAAGCCGCTGCATCACCCAGTCCACTTCAGACATCTTGTAGCCACGCAGGACGAGCTGGTAGCGCACCTTCCGCACGTCCTCGCCGAGGATGTCCTGTGCGGGCAGCCGGGTCGGCGAGCTACCCGGGGGAAGAGGCGCGAGCTCCTCGCCCCGGCCGAACACCACAGCGGCGATCAGGAACACCACCGCCGCCACCAAGAGCATGACTACGAGGTAAATCAGCGCGGTCGTCACGGCACGATCGTGACACACCAGCACCAGGCACGTCGCGCGCGCCGCGATGCGGGGATCGGGTTCCACGCCATCGGGCCTGGCGGGCCGGAGACCGGGTTCACCGGATCAGCCTGCAAAGATGGGTGTGAGGCCCAGAGTGAGGGAGTCGGGAGGGCGCCTTGCTACACCTGTTGATCCGGCATGTTCTGGCACCGTTCGCGCGTGCGGTGTACCGGCCCGAAGTGCATGGAGCGGAGAAGGTGCCGTTAACCGGGGCGGTGATCCTGGCGGCCAACCACCGCGCCGCCGTCGACACCGCGGTCATCTCCCTGTGCACCCCGCGCCGGGTCGCGTTCCTGGGCAAGGCCGAGTACTTCACCGGCAAGGGCCTCAAGGGCCGGTTCCTCGCCAGCTTCCTCGGGGCGCTGGGTTACGTGCCGGTCGAACGCGGCAACGCCGCGGCCGGGCTGTCCGCGCTCGAAGCCGCCCGCAAGGTTCTCGTGGCCGGAGACGCCTTCGCGATCTACCCGGAGGGCACCCGCTCGCTCGACGGCCGGCTGCACCGCGGGCATACCGGCGTCGGCGCGCTGGCGCTGGCCACCGGGGCGAAGGTGGTGCCGGTTGCGCTGACCGGCACCGAGAAGGTCCAGCCGGTCGGCAAACGCTTCCCCCGCGTCTCCAAGGTCACCGTGCGGTTCGGCGACCCCCTCGACTTCAGCCGCTACGAGGGTATGGGCGCCTCGCCCGCGGTCCGGCGTTCGGTAACCGACGAGATCATGTACGCGATCCTGGAACTCTCCAAGCAGGAATACGTCGACACCTACCACAAGCGCCCCGGCGACGTCGCCTGACTGGCTCTGGGTCGTGTCTCCAGGGCGAATCAACCTCCATGGGGTTCAGTCGGTCCACTTGGGGACGACGGGCGGACGGTAGGCCTCGAAGGCGTCCAGCAGCACCGCGGGATCGGAGTCGACGAACACCATGTCGCGGTGCTGTGGCCGCACGAATCCCTCGGTGACCATGTGGTCGACGAAATCGCGCAGCGGGCGGAAGAAGCCGGCGACGTCGAGCAACCCGATCGGCTTGCTGTGCAGGCCGAGCTGGGCCCAGGTCCACATCTCCGCCAGCTCCTCCAGCGTGCCCACCCCACCGGGCAGCCCGAGAAAGGCGTCGGACAGCTCGGCCATCTTCGCCTTGCGCTCGTGCATGTCCTCGGTGACGTGCAGCTTGGTCAGCCCCGTGTGCCCGAGCTCGACGTTCATCAGGTGCTTCGGGATGACCCCGATCGCCTCACCACCCGCGGACAGCGCCGCGTCCGCGACGACGCCCATGAGCCCCACTTTCCCACCGCCGTACACGAGCCCGATCTCCCGCTCGGCGAGCAGCTTGCCCAGTGTCGCCGCCTGCTCGGCGTAAGCGGGGTTCGTTCCGGTCGACGAACCACAGAACACACAGATCCTGCGCATCTAGTGAGTGTCCTCCCATGCCTTGTACGCCTCTTGGACCACGCGGATCGCGTCGTCGATGTCGTCGGTCAGGTGCAGCAGCGCCACGTCCTTCTCGTCGATCTTTCCCCCGCCGTACACCGAGTTCTTCACCCAGTCGTACAGCCCGCCCCAGTACGATCGTCCGAACAGGACGACCGGGAACTTGGTGACCTTCTTCGTCTGCACCAGCGTGAGCGCCTCGAACAGCTCGTCGAGCGTGCCGAACCCGCCGGGCAGGCAGATGAACGCCTGCGCGTACTTGATGAACATCGTCTTGCGGGCGAAGAAGTAGCGGAAGTTGACGCCGAGGTCGACCCACGGGTTCAGGCCCTGCTCGAAGGGCAGCTCGATGCCGAGACCGACGGACAGCCCGCCCGCCTCCGAGGCGCCGCGGTTGACCGCCTCCATGGCCCCGGGCCCGCCACCGGTGATCGCCGCGAATCCCGCCGTGGCCAGCGCGGCGCCGAGCCGGCGGCCCAGCTCGTACTCGGGATGGTCACGGGGCGTGCGCGCCGAGCCGAACACGGTGACCGCACGCGGCACCTCCGCGAGCGCGCCGAACCCCTCGACGAATTCGGCCTGGATGCGCAGCACCCGCCACGGGTCGGTGTGCACCCAGTCGGTCGGGCCCCGCGAATCGAGCAGCCGCTGGTCGGTCGTGGTCGTCTCCGCGCGGCGTCCACGCCTGAGCACCACCGGGCCCAGATGCTTCTCCCGTGGATGCTCCGCGTACTCGGATACCTCTTCTATCACGTTGCGGAGCTTAGCGGCGGCCGCGCTCCTGGCAACCAACTGAGGCGAAGCGGTTGCGGTACGTAGCCAGATCCCGTCATTCGATGTCGGCGTAGCGGGTCATGCCTTGGCCGCCCCGCCTCGTCGAACGCGATGGACACACGCTTGGCGAGACTTCTTTGTCGTTTGGCCGGGACATCGGCGACCTTCTTCAGGCCCTCAGTGACGGCGAGGCGGACAACCTGTTCCTCACCATCGGACTCCCGCAATAGGTAGCGACGGGATCGATACGTCGCGGGCGATGTGACGTCACCTGATCACCTTTGGTCACGACGACTCTCGAATTGAGACCCTCGAATGGATGGACGTGCAAGGCGCCGAACAGGCTGGCTGACCCGTCTCACTTGCCCAGAAAGTCGCGCAGGACCTCCGCGACCCGGCGGATCTCCGTGCTCGCCACGTGTTCTTCACGGGTGTGCGCGAGCGTGGGGTCCCCCGGGCCGAAGTTGACCGCGGGCGTGCCCAGTGCGGCGAACCGCGCCACATCGGTCCAGCCGAGCTTGGCCGCCGCCTGCCCGCCGGCCGCTTCGACCAGCGCCGCCGCGGTGGGCGCGGACAGTCCCGGCAGTGCCCCGGCGGCGCAGTCCACAACGGACAGGTCGAGCCCGTCGAAGACCTGCCGCAGATGCTCTTCCGCCTGTTCGGCGGTGCGGTCCGGGGCGAACCGGAAGTTGATCGCGAGCACCGCCTCGTCCGGCACCACGTTCCCGGCGACCCCACCGGCGACGCGCACGGCCTGCAACCCCTCGCGATAGGTCAGCCCGTCGATCTCCACCTCCCGCGCCCGATACTCGGCCAGCCGCCGGAGCGGCTCGGTGAGCGCGTGGATCGCGTTCACGCCCATCCACGCCCGCGCCGTGTGCGCGCGCCTGCCGCCGCACCGCACTTCGATCCGCATGGTCCCTTGGCAGCCCGCCTCGATCACCGCGTTCGACGGCTCACCGACGATCGCGAGGTCGCCGCGCAGCCAGTCCGGCAGCTCGCGTTCGATCCGGCCGAGGCCGTTGCGTGCCGCCTCGACCTCCTCGCAGTCGTAGAACACGAAGGTGAGGTCGTAGTCCGGCTCGGTCACGGTGGCGGCGAGGTGCAGGAACACCGCGTCGCCGCCCTTCATGTCGACCGTGCCCAGCCCATGCAGGACGTCGCCATCGCGCCGCAGCGGCAGGTTGTCGTTCACCGGCACCGTGTCCAAATGCCCGGCCAGAATCACCCGCGATGGCCGGCCCAGGTTCGTCCGGGCCAGCACGGCGTCGCCATTACGCACCACTTCGAGATGCTTCTGCTGGCTCAGCGCGTCTTGTACGGCGTCGGCGATCGCGGCTTCGGATCCCGAAACGCTGGGTATGTCCACCAGCGCGCAGGCGATGTCGGCGGGGTCGGCGTGCAGGTCGAGCGCGTCCATACGAGGAGACTACGGTGACAGGCGTGCACACGCGAAAGACCTTGGCGATCGGCGCCCTGACGCTCCTCCTGGCCGCCTGCGGCGGGCAGGAGGCGGGCCCGAAACCCCAAGGGGGCGGGCAGACGGCCAGCACGGACGTGCTCGGGATCAAGCTCGACGCGCTCACCGCCGACCAGTGCTACCGCAGCCCCACCAGCCAGGTGCCGCGAGGCTGTGCGAAGTACATCACCGAGCTGGGCAGCACCGTCGGCACGGTGCGGGCGGCCGGTCTCGTCGGGTATGCCGATGACCTGTCCAAGGGCATCGACGCGTACCGCGCATCCAACTGCGAATCCGTCTCGACACCGGGTAACCCGTGCTCACAGACGCTTTCCGACATCGCCGCGACACTCACCAGGATCAAGCAGAAGGTCGACCAGTGGACATCGGGCCGCTGACGGCCGAGAGCCTGGGCGGGTGTCATCCGGAGCCACGGTCACGAGTTACGGTAGGTGCGTGAGCGAGACCCCGAACCCTGAAATCACGGGCGCGTCCGGCGTCGGGTTGGCGACCGTGACGACCGGCGGCACGATTCTGGACACCTGGTTCCCCCACGCGAAACTGACCGAGGCCGGTGGCACTTCCGGCACCGAGCGGCTGTCGGGTGAGCAGGCCGCCGAGATCCTCGGGGAGGAGGCGGCCGCCCTGCTGGGGCCGGACCCCGACCGGGGCGTCGAGGTCGCCGCCGTGCGCACCACGATCGGCAGGCTGGCCGACGCACCGGCCGACGCACACGACGTGTACCTGCGCCTTCACCTGCTGTCCCAGCGGCTGGTCCAGCCACACGGGCAGAGCCTGGACGGCATCTTCGGCCTGCTTGCCAATGTGGTCTGGACCAACCACGGTCCGTGTCCGGTCGAGGGTTTCGAGGCGACCCGGCTGCGTCTGCGGGCGCGTGGGCCGGTCACCGTCTACGGAGTCGACAAGTTCCCCCGCATGGTCGACTACGTGGTGCCCAGCGGGGTGCGCATCGGTGACGCGGACCGCGTCCGGCTGGGTGCCTATCTGACCAGCGGCACCACGGTGATGCACGAGGGCTTCGTCAACTACAACGCCGGCACCCTCGGCGCGTCCATGGTCGAAGGCCGCATCTCCGCCGGGGTAGTGGTCGGCGAGGGCACCGACATCGGCGGCGGCGCTTCGATCATGGGCACGCTTTCCGGTGGCGGCAAGGAGGTCATCTCGGTGGGCCGGCGCTGTCTGATCGGCGCCAACGGCGGGGTGGGCATCTCGCTCGGCGACGATTCCGTGGTCGAGGCCGGGCTGTACATCACCTCGGGCACCAAGGTGCTCGTCGACGGCAGGTCGGTCCGGGCACGGGAGCTGTCCGGGATCTCCGGGGCACTGTTCCGCCGCAACTCCACGACCGGTGCCGTCGAGGTCGTACCCCGGAGCGGCTCGGGCATCGAACTGAACACCGCCCTGCACGCCAACGACTGACTCGCTTCGATTCAGCCGTCCAACAGGCCGTTCTCCTTCAGTATCCACAGCGCGTGCACGGTGTGATAACCGCGCCATTCCAGGCCGGCGGCGGGCGAGTAGCTGGCGAAATCGACCGACCAGCCGCCGTCCGGCTGCTGCCCGTTCGCAAGGCGGTGAAGTTCGGCGTCGACCACGTCCGGTTCGAACAGGCGTCGCGCCGGCCCGCCGGGAAGTGGCGCGAAGTCCAGAGGGCGCATCATTTCGTCCGGGGAGCCGCCCTCGACGTGCAACAACCCGTTCGCGGGGACGTGAATACGGAGGCTGTCCAACAGTTCGGCCGCCTCCGGGCGGGTTTTACAGGCAGCGTCGAGGAAGCGCGCGGCGAATGCGAGCACCAGAGCGTGCGGCTGAGGGCCGAGGTTGGCTATCGCGGACAGGCAGTATTCGGTGATGCGATCGAGCCAGGGGTGGGCAGCCACATCCGCGTCGTGCACGGCTACACGGTGTGCGTTCTCCGCGACAATCGCCGAGATTTGGAGCGAGGACACGGTCGAGTCGGCGTTCGCCCAGAACGGTGCGCAACCGGTGGGGTTCGTGACGGGCAGCGCGAACGGCAGACCTCCGTCGGGCAACGTCACCGAGGCCAGCCAGTCACACAGCGCGACCGCCTGTGGGCTCCGAACCGAATCGGCGACCTCCGCGAACACTTCGAATGCGTGCAGCGCGGCTCCCGGCTGGCTTTCGGTGGCACGCAGGTCGGGTTCGAGACCCCAGCCGAAGCCGCCGTCGGGATTGCGGTACGCCGCGAGTGCCGCGAGGGTGCTCTCGGGGTCGCGTTCACCGAGGAGGTTCTGGTAACGGCGACGATCGAGGACTCGCGCATGCGTGGCCATGAAGGCCGATGCCGCTGACAGATCGATTGACATGGGCCCATCCTTACCGCTGTGCCGGGTGACCGTCTTGAACAGTCCGGACATCCCTTCTCAAATTGAGCTGCTCCGTTGACGACGCGTCACGTTCGCCGCATGCGAGAGTGATTCACCTATCATTCATCTTTGTGAGTACCGAAAAGTTATCCGGTACCAACGAGGTGACCACGCGCCGGACGAAGACGCCGGCCGATCTCGGTCTGTCCGACGAGCCCATGGTCGTGGGACCCGAGGACTCACCCACCGCGCATCTGCGGGCCAAGCTCGACGCTCAGCTTCGTGCCCTGCTCGCCCACGAGCCTGGTACCCGCTCCGGTGCGGACCCGGAGGATCTGCACCAGATGCGGGTGGCGGTGCGGCGCATGCGGAGCGTGTTGAAGTTGTCCGAGGACCCGGCGGCCCAACACGTCCGCGCGGAACTGAAGTTGCTGGGTTCGGTTCTCGGCGAGGTGCGCGACTACGACGTGCTGATCGACCACCTCCGCACCACGGTGGCGGGTTTCGGCGAGCAGGACCTTCAGGCTGCCGACCAGCTCATCGCGGCCTTCGCCGCCCAGCGTGACCAAGCCAAGCGGCGGTTGAACCAGGCTCTGAACACGGCGCGGTACACCGCCCTGCTCACGGCCATCGGCGAGCTGACCAAGACCGCCGAAGTCGCGAACGCGCCGGATGACGGCCGGCTCGATCCGGCCACAGCGCTCCGCAAGCCCTACCGCAGGCTCGTCCGGGCGGCCGCGGCGCTGCCCAACAATCCGCCCGACGACGAACTCCACGCCGTGCGCATCCGTGGCAAGCGTTTGCGGTATGCCGCCGAACTGGCGGTGCCGGCGGCGAAGAAGAAGCAGGCGGCGCGGCTGAAGGCCCTCGTGAAAGCCACCAAGCGGCTCCAGGACGTGCTCGGCGACCATCAGGATGCCGTGGTCGCCGCCGACCGCGTGCGCAACCTGGCCGTCACCTCCGACGAGCGGATGGTCGGTTTCATCGCCGGGCGCATCGTCGAGCGTGAGGCCAATCGCCGTGCCGAGGCACGCGCCGCCTGGCCGGACGCGCTCGCCGGCGTCAACAAACTGGCGGCGCGGCTCCTGCCCTGACCCGCCCCGTTCTGGAGCAAGGTGGATTTGCTACGGACTATCCGTAGCAAATCCACCTTGCTCCACTTCCCGGGCCGACTCAGGCACGAACGCGTCGGTCGTGCTCGCGGGCAACCAAGCGGGGTTGGACCGCCTCAACCCGGAACTCGGCCGCCTCAACCCGGAACTCGGCCGCCTCAACCGGGAACTCGGCCGCCTCAACCGGGAACTCGGCGGCCTCGGCCGAGAACTCGGCCGCCTGAAGCGGGAACTCGGCCGCCGGAGGCGGGGACACGGCGGGTGGNGGTGACGAGCCGGGGGCGGGGGTCAGGCCAGGCGTTCGGCGGCGGCGGCGACACGCTCGTCGGTCGCGGTCAACGCAACGCGCACGTGCTGCGAGCCCGACGGGCCATAGAAGGTGCCCGGCGCCACCAGGATGCCGCGCTCGGCGAGCCAGTTGACGGTCTGCCA
Source organism: Amycolatopsis taiwanensis DSM 45107 (assembly GCF_000519205.1). Lineage (GTDB taxonomy): Bacteria > Actinomycetota > Actinomycetes > Mycobacteriales > Pseudonocardiaceae > Amycolatopsis_E > Amycolatopsis_E taiwanensis. Next base: position 129,795 of record NZ_JAFB01000010.1, on the reverse strand, counting down.
ATCGGTCTCGTCCCGGGTGGCCCACAGGTAAAGCCCGGCCTCCGAGTGGTCGATCCGGAAGCCGTTGTCCTGCAACGCCTTCGTCAGCACGAGCCGCCGCCGCGCATAACGCTCCCGCTGTGTCGCGAGCGCCGCGTCGTCGGCGAGCGCGACGGTCATCGCCTCCTGCACCGGCCTCGGCACGATCATCCCGGCGTGCTTGCGCACGGCGAGCAGTTCGGCGATCAGCCGCGGGTCACCGGTGACGAATCCGGCCCGGTAGCTGGCCAGGTTGGCCGATTTGGACAGTGAGTGGACCGCCAGCAGCCCGTCCATGCGGTCGCCGCACACGTCGGGATGCAGGATCGAGACCGGCTCCGCATCCCACCCGAGCGTCAGGTAGCACTCGTCGGAGACCACGATCGTGCCCCGCTCGCGCGCCCAGGACACGACCTTGCGCAGGTGCTCCACGCCGAGCACGCGGCCGGTCGGGTTCGACGGCGAGTTCAGCCAGAGCAGCCGCGGCCGCTGCGGGCCGAGCGCGAACAGGCTGTCCGCGCGCAGCACACCGGCCCCGGCGAGCAGCGCTCCGACCTCATACGTGGGGTAGGCCAGCTCGGGAATGACCACGGTGTCGTTCGCGCCTACCCCGAGTAGCCGCGGCAGCCAGGCCACCAGCTCCTTGGAACCGATGGTCGGCAGCACCGCATCAGGTACGAGCCCGACGACGCCGTGGCGCCGCCGCAGCGCCTCGACCACCGCGGCACGCAGCTCGGGCGTGCCGTGAGTGGCCGGGTAGCCCGGGATGTCCGAAACCGAGGCCAGCGCGTTCCGGACGGCCTCGGGCACCGGATCGACGGGCGTGCCTACGGACAGGTCGACCAGCCCACCCGGGTGGGCACGTGCGGTCTGGCCGGCACCGGCCAGCGAGTCCCAGGGAAAGTCGGGCAGCGTGGCCGAGGTCATTCGCCGCGCGGCGCCAGGTCCTTGATCCACTGCGGATCGTCGCTGACCTTGCCGACCTTGGACGCCCCGCCGGGAGAGCCGAGCTTCTCGAAGAAGTCGACGTTGGCCTTGGTGTATTCGGCCCACTCCTCGGGGACGTCGTCCTCGTAGTAGATGGCTTCCACCGGGCACACGGGCTCGCAGGCACCGCAGTCCACGCACTCGTCGGGGTGGATGTAGAGCATCCGGTCGCCCTCGTAGATGCAGTCGACGGGGCACTCGTCGATGCACGCCTTGTCGAGCACGTCGACGCAGGGCTCGGCGATCACGTAGGTCACTGCGCTCTCCTGTGTGAATGAGATCCGGCTATGGCTCGGACATTACGCGTCTTCGCCCCAAGCTTTCCAGGTAAGGCCACCCTTATTCTCCCCCGGTCGCCGCACAATGTAACCCGTGTGGACCACCGAAAAGTTGGAACTTCTCTGCGCGGAGGCGTGGCCCGCCGTGATCGAGGACGAACTCGGTGGCTGGCGGCTGCGGGCGGCGTACGACATGACGCCGGAGGATGTTCGCGGGCGGCCGTTCACCGGCCGGGCCAACAGCGCGCTGGCGATCGGCGACCCCGGCCTGCCGGTCCCGCAGGCCCTGGAGGCAGTGTGTGAGTTCGCCCACACCCACGGAATTCCACCGATGGTGCAGGCGATCGAGGGCAGCGAGACGGAGCGCGCCATCGAGGCCGCGGGCTGGCTACCGAACGTCGCGCATGCGTCCGGTCATCGCGTCTCCGTGCTCGTGGGCCCGCTCTCCACCGGCGACCCGGAGGTCCCGATCCTGGCCGAGCCCACTCCCGGCTGGTGGGAACTGGCGGTGGGGAGCCCGGCACCGACTCCGGCCCAGCGGCACGTGCTCACCGGCGGTGAGACCGGGTTCGGCATCGTCGAGATGGACGGTGTCACGGCCGGCGCGGTTCGGGCGGCCATAGTGGAGGACGTCCTGGTCGTCGCGCGGCTGGCGGTGCGGCCCGAGTATCGGCGGCGTGGACTGGCGAAGGCGCTGATGGCGGCCTGTGGCCGGTGGGCCGCCGGGCGTGGTGCGGCCGCCTGCGTCCTGCAGGTGGATGTGCGCAATGCGCCGGCGCTCGCGCTCTACCAGTCGCTCGGCTTCCGCGGAGATCACAGATACCGCTACTGGGTGCCGCCTTCCCCGTGGAAGGATCGGTTCTTGTGAAGGTTGTCGTAGTTGTCGGCGGCGTCGGCGGCGCCCGCTTCCTGCTCGGCGTGAAGGCGGCGCTCGGCCTGCCGCCGATCGGCCCGGGTGAGTCACCGCACGAGATCACCGCCGTGGTGAACACCGGTGACGACGTGTGGATGCACGGCCTGCGGATCGCTCCGGACCTGGACACGTGCATGTACACCCTGGGTGGTGGTATCGACACCGAACGTGGCTGGGGTCATCAGGACGAGACCTGGACGGTCAAGGAGGAACTCGCCGCCTACGGGGCCGAGCCCACCTGGTTCGGTCTCGGGGACAAGGACATCGCGACCCACCTGATCCGCACGCGGATGCTGCGCGCCGGGTACCCGCTGTCGGCGGTGACCGAGGCGCTGTGCGACCGCTGGCAACCTGGTGTCCGGCTGTTGCCGATGACCGACGACCGCGTGGAAACCCACGTCGTCGTGGACGATCCGGACAACGCCGGGCAGCGCAAGGCACTGCACTTCCAGGAGTGGTGGGTGCGGTACCGGGCGGGTCTTCCCGCACATTCGATCGTGCCCGTCGGGGCGGAGGAGGCCAAGCCCGCGCCCGGCGTGCTCGATGCGATCTCCGAGGCCGACGCCGTCCTCTTCGCACCGTCCAACCCCGTGGTGTCGGTCGGCACGGTGCTGTCGGTGCCGGGCGTGCGGGACGCGCTGCGCAAGACCTCCGCGGGCGTGGTGGCCGTCTCGCCCATCATCAGCGGGAAACCGTTGCGGGGCATGGCGGACGCCTGCCTCACCGCGATCGGCGTAGAGACCTCCGCCGAGGCGGTCGGCCGGCACTACGGCTCCCGGCGCACCTCCGAGGACGGCCTGCTCGACGGCTGGCTGGTGGCTTCCGGAGAGACGGTTCACGTGCCCGGCGTCGCCGTGTGTGCGGTGCCGCTGCTGATGTCCGACATCGACGCGACCGCTGCGATGGCGCGGGCGGCCCTGCAACTGTCTGGAGTGGACATTGACTGAGCGAGACCATTCCGCGGAGCGGCTGGAGATCATTCCGGTGACCGGGCTGCCGGAGTTCCGCCCTGGCGACGATCTCACCGGCGCCATCGCGGACGCCGCGCGGTGGCTGCGGTCCGGCGATGTCGTGGTGGTCACCAGCAAGGTCGTGTCGAAGATCGAGGGGCGGCTCGTCCGGGTACCGGCCGACCCCGAGGAACGGGACGCGGCGCGGCGCAGGCTGGTCGAAGAGGAGGCCGTGCACGTGCTGGCACGGTTCGGCCGCACGTTGATCACGCAGAACCGGATCGGTGTGGTGCAGGCGGCCTCCGGGGTCGACGGGTCCAACGTGGCCGGTGACGAGATCGCGCTGCTGCCGGCCGACCCCGACGCGTCCGCGCTGGCGCTGCGCAACGGGCTGCGGGAGCGGCTCGGGGTCGAGGTCGCGGTGGTCATCACCGACACCATGGGCCGGGCCTGGCGGGTCGGCCAGACCGACACGGCCATCGGCTCCTCGGGCATCAAGGTGCTGCACTCCTACGAGGGCCAGGTCGACGGCCAGGGCAACGAGTTGCAGGTCACCGAGATCGCGGTCGCCGACGAACTGGCCGCGGCGGCGGACCTGGTGAAGGGCAAGCTCGGCGGGCTCCCGGTGGCGGTGGTCCGCGGAATGTCCCTTGTGGACGACGGCTCGACCGCGCGTAAGCTGGTGCGCCCGGTCGAGGAGGACATGTTCCGGCTGGGCACCGCCGAGGCGATCGCGCGGGGCCGCCGCGAGGCGGTGCTGGTGCGCCGTTCGGTGCGCCGGTTCACCGACGAGGCGGTCGAGGAGGACGTGCTGCGCCGCTCGATCGGTGCCGCGCTGACTTCCCCGGCGCCTCACCACAGCAAGCCGGTGCGGTTCGTCTGGCTACGTGACCAAGGCCTGCGCACGAAGCTGCTCGAAGCCATGCGCGAATCCTGGCGCGCCGACCTTCGCGGCGACGGCTTCACCGACGAGCAGATCGCCAAGCGCGTCAGCCGCGGCGACATCCTGTTCAACGCTCCGGAAGTCGTGGTGCCGTTCCTGACCCCGGACGGCGCGCACACCTACCCGGACGCGCGCCGAAACGCCAATGAGCGGACGATGTTCACGGTCGCGGGCGGCGCGGCGGTGCAGGGACTGCTGATCGCGCTGGCCGCCGAGGGGCTCGGCTCGTGCTGGATCGGATCCACCATCTTCGCCGCGGATGTGGTGCGGGACGTGCTGAGCCTGCCCGAGGGCTGGCAGCCGCTCGGCGCGGTGGCGATCGGCCACCCGGCGGAAGCCGCAGCGCCGCGCGAGCCGTTGCGGGAAGGGCTCATCGAGCTGTGAGCCTCCTGTGTTATTCAAAACGCGCGATCGACGAACGCGTCTACGGACCGCGACCTGGCAACCCACATCCGGCCAATCTCCTCCGGCGGCCCGCAGCCGCGTTCGCGGAGCCTCCGGCGGCGCGTCTTCCACTCGCCGAAGCACTAACACGGGACTTTTGAATGACCCTCTTACATCGCGACGCGATCTCCACTTTGGACAGCTGGCGCCCTTCCCTGCCCGCTCAGGAGTCCCTTCGGCAGGCTTTTCTCGGCTTCCTCGCCGCGCGCGAGGACGCCTGCGCGCGGTCATGTGCCGCGGGGCACGTGACCGCGTCGGCGGTGCTGCTGGACGCGGACCGGACGAGCGTGCTGCTGACCCTGCACCCACGGGTCGGCCGCTGGCTGCAGCTCGGCGGGCACTGCGAACCCGGTGATCCCACGCTGGCCGCCGCGGCGCTGCGAGAGGCGACGGAAGAGTCCGGAATGGACGGTTTGCGCATCGACCCCGAGCCCATCCATCTGGACGTGCATCCGATCACCTGCTCGCTCGGCGTGCCGACCCGGCACTTCGACGTCCGCTTCGCCGTCCACGCCCCGCCCGGCGCCGAACCCGTGCGCAGCGACGAGTCCGACGACCTGCGCTGGTGGCCGCTGGACGGTCTGCCACCGGACTCGGACGACCTGTCCGAAATGCTGGCCAGCGCGGCGCGGGTCACAACGCACGGTAATCGCGCACCGGGAGTCGCGGGCCGAAGCGGGGACGGCTGAACCCCGCGGCTTCGACGTATCGCACCGCTCGCTGGCGTTGCGGCGCATAGGGGGCGAGCACCTCGGCGAGGCCGGCGTCGTCGAGTGCCTTGCCCAGCAAGGCATATCCGACCACGGACGGGATGTGGAAGTCCCCGAAGCTCACCGCGTCCGGATCACCCCAGGCCCGCTGGGCCACCTCGGCCGCGGTCCACACGCCGATGCCCGGCACCTTGCGCAGCAACGCGCGCCCTTCGGCGCCGCCCAGTACGGCCGCGCGTTCCAGCCGGTGCGCCACCTGGGCGGCGAAGATCAGCGCGCGCCGGCGGCTGAGGTCGACACCGGCCCGATGCCACTTCCAGTCCACGATGGACAGGATCGCGCGCGGTGACGGCGGCACGCGCAACCCGGCCGGCGCCGGGCCGGGCGCCGGCTCGCCGAACCACCGGCACAGCTCGCGCCACGACCGGCGGGCCTCGATCCCGGTGACCTTCTGCTCCAGCACCGCCGGCACCAGCGCGTCCCACACCCGGCCGGTCGCTCCGAGCCGCAGCCCCGGCTTCCGGCGGCGCACGGTCGCGACCAGGTCGTGGTGTGCGACGAATTCGCGATCGTCGTCGCGCGCGCCGAGCAGCGCCGGTACCCCGTCGAGCAGGCGGTCCCCACCGGGTCCCCACGCCTGCGCCTCGACCTCACCATCGGCGAACCGGCGCAACATCAGGGTCGCCGGGCCTTCCGGCGTGTTGCCGGTCAGCCACGTGATGCCCGCCTCGTGGCGCTGGCAGGGATCACCCTTGCCCCGCCGGTGCGGTGCCAGCACCGCACCGAGGTCCAGCGGAAACGGCGGGCGGTACAACATCAGGCGTCACTGGAGAATCGGATCGAACCGGCCGGAAGCGCCACGCCTGGCCACACCCGGGCGCCGGTGAGCAACTCGCATCCGGAACCCACGGTGGCGCCATCGCCAAGGACCACCCCGCGCAGCACCGCGCCCTTCTCGACACGCGCGCCCACGCCCAGCACGGAGTTCTCCACCACCACATCTTCGCCGATGACGACACCGTCGAACAGCACGGATCCGTCGATCCGCGCACCGGTCGCGACCTCCGCCCCGGTGCCGATCGTGGCGCCGCCGGTCACCGTGGCTCCCGCGGCGACGTGGGCGCCGTCGAGAACGAGCGCTTCGCCGACCGGGCCCGGCAACGCCGACGTGGGCGCCACCCCGCGGACGAGGTCGGCGGAGCCACGCACGAACGCCTCCGGGGTACCGACATCGAGCCAGTACGAGGCATCGACGAAGCCGTGCAGGTGCGCACCGGCGGCCAGCAGGCCGGGGAAGGTGTCCCGCTCCACCGAAATCCGCCTGCCCGCCGGGATCGCCTCGATGATCTCGCGCCGGAACACGTAGCAACCGGCGTTGATCTGGTCCGTCGGCGGGTTCGGGGTCTTCTCGAGGAACGCGGTCACGCGGCCGTTTTCGTCCGTGGGCACCGAACCGAACCGGCTCGGATCGGCGACCCGCTGCAGGTGCAGGGTCACGTCCGCCGAGCTGTCGCGATGCGCCCGCACGAGCGCCTGGAGATCGGCGCCGGAGAGGATGTCGCCGTTGAAGATCACCGCATGGTCGGCGCGCAGGTGGTCGAAGACGTTGCGGATCGCTCCCCCGGTGTCGAGCGGTTCTTCCTCCACCACGTACTCCAGCTCCAGGCCATGCGCGGAACCGTCGCCGAAGTACTCCTCGAAGACTTCCGCACGGTAGGAGGTGCCCAGCACGACGTGGGTCATTCCCGCGGCACGAATCCGGGACAACAGGTGACTCAGGAACGGCACGCCCGCGGTCGGCAGCATGGGCTTCGGGGCGGACAGGGTCAGCGGGCGCAGTCGGGTGCCCTTGCCACCGACGAGCACCACGGCGTCTGGTTCCACGTCAATTCCTCCTGTGTCAGTGCGGGACACCCGCACCCGGTCGGACCACGCAAGCCAGGAAAAGACGATTGTGGCGCACGCGGTCCTCCTGTTATCACGCAACACCCCGCGACAAACCCGGGGGAAACGCTAACGGTGAATGCCCGGAGGGCCTACCCTAGACAGCACACGGGTGGCCCCGGTCGGAGAGGGCCTGCAGGTCGAACGGGAGGCCGAGGGAATGGACCCCCGCGAACGAGCCGATGCCTTGCTTGCCCGGGCACGGGCACGCAGTCCTTTCGTGGTGACACCAGAGGTCGCGACGTCCCCAATGGACGCGGCGAACACCCAGCGGGTCCCCCGTGCGGTGGTGAACAGAATCGACCGTGAAGAGGACCCGGACTCCACGGCGGTGGTGCCGGCGACGCTGATCAACTCGGTGCAGGGCGACCTGCAGTCGCCCGGACCCGAGCCCCAGACGTACGTCGGCCTGCCGGCCGTGCGCCCGCCGGAGCCGCCGGAGCAGGAGGTGGGTGGTCTCATCCCCACCACCACGAAGTCCACCGGTCGCTCCGATCTCTCCCGCCGCCTCGAAGGCCTGTAAAGGGGGTCTGGGGGCTTGCCCCCAGTCGGGGGTGTGGGGGCGAAGCCCCCACAAGGCACAGTCTCTGGGGGCTTGCCCCCAGACCCGGGTGCGAGGGCGGAGCCGCCACAGGCCCAGTGTCCGGGATTGCCCCGACAGGGCTCAGCCGCCGCGGGTCTCGATCTTGAGGCGGATCGCGAGACCGGCCTTGATCAGAGCCAGCACTGGTTTCCACGCCGGCCCGCGATGGCGATCGGCGAGGTAGCGGTAGGCGCTTTCATGGTGAGCGGCGAGCATCTTCTTCGGTGCCCGAGAAGTCGCTTTCCCGCCGATGTGGGTCACCGCCGCCGAGGGCGCGTAGACGTTCTGCCAGCCCGCGCGGCCGATCCGGTCGCCGAGGTCGACGTCCTCGAAGTACATGAAGTACCGCGGGTCGAAGCCGCCGGTCGATTCGAACGCCGCACGCCGGAACAGCAGGCAGGAACCGGAAAGCCAGCCCGCGGTCCGCTCCTCGGGGGCACGCTCCTGCCGGTATGCCCTAGTCCACGGGTTCGCCGGCCAGATCTTGCCGAACACCGCGTGCCCGATCCCGCGTCCGAAGGAGGGCAGCAACCGCGCGGACGGGTAGACCGAGCCGTCGGGCTCGCGGATGAGCGGGCCGAACGCGCCGCCGCGCGGCCAGCGCTCGGCGACATCCAGCAGCGTGTCGAGGGAACCCGGGTCCCACTCCAGGTCGGGATTGGCCACGACCACCCAGCCATAGCTGTCGTCCAGCTCGGCCACGCCGCGGTTCGCGCCCCCGCCGTAGCCGAGGTTCTTCCCGATCCGCAGCAGTTGCACGTTCTTGCGCCGCGCGGCCTTGTCGAGCGCGTCGTCCGTCGAGTCGTTGTCGGCCAGCACGACTCGTACGTCGCGCACGGTGGCCTTCTCGAGCGTGTCGAGGAAGCGTTCCAGGTCGTCGCCGGGGAAGTAGGTCACCACGACCACGGCAAGGCCATCGCCATAGCGTGTCGGCTCGGTCACCTGGTCATTGTGCCGGGTTCGCCGCCACGCCCACGGACCAGCCCTGGATTTCCGCGCCTTGCCCGATTTCACACCGGCGATCGCGTCCGGGAGTAGCTGGAGGCGAAGGGTCGAGCCGGTCATCGAGAAGGTGGTCAACCTCTGACTGACGTAAAAAATGACGGATGGCGAGAAGTCTGAGGCGGCTGGTGGAACAAACCCTTGAACAGCGCGAAGCCCGTAACACGACCGTCCGGACGCACTACGGGCTCACTTCTCGACCCTACGGGGGCCTTGCACTACTGACTGTAGTGCGGATCGCAACCGCTCTTGTCCACTCTGCACGGTTCACCCGCGCCGGTGAGCCAACCAGGCCTTCCCGTACGCTTCGCGATGACGGTCCGCGCTGGCGGCCCAGGAGAACTCCTTCGCCCGCCGCTGCGCGGCCGCGGCCAGCGCGGCACGACGTGAGGGGTCGTCGAGCAGGTCGGACAGGGCCACCGCCACGTCACCGGCACCCACCCCACAGTAGGCGACGGCGTCTCCGCCGACCTCCGGGAGCGACAGTCGCCGGGTGGTGAGTACGCAGGCACCGCATGCCATGGCCTCGAGCACCGGCAGCCCGAACCCCTCGCCCAGACTGGGATAGGCCACCAGTTCCGCCCCGCCGAGGAACCCGGCCAGCGTTTCGAACGGCAGGTAGCCGGCCCGGATGACACGCAGCCGGAGCGGCGCGGCGTCGAGCGCCTTCTCGACCTGGGTGTCCCAGCCCGGCTGGCCGGCGAGCACCAGCGCGGGCGGGTCGGGCCTGGTCTCGACCGCCTTGACGAAGCCGCGGATGAGCGCGGGCACGTTCTTCCGCGGCTCCAACGCACCGAGGAAAGCCACATACGGCATGCGTTCGACGCCGATGACCCGCCGCGCCGCCCGCACCTCCTCGGGTGTCGGCGAGTGGAACCGCTCGACGTCGACGCCGTGCTCGATGATCTCCAGTGTTTGCGGGCGGGCCCGGGTCACCCGCGCGAGCTCCGCCGCGGTCGCCTTGCTGGGCACCACGCACACCGTGGCGCGGCGCAGCGCAGTAGTGGTCCAGGCTCGGAAGAAGCGGGCCTTGACCGACGAATGCAGCACGGCGTCGGTGAAGAACGTCGCGTCGTGCAGGGTGACCACCGAGGCCGTGGGACTCGCCAGCGGCAGCGTGTAATGCGGTGAGTGCACCACATCGACACCGAGACGCCGGATCAGCCTGGGCAGCGTGGTTTGCTCCCAGACGAGCCGGGCGGTTCGGGTGGCCGTCGACGGCGAGGTCAGGACCACTCGCGACCGTGGCGCGAGCCGGCTGTAGAGGGCGGCGTCGCGCGGCTGGCAGACCACCGTGATCCCCGCGTCGTCCGCGTCGAGTGCCTGCACCAGCGAGTCCACGTAGCGGCCGACCCCGCCTCGGTCCGCGGGCACGGCGGTGGCGTCGATCAGCACGCTGGGTTCGCCTACTCCCACCCGTGCAGAGTACGACCCCGCGAAGCCGGGTTGGTCAGGAACTCACAAACTCATGCCGGAACCCAGGTGGCGCGAGTCCCACACTCCCGTCGCGCGAGTCCCACACTCCCGTCGCGTGTGTCCCACACTCCCGTCGCGTGTGTCCCGCATTCCGGTCGCCTGGAACGTGGAACTCGCACGCCGGGAACGAGGGACACGCACGACCGGAACGAGGGACTCACACGACGGGAACGGGGGACTCGCGCCTGCCGGTGTGGATCGTCCAAACCGCAGAGGCCGCGGCCTGCCAGGTGAACTCCGCGGCCCGCCCACGCCCCGCTTCGGACAGTTCGGCGGCGCGGATCGGTGAAGAAATCACCTCCTGCAGAGCCGTGGTGAGCGCTTTCACGTCCCCTCGTGGCACCACCACCCCCGCTCCCCCGGCGACCTCGACGAGTGCGGGCGCGTCGGAGTGGACCACCGGCACCCCGGCGGCCATGGCCTCCAGCACCGGCAGGCCGAAGCCCTCCGCCCAGCTGGGCGCGGCGAGCACCGTCGCGCGCCGGAGCACGGCGGCCAGTTCACGGTCGGGCAACCGCCCGAGGACCAGCGCGTCCCCGGTGTCCACCCGGCCCCAGCCACGCTGCCCGACGAGCACCAGCGGCACCCCGAGCGCCCGCGTGGCCTGGACGAGCAGGTCCACGCCCTTGCGCGGCTCGATGGTGCCGACCGCCAGTACGAACCGGCCGGGCAGGTCGACGGACACGCGCTCTTCGCGGGTGAGTGCCTGGTCCAACGCGCGAGCCACACCGTGCCCCGCGACGTGCACCGGCACCGGCAAATCGACCCGGCACCGCAGGTCGTCGGCCACCGCCCGGGTCGGCACGACCAGCCCGGTGGCGCGCCAGGCCGCCCGCGCGATCATGGCGCGGTGCCAGGACACTCCGCGCGGGGTGAGGGTTTCGGGATGGGTCCACGGCACGGTGTCGTGCACGGTGATCGAAAGAGTGCGCCGGCCGGCCCGGGGCGGAGCCAGTGGGGTAGGCGCGTGCACCGCGTCCCCGCCGGGCCACAGCGGGATCCCGAGCTGCCACGCGGCGATCAGCGCCTTGGGCGGAACCGGCAGCACGCGTGGCCCCGAGACACCGTCGACCTTCGCCTTTTCCACGTCCGCATGGCGTGCGACGACGCTGGAGACCGCCCACCCGGGCGGCGCCGTGGCGGCGAGGGCGCGCAGCAGTTCAGCGGTGTAGCGACCGGTCCCGCCAGGCACCGGCGCCAGCAACTGCTCGGCGATCACCACGAGTTCCGGCACGGCCCGTATTCTGCTCGCCGTGCCGGCGAACGCAGCGCAGAACCCCGGGCACCGGGTGCGGACCACGGTGGTGGTGGTGACCTGGCGAGGCGCGGACCACATCGTCGCCTGCCTCGACGCGCTGGCCGCTCAGGAACGTCCACATCGGATCCTGCTGGTGGACAACGCCTCCGACGACGGCACGGCGCGACTCGTCGCGGCGCATCCGGCCAAGCCGCAGGTCCTCCGGCTGCCGCGCAACACCGGTTACGCGGGCGCCATCGCCGCCGCGCTGCCGCTGGTCGAGACGGAGCTCATGGCCTGGCTCAACGACGACGCGGTGCCCGATCCGGCCTGGCTCGCCCGGCTGGAGGACGCGCTGGGAAGCGCCGCGGCGGCGGGCTCCCGATTGGACCGCGCCGACGGTTCCGTCCAGTCCCTGGGCGTCCGGCTGACCGGCGACGGCTATGGCGCGGACGCCCAGGAAGCGCCGGTGTTCGGTTTCTGCGGCGGTGCGGCGGTGCTGCGGACCGACGTTCTCCAGGCGGTTGGCGGCGTGCCGGCGGACTTCTTCTGTTACTACGAGGACACCGACACCGCGTGGCGGCTGCGGCTGGCCGGGCACGAGATCGCCACCGTCCCGGACGCCCGGGTCGCACACCGGCACGGCGCCAGCACCCGGCCGGGGTCGCCGGACTTCCATCGCTGGAACGAGCGAAATCGACTGCTCACCCTCCTGCGTTGCGCTCCCGCCGCGATCGCCGCCCGCGAGCTCGCACGGTTCGCCGCGATCACCGCGTTACTGCCGCTGCGTGCCGACGTGCCCGACGCCCCGAATTTCCGCGTTCCGCTGCGCTGCCGCGTGCTGGTCGACGTGTTGGTCCGGATGCCCGCGACGGTCCGCGCGCGCCGCGAGATCACCCGGCGGAGCCGGGTGGGCCGCCGGCAGGTCTGGCGAACTTGGGCCGGCCGGACGGCTCGGCCCGAGGGCGCGACCGTCGATCGCTAGGATGCGAGCTCTCAGGGCTTAGCGTGCGTTTCGAGGGGCCGGGTTTGACCTGCGGCGGAGTCGGCACCGCACATCCGAGGGGTGCGCTGGGAGAACTTCGCGCTGGAGGTGGGGACTTGGTTTCGGGGGATGGGCCGCTGCCCTTGGTCTCGGTGATCGTGGTGAACTACCGCGGCGCCGACGACACGGTCACCTGCCTGCGTGCGCTCACCGAGGACGTCGACTATCCCCGCCTGGAGATCCTGTGCGTGGACAACGCCTCCGGCGGTGACGACGTGGCGCGCATCAAGGCGGTCCCGGGCGTCAAGGTGATCGCGTCGGAGACCAATCTCGGCTTCGCCGGCGGCTGCAACCTGGGCGCGAAGCACGCCGAGGGCAGCGTCCTCGCCTTCCTCAACAACGACGCCAGGCCGGATCCGGACTGGGTGCGGACGGCCGTAGCGGAGCTGCGTGCCGAGCCGGGCGTGGCCGCGGTGGCCAGCAAGGTGCTCGACTGGGACGGCACCGGCGTCGACTTCGTGGACGCGGGCCTGACCTGGTTCGGGATGGGGTACAAGCGCCACGCGGGCACCGCGCTGGCCGAGGTGCCCACGGCCGAGCACGAGGTCGCCAAGGACGTGCTGTTCGCCACCGGCTCGGCGATGTTCGTGCGGGCCGGCGTGTTCGCCGAGCTCGGTGGGTTCGACGAGCGCTTCTTCATGTTCTACGAGGACGTCGACCTCGGGTGGCGGCTCAACCTGCGCGGCTGGCGGGTGCGTTACGTGCCCGGCTCGCTCACCTATCACCGGCACCACGCGACGATGTCCGAAGTGGACGCCCCGGACAGTGGGCGAGAAACGTTCCTGTTGGAACGCAACGCCCTGGCCGCGCTCTACAAGAACCTCTCCGACGAGACCCTGGCCAGGGTGCTGCCGGCCGCGCTCGCGCTCGCGGTACGCCGGGCGACCGCGCGGGGCGATCTCGACGCCACCCAGCTGGACCTCGCCCGTGGTGTCGGCCCGGCCGAGGTGTCCCCGGTCGAGGTGCCCAGGACCACGCTGGCCGGGGTCCTGGCGGTGGACCAGTTCGTGGAGTTGATGCCGCAGCTGGCCTCCTCGCGCGCGGTCGAGCAGGCCGCCAGGGTGCGCACCGACGCCGACCTGATTCCCTTGCTGCGTAAGGCTTTGGAGCCCGCCTACCCGCTCGAACGGTACCTTGCCGCGCACGAGATCCTGGTCGAGGCGTTCGGCATCGACCAGGTGTTCGGGCAGCGTCGCCGGGTCCTGGTGCTCACCGGTGACGCGATCACCGAGCGGATGGCCGGGCCCGCGATCCGCGCCTGGAACATCGCCTCCGTGCTGGCGGGTGAGCACGACGTGCGCCTGGTCACGGTCAACCCGGTGGCCGCGCCGCCGCCCGCGCCGTTCCACGTCTCCGCGGCCCGCAAACGGGATCTGACCGAACCGATCGCCTGGGCCGATATCGTGATCCTGCAGGGCCACGTGCTGGAAATGGCACCGGAGCTGAAGAACTCCAACAAGATCGTGGTCTGCGACCTCTACGACCCGATGCACCTGGAGCTGCTGGAACAGGGCAAGGACGCGCCGGACGACCGGCGGGCCGCGGACCTGGCCGGGGTCACGAAGGTGCTGGACGCACAGTTGGAGCGCGGGGACTTCTTCCTGTGCGCCTCGGAACGGCAGCGGCTGTTCTGGCTGGGCCACCTGGCCGCGCTCGGCCGCCTCTCCCCCCGGTTGTACGACGCCGATCCCACCACGCAGTCGCTGCTCTCGATCGTCCCGTTCGGACTTTCCCCGGAGCCTCCGCGGCGCACCGGGCCGGGTCTGCGGTCCACGCTCGGCATCAGCGAGGGCGACCGGGTGGTGCTGTGGGCCGGCGGTGTCTACAGCTGGTTCGACCCGCTCACCCTGGTAAACGCCATCGACAAGGTCCGGGAAGAGCACACCGACGTGCGGCTGGTGTTCCTCGGCATGCGCCACCCCAACCCCGAGGTCGCCGAGATGGACATCGGCGCCCGCACCGTCGGCCTCGCCGACCGGCTCGGGCTGACCGGCAAGCATGTGTTCTTCAACGAGCAGTGGGTGCCATACGCCGAACGCCAGAACTGGCTGCTCGACGCCGATTGCGGGGTCACGACGCATTTCGAGCACGTCGAGACGACCTTCGCCTTCCGCACGCGGGTACTCGACTACCTGTGGTCCGGGCTGCCGATAGTGACGACCGACGGGGACGCGTTCGCCGATCTCGTGCGGTCCGAAGGGCTCGGCGTGGTCGTGCCGGCCGAGGACACGGAGGCGTTGGCCGAGGCGCTGGCACGCGTGCTCTACGACGAAGAATTCGCCGCTGCCTGTAAGGAACGCATCGCGATCGTGGCGCAGCGCTTCGCCTGGCCGAAGGCGCTCGAACCGCTGGTCACGTTCTGCCGTGACCCGCGCCCCGCCGCCGACCGGCTGCCCGGGGCGGCGGACCTGGTGGTCTCCGAGCCACTGCGTGGTGGCGAACTGGTGCGGCGCGACCTCGCGCTGGTCCGCGAATATCTAGCCGACGGAGGGCCGAAGGAGCTGGCCCGCAGGGTCGCCGGGCGGATCCGGAAAGTGGCGCGCCGACGTGGCTGATCTCCCGCCCGCCCGCCGCCCGCCACCTGGCGGCACGACCAGGCCCGTCCGGGTACTGCTGGACGGCACCCCGCTGCTGGGCAACCGGACCGGGGTCGGCCGCTACACCGCCTCGCTCGCCGAGGAGCTGGCCTCGATGTCCGAAGTGGACATGCGGGCGGTGGCGTTCACCATGCGGGGCTGGCGGCAGTTGCGGCGGGTCCTGCCCCACGGCGCGCGGGCCCGTGGCATGCCGGTTTCCGCGCGGCTGCTGCGCCAAAGCTGGCTGAGGTCACGATTCCCGCCGGTCGAACTGTTCGCCGGGCACGCGGACGTCGTGCACGGCACGAACTTCGTGTTGCCCGGCACGATCCGCGCGGCAGGCGTGCTCACGATCCACGATCTCGCCTTCCTCGACGCCCCGGAGGAGCTGGCGCCGAGCAACCAGGATCTACCCGAGCTGGTCCGCCGTGGCGCGGCGCGCGCACACGTGATCTGCACCCCGACCGCGGCGGTCGCCGACGCGGTGTCCGAACGGCTGCACGTCGCCCGCGAGAAGGTGGTGGTCACCCCGCTGGGGGTGGACGCGGCGTGGTTCACCGGCCGGGTGCCGCCCAAGGAAATGCGGGAACGGCTGCGGCTGCCCTCGGAGTACCTGCTCTTCGTCGGCGCCTCCGGTCCGCGCAAGGGCCTCGACTGGCTGCTGAACGCGCACTCCGCCGCCCCGGACCTGCCGCCCCTGGTGTTCTCCGGCCCGGGCCGCTTCACCGTGTCCGACCGCGTCCACCACCTCGGCTATCTGTCCGAAGTGGACCTTCGTCACGTGGTCGCGGGTGCGTCGGCACTGGTGCTCCCGTCTCGCGACGAAGGGTTCGGCCTGCCCGTCCTCGAAGCGCTCGCGTGCGATGTTCCCGTGGTGTGCAGCGACATTCCCGCACTACGGGAGATCTCCGGCGGCTATGCGCACCTGGTCCCCTACGGCGAAGTCGACGCCCTCTCCGATGCGCTTCGCGCCGCGATCTCCGACCCGCACCCGGCGTCGGCCTCGATCGCGCATCGCGCCCACGCCGCGACCTTCACCTGGCACCGCTGCGCCCAAGCCACCGTGACCGCCTACCGCAAGGCCTTGAACCGGCACTAGCAGTGTTTTTCCACGAGCACGTGGCCTCCGGTGCGCGAGTGGTCAGCTCAGGCGGAAACACGGATTTTTGGACACATCTTGCCTCCACCTTCGCCTGTCTAGACATCTCCGGGCGGAACCGGCAAACTCCGGTAACTGTGACGTCCCCGTACCCCCCTCAGCCCCGGAATCCGCACCCGCCGCAGCAGGTCCAGTACAACCTGGGCACCGCCAAGCTGAACAAGAAGTTCGGCGTGCTGGGCACCTGGACCGTGGGCATCGTCGGCGTCGTTCTCGTCGGCGGCGCGATCTGGTCGCTGGCCGCCCAGACCATAGTTCCGATCGGGCTCGCCGTTGCCGCCGCCCTGTTGGCGATCCTCCGCCGATTCCTCCTGCCCAACCGGACCGGCGTGATCGACAAGCGGGCGATGGGGTCCATCACGATCGGCACCCAGGGGATCGCCATCGCGAACGTGGAGGGCAAGGCGAACGTCTTCTCCTGGCAGGAGATCGAGGCGATCGGCGTGCTCCGGTGGAAGGAGAACATTGTCTTCCGCAGCGTCTCGCCGCGGATCGCCCAGGCCCTGCGCCCGATGAAGCCGGGTGTTCCGGTGTATCTCCCGATCTCGATCCTGTACATCGAGGCGCCACGCGAGGAGGTCGTCGCGGCGCTCCGCCACTACGCCGGCGGCCGGTTCGCCGGTGTGGACCTCGACAAAGACGCACTCACCGCAGCCCGGCCGAGTGCCGCCCCCAATCGTTTCTAAAACGGTGGCCATTAGTCGTCGATTTCCGGCTGCGTTGCTCGCTGGTAGCGACGGGCGAGTGTGGTGCAGGCCGTGTGGAGGTCGGCGGGCTGGATGTCGGTGAGTTCGGTGTCGAAGGTGGCGAGGATTCCGGCGATGCCCGCCCAGGACCAGGCGCCGAGGGTGAGGCGAGTGGTGGTGGGGGTGATGGGCTCGACGACGGATCCGCCGGGGGCCCATCGTGCGACGAGCGCGGCGGGGTGGTGGAGGACGGCGGATCCGAGGCATGGCCATTCGGCGGGGGTATCGCTGCGGTCGTAGCTGGTGACGACATGCTCGGCGACGCTGCGGTTCGGCAGGGTTCGCGGGTTGAAGGGAACGCCGGTCGGGGTGCGGGGGTGGATGCGGTCGATACGGAAGATGGGCCAACTGTCGTCGAGTGGGTCTCGCGCGACGAGGTACCAGCGGCCGGCCCAGACGACGAGGTGGTGGGGCTCGACCGTGCGTGGCGGAGCGAAGTCCGCGTCGCGGGGGTCGGGGCGGGTGCCGTCGGCACGAAGGTGATCGAACCGGAGCAGGTGACGTCGGCGTACGGCGTCGCCGACGGCTTTAAGTGTCGCCGGGCCGATGGGCGGTGCGGTGAACTCCCAGTAGTTCGGTAGCGAGGTCAGCTGCATGGAGTCGATCTCCGCACGAAGCCGGGCCGGCATCACTTGACGCAGGGTGTCCAGGGCGCGGGCACTCGCTTCGCGGAGTCCGAAGACGGTGAGCGGGGTGGTCTGCAAGGCCAGCGCCACCGCGACGGCCTGGTCGTCGTCGAAAAGCAGGGGCGGAAGTGTCGAGCCGGCGCCGAGCCGGTAGCCGCCGTCCGGGCCTTTGGCGACTTCGACGGGGTAGCCGAGTTCGCGCAGGGTGTTGATGTCGCGGCGCACGGTCCGGGTACTGACTCCAAGGCGGGCGGCCAGTTCTGCGCAGGCCCAGTCGCGGCGGGCGGCCAGCAGCGACAGCAGGGTGAGCGCGCGGAACGACGTGGTTGCCATGGTTTCATCCTCGCCGACGCGCGGACATTCGATGTCCGCTGCTCCTGCCAATGTCGCGACATGAGCACCAAAAACCTTGCTACGGCGGGAAGCCGAGCGGACATACCCGCGACCTTGACCGGTCGTGCTGCCGTGATCGCCATCGGCGCGGTCATGATCGCGTCCTTCATGGACCTTCTCGACGCGACAATCGTCGTCGTTGCCGGGCCTGCCCTGGCGAGTTCGCTCGACGCAAGCCCGGCCCAGTTGCAGTGGGTGCTGGCCGCTTACACCCTCGCGCTTGGCTCCGGCCTGATCACCGGTGGACGGCTCGGTGACAGCTACGGCCGTCGACGGGTGTTCCTAGCCGGTCTCGCGGCCTTCGTCGTGTTCTCGGCATTGTGTGCGCTGGCGACCGGACCCGGGTGGCTGATCATCGCCCGGACCGGCCAGGGCATGGCCGCCGGGCTGATGGTGCCGCAGACGTTCGGGCTGATCCGTTGCACTCTGGCGCCGGCAGCACAGGCTCGAGCGTTCGGCGCCTTCGGCGCCATCCAGGGCCTGGCGGCCGCGGCCGGACCACTGCTCGGCGGTCTGCTGGTGAACGCCGACCTGTTCGGCCTCGGCTGGCGCACCATTTTCTGGGTCAACGTGCCCATCGGCGTGGTCGCGTTCGTTCTCGGCGCGCGAGTACTGCCCGAGAGCACGACCGGGGTTCGTGCTCGGTTGGATCTTGCCGGCGTTGTGATTTCGGTCGGTGCGATGTTGTTGATCCTCGTCCCTCTCGTGCAGGGCCGTGAGTGGGGATGGCCGTGGTGGGGGTTTCTTCTGATGGCTACCGGCGCGGTGTTGTTGGCGGTGTTCGGCATGCTCGAAGCCGGGATTCGGCGGCACGGAGCTCAGCCTCTGCTCGACCCGGCATTGCTGCGGGTGCGCAGCGTCGCGGCAGGTCTCGTGGTGTCGCTGCTATTTTTTGGCGCGATCAGTGCGTTCTTCCTTACGCTGTCGGTGTATCTGCAAGACGGGACGGGCCGTAGCGCCTGGGCTACTGGACTGATCGTCCTGCCCTATGCGCTCGGCTCCATGGCGACCTCAGGTGTCGGTGTCGCACTGGCCGGGAAGGCCGGCCGTCGGCTGCTGATCACCGGCGCGTTGGTGCTCGCCGGATCGCAAGGGTTGTTGTGGTGGCTGGTGGGCGGCGGCCAAGTGCCCGGGTACTGGTCACTGGCCGCGGCGCTGTTCGTCGGCGGGCTCGGTCTCGGCCTGGCCGCTCCGATCCTGATCAACATCGTGCTGGCGGGCGTTCCTGGGCGAGACGCCGGCGCTGCCGGTGGTGTCCTGTCGACCGTTACCCAGCTTGGTGGCGCGACCGGCGTGGCCGCGCTGGGCACGTTGTTCTTCACCGTCCTCGCCGATCAGCCGGCCACCGGTGAACAGGTCAGCCGGTTCAGCCAGGCGCTGAGTAGCGTTCTGACCTGGGAGATCGCCCTGTACCTGGCTGTGGCGGCGATCATGCTGCTACTGCCGCGGACCACGGCTCAAGCCCACTCCTGAGTGGACTACAAGGAAGGCGGGACAGACGTTTCGCTTCAGCGGGCCAACTCGGCGAGCAGGTCGACAGTGCGGTTTTGTTCGTCGGCGGTTCCGTAGGGTGCGGCCATGAATTCGGTGACGCCGGCATCGTGAAATCTGCTTAGTGCCCGCGCCACTTCAGTTTCACTGCCGACGACTGCGACATCCTCCGGGCCGGTCACTCCTTCCCGATCGAG
The DNA here is from genome assembly GCF_000519205.1 of Amycolatopsis taiwanensis DSM 45107. GTDB lineage: Bacteria > Actinomycetota > Actinomycetes > Mycobacteriales > Pseudonocardiaceae > Amycolatopsis_E > Amycolatopsis_E taiwanensis. The sequence continues at coordinate 110,077 of NZ_JAFB01000010.1, read as the reverse complement.
TGTCGCGCGATATTCGGGCACCTGTGCGGCGAGGGCGAACTGTTCGGCGATCCGGGCACGGACGTCGTCGGCTGTGTCGGTGACGCACACCGGCAGGCCGGCGACGACTCGCGGGGCCGGTTTTCCGGCGTTGGCCGCTGCCTTGGTGATCGCCGGAACGATGTGCTCCCCGAGGGCTTTCGGTCCCGTCATCCAGGTCGCGGTCCCGTCGGCGAGTTCTCCGGCCAACCGCACCATGCGTGGCCCCATCGCCGCGACGAGCACCGACGGCGCCGGCGCACTGCCGGGGACGGTCACTGCACCCACAACGGTGACCGTCTCACCGCGGTAATCGACGCTTTCGCCGCGCAGCAGCGGGCCGAGCACCGTCAGATATTCACGCATGCGCTGCACGGGCCGGTCGGTGGGCAGTCCGAACATCCCAGACACCATCGCGCCGATACCCGCCCCCACACCCAGCGTCAGCCGTCCCGTCACCGCGGCCTGCACGGTCAGCGCTTGCCCAGCCAGCATCATCGGGTGTCGCTGGGGAACGGGTACCACGGCCGTGCCCACCGCGATATCGGTGACGGTGGCACCAGCCACCGCGATGGTGGTCAGTGCATCCCAGCCCAGGGCCTGACTCGACCACGCCGTGGCGAATCCGGCGTCAGCTGCCACCCGCACTTGATCGACGACTGCGTCCAGCGTCGAGGGACCGCGCACGTCACCGACAGCCAAACCGATCCGCATTCTTCGTCTCCTCGCGTCCGCAAGTGGAGGGGGTACCCCAGTTATGCTCCGGTACTATACGGGGGACCTACCCCACTTAGCCAGAAGGTGTCCGGCCGATGGGAGAAAACCCCAGTTCGTCAGGTCGACAGCGGGCCGACGCGCGACGCAACCGCGATCGACTGGTGGCCGCGGCGAGTGCGGTGATCGCCGAGGCCGGAGCCGGGGCATCGCTGGAAGAGATCGCCCGCCGTGCCGGGGTCGGGTCGGCCACCCTGCATCGCCACTTCCCCCGCCGTGCGGAACTGCTGGAAGCCGTGCTCCGCGATCGCGTGCGGGCATTACGTGATCGAGCGGAGGACCTGCTGGCGGCATCGAGCGCGGGGGCAGCCCTGGTGGGCTGGCTACGTGATGTGGTGGCGCACGCAGCCACCGTACGGGGACTTGGACCAGCGCTGACCGGGTACGAATCCGATCCGGGGTTCTCGCCCCACACCACGATCCGAGAGGCCGCACAGAAACTACTCGCTCGCGCCCATCGAGAGGGCTCGGTGGAGTCGAGCGTCACCGTCGACGATGTTCTGCAACTCGCCAACGGCATAGCACTGGCAACCGAATCCCTCCCAAACCCGGCACAACGCGCGGACACACTGGTAGCTCTCGTCGCCGGTGGACTCCTGCACCCGCCGAGCAGTCGAAAACCCCTCGACAGCACGATCGAGTGAGACTCCACCAGATGCGGCGTCGTCAGCGTGCCGCGCTGATCGTCCACAACGAGATGCACCGTGTGCCTGTCGCGCAAGGCATTCAGGGTCCGCCTCCCACGTCGAGCACCGTTGCCGGCGCCGTGAGGTAGCGGCGGGGAAGTTCCTGTGTGCGTAGAAGTTCCAGGCGGCCGCGTGGTGTACTGGCCAGTCGAATTCGGCCTGACCGCGCTCGAAGCTCTCGCAGTCCGGGTGCTTCGTTCAGCGTGACCAGTCGGCGATCACTTCGCGCCCGTGGGGGATGGCGAGGTCGAGGAGGCCAGGGAAGCGGGCGTCGAGATCGTCGCGGCGAAGCCGGTTCAACCGCCGGGTTCCCTCGTCTCGCTGGTGGATCACGCCCGCTTCGCGCAGGAATTTGAAGTGACCGCTTTGCGTGGACTTGCTCACCGGTAGCGCGAAGGCCGCGCAGGCCAGTTCGCCGTCTGGTTCGGCGTCGGCCAGACGGGCGACGATGGCGAGCCGGACGGGATCGCTCAGCGCGGCCAGCACGGCGGTGAACCGCAGGTCGCCCCGGGCTGGATGCACGAGCTCAGTCGCGGTGCGGCTTGCCATACCCTCACCTTACCCGAATATGTTCGAGGGTACCGAACATGTGCTATGTTCGATCAGTCTCGAACATAGCTGGGTTGGAGGAACGAATGCGGACCGATCGCCCCGCCACGCGGCCAGACCAGGCCGTGCCGGCCAGGCTACGTGCCGGCGATGGATCTGAACGAGCCGGTGATCGCGCGGGGGGATGGCGGTTCTGGGCAACGGCGTACACGCTGCTGATCCTGTTGACCGGCACGAACCTGCCGACACCGCTGTATCGAGGCTACGAGCAACGTTTCGGGTTCTCGCCCTTGGTCGTCACGCTGATCTTTTCCTCGTACGTGGCCGTGCTGATCCCTTCCTTGCTGGTGGCCGGCCCGCTGTCCGATGCGATCGGTCGCCGCCGGGTACTGCTGCCCGCGGTGGTGGTGGCAGCGCTGGGATCGCTGGCGTTCGCCCTCGCGGAAAGCACCGGGTGGTTGTTCGCCGCCCGTATCCTGCAGGGCCTCGCCGTCGGCGCGGCGTCCGGGCCGTTGACCGCGGCCCTGACCGAACTCGAACCGAACGGCAACCACCGCAAGGCGGCACTGGTGTCGACCGTGGCGGCGGCGGGTGGCATGGGCCTTGGCCCCGTACTGGCCGGCCTGCTCGCCCAATACGCCCCAGCACCACATGTGCTGCCGTTCCTGGTCGAAATCGTGTTGCTGCTCCCCGCGGGGGCGACCATGGCCACGCTGCCGGCCGCGCGATCCACGAGCCAGTGGCGGCCTCGTCGCCCCGAGATCCCCAAGGCGATGCGCGCGGTCTTCGCCACCAGCGGTACGGCCAACTTCCTCGCGTTCGCCGTGATCGGATTGTTCATGAGCCTCATTCCCACCTACGTCGCCGACCTCACGCACAGCACGAACCTGCTGCTCGGCGGCGGGGCCGTTGCGTTGATGCTGGCGTGCTCGGCAATCGCCCAACTCGCCGGCTACGGCAGGCCGGCACGCAGCCTGCAACGTGTCGGCTTGCCGCTGCTGGCCGCTGGTCTGGGACTACTCGCTCTCGCCGGTGTCCAGTCGTCGCTGATCCTGCTGCTCGTCGCGGCCGCTCCCGCCGGAATCGGCCAGGGCTTGGTGTTTCTCGGCGGTCTCACCGCGGTCAACCATGCCGCCCCCGCCAACCGCCGCGCCGAGGTGCTGTCCACCTTCTATGTGATCTCCTACTGCGGCACCGGCCTGCCCGCCATCGGCGTCGGCTTCCTCGCCACCGGTATCGGTCTCATTGCCGCCGTGCGATATTTCGCCGTCGTCGTCGCCGTGCTCTGCCTGGTCGTGCTCTTTGCCCTGGCCCGAGCACGCCACCGCACCGCCGCCACCACGCCAACTGACTGACACCGCAACACAGACGCCTGAACCCAGAACTCGCACTCCCGAACCCAGAACTCGGACACCTGAGCCCAGAACTCGGACGCTTGAGCCCGGAACTCGGACGCTTGAGCCCGGAACTCGGACGCTTGAGCCCGGAACTCGCGTGCCTGAACCGGGGACACGCCGGGTCTCGGTGTGTCCCCGGTCCAGGACGACGAGTTCCGGGTTAGGGCGGATGAGTTCCCGGTTCAGGAACGCGAGTTCCGGGTTGGGGCGGGTGACTCCCCGAACGGGAACCCGGTCCAGTGTGGACTGTTCAGCCGCGGCAGACTCGTCCTTGGGCGGGGTGTGCTCAGGATTTCGCCGACAGCGCAAGCGCGGCGTCAATCGTGATGTCCAGGAAGGCGAGGGTGTCGCGGCGGCGGGCCAGCGGGTTGCGATAGCTCCGGCGGCCTTCAGCTCCTTCGGTACGCAGGCTCAGGCTTTCGGCGATGATGCGCTGCCAGCGCGGTCCGAACTCCGTCTGGGCGTACCGGCCCGCACCGCATTTGGAAGTCATCGTTCCGGTGGCGAGCAGGTGGTGCAGCCGGCTCACCCCGAGCACCGCCCACACCGGAAACCACGCACTGAGGCCGATGGCGAGGGACAGGGCGCTCCGCTGCCGGTTGCGCTGCCACCACGGCCGCCAGTAAGTGCGGAGGTTGTCGATGGTGAACGCGCGCAAGGCATCCTGGTCGGCCCACAGGTCCACTTCGGCCGGCCGCGGCCCGCGCACCGTGATCCCATGCCAGGCCAGCTCGCAGAACGTCACCGGGTTGAGACCGGACCGTCCGGCCGGGGTGAATCGGCTTTCCTGCGCGCAGGGAAGGTCAAGACATTCGTCTGGCCCGGCGGCAAGGTCGCGCCAGGTGAGCACCGCGCCATCAAAGTGCGGGCGGGGGAAGCGGGCCACGGTGCGGGCGTGTGCCTCCGCCAACGCCGCCATCTCCCGGGACTCGGGCTCCAGGCGACGGTCGGTCACCGCGACGAAGTCGATGTCGCTGGCCGTGCTGAGTCGGCCGCGACCGGCGCCACCGGGGTGGAAGTCGCCCAGGGCGAGCGATCCGACCAGGTAGAAGCCGGTGACCAAGCCCGGCGCCGACTCGTCCACGGCCGTCAGGAACAGCTCCACGCTCCGGCGGGCCTCGACCGGGAGATCGTCGCCAGGCATCTGCCGTCGATTCCCCAGGCCCTACGACAGGTAGGAGTGCAGGGCCTCCCGCCACGGCCGGAGCGGGGTCAAGCCCGCCGCGAGCCAGGAGGCGTTGGAGAGCACCGAATAGGCGGGCCGCGGCGCGGGACGGGGGAACTCCGCGGTGGTACACGGGCGGACCCGATCGGGATCGGCGCCGATCTCCTCGAAGATGGCGCGCGCGAAGCCGTACCAGGTGACCTCGCCGGCCCCGCTGCAGTGCAGCACCGGCGCCTGCGGCGCGTCGCCCGCGGTGATCCTGGTGGCCAGCTCGAACAGGCCCGCTGCGAGGTCGGCCGCCAAGGTCGGCGTGCCGCGCTGATCGTCCACAACGGACAGCGTCTCGCGCTCGCCGGCCAGGCGCCGGATGGTTTCCACGAAGTTCTTGCCCTCGCCGTAGACCCACGACGTGCGCACGATCCAGGACCGCGCGCCCGAGCCCAGCACCGCGTCCTCGCCCGCGGCCTTGGTGCGGCCATATGCGCTGCGGGGGCCCAGCGGGTCCGCGGGTTCGTAGGGCCGGTCCCCGTCCCCGGGAAACACGTAATCGGTGGAGACGTGCACCAGCGGCACTCGCCTCGAAGCACACGCGGCGGCCAGCACGCGCGGCCCGTCCGCATTGACCGCGAACGCGCGCCGCTCGTCGGTTTCCGCCGCGTCCACCGCGGTGTAGGCGGCCGCGTTGACCACCACCGGCTTCCGGCCCGCCGATTTCGCTCCTTCGGCGAACGCGCTCACCGCGTCCACCACCGCACCGGTCCGGGTCAGGTCGAGCTCGGCCGAGCCGAACGCGACCACGCCCACCGACGGCGAGGCCAGCGCGGCCAGCGCGCGACCGAGTTGCCCGCCGCCACCGGGCACCAGCAGGCTCAGCGCCTGGCCATCCCCCTCGCTCATTTGGCCACCAGTTCGGCGCGCTTGCGCAGCGGTTCCCACCAGGCCCGGTTCTCCCGGTACCACGCGACCGTGTCGGCCAGCCCCTCGCCGAAGGGCACCCGTGGCCGGTAGCCGAGTTCGTCGGTGATCTTGGTGATGTCCACCGAGTAACGCCGGTCGTGGCCCTTGCGGTCGGGCACCCGCTCGACCATGTCCCAGCCCGCTCCGACCGCGGCCAGCAGCCGCTCGGTCAGCGCCCGGTTGGTCAGCTCGGTACCGCCCCCGATGTTGTAGATCTCGCCCGCGCGCCCGCGCTCGGCCACCAGGCTGATCCCGTAACAGTGGTCGTCCACATGCAACCAGTCACGGACGTTCATCCCGTCACCGTACAAGGGAACCTTCCGCCCATCGAGCAGATTCGTCACGAAGAGCGGGATGACCTTCTCCGGGAACTGATACGGACCGTAGTTGTTCGAGCATCTGGTCACGCAGACCGGCAGGCCGTGTGTGCGGTGAAACGCCCGGGCGAGCAGGTCCGACGACGCCTTCGACGCCGAGTACGGCGAATTCGGCTCCAGCACGTGGTCTTCCCGCCAAGCCCCCTCCTCGATCGAGCCGTACACCTCGTCGGTGGAGACATGCACGAACTTGCCCACGCCCGCGGCGAGCGCGGCTTCGAGCAGGGTGTGCGTGCCGAGCACGTTGGTCAGCACGAAGTCCGCCGCCCCCTGGATCGACCGGTCCACATGCGACTCCGCGGCGAAGTGCACGACCAGTTCCACCCCGGACATCAGCTCCGCCACGAGCGAGGAGTCGCAGATGTCGCCGCGCGCGAAGGTCAGCCGCGGGTCACCGGCCACCGGGGCCAGGTTCGCCTCGTTGCCCGCGTAGGTCAGCTTGTCCAGCACGACCACCTCGGCGCCGGCGAGCCACGGATAGTCCCCGGACAACACCTGCCGGACGAAGTGGGACCCGATGAAACCGGCTCCCCCCGTGACCAGTACCCGCATCGGCACCCTCCTGAAGAAGCGCATTCATTACTCGACCCGGGCAACGTACGCCAGCCGGGCGGAGTCTTCACAACGGGAACAGTAATCTTTGAGCCGGGTACACCGGGCGGGGCGGGAGGAGCCGACATGCGCGAGGGGGTGGCCACCCGCCAGGAAACCGCGGCAGAGCCCGCGTGGCCGGCCGAGCCCATTCCCGTCCGGCGGCGCCGCGGCCACCCGTTGGTGGTCTTCGCGCGGCGCGGCGGCAAGGTCGTGATCAGCCTGGTCTCGGCCATCGTGCTGGCGCTGGCCTGGTACGGCTGGCAGTACGTCGGTGACCCGAACGATGGCCTGACCACCACCCAGGTCTTCGACGACGAGGGGCTGCACGCGGTCCCGCTCGATGGCGCGGTCGACATCCTGCTGGTCGGCATGGACAGCCGGACCGACGCGCAGGGCAACCCGCTGCCGCGGGAGGTGCTCGACACGCTGCACGCCGGTGAGTCCGACGGCGTGCGCAACACCGACACGATGATCCTGGTGCACATCCCGCAGAACGGGCAGCGCGCGGTCGCCGTCTCGTTCCCGCGTGACTCCTGGGTCGAACTGGCCGGAGGGTACGGCAAGCACAAGCTCAACAGCGCCTTCGTCTACGCGTACAACGACAAGTTCAAGACGCTGACCGAACGAGGCACTGCCGACCTGAAGGAGGCCGACCGGCAGGCCACCATCTCGGGCCGCAAGAACCTGGTCGGCACGCTGGAGAAGTTGATGGGCCGGCCCGGCATGATCGACCGGTACGCCGAGGTGAACCTGGCCAGCTTCTACGAGATCACGCGGGCCCTCGGCGGGATCGACGTGTGCCTGAACAACGCGGTGAAGGAACCGAAGTCCGGGATCGACCTGCCCGCCGGCCGGCAGACGATCGAGGGTGTGCAGGCGCTGGCGTTCGTGCGGCAGCGCTACGGGCTGCCCAACGTCGACCTCGATCGCATCGTCCGTCAGCAGGCGTTCCTGTCCGGCCTCGCGCGCAAGGTGCTTTCCCGTGACGTTCTGCTGAACCCCGTGAAGATCAGCGATCTGATCACCGCAGTGAAGAAGTCGGTGGTGCTTTCGGACAACTGGGACATCGCCGAGTTCGCCGCCCAGATGCGCGGCCTGAACAGCGGGAACGTCGAGTTCCACACCATTCCCGTGGTCGGGCCGGCGGTGATCGGCGGCGCGGACGTGCTCCGGGTCGATCCGGCGGCGGTGCACGACTTCATCGGCGGCCTCACCCCCGACACCCCCGCCGAGAGCGCACCACCGTCCGCGCCACCCACCAGCAGTGGACGGATCACCCCGGCGGCGAAGCCCGGGAGCTCCGCGGGTTCCAGCAGCGCCACCGTGGCCTCACCGACGACGAGCAGCCAGCCCCCCATCACGGGTGGCGAAATTCCGTGCATCAACTGAGCGGGTTCGATACGGCCTCGCGGAGCGCGCCCGTTGAGGGTGGTGGCGGGCGACGGGCGGGCCGTAGTCTGAGCACGCGGCGAGGGGAGGCACGCGGGTGAGCGAGGACGAGACGGCCGAGGAGCGTCCGGCGCCGGCCACGCGCGAGGCCGAACCCAGTTCCGAACAGGCCGCCGAAGCGGACCCGGAATCCGCGGATTCGCCTGATGAAACCGGCTCGGGAGAACAGGTTCCGGTCAGGCGGAAGAGGCGCACCGTGCGGACTGCCGGCAAAGTCGCCTTGTCGCTGGTCTCGGTCGTGGCGCTGGCGGTGACCGGGTACGCCTTCTTGACCTATCACCGGGTGCAGAACGACGTGCGCACCGGTGACATGCTCAGTGTTCCCGAGGACGCGAAAACCCCGCCATCGGACGACGGCGCCGTGGACATCCTGCTCGTCGGTACCGACGCCCGCACCGACGTCCAGGGAAATCCGCTGCCCCTGTCGGTGCTCAAACAATTACGCACCGAGCAGGATGCCGGACTCAACACCGACACCCTGATCATCCTGCGGGTCCCCAAGAACGGCGGCAAACCCGTCGCGACCTCGATCCCCCGCGACACCTGGATCGACGTTCCACGGGGTGGCCAGGCGAAGATCAACTCGGTGTACGGCGTCGCCAAGGCGGCCGCGGCACAGGAGTTGCGCGGCCGGGAGGACAACGCGGCCGTCGAGCGCGATTCGGACCTGGCGGGGCGGAAGGCACTGGTCCAGGCCGTCCAGGACTTCACGCAGGTGCACATCGACCACTACGCCGAAGTGAACCTGCTCGGCTTTTACCTGATCACCAACGCACTCGGCGGGGTCGAGGTATGTCTCAACCACGCGACCGAGGACAAGGACTCCGGCGCGAACTTCCGGGCCGGCCTCCAGACGATTTCCGGCGGCGACGCGCTTTCCTTTGTGCGGCAACGGAAGAACCTGCCGCACGGCGACCTGGACCGGATCGCGCGGCAGCAGGCGTTTCTGGCCTCCGCCCTGCACAAGGTGCTCACCGCGGGCACCCTGACCAACCCGTCGACGATGAACAGCCTCCTCGACGCGGTGAGCCGGTCGCTCGCCTTCGACCCCGGCTTCGACCTGCTGCAACTGATGGAGCAGGCCAAGGGGATGGCGACCGGGGACATCACGTTCGGCACCATTCCGGTGATCACGATCAACGGCTGGAGCCCGGATGGCAAGCAGAGCATCGTCGAGGTCGATCCGAACGCGGTCCGGCAGTACTTCGCGGGGCTCGCCAAGACAGCGCCCGCTCCCAGCACCGGGGGCGTCGCTCCCGCGGCATACTCGGTCCCGGTGCACGAGAACCCGGTGCACCAGAGTCCGGTGCACCAGAACAACATCAACGGCGTGGAGTGCGTGAACTAAAATGATCACGCTCCCGCGCGAACTCGCGGAGAAATACCCATGAGTGTGACCGAACACCTGCTCCGGCCCCTGCTGACCCAACCCGGCCGGCCGTTGATCACCCACTACGACGACGCGGCGGGGACCAGGGTCGAACTGTCCGTGGCGACCGTGGCGAACTGGGCGGCCAAGACGGCGAACTGGCTGGTCGAGGAATTCGACCTGGAGCAGGGTGACGACGTGGCGGTGGTGCTGCCCGCGCACTGGCAGACCGTCGGCGTGCTGCTCGGCGCGTGGTGGTGCGGCGCGCACGTCGTCGGCGAAACGAAAGGCGCACGGGTCGCCTTCGTCGGGCCGGAATCGGCAAGTGAAGCCGAATCGACCGCTGTCGTCGCGCTGGACCCGCTGGGACGCGGCCTTGCCCAGCCCCCGGCGGACGGTGGGCTCGACTATCTGGCCGAGGCCCGGCTGGCCGGCGACACGTTCAGTGCGCTGATCCCGGTACCCGGCGACACGCCGGCCCTCGAAGGGTCCACTGTGGATGACCTGCTCGCCCGGGCGCGGGAAGGGGCACAGCGGGCCGGCCTTTCCGCGGGCGATCGCGTTCTGTCCACTATGGAATGGACCGTGCCCGACGGCATCGTCGGCGGGTTGCTCGCCCCGCTGTCCGCGGGAGCGCATCTGGTGCAGGTCAGCGCCGCCGATCCGGCCAAACTCCCCGACCGCCGGCGCGCCGAGCGCACCACCGTCGAACTCTCCTGACCGCCCCCGCAACGGTCCCACGGCGAACTCTCCTTAACACCCCGTAACAACCTCACAGCGAACTCTCCTGAACGCCACCCCAACGGCCTCACAGCGAACTCTCCTGAACACCCCCGCAACAATCCCACGGCGAACTCTCCTGAACACCCCGTAACAGCCTCACGGCGAACTCCTGAACGCCTTCGCAGCGGCCTCACACAACCGGCGAACCGGACAATTTCGTCGCCCTGCCCGGCCCGAGGTCATCCCTCGCGGGTGAAAATGCCGTCTCGGGGTGCGTCGCCGTGGAGCGTGCCGGAAACTCTAATCAGCCCTCCGGCGTGGTTCCCCCAGCGCGCCCGAGGGCTCCTTCTTTTCCTCCCACGTTCCGATAGACCGGAAGGTGGGACTCACAGGACGGGAAGGTGGGACTCACAGGACGGGAACGTGGGACTCGCGCGTCGGGAATGGGGGACTCGCCGGCGCTTCTCGGCGGCCCGCGCAAGGAGACAACCATGGCCCAGCACCCTCGCCGGGTGACCGGCGACAACCGTTTCGCCACCGCCGGATTCGTCCTGGGCCTGCTGGGGCTCGTCTTCGCCGTCATCCCGTTCATCGGCCTGATCGCAATGCCCCTGGTCGTCCCCGGCCTCGTGTGCGCCACGATCGGCCTCGCCCGCGCGGTGCGGTACCAGGCACCCCGCCTGAGCACAGCCGCGGCCGGGCTCGTGCTGTCCACGATCGGGTTCGTCGTGTGCCTGGTCTGGATCGCCGGCATCGCCCACGACATAAGCACCTCCGCAGCCCCTGGCGCGGCCGAGCCCTACCAGGTGACCAGCGCCGCGCACGACTCCTAGCGCGAGTCCCACACTCCCGACGCGCGAGTCCCACACTCCCGTCACGCGAGTCCCCCATTCCCGTCGTGCGAGTCCCACATTCCCGTCGTGTGAGTCCCACGTTCCCGACGCGCGAGTCCCACATTCCCGTCGTGTGAGTCCCACATTCCGGCCTACCGGAATGTGGGACACGCGAGTGTGGGACTCGCGGTTATACGCTTTCCAGACCTTTCGCCAGCTGTCAGTGATTCGGCTGTCCCACGGAACAGTCACGGAACAGGCAAAGATCAGGAGGTGTCCCGTGACGCTCCCCAGGAAGGGGTCCCGCCTCATCACGGTGGGTGATGCGGTTTACCGGTGGCGCGTCCGCCACAAGCCCACCTACAACCAGGGAAACGGCTGGTCCTCCATGACCTTCGCGGTCGAACTCGCGGAGAATCCGGGCAACGCTCTCCGCGTCGTACTCCCCTATACCAGACCAGACAATTGGCTTCTCGAACAATCGATGGGTGTTAGCCCCGGCCTCGTCGCGCACTGCATCTACAGAGCGATCAGTAAGGGATGGACACCGGACCGCCCCGGCTCTGCTCATCGGTTGGAACTCACCCGAGGCGAACTCTCCCCTCCGCACCCGGCGATGGCGGTCACCTACACCTGGGTGGCAGAGCACCAGGACGAATTGCTCGACGCCCGCGAGTCGTAAGACAACGACGCTCAACTCGGCCGCGTCGGCTAACGCGGTGGGCAACGGCCCCGCGCGTCTCCGCTGTCCTGATGCCTCGTCGTATGCTCGTGATGTCGACCAGAAAAGAGGAACGGATGGCAGACGGTTCTTGGGACCTCAACGCTCCGGGGGTTATGCGGTTGCCGTCGGGCAGACTGGTCCGGGGCCGGGGCTTGCGGAATCCGCTCCCGGCGGGGCCGGCACCTGAGTTCGGGCTGTATTTGCAGGGCTCGGAGCCTGGCCCGATGGACTGGGAGAGCTGCTGGGTGCACTGGCCGGATTTCTGGCTCCCACGCGACCGCGATGGTTTCGCCGATGTCTTGCAACAATTGTGGACACGGGCGGAGGCGGAACGGGTCGAGATCGCCTGCAGCGGCGGCTTCGGACGGACGGGTACGGCGCTGGCGTGTCTCACCGTGCTCGATGGTGTTCCCGGGAACAAGGCGGTCGCGTATGTGCGCGAGCACTATTCGCGTCGTGCCGTTGAAACGCCGTGGCAGCGACGCTTCGCCGCTCGTTTCGTAGGTTTCAAGCGCGCTTGAGAATATTTGGCGTCGTTTTGACGCGAGTCCCACCTTCCCGTCGCGTGAGTCCCACACTCCCGTCTACCGGAATGTGGAACTCGTGCTACGTGGATGTGCGACACACACGACGCGAGTGTGGGACTCGCGGCTACTCAGCCCTTGAGCAGGCGCGGATTCATCCCTGCCGGGTCGGGTGCCGCCCGGTCCGGCAGCCCTCGGGCGCGCCGCGAGGGGATCACGGACTGGTTTGTTTGGCTGATCTCTGAAGCGGTGCCGGGGTCTGGGGCAGAGCCTCGGGTGATTCTGCATGCGCGTAGTGGCCCCGCGCTGGGGCGGGGTTTAGCGGTGGGTGGTCGCGAGTTTGGCGCCGATTCCGAGGTAGCTGAGGGAGAAGATGCGTTGGACCAGGCGGACGATGCGGGGCTTGGTGATGACGTGGTGGCGCATGGCGCTGGCGAATAGCCCGTACCCGAGGAACACGATGAAGGTCATCGCCATGAACACGGCGCTGAGGGTAAGCATTTGCCGTAGCGGGTCGTGGTCCTGGGAGATGAACTGCGGGAGGAAGGCGAAGAAGAAGAGGGTGAGTTTCGGGTTCAGGAGGTTGGCGAGGATGGCGTTGCCGATGGCGCGCCAAGTCTTGCGCGGGGATTTGTCGTGCATGGTGAGGATCCCGGTGTCGCGCCAGGTGATCCAGGCCATGTAGAGCAGGTACGCCACGCCGGCGAACTTGAGAACATCGAAGGCGACTGCTCCGGCGCTCAGTAGGGCGGCGGTCCCGGTGATGGCCGCGAGTAGGTGCGGCACGATCCCGAGGGTGCAACCGAACGCGGTGACCACTGAGGCGCGTCGGCCAGCGCGTAGCCCGGCGGCGATTGTGAGGATCGCACCGGTGCCTGGTGTGGCGATGATGGCCAACGATGTGAGGACGAAACCGAGGTTCATGATGCCGATCTTGCCCACACTGGCCCGCTGCGCCAACCGTCGATGCGTCTGGTCTTGGAGCCTGCTGCGTCGCCGAGGCCGCTATCGCGTGGCATGGGTGGTGGGCTCGGGGACCGAATGTGTGGCGGCAGGCGATCGACGCGGTGTTCGGGCGGCCTGACTCCTCTGACGGCCTGGAGGCGGCCTGATCATGGAAATTACGAGCCGCCCGAACTACCGGACGAAGACCGAATCAGCCCTTGAGCAGGGCGCGGGCCATTACCAGGCGTTGGATCTGGTTGGTGCCTTCGTAGATCTGGGTGATCTTGGCGTCGCGCATCATGCGTTCGACAGGGAAGTCGCGGGTGTAGCCGGCGCCGCCGAAGAGTTGCACGGCGTCGGTGGTGACCTCCATGGCGGTGTCGGAGGCGAACGCCTTCGCCGCGCTGGCCAGGAAACCCGCGCGGGCGTCGCCGCGTTCGGAGGCGGCGGCGGAGGCGTAGACCATGTGCCGGGCCGCTTCGATCTTGGTGCCCATGTCGGCGAGCATGAACTGCACACCCTGGAAGTCGCCGATCGCGCGGCCGAACTGCTTGCGCTCCTTGACGTAGGCGATTGCCGCGTCGAGTGCGCCCTGCGCGATGCCCAGCGCCTGCGCGCCGATGGTCGGGCGGGTGTGGTCGAGGGTGCGCAGCGCGGTCTTCAAACCGGTGCCGGGCTCGCCGATGATCCGATCCGCCGGGATGGTGCAGTTCTCGAAGTAGATCTCCCGGGTCGGGGAGCCCTTGATGCCGAGTTTGCGTTCCTTGGGCCCGACCGAGAAACCCGGGTCGTCGGCGTGCACCACGAATGCCGAGATGCCGTTCGACTTCTTCTCCGCGTTCGGGTCGGTCACCGCCATCACGGTATACCAGCTCGATTCGCCGGCGTTGGTGATCCAGCACTTGGTGCCGTTGAGCACCCAGGAATCCCCGTCCCGCACCGCGCGGGTGCGCATCGATGCGGTGTCCGAGCCCGCTTCACGCTCGGACAGCGCGTACGACGCCAATGTCTCACCGGTGGCGATCGACGGCAGCACCAGCTTCTTCAGCTCCTCCGAGCCCGCGAGCAGGATCGGCTGGGTGCCCAGCTTGTTCACCGCGGGGATCAGCGCGGCCGAGGCGTCGACCCGGGCGACCTCCTCGATCACGATGCACGCCGCGATCGCGTCCGCACCTTGACCGTCGTAGGCCTCGGGGATGTGCACCGCGTTGAAACCGGCCTTCGCCAGCGCGTCGGCGGCCTCGGCCGGAAACCGCTCCTGTTCGTCGACCTCGGCCGCGTACGGAGCTATCTCCTTTTCCGCCAGAGCACGCACCACGGCCCGCAACTCGTCATGTTCCTCAGCCAGCTGGTACAGGCCCTGTCCGTTGGACACCTGGTCACCCCTTCCACCGCGTCGCCGACCCCGATGTTAGCGGTCGTTTACTTCATCGTCCGTGTGTTTTCGGCCGCAATTTCCGCCTAGGGTGTAGTGATGCCGACCACAGGGCCGTCCCCGTCGCTCGACTATCCCGAAATCCCCGTTGGTTCGATTCTCGCCGGCTCCGCCGCTCGCTTCGGAAGCCGGATCATCTTCGCCCATGACGACCAGGAGCTCACCTTCGCCGAGCTCTACCGCGCCGCCTGCCAGTTCGCCAACGCGTTGCACCGCAACGGTGTCGAACCCGGCGACCGGGTGGCGATCCACCTGCCGAACTGCCTGGCCTACCCGGTCGCCTACTACGGGATCGTGCTCGCGGGTGCCACCTTCACCCCGGCCAACCCGCTGCTGCCGCCGGCCGATCTCGCCGCCCAGCTCGCCGACTCCCGCGCGATCGCGGCGGTCACCTCCGGCCCCGGCCTGGAGGTGCTCACCGGGATCCAGGACCGGACCCGGATCGGCCTCGTCGTGGTGGTCCGCCCGCGCGGACCTCTGCGGGCCGGACAACGGGAATTCGCCGAGTTTCACGCCGGAGAACCGGCAACCCGCCCCGACGTGGAAATTGACGTCCACACCCGGCTCGCGCACCTCGCCTACACCGGCGGCACGACCGGACGGTCGAAGGGCGTGCGGCTGCCCCATCGCAACGTCGTGGTCAACACGCTGCAATACGCGTGCTGGAGTTCCGGTTCCGTGCCCGCGCTCGACGAGCGGGGCGATCTGGTGCTCGACGCCAGCCGTGCCGGGCCCGAATGGCCGGTCCGGCTGGGCGAAGGCATCTCGATCAACCTGACCCCGTGGTTCCACGCGATGGGCACCATCGGCGGGCTCAACGTCCCGGTCGCCAACGGGACCACGGTGCTGCTGCAGAGCCGCTTGGACCCGGCCGCCTACCTGGCCGAAGCCGAGCGCAGCCGGGTGACCACGATGGGTGGTGCGCCTGCCCTGTACGCCGCACTGCTGGCCTGCCCCGACTTCCCCACGCGTGACCTGTCATCGGTGCGCACCATCACCTCCGGCGCGGCCCCGATGTCGCACGAGATGATCAAAAAGCTGCGGCACCGGTTCCCGGACGCGGTGATCGCCGAGGGCTACGGCCTGACCGAGGTGACCATGTGCGCGACCACGGCGCCGTTCGGGCGGGGAGCCGTGCACAAGCCCGGCACCGTCGGGATTCCCATCTTCGACACCGAGATCAAGATCGTGCCCGTGGACGGCGGGGACGACCCGTTGCCACCGGGCGAACCGGGCGAGGTATGCATCCGGGGCCCGCAGGTGATGACGGGGTACCACGAACGTCCGGAGGAGACCGCGGCGGTGCTGGTGGACGGCTGGCTGCACACCGGCGACATCGGCGTACTGGACTCCGATGGCTACCTGTCCATTGTGGATCGCAAGAAGGATCTGCTGCTGTACAAGGGATACAACGTCTACCCGCGCGAACTGGAGGAGTTGCTGATGGCCCAGCCCGGGGTCGCCGCCGCCGCCGTGGTGGGCCGGCCGAGCCCCGACGTCGGCGAGCTGCCGGTGGCCTTCGTGGTCCGCCGGCCAGCTGGGGATGCGCTCACGGAGCAGGAACTGATCGACACGGTCAACGCAAACGTGGTGCCCTACAAGCGACTCCGCGAACTGCGCTTCGTCGAGCAGATCCCGGTCTCCGCGGCCGGCAAGGTCCTCAAGCGCGAACTCCGCGCGCGGCTACACAGCGAGAGTTGAACGCCGGCGGTGTCACCGTCGGCTGACCGAGTCGAAGTCCTGCACGAAGCGAGTCAGCAGACGGGCAAGGGCGGCGCGGTCCTCGGCGGCCCAGCCGGCAGTGACCTCTGCGATGACACGGCGGCGGAATTCGCGGATCTCCGTGAGCACATCGCGCCCTTCCGGGGTGAGAGCCAGTAGCGAGCGGCGGCCGTCATGCTGATCGGCCTCGCGCCGCAGCAGCCCGCCGTCGAGAGCCTGGGCGGCGAGACGGCTGGACCTTGGCTGATCGACGTCGAGAACCGCGGCGGCTTCGGTGATAGTCAGCGTGTCGCCCCGTTCGGTCGCGGACTCGATCACGTCGAGCAGTTCGAAGACCGAATCGGGAAGCTCGGCATGGTGCCCGGTGCGCTCGCCTCGCCGCTCCGACAGCCGTGCCAGAGTGCGGCGCTTTTGCGCACGGCGCAAGGCCACGACGGCCGACTCGATGTCTGCCACATCCGAATCCGGCTTGCCGTCCACATCCCCTCCATGCATACTCGTCGACAACTACATGTCATTCTACATACACCTCCGGGGATCCATGAACGCGCCCAAGCCCATCGGATACTGGCTCAAGCATCTGCACAACCTGCTGGAGAAACACTTCGACGCCACACTCGGCGACCTCGGTCTCGGCAGGCGACATTGGCAGGTCCTCAACACGTTGAGCCGCCGCGAGACCACTCGCGACGAACTCGCCGCGGCCCTCGCCCCGTTCTGGACCGCGGGAGAGCCGGACCTCGACGGGGTGTTGCAGGATCTCAGCGGTTGGATACACACCGGGAACACCCTCGCCCTGAACAACGACGGCCAGGCCGCGCACGAGCGCATAGCGGCTCGCATCGACGCGACCCGCGCCATGGTCCTCAATGGACTGACTCCTGATCAATACATCGAGACCGTACGGATCCTGTCGGTAATGGCAGCCAACGTCGAAGCGGAGCTAACGAAAATCAGTGATCTTCGGGAGCAAAGATCAGAAGGGGCGGCGGACTAACGGGCAGTGTGCTCGCGGATCGCTGAAGCGAGCGCGGCCCAGTCAGCGCGTTCCACGCCATGGCCGGAGTCCGGCAGGACCAGTAAGCGCGCGCCCGGTATTTCCTCGGCCAGTGCCTGTCCGTGCGGGAGTGGGAACATCGGGTCCGCGGCGCCGTGCACCACCAGCGTCGGCACCCGGATACTCGCGAGCGGCGGACGGTCCCCCGGTGCCTCCTCGACGAGGCCATGGTTCTGCGCCGAGGCGGGGTTGTGCGCGCGGTCGATGTCGGCTTGCACCAGTTCTCGGACCTCCCGTTCCGGGAACGGCCGACGGCCACCGGTGAGCATCCGAGCGTAAGCCACCAGATGGTCGACCACTGACTCCTGGTCGGTCCAGTCGGGGTGCGCCGCCCGCTGGAACCTGCTGAACTCGCGGGTCGGCCCGGGCAGATCGCGGCCACGGGGGGTGGGCACGGCGAACGTGGTGCTGATCAAGGTGAGAGTACTGGTCCGGTCGGGATGTTCGAGCGCCACCAGTTGCGCCAGGGCGCCTCCCGAGGAGACCCCCACGAGATGCGCCGCCTGGATTCCGAAGGCATCGAGCACACCGACCGCGTCCGCCACGAGGTCCCCCGAGTCGTAGCCGGGATGCCCAGGCTCATAGGTTACGGACCGGCCGGTATCGCGATGGTCGTAACGGATGACGAACCTTCCACCCGCGGCTAGCTTGAGGCAGAAGTCGTCCTCCCACCACAGCATCGATGCGTCTATCCCCATGATCAGCAAAACCGGTGGCTGCCCCGGGTCGCCGAAGGATTCGGCGCACAGCCGCACTTCTCGGACGGTGATCATGCGCTCAGCCATAGTGAAGCCCTCCCGGCGCCGCGGCGGCAGACGCGCCCAACCTTCGACCCGGCCCTGCTGGCCGGTATGCCATCGATGTTGGATTCGTTCGTGTAGCGATGGTTTTCGATGGTGATGATCGGCGTCCCCCGGAGATCGCCTTCCACGCGGCCGGCAACGAAGCCGTGCTTTCCATGGTCCGGGCCGGCCTCGGGCTGCCAACCACCGGGCGCTGAAACGCAGGTACGGCAAGGACTTCGAGGCGTACCGAATTCGGCGGGGGTTTCGCGTAGATCACTCTCTAATCGGCCAGGCGCTTGCGCAGGGCCGCGTCCTTGTCGTGGACGAGCTGTTCGAGATCCGCCTGGAAGGCCGCCATCCGGCGCCGCAACTCCGGGTCGGCGGCGGCGAGGATGCGGACGGCGAGCAATCCGGCGTTGCGCGCACCGCCGACGGAAACGGTGGCGACCGGAACCCCGGCCGGCATCTGCACGATGGACAGCAGCGAGTCGAGGCCGTCCAGGTGCTTCAACGGAACGGGCACACCGATCACCGGCAGCACGGTCGCCGACGCGACCATCCCGGGCAGGTGTGCCGCGCCGCCCGCGCCCGCGATGATCACCTTGAGGCCCCGGTCCGCGGCGGTCTTCGCGTAGTCGAGCATCCGCTGCGGCGTGCGGTGCGCCGAGTAGACCCCGACCTCGTAGGACACCTCGAACTCGGCCAGCGCCTGCGCGGCCGCTTCGAGCACCGGCCAGTCGGAGTCGCTCCCCATGATCACACCGACGTCGGGCATGCCTGTCTCCTCACTCGTGGCTGGAAAGCCTGGGTCAGTGGATCTGGTAGCCGTCAAGCCATTCGGCGTGCGAGAGCCAGTGCGCGGCGAGCTTGGCCCGCTCCCGCACATCCTCGATGGCCTGGCCGGTCAGGTTGACGTGCCCCAGCTTGCGCCCGGGCCGCTCACCCTTGCCGTAGAGGTGCACGCGAACTTCGGGAAATCGCGCGAACAGGTGGTGCAGGCGCTCGTCCGGGCCCATCTCCGGCGTCTCGGGCGCGCCGAGCACGTTGGCCATCACGGTCGGCGCCCGCAGGCTCGTCGCGCCCAGCGGGTAGTCCAGCACCGCCCGCAGGTGCTGCTCGAACTGCGAGGTCGCCGAGCCGTCCATGGTCCAGTGGCCGGAGTTGTGCGGGCGCATGGCCAGTTCGTTGATCAGCAGCCCGTCTCCGGTCTCGAACAGCTCGACCGCGAGCACGCCGACCACGCCGAGTTCGGCGGCGATCCGCAGGGCGATTTCCTGTGCCTGTTGCACCAGCGGCTCCGCGAGCCCAGGAGCCGGCGCGAGCACCTCGGTGTTGATCCCGCCGTCCTGCACGGTTTCCACCACCGGCCAGGCCGCGCCCTGTCCGAACGGGGACCGCGCGACCAGCGCCGACAGTTCCCGGCGCATCTCCACCCGTTGCTCGACGAGCAGTTCGGCCCCGGCGGCCAGCAGCTCGGGTACGAGCGCGCGCGCTTCGGCGTCGGACTCGACCATCCACACGCCCCGCCCGTCGTAGCCGCCACGAGCGGTCTTGAGCACCACCGGCCAGGAGTGGGTCGCGGCGAACTTCGCGACATCATCCACTTCGGACACCTGCGTGAAGGCCGGGCACGGGAACCCCTGTGCGGACAGCCGTTCCCGCATGAGCAGCTTGTCCTGCGCGAAGGCGAGGGCCTCGGCCCCCGGCCGCACGACGAACCCTTCGGCGGCCAGGGTGCGCAGGTGCTCGTTCGGCACGTGCTCGTGGTCGAAGGTCAACACGTCGACTTCGGCGGCGAACGCGCGAAGGGCGGCGAGGTCGGTGTGGTGACCGATCACCACCTGACCGGCCACCAGGCCCGCCGAATCGTTCTCGTCTGCGGCCAGCACCCGCAGCGACTGGCCAAGCGAAATCGCGGCCTGGTGCGTCATCCTGGCGAGCTGGCCGCCGCCGACCATGCCGACCACAGGAAGTTTGGTGCGAGAATCCATAACAGTTGAAGACTAAGTAGTGTGCGACAAGCCGGGTGCTCCGGGGTTGGCCCGGGCCCGCAGGCCACGGCGCGTCCAGCACTCACGCATGGCCAGCCCGAGGATCCCGAACGCCGCGGCGAGCACGTAGGCGTTGCCCGGGATCGACCAGCCGAGGCCCCAGTTGAACTCGGTGTCCCCGCCGTTGGGCACGAGCATCACCACGCAACTGCCGAAGAGCGCGACGACCGCGCCTGCCCACAGCCACCGTCTGCGCACCGCGAGCAGCACCGCCAGCGGCACCGCCCACACCCAGTGATGCGACCAGGAGATCGGTGAGACGAGCAGCCCGACGAACGCGGTCACCAGCAACGCGCCCAGCGTCTCGCGCCGGGCGTGCAGGCGCCGCACCAGCCACACGGCCGGCGCCACGATCACCGCTCCGATCACCAGCGCCACGATCAATGACCAGGGAGCGTCGTGGGTCGCGCGGTGGACCAGCCCGCCGAGCGACTGGTTGAAGATCCAGTGGGCGCCGTCCCACTGGTTGGGGCCGAGCGCGCCGCCGCCGGTCCAATAGCGGATCGAGTCCCGCGGCGTCAGCGCGAACATGACCGCCTGGAGGCCGGCGAAGGTGCCCAGCGCCCGCAGCCCAGCGCGCCACCGGCCGGTGACGAACAGGTGGGCTACGAAGATCAACGGGGTCAGTTTCACCGCCGCCGCGACGCCGGTGAGCACCCCGGCCCAGCGGGTGGAGGCCAGCGCCAGCACGTCCACGACCACCAGCGCCATCAGGATCAGGTTGATCTGCCCGAGGACCAGCGTCTTCCACACCGGTTCGAGCGCCAGCGCGCACACGGTGAGGGCGGCCACCGGCAGGGTGCCGCGGCGCGCGCACAATCGCACCACGACGGCCAGCGACACCAGCGACGCGGCCGACACGACGCCCCACACGAGCCCGCTCGGCAGGGCGGCGAGCGGGACGAACAGCAGGGCGGCGGCCGGGGGGTAGATGAACGGCAGCGACACCCACGGCGGCAGAGCGCTCAGCCGTTCCGGGCCGTAGAGCGAATCACCGTGGAGGAAGGCCAGCGCCCCGGCCCGGTACACCGCGCTGTCCTCGCCCAATCGCCAGTCGCCCAACCACACGACGACCCCGGCGGCCAGCGCGACTCCGACGAGCAGGCCGGCGCCGAGCCGCCCGTCAACGCGCGGCGCTGGCACGGCGTCGCAGCAGGGCCCAGCGGGCGACGAGCACCACGGCGAGCACGATCGGGACCAGGATGTAGGCGCTGCCCAGAACGGTCTGCCAGAACTTCCAGTGCAGTTCGATGTTGCGCCCGTTCGGCAGGACGAGCAGCACGCAACTGATGAACACCGCGATCACGGCGAAGGTGCAGAGCCAGCGCCGCCAGGCCGTCGCCGGGGTGGTCTGCGGCAGGCGCGAAACCAGCAACACGATCAACGGCACCGCCCAGATCCAGTGGTGCGACCAGGAGATCGGCGAGACGAGCAGCGTGTAGAACGCGGTGACCAGCAGCGCCGCCAGCGCCTGGCCGCGGCGGTGGAAGCGGAGCATCAGCCAGACCGCCGGGATGGCCAGCAACGCGCTCAGGCCCAGCGCGGCCTTCGAGGCCCACGGCGCCAGGTCGGTGAGACGGTTCATCAGGCCGTTCAGCGACTGGTTGCCTGCCCAGTGCACCGGCCCGATCCGGCCCGTGTCGTAGATCGTCTTGGTCCAGTAGCGGATCGTGTCGCCCGGGATCAGCAGCAGCATCAGGCCCTGCAGGCCGACGAACGTACCCAGCGCGCGGGCGGCCTCGCGGCGTTTGCCGGTGAAGAAGAGGTGTGCCACGAACAGCAGGGGCGTCAGCTTCACCGCCGCCGCGATGCCGGTGAGCACCCCCGCCCACCGGGAGCCACGGGCCGTGATCACCAGCACGTCCACCACGACCATGGCCATCAGGATCAGGTTGATCTGACCGAGGAACACGGTGCGCCAGACCGGTTCCAGCCCGAGCATCAACACCGAGAACACGAGCGTGGCGCGGGCCGGGGAGGACCACCAGCGGGACTCGAAGGTGGGCGGCTTGGGCAGCGAGCCGATCGCGACCCGGATCACCAGCGCCATGGCGAGCAGCGAGATCGCGGTCAGCAGGCCCCAGGCGATCTGCGTGGGCACCAGGGCCAGCGGGACGAACATCAGGGCGGCCGACGGCGCGTAGGTGAACGGCAGCAGCGCCCACCACGGTTCCGGCGCCAGTGTGCTCGAGTCGTACAGCGAGTCCCCGTGAAGCAGGGTCAGCGCGCCCGCCCGGTACACCGCGCTGTCCACCCCGAGGCGCCAGTCGAGGATCGCGCCGACGATGCCGACCGCGATCGCCAGCACCGGCAGCGCGGACAGCAGCACGATCGACCTCGGGCGCACGAGCAGGCGGGCCAACGAGGTGCGCAATGCCAGGCGCGGATGGCGGCCCCGTTCGCCCTCGGCGACAGACACTGACTGCGTCACGTCATCAGCAAATCACGAATGCTCTTCGCATGTCCGGCGCACCCCGCAAACGACCTCCGCGCGCGCTCGGGTAGCGCCCGATTGACGAGCCTTGAGCCACCAGGCCGTGGGACGCTTCGGGCAAATCGAGCACGGGCGGTGAGATGGCCGCACCGATCGGGCGGATTCGGGCCGGGCGTCTCCGCCGCGTCACCGGCCGTGGCGCCGCCGGAGATTACGCCGTGACCTGCGGTTATGACCCTCCGAGTACAAGATCGGCCGCGGTCTGGCGGTGAATCGCGCCGTGCTGCGCCCGAAGCATGCCGGGGTGATGATGATTCACCGGGGCCGGGTGAACTGTTGGGCCCTGGAGGGTCATCCGCAATGTCGCGAGATGACGAGGCAACCCAGGTCCGCCACACTGGCGTTACGCGACGTCAACGCCGACGAGCGGCGAGCCCCTCGGGCGTTGCGCGCCGTTTGGGGAGGAGGAGTGCAGTGTCCACCGTGCCCACCGGCTTCGATGGCCAGAGCGACGCCGAGCTGATCACCTCCGTTCGGACGGGGACGCTCGCCGCCTACGGCACGCTCTACGAACGGCACGTGAGCGCCGCCTACAACCTGGCCCGCCGTCTGGCGCGGTCCAACGTCGAGTCCGACGACCTGGTGTCGGAGGCATTCGCCAAGGTGCTGGATATCCTCCGCAGCGGGAAGGGCCCGGACAGCGCCTTCCGGGCCTACCTGCTGGCGACCCTGCGACACACGGCCTACGCCAAGAACCGCAAGGACCGGTGGGTCTACCTCAACGAGGACATGACCACGGTCAGCCGCGCGGGCGGAGCCGCCGCCGACGCTCTCACCGTCCAGTTCTCCGACACGGCCGTCGCCGGACTCGAACGCACGCTGGTGGCGAAGGCGTTCAGCCGGCTGCCCGAACGCTGGCAGGCCGTGCTGTGGCACACCGAGATCGAACAGCAGCCGCCGGCCGAGGTGTCGCTGGTCCTCGGCCTGAGCCCCAACGGTGTGTCCGCGCTGGCCCACCGCGCCCGGGAAGGGCTGCGGCAGGCGTACCTCCAGGTGCATCTCGCCGAGACCCCCACCAAGCGGTGCCGGGCCACCGCCGAGCGGCTGGGCGCGTGGACCCGCCATGGCCTGGCCAAACGCGAGCGTGCCCAGGTGGAGGCGCATCTCGACGAGTGCGCCCAGTGCCGCGCGCTGGCCGCGGAACTCGCCGACGTCAACGGCGCGCTGCGCGCGGTCGTCGCCCCGATCGTGCTGGGCGACGCGGCGTTCGGCTATCTCACCACCACCGGCGACCGCAGCACCACGGGCGACCTCGCCACCACGGGTGCGGACGGCGAGGCCGCCGGCACGGGCGCGGCGACCGACCGCCAAACCGGGTCTCGGCAGGTCGTCGCGGTCGCGGTCGCCGGGGGCGCGATCGCCGCCGCGGTGGCCGCGGCGCTCGCCATGAGCGGCAGTTCGCCGTCGATTCCGACGGCGTTGCGGCCGCAGCCCGCCCAGCAGTTGCCCGCGCCGGAACTGCCGCTGCCGGCGATCCCGCCGAGCGTCCCGTTGCCGCTTCCGCCCATCGGCGGCGGCCAGGTTCCGCCCGCCCAGGTCGTTCCCTCGCCGGAGCTGCCGCAGCGGGCCGCGCCATCGCAGCTTTCTCCGTCACCGTCGTCGACGTCCCAGCAGCCATCACCACCACCGACGTCCGCGCCGTGGACCGAGCCCCAGCCGCCGTCGAGTCAGTTCTCGCCGGCGCAGTCACCCGGCGCCTCCACACCGCCTGCCCGAGCACCCCGGCTGACCGTGCAGGGCCCGCCGTCCGGCATAGAACTGACGGCGGGTGGCAGCCCGGCCGAGCTGTCGATCACGGTGCACAACGACGGCGATGCCGCCTCCGAGCCGGTGACCGTCGCGCTGCACCTGCCCGACGGCCTCCACACGGTCGGCGCCGGCCGGCAACCCCTCGCTCAGGAGGGCGGCGGCCCGGTCGCCGTGGACTGCTCGGGCAGTCAGGGCTCCTCGGCGAGTTGCCGGACGGATCGGGGGCTGAGCCCCGGCCAGACCGTCGTGATCACCTTCCGGTTGGCCGCCGCTCCGGACGCCCACAGCGGCGCCGTGACCGGCACGATCAGCGCGGGTGACGGGATCCGGGTACCGGTCAGCGTCCCGGTTTCGGTCGACACCCCGCCCGACTCGCTGGAACTAGGTGTCGATGTCGCGCCGGCGTCATCGTCCCCCCAACTGCTCTGGCTTGATATCAACGTGCGCAACGATGGGGCTGCGAGCGCGCCGGTCAGCGTGGCCATCGACCGTCCGGCCCGGCCGGCCCCCGGCAACCCCCCGGCCACCTGCGCCGGCAGCGGCGGCGACACCTCCTGCACGGCGAGGGACCGGCTGTCCCCGGAGGGACAACTGCACCTGCGGTTCCAACTCGACGCCGCGCCAGGCGGGACGCCGGTCAAGGTGACCGCGAAGCTGGGCTCGGCAACGGCGGCCAGGACACTCCCCCTCAGCCCGCCCGCCCAAGTCCCATCGTCGTAACCGAGAGGTCCGTCACGAGCCGCAGGAGTAGCGTGGCGAACATGCCGGGAACACGCCGGATGCTCGGGCTCCTACGGTCTTTGCTGAGCAAGCATCACGAACTGCTCAAGTTCACGATCGTCGGCGGGGTCTGCTTCGGCGTGACGAACGTCGTCACCTACGCCCTCCGGCTCACCGTGCTGACCGCGCAGCCGATCACCGCGCTCGCCGTCGGCGTGCTCGTCGCGACCATCGTGTCGTATGTGCTGAACCGGGAGTGGTCCTTCCGCACCCGCGGCGGGCGCGAACGGCACCACGAAGCCGCGCTGTTCTTCCTCATCAGCGGAATCGCCGCGGGTCTCAACGAGGTCCCGCTGGCCGTCTCGCACTACCTGCTCGACCTGCGCACCCCGCACGTCGGGCTGCTCACCCAGGAAATCGCGGACTACGTGTCCGGCATCATTCTGGGCACGCTGGTGGCAATGGTGTTCCGGTGGTGGGCATTCAAGAAATGGGTGTTCCCACAGGCCGACGCGCGACCGCGAATAGTACGCGATCGGGCACCGACCGCTGAGAAAACGGGTGAACGAGCCGCCTGATCTCCGGCCGTTTGGTCATCCTCCGTACACTGCGGCAGTGACCGTTGTGGAAAGCGTGCTCTCCCACACCCCCGAGCCGTTACGCTCGGTGCTGATCAAACATCGGGAACTGCTCAAGTTCGCCATCGTCGGCGGAACCACGTTCGTCGTCGACAACGGCGTGTGGTACCTGCTCAAGCTGGGTGTACTCGAGGCGAAGCCGACCACGGCGAAGGCGATCGCGATCATCGTCGCCACCATCGTGTCCTACATCCTGAACCGGGAATGGTCATTCCGGACCCGCGGCGGGCGCGAACGGCACCACGAGGCCGCGCTGTTCTTCGTGATCAGCGGGCTGGCCGTGGTGGTCAACCTGATCCCGCTGTACCTTTCGCGCTACGCATTCCATCTCGAAACGCCTTACGTGGATCGGTGGGTTCAGGAAACCGCGGACTTCGTCAGTGGCTCGATCATCGGCATGCTGCTGGCCATGGTGTTCCGGTTCTGGGGCTTCAAGAAATGGGTCTTTCCGGACGAATTGGGACAGCGCCGCCGCGATGCCACCGTCACCGAGCTCCACCCCGTCAAGGCCGAGGCCGAGGGCGAATAACGGTCCCGCCCGACCCGACAGTCGCTAGCGCGGCACGCGCTCGGGGGGCCATGGCACCTCGGGCGGCACGTCGCCCGGCCCGGGCGAACGTAGGAACAGGCTGAAAACCGCAGGTCGCCGGCTGGACAGTTCGAGCCGGCCGCCGTCCGCCTCCGCCAGCGCGCGGGCGAGCGCGAGCCCCACCCCGGTCGATCCGCCGCCGGAGAACCCGCGCTCGAACACGTGCGGCGCCAGCTCGTCCGGAATCCCGGAGCCGGTGTCGCTGACCTCGACCACCACCGAACCGTCGGCCTCCCCGCGGCGAGCGGCGAGGGTGACCGTGCCCGCCCCGTGCCGCAGGGCGTTGTCCAGCAGCACCCCGACCACCTCGCGCAGCCGCCCGGGAGTGGCCCGCGCCATGACCCCCTCGGCGACCTTGAGCCGCAGATTGCGTCCCTCGGCCCGCAACAACTCGCGCCATTCCTGCGCGACCTGGGACAGGGCCTGGGACAGCTCGATCGCCTCGACATCGACCTCGCTGGCCGCACGTGCCGCCGCGAGCAGCTCTTCCAGCGCTTCGGAGAGGCGGTCGGCCTGTTCCTGCGCGGCTCTGGCCTCCTCCGCGATGTCGCCTTCCTGGCTCAACAACGTCAGCGATTCCAGCCGTAGCTGCAGCGCGGTCAGCCGGCTGCGCAGCTGATGCGAAACGTCCCCGACGAGTTGGCGCTCCCGCTGCACGAGTTGCGCGAGCGCGTGGCCCGAGGTGTCCAGCGCCTCGGCGACCATGTCGAGTTCGCCCACGCCGTACCGGCGCGTGTCGGCACGGAAGTCACCGCCGCCGAGTCTCGCGGCCCGTTCGGCCACGTGTCGAAGCGGCTTGGCAAGCCGTCTCGCGGTGACCGTGGCGACGACCGTGCCGATGCTCACCGACAGCACGACGAGCAGCAGCACGGCCAGGGTCACCGTGGTCTGCCGGGACCGCAACGGGCCGGCCGGGATGGACAGCTGCAGCTTCCCGCCCTTGGCCAGATCGGCCGATGCCGCCACGACATCGGGCCCGGGATCGGCGCCCTCCTGCAGGGTCGGCATGCCAGGCCGCTCCACCACCAACCGGCCGCCGTTCGGGATCAGGATCGCGACCCCGGCGAGATCGTCCTGCATGAGGTTGTCGTCGGCCATCGCGGTGTCGAGGTTGGCGGCGATCTGGGTGGCGCGCTCGGACAGGTCCTCCGTACTGATGCTTTCGACCAGCTTCCACGCCGTCACGCCTAGCGGGATGCCGAGGGCGGCGGCGGTCACCGCGACGGCCAGGAGAATGGCCAGCAGGATGCGACGACGCACAGTTCCTCAGTTCCAGCAGGGGCAACCGACTGTTTTGATGTGATTTGCGTGGCGGTGCGAGTAGCGGAAGCACAACGTAGCCATGTCGGGTCCGCTCAGTCGACGTTGAACCGGAAGCCGACGCCGCGCACGGTGGCGATGCGACGTTCGCCGTCGCCCGAGTGCACCACCGCGCCCTTCCCGTCGCTCCCGACGGAAAGTTTGCGCCGCAGCCACGACATGTGCATGTCGAGCGTCTTCGACGTCTTGGACTCCAGCTCGTTCCACACTTCGGCGAGGATCTCATCCCGGCTGACCACCTGGCCCGCGCGGCTCATCAGCACCCTGAGCAGCTCGAACTCCTTGTTGGCGAGCTGGACCTCGCGACCGTCGACCGTCACCAGGCGAGCACCCAGGTCCATGCGCACGCCGCCGATGTCGAGCACCTCGGGCGCGCGACGGCGGAGCAGGGCGCGGATGCGGGCGAGCAGCTCGGCCAGACGGAACGGCTTGGCCACGTAGTCGTCGGCGCCGGCGTCCAGACCAACCACGAAGTCCACCTCGTCGGTGCGCGCGGTGAGCATGAGCACCGGCAGTTCGGAGCCGTTCGCGCGGAGCCTGCGACAGACCTCGAGACCGTCCATCCCGGGCAGTCCCAGATCCAGCACGAGTAGGTCCACCCGGTGCTCGGACGAGGCCTCCAGCGTCGCCGGGCCGTCGGCGACGATCTGGACCTCGTACCCCTCCCGTTGCAGCGCGCGGGAAAGCGGCTCCGCGATCGCCGGATCGTCCTCAGCGAGTAACACGATGCTCACCTGACCAAGCCTACGACCGTAAGGCGTGAAACCATCGTCGTGTGCCCGAAGATCTGACGCTCGCCAGGCATCTCGCCGACATCGCCGACGCCATCACCACCGCCCGCTTCCGCGCCCGCGACCTCCAGGTGAGCAGCAAGCCCGACCGGACACCCGTGACCGACGCGGATACCGCCGTGGAAGACGCGATACGCGAGCGGCTCGCGACCGAACGACCCGCCGACGCGGTCGTCGGCGAGGAACGCGGCGGCACCTCGTGGTCGGCCGGGCGAGCCTGGGTGGTCGACCCGATCGACGGCACCAAGAACTTCCTTCGCGGCGTGCCGGTGTGGGCGACCCTGATCGCACTGGTCGAGGACGGGACGCCGGTGGTGGGCGTGATCAGCGCGCCGGCTCTCGGCCGCCGCTGGTGGGCCGCCCGTGGCGAGGGAGCATGGTCGAGCGACGCCTCGGGTGAGCGCAGCATCTCCGTGTCCGGGGTGTCCGCGCTCCAGGACGCGTACCTGTCCACGACCCACCTGGGTTCCTGGACCGAACACCACTCACGTGAGGCCTACCTGGCGTTGACCGACGCCTGCTGGGAAAACCGCGCGTTCGGCGACTTCTGGTCGCACTGCCTGGTGGCCGAGGGTGCGATCGACCTGGCCGCGGAGGCGATCGTCAACCCGTGGGACGTCGCGGCGGTGCAGGTACTGGTGACCGAGGCGGGCGGCCGGTTCAGCGACCTGTCCGGCAAGCCGCGCTTCGACGGCGGGTCGGCCGTTTCGTCGAACGGGCTCCTGCACGACGAGGCCCTGCAGATCCTTCAGCGATAGCTTTTCCCGGGACGGCGGGCGGTGAGGTTGACGATCAGCCAGACAAGGCCGCCCAGGGACACGAGACCGCCGACCACGGGTACTACCGCCGCGACGGTCTGAGCGGTCCGGTCGAACCGATGGGGCTCGCCCGGCAGGCCCGCGTCGGTGAACGCGTGAGTCGGCGCCAGGACCTTGTCATTCAAGAGAACGACTACGCCGACAATCGCCGAAAAAGGAAGGGAGCCTTTTTCCGCCGTGAAGGTGTAGGCCCGCGAATCGCGTGAATTACCACGGTTATCGCCGAGGACGAACACGCCTCCTTCAGGAACCTCCACCGTATAGTGGTCATAGTCGTCGAAGGCGGAATTACCGCGCGGATCGTCCGGGGCGAGGTAGTCCTCGGTGATGGCTTTACCGTTGACCAAGAGCTTGCCGTCCGGATCGCAACAGCCGACCGCATCCCCGGGTAGTGCGACCACTCGCTTCACCAACAAGACGCCCTGGAGATCCCGATCCAGCCATGCATCGGTTTTGACGATGACGATGTCACCGCGCCGGACATCCTCACCCGAAATGGGAAGCACTTTCACAATATCGCCGCTTTGAATGGTCGGCGTCATGCTGTCCGTAGCCTGCTTCACCGCGGAAAACACCCGCGGGGGCAACAGGGCGAACGAACCCACGACAACAAGTACACCGATCACCAGGACCGCGGCCGGTAGCCGCCACCTGATGCGCGGTCTCCGTCTTCCGGGCTCCTGCCTCTCGGCGGTCGGCACGATTTCGGTCACCTGAAGTTATTCCTCCCAAATCGGACCGAGATTACTCGGCGCCGGGGAAGGGTGATCAGCGAGCCTCGGACATCGCTGAAACCGCGAACTCACCGTCGCGAACCGAGAACTCACCGTGCTGGACGGGGGACATGGGTGCCTGAAGCGGGGACACAGGTGCCTGAAGCCGGAACTCAGGTGCCTGGACCGGGGACACGGGTGCCTGAAGCCGGAACTCGCGCGCCTGGACCGGGGACACGGGTGCCTGAAGCCGGAACTCGCGCGCCTGAACCGGGGACACGGGTGCCTGAAGCCGGAACTCGCGCGCCTGAACCGGGGACACGGGTGCCTGAAGCCGGAACTCGCGCGCCTGAACCGGGGACACGGGTGCCTGAAGCCGGAACTCGCGCGCCTGAACCGGGGACACGGGTGCCTGAAGCCGGAACTCGCGCGCCTGAACCGGGGACACGGGTGCCTGAAATGGGGACTCGCGAGCCTGAAGCCGGAACTCGCGAGCCTGAAACGGGGACACGCGCGGCGGAGGCGGGAACTCAGGCGGTGGTGACGGGGAGGAGGCCGACGGCGCCGCGGGCGACCTGTGCCCACGCGAGTCGGCCGAACAGGTAGTGGCACGCGACCTGCTCGTTGGTGAACCGCGCCCAGTCGTAGCGGTTTCCCTGTTCCCGCCAGAAGACCTCCCACACCGGCGCCCCCTCGTCGGACTCGTCGACACGGAGCACGCACCACGCGTTGTCCGCCTCGGCGCCGATCGAAACCACCTCGTGCGGCACGCCGATGGTCTCCAGCCACCGCACGATCGTCTCCATGTTCATCTCGTTCCCGCCCCCTTGCCCGGCGAACTCCCGCGGTCAACGCTCATGTCGGACACCCGCACCCAGTCGATGGCTCACGCGTACTCATGTCGGACACCCGCACCCGGTCGGTGGCTCATGCGGTCTCCTCGGTGCCCATGTCGGACACCCGCACCCAGTCGGTGGCTCACGCGGTCTCCTCGGTGGTGATGCGGGTGCCCTGCACCCGGTCGGCCCAGGTGAGCAGCGCTTCTCGATGGTGGCTCACGCGGCCTCCTGAAAGGTCACATCGGCCAGGTATCCCATGGTCACGAGTTCGTCGGCCGAGTAGACCGCCCGGTACCGGAGCCCGCCGCCGGGCTGGCCGAACCAGCCGACGTAGCGCGCCTGCCACATCGGCACCTCGCGCAGCACGCGGTAGCGGCGGTAGCCGGCGCTCAGCGCCGAGGGCGGGAGGGACCGGTGCGCGAACCCGGTGCCCTCCGGCGCGAACACGCGTCCGGTGATGTCGCCGAACCGGTCCAGCATCGTGCCCTCGGCCAGCACCTGTGGCTCACCCGGCTCCGTCCCGCCTTCGGGATACACCTCGCCGGGCGGCCAGGCATACTCCGGGGCCGAGTCGCGGACCCCCGCCAAGAACCGGCGATTCCAGTCGTGCCCGGACAGCCCCGCCAGCGGTTCGTAGCCCTCGATCAGCCCGGCCGGTGGGGACGCGGGCGGCGTCGGCAGGCGCCGGAGCCCGGCCCGGACCTTCGCCAGTGCGTCCGCGGAGTCGATCAGGTCGGAGCGCGGGTGGTCGTGCGGCGGAAATCGCAGGCCGGGCGCGTAGTCGACGTCGGGAGGTGGCACCGGAAGCTGCCGCTGCGGACGATCGGAAGCGACCGGCAGGTGGCCGATCGGGAACATGTGCACCAGGAACAGCGCGACGATGCTCTCCCGATCCTGCCGCGGCGCGCCCAGCGGCGGGGCCGGATTGGGTGCCGCCGGATTGGGCGCCACCGGGTAGGGAGCGGCGGCGTAGGGCGGCGGGAACTGTTGCGGGTAGCGGAATCCGCCGCCGGGCACGGGCGCGCGGCCCGGGCCGGCCACGGGCGCCGCTCCCACACCGGCTGCACCTCCCGCGTCGGGTGCACCTCCTGCGCCGGGTACAGCTCCGATGCCGGGTGCAGCGGTCCCTGCCGGTGGTGCGGTCCCGGCGACCGGCGGTGGCATGACGGCTCCACCGATCGGGCCCCCTCCTCCGACGAACGGCGGCGGCTGGTATCCGGGCGGTGGAACGGCGGGCGGCACGGGTGCGGCGGCGGGCCCGAAACCGGGGCCGGCCGCCGGTGGCGGCGAGTAGGCGGCGTCAGTGAATCCCGACGCGACGGTCCCTCCCGGGAAGTGGGGCGCGGCGGGGTGCGCGGGCGGGGCCACCGGGGCCCCGGACGGCGGGGTCGGGGCGTCGGCGAAGCCGCCGGACTGGACGAAACCGCCGTGGGACGGCACAGACATCGGCGGATCCTGAGGGGGCGGAAGCTGGACCGCGCCGGCACCTGGGACCGGCGGGGGCGGTGGCATCTGCGGCAGTTGCCGCGGAGTGTCCATAGTAGACCCGGCGAGGTCGTCGACGATGTGCCCGGTCGCGGAAGCGGTGTGGTCGACGGCGCCGGCGCCGGCGACATGGTCCACGCCAGCCGCGCGATCGACAGCACCCGCAGCGTGATCGACGGCGCCACCAGCGTGATCCACGACGCCACCACCGTGATCGACAGCACCACCAGCCTGACTCGCGACACCACCAACGTGATCCACGACGTCGCCCGCATGGTCCACGACGCCACCAGCGTGATCGACAGCACCAGCAGCCTGACTCGCGACACCACCAACGTGATCCACGACGCCAGCACTGTGGTCCACGATCGGTGCGGCGGTGTTCGACACGACATTGCCGGCCAGTGGCGCGGCCACCTTGCCGACCGGGTCGCCCACCCGGCCCACGGCGTCGCCGCTGGAGAGCAGGTGCCCGGGCAGGCCGGTGACGGTGCTGAGCAGCTCCTGCTGACCGGCCGGCGTGTGTGCCCCGGGGTGCGGGTCGACCAGCGGGCCGGGCGTGGACGATCCGCCGCCCGGACCGAGTGCGCCGGCCAGCCCGTCCGTCACCGCGGAGAGGTTGGTCGCTGTTCCCTTCAGGACGGTGTCCAGTCCGAGCAGCGCGGTGGGATGCCCGGCCGAGGCCGCCGCGTGCGCCGCATCGGTGTCCTTCGCCGCGCCGACCAGCTGCCGGATCATTTCCACCTTGGCGGCGCCGACCACCTCGGCCGCGTGGTCGAGCCGGCCGGCGGCCTCCCCCGCGCCCCGTGCGGCGGTGGTCAGGCTGCCGTGGTCGGGGTCCACGAAACCGGACCACCGTCGGCCGGCTTCCTCGGCGGCGGTTCCCGACAGCGCCCCGACCGCGTCGCCCGCGGTGCGGTCGGCCTCGGCCGCGAGGCTACTGAGCCTGGCCTGCGCGTCGCGCCAGGCGTTCGCCTGCTCGCGCAGTTTGTCCTCGTCGGCCTGGGGCCAGGACACACCGGTCGCCGCCGCGATGTCGGCCAGCTCCTTCGGCAGTTCGATGCCCATCGGCTATCCCCCGGCCGCGCGGTCGATCGACTCGGCGGCGGCGGAATCCCCCGCCCGGTGCCGCCGCGCGGCTTCGCCGAACGCGTCGCCGACCTCGCGCAGGCTCCCCGCCAGGTTCCGGACCACCTCGGCGGAATCCCTCGCCGGGCCGGCGTGGGCCGCGGCGAAGTTCCGGCCCACCACGTCGTCGCCCCAGGCGGACTCGGCGTCGGTCAGCGCGCGGTCGAGTTCGGCGGCAATCTCGCCGGCGGAGGCGACCAGGCCGTCGAAATCCTTGGCGCGAGCGGCGAGCCGATCGGCGTCGACCTCGAAGCCGTCGCTCACCGGGTGCCCTCCTGGATCCAGTTCTGGTCCTCGTAGCTTTCCTCTTCCGCCGCCCGTTCCGCCGGCGGCTTGTCCGGCGCGATCTCGCCTGCCTCGAGATCGCCGGTGCCGAGCAGGAGGGCCTGGGGATCGGTTTCACTCGGCAGTGCCGGGGCCAGCACCTCGGCGGCCCGCGCCAGCGCGCGCGCGGTGGCGTCGCCGGTGGCCCGCACGATCTGTTCGGCCAGCTCGGCCGGCCGGTACCGGCGGTAGGCGTCCTCGGCGATCGCCAGGCTCGTGAGCGTCCCGCGCGGTCCCACGGTCGCGGTGATCAAGCCCGCCGCGTCCCGCGCCGAAGCCGTCACCGAAGCCAGTTCCCGCTGCACGGAAGCCAGCTGGTCCCGGCTGCGCCGGTAGTCGGCGAGCAACTCGTCCACCTGTGCGCGATGCTCGGTCACGGCGCCCTCCCTGGCTCGGTACGGCGATCGGCTTGGAGTCTGACGTGAGCCGGCCACCCGCGGTTCCACCGCGCAAGAAGAACCTTGGTCAATTCTTTTCCAGCGAAGGCAAGGACGGTCGCGATGGGAAGCGCGTATCTGCAGGAGTGACCCGTTCCTACCGAATTTCGGGCAGTAACGGGTCACTCATGTCACCCGAGGGTTGACAAAGCGGGGGGGTGTTACTTCGACAGGGCCCGGACCACCCGTGATGGGCTCGGCCGGCCGAGCCGCTCCGCCAGCCACGTGCTCGTCGAGACCAGCGCATCCAGGTCCACGCCGTGCTCGACACCGAGGCCGTCGAGCAGCCAGACCAGGTCTTCGGTGGCCAGGTTCCCGGCGGCCGACTCGGCATAAGGGCAACCGCCGAGCCCGCCGGCCGAAGAGTCCACAGTCGACACTCCACAGCGCAGCGCGGCGAGGGTGTTGGTGAGCGCCTGGCCGTAGGTGTCGTGGAAATGCACGGCCAGCGCCTCGGTCCCGACGCCCGCCTCGCCGAGCGCGCCGAGCAGCCGCTCGACCTGGCCGGCGGTGGCCACGCCGATGGTGTCACCGAGCGAAAGCTGGAAGCAGCCGAGATCGAGCAGGCGCCGGCTCACCCGCACCACCTGCTCGACGTCGACCACCCCTTCCCAGGGGTCGCCGAAGCACATCGACAGGTAGGCCCGGACCTCGACGCCCGCGTCGAGCGCCCGCCGGACGGCCGGCTCGAACAGCTCGAACTGACCATCCACAGTGGAATTCAGGTTGCGCCGGGCGAAGGTTTCGGTGGCGCTGCCGAAGATCGCGATCTCCGTGCAGCCCGCGGCCAGCGCGCGGTCGAGCCCGCGCTCGTTGGGCACCAGCACCGGGTAGCGCACGCCCGGCCGGCGCGCCAGCCCAGCCAGCAGTTCCTCGGCGTCGGCCAGCTGCGGCACCCATTTCGGCGAAACGAAACTGGTGGCCTCCAGCACGGTCAGCCCCGCGGCGGCGAGCCGGTCCAGGAACTCGATCTTGACCTCGACGCCGAGGGCGACCTGCTCGTTCTGCAGCCCGTCCCGCGCCCCGACCTCCCAGATCGTCACCCGGTCCGGTAGCCAACCGGCCGGCGCCCGCGCCGGCAACCCCAGCTCCCGGACGCTCATCAGCGCCTCCCGCGTCCTCGTGGCTGCCCGTCGTTCGGGCCCGCGTAGTCGTCGTATGGGTTGTCGTTGACCTCACGGTAGATCAGCGTGTGCACCCGCTCAACGCGCGGAATGTCCTCGAACCGCAACGGTTCGTCGGAGGCCGACTCGATGATCAGCGTGCCACAGCCGAACATGCGGTCGATCAGGCCGTGCTCGAACTGCACGCTGTTGATCCTGGTCATCGGGATGTCCAGACCGGTCCGGCGGAGCACGCCTTCCCGCGCGATGAGCCGATCGGTGGTGACCACGAAATGCGTGGTGCGCCACCGGATCAACGGCCCGAGGAAGAGCCAGCTGATCAGCACCACGGCGACGACGGCGAGTGCGACCAGCGACACCAGTTCCCACGGCGAAGCCAAGCCCCTGGCCAGGGTGGCCAGGTAGCCGCCGGCGCCGAGCGTGACGAGCAGCCAGAAGAACGGCCCGATCAGCATCTTCGCGTGCGGGTGGCTGTGCACCATGACCTTTTCGCTCGAGCTGAGCAGGTCCTCGGGAAAAGACATGGCGTTACCGTACCGTCAACCGCTGACTCGGCAGACCACGATCACACAGCGACCGGGCCGCTATCGGGGGAATTCCGCGCATTGCCAGCTCCTCCGCAAGTTGGCGCGCGACCGCGTCTGAGCGCCGCGACTTCACCGGGATGCCACACCCGCTTATGCCATCCGCAGGTGCACGACATCGCCGGCGAACACGGTGCGCCTGCGGCCATCCTCGCCGAGGACCGTCAACTGCCCCGTGGAATCGACGTCCTGCGCGGTGCCGATCAACGCGTCCCCGCCCGGCAACATGACCCGCACCTGCTGGCCCAGGGTTTCGCAGCGTTCGCGGTATTCGTCGAGCAGCCCGGCGCGCGCCAGATCCCCGCAGGCCGCGCGCCACCGGCTCTCCCGGCCGGCGAACGCGGACAGCAGGATCAGCGCGATCTCGGTCCGGTCGGTGGTCCGCGCCCCGGTCTCCGCCAGCGATGTCGGCAACAGCCCGGCCGGGTTCGGCGGGATCCGGCCGTTGACGGGCAGCACGTTGAGCCCTATGCCCAGCACCACCGCGCCTTCGTCACCGGCGACGGCCTCGGCGAGAATGCCCGCGCATTTCGCGCGGTCCTCCCCCGCGAGCACGTCGTTCGGCCATTTCATGACCGCGTCGACCCCCAGTTCGGCGGTCAGGTCGGTGACCGCGAGCCCGGCCACGACGGCCAGGGACCCGTACTCGGCGAACGGGACCTCGTGCGGCCGGAGGAGCACGCTGAGGTAGATACCGCTCCCGGCGGGCGAACTCCACGACCGGGCCCGTCTGCCCACCCCGGCCGTCTGCTCCTCCGCGATCAGCACGGTCCGGTCGGCGGCGCCTTCGTCGGCGGCCTTTCGCAGGTCAGCATTGGTGGAACCCGTGCTACGCACGACATCCAGAGCGTGGAACGGGGGAACGAGCTCCGCCCGAAGCCGCGCGACGTCCATCTCGGCCATAACGGCACCCTACGGCCCGCGAGCCGGATCTTCGCCCCGTGTGCGGCCAAACCACCCGTCTTCTCCTGCTTTTATTCGAACGTGTTCGGGTAGCCAGGCCGTGACCTCGATCGCCGGCTGCTGTGCCGTGTCACCAAGCGTGCTATCTCGCGTTGTGAATAACCCTCTAGAGTTGACGAGTGACCACTCGGTTCTGGGGCTTTCTCCGCCGAAGGCAGCACGATGATCGCCCGCCACGCGCGCGGGCCCGGCAGGATCGCTGGCGGGGGGCCGGCGGGCGAGGGCTGATCGCGCTGGTCATCATCGCCGCGCTGCTGACCTGCGGCTGGCTGTTCATGCGGCCGGATCCGGTGCCGCTGGCCGGGCCGGCCAGCCCGGCCTCCCCGGGCCCGGGCGGCAACGCGACCGGCGCCGGCCCATCCGTGCTGGAAGCCAGCGCTCCCGTCCAGGCGCAGGCACCGGAGCAGCAGCAGGGCAAGACGGCGTTGGAGCAATGGGCGGCCGGGCTGGCCGGCCCGCTGGACATCCCCGAACGGGCGCTCGTCGGTTACGCCAACGGCGAGTTGACCCTGCGGCACGAGCAGCCGGACTGTCACCTGTCGTGGGTCACCCTGGCCGGTATCGGCAAGGCGAGCTCCGACCACGGGCGGCATGGCGGCGGTCAGCTCGACGACAACGGCGTGGTGAACCGGCCGCTGGGCGCCATCCCGTTGCAGGGCGCGGCCGGTGAGGCCGCAACCGAGCAGCGGAGCGGGCCGATGCAGCTGACCCAACAGGAGTTCAAGCGCGCCGGGGAGACCGGGAACATCCAGGACATCGACGACGCCTCGATCGCGGCCGGGCGCGTCCTCTGCACCGGCCGCACCGACCTGCAGGGCGGGCAGGGCTGGTGGCAGGCGATCGCGAACTACCGCGGCTCCGCCCTGTTCCGCCAACAGGTTCTCGGCAACGCACAGCTCTACGCCACGCTCTCGCTGGCACCGGACACCGCGGGCAAGCCCGCGGTGCGTGCGATCCGGTTCGCCCTCGACCAGATAGGCCTGCCCTACGTGTGGGGCGGCAACGGCCCCGACACGGGCGCGGCCGGATTCGACTGCTCGGGCCTGACCAAGGCCGCCTACGACAGCGCGGGCGTCGGTCTCCAGCGCACCGCCGACTCGCAGTTCCGGTCGATACCCGTGGTACCGAACGGCGAACAGCCGAAAATGGGCGACCTGGTCTTCTACGGCAATCCGGCCACCCGGATCCATCACGTCGGGCTCTATCTCGGAAACGGCATGATGATCAACGCTCCGACCGAGGGCATGGCGGTGCAGATCGCCACCTATCACGTGTCCGGCGACGATTATGTGGGCGCCGGACGGCCGGGTAACTGACCATTTGTCGTAGGTTCCGCCTGGCCGTTTTCGTGTGCGGACAACCACAACAATGACCATCTGGTCAGGTATCGCGGGAAGCTGGCGAGGTCATGGCACCCGCCGCGATGCGGGTCGTGGATCGTGGATCGTGGAAATCCTCGAGAGTCTGTTTGATGACTGTCAGGCCCTGTGTCATGGCAGCGTCAAGGGATTTGGCAAGGTCGTCAGGAAGCACATCGTGTATCCACACCAGTCGGCAGCACTGCTCGCCGTCGGCGATGACCTGCATAGAGGCGTTGTCGTGGTCTGGTCGAAGGCTGCCACCGACGACCGCGTAGGCGATCCGGCGGGTGTCGTGGTCCATGGAGACCAACTGCTCCCGGACCACCGTGCCGTCGGCGAAGGTGACGACCCGGGTGTCGGCGTCGGCGCGGGTGTCCACGACGAAGCCCGGCGCCATGCGTGATGGTCCCGCGCTGAAGTCTCCGATCACCTCCCACACGTCCTCCGCGCTGGACTTGATCAGGACTTCTTTGCTGATTGAGGCCATTTCTCCTGCCTTTGCTCGAGGTGGGGCCGGACGAGAACGGGCAGCCGGTCAGTCGCCCGCAGCCAGGCACAACAGATGTCCCTCGGGGTCGGCCAGCACCACCCACTGCTCACCGCCGGGCTGGTACTCGGGCCTGGTGGCGCCGATCGCAAGCAGTTGCTTGACCGCTTGGTCGACGTCGGCGACGGTGAAGTCCAGATGTGCCTGCTTCGCCGGGCTCGGCCAGTTCGGCGGCTGGTAACCGGCAACACGCTGGAAACCAAGTTGGACGCCGCCGCCGTCGCCCAGGTGGACACAGTCCACATCGCGGTAGGTCACCTCCCAACCGGTGACCGTGCGGTAGAACTCGGCGAGCGGGCCGGGAGCAGCGCAGTCGATGACGACCGTGGCGAGTTGGGCCAGTGCGGACATGGGGTTGACTCCTTTGGTTCGGTGCACACAGCCTGCCCCTGACCACCGGCGACAGTCTTGAAGATTCTTGCGGGACTGTCACACCCCCCACATAGCGTCAAAGGGTGCTCTCCTTTGTCGATGTCGCCACCCGCCCGGACTTCGCGGTCACGGCGGTGAACTGCCGAGACGATCACCGGAACTGGTCCGCGGAGGGGCCGCGCGAGGACGTACGGGTCGTGCTCGTGCGTCGAGGCGGATTCCGCAGGCGCGTTCGCGGGGTAAGCACCGACATCGACGACACCGTCGGCTACCTCGGGATGCCCGCAGAGGAGGAACACTTCGCCCATCCCACCGGCGGTGACGTGTGCACCTCCATCAGCCTGACACCTGCGCTCTGGCGCACCCTGGCGGGCGACTCTCCACAGCTGACCGGCTCGGCGCTGTACGTTGACGGGCGGCTCGACCTCGCCCACCGGCGACTCCTCGCCGCCACCACCGACGACATCGACTACGCCGGTGCCGAGCGACTGGTTGGTCTGGTCGTCCGGATCGTTCGGCAGGTCGTCGCGACAACCGCCCCGGATGGCGCCCCGCCGGCCGCCCGCGACCGGACGCTGGTGGCCGCCGCCCGGGGCATGATCAGCGACGGTCATCCCGCCGCGGCCGGCCTGATCCCGCTCGCCGCTGTCCTGGACGTCTCGCCGTACCGGCTGA
Source organism: Amycolatopsis taiwanensis DSM 45107 (assembly GCF_000519205.1). GTDB lineage: Bacteria > Actinomycetota > Actinomycetes > Mycobacteriales > Pseudonocardiaceae > Amycolatopsis_E > Amycolatopsis_E taiwanensis. The sequence continues at coordinate 70,272 of NZ_JAFB01000010.1, read as the reverse complement.
GCCGGGCGTTCACCCGCGTACTCGGGGTGTCACTGACCCGTTACCGCAACCGGGTCCGGGTGGCCCGCGCACTCGATCGACTGGAAGCCGGCGAACCCAACCTCGCGATCCTCGCTGCCGACCTCGGCTTCGCCGACCACGCACACCTGTGCCGGACCATGCGGGAGCACCTGGGCCACACGCCGACCGCCCTACGCCGGCTACTCACCTGACGATCAGCAGGTCGGCCGTCCGCCGAACGCGGCTATTTGCTGTTCACGAATGATTCGATGCCGTCGATGACGCGCTGAAGGCCGAATTCGAAGGCGTGCTCGGCGTCGTGGACGCCGTTGTAGTGGGTGGTCGCGGCGGTGCCGACGCGAACCGCCAAGGCGTATCGCTCGTGGTCGAGTAGCCGGTCCAGGTGGGGAGCGAGGGTGGCCCACCACTGGTCATCGCTTTGTTCGGTACGGGCGGAGAATTTCTTCCACTCGATGAGGTTCGCGGTGGCGCCGCGGACGTACTCCAGGACGAGGGTCAACACCGAGTCCATTTCGACGTCGGTCAGTCCGATCCCGTCGACGGCACGCAGTTCGGCGTTGTACTTGGCGATCACGCCCGGTCCCAAGGGTGGTCGTCTCGGGAACAGGGTCAACAGCCAGGGGTGGCGTTCGAACAACGCCCGGTTGGCGCGGGCGACCCGCTCCAGACGAGAACGCCAGCCGTCACCGTCTTCGTGGTGGTAGCGGATCTCGGCGCTGACCCGGTCGACCATGATGTCGAACATCTCGGCCTTGCCGGGCACGTACCGGTACAGCGACATCGTGCCGACGCCGAGCCGATCGGCGACACGCCGCATCGACAGGCTGTCCAGCCCGTCGGTATCGGCGAGTTCGATCGCGGCCGAGACGACCTGGTCGAGGCTGAGCTCGGGTTTCCGGCCGAGGCCGGAGCGCTGCCGCACCTCCCACAGCAACTCCAGCGTGCGCACCGGGTCACCGGCGCCGGCAGACGTGGCCATCGACGACCTCCCTCATTTGCGTGTACCGTACGCAGAGAGTTTGCGTATGGTGTACCCAAATGGAGGTTCGAGTGGTCGCGGCATCGTTTCGAGTGGGTCTGCGGGTCGGCGACGTGGAAGCCGCTGCGCGGTTCTACCGAGGGTTCGGGTTCGACGAGGTCGGCAGCGTGCCGAACCCCGACGGCCAACCGGTGATGACGATCCTCCGGCGAGGCGAGGTACAGCTGATCGTCGATGCCCTGGTGGGCATGCCCTTCCCCGACAGCGAGCGGGAGCGGCAGACCCAGACCGGTCCGCGTGGACTCGGGGTGGCGATCGGTCTGGGCGTGGACGACCTCGCCGTGAGCTACGAGTACTGCCGGAGCGCCGGGTGCACGATCACTTCCGAACCGATGGACGAGGCCTGGGGCGACCGCGTGTTCGAGTGCATCGACCCCTTCGGCTATCAGTGGGAGTTCTCCCAGCCCATCACGGACTGGCAGCCCGCCGCCGGACTCCAAGCCGCGCAGGCCAGTTGGTTCGGCACCCGGTGAATCCGCCGGACCCGACCGGCACAGAGGTGCGGATCCGCCCGACCGGGTGGGTGGCCGGGCAGGTCCGACGGTACGAGAAGTCCGGGGCACCAAGGGAACCGCGGTGAACGGCACGCCCTGTCTGCCGGTTGTTCCTTATGAGTGATCATGGTGGCATGCGCACGTTCGAGGAGTTGGTTGCCGAGGCTCAGGCCGTCGACGTCTCCGGTTGGGGGTTTGAGTGGTTGCGGGGCCGGGCGACCGAGGAACGGCCGCCGTGGGGTTACGCGCGGCTGTTGTCGCAGCGGCTTCCGGAGGTTGCCTCGGCGCTGGACATCGACACCGGTGGTGGCGAGGTCCTCGCTGAACTGCCGGTGCTGCCGAAGCGGATGTGCGTGACGGAGAGCTGGGCGCCGAACGTCGCCCGCGCGAGAGATCTGCTCGGACCGCGCGGGGTCGAGGTCGTCCAGACCCGCGCGGGGGAACCGCTGCCGTTCCCGGCCGAATCGTTCGAACTGGTGACCAGCCGCCACCCGGTCCGGCCGGACTGGCCGGAGATCGCCCGCGTGCTCGTCGACGGCGGCCACTACCTGGCCCAGCATGTCGGGCCGGCCTCGGCCTTCGAGCTGATCGAATACTTCCTCGGCCCCCTGCCCCGACAACGCGCCACGCGGGACCCGCACCGAGAGGTCGATGAGGCCGAGTCCGCCGGACTCACCCTCATCGACCTGAAAACAGCACGGTGCCGCATGGAGTTCTTCGACATCGGGGCAGTCGTCTACATCCTGCGCAAATGCGTGTGGTGGGTACCGGACTTCAGCGTCGAGCGCTACCAGGACACGCTGCGCCGTCTCGACGCGCAAATCAGGTCCGACGGGGCATTCGTCGCGCACTCGACCCGGCACCTCATCGAAGTCCGCCGATGACGGTCAGCACGCACGGCGGCAGCGGTCGAGGAGTGGTGCTGCCGGGTCAGTGTGGCGTGCTTTCGTTGCTTCAAGGTTTCGGGTGATGGGTGTCACGTCGTGGTATGTCACGCCTGGGCGGGCGGCGGTGTCTTGGGGGCATGACTGAGCACAGCACACTCAACAAGGTTGTGGTGATCGGCGGTGGTTATGCCGGGTCGGTCGCGGCGAATCGGCTGCGGGCGCGGCCGGGCATGGACATCACGCTGGTCAATCCTCGTCCGAGGTTTGTCGACCGAGTCCGGTTGCACCAGTTCGTGGCGGGTACCAGCGACGCCGCGGCGGACTACGGCACGCTGCTCGGCGAGAGCGTCAACTTGGTTGTCGACAGTGCCACACGTATCGACACCGCCGGCCGCACCGTGGAGCTCGCCTCGGGTCGCTCGCTGGACTTCGACTACGTCATCTACGCGGTCGGCAGCACCGGGGCGATACCGTCAGCGGTGCCTGGAGCGGCCGAGTTCGCTTTCTCCGTCGCTGAGTTCGAGTTCGCGCAGCGGCTGCGCGCCAAACTCGACGAGCTGCCTCGCGATGCTCCGGTCACTGTGGTCGGTGGCGGATTGACCGGTATCGAGACGGCGGCCGAACTGGCCGAACAAGGACGTACGGTCACCCTGGTGTGTAGCCAAGCCCTGGCACCGACCTTCAGCGCACCGGGTCGCCGCGCCATCGCCAAGTGGCTGTCCCGGCACGGAGTCTCCGTGCTCGAGGCCAACCCGGTCACCGAGGTTCACCCCGACGCGGTCGTCCTGGCCAGTGGCGCGGTGCGGCCGAGCGCGCTCACCATCTGGACGGCCGGTTTCGGCGTGCCGGAACTGGCCCGGGCCAGCGGGTTGCGCACCGACACACTCGGCCGGCTACTCACCGACGAGACGCTGACCAGCATCGACGACGACCGCGTCGTCGCGGCCGGCGACGCCGCCGCACCATCGGGCCAGCCGCTGCGCATGAGCTGCTACGCAGCCGGGCCACTCGGGGCACAAGCCGCTGACACCGTGCTGAACCGCATCGCGGGCACCGAACCGGCGCCGATCACCCTGGCCTTCTCCGGAGCGTGCGTCAGCCTCGGCCGCCACAACGCCGTCCGGCAAATCGCACGCAAGGACGACCGCGCGGTCAACTTCTACCTCGGCGGCCGCGCTGGCGCCGCGGTCAAGGAACTCACCTGCAACCTCGCGACCTGGAAGATCCGCCGCGAGGCCCGCAAACCAGGTTCCCTAATCTGGCCCAAAGGCGGCCCGCGTCCCGAGCAGCCGGCCTCCGCCTCACAGGTGATCACGTCCCCATGACCACCGACGAGCATGCCGAGCGGTTCACCCTGCTGCGGCCCCTGCTGTTCACGATCGCCTACGAAATACTCGGCTCGGCGACCGAATCCGACGACGTGCTGCAGGACAGCTACCTGCGATGGGCCGAGGTGGACCTCGCGACGGTGCGGGACACCAAGTCGTATCTGGCACGGCTGGTCACCCGCCAAGCCCTCAACGCCGTACGCGCGAACGCGCGCCGCCGCGAGGACTACATCGGCCCGTGGCTGCCCGAACCGCTGCTGCTCGACCAACACGACGCGTCGGCCGATGTGGTGCTCGCCGAGTCGGTGTCGATGGCCATGCTCGTGCTGCTCGAAACACTCACCCCCAACGAGCGTGCGGTGTTCGTGCTACGCGAAGTGTTCGGCTTCGACTATCACGACATCGCCGCAGCCGTCGACAAATCCGTGACAGCGGTGCGCCAGATGGCGCACCGCGCCCGCGAACACGTGCAGGCGCGACGCAAACGCTTCGAACCCGCCGACACCGCGACCACCACACAGATCACCGAACAGTTCATGACCGCCGCGGCCACCGGTGACCTGGACGGTCTGCTCGCGCTACTCGCACCGAACGCCACCTGGACGGCCGACAGCGACGGCAAGACCATCGCCGCGCGCCGGCCAATAGTAGGCGCGGAAAAGATCGCCACCTTCCTCACCGAAACCTTCCGCACCGCGCAGCTGACACCAGACCAACGGATCGAGATAGCCAACTGCAACAACACACCCACACTGATCATCCACAACGGCGACCACGTAGCAGGCGCCTGCCTGATCGAGATCATCGACGGGAAGATCACCAACTTCTACGTCATCCGCAACCCCGACAAACTCATCACGGTGACGGCTCCACGACAGATCAGCCGGTAAGTGCTGATCAAGTCCGGCACCGTTTCAAGAGTCGCACTAACATTCGGCCAAAGGCTGGGCCGGGTCGTGAGGAGCCGCTATGAACGATGCGACCCGAACGCGATCGGAACACCATGGACAGACCGCTGACATCGCAGCGCTGCGGGCACGGCTGCGGCATGTCTACTGGATCGGTGGCGGCACCGGCGCCGGCAAGTCGACCGTCGCTCGTCGCATAGCGGCTCGGCACGGCCTGCATCTCTACGCGACCGACGACGTGATGTCGGATCACGCCGGCCGGTGCACCCCCGAAGACTGTCCGTTCCTGAGCGAGTTCCGGGCCATGGACATGGACCAGCGATGGGTGAACCGATCTCCGGAAACGATGCTGGAGACGTTCCACTGGTTTCGAGGCGAGGGCTTCGGCCTGATCGTCGACGACCTCCTGCGTCTCCCGAGCGAACCTGGTGTGCTCGTCGAGGGCTTCCGGCTGCTGCCCCACCTCGTGAAGCCCCTCCTGGCCCGGCCGAGCCGCGCCCTCTGGCTCCTCCCGACGCCCGAGTTCCGCCGGGCCGCGATCGACAGCAGGGGCTCGACATGGGCCATCGCCCGCAAGACCAGTGATCCGGAGAAGGCCCTGCGCAACCTGCTCGAACGAGATCGGATGTTCACCGATCGCCTGCACGAGCAAACGAAGCCTCTGCAACTGCGCGTCGTCGAGGTCGATACCACGATGACCGAGGACGATCTGGTCCGGCAGGTGACACAAGCGTTCGAACTCTGATCCCGGGTGGGTTCGTGGAGGTTGTGCGTTATGTCTCTCGCGCGCCTTACCTCCCGGAAGCAGGCGAATACTGAGCTATGTGGACGGACTGGACCTGCGTTTCCTCCGGCGATGAGCGCGCTGGCACTGGATTGGTCGAATACGTCGTCGGCCGGCTACCCGACCCTGTTCGCCGGCGTGCTGATCGGCTCGATCGTGCCCATCGTGCCGACCGGAGCGTTGGTCGGCGCCGCGGCCGCGGTAGCGATGACGACGTCACACCTGTCGCTGCCGCTGGTGCTCCTGCTCTCGGTGCTCGGCGCTGCGATCGGGGACGTGGTCACCTACCTGATCGCGCGTGCCGGCAGTGAAGCCGCGATCCGCCGGCTGGTCCGCGGCCAGCGTCCCGACCGCCTGATCAACGCGCGGGAGCGGTTCGCCAAGCATGGCTGGCAGCTCGTGGTCATCGGCCGCCTGGTGCCCGCCGGCCGGATCCCGGTGCTGGTCGCGGCGGGCGCGGTGGCCTATCCGTGGCGCCGGTTGCTGGCGGCCACCGCGATCGCCTGCGTGCTCTGGGCGCTCGCCTACGCCGTTCTTGGGATCGTCAGCGGCGGCATCTTCGACTCGCCCCTGGTCGCCACGCTGATCGCCACGGTGCTCGTGCTGGTGGTCACCGGCGCGGTGCAACTCGTGGCGAAACGGCGTGAGCGGAGGAAGTCGTGACGAGCGCGGAACGGGGCCGGCTGCTACGTAGTGGGCGCACCGTCGCGCGGGTCCTGTTCGTGTGGTTCGCGGTCACCCTCGGCCTGCACGGACTCGACGTGCTGTTGCCTGGTTTCGCGATGCCGGAGTGGTGGCAGCCGAGGAGTCTGCGCGCTGCTGCTGGGCCTGCTGACCGGTGTGGTCTGGCCACTGGTGCTGCGGGTGGCCCTGCCGATCGCGCTGTTCACCCTGGGCATCGGCAGTTTCCTGCTGCTCGGCGTGGGCGCGTTCGCCGTGCTCGCGGCCGTGCCGGGCGTGGAGATCCGAGGCGTGCGCACGGCCGTCCTCGTGGTGCTGGGCATGTCCGCGGTCAGCCTGTTGATCAGCAGCGTGCTCGCCATCGACGAGGACGAGATCTTCTTCCGCCGGGCCGCGCGCCGCAGCCGGCGCAACCCCCGGCGAGTCGACGACCTCACGCCGGGCGTGATCTTCCTCCAGGTCGACGGGCTCAGCTACGACGTGGCACGGCGGGCGATGCGGGACGGCGACATGCCGACGTTGGCGGCCTGGGTGGCCGCGGACAGCCACAAGCTGGTGCGCTGGCAGACCGACTGGAGTTCGCAGACCGGCGCGGCGGTCTGTGGAATCCTGCACGGCGACAACCATGACATCCTCGGTTTCCGTTGGTACGAAAAGGACCGCGACCATGTGATGGCGTGCGCGCACCCGCGCGACGCGGCCGAGATCGAGCGGCGCCACTCCGACGGGCGCGGCCTGCTCGCCGGAGACGGTGCGAGCCGTGGCAACCTGTTCACCGGCGACGCGCCACACGTCAGCCTCACCATGAGCGCGGTGTCGGTGTTGCTGCCGAAGGGGCTTCGTCGCCGTCGCAACAATCGCGTCGGCGCGGGTTACTACACGTACTTCGCGAATCCGGTCAACGCGGTGCACACCTTGCTTTCGACGTTGACGGACATGTTCCGGGAGCTGTCGGCCGCGGCAAAGCAGCGGCGGGCGGGTGTCCGGCCGCGGGTCAAGCGCGGCGGGTGGTATCCCGTCGCACGGTCGGGCACGACGGTGATCGCGCGCGACGTCGTGGTCTCCGCGGTGCTGGAGGACATCCTGAGCGGGCGGCCCGTGGTGTACGCGGACTTCCTCGGCTACGACGAGGTCGCGCACCACTCCGGTATCGAGCGGTTCGACACCCTGGCCGTGCTGCGGTCCATCGACCAGCAGATCGGGCGGCTGCACCGGGCCAGCAGGCTGGCGCCGCGGCCCTACCACGTCGTGGTGCTCTCCGATCACGGCCAGACCCAGGGCTGGGCGTTCACCGACCGGTTCGGCGAGTCGATCGGGGAATTCGTCGGTCGGCAGTGCGGTGGCCCGGTACCCCGGACCGACACCGTTGGCGGCGGTGGGCCGATAGCGCAGCGGTTACGGGCCAGGACCGCAACGGCCGGCGGCCGGATCGAGCATTCGCGCCGGGCCGAAGACGCCGAGGCCATCGAGGTGACGCGGGTGGCGCCGGGCGTGGTGGTCACCGTTTCCGGGCATCTGGCGATGATGTCGTTCACCGACCACGAGGGCCGGGTCGAGTTGGAGACGATCGAGCGCGAGTACCCGGAACTGCTGCCCGCGCTCGTGGATCACCCGGGTGTCGGCTTCCTGCTCGTGCGCAGTGCCGAGTTCGGCCCGGTGGTGCTCGGTCGCGACGGGCTGCACCGGCTCGCCTCGGGATTCGTGCTGGGCGAGGACCCGTTGCGGGACTACGGTCCGCATGCCGTCGAGCTGATCAGCCGCGTGAACACGTTCCCGCACTGCGCGGACATCATGATCAACAGCCGGTACGACCCGGCGACCGACGGGGCGTCCCCGTTCGAGCCGCACGTCGGCTCGCACGGCGCGCTCGGCGGTCAGCAGGAACGCGGGTTTTTGGTCCACCCGGCGGAATTCGAGCCACCCGGCGAACTCGTCGGTGCCGAATCGCTGCACAAACTGTTCCGGCTCTGGCTGACCAAGCTCGGCCACGACGGGTTCCTGAGCGAATAACGCTCGACCCCGCGCCGCGCCATCCTCGCAGCCGGCACCTATGGATTTCGTATGGCTCCGTCATCGGCTCCCGATCGGTGCCCGCCGGTAGAAGTGACCGCATCCGCTGTCGCCGGTCGAAGCCATGCGCGGCCTGGACGATCAGGCACCGGAGGAAATGGCCGAGATCGCGACTGCCGTCCACGAAATACCTGCAAGGAGTTCGCGATGACCCACCCGACGTCACGGCGATCAATGCTCGGCCTGCTGGGCGCCGCGTCACTGGCCGGCGCCACACTCGTGGCCGTGCCCGGCGCCGCCGACGCCGCGACATCCCGATCCGCCGCGACGCCGAAGGGCCTGCGCCCAGGCGGCGAGTACGAACGGTTCGTCGCCGAACAAGCCGCGCAAGACAGGTTTTCCGGAACCGTGCTCGTCGCCCACCGTGGCCGGCCGGTGCTCGCCCGGTCCTACGGGATGGCGAACAAGGACCGCTCGCTTCCCAACGGACCCGACACCGTCTTCTGCGTCGCGTCGATAACCAAGACCTTCACGGCCCTGGCGATCGCCCAGTTGGCCGCGCAGGGCAAGCTGGGCTTCCACGATCCGCTCGGCGCCCACCTTGACGGCTTCCCCGCCGAGGTCGCGAACACCGTCAAGGTTCACCAGCTGCTGACCCACGACTCGGGCATCGGCCGACCTGCCCGGGGTGAGGGCTCGCCGGAAGAAGCGACGTGGAACAGCTTCGACGAGGTGATGGACGGCACCCTGGCCATCATTCGCAAGACACCTCTCCAGTTCACCCCCGGCAGCAAGCACGAATACAGCAACGACGGATACTTCGTCCTTGCCGCGATCGTCGCGCGAGTGACCGGACAGTCCTATTTCGACTATGTCCGCACGCACATCTTCGCCCCAGCCGGCATGTCCCACACCGACTTCTACAGCCGGCCCCAGGTGCTGGCCGACAACACCATTTCCCGTCCCTACCTGACGCAACCGGACGGCACCCGCATCGACTTCGCCAGCAGCCCCTTCGCGCCGTTCACCATCGGCGGGCCGGCCGGTGGCGCGTACTCCACCGCGTCGGACATGCTTGCCTACGCCGGCGCACTCACGTCGGGCAAGCTGCTCAACCCCGCGTTCACCGGGCTCATGACCAGTGGCAAGGTGGCCCTGCCGCCGTTGCAACCGTCAAGCCAGGCCGAGTTCTACGGGTACGGGTACGACGACGCCATCGTCAACGGCGAGCGCGTCTTCGGACACTCCGGTGGCGGCCCCGGCATAGCGACCCGGCTGGACGTCTTTCCCGGCCTGGACTGGGTGTCGATCGTCCTCGGCAACTACGACACTCCCATCAACCCGATCGTCGAACTCGGGCGCAAGCTGATCACAACATAACCGTTTCCGGGCCGGCGCGGTCGCCAACTCCGCGCCGGCCCGATCCACGAGCGCCCCGTCGATCGTCGGGAATCCGGGTGCATTCCTTGCCGTGGGCATGCCGGTGTGACAAGGTCGTCTCCGCGTGTCCACGCCAGGCACCAGGAGATCCCTGTGAACCGTCTCGCCATGCGCTTTTTTGCCCCACTGGCCGTTTCCGGTCTGCTCGCCGCCGGCACCGTCAGTCCCGCGGCTGCCGCCACCACCTTCACCAACGCGATCTTCCAGGCCACGCACAACAGCTACTCGGGCAATCTGGACGCCCAGCGCGGTTCCATCCGCTACCAACTCGACCACGGCATCCGGTTCATCGAGCTGGATATCCAGGACAACGACTACAGCACGGTGGGCGACTACCGGATCGGCCACAACTCGGCCGGCGACCTGGTGGACCACTCCGGGGGCAACCCGTCGTCGAACCTGCTGCGGGACTGGCTGGCGCAGGTGGCCGCCTGGTCGAACGCCAACCCGACCCACGCGCCACTGGTGGTCATGCTCGACATCAAGGACAACCTGACCGACAACGCCAACTACGCGGCCGGCAACCTGGCCGCGTTGAACGACGAACTGCGCGCCGCATTCGGCGGCAGTCTCATGGAGGCCAGGAACTACGTCACCGGATCCACTGTGGACTCGATGCGTGGGAAGGTGGTCACGTTGCTGTCCGGCGATTCCACCACTCGCGCCGGCTACCAGCGCGACCTCGGCTATCACCCCGCGATCGCGATGAACAACAACGGGCAGATCGTCGAAGTGCACGACTCCGGTGCGGGCGCGCTGTGGTACTGGACCGGCACCTACGGCGCGGATGGCCGAGTGAACTGGCTGCGGCACGGTCGCTACGACAGCGGCACCACGCCGGCGGTGGCGCTCAATGACAACGGCGACCTGGTCGAGGTGCACCAGTCCCAGAGCGCGACCACACTTTGGTACCACGTCGGCCACCTCGGCGCCGACGGCGAGATCAGTTTCTCGGCCAGCCACCAATACGACAACGGGGTGGCCCCCAGCATCGCGTTCACCGGCACGTCGACCCTGCGCGAGGTCCACCGGAGTCCGTCGACCGGCCTGAACTGGCAATGGACGGGCTCCCTGAGCACCACCGGCCAGACGGTGGCCTGGACGAACAACGCCAGGACATCCGACCAGCGCTACCCCACTTCGACGGCGTCCGCGGGCGGCCATCAGGTGACGGTGTACACGCAGGCCGACGGTGCCACGCCGAGCCAAACCCTGCGCGACTCCACCGACCAGGTCACTGGCCAGCGGATCGCCTACCGGCAGCGCGCTTTCGTGGAATACCAGGACGGCGACAACGCCGAACTGCGGCAGGGAGCGCTGTTCTATGCCGCGCCCGCCAGCGACACCGCATTCCTCACCGCCGCCCGCGCGAACGGGTTCCTCGCGCGCGGCTGGCAGTTCGACTCGGCCGGCGACGCCACCAACCCGTTGGTCAACTACCCGGCCACCGACTACCCGTACCAGAGTTGGTACCAGTCGCTGCTCAGCCAGTCCGGCGCCGTGCAGTGATGCCGCGATCGGCACCACCTTTGCTCAAGGCAAATCATCCGGCTGCCTTTCGAATACTGCCACCAAGAATTCCCAACACAATGAGCAGCACCCGCTCCGGGTGTTGCTGAAGATCACCACGGTTGACCGCGGGTGCAGCTACGACTGACGTTCGAGGCTCACCCGGAGTTCGTCGTAAGTCAGGGCCAGCGCGCGGAGAATGTCTCCGGCAGCGGCATCATCGCCGGTGACGAGCGGATATTGCAGCGAGCCGATCAGACGCGCCTGCTCGGTGGCGATGGCCGCCGCGGCGAGGTGCCCCACTTGGCGCAGGCACGCCGCGGCGTCGGCCAGACGTCGCGCGCCGACCCGGACCGCGAAGTGGACAAGGTGCTCGCGGAGTTCTTCATCGCAGTCTGACTCGACGTGTGCCGCGAGAGCCACCGCCGCATCGCCGTTACCGAGGCTGCCCGGCGGCATGTCGGCGCCGTTCTTGCCGCTGAGCCAGCTGATCGCCCGAGGCACGGACGCCGCGATGGCGTCGGCGGGATCGACCCGGCTGCGACGGGTGAAGTTCGCGCGCATCGTGTACGGCCGGCCGTAGTCGAGGGTGTCGGCACGCCAGGCGGTGGTGAATTCGGCCAGCGGCAGCCGCGCGTAGGGGTATCCCTGAGGGTCGTGGACAGTCACCTGTTCGCTGTCCATGGCGAGTGCGACGAGGTAGTGGTCGGCACCGATCGGCCCGGTCTTGCCTGGCTGGTACCGCAACCGGCCCATCTCGACCGGGCCGATCATGACCGGGCCGCGGACCAGACAGGACGCGAGACGGTCGAGCGCGGCACCGGCGTCATCCCCGCTGATGGTGTCCGCGGTCCAGCCGAGGACGGCCAGCGCATCGGCTATGCCGATGTCGGGATTCCAGCCCCACGGGTCGAAGAACGGCAGCGATCCGCCCACCAACTGCATCCCGAACGGACTGCCGGTCACCGTCTCCACCACCGCGGCCTCGGGTGCGTCGGCACCCAGCATCATGGCCAGGCAATTGGTGTAGCAGTACGGTCCTGAACCGCGATAAGGGATGTCGATCACCGCGCCACACTCGCAGTTTTCCGTGGAAAACACAATCGGCCGGCCTTGCCGGAGTTGGCCAACAGCGAGGCGGCATGACGGCGTTAAGGTTCGGTGCAGTCTCCGCACAAACACCATTCGTGACGAAGCAGGTGGCCAAACCGATCAGGAATCAAGAAGCGCCGCCACCGCGCCATGCCTAGCGTGTCCGCCATGGAAATCACCATTCACCAGACCTTCCTCCCGCACACCGACCCGGAAGCCTCCCTGGCCTTCTACCGCGACGCCCTCGGCTTCGAGGTCCGCAACGACGTCGGGCAGGGCACGATGCGCTGGATCACGATCGGTCCCAAAGGCCAGCCCGACACGTCCATCGTTCTGACTCCTCCGGCCGTCACCCCGGACATCACCGACGACGAGCGACACGCCATCACCGAGATGATGGCCAAGGGCACCTACGCCGCCGTCAACCTGGCCACCCCCGACCTCGACGACACCTTCGAGCGCGTGCAGGCCAGTGGCGCCGAGGTCGTCCAGAAGCCGACCGAGCAGCCCTACGGAATTCGCGACTGCGCCTTCCGCGATCCCGCGGGCAACCTGGTCCGCATCCAGGAACTGCGCTGAGTTCAGCCCGCGATCGCAGCCTGGCTCGCGCCGTGGCCGACCGGACTTCGAGATTACTGGAGGTAGCCCATGACACAGAACCAGCAGGCAGGCAGTCGCGGAGGGCCCGGGGCGGTGTCACGGTGGATACAGCGGCGAGCGAACGCCCGCACGAATGCCCGTATCCGGCGTAACGGCGGCAAGTTCATGGGGATGGATTTGCTGATCCTGCACACGGTGGGCCGCCGGAGCGGGCAGCCGCGGGAATCGCCGCTGGCGTGGTTCGCCGACGGCGAGGGCGCCTGGCTGATCGTCGCATCGGGCGGTGGGCGCAGGCACCCGGACTGGTATGCCAACCTGATGGCGCATCCCGGCCGGGCATCGATCGAGTTGCCCGGCCGCGACCCCACACCGGTGACGCCGCACCGACTCGACGGCGCCGACCGCGAACAGGCGTGGCAACGTATCACCGCCGCCCAACCCCGCTACGCGAAATACCAACGCAAAACCGACCGGGAATACCCGGTGATCCGACTCAGCGAACAGTCCGAATAACCAATCGGATCTGGTCGCGTTCCACGCATCGCCGTAACGACGGCGGTCGCGGTCTCCATCGACCGCGACCTCCATCGGCTTACCGCACATCCGGGTGTTATGGCAGCATCAGACGGTCCTGAGCGTGCCGCCGTCGATGATGTGGTCGGCACCGTGAATGTTCGCGGCGCGGTCGGACAGCAGGAACGCGACCAGGTCCGCGACCTCTTCGGGCCTGCCGATGCGCCCCGAAGCGATGTCGAACTGCCCGGGGAGGCTCGACAGGAGTTCGTCGTGACTGACACCGAATGCGCCGGCCACCTTGCCGCCGAAGCCGTTCGGGTCGGTCCACAGTGAACTCGCGACGATGCCCGGCGAGACGGTGTTGACGCGGACGCCCTGCGGTGCCAGTTCTTCGCTGAGCCGCTTGCCGAGCACGGTCAGTGCGGCCTTGGCCTCGGCGTAGCCGACCGGCGACCCGGCTGGCCTGCGTGCGTTGAGCGACGAAACGTTCACGATCGCGCCCTTGCGCTCCAGGATGCTCGGCAGGGCCGCCTTGGTGGTCCAGACCGCGCTGAACAGGTTGAGGCCGAAGATGGACTGCCACTGGTCGTCGTCCACGTCGAGGAAGCCCGCCAGCGAAAGGTTGTCCGCGTCGCCCCCGCCGACGTTGTTGACCAGGAAGTCGATCCCACCGACCGCCTCGATCGCCTGCTCGACCACGGCCACCGCGCTGTCACGGGTGCCCAGATCCGCCGCCACCGTGGCAGCGGCGACCTTCTCCAGTTCGGGCGTGATGGTGCGGGATGCCCCCACCACCCGGACGCCTTCCGCGGCGAGGGTTTCGGCGATGGCGAGGCCGATGCCACGGCTGGCACCGGTGACGACGGCGGTCTTTCCGTTGATTCCGAGTTCCATGATTCCTCTTCGTTCTTGAACTACAGGTCAAAAATTTGGGCGCAAAAAGCGCCCAAGCCAACAGTGCGGTGTGTCAGAAGCCCGCCAGGGCAGTGTCGATGATCCGGTACAGCGCCGGCCCGTCGAACGTCTTGGCCATCACGCGCAGCCCCACGATGGTGTTCATCAGGAACTGCGCCTGCGCTTTGGCATCGACTTCAGGAGCGACATCGCCGTCGCGTTGGCCCTGTTCGATGCGGGCGGTGAGCAACTCGATAGTGCGCTCCTCCATCCGCCGAACCGCCCGAGTGGCCTCCTCGTCCCGTCCGCCCAACTCGAGTGCCGTGTTCGCGGCCAGACAACCACGCTTGACCGGCCCGGTCAGGTCAATGTCCACAATGAACACGAGATAGGCCCGGATGCGTTCCTTGGCGGTGCCTGGCCGGGAAAGGAACTCCTCGGTCATCTCCGAACCCGCACGGTCATACAGGTCGAGAGCCTTACCGAACAGTTCCCGCTTGGAGCCGAATGTGTGGTACAGACTGCCTTTCCCCACCCCTGTCGCCTCCGCGAGGTCGGCCGGGGAGGTGCCGGCATAACCGTTCGTCCAGAACGTTTCCATCGCCTGCGCGATCACCACGTCCGGTTCGAAGTTCTTCGGCCTGCCCATGTCTGCCACTCTAGCAAGTACTTGACCTGTAGGTCAAGAAACCTCGACGAGGTACCCGCGCTGCAGGTTTTCGCCGCTGCCGCCACTGCGGTAGGCGAAGGCGGGCCCGGCTCGGGCCAGCGGTGACGCTCCGGTGGCGTGGGACACCAGCGGTCCAGGGTTGCTCCGGCGCGACGTACGATCGGGCCCGTGACCAGCAAGCCCTCGGCGCAGCACCTGAGCGATCTTGCGCGGCTGCGTCGCGTGCGTGATCGGATCGATCGGGAGTATGCGCAGCCGTTGGATGTCGAGGCGCTGGCTCGCGATGCGCACATGTCGGCCGGGCATCTCAGTCGCGAGTTCCGGCGCGCCTATGGCGAATCGCCGTATTCCTATCTGATGACCCGGCGCATCGAGCGCGCGATGGCGCTGCTCCGTCGTGGCGATCTCAGCGTCACCGAGGTCTGTTTCGCGGTCGGCTCCGCGTCGCTGGGCACCTTCAGCACCCGCTTCACCGAACTGGTCGGCATGTCACCCAGCGCGTACCGACGCGACGCCGCGCGCGCGACGGCGGGCATGCCCTCCTGCGTGGCCAAACAGGTGACCAGACCGGTCAGGAATCGAGAAGCACGCTCGCCCGGGGGTCACCTAGGGTGACTGCCATGGACATCACCATTCACGCGAGCTACCTCCCGCACAGCGACCCGGAGGCTTCGCTGGCCTTCTATCGCGACGCCCTCGGCTTCGAGGTCCGCAACGACGTCGGACAGGGCACGATGCGCTGGATCACGGTCGGCCCCAAGGACCAGCCCGACACGTCCATCCTCCTGGCACCACCGACCGCCGACCCCGGCATCACCGACGACGAGCGCCGCACCATCGCCGAGATGATGGCCAAGGGCACCTACGGCTGGATCCTCCTGGCCACCCGCGACCTCGACAGCATCTTCGAAAAGGTACAGGCCAACGAGGCCGCCGAAGTCGTCCAGGAACCGACCGAACAGCCATACGGGATGCGCGACTGCGCCTTCCGCGACCCCGCAGGCAACCTCATCCGCATCCAAGAGCTTCGCTGACCCCTGCCGAAATCACAACCACTACCCGCATGCCCCGGCGGACGGTGCCGGTCGGTCTGACCAACCGTAGCCTCGACTACCCCGACGGAACACCAACCAGACGTCCTGCCCAACAGATGGAGACACGGTAAGCATGGCCCCGAGGACGAACACGCCAGCGAAGGAGCGCAGCGGTCGCGCATCAACGCAGTCGCCTGCGCTTCACGTCGCCGACAGCCACGATCTGATCCGTGTGCACGGCGCACGCGAGAACAACCTCAAGGACGTCAGCGTCGAACTCCCCAAGCGGCGGCTGACGGTGTTCACCGGGGTCTCCGGCTCGGGCAAGAGCTCTCTGGTGTTCAGCACGATCGCCGCGGAGTCGCAACGGCTGATCAACGAGACCTACAGCGCCTTCGTCCAGGGCTTCATGCCGGCCCTCGCGCGGCCCGAGGTCGACGTGCTCGACGGGTTGACCACCGCGATCATCGTCGACCAGCAGCGGATGGGGGCCGACCCCCGGTCCACGGTAGGCACCGCCACCGACGCCAACGCGATGCTGCGAATCCTGTTCAGCCGGCTCGGGAAGCCGCACATCGGCTCGCCCCAGGCGTTCTCCTTCAACGTCGCTTCCATCAGCGGAGCCGGTGCGGTCACACTGGAGCGCGCCGGAAAGACCATGAAGGAGCGCCGCAGCTTCAGCATCACCGGCGGCATGTGCCCGCGCTGCGAAGGCCGGGGTCAGGTCAACGACATCGACCTGACCCAGCTGTACGACGACAGCAAGTCGCTCAACGAGGGTGCGCTCACGGTGCCGGGCTACAGCGTGGACGGCTGGTACGGGCGCATCTTCAGCGGCTGTGGCTTCTTCGACCCGGACAAGCCGATCCGCAAGTTCACCAAGAAGCAGCTGAACGACCTGCTCTACAAGGAGCCGACCAAGATCAAGGTCGAGGGCATCAACCTGACCTACGAGGGGCTCATCCCGAAGATCCAGAAGTCGATGCTGTCCAAGGATGTCGACTCCCTGCAGCCGCACATCCGCGCCTTCGTGGAACGCGCGGTCACCTTCGCCACCTGCCCCGAGTGCGACGGCACCCGCCTGTCCGAACAGGCTCGGTCCTCGAAGATCAACGGCATCAGCATCGCCGACGCCTGCGCGATGCAGATCAGCGACCTGGCCAAGTGGGTGGGGACCCTCGACGAACCGTCCGTCGCGCCGCTGCTGGCCGCGCTGAAGCACACGCTCGACTCGTTCGTCGAGATCGGGCTCGGCTACCTCAGCCTCGACCGCCCCGCGGGCACGCTCTCGGGTGGTGAGGCGCAGCGCACCAAGATGATCCGCCACCTCGGGTCGTCGCTCACCGATGTCACCTACGTCTTCGACGAGCCGACGATCGGGCTGCACCCCCACGACATCCAGCGGATGAACGACCTGCTGCTGCAGCTGCGCGACAAGGGCAACACCGTGCTGGTCGTCGAGCACAAGCCGGAGGCGATCGCGATCGCCGACCACGTCGTCGACCTCGGCCCGCGCGCCGGCACCGAGGGTGGCCAGGTGATGTTCGAGGGAACCGTCGAGGGGCTGCGGGCCAGTGACACGCTCACCGGGCGGCACCTGGACGACCGCGCCTCCCTCAAGTCCGCCGTGCGCACGCCGTCGGGCAAGCTCGCGGTGCGTGGCGCCGCCACCCACAACCTGCAGGACGTCGACGTGGACATCCCGCTCGGCGTGCTGGTCGTCGTCACCGGAGTGGCGGGCTCGGGCAAGAGCTCGCTGATCCACGGCTCAGTGTCCGGGCAGGACGGAGTCGTGTCGGTCGACCAGACGCCGATCAAGGGTTCGCGGCGCAGCAACCCGGCGACCTACACCGGACTGCTCGACCCCATCCGCAAAGCGTTCGCGAAAACCAACAGCGTGAAGCCGGCGCTGTTCAGCGCCAACTCCGAGGGCGCCTGCCCCAACTGCAACGGCGCCGGCGTCGTCTACACCGACCTGGCGATGATGGCCGGCGTCGCCACTACCTGCGAGGTGTGCGAGGGGAAGCGGTTCCAGGCGTCGGTGCTGGAGTACCACCTCGGCGGCCGCGACATCAGCGAGGTGCTCGCGATGTCGGTGACCGAGGCCGAGGAGTTCTTCGGCGCAGGCGAGGCGCGGACGCCGGCGGCGCACAAGATTCTGCAGCGGCTCGCCGACGTCGGGCTCGGCTACCTGAGCCTCGGTCAGCCGCTCACCACGCTGTCCGGCGGCGAACGGCAGCGGCTCAAGCTGGCCACCCAGATGGGCGGCGACGGTGGTGTTTACGTCCTCGACGAACCGACCACCGGCCTGCACCTCGCCGACGTCGAGCAACTGCTCGGCCTGCTCGACCGGCTCGTCGACTCCGGGAAGTCCGTCATCGTCATCGAGCACCACCAGGCGGTCATGGCGCACGCCGACTGGATCATCGACCTCGGCCCCGGCGCCGGTCACGACGGCGGGCGGATCGTCTTCGAGGGCACCCCCGCGGACCTCGTCGCCGCCCGCTCCACCCTCACCGGGGAGCACCTCGCGGCCTACGTCGGCGCCTGACCCAAGCTGCTCTCCCAAGGCTGCTCTCCCAAGCCAGAACTCGGACACCCCAACCGGGAACTCACGCACCCGAACCGGGAACTCACGCACCCGAACCGGGAACTCGCGCGCAGGAACCGGGGACACGCCAGATCCCGGCGTGTCCCCACTTCAGGGCGGCGTGTCCCCGGTTCAGGGCGGCGTGTCCCCGCTTCAGGCAGCTGTGTCCCCGGTTCAGGAACGGTGTGTCCCACGCGCCTGTACCGGGCCGCCGACGGCGGTGGCGTGCACCGCTGGTCGGCCGACCCGGTTGCCGGTCAGAGGATGAACAGCGCGCGGGTCGCGGCCCGGGCGTCCTGCAAGGGTTTGACCGCAAGACGGACCAAGGCCAGGGCATTGTCATCGCCCGCGATGCGGTTGGCGCTCAGTTCCCCGCAGGACAGGCACTGATGGATGATCATCCATTCCCCATCCGGCCGCACCGACATGCTCACTGCCTCCATCCGTCCGCGACAGGTCGCGGCGCGGTCGCCGGGGACACGGCGATCCACGTGCAGGCTGGCCAGACAGTTCGGACAGTGGTTGCGGTGGGCGGTTCCCGGGGCATCCGTGGAGACCTCGAGCCGGCACTCGACGCACCGGAATTCGTGGGCGCGATGGCGGCCCTGGCCGTGCCGGACGTCCTTGTGACGCTGCGGGCGCCGGGCCTGGGCCCGTCCCCGCACGGTGTTGCGCCGCGGCATGGTCATCTCCTCCTTCCTGGTGACCGGCGGCATGCGGTCGAAGGCTGGCTGCCGCGGCAACACGGCCGTGACATCCTCATCTCCCCATTGCCCGGCGTCACAGGGCACCGAACGTTTCAAGTGGGAACGGCGGCTGTGCCAGCGGACGTACCGCCATGCGCAGCAGGAGGAGCTGGTTGTCATCCGTGCAGACCGGGTTGGAGGTCAGCTCGTCACAGCGCACGCAGCGGTGGATGACCATCCAGTCGCCAGTGCGCAGCACGGCGATGGCGATCGGGGTCATGCGCGCCCGACACTGGCTCGGGCCACCCTCGACATGGTCGGTGATGTGTTGCGAGCGCAGGCACGCTGGACAGTGATTGCGCAGCGTGCCATCCGCGGCGAATGTGGACACGGTCAGACCGCACCACTCGCAGGCGAACGTGTCGATCTTCGAAGTGCTGCGCGAAGTGCTCGGTGCAGTGTTGGCTGGGTTGGACACCCGGAGTGCTCCCTTGCTGAGAAGTATGCGATGACAGCAAGAGCCGGCCGAGCGATCCTCGACGAACAGGCCACGCGCGAGAAGACCACGTCCCTAAGGCAGGGGCATGGGTGCGAGTGGAAACGGGCACCGGAACGCAGCTTCCAGTCGGCCGCTCACGAACAGCGGCAGCGGAACCAGGTCACTACGCGGTGGGCCGAGGTACGCTCGGCGCGAGCCGGGGCATGAAACACTCTTTCTAGGGCACGCTGGCCCGGTCTGCGCTCAACAAGTGCGTCGCAAGGCTAACGGTGGCGTCAGGGCTCACGCCAGCGACTTTCCCGTCCTGTCTGTGCCCCCAGTTGGAGCGGGCGAGTTCGGCGCTCAGGCACCTGAGTTTCCCGTCCCATGTGCGTCGGCAGCGGCGGCAAGCACCGAGGCGGCGCCGGGGACGGAGGACGCCGGTGGACATGCCCTCATATCGCAGACACGGCGTGGGCGGCCGCGTCCCGGAATGCAGCCACGACGGTTTCGACGCAGCCCTTCGTGGCGTCGTCGTCGGGAATGATGACGCTGCCGGTGACCGTGATCGGCGGGTCGAACTCAACCGCCCGCACCCGGGTGGAATCGGTGCGGGCGACCAGGTCGGCGGGCAGCAGTGCCCAGCTGTGCGGGTTCAAGCCGAGCTCGATCATCGTGTCCGCAACGGTGCCGAGGGGCCGGCCGAGCGGTGGATGGATGCCTACCCCCCGAAGGGCGGAGATGACGGCATCGTGCAGGGGCCCGTCGTACTTCCGGGAGGGGACCCGCAACACGTAGCCGGCCATTTCGGCGAGAGTGACCGAGACTCGTCGCGCGGCCGGGTGCCGGGTGGAGACCACCGCGCACAGCGGCTCAGACCAGGTGGGCAGGACTCGGAGCCCGGCCGCGGATACCACACCACGGGCCAGTACCAGGTCGAGTTCACCGCGCCGCAGGGCGTTCAGCCGCGGGGTGACCGGGAGATCCACGAGGGCCACTTCGAACGAGGGGTTGTGCTCATGGAGGGCGTCGATGCCGCGTTCGAGCCGACGGGTCAGCCCTGGCTCGGTGCCGATGCGCACCCGGGCCGCGGGCGTGTCCACCGCGGCCCGCACCCGTTCGGCCGCCAGGAGGGTCTCCCGCGCGGCGTCGAGCACGCGCCGCCCGGCTTCGGTCAGGCGCACCCGCCGGGGAGAGCGGTCCAGCAGCCGGACCCCCAGCTCGCGTTCCAGCCGGGCGACCTGCTGGCTGACCGCGGGCTGCACGATGTTGAGCCGCTCGGCCGCCCGCCCGAAGTGCAGCTCCTCGGCGACGGTCACGAAGTATCGAAGTGCACGCAGTTCCATCCCGGCTCCGATCGCTTCACCTGCGACGATCACTAGATCTTATTACTGCGCGGACCACTTGGATCTGGGTCCAGGGCCGGCGTCGCGGTGGACTGTTCCCATGCGAATCGGAATTCACCTCGACTCCTCGGGCGCCGTCACCGTCGATGAAATCCAGGCGGACGCCCGTGCCGTGGCCGCCCGCGGCCTCGACAGCGCCTGGACCAACCAGGCACCCGGCGGGTGGGACCCGCTGGCGGTGCTCGCCACGACGAGCGACGGGCCGGACGAACTCGGCACCGCGGTCGTGCCGACCTACCCGCGCCACCCGGTGGTCATGGCGACCGAGGCACTGACCGTGCAGGCGCTCTCCGGCCGCCGGCTCACGCTGGGCATCGGACCGAGCGCCGCGCTCATCATGACCGGCGAGTTCGGCATCCCGTACACCGCACCCGCCCGGCACACCCGGGAATACCTGGAAGTCCTCCGGCCGCTGTTGCGCGGCGAACACGTGAAGTACTCCGGCACGTTCTTCACCATCGACACCCAACTGGCCATCGCCGCGGATCCGCCCTCGGTGATGCTCGCCGCGCTGGGGCCGCGAATGCTCGAGGTGGCCCGCGATCTGGCCGACGGCACCCTCGCGCTGTGGGCACGGCCCAAGACGGTCTCCGACTACCTGGTGCCCCGGCTCAGTGACGGCGCTCGGATCGCGCTGACGCTGTTGGTGGTGGTCACGAGCGACGCCGACGGCGTACGCGAGCGGGTCGCGCGGGACTACGCGATAGTCCGCGAGCTTCCGGCGTACCGGGCGATGCTCGAACGCGGTGGACTGTCCGGGCCCGCGGACACGGTCGTAGCCGGTGACGAGAGCTCCGTGCTGCGGGAACTGCGGCGGTTCCGCGACGCGGGGGTGACCGACCTGATCGTCTCGGTGCCCGGCTCGAAGGAGGACCGGGAACGCGTGCTGGACGTCTTGGCCGGAAGCTCCTTCGCCGATTGAGGCCGCTCGCCTTGCCCAGTCACGGTTCGACCTGCCTGGTAAGGGAAAGCCGCTGTCCGGTTTGAACAAGCCGCGCGACGAAAACTGGCGGATCCGGCGGAAATGGAACGTCGACGACGCCCTGAACCAGGAACTCGGACGCCTGAACCGGGGACACGCGCGCCGGAACCGGGGACACGCCGGGGCCGAGGTCCGTGTGGCATACGGCACGCGCTCGGCCCCCGGCCGCCGGCAAGGTCAGCATCAACAGATAGCGTGGCTGCCCCGCAAGATCCATGGCACCACCAGGAGAAGCCACATTGGGCGTCAAGGCCTTCGCGAAACCGATCACCCTCGTCGTCGTCGGACTGTTTCTCATAATCGGCGCCTTCGCCTTCGGAGTCAGCGACCCCAGCTGCGGCCGCGGGAAGACACTCAGTCACGGGGAAGTCTGCGTCAACACCGCGACCGGTGAGGAGCAGGACTACGACGAGGCTCAATCCAGCCAGGACAAGGAAATCAAGATCGCGATGCCGATCATCGGCGGAATCGTCATCCTCGTCGGCATCTACACCGGCGTGCAGCGGTATCGCGCGCGGACTCGCGACGCCGGAACTGGCCAAGCTCGCGACCTGTGACGGTGACCGACAGCCCGTTCCCAAGACCGCCCGCCTTGCCCGGTCACGCTTCGGCGGCACAATCGAGTCATGACGGAACGGAAGCCGACCGGGATGAGCTCCGAGTCCTGGGTCGAACGGCAGATCCGGGAAGCGACCGAGGCCGGTGAGTTCGACAACCTGCCAGGCAGGGGAAGGCCGCTGCCCGGCCTGAACCAGCCGTACGACGAAAACTGGTGGATCCGCCGGAAAATGGAGCGCGAGGGAATATCCACCGACGCGCTCCTACCCACTCCGTTGAAGCTTCGCAAGGAAATCCTCGACCTGCCTGCGAGCGTCCGCCCGCTCCGCTCGGAGAAAGCGGTCCGCGAGGTCGTCGGGGAGCTCAACAAGCGGATCATGAACCACCTGCGGGTCCCGTCGGGCCCGGACGTTCCGGTCCGGCCGGTGGACGCGGACGCGGTGGTCGAGCAGTGGAAGGCGGACCGGGCGGCGAAGCGTGCCGCCGCCCAGCCCGCGGTGCCGACGGAGAAGCCGAGGTCGTCGCGCTGGTGGCACCGGTTGTTCGCACTCGGTGTCGTTTGAGAACCCGCCCACCCAATCTTGCGGGTTCGAGGACTCACGGTGACCGGGGGTTCTCCAGAACAGACTCTCAAGCGAACTTGGCGAGCGCGGGGTGCCGCTGCACCATGATGGTGCTGCGCACGATCGCTTCCTTGTACAGCGCGGCCATCCGACCGGTGAGCACCCTCTCCACCGGGCTGTCGTCGGCGCGGACGAACTGGATGAGGCCGTTGCGCCGGCCGAGGCTGATGCACCGGAACCGGTACCCGAAGTCCAGCGGCTTCGGGGTGCGTCCGGCGAGCCGATCGGCGAGCGCGCCCACGGCGTGGGCGGCGGTCGGCAGCCCGGTCGCGCAGGCCATCCGTAGCTCCTGGTTGTCGGCGCGGTGGGCCGCGGCGGCGTCTCCGACCGCGTAAACCTCGGGATGCGAAACCGAACGCAGCGTTTCGTCGACGATCATCCGCCCGTCCGCGTCGACGGCGAATCCGGCCTCGCGGGCCAGGGCCGGCACCCGGAAACCGGTGGTCCAGATCACGATGTCCGCCGGGATGTGCTCACCGCCGGCCAGCATCAGGCCGTCGGCCCGCACCTCGGTCACCCGGACCTGCTCCGAAATCTCGATGCCCAGCCGCTCGAAACTCGACCGCAGGTGACGCCGCCCACGGTCGGACAGCGCACCACCGAACTCCCCGCCGGTCACCAGCCGCACCTTCAACTCGGGGTTGGACTCGGCCAGTTCGCTGGCGGCTTCGATCCCGGTCAGCCCGCCGCCGACCACTGCGACGGTCCCCGCCAAGGAGGTCTGAGGGCTTGCCCCCAGGCGGGGTCTGGGGGTTGCACCCCCAGACAACACAGTCACGCGCTCATGCAGCCGCCTCGCCCCCGCGGCGTCGGCCACGGTGTAGGCGTGCTCGGCCGCACCGGGCACCATGTCCAGGTTCGCCTGGCTGCCGACCGCGTAGAACAGGACGTCGTAGCTCACCGGCTCCGGAGCGTTCTCCAGACGGATGGCCCGGTTCTCCACGTCGATGGCGGTTGCCCGGTCGATGATCAGGTCCACGCCCGAGCCGTCGAGCAGCTCGGTGAACGGCAGGTCCCGCAACTGTTGCCCGGACGAGAGCTGGTGCAGTCGCACCCGCTCGACGAACCGGTCCGCGGCGTTGATCAGGGTCACCTTCGCGTTCGTGCGCTTGGCGAGCAGCTTTGTGGCCAGCAGGCCCGAATAACCGCCACCCAGAACCACGATGTGCATGTCGTTCTCCCTTCATCCCCGTTGTTCGAAGGGTGAACCGACGAAGGGAGCGATCCGTGACAGTCGGTGGCGTAGGTCACTGTCTCAGTCAAAACGCGCGGCCGACGAGCACCAACACGGACTTTTGAACAGCCCTATCACCTTCGTTGCCGCACGGCGAAGGCCAGCTTGTCCGGGTTGGCGATGACGCGAACGGCGACGATCCGGTCATCCGCCACCTCGGGCACGAAGAGGTAGGTGAGCACTTCGCTCTCGTAGACGACGACGGCCGGATCGCCGTTGACGAGCTCGATCGAGAGGGTCGCGTTGGCTGCCCGCGGATGCCTCTGCAGCCCGCTGAACAGGCGCGCGACATCGGCCCGGCCGGACACCGGGCGACGGGCCGCGGTCGCCTTGCCGCCGCCGTCCGCCCAGGACACCACATCCTCGGCGAGCAGGCGTTCCAGTCCCTCCACATCGCCCTCCACGGTCGCGGCCACAAACCGCTCCACGATCTTCGTCCGCTGCGCAACGCTCGCGGTGAAACGCTTGCGCGGTTCGCCGACATGCTCGCGTGCCCGGCGGTAGAGCTGCCGCGCGTGCGACTCCTCGACATCGAGGATTTCCGCGATCTCGCGATGGCTGTAGTCGAACGCCTCCCGCAGCACGAATGCCGCGCGTTCGGGCGGCGTCAGCCGCTCCAACAGCACCAGCACGCCGAGCGCCAGGGAGTCGCGCTGCTCGACGGTCTCCAGCGGCCCGAAGTCACCGTCCGCGGTGAAGACCGGTTCGGGCAGCCACGGCCCCACGTACTGCTCGCGGCGCGCACGAGCCGAGGTGAGCCGGTTCAGGCACAGGTTCGTGGCCACCTTGGTCAGCCATGCTTCCGGGACGTCGACCGACTCGCTCCGTGCCCAGCGCAGGTACACGTCCTGCACCACGTCCTCGGCTTCGGACGCCTCGCCCAGCATCCGGTAGGCCAGCCCGAACAGGCGCCCGCGCTCGGCCTGGAACCGCGTCAACTTGTCGGCCTCCACCCTGACAGCTAACCAGCTTGGTGGGGCGCGCCCTACCCCGATTCGTCGGGCGCGGCCCAGTGTTCCGGCCGAGAAGCCCTGGGAAGGTCTGCTACACCGACCAGAAAGGGGCGAGATGGAAACCAAGGTCCTCCCGGCTGTCGCCGCGGTGGCCGCTTCCGCGGCGTTGTTCTTCTTCGGCACCGGACTGGCTCCGATCGCCGCATTGGCCTGGATCGCCCCGCTTCCGGTGCTGCTACTTGCGCCGAGAGTCGGCGCCACGACCGCCGTCGTCGCCGCGTTCCTGGCCTATCTGCTGGGCACCGCGAACAGCTGGTCGTATTTCCTGCATTCACTGTCCATACCGCTGCCCGCGGCTCTGCTGATCGTCGTCGGCGGCGCGGGCGTGTTCGCCTTGGCGACTCTGTTGTTTCGCGCCCTGTCGCGAGCGGGCAGGCCGCTGCTCGCGATGCTGAGCGCGCCATCGGTCTGGGTCACCGCGTTGTTCGCCGCCTCGCTGGCCAGCCCGACCGGCGTCGTGGGCACGCTGGCGACGACTCAGGCTGACGTGCCCGTCGTACTGCAACTCGCCGCGATCACCGGGTCCTGGGGCGTGGAGTTCCTGGTGCTGCTGGTGCCCGCCGCCGTCGCGGCCTGCGCCGCGCCCGGAGTCGCGACCGCGGCCCGGCTGCGGACCGGCGCCGTGATGACCCTGGCGGTCGCCGCCATGCTCACCTATGGCTTCGTCCGGTTGTCCGATGTGGACGACCACGCCGAGCGGCTCGCGGTCGTCGCGGCCACCGAGCCGCACTGGGCCGTCGATGTCGCCGGCCCCGCGGGCCGGCTGCTCGTACAGTCCTATGTGGACGAGATCGCCGGATTGCCGGACGGGATCCGGATGGTCGTGCTGCCCGAAGCGAGCTTCGCCGCCGACGAGGCGAGCCTACCGGCCCTCGTCGAACCGCTGTCCCAGGTGGCGCGCGCCAAGGGGGCCGACATCGTGGTGGGGGCGCTCAGCACCGAGAACGGGCAGCGCTTCAACACCGCACTCGACATCCGCCCCGGCCAGCCCTCCGTGGCGTATCACAAGTGGCACAACGGCGGCGCATCCAACGTCCAATCAGGACACGAGCTGGCCATGCCGGGCGGGATCGGCCTGGCGGTCTGCATGGACGTGAACTTCCCGGACCCCAGCCGTGACTACGCGCGAGCGGGTGCGCGGTTCGTCGCCATCCCCGCGTCAGACGAGGACGTGGACGGCTGGCAGCACAGCCGTGCCGCGCTGTTGCGTGCCGTGGAGAACGGGTTCAGCGTGGCATGGAGCGATCAACGTGGCTTGTCGATCCTGGCCGACTCGCGAGGCCGCGTGCTCGCCGAAGCCGCCACCGGCGGACCGGCGCCGTTCGCCGTCGCGATCGCCGACGTTCCCGCCGGTACGGGTCCGACGTTCGCCGCCCGGTTCGGCGACTGGTTCCCGTGGCTGTGCGCCGCGCTGACACTGGTGGGCCTGGCGGCTGCCGCGGTGCGACGCCGGCCCACCGCAGGGACGCAATCCGGCCAGCCAGGAGAAACCCGTTCTCTCCGCGTCCCACTTCGATAGCCGTTCCGTCAGTGATGGGTTCCCCGGCCTTCACCCCCGGTGAACCATGCCCGACCTCCCCAACCCAGAACTCACCTCCCCCAACCCAGAACTCACCCTCCCCAAC
Source organism: Amycolatopsis taiwanensis DSM 45107 (assembly GCF_000519205.1). Classification (GTDB taxonomy): domain Bacteria; phylum Actinomycetota; class Actinomycetes; order Mycobacteriales; family Pseudonocardiaceae; genus Amycolatopsis_E; species Amycolatopsis_E taiwanensis. Next base: position 43,170 of record NZ_JAFB01000010.1, on the reverse strand, counting down.
CCAGAACTCGACCTCCTGAAACGGCAACTCGGCCTCCTGGGCCGGGGACACGCCAGATCGCGGCGTGTCCCCGGTCCAGGGCGCTGAGTTCCGGGTTGGGGCGGGCGAGTTCCGGGTTGGGGCGGGCGAGTTCCGGGTTCAGGCCAGACGCCGTCGGGAATTGCGACCGGGGACTGCAGGGCTGTGACCGGCGGCTGCGGAACTGCCGTGTGGACTATGGTGAACCCTCCATACCGGACCAAATCTTCATCTTGGACTAACCCTTCATCTTGGACTAAATGTCCCAGGTTGAACTGAATCTCTCCTGCTGGACCAAGCCTTCCCTGCCTTACCCGCTGGACTATGCCTCCAAGCTGGCCTAGACCTCTAAGCTGGCATAAAGGCCGGGTTGCGATCGTGGAGGTCAGGTGCGGATCGGCGAACCGTCGCGGCGAACGACATGACCGCCGACCCGGATACCGGAAAAGTCGCCCGGCTCGGCAAGGTCAACGGCATCGCATGCGACATCCTGCTGACGCGCCGCCCGTGGGAGTCCGACATCGACGCCATCGTGGTGTCCATCGGCAGCACGCTCGGCAGCCTCGCCCTGACGCTCTCCGAAGTGTTCCCCGACGCGGACTGGGAAGGCCTGCCCGGCCGAGGGGTCACGCCGGAAGAACCCAGCGTGCTGGACCTACGCGCCTACAGGCAGCGGCTGCAGTTCGCGGTAGCCACGACACCGCACGAAGGTGGCAGCCCCGGCGAGCCGAGCCTGGGCGCCATCGCCACCGCCACCGAAGCCGCCGTGCTGCTGGCCGCACGAGAGGGAGCCCGGGCACTGGGGGTGCCGCTGCTGGGCACCTGGTCACTCGGCATGCAGGCGGACCGGGTCGCGTCCGTGTCGGTGCCGGCGGTCATGCGGGCACTCGAACAGGCTTCCGACACGCAGTTGCGCCGGGTCGTCTTCATCTGCCGCGAGAACTACTCGGTAAAGGCAATCCGAGCAGCCTGGGAGGGCCGTGCAGTCGAGTTGGCCGGGGGCGTCTCCAGCGACCTCGTCGACCCCAACGTCGGCATCCCGCTCGATCGCGACCAACTCGACATGGCGCTGTATGTGTCCATGCTGGCCACGGTGATCGCCGACCGGAAGACGCCGCTGCCGCTGTCGGTCGGCATCTTCGGCGAATGGGGCTCCGGTAAGAGCTACTTCATGGGCCTGCTGCGCGAGCAGGTGGGCCGGCTGGCGGACTCGGGCAACCGCGCCTACTGCGACGAGGTCGTGCAGATCGGTTTCAACGCCTGGCATTACGCCGACACCAACCTCTGGGCCAGCCTCGGCGACGAGATCTTCCGGCAGCTTGCCGGGCCGGGCCCCAGCTCTGGTGAGCGGCGCACGCTGCTGCGGGACGAACTCGCCAAGCGGCTCGAACAGGTCAAGGAGCTGGAAGCGGCCAAGCAGCAGGCGCAGGAGATCGCGGCCCGGCTCCAGGCGGACGTGGACCAGGCCGGCACCGCCCGCGGAATCACCGCGAAGAACCTGATCCGCGCGCTGACCGGGTCGCGGAAGCTGTGGCGCCACCTGGGCATCTCCGACCAGGCCGAGCAGGGCGCGCTGCTGGTCGAGCAGTTCCGGGGCACGCTGACCGAGGCCGACCTGCTGCGCAGGTCGTGGCACGACCGGTGGGGCAGGGTCGCGCTGGTGGTGTCCGGGGTTGTCCTGCTTGCGGTCGTCCTCACCGGTGCGCTCGCGCCGGACGCCTGGCGTCTGCTGAGCGCGGTCGGGGCCGGGTCCCTCGCGCTCGCCGGCACGGGGATCACGTTCATGACCCGGGTCCGCGCCGGCATCCGGGAACTGCACGAGCTCGCCGAGGATCTGCGTGATCGCATGAGCCGGGCCGCCTGGGCGGATCTCCCACCGGAGGTCGCCGCCCAGCTCGACCGCCTTCGCAAGGCCGAAGCCGACCAGCGGGTGGCCCAGGCCCAGTTGGCCGAGGTGGTAGCCAGGGTCGGCGAGCTCGGGCGGCAGCTGACCGAGCTGGCCCCGGGCCGCAACCTCTACACGTTCCTGGCCGACCGCGCCCACGGCGACTCCTATCGCGGCAAGCTGGGGCTCGTTTCCACCATTCGCAAGGACTTCGAGCAACTGGTCGAGCTGATGCGGGACTGGCGGGCTCACCCGGACGCGGGCGGCAAGCCGATCGACCGGATCGTTCTCTACATCGACGATCTCGACCGGTGCAACCCCAGGCAGGTGGTGCAGGTGCTGGAGGCGGTGCACCTGCTTCTCGCGCTGGAGCTGTTCGTCGTGGTGGTCGGTGTGGACCCGCGCTGGCTGGTGCGTTCGCTGCGCAGTCATTACGACGAGATCCTCGACGAAGGCCCGGACGGCGGCTGGCAGGCGACGCCGGAGGACTACCTCGAGAAGATCATCAACCTGCCGCTGGTGCTGCCCGCGATGCCTCAGGGAGGCCTGCACCGGTTGCTGCGCTCGCTGGACAGTGAGCACTTCGAGCTGCCGCCGGGGACGCAACAACCGGACCGCGAAGAGGCGCCCGGTTTCATCGGTTCAGTCCTCAATCCCGGCTTCGTGGAACCAGGCTCCGAAGTGGACGGTCAACGAGAGCCGGCGCGGGCGCCACAGGGCCCGGACCCGCTCACCGATTCCGAACTGACCTTACTGTCCACACTGGACAACTTGGTCACGACACCACGGCAGGCCAAGCGGTTGTTCAACCTGTACCGGATGGTGCGCGCCACTCGCCACCTGTCGGAGGCGTCGCGGTTTCTGGGTGACGACGGCAAGCCCGGCGAGTACCAGGCGGTGGTGACCCTTCTGGGGCTGCTCACCGCGCCCGCCAGGCTGCTCGGCCGGGCGCTGGACACACCGCCAGACCCCGCGCGCTCGGTCGGTGGTGGGCTGGTCCACCGTCATCCGGAGGCGGCCTGGGCACAGTTCGTGGCCGACTGCGAGCCGCGCCGTGCCGGCGAGAGCTGGCACAACGGGGTCGCCGGGGTGCTCGGCGAGGAGGAGGTGCGGGACTGGTTCCGCCTGCACCGCGGGCTGACCCACGTGTCGGAATCGGTGGAGCTCACGGACGTTTCCTCGTTCCAGGCGTGGGTACCGGTGATCCGCCGGTTCTCGTACGTGCTGGGTTAGGCGGTGCTGGCCTTCACACGGGCGTGGGCGAGCAGTTCGTCGACCGACCACTGGTCGTAGACGTGTTCGCCGTACTTGCTCGCCAGCACTCGCCCGTCGCTTGCGATCAGGAAATCGGCGGGCAGACCGGTGCGGCCACCATGCGGCATGAGCGACGGGTACGGCCGCCTCTGCACCAGCGCGGTGAAGACGCCGCGCAGGATCGGCCCCCAGGCGCGCGGATCGAGCAGCGACCGCGGTGAGGACTCCACACCGAACTCGGCGTAGACCCGCTTTTCCGGGTCCGCGACGACGGCGAACGGCAGGTCCGCGACGTACGGTCGCAGGTCGTCAACGGAGGAATGGAAGAACACCACTTCCCGGATTCCCGCGGCCACGATCTCCTCGTGCCGCTGAACCACCGACCGCAGATGCAGGTTGCAGACCGGGCAGCCGGCGAAGCGCCGGAACTGCAGGTGCACCAGGCGGTCGGGGTCGGGCACCCGGACCGGCTCGCCGGTGACGGTGATCAGGTCACGCACGTCCACCCGTTCAAGCATGGGGACTCCCTCATAAGCGTATCTTGTACGCCTACGAAGTTATGCGCGTATGTCGTACGCTGTCAAACCACCATGCCCCGAAGCGCGAACACGGACTTTTGAACAGCTCCCATGCCCCGACCACGTTCCCTCACCCACACCGGAATCGCCACCGCCGCGCTTGCCGTCCTGGATTCCGACGGCCTCGACGGGCTGACCATGCGCGCGGTCGCCAAGGAACTCGGTGTCGGCACGATGTCGCTGTATCGCTACGTCACCGACCGGGACCAGCTCGAAGGGCTCATCGTCGACCTGGTACTCGACGGCCTGGACCTCACGGTCCCAGCGCGCGCCTCGGCGGCGAAACGGCTTGCGATCCTCGCCGAGCGGATCCACGAGACGGTCGGCGCGCATCCCGCCGTGGTGCCGCTCCTAGTGTCCCGCCGGCACCTGTCAGCGGGCACCCGACGCTGGGGCGAAGCCGTTCTGGGCGTGCTGGCCGAGGCCGGGTTCACCGGAAAGCGCCGGGTCATCGCGTTTCGCACGCTGATGAGCTACGTGCTCGGCGCGCTTCAGGCGGCCGTCCTCGGCGCGCTGTCCGGTGCCGGCACCACGGCGCTGGCCGAGCTTCCCGCCGAGGACTTCCCGTTCCTGGCCGACACCGCGCGGCACGCCCGGAACGTCCCGGCCAAGGAAGAGTTCCGCCGCGGCGTGGAGATCGTCATCCGCGGCCTCGACCTGCCGTAAGGGGAACTACGGGTGCAGGACAAGGCCCTTCAGCGCCTTGTCGACGGGATTGCGTGGGCCGTACACGCCGATGCCCACCAGGGAAAGCTTTTCCGTGGGAACCGCTCGCACCGCGGCCCGGTTGTCCACGTCGTTGCCGGTGGCGAACAGTTCCTCGGTGTAGACGGACAAGCCGAGCTCGCGGTCGAGGGCCTTGCGATGCGCCGAGCGCAGGGCTTCGGCGTCGGCCAGGTAGACCAGCACCGGAAGGCCGAACATCGGCAGGTATCGCTGCCCGGAGGCGTCCTCGTAGTCCACCCCGACGGTCTCCGGGTACTTCGCGGCGATGCCGCTGACCAGGAACGCGGTCACGTTGAGTCGTTGCCAGGTGGCGAGGTCGTCCCGGACCACCACGGCGATCTTCGTCTTGCCTTGCACCCTTCCATGCTGACGGCCCTGTCTTGAACGCTCGTGCGGATAATGGCCCATGTGAGGAGAGGAGATCTATTAACGGACTGGGCAAACTACTGGCGGGCCGGCGATCGGCCGCTGGAGGCCATGCACGCGCATTTCGAGCAGCACGTGTACCACCGGCACAGTCACGACACCTACTCGTTCGGGTTGACCGAGTCCGGCGCGCAGGCGTTCACCTGCCGCGGTGCGGCGCGGACCAGCGCCACCGGGATGGTGATGGCCTTCAACCCGGACGAGCCGCACGACGGGCATTCCGCGGTGGAGCACGGGTTCACCTACCGCATGGTCCACATCGGACTGGACCTCATCGCCGGCGTGCTCGCCGACATCGCCGAGCACCCGGCCGGGCTGCCGTTGTTCGCCGAACCCGTCCTGGACGATCCCGTGCTGTTCGACGCATTGCGTCGCGTGCACGGCACGCTGCGTGAGGGAAACCGTCTCGCGCAGGACGAGGCGCTCGTCGACGCGGTCCGCGCGCTGGTCCATCGTGGCGCCACCCGCCCGCCTGGCGTCGCCCAGCGCCCGGCCGTCCGGGCCGAGGTGCGGCGTGCGCGTGAGTACCTGGACGCCGCGTTCGCCGAGGACGTGAGCGCCGACGAATTGTCCACAGTGGCCGGATGCAGCCGCTTTGCCCTGCATCGCGGATTTGTCGCCGCATATGGGTTCGCCCCCAGCGACTACCAGCGTCAGCTGCGGCTGCGCGCGGCACGCCGGCTGCTCGACACCGGCCGTACGCCCGCCGAGACCGCGGCAGAGGCTGGGTTCGCCGACCAGAGCCACCTGACTCGCTGGTTCAAGCGCTACTACGGGATTACCCCCAGCGTCTATCAGTACGCAAAGTGACCTCACCTCGCCGAGCGTCGCCTTGCCCTTTATATTCCACCATGGCTATATTCACGGAGTGGCATCAACATTCGAGGTGCTGGCCGAGCCGCGACGGCGGGAGATCCTCGACCTGCTCCGCACCGGCGAGCGTCCGGTCGGCGAGTTGGTCGAGCGGCTCGCCCTGACTCAGCCCACCGTCTCCAAGCACCTGAAGGTGCTGCGCGAAGCCGGACTGGTCGACGTACGCCAGGACGCTCAACGCCGGTGGTATCGGCTCCGGCTGGAACCGCTGGCGGAGATCGACCGGTGGCTGGCGCCTTACCGGCAACTGTGGGACGAGAGCCTCGACGCCCTCGAACGTCATCTCGACACCATTCCCGACGACGAGAATCCCGACAAGAAGGAGTCCTAAGTGGACGCGGAATTGGAAACGCTTGGCGGAAAACCGGTTTTGCGCTTCGAGCGCAGGCTGGCGCACCCCGTGGCAAAGGTGTGGCGGGCGGTTACCGATCCGGCGGAGATGGCGCACTGGTTTCCGGCCACCGTCGAAACCGAGCTGAAGACGGGGGCCAAGATCCGGTTCGGCTTCGGCGACGAGGCCGCGGTCGACGATAAGCTGACCGAGGGCGAGATCCTCGAATACGACCCGCCGAAGGTCTACGTGTTCCGCTGGAACGCCGACGTGTTCCGCGTCGAGGTCGTAGCGGACGGCGACGGCTGCCTCCTGTACTTCTCGCAGACCCTCGGCGGGGGCCCGGCCGCCCGGCTCGCCGCGGGCCGCCACGCCGCGGGCTGGGACCACTGCCTCGACTCGCTGCAAGCCCGGCTCGACGGACGCGAGGCCGAGCCGTTCACCGAGTGGCTGGGGGCGATGGAGCGCTACATCGATCGCTTCGGCCTCGGGGAGGGTGAGGTCAGCGGGACCAGTGTCCACTTCGCCCGCGACCTCATCTGGAAGCCGATCGATGAGGTGTGGCAGGTGTTGACCGGGGGCGCACCCGTCGAGCCAGGCGGTGCGGCACCGCTGCCCGCGACCAACGGATACGTGCCCGCGGGCCAGGTCACCAGGGTCGAGGCGCCGCGGCTACTGGAGTACTCGAGCGGCGACGGGCTCGTCCGCTGGGAGATCACCGCCGACCCGCGACTCGGGGTCCGGGTCGAGCTGACCCAACAGCAGCCCGCCGACGTGGTCACCGCGCTGGCCGCCTGGCACACGCAGCTGGAGCTGTTCTTCGCCGCGGTCCACGGCGAGATCCGCTGCCCGTGGCCGGAGGACCGCACCGAGCAGTTGAAGAAGCACTACCGCGAGCAGCTCAAAGGCACCCAAACGTAGGCCACGCCACACGCGGGCCGGGCGCCCAGTGGCTAGGCTCCGGTCCTATGAGCAGCGCGACGGAGCCGATCGGAACGCCTCCCGCGGAGGAGCCGGACATTCACACCACGGCCGGCAAGCTTGCCGACCTGTATCGCCGTGACGACGAGGCGGTGCATGCGGGGTCAGCGCGGGCGGTGGAACGCCAGCACGCCAAGGGCAAGAAAACCGCGCGCGAGCGGATCGACCTGCTGCTCGACCCCGGCTCGTTCGTCGAGCTCGACGCACTGGCCCGGCACCGTTCGACGAACTTCGGGCAGGAACGCAACCGGCCCTACGGTGACGGCGTGGTGACCGGGTACGGCACGGTGGACGGCCGCCCGGTGTGCGTGTTCAGCCAGGACGTCACGGTCTTCGGCGGCTCGCTCGGCGAGGTGTACGGCGAGAAGATCGTCAAGGTGATGGACCTGGCCATCAAGACGGGAAGGCCGATCATCGGCATCAACGAGGGCGGCGGGGCGCGCATCCAGGAGGGCGTGGTCTCGCTCGGCCTCTACGGCGAGATCTTCCGCCGCAACACCCAGGCGTCCGGAGTGATCCCGCAGATCTCGCTGATCATGGGCGCGAACGCGGGCGGCCACGTGTACTCGCCCGCGCTGACCGACTTCGTGGTGATGGTGGACCAAACCTCGCACATGTTCATCACCGGACCCGACGTGGTCAAGACGGTCACCGGCGAGGAGGTCACCTTCGAGGACCTCGGTGGCGCGCGCACGCACAACACCAAGTCCGGCAACGCGCACTACCTGGGCACCGACGAGGAGGACGCGATCTCCTACGTCAAGGAGCTGCTGTCCTTCCTGCCGTCGAACAACCTTTCCGAGCCGCCGGTCTTCGATGCCGCGGCGTCGGCCGGCGAATCGATCGCCGACGGGGTGACCGAGTCCGATCTGGAGCTGAACACCCTGATCCCGGACTCGCCCAACCAGCCCTACGACATGCACGAAGTGATCACGCGGGTCCTCGACGACGGCGAGTTCCTCGAGGTCCACGAGCTGTTCGCGCCGAACGTGCTGGTCGGTTTCGGCCGCGTGGACGGGCGCAGCGTGGGCGTGGTGGCCAACCAGCCGACACAGTTCGCCGGATGCCTCGACATCGACGCGTCGGAGAAGGCAGCGCGCTTCGTGCGCACCTGTGACGCCTTCAACGTGCCGGTGTTGACCTTCGTCGACGTGCCGGGCTTCCTCCCAGGCACCGACCAGGAGTGGAACGGCATCATCCGGCGCGGTGCGAAGCTGATCTACGCGTATGCCGAGGCGACGGTCCCGCTGGTCACCGTGATCACCCGCAAGGCATACGGCGGCGCGTACGACGTGATGGGCTCCAAGCACCTCGGCGCGGACCTGAACCTGGCCTGGCCGACCGCGCAGGTCGCGGTGATGGGCGCGCAGGGCGCGGCGAACATCGTGTACCGCAAGACACTGGCCAAGGCGGAGGAGGACGGCAAGGACGTCGAGGCACTGCGGGCGCAGCTGATCCAGGAGTACGAGGACGCGCTGCTCAACCCGTACGAGGCCGCCGAGCGCGGGTTCGTCGACGCGGTCATCGTTCCCGCGCACACGCGCGGCCAGGTCGCCCGCGCGCTGTCGATGCTGCACGACAAGCGGGAAACCCTGCCGCCCAAGAAGCACGGCAACATCCCCCTCTGACCCTTTCGACGCTGTAACTCATGCGACGCTCTAACTCATGCACGCTGCGACCGTTTCGGCACCGTGACCGCTTCGACGCAGTGACTCATGCACGCCGTCACCGCTTCGGAGCTGTGGCTCATGCACACTGTGACCGCTTCGGAGCTGACCGTTTCAACGCTGTAGCTCTTTCGACACTGCGGCCGTTTTCGACACTGTGACCGCACTTTTGCCGAGCTTGGAGGTAGCTGTGAGCGAACGTCCGCTGCTGCGGATCGTGCGGGGTAACCCGGATGACGCCGAGTTGGCCGCGCTGACCGCCGTCGTGGCCGCCGCCGCGTCGGCGCCGCGTGGCGAGCCGGCGGAGCCGCCGCGGCGATCGTGGTGGTCGGATCGCTCGAAGTTGCTGGGCTGCCCGGTGCGCCCGGGCGACGGCGCGTGGCGCGCCTCATCCCTGCCGCGCTGACCTCGTCCTTGCCTCCATGCCCTCCTCAAGGCCGCGCGCTGACCTCCGTGCTGCCGCCCTGACCTGCTTTGTTCCGCACTGACCTGCTTTGTTCCGCACTGACCTGCTTTGTTCCGTGCCGACCTGCGTTGTGCCGTACTGACCTGCGTTGCGCCGTACTGACCTCGGTCGGCTTCTCGCGCGGCCGCATGAGTGACCCGTTCATGCCGAATTTCGGCAGTAACGGGTCACTCATGCCCCAACACCGTGTCCCCGCTTCAGGCCGCCGTGTTCCCGCTTCAGGACCCCGTGTCCCCAGTTCAGGACTCCGAGTTCCCGCTTCAGGCCGCCGTGTCCCCGCTTCAGGCCGCCGTGTCCCCAGTTCAGGCCGGCGTGTTCCCGGTTCAGGACCCCGTGTTCCCGGTTCAGGACACCGAGTTCCCGCTTCAGGCCGCCGTGCCCCCAGTTCAGGACTCCGTCTGAAGTCCGACCAACTGTCGTGGCACACCCACACCGTGCCCGTCAGCCACACCACCGCCCGCGTCGTCAACTTCTAGAACCCGGAACTCATCGGCCTCGACCCGGAACTCATCTACCTGAGCCCGGAACTCATCTACCTGAACCCAGAACTCGTCGACCTGAACCCGGAACTCGTCGACCTCAACCCGGAACTCATCGACCTGAGCCGGGGACACGCCGGGACGTGGCGTGTCCCCGGCTCAGGCGCCCATGTTCCCGGTTCAGGCGCCCGTGTTCCCGGTTCAGGCGCCCGTGTTCCCGGTTGAGGCGCCCGTGTTGCGGGTTCAGGCGGTCGTGTTCCGGGTTCAGGCGGGCGTGTTGCGGGTTCAGGAGCCTGAAGTTCCGGTTCACGCGTCGGTAATCCGGCCGGAAAGCGGGCCGGGAATCTCGTGGCACCCACCCTGGACACTCCCTAGCCCGCACCGTATAGTCCATATGGAATAAACGATACGGACTCATCCAGGGGGACTGATCCAGCCATGGCGACCGAGAAACAACCGTTGACCACGCTGGCGATGGCCATCCTCGAACTCCTGCACGAACGGCCCATGCATCCCTACGAGATGACCCAGCTCATGCGCGAACGGCGGGTGGACCGCCGGGTCAAGCTGCGGCCGGGCTCGCTGTACCACACCGTGGAACGCCTGGAAGGCCAGGGACTCATCGAGGTCGTCGACACGCAGCGACAAGGCCGCCGCCCCGAGCGCACCGTCTACGGCATGACCGAGCACGGCCGGGACACCTTCGCCCAGCAGACCCGGCAGATGCTGGCCGAGGTGGCACCGAACTACCCGCCCTACCCCGTCGCGCTGTCGGCGGGCGCCGAGCTGTCCCCGGACGACTTCCTCGACCAACTCCGCATGCGCGCCATGAACCTGCGGGCACAGGTCGCGGCGGAGCAGGTCGTGATCGACAAAGTGGAGGACGAGCGCCTGCCCCGGATGTACTGGATCGACTTCGCGTTCGTCCACCACCAGCGGAAGTCCGAACTGGACTGGACCCAGCAACTGATCGATGACCTCGAATCGGGCCGGATCCCATGGCCCGACGACAAGACCGCAACACCACCCGGACCGTCCGTTGTGGACACAAAGGACGGACCAGACGAGAAGACAAGCTAGCTAACCCATTCGTCTCCCACTGCCATCTTCAGCCGGCGCGTTGCTAGCCGCGCCGCTAGCCCATCACCATCTTCAAAGGAGACACTACGTGCCACGGTCTAATCCATGGGCCGCACTTTCCGCGCTGTGCATCGGTTTCTTCATGATCCTGCTGGACACCACCATCGTGTCCATCGCCATTCCCGCCATGGTGACCGGTCTCAAGACCGACCTGAACTCCGTGGTCTGGGTGATGAGCGTCTACCTGCTCGCCTACGCGGTACCGATGCTGTTCACCAGCCGGCTCGGCGACCGGTTCGGCCCGAAGCGGGTGTTCCTCGCCGGGCTGGTCGTGTTCACCGCGGCTTCGGCGGCCTGCGGCCTGGCCGGCACGGCCGGGCTGCTCATCGCGGCCCGCGCGGTGCAGGGACTGGGCGCGGCGCTGATGACCCCGCAGACGCTGGCCTTCATCACGAACCTGTTCCCACCCACGAAACGCGGGCCGGCCATGGGGCTGTGGGGCGGTGTGGCCGGCCTGGCCACGATCGCCGGGCCGCTGCTCGGCGGCGTGCTGGTGGACCACCTTGGCTGGCAATGGATCTTCTTCGTCAACATTCCGGTGGGTGTCGTCGGCATCGTGCTGACGGTGCTCCTGGTGCCCGACTGGCAGCCGAAGAACTCGCATTCCTTCGACGTGCCCGGCATCCTGCTGTCCGGGGCGGGGCTCTGCCTGCTCGTCTTCGGTCTGCAGAACGGGCAGCACTACAACTGGGGCAAGGTCGCCGGCCCGGTGACCGTCTTCGAGGTCATCGCCGCCGGAGTCGTGCTGCTCATCGGTTTCGTTGCCTGGCAACGGTTCAACCGGAAGGAACCGCTGCTTCCGCTGGACGTGTTCGGCAACCGGAACTTCTCGGCCGGCACGCTCGTCGGGGTCACCGTCGGATTCACGATGACCTCGATGTTCCTGCCGATGGTGCTCTACACCCAGGAGGTCCTCGACCTGACGCCGACCAAGGCCGGGCTGCTGACCGCACCGATGTCCCTGTTGTCGGGGATCATCGCGCCCTTCATTGGCCGGATGTCGGACCGGGCGAACCCGAAGTACCTGGTGATCTTCGGACTGCTCGCGCTGGCCGGCGGCCTCGGCTTGGTCGTGGTGATGGTGCGGGCGACGAGTAGCCCGCTGGCGATGATTCCGGGGCTGCTCGTCGCCGGTCTCGGCACCGGCTCGGTGTTCGCACCGATGAGCAACGCGGCGATGAGCTCGGTCGAGCCCCGGCTCGCCGGCGCGGCCTCCGGCATCCTGAACACCGCCCGCCAGGTCGGTGGGGTGCTGGGCAGCGCGGCGACGGGCGTCCTGTTGCAGGCCCGGATAACGGCGTCGGCGACGGCCGAACACGGCAACATGCCCAACGCGTTGACCGACGCGGCAAGGCAGACGCTCGTCCTGCCGATTGCGGTGCTGGTCCTCGGCGCCCTGGTGGCCCTGGCCATGCGCCGGACGACCCCGCGCCGGCCGGTGGCGTCTCCCGCGCCGGAACCCGCCGTCGCGTAGCAGCTCGCCGGCTCGCGATACGCTGCCGCTCGTGCGTTTCGTGCTCGCTTCCGCCTCCCCCGCCCGCCTGAACGTGCTGCGCGCAGCTGGGATCGAACCGACCGTGGTGGTCTCCGGTGTCGACGAGGACGCCGTCGCCGCTTCGCTCACCGATCCCTCGCCCGCGGAACTGGTGGCGGCGCTGGCGCTGGCGAAGGCGGAAGCGGTCGCGGACGAGGTCGCCGACCCGGACGCGGTGGTGGTCGGCTGCGACTCGATGCTGTGGGCAGGCGGCGAACTGGTCGGCAAGCCGGGTGAGGCCGAGGTGGCCCGCAAGCGGTGGACGCAGCTGGCCGGCGGGACCGGCGAGTTGCTCACCGGCCACGCCGTGCTGCGGTTGGAAGCCGGCCGCCGCACGCGGCAGGCCGCCGGCACCCAATCCACCACGGTCCGGTTCGCCGATCCGACGCCCGCGGAGCTGGACGCCTACGTAGCGACCGGCGAACCGCTCAACGTCGCGGGGGGCTTCACCTTGGACGGCTTGGGCGGCTGGTTCGTGGAAGGCATCGACGGCGACCCGTCGAGCGTCATCGGGATCAGCCTGCCCCTGACCCGCCGCCTCCTCGCCGAGGTCGGCGTCAGCGTGGTCAACCTCTGGCGCTCCTGAATCGGTCGTCTCACGAACCGGCTGAACAGGCCGCGTTTCAGTCGTCCCTGGTCAGCTGCCCTGCTCTGGTGGCTGTGTCGAGGACCCGTTCTATCGCACCGGCGAGCGGCTGACCGGTGGCGGCGGCGGTGTGACCGGCAGCGAGGATCGCTCCGGTGACGGCGCCGACGAGAGCCGCTGCGTCGAGCGCGTCGATTTGCTCCGGGTAGGCCCGTTGAAGGGCTTCGGCGAGTTGTTGCTGCACGGTGAACACGCGATGCAGCGTGGTGGCCATCGAGGCCGCTTGAGCCGACGGTCTGCGCGGGAGTGTCGGCGTCAGCGTTGTCAACCCCTGGCGCCCCTGAATCGATTCTTCTTTTGGAGCAAGGTGGATTTGCTACGGATGTTCCGTAGTAAATCCACCTTGCTCCATAACGTTCCCGAGCCAACGGCTCCAACGGCTTGCGGCGTCAAGTAGGGGTGACGTGCGTCGCAACTCACCACGACTACCGCGCCGTAAACTGCGGGAAGCCGTGCAAAACCACAGGAGGTGCGGGCGTGCCCGACCAAGCCAGCCAGGGCGGACCGGTCACAAAGATCCTGATCGCCAACCGCGGTGAAATCGCCGTACGGGTGATCCGAGCTGCGAAGGACGCCGGGCTGGCCAGCGTCGCCGTGTACGCGGATCCCGACCGCGACGCCCCGCATGTTCGCCTTGCCGACGAAGCCTTCGCGCTCGGTGGCACCACCGCCGCGGAGAGTTATCTCGTCATCGACAAGCTCATCGACATCGCCAAGCGCTCGGGTGCCGACTCGGTCCATCCCGGCTACGGTTTCCTGTCCGAGAACGCGGACTTCGCGCAGGCCGTGATCGACGCCGGGCTCACCTGGATAGGTCCCAGCCCGCAGGCCATCCGCGACCTCGGTGACAAGGTGACGGCACGGCACATCGCGATGAAGGCCGGCGCGCCGCTGGTGCCGGGCACCGCGAACCCTGCGGCCGACGCCGACGAAGTCATCGCCTTCGCCAAGGAACACGGGTTGCCGGTGGCGATCAAGGCCGCGTTCGGCGGCGGCGGGCGTGGCCTCAAGGTGGCCCGCACCCTGGACGAGATCCCAGAACTGTTCGAGTCCGCGACCCGTGAGGCCGTTTCCGCGTTCGGGCGCGGCGAATGCTTCGTCGAGCGGTATCTCGACAAGCCGCGGCACGTCGAAGCGCAGGTGCTGGCCGACAAGCACGGCACGGTGGTCGTCGTCGGTACCCGGGACTGCTCGTTGCAGCGCCGTCACCAGAAGCTCGTCGAGGAGGCCCCGGCGCCGTTCCTGACCGACGAGCAGCGCCGGACGATTCACTCCTCCGCCAAGGCGATCTGCCGCGAAGCCGGCTATTCGGGCGCCGGAACGGTCGAATACCTCGTGGGTCTCGACGGCACGATCTCCTTCCTGGAGGTCAACACCCGGCTGCAGGTCGAGCATCCGGTGTCCGAGGAGACCACCGGGATCGACCTGGTCCGCGAGATGTTCCGGATCGCCCGCGGGGAGAAGCTCCCGTTCACCGAGGACCCCGAACCGCGCGGGCACGCCATCGAGTTCCGCATCAACGGCGAGGACGCGGGGCGCAACTTCCTGCCCGCGCCGGGGACGGTGACGAAACTCGTGCTGCCCACCGGGCCGGGCGTCCGGGTGGATTCCGGCGTGGAGACCGGCAGCGTGATCGGCGGCCAGTTCGACTCCATGCTGGCCAAGCTGATCGTCACCGGCGCGGACCGGCAGCAGGCGCTGGAACGCAGCCGCCGCGCGCTCGACGAACTGGTGGTCGAGGGGATGGCCACCGTGGTGCCGTTCCACCGCACGATCGTGCGCGACCCCGCGTTCGCCGAAACGTTCAGTGTCCACACCCGGTGGATCGAAACGGAATTCGACAACACCATTCCGGCCTTCGAAGGCCCGGCAAACCCCGCGGACGCGGCCGAAGAGGCCGAGCCGCGGCAGACCGTGGTCGTGGAGGTCGGCGGGCGAAGGCTGGAGGTCTCGCTACCCGGGAACCTCGCGATCGGCGGCGGTAACGGCGGAACCGGCGGCGCCACGAAGACCAAGCCACGCAAGCGTGCCGGTGGTCCCAAGACCGCGGTCGGTGGCGACACGGTCACGGCGCCGATGCAGGGCACCATCGTCAAGATCGCGGTCGAGGAAGGCCAGCAGGTCGAGGCCGGCGATCTGGTGGTCGTCCTGGAGGCCATGAAGATGGAAAACCCCGTGACGGCACACAAATCCGGCACCGTCGCCGGTCTTGCCGTGGCGGTGGGCGCGGCCGTCACCCAGGGGTCGGCCCTGCTGGAAATCAAGGACTGACGGCGTCCACGTCTCGGCCACGTGAAACGGACTAATATCTGGGCGTGAACGAGAATCCGGATGTCCGGATCGGCGACACCGAGCGTGAGCAGGCGTTGCAGGCACTGGGCGAGCACATGGGCGCCGGCCGCTTGACCGTGGACGAGTACGGTGACCGGTCCGCCAGGGTCGCCACCGCGAAGACCCGGGCCGAACTGACCGCGCTGTTCGTCGACCTGCCCGAGCCGCACCCGAAGTTCGCGGCGTCGTGGGCGACGGTGGCCCAGCCTGCCGTGACGAAGGCGCCGGCGACCTGGGCGGACCGGCCGCTGGGCCAGCGTCTCGTCGCCGCGGTGATCCCGCTGCTGTTCGTGGGCGCCGTGCTCGTGGGCGTGACCACCGGCTTCTGGTACCTCATCGCGCTGCCGCTCGCCACCGCCGCGGTCGGCCGGTCCCTGTGGGGCAGCGACTGGGAACGGGGCCGGCAGGGCCGCCGTGACGGTCGACGCCGGCTCGGCGAACGCGATCAGTCGTAGAATCACCTTCGTGAGCGCGGAAATGCGGCTCAGCGACGATGAGCGCGACGAGGCGATCAACGCGCTGTCCGAACACGTCCGAACCGGGCGGCTGGATCTCGACGAGTACGGCACGCGGTCGGCGAAGGTCACCGCCGCCAGGACCCGGGGCGAACTGATGCCCCTGTTCGCGGATCTGCCCGCGCCGCATCCCAGCGTGCTGACCACCGGTGCCCGGCCCGCGCCGGTCCGGTCGATGCCGATGGCCCGGTTCGGCCCCGGCCTGGTGCCGATCGCCGGGCTCATCGCGCTCGTGCTGTTCTTCACGGTGGCCCGCGGGATGTGGCTGGTTTTCCTGCTGCCCATGATCGTGCTCCTGGTGGCGGGCCGGAAGCGCTGATGGAGCCGGTCGCGATCGACGCGGGCGACTACCGGCTACGCCAGTTTCACAAGGCAGACCGGCCGGCGTTGATCGAGGCCTTCGCCGACGACGACCATCGGCGTTACGTGCTCAATTACCGCCTTCTCGACTTCTCCGACGCGGACCGCTATATCGCGCGGAGAGCAGCCGAGTGGGCTCGCGGAGTGCGGTGCTCATGGGCCATCGCGGAAGCCCGCGTCGACCGCCTGCTGGGGGAAGTCGGGCTGAAGGATCTCGACCTGCGCGCCGGGACGGCGGAGGCGGCGCTGTGGGTGCATCCCGCGGCGCGGCGCCGTGGCGTCGCCGTCACCGCACTCACCGCAGCGTTGCGTTTCGGGTTTGACACGCTCGGGTTACACGAGATCGCCTACCTGTACCACGAGGGCAACCTGGCTTCCGCGGCGGTTGCACGGCGTTGCGGTTTCCGGTTCGTCGGCACCTTCGTGTCATCCGATGGACGCAAACTTCTTCGCTGCCTTCGTGTGACTGAATAAGCTTGTGCCAGCGGACACAATTCCTCGCACCTGACCCGGACTTGTGATGACCTGGGTTCAGGTACCTGATTCAGCGCCGAAGAGGGGGAAACGTGGGCGAGGCCAGCATCTTCCTGACCCGCATGCTCGACGTGCTGTGTGACGGCGGCGACAGAATGGCTTTTGCCCACGATCGCCGGTCGATGACCTATCGCGCGGCCTATGAAAAGCTGAGACACCTGCATGACATGCTGAAAACGGAAGGTGTCACGCCGGGCCGGTCGGTCGCGATAATCGGCGGAAACGTGCCGGAAAGAATTCTGTTACAGATCGCCGCCCAACTGCGTGGCGCGCGGGTCGTACACCTCGAATCGACCGATGTACTGGACGACCTCGCTCCTGATCACGTCTTTTCCGCGGACCTAGAGGGCCCGCTCCTGCCCGAACACAACGGCTCCTCCGCCTCCGAGGTGGATATCGCGTTGCCGCGTTCGGTGGAGACGATCTTTCCGGCGGATGACGGGTTTGTGTCCTACGGGGAAACATACGAACAACTTGCCCGCGAAAGCCGGCCCGATCCGGATCACGCGGAACGGGTGTTGCTGATCGCGCCGATATCGCACCCGGTGGGAAACCGCATCGCCTGCAAAACCCTGCTTTCCGGCGACACGGTCGTCATTCACGAAAACACCGCCGAAGAGGTGTTGTCCGTCCCACAGGAAAGCGAGTCGGAGCTGAGCCGCCCGGTGTGATCTTCAGCGCCGGTTTCGAACTCCGGCCGCCGTTACCCGATGGGTTGCGTGAGCCGGGGACGGGGTTCGGGGGCAGTGGTTCGGCGAGCGTCGGCGGCTTCGTCGTTGGGTTGGGTTTGGGAGTCGCGTTCGGCTGTGACGCGGGCGGTGTAGAGCTGGACCTCGTGGGCGATCGTCTCGGGGGTCCAGCCGAGGACGTGCCCGATGAGCTGAGCCACCTGCTCGGCACAGTCCACCCCGCGGTGCGGGTATTCGATCGAGATGCGGGTGCGGCGAGCCAGCACGTCCTCAAGGTGGAGCGCACCTTCGTGGCTGGCGGCATAGACGGCTTCCACCGCGAGATAGTCGGGGGCGTGCTCGATCGGGCGGAGCAGCTCTGGACGGTCGGTGGCGAGGGCGAACAGTTCGTGGATGAGGGAGCCGTAACGGTCGAGCAGGTGCCGCACCCGGTAGGGGTGCAGCCCGACCTGGGCGCCCAGGTGGTCCGCCTGGTTGACCAGTGCGTGGTAGCCGTCGGCGCCGAGGAGGGGTACCTGATCGGTGATGGACGGTTGCAGTCGCCCGGGCAGATCCGCTCCGGCGGCGTTGACCGCATCGGCGGCCATCACCCGATACGTGGTGTACTTGCCGCCCGCGATCGCTACGAATCCCGGCGCCACCCGCGCTACCGCGTGTTCACGCGACAGCTTCGAGGTCTCCTCACTCTCCCCGGCCAGCAACGGGCGGAGCCCGGCATACACGCCTTCGATGTCGTCGTGGGTCAAGGGCGTGGCCAGCACCGTGTTCACATGATCCAACAGGTAGTCGATGTCGGCGCGGGTCGCGGCGGGGTGAGCGAGGTCGAGCTGCCAGTCGGTGTCGGTCGTGCCCACGATCCAGTGGTTGCGCCACGGGATCACGAACAGCACCGACTTCTCGGTGCGGAGGATGATGCCGGTCTCGGAGACGATCCGGTCTCGCGGCACCACGATATGCACACCCTTGCTGGACCGGACCCGGAACCGGCCCCGGCTGCCGGACAGGCGCTGCAGCTCGTCGGTCCACACGCCGGTGCAGTTGATCACCACGTCCCCGTGGATCTCGGTCTCCCGGCCGTCTTCGACGTCGCGGACCCGGACTCCGCAGACCCGGTCCGCCTCCCGTAGGAACTCCACCACCTGCGTCGACATGCGCACCACCGCGCCGTAATGCGCTGCGGTGCGCGCCACCGTCAGGGTGTGGCGGGCGTCATCGGACTGCGCGTCGAAGTAGCGGATCCCCCCGATCAGTGCGTCTCGTTTGAGCGCCGGCGCCATCCGCAACGCCCCTGCCCGCGTCACGTGCTTCTGCCCGGGTACCGAGCGGGCGCCACCCATCGTGTCGTACAACACCAACCCGGCCGCGGTGTAGGGCCGCTCCCACAGCCGGTGCTTCAACGGATACAAGAAACTCACCGGCTTCACCAGGTGTGGCGCCAACCTCGTGAGCATCAACTCCCGCTCCCGCAACGCCTCCCGGACCAACCCGAACTCCAGCTGCTCCAAATAGCGCAACCCGCCATGAAACAGCTTGCTCGACCGGCTCGACGTCCCCGAGGCCACATCCCGCGCCTCCACCAGCGCGACCCGTAACCCGCGGGTCACCGCGTCCAGCGCCACCCCGGCACCGACCACGCCACCGCCCACGACTACGACATCGAACGACTCTTCCCCCAAACGCCCCCAGGCAATCTCCCGCTCGGCCGGCCCCAGCTTTGCCTCGTTCACTCCCGGCTCCCTCCATCTGCGGGCGGACGCACCACGTCACCAGCATGACACGGCTGATGTCACCGATGGTTTCTCGGCGCGCTTGTCCAACACCATTGTCCCGAACGGTCTTGGAATGATCGCTACCACCCAGTAGCGTGCAGCTGATCGTGGACGGCAACGGCGCCGGGTCGCGCCGTGCTGATCCCCCTGTGTAGGTACTGAGGGAAGGGGTGGAATGAGTTCGGGTGGCATCTTCATCTGGGAACTACTCGGCACCGCGGTGCTGATCCTTCTCGGCAACGGAGTTGTGGCTAACCACGTTCTGAAGAAAACCAACGGGCACAACGCCGGAACCCTGTTCATCACCTTCGGCTGGGCCTTCGGCGTGTTCGCCGGCGCGAGCGTCGCGGCGCCCAGCGGCGCGCACCTGAACCCGGCGGTCACCCTGGGGCTGGCGATCGCCGGAAAGACGTCATGGAGCCAGGTTCCGGTGTACATGGCGGGTCAGCTGGTGGGCGCCATCCTCGGCGCCGTCCTGTGCTGGGCGACCTACAAACTGCAGTTCGACGACCATCCGGAACCGCAGAACACGCTCGGCATCTTCTCCACCGCTCCGCAGATCTCGAACAAGGTGTGGAACCTGGTCACCGAGATCATCGGCACCCTTGTCCTGGTCGGTTGGATCCTGCTCAGCCCGACCACGAAGCTGGCCTCCGATGGCACGCCCAACTTCGGCAACTCGGCGCTCGGGTACGCCGGGGTGGCCTTCGTCGTGCTCGTCATCGGCATCTCACTGGGCGGGCCGACCGGCTACGCCATCAACCCGGCGCGTGACCTGGGCCCCCGCATCGCCTACGCGTTCGTGCTGCCGATCAGGGGAAAGGGCAACCCGAACTGGGGATATTCCTGGGTTCCGGTCCTTGGACCGCTCATCGGCGGCATGCTCGCTGCACTGCTCTACCTGGCCGTTTCCAACTTGAGCTGAGATCGGAGACAACATGCCCTACATCGCCGCCATCGACCAGGGCACGACCTCGACCCGGGCGATGATCTTCGATCATTCCGGCCGGGCCGTCGCCGTGGACCAGAAGGAACACGAACAGATCTTCCCGCAGGCGGGCTGGGTCGAACACAACCCCGAGGAGATCTGGGAAAACGCCCGGGCCGTGACGGCGGGTGCGTTGGCGAAGGCCGATCTGCAGGTGGGTGACATCGCCGCGGTCGGCATCACCAACCAGCGTGAGACGACTGTGGTGTGGGATCGCAACACCGGCAAGCCGGTGTACAACGCGATCGTCTGGCAGGACACCCGAACCGACAAGATCGTCGATGAACTGGGGGCGCTGGGCGGCGGTCAGGAGCGTTACCGGGCCAAGACCGGTCTGCCGCTGGCCACCTACTTCTCCGGGCCGAAGATCAAGTGGATCCTGGACAACGTGGACGGCGTCCGGGCCAGAGCCGAAGCCGGCGACCTGCTGTTCGGCAACATGGATACCTGGCTGCTGTGGAACATGACCGGTGGACCCGATGGCGGGGTACACGTCACCGACCCGACGAATGCCTCACGCACCTTGCTGATGGACCTGGACACGCTGTCCTGGGACCCCGAAATCGCCGCGGATCTCGGCGTTCCGTTGTCGATGCTGCCGGAGATCCGGTCGTCTTCCGAAGAGTACGGGCGGGTCCGTGAGCGGGGTGTGCTGGCGGGAGTGCCGATCGCGGGCATCCTCGGTGACCAGCAGGCCGCCACCTTCGGGCAGGCATGTCTGTCCGTCGGCGAGGCCAAGAACACTTACGGCACCGGGAACTTCGTGCTCCTCAACACCGGCACCGAAAAGGTTCTGTCAGACAACGGGTTGCTCACCACCGTCTGTTACAAGATCGGCTCCAACGACACGGTGTATGCGCTGGAGGGTTCCATCGCGGTCACCGGTTCGCTGGTGCAGTGGCTGCGGGACAACTTGGGCATGATCTCGACCGCGGCCGAGATCGAGGAGCACGCACGCACTGTCGAGGACAATGGCGGCGCCTACTTCGTACCCGCCTTCTCGGGCTTGTTCGCCCCCTACTGGCGTTCCGACGCACGCGGCGCCATCGTCGGCCTCACCCGATACGTCAACAAAGGCCACCTCGCCCGCGCCGTCCTGGAAGCCACCGCCTTCCAAACCCGCGAAGTGATCGAAGCGATGAACGCCGACTCCGGCGTTCCCCTCAAGTCGCTCAAGGTAGACGGCGGCATGGTCGTCAACGAACTGCTGATGCAATTCCAGGCCGACATTCTCGGCGTGCCGGTAATCCGGCCGGTGGTCAACGAAACGACCGCCCTCGGCGCCGCCTACGCCGCCGGGCTCGCCGTCGGGTTCTGGGCCAGCGAAGAGGACATCCGCACCAACTGGGCCCAGGACAAGGAATGGACCCCCAACATGGCCGAGGAGACCCGGGAAACCCAGTACCGCAACTGGAAGAAGGCCGTCACCAAGACCTTCGACTGGGTGGAGTAACCGCCCCGGTCCATGGAGGAAGGGGTTTTGGAGCAAACACCCCTTCCTCCATTACCGCCTCAGCTCGTCGCGGTCGAGCCGTCGCCCGTCTCGGGCGCGCCCTTCGGCTTGACGGTCACCTGAGGCCGGTGTGGCGCAGTTGTCCCCGCGGGACTGCAACTCGTCAAGCCGGCTGGGGCGACCGTAGGGTTCGACGTGGTCGCCGTAGGGGGCTCTGTGGTCGGGCTGGCCGTGGGCTCACTCGTCGACGTCGTGTGCGGCGGCTTGGTTGTGGTCGTCGGCGACGGCGCCGAGCACACCACGGTGAATTCCACGGTCGCAGTGCCGCTTGCGGCCGGCAGGCTCGAGGAAGCCGAGCACTCGAAGCTTGCCGTGAAGTGGCCCGGCCGGTTACCCGCGCGGCCGCGACCGACGTAGTCCGGCGATCCCGTGGCTTCAAGGGCAACCGGAGCGGCAAGCCCCGGCGAAGTCAGTTCCGATGCTTTTCCGTAACAGGTGCCGTGGAACTCCACCGTCTGTCCGGCCAGCACGGTGTCCGAACTGACGCGAAGTGTCGGCGGCGGGGCCGTCGCGCTGGCCACCGGTGTGATCAACAGAGTGGTGCCCAGGGCGAGCAGTCCTGCCCCCACGGCGACGATATTCCTGCGCATCGCGCTCCTCCTTGAGTGTGTTTCCCCCGCGCCAGGAACACACCCGAAGAGGCGCTTCAGTTGCCCGTGTTTCCAAGATTCTCCGGGAAAATCCGATGGCCATTCACCAGCTGCCCCGACGGGCAGTGGACGTGCACGCCGGCAAAAGGCGTCCGACTGGGGTAGCAACCGCCACCGGTCCATGGAGGAAGGGGTTTTGGAGCAAACNCCCCTTCCTCCATTACCGCCTCAGCTCGTCGCGGTCGAGCCGTCGCCCGTCTCGGGCGCGCCCTTCGGCTTGATGGTCACCTGAGGCTTGCCCGACGAGGGCGAGAGTTGGATGGTGCAGGGCTTCGACCTCACCGGCGGCTCCGTGTCCGGCTTGGTCGTGGCCGATGGCACAGGCGACGGGACGACGCTTGCCGTGGCGCATTCGGTGTCGCCGGAGCCATTCTTGGCCGGGGCAGACGTAGTCGGCACAGGCGCGGCCGGGGAAGACCTAGTCGGCACGGGCGTGGCCGGTGCCGACGTCACCGACTCCGCCGGGGCAGGCGGAGCCGGAGCAGCCGCACCGGCTGCCGGCGTGGTCAACAACAGGCTTGTCCCCAGCGCCAGCAATCCTGCTCCCGCCACGACAAATCTCGCGCGCATCGCGCAACCTCCTCAGATGGTTTCCTTCGCCTTGAACACACCAGAGGAGGCGGTCCGGTTGCCCGCACCTTCGTGAATTTCTCCCGGAGAGGCTTCAGCCGCCGTGCACCGAAATAATGTTGAACGGCACACCCTGGTCATCGGCGACCTCCGCCATTCGCCCGTACGGAGAATCGTGCGGCTCACCGTTGAGCGTGCCGCCCAACTCGCGGATTTTGGCGACCGCCGAGTCCGTATCGGAAACTCCGAAGTAGACGGACCAGTGCGAGGGCACCTCCGCGGGCAGCGCGCCCAGACCACAGCTGGGCCGGTCGTTCAGCTTCAGCGTTGCGTAGGAGAACTCTGCACTCGACATATCTTCCACGTGATAGCCGAACACCTCGGCGTAGAACGCCTTCCCGCCCTCGAAATCGGAGGTCATGCACTCGTTCCAGACCAGCGCGCCCGGCACGTCGGAGATCCGGACTCCGGTGATCTCCCCGGCCTGCCACAGGCCGAACACCGCACCCGACGGGTCCGCCGCGATCGCCACCCGGCCCTTGTTGCCCACGTCGTCGGGCGGCATCAGCAACTGGCCGCCCGCCTCGGTGACCTTCGCCGCCATCTTGTCCACATCGGTCACGGCGAGATAGGTGGTCCACACCGCGGGCATTTCAGCCGTTTCCGACGGCTTCGGGCTGATCGCGGCCACGCTGCGGCCATCCACCTTGGCTATCTGGTAATGCGCGAACTCCGACCCCTGATCGTCCAGCCGCCAGCCCAGTAACGCACTGTAGAAAGCCTTGGCACGCTGAACATCCGGAACCATCGCGTCGACCCAGCACGGCGTGCCTTCCGGCCATGGGGTGTCACGGAAGACCATCTCGAACCCCTGTCTTCAGTCGGATCTATGGGACGGGCCACAGTGTGACACCAGGCACCGACAGAAACTCGGATTCCAGGCTCGGCCGGGCAGGATCCGCCGATCAACCAACGAGAGCGGCGTAGACGATGATGTTGTCGCGGTAGCTGTGCGCCGCACGGTCGAAGCTGCCGCCACAGGTGATGAGGCGCAACTCCGGAGCGGCGGTGTCACCGTAGACGTCGTCGGCCGAAAATTCGGACTTGCTGATCTGGTCCACTTTGGTCACCGCGAACCGTGCGGTCGAGCCGTCCTGTCTGGACACCGAGATCTGGTCGCCGGGGAGGAGTTCCTTCAACCGGTAGAAGATTCCTTTCTGCCCACCACCGTCCACGTGACCGAGAATGATCGCCGGACCGATCTCTCCCGGCGTCGGGCTGTAGGAGTACCAGCCGGCCTGCAACGGTGTGCTCACCGGCGGGACCTCGATCGTGTCGTCGGAGTTGAGGCCGAGTTGGACGAGCGTCGAATGCACCTCGATCTTGGGAATGTCGAGGACGGTGGGTACCGAGTGCGCGAGGCCGGCCGGCTGCGACGACTCGGCAGCCACGCTGCCAGGCGGGGTGGGCGGCGCCGGCGCGGAAGGTGCCGGCGCCGAACACCCCGCCAGCAGAACGAGACCGAGCAACACCGCAATGAACCTCATGCCCGGAACACGCGCCGCGGCCCGGGCCGGTTGCCCGGCAGTCAGGTGAGAATGCCGCGCTCAATCCACCAGGTCGTCGTGGCGCATGAGCTGGCGGCCCGCCTCCGTGATGGAACCCGACAACGACGGATAAACCGAGAAGGTCAGCGCCAGGTGGTCGACGGTCAGCTGGTTCTGCACGGCGAGCGCGATCGGCAGGATCAACTCGCTCGCCGTGGGAGCCACCACGACACCACCGACCACCACTCCGGTGGCCGGGCGGCAGAAGAGTTTCACGAAGCCGTGACGCAGCCCTTCCATCTTGGCGCGGGCGTTGGTGGCCAACGGCAGCATGATCGTGCGTGCGGGCACCTCGCCGGAGTCGATCGCCTGCTGGCTGATGCCGACGGTGGCGATCTCGGGGTGCGTGAACACGTTCGCGGCCACCGTCTTGAGCTTGATCGGCGCGACGCCTTCACCGAGCGCGTGCCACATCGCGATACGGCCCTGCATACTGGCCACCGACGCGAGCATGAGCACCCCGGTGCAGTCGCCCGCGGCGTACACCCCGGGCACGCTGGTGCGCGAGACCCGGTCCACCGCGATGAACCCGCCCGGCCCGGGCTCGATCCCCACCTTCTCCAGGCCGATGTCGGCGGTGTTGGGGACCGACCCGACGGTCATCAACGCGTGACTGGCCTCGATGATCCGGCCGTCGGTGAGCTTCACGGCGACACCCTTTTCGGTGCGCTCGACCCGTTCCGCCCGGGCATGCTTGGCCACCGACGTCCCCCGCTGGGCGAAGACCTCTTCCAGCACCGCGGCCGCGTCGGCATCCTCGTGCGGCAGGACCCGGTCGCGGCTGGAGACCAGGGTGACCTTGACCCCCATCTCGGTATAGGCGGACGCGAACTCGGCGCCGGTGACGCCCGAGCCGATCACGGCCAGATGCTCGGGCAGTTCCGGCAGGTCGTATAGCTGGCGCCAGTCGAGAATCCGCTCCCCGTCGGGAACGGCTCCGGGCAGCACGCGGGGAGTCGCGCCCGTGGCGACGAGCACCACATCGGCGTCCAGCACGAACGGGTCTCCCGAACTCGGCGTCACGGCGACCTTGTGGGTGGCGAGGCCGGGTTCCTCGTCACAGAACCGGGCCTCACCGATGATCACCCGCACACCCTCGCGTTGCACGCGGGCCCGGATGTCCGCCGACTGCGCCACCGCGAGTCCCTTGACCCGGCCGTTGACCGTCGGCAGATCGACGCCGACCTCCCCCTTGTCGAGGACGATCCCCAGCTCGGCGAGCCCGTGCATGGCCGCTCTGGCCCCGGATGAGGCGATGAATGTCTTTGATGGCACGCAGTCAGAGAGCACGCATGCACCGCCGAGCCCGTGCCGTTCGATCACGGTGACGTCGGCGGCGTGTTGCGCGGCCACCAACGCCGCCTCATAACCAGCCGGTCCCCCACCCATGATCACGATCTTGGTCACTGGCGCTCCTCTTCCGTCACTCACCGACCACCTTAAGACGGCCTTCCGGCCCGCCGGTCGCTAGGCTGTGCCCGTGCCCTTGTATGCCGCCTATGGGTCCAACATGGAGCCCACGCAGATGATGGAGCGCGCCCCGCACTCGCCGATGGCGGGTACCGGGTGGCTGGAGGGCTGGCGGCTGACCTTCGGTGGCGAGGACATCGGCTGGGAAGGCGCACTCGCCACGATCGTCGAGGACCCGGGGTCGCGGGTGTTCGTGGTGCTCTACGACGTCACCCCGCTCGACGAAGCCGGCCTCGACCGCTGGGAGGGCGGCGAGCTCGGCGTGCACAACAAGATCCGGCTACGCGTACAGACCATGGACGGCTCGGTCCTGGCCTGGCTCTACGTGCTCGATGCCTACGAAGGCGGCCTGCCGTCGGCTCACTACCTCGGTGTCATCTCCGATGCCGCGGAAGCCGCCGGCGCCCCCAAGGACTACGTCGACGATCTGCGGACCCGCCCCTGCCAGGGCATCGCCCCCTGACCCACCCCGCTCCACCCGCGTGTCCCCGCCCCAGGCCCGCGAGTTCCCGACTCAAGCGCGCGAGTTCCCGCTCCAGGCGCGCGAGTTCCCGACTCAAGCGCGCGTGTCCCCGCTCCAGGCGCGCGAGTTCCGGATTCAGGCACCTGTGTCCCCGGTCCAGACGCGCGTGTCCCCGCCTCAAGCGCATGAGTTCCCGACTCAGGCGCCCGAGTTCCCGCTCCAGGCGCACGAGTTCCGGATTGACGCCATACGGCCAGCGGGACACGGACGACCGGTTTCCGCCAATGCAACTACGCTGCCAGGCCCTGCGCGCGAAACGCCGCCCGGACGGCCGCGACGACTCTGCTGAGATCCGTCAGATCACTCGCGTCGGCGCGGATGACCGTCCATCCCCGGCGCCTGAGGTCCGCGTCGCGGGCCGCATCCCGATCTTTCCGGTTCTCGTGCGAGGCATAACCGTCGTACTCGACCGCGACCATCGCCGACGGCCAGGCGAAGTCGAGCCGGTAAATCTCGTTACCGGCGATGTCGAGGACTTTCAGCTGCTGCTCCGGGATCGGCAACCCGCGGTCGACCATGCCCAACAGCAGCCAGCTCTCCGCCGGCGATTCGGCGAGTCCGGTCGCCAGCTCCAGTAAGGCGAGTGCCCGTACGGTGCCACGCGAGTCGGCTCGGGCGCGGACTCTCTCCGCCAGCAGCGATCGGAGATCGGCCCGCGCGCCTTCCGGAACCATGGCCAGGACCTGGTCCGCGCAGGCTATTGCGGATTGAGGGCGTTCCCGGCAGAGGACGTCGACGAGGGCCGCATCGATCGCGAGGGTCCGGAGCCCACTGACCTCCTGCACATCTTGTTCGTCGAACCGTCCGTGATGAACGATGACGCCGGGCCGGGAAGCCGGCTTGCGGTGGTAAGGCACGAGGACGTGGACCGGCGCGGTGTCCGCGGCCGAGCACCCGTGCACCACGAGTGCGCTGGGCCCGCTGAGCACGGCCGCCGGCCCGGCGAACAGCAGGGCAGCAGCCGCGCGTGTGGCGAACTCGGTGGCCCGTCGCGGGTCCACCAGGACCGTTCGCGCGAACGAAGCCAGCCAGCCGCGCCGGACGGCCGCCTTGACGCCTTGCGGAGTCAGCAGACGGTTGAGTTCGAGACGGGAGTATGCCCCGTGTAGACCTTCGGGTAGTGACTGCATGTATCGACAATCTCGCACTGCGCACACGTTTCGATGCTCACGGCGAGATCTGTGGATAACTTGGGCAAATCTGTGGACAAGCTGGCCGAAGGTCGAGGCTTTGTCCACAGGCCGAGTGCTGAACCCAGGACCTCGCGCACCGGGAACTCGACTACCCAAGCCGACGACACACGCGCCTGAACCGGGGACACGCGGGCCTGAACCCAGAACTCAGGCGCCCGAAGCGGGGACACGCGCGCCCGGACCCGGAACTCAAGCGCCCGAAGCGCGAACTCGCGGGCCTGAACCCGGAAGTCAGGTGCCGGAACCCGGAACTCGGACACCGGAAGCGGGAACTCGCGCGCCTGAGGCGGGGACTCGGACACCGGAAGCGGGAACTCGCGCGCCTGAAGCGGGAACTCGCGGGCCTGGGGTGGGGACACGCCGGAGGTGGGTTAGGCGAGGGCGGCCAGGGCGGTGTGGACGAGCACCCGGACGCCGACCGGGAGAGCGCGCTCGTCGAGGTCGAAGCCGGGACGGTGGAGGTCGCGCTGCTCGCCGGTACCGGACCAGACGCCGAGGCGGGCGAACGATCCGGGCACGTGTTCGAGATACCACGCGAAGTCCTCGCCGCCGGAGGACTGCTCGGTGCCGACGAGCGCGCCGTCGCCGAGGGCCGCGCCGACGCCGGCGCGCAGCAGGGCGGTGCTCTCCTCGTCACCGACGAGCGGCGGAACGCCGCGCCGGTAGTCCAGGGTGAACCCGACGCCGGTGGGTGCGAGCAGCGACTCCACCGAAGCCGACACCAGCGGCTCCAGCGCCTGCCACACCTCGTGGTCGGCCGTCCGCAGCGTCCCGCGCAGGACACCGTCCTGCGGGACCGCGTTCGCCGCCTGGCCGGCGTGCACCGCGCCCCACACCAGCACGGTGCCGGACCGCGGGTCGACCCGCCTCGACAGCAGCGAGGGCAGCGACGTGATCACCACTCCGAGCGCGTGCACGAGGTCGGCCGTCAGGTGCGGGCGCGACGTGTGCCCGCCGGGCGAGGTCAGCCCCAGCTCGATCAGGTCGGCGGCCGAGGTCAGCGCGCCCACGCGCGAGCCGACGCGCCCGACCTCCAGGCGAGGGTCGCAGTGCAGCCCGAAGATCCGGTCCACACCCTCCAGCCCGCCGGCGGCGATCACGTCGAGCGCCCCGCCCGGCATGACCTCCTCGGCCGGCTGGAAGATCAGCCGGACCCGGCCGGGCAGTTCCGGTGCCGAGGCCAGCGCCAACGCGGCGCCGAGCAGGATCGCGGTGTGCGCGTCGTGGCCGCAGGAGTGCGCCACGCCGTCCACTGTGGACGAATACGGCAGGCCGGTCGACTCGGTCAAGGGCAGCGCGTCGATGTCGGCGCGCAGGGCCACGCATGGGTTACCCCGGCCGACGTCGCAGATCAACCCGGTGCCACCGGGCAGCACGGTCGGCTGGAGCCCGGCGGAGCGCAGCACGGCGCCGATCAGCTCGGTGGTCGCGTGCTCGTTGCGGGCGAGTTCCGGGTTGGCGTGGATGTGCCGCCGCCAGGCAACCAGGTCGCTGCCGGCATCCGCCAGCCACTCGTCGAGCCAGAAGGGTCCTCTGCCCGCACCGAGGTCGGTCACAGGTGCCATGCTGACCCCGTCCGCTGTAATCAGCGCGCCGAGCGTCTCGGCTGGGGCACTTCCTTCACGGTCATCGGGAAGCCGTGAATCGAGCACGGTCACGCCAAACCTCCGTACGAACTCAGAGTTAACCCGTTTGACGCAATCTTGCCGCACGCAAGTGACCACTGTCCGCTTACCCCTACCTCCATCCGGATGGCCGGTAGTGGATCTGCGCTGAACGGCGCTACGGAATTCGGCTTGGCTGTACCGGTGTGACGGGTCGGTTCCCCTTGGCGAAAGGCCGCGTCAGGACTTGGCGGCCTTGCGCTTCTTCCGGCGCAGGTAGCGCCCGCCCACCACGATCGCCGCAAGCACCAGGACGATCAGGCCGATCACGACCTTGTTCTTGGTCTTCTCGGCGTTGGCCCGGTCCGTTTCGGCCGGATCGATGCGGGGGCCCGGGGGCGCGGTGGCCTGCTGCGCGAGGGGTGCAACCGACGTGGACAGCGCCACGGTCGCCTGCGAGGTCACGGCGGAGGCCGGCATGCCGGGGACGGCGAGCAGCACCACGACACTGAGCATCAACCCGGCCAGCAGCTTCTTGATCAATCCCGCCTCCCTGGACTCACCGGGTTCCAGTCTGCCCGTTCGACTACGGGAAGTCACGTTCCGAAAGCGTCCAGGATGCGTTGCGCCGCGAGCGTCGCGGTGAGCTCACCGTCACGCACCGCCTGCTCGACCTCGCCGACCAGGGCGCGTACCCGCGGGTGTTCGGCCAGCCGGCCGAGCAACTGGTCCCGCACCATCGCCCAGGTCCAGTCGACCTGCTGCTGTTTGCGCCTGCGCTCCAGCTCACCCGAGGAGATCAGCAAGCGCCGGTGCCGTTCGATCTGCTGCCACACCGTGTCCAGTCCGATGTCGTGCAGTCCGCTGCAGGTCAGCACCGGCGGCGTCCACGGCGCGTCCGGGCCGTAGATCATCCGCAGCGCCCCGGACAGCTCGCGCGCCGCGCGCCGGGCATCCCGCTCGTGGTCGCCGTCGGCCTTGTTCACCGCGATCACGTCGGCGAGCTCCAGCACGCCCTTCTTGATGCCCTGCAACTGGTCTCCGGTGCGCGCCAGGGTGAGGAACAGGAAGCAGTCGACCATGTTCGCCACGGCCACCTCGGACTGGCCGACCCCGACGGTCTCGACCAGCACGACGTCGTAACCGGCGGCCTCCATCAGCACGATCGTCTCGCGGGTCGCGCGCGCCACGCCGCCGAGCGTGCCGGAGGTGGGCGAGGGCCGGATGAAGGCGGCGGGATCGACCGCCAGCCGCGCCATGCGGGTCTTGTCCCCGAGGATGCTGCCGCCGGTCCGGGTGGACGACGGGTCGACGGCGAGCACCGCGACCCGGTGGCCGGCTTCGGTCAGGTCGGTGCCCAGCTGGTCGATGAAGGTCGACTTGCCGACTCCGGGCACCCCGGTGATGCCGACCCGGCGGGCACCCCCGGCCCGCGGCAGCAGCTCGACCAGCAGCTCCTGGGCCTGCTGCCGGTGGTCGGGGCGGCTCGACTCGACCAGCGTGATCGCCTTCGAGAGCGTGCCGCGGTCGCCCGCGAGGACACCCTTGGCGTACTCGGCGATGTCAACCTGGCGGGCCACTCAAACCTGCCGTGCGGGTGTGCTCCGGGCGGGGCGCCTGGTCATTGGCCGGCCGCCGCGAGCTGGTCCAGCAGGCCCAGGGCGGCGTCGGCGATCACCGTGCCCGGCCCGAAGATCGCGGACGCGCCCGCTTCGCGCAGGGCGTCGTGGTCCTGGGGCGGGATCACACCGCCGACGACGATCATGATGTCCGCCCGGCCGAGGTCGGCAAGCTCCGCGCGCAGCGCGGGGACGAGCGAGAGGTGCCCGGCGGCCAGCGAGGACACGCCGACGATGTGCACGTCCGCCTCGACGGCCTGGCGCGCGACCTCCGCCGGGGTGGAGAACAGCGGTCCCACGTCCACGTCGAACCCGAGGTCGGCGAACGCGGTCGCGATGACCTTCTGGCCGCGGTCGTGCCCGTCCTGCCCCATCTTGGCGACGAGGATTCGCGGTCGCCGACCCTCGTCCTCAGCGAACCGCTCGACCTGCTCGCGTACCTTGTCCACGTTCCCGGCCTTCCCGACCTCGTCCCGGTACACGCCGGAAATGGTACGAATCTGGCCCGAGTGCCGGCCCCAGACCTGCTCCAGCGCCGACGAGATCTCGCCGACGGTGGCCTTGGCCCGAGCGGCGTCGATGGCCAACTCGAGGAGGTTTCCGTCACCGCTCGCGGCCTCGGTCAACCGGCGCAACGCGTCCTGGGTGGCCGCCTCGTCGCGCTCCTCCCGCAGCCGACGCAGCTTCTCGAGCTGCTGCGCGCGTACGCCGGCGTTGTCCACCTTGAGCACGTCGATCTGCTGGTCGTCCACGACGTGGTACTTGTTGACGCCGATCACGGGTTGCCGCCCGGAGTCGATCCGCGCCTGCGTACGCGCGGCCGCCTCTTCGATACGCAGCTTGGGGATGCCGGCGTCGATCGCCCTGGCCATCCCGCCGGCCGACTCGACCTCACTGATATGCCCCCACGCCTTGCGGGCCAGGTCGTAGGTGAGCCGTTCGACGAACGCGCTGCCACCCCACGGGTCGATCACCCGGTTGGTGCCGGACTCCTGCTGGAGCAGCAGCTGGGTGTTGCGGGCGATCCGCGCGGAGAAGTCGGTCGGCAGGGCGAGCGCCTCGTCCAGCGCGTTGGTGTGCAGGGACTGCGTATGCCCCTGCGTCGCGGCCATCGCCTCGACACAGGTGCGGACGACGTTGTTGTAGACGTCCTGGGCGGTCAGTGACCAGCCGGAGGTCTGACAGTGCGTACGCAACGACAACGACTTCTCGTTGCGGGGTGTGAACTGCTTGACCAGCTTGGCCCACAGCAGCCGGGCCGCCCGCAGCTTCGCGACCTCCATGAAGAAGTTCATGCCGATGGCCCAGAAGAACGACAGGCGCGGCGCGAACTTGTCGATGTCGAGCCCCGCGTCCAAGCCCGCGCGGAGGTACTCGACTCCGTCGGCGAGCGTGTAGGCCAGCTCCAGGTCCGCGGTCGCGCCGGCCTCCTGCATGTGGTAGCCGGAGATCGAGATCGAGTTGAACCGCGGCATCCGCTGCGAGGTGAAGGCGAAGATGTCGGAGATGATCCGCATCGACGGCCGCGGCGGGTAGATGTAGGTGTTGCGGACCATGAACTCCTTGAGGATGTCGTTCTGGATGGTCCCGGCGAGCTTTTCCGGCGCGACGCCCTGCTCTTCCGCGGCGACGATGTAGAGCGCGAGCACGGGCAGCACCGCGCCGTTCATCGTCATCGACACGCTCATCTCGTCGAGCGGTATGCCGTCGAACAACTGCCGCATGTCGTAGATCGAGTCGATCGCGACCCCGGCCATGCCGACGTCACCGGCGACGCGCGGATGGTCGGAGTCGTAGCCGCGGTGGGTGGCCAGGTCGAAGGCCACGGACAGGCCCTTCTGCCCGGCCGCCAGGTTGCGGCGGTAGAACGCGTTGGACTCCTCCGCGGTGGAGAAACCCGCGTACTGGCGGATCGTCCACGGCTGGTTCACATACATCGTCGGGTATGGTCCGCGCAGGAACGGCGCGATGCCCGGGTAGGTGTTCAGGAAGTCCAAACCGGACAGGTCGTCGGCGGTGTAGAGCGGTTTCACGCCGATGCCCTCGGGCGTTTCCCACGCCAGCGCGTCCGCCCCCTTGCCGGTGCTGGCCTGCAACGCCTCGGCCCAGCCGGCCGCACTGCCGGGTTCGGGGATGCCGAGTTCGATGCCGGTGAAGTCCGGGATGGTCATCACTTCACTCCCAGCGTCTCGAGCAGGCCTCGCAACACGACCAGCGCGTCGCAGCCGGCGTGAACGAATCCGTTGATTCCGGGGTATTCGCCGGGCTTGCCGGCCAGCAGCACCTCGGCCGCGCCGGCTTCCCGGAGACCGGCCGCGACCTGCTCGGCGTGCTCGGCGTAGGACCGGTCGCTGCCGCACAGGCACGCTATCCGCGCGCCACTGGCGCGGAAGGCCGTCACGACGTCGTCAACCGCGCCCGGGTTGACCGGCTCGATGCCGCCGGCCTGGAACAGGTTCGACGCGAACGTGGCGCGAGCGGTGTGCGCGGCGAGCGGCCCGAGGGTGGCCAGGAAGATCTTCGGCCGTTCACCGTGCTCAGCCAGGTGCGCGTCGGAACGGTCCCGCAGCCGCTCGTAGGACTGCGCATACCGCACGCGGGGCAGCCCACCGTCCACAACGGACGGAGCGGGCGGCCGTTCGACGGGTTCCTCGGCCAGGTTGGGAAACTCGCTGACACCGGTGATCGGGTCCTGGCGGGTCGCGAGCCGGGCCGAGCGGGCCGCCCAGGTGGCGGCCAGCCGGTCCGCCACAAAACCGGAGTCCAGCGCGGCGACGACACCACCCTGCCGTTCGATCTCGACGAACTCCCGCCACGCGGCGTTGGCCAGCGCGTCGGTCAGGTTCTCCACGTACCAGGACCCGCCGGCCGGGTCGATCACCCCGGCCAGCCGGGACTCCTCCAGCAGGATCGACTGGGTGTTGCGCGCGATGCGGCGCGAGAACGAATCGGGGAGACCGATCGCGGCGTCGAACGGCAACACGGTCACGGCGTCCGCGCCGCCGACTCCGGCCGCGAAGCAGGCGACGGTGGCACGCACCATGTTCACCCACGGGTCCCGCTGGGTCAGCATCGCCGGGGAGGTGACGGCGTGCTGGCGCATCCCGTGCGCGGTCCCGCCGGACACCTCGGTGATCCGGGACCAGACCCGCCGGGCCGCGCGCAGCTTCGCGATGGTGAGGAACTGGTCGGCGGTGGCGGCGAGGCGGAATTCGAGTTGGGCGGCGGCCTCATCGACGTTCAGCCCCGCGGCGGTGAGCGCCCGCAGGTAGGCCACGCCCGCCGCGACGCTCGCGCCGAGTTCCTGCGCGTCCGAACCACCTGCCTCGTGGAACGGGAGCCCGTCGACGACGATCGTGCGCAGCTTCGGATAACGCTTCGCCAGCCGGGCGGCCAGTTCCGCCGCGGGAGCGAGGTCGTGCCGGTCACCGGTGCGCGCCCGCAACCCGACCGGGTCCGCGCCGATTCCCCCCGAGACCTCGCTGTCGGGCACACCGGCGAACAGTTCGAGCAGGTTCTTCGCCGCGTTTTCGTAGTCCTCGCCCGGTTCGAGCACGACCGGGGCAAGGTCGAGGTGGACGCCGTCGAGCGCCGCCGCGTAGTGCGCCGCCGGGATTCTCAGCCACAGCGAGGTCGCTCCGTTGGACAGGTCGGCCAGCGCCGCCCGGTTCGTCACGGCCGGGTCCGGGTCGGCGTGCAGCGTCCGGAGGTCCCAGCCGGCGCGGACGGAACCTTCCGGCCGGCCGCCCCGGACGAACGGCGGCACGCCGGGGAAACCGGCCGGCGGGGCCTGGTCCTCGGCGGTGTACAGCGGCTGGAGGTCGATCCCGTCGTAGGTCCGGCCGGCCAGCAGGTGCTCCGGCGCGCCCGCGAAATTTTCCGGCAGGGCGCCGCTCTTCCGGAGAACCCCCGCGACCAGCCGCTGCCAGTCGGCACGCGTTCCCGGCTCGAACTCGGCCGCGAGATCGAGGTGTCCAGGCGTTGTCGCTCCACTCGGACTCATGCTTCCTCCGCGAGTTTGCGTGCGACCGCGGCCGGGACAAGGGCGCTCGCCTGGTGGTCACCCTGGTTGCCGCGACTTGGCACGAGGGGTGTCATACCTAGCGATGGTAGGGCCAAGGACAGGGGCGGGGATGTGACACAGGCCCTGCTTGACACAATGGGGTCCGTGTCCTCCGCTAGCGAAGAGTCACGGGTCGTCGCCGGGCGCTACCGGCTGCGTTCCGTGCTGGGCTCGGGATCGATGGGCACCGTCTGGTCCGCCTACGACGAGTTCCTGCGCCGGCCGGTGGCGGTCAAGGAGATCCTGCTCCCGCCGGGGGTGACCACCGCGCAGGCCGACGAGTTGCGCGAGCGGACCCTGCGGGAGGCTCGCGCGATCGCGGTGCTGTCCCACCCGAACGTGATCGTGCTGCACGACGTGGCTCGCGAGAACGGCGAGCCGTTCGTCGTCATGGAGCTGCTGCCTTCCCACAGCCTCACCGAGCTGCTGCGTGAGCATGGTCCTCTCAACGCCGAGCAGGCCGCCGCGGTGGGCGACGCGGTCGCCGCCGCGCTGGAGGCCGCCCACGACGCCGGGATCACACACCGTGACGTCAAACCCGGCAATGTGCTGGTCGCCGAGGACGGTCGGATCAAGCTGACCGACTTCGGCATCGCGCGAAACGTCTCCGAAGCGACGATGACCCGGACCGGAATGACCCTGGGCTCACCGTCCTACATCGCCCCCGAGGTCGCCTCCGGGCGCGCGGTCACCCCGGCCGCCGACCTGTGGGGGCTCGGCGCGACCCTGTTCCACCTCGTCGAGGGCCGCCCGCCCTACGACGCCGACGGGGATCCGCTGGCGACCGTCGGCAAGGTCGTCAAGGGTGAGGTCCCGCGGCCCAGCCCTGGGCCGCTCGCGCCGGTGATCACCGGGCTGATGGCCAAGGCACCGCTGGACCGGATGCCGCTGCGCGAGGTTCGCC
Organism: Amycolatopsis taiwanensis DSM 45107; assembly: GCF_000519205.1. Classification (GTDB taxonomy): domain Bacteria; phylum Actinomycetota; class Actinomycetes; order Mycobacteriales; family Pseudonocardiaceae; genus Amycolatopsis_E; species Amycolatopsis_E taiwanensis. Next base: position 7,264 of record NZ_JAFB01000010.1, on the reverse strand, counting down.
AGCGGCTGTACCCGCTGATCACACAGGCCCCGTCGGTGCTGTTCGGGCCGGAGATGTTCCGCCAGGCGAGCGGGTGGCGCGCGGAGGCGACCGACACCAGGGAGATGGCATCCGCCCCGGCCCAGCCTCCTGTCGCGGCCACCCTGGCGGGAAGCCGCGACGCGCTGGCCGCCGACCCCGGTCCCCTGCCCTTCGAGCCCGCGCCCGGCCCCGTGGCCGACCCCGCGCCACCGGGCCGGAGCAGGACCGCCACGGCGGTGCTCACCGGTGCCGCGATCCTGCTGTTCGTCGTTTCCGCGGTCGGCGGTTTCGCCGCGGCCCGGGCCATCGGGGGACAGCCGCCGCTCACGCCGCCGTCGCACGCGGCCCCGTCGGTCCCGCAGGAGCCGCCCACCAAATTCGAGCGCCAGGAAGGCAACGCCCCGAGCACCCGTGGGCAGGACGCCAGGTTCACCGTGGAGGTGCCGGCCGACTGGCAGAAGTTCACCACCTCGCAGTCGGGCGACAACCTGCCACCGTCCACATTGGTGCAATGGGTTTCGCCGGACGGTGCGCAGGTGCTCGCGGTGGACCACATCGCCGACTACCCCTCGACCTACTCGCCGGACTTCTACCTGAGCACCGGGCCGAGCCATCTCGACGGCTTCGAGGTGGTGGACCGGGCGCTGCTGCCGAAGGAGCAGGGCGACGGTCTCACGATCACCTATCGGACGCTGGTCACCGGCAACGGCACGCAGCAGTCCCGGACGACGTTCGCGAAGATCGTCAAGTCCGGCACCGACCTGTGGGCGGTGAGCGTTACGGTGCCGACCGCGCAGGAGGACATCGCGCGGACCGCGCTGTACCAGCGCATGGTGCCGACGTTCACGGTCGGCTGACCTGGTCCCCGCCGAACCGCTCTCTCGACGCGCTCTGCTGGGCCAGCCGGCGCAGCGCGGTGAACAGCGCGTCGCCGAGCACCGTGCCGATCACCGCTCCCTCCACAATGGACTCCATGGTGGGCAGGCCGGACACCAGGTCGAGGTCGATCTCGGCCATGCGGGCGGCGACTTCGGCGTAATCGGAAATCCGGTCGAGCAGGTCCGTACGACCCAGTTCCGCGTACGTACAGAGCGTGCCGGCGAGCGCCTCGACCACGACGTCGTCCTTGCAGAGCGGCCAGCCCCGTTCTTCGGCGACCCGCCGGATCAGCGACATCGCCCAGTCTCGTGACTCGTCGGTGGCGCGCGCCTTCGACGTGGCCAGCCCGTACTGGGCGAGGCCGAGGACGCTGTGCGTCGAAGTCCGGTCGTCGATCGCCTGGAGCACTTCGCGCACCCCGGCGATGGACAGGCCGCCGACATCGAGCAGCGCGCGCACCAACTTCAGCCGTCGGACATGCTCCGCGTTGTACCGCGCCTGGTTGGGGCTCGTGCGCTCGCCGGGCGGCAGCAGCCCTTCGCGCAGGTAGTACTTGATCGTCGCGACCGGCACCCCGGATTCCCGGCTCAGCTCCGCCATCCGCACGTGGTTTCTCCCTGTGGCTTCTCAGCACGTTCTCAGTATGGATAGTTTAGCTTCCCATAACAGATAGCACCACTATCTACACAGTCGCGCGCAAACTCGCGGAGGAACAAGCCATGACCACCAGTTGGAATCGTCCGATGCTCCTCTTCGCCGGCCTGATGGGGGTGATGACGGTCGTCTGCGTCGGCGGGCTGCTCTTCGACGACCGGATCCTGATCGGGGCACCGATCTGGGCCAAACCGTTCAAGTTCGCCGTTTCCATGGGCATCTACTGCCTGACCTGGGCCTGGCTGGCATCGCTGGTGGCCAGGGGAAGACGGCTGGTCAACCTGGTCTCGGCGGGCGTCGTGGCGATGCTGGCCGTGGAATACGTCATCATCGTCGGCCAGACCGTACGGGGCAGGCCCAGCCATTTCGACGTCGGCACATCCTTCGACCGACTGCTCTACATCATCATGGCGATCAGCGCCGGGTCGCTTTGGCTCGGCACGCTGGCGCTGTCCGTGCCGCTGATGCGGACGCCGATCATCGGCGCCGCGAACCGGCTGGCCATCCGGCTCGGCGCCGTGATCGCCCTGATCGGTATCGGTATCGCCGTTCTCATGACGACCCCGCGTCCAGGGCAGCCCGGTGCGCAGGGCGTGGTCGGCGCACACAGCGTCGGCGTGGCGGACGACGGTCCGGGCCTGCCGATCCTGGGCTGGAGCACGACCGGCGGCGATCTGCGCATCCCGCATTTCTTCGGTATGCACGCGCTGCAGGCACTGCCGCTGTTCGCCCTGCTGCTCGGCAGGTTGGCTCGCCGGTTCCCGCGCCTGCGCACCGAGCGGGTGCAGACCCGCCTGGTCGCGATCGCGGCCGCCGTTTACGTGGCCCTGCTCGCATTGGTCACCTGGCAGGCGTTGCGCGGCCAGTCCATCGTCCACCCCGACGCGCTCACCCTGGGTGTGCTGGCCGCCCTTGTCGTGGGCGCCGCCGGCGGCACGTTGATCACACTGACTCGCCGGGATGCCGTCCCGCTTCCGGAGCCCGGCCTCGCGAAAACCGCCACGCGCGAGGTGGTGCGCTGATGTTCGACTGGGCGTTCTACCTCGCGGAACCGTTCTGGGCACTGATGATCTTCTTGCCGCGCTGGTCGTGGACGCGGCGGATCATGGCCTCGCCATGGGTGTGCCTGCTCCCGCTCGTGGTCTACTTCTGGGCCGTGCTACCGCACTTCGCCGAGTTTTGGCGGGTCATGAGCCGTCCCGATCTCGGGGCGCTACAAGCGTTCTTGAGCCAGCCCTACGGCGCCACGGCGATCTGGGCGCACCTGATCTGCTTCGACCTGTTCCTGGGCCGGTGGATGTACTTCGAGGCACGGGACCGCGGAATCCGCGCGCTGATCGTCAGCCCCATCCTGCTGCTGACGATCTTCCTGTCCCCGATCGGTCTCGTCGCCTTCCTCGCCGTGCGGTCCGCACACCGCCGCGCACCGGGCAAGGTCGAAGCCGGAACGGCTCCTGAGAAGATGACGACGTGAGTGAACAAGAGTTGGCGGCCGCCGCGGCCGCGACCATCGCCGAACGCACCGGATTCGCCCGGCACGACATCGCGGTGGTGCTGGGTTCCGGCTGGCGGCCCGCGGCGGACGTGCTGGGCAGCCCGGACGCCGAGATTCCGCTCGGGGAGTTGCCTGGCTTCGAGACCCCGACCGCCGTGGGGCACGGTGGCACCGTGCGGTCGGTGGACATCGACGGCAAGCGGGCGCTCGTGTTGCTCGGCCGCACGCACCTGTACGAGGGCAGGGGCGTCGCCCGCGTGGTGCACAACGTGCGCACCGCGGCGGCCGCCGGGGTCAAGTCCGTCCTGCTCACCAATGCCGCCGGCGGCCTGCGCGAGGGCTTCCGGGTCGGACAACCCGTGGTCATCAGCGACCACCTGAACATGACCTCCACCTCGCCGATCACCGGCGCCAACTTCGTCGACCTGGTCGATCTGTACTCGCACCGGTTGCGCGCGCTGGCCCGCGAGGTCGACCCCAGCCTCGAAGAGGGCGTCTACGCCGGGCTGCCGGGGCCGCACTTCGAGACCCCGGCCGAGATCCGCATGCTGCGCACGCTCGGCGCCGACCTGGTCGGGATGTCGACCGTGCTGGAAGCCATCGCGGCCCGCGCGGCCGGGGTCGAGGTGTTCGGCCTCTCGCTGGTGACCAACCTGGCGGCCGGCATGACCGGGGAGCCGCTCAACCACGAGGAGGTGCTGGCGGCCGGGCGCGCTTCCGCCCAGCAGATGGGTTCCCTGCTGCGTGCCCTCGCCTCTCGCGCCTGACTCGGTGCTTGGTCGAGGACTCGCCGTACCTCCGGACGGCGGGTCTCCGGCGGTTCCGGAACAGGCTCAGGCGCGAGACGCGAGTTCGGCCAACCTCGGTGCGATGTCCTCCGGCGCGGGCATCTCGGCGATCTCGGCGGCGATGGCCCGCGCGGCGGCCCGTACTCCGTCGTCGACGAGCAGTCGCTTCGCCGTTTCTGCGACCGGCTCGGCAGACTGGTCGTCTCCGAACAGCTGGGCCCCGGCGCCGGCCGTCACCACGGCCTCGGCGTTGTCGAACTGGTCGGCGCCCTGCGGAAGCACCAGCTGCGGCAGCCCGTTGGCCAGCGCGCCCAGCGTGGTGCCACTGCCGCCGTGGTGCACCACGAGGTCCACGTGCGACAGCAGGTCCGCCTGCGGCACCCACGCCCGCACCTCGACGTTGTCCGGGAGGTCGCCGAGCGCTCGCGCGTCGATCGACGGCCCGGCCGCGACGAGCACGTCCACATCGAGCCCCGCCAGCCCGGCAATGGCTTGTTTCAACACCGGAATCACGCCGAAGGCCGTCCCGAGTGTCAGGTACGCGAGCGGCCGCCCGCGGTCGCGGGAAAGCACCGACGCCGGCAGCTCACCCGGCTCGTTCACCGGCACCGGTCGCATCGGAGTCCGGTTCACCTTCGCGAGGAACTCCTTGCCCTGCAACGATTCCGGATAGATGTCCAGGTAAGGGTCGCCACCGCCGCCAACGGGAGCCAACTCGACGCCGACTTCCGCGGCGAACGTGGTCAGCCGGTTGACTATCGCGCTGGACATGGGGCTGCTCGTCTCCAGGCCGAAACCTTGACAGATCCCGGGAATGCCAGCCAGCCTGGCCGCGACGAGCGCGCCGGGGTTACCCGCCCCATACACGACCACGTCCGGCCGCACCCGCTCCAGCACCGGCCCGAGGTCCCGGACGAACGCGCGTGGCAGCGCGTCACCCAAAACAGCACTGGCCATTTCTTTTTGCCGCTGGGGTGTCAGGTCAGCGGGCTTCAGCCGCTCGCCGCCGTTCGCTTCGGCAAACGCCTGGACCACGTCGATCCCAGCATCCACGACGTCCAGCCCGAACAATTTCAGGTTCGGGTGGAAGGACTCACCGGTCGCGAACAGCACATCGTGCCCGGCGTCGCGACTGGCGAGCGCCAACGGAATGAGGGGGTAAGCATGGCCATATGCCGGCAGGCTGGAGAACACAACGCGCATGTGCGCACACTAACCGTGCTGGCCTGAGATTTTGCTTATGTTCACCATTTCCCGAGACCGAACGACCAGCGTGTGCGCCAATTCCAACCGACAGGCATGCTCCCCGCTGCGGTTGCCGCATAAGCTGATCACGTGAACAGCGATGGCCGGCTTACCTCCGAACTGCGCGACCAGGCGTTCCGGTGGATCGCCGACGACGTGGACGCCGGCTCGCGCGCCGAACTGGAGTCGATCCTGGCCGAGGCGATGGTCGGGGTGCCGGCGGCGATCGCCGACCTGACCGACCGGATGGGCGGACCGCTCGAGTTCGGCACCGCGGGCCTGCGCGGTCCGGTGCGCGCCGGGCCGAACGGGATGAACCCGGCGGTTGTGGTCCGGACCACTGCGGGTGTCGCCTCATGGCTGACGGCACATGGCCACTCCGGCCGGATCGTCGTCGTGGGGCGGGACGCCCGGCATGGCTCGGCGGAATTCGCCAGCGCGGCCGCCGAGGTCCTTCGGGCGGCGGGGTTCGACGTACGCGTCCTGCCTGGCCCGTTGCCGACGCCGGTGCTGGCCTTCGCCGTCCGGCATCTCGGTGCCGCCGCGGGAATCCAGATCACCGCGTCGCACAATCCCCCTGCCGACAACGGTTACAAGCTCTACGACGGCAGTGGGGCGCAGATCGTGCCGCCGAGTGACCAGGAAATCGAGACGGCGATCGCGAGCGCACCCGCCGCGCGCCAGGTGCCACAGGCGCTGGGTGCGACTCCGCTCGGTGAAGAAGTGCTCCACGACTATCTGGCGCGGGTGGCGGGGCTGCCGCGGGGAACCGCACGCGCCCTGCGGGTGGCCGCGACCCCGATGCACGGGGTGGGCGGCGAGGTGCTGACCCAGGCGCTCGCGCAGGCCGGATTCACCGACGTCCGACTGGTCGCTGAGCAGGCCGAGCCAGACCCGGACTTCCCGACGGTGTCGTTTCCGAACCCGGAGGAACCCGGCGCGGCCGACCTGCTGCTCGCCCTCGCGTCCGAAATGGACGCCGACCTCGCGATCGCGCTCGACCCCGACGCCGACCGCTGTGCCCTCGGCGTGCGGGATCGCGATGGTGCCTGGCGAATGCTGCGCGGCGACGAAACCGGGGTTCTGCTGGGCGAACACATACTGTCCACAACGGACGTCGCGGATCCACTGGTGGCCACGACGATCGTGTCGTCGTCGATGCTGGAGAGCATCGCCGCAGCGCACGGGGCCCGGTATGCGGAGACCCTGACGGGCTTCAAGTGGCTGGTCCGCGCCGGCGCGAACTTGGTCTACGCCTATGAGGAAGCCCTCGGTCTGTGTGTGAACCCGGATTTCGTGCTGGACAAGGACGGGATCGCCGCGGCCGTGCTGGCCTGTGACCTGGCGGCGACGCTGAAGGCGGCCGGCCGTTGTCTGCTCGACGTGCTGGACGAGCTCACGGTCCGGCACGACGTCCATCTGACCGACCAGATCTCTCTGCGGGTGACCGACCTGGGTGAGCGCGCAAAGTTGCTGGCCGCGCTGCGGTCGACGCCACCAACCGAGTTCGCCGGGATTCCGGTGACCACCGAGGACCTCCTGCCCGAGGCCGATGTGCTGCGGATGCGTGGACCGGGCGTGCGGGTGGTGATCCGCCCGTCGGGTACCGAACCGAAGCTCAAGACCTACCTCGAGGTGACGGAACCGGTGCCGGGCACCGACGCGCTGGATGCCGCTCGTTCGACCGCGTCGAGCCGGCTGTCCGCACTGCGCGAAGCCATCAACTCGCTGCTTGCCCCGGGGGCCTGATCCGGCTGTCCACAACGGACGTCGCGGACCCACTGGTGGCCACGGCGTTGGAGCAAGGTGGATTTGCTACGAAACCAAACCGGTTCCGGGCATGAAAACACCCGTGGGGCTCCAGGATGAACCTGGAGCCCCACGGGCGATAAGTTGTGTTCGGCGGTGTCCTACTCTCCCACACTCTTTCGGGTGCAGTACCATCGGCGCTGGTGGGCTTAGCTTCCGGGTTCGGGATGGGTCCGGGCGTTTCCCTCACCGCTGTCACCACCGAAACTCTGTGAAACAACACACAGTAGTTTGGTTGATCGTGTGTGGTGTTTCAGAGTTGTAGAGTGGATGCGTGAGCATGTTTGTGGGTAAGTCCTCGGCCTGTTAGTACCAGTCAACTCGTGAACACATTGCTGTGCTTCCATTTCTGGCCTATCAACCCGGTCGTCTT
>NZ_JAFB01000075.1 GCF_000519205.1 Amycolatopsis taiwanensis DSM 45107 | reverse complement strand
CTAGTAGCGCTTTGTTAGGTGCTGTTGAGCTGGGGTTTCTGTTGTGGGGTTCGGGTCTGGACGGGTTGTCGGCAGGTGTGGCAGACACCTGTCCAGACCGCGAGCAGGGCCTGGAGTTCGCGCAGGACTGCGTAGAGGGTCAGGCCTGCGCAGGGGCTTTTGGGGTGCGTCGGAGCTGGGTGCAGATGGCTTGGGCCACCGCGGTGAGGGTGACGTGGCGGTGCCAGCCGAGCCAGGAGCGGCCTTCGAAGTGGTCCAGGCCGAGGCCGTCTTTGAGTTCGCGGTAGTCGTGTTCGATGCGCCAGCGGATCTTGGCCAGTCGAACCAGGTCCCGCAGCGGGACGTCGGCAGGCAGAGTCGAGAGCCAGTAGTCGGTGGGCTCGGGCTCGCCGGGAGGCCACTCGGCCAGCAGCCAGCACTCAGGCACGCTGCCGTCGATGCCGCGGGGGATGTTGCGGTTGGCTGGGCGGACCCGCAGCGCGAGGAACCGTGATCGCATGCTCGCGGTCGGGTTGCCGGGGGACTTGCGTGATCCGTGTCGCCAGACCACGTACCGGCCCGCCGATCGCCCGGCGGCCATCACGAGGGACTTCAGATCCTGCGCCGGGTCGGGGTAGCGCGGCCGTGGTGGGCGGCCGTTGCCCTTCCATGCCGGTGTCACCGGCACTGCCTTGGCGGGATAGGCGGTCGCGGTCGGGCTGACGGCCAGCACGTAGGTCAGGCCACGTTCGGTCAGGCCGAGCCTGAACTCGGTGGCGTCGCCGTAGCCGGCGTCGGCCACCACCGGCCGCTGCGGCAGCCCCCACTCGCCCGTGACCTCGTCGAGCATGTCCAGCGCCAGCCGCCATTTCTCCCGATGCCGCAGCTCGTCCGGGATCGCGCTGCGGGCCCGCCGCCACTGGATCTCGGCTGCTGCCTTGCCGTCTGCGGCTTTCTCGTCATCCCAGGACTCCGGCAGGAACAGCCGCCAGTCGATCGCAGCCGAAGCCCAGTCGGTGACCGCGTGCACGCTCACTCCGATCTGGCAGTTCCCAGTCTTGCCCAATGCGCCGCAGTACATCCGTGCCACACCGGGGGAATCCTTGCCGTCCTTGGGAAACCCGGTGTCATCGATCACCAGTGCGTCCGGATCGACGAACTCACCGGCCCACCCGGCCAGGCGTCGCCGGACCTCGACGTGATCCCAGGTCGAGGTGGTGACGAACTGCTGCAACTGCTGGTGATCGACCCCGAGCCGCTCGGCCATCGGCTGCATCGACTTGCGCTTGCCCTCCAGCATCAGCCCGCGCAGATACAGCTGCCCCTTCGCCCGCTGGTCACGCCGCGCGAACCCACCGAACATCCGCGCAGCAAACTCCTCGATCACCGGACGAACCTCGTCCATTTCCTCCGGAAGCACCCGCAAAGGAGATCACAGCAACGCCCCGACCAGCCACAACGACACACCTAACAAAGCACTACTAG
>NZ_JAFB01000074.1 GCF_000519205.1 Amycolatopsis taiwanensis DSM 45107 | reverse complement strand
CATACATCCGCATCATGCCTTCGGGTGTGGTGTGCAGTGGTGTTGGTGGGTAGGGGAGCGTCCTGCATCCAGGGAAGCCACGGTGGAAACCAGTGGTGGAGGGTGTGGGAGTGAGAATGCAGGCATGAGTAGCGATTGCAGAGTGAGAATCTCTGCCGCCGGATGACCAAGGGTTCCTGGGTCAAGTTTGTCTGCCCAGGGTGAGTCGGGACCTAAGGCGAGGCCGACAGGCGTAGTCGATGGATAACGGGTTGATATTCCCGTACCCGCGTATGTTCGACAAGGACGAGGCGCATGATACTAACCACCCGAACTGGTCAGGGTCTTCGGATCTGAAGCTGGGGAGCGTGGGGCCTGAGTGTGTAGTAGTTGAGTGATGGGGTGACGCAGGAAGGTAGCCCCGCCAGCTGATGGTTGCTGGTGTAAGCGTGTGGCCCGCACCATAGGTAAATCCGTGGTGCATGAAGGGTGAGGCGTGATGCGTAGCCGTTGTGGTGAAGTAGGGTGATCCTCTGCTGCCGAGAAAAGCCTCTAGCGAGAACATGTGCGGCCCGTACCCGAAACCGACACAGGTGGTCAGGTAGAGAATACTAAGGCGTTCGGGTGAACTGTGGTTAAGGAACTCGGCAAAATGCCCCCGTAACTTCGGGAGAAGGGGGGCCGAAACACCTGAAGCCCTTTGCGGGCTGGGGTGGGTTGGCCGCAGAGACCAGCGGAAAGCGACTGTTTACTAAAAACACAGGTCCATGCGAAGAGGTAACTCGAGGTATATGGACTGACGCCTGCCCGGTGCTGGAACGTTAAGAGGACCGGTTAGCCTTTCGGGGCGAAGCTGAGAATTTAAGCGCCAGTAAACGGCGGTGGTAACTATAACCATCCTAAGGTAGCGAAATTCCTTGTCGGGTAAGTTCCGACCTGCACGAATGGCGTAACGACTTTCCGGCTGTCTCAACCACAGGCCCGGTGAAATTGCAGTACGAGTAAAGATGCTCGTTTCGCGCGGCAGGACGGAAAGACCCCGGGACCTTTACTATAGCTTGGTATTGGTTTTCGGTTCGGTTTGTGTAGGATAGGTGGGAGACTGTGAAGCCGGCACGCTAGTGTTGGTGGAGTCGTTGTTGAAATACCACTCTGACCGGATGGGAAATCTCAACCTCGGACCGTGATCCGGTTCAGGGACAGTGCCTGGTGGGTAGTTTAACTGGGGCGGTTGCCTCCCAAAGAGTAACGGAGGCGCCCAAAGGTTCCCTCAGCCTGGTTGGCAATCAGGTGTTGAGTGTAAGTGCACAAGGGAGCTTGACTGTGAGACTGACGGGTCGAGCAGGGACGAAAGTCGGGACTAGTGATCCGGCACCACCTGGTGGAAGGGGTGTCGCTCAACGGATAAAAGGTACCCCGGGGATAACAGGCTGATCTTGCCCAAGAGTCCATATCGACGGCATGGTTTGGCACCTCGATGTCGGCTCGTCGCATCCTGGGGCCGGAGTAGGTCCCAAGGGTTGGGCTGTTCGCCCATTAAAGCGGCACGCGAGCTGGGTTTAGAACGTCGTGAGACAGTTCGGTCCCTATCCGCCGCGCGCGCAGGAGACTTGAGGAAGGCTGTCCCTAGTACGAGAGGACCGGGACGGACGAACCTCTGGTATGCCAGTTGTCCCGCCAGGGGCACGGCTGGTTAGCTACGTTCGGAAAGGATAACCGCTGAAGGCATCTAAGCGGGAAGCCTGTTCCAAGATGAGGTCTCCCACCCCAATGTGGGGTAAGGCCCCCGGAAGACGACCGGGTTGATAGGCCAGAAATGGAAGCACAGCAATGTGTTCACGAGTTGACTGGTACTAACAGGCCGAGGACTTACCCACAAACATGCTCACGCATCCACTCTACAACTCTGAAACACCACACACGATCAACCA
>NZ_JAFB01000073.1 GCF_000519205.1 Amycolatopsis taiwanensis DSM 45107 | reverse complement strand
ATACCGACCGAACCTGCTGACCAGCTTCCTCGCCCAAACCGGCCTCACCCTCGAACCCGAGCCACCCTAACCCTGACCATTCAACCTCTGTAGCGCCTCCTTGTACTGCTCAGCGTTCTCTAGCGGGTGGTGGTACTCGTAGATGCCGACCTGTTGGAGCAGGATCGCATCATTGAGTTCGACGAGTTCCTGCCGCGCCTCATCGATCTGCAGTTGGATGCGCCGCAGTTCCTGTTGAGCCGAAGCGGTGGATTCTTCTTGCCGATCGGCCTCTCGCGATGCGTTGTCAAGGTCGGACTCGGCCGTGAGAACGTCGACAGGCCCCTCTGCGGTGTCCTGCCTCCCGTCGTCCGTCGGCGCGTCAGCGACCCAGAACTGCCAGCCCGCAGGCGCTGGCGGCCAAGACGGCGGCGGTTGCCACCCGGCCGGGGGCGCCCACCCGGGCGTTGGCTGCGGCCAGCCCGGGGGCGGAACGAAGCGGAACCCGCTCACTGGATGTTCTCACCGGCGTTGGAGTTCATTTACGTACTCCTTTCATGTCGCCGATCGGGGTCAGGCGATGCGGGGCCTTCGACACGACAGCACGAAGATGCTTTAGCGTTTCGGAAGGAGTAATGCGAGACAAGTCGATCTCCAAAAAGTCCTCACGGCTCACGGCCAACGCCAGGAGACGGACGAACACGTCCTTGCCGACGGCGGGATCGACGTGGTTGACACCGCCGACCAGTGAGATGCTGTCGATCTTTCCCGCACGGTCAGACTCCCAGACCTCGTGAACCGTCCTCAGAGTCATGTTGTTGACCAAATTGACATACCTGGTCGCGAAGTCCTTCTGCGTCAGCTTGGTTTCCGCGATCTCGTCGCTCGCTCGCACGTATCGGAAAGACTTGGTCGCTGGGATCGCGTCAGGCGGAGGGAAGACAAGCGTGATGCACAGTTCACGCAGATCAGCATCGTACGAGAAGTCGACATCACTGTTGGCGGCGATCACGTCAGGGTAGATCGAGTTGCCGAACACGATGCCGACGTACTCCTCGACTGCATCGGGTTCGGAGGCCGCGAACCGGTTGATGAGATCGTCGAGACTTTCGTTCTCCGCATCAACGACCCGCTGGCGTTCGTCGCACTCGGCGTCGTAACGCCGCCGGTCATCGGCCAACCTACGCAACCGCTCGCTCTCCGCAGCTTGGTATTGCTGCGTGGCGGCCAGTTGCCGCTGCGGAATCTGCGCTACCACCGCCTGCCAGGCCTCATGCGCTTGCGCGAACTGGGCCTGAGCGGCAGCGGTCGCCGCGGCGTGCTTCTTCTTGGCAAAGACCGCCGAGATACCGGTGGGCGGAGCCGGTGGCTGGTAGTAGGGCTCCGGCGGAGCAACGATCGGTGCAGGTGGCGGCGGCACGACCTGGTGCGGCGACTTGAACTCCGGATGCTGCGCCACGCGGCGAAGCTTTTCCAGATCTACGTAGTCATCGACGGCCAGGGTCGACTCGAGCACACTGTCGATGGCGGCGAGCTCTTCTCGCAGATTCGCGTTCAGCGACTCGACCTTGGACTGCTGGGCTTCGACGTGGAGACGCTTGGCTTCGCGTTCCGCCTGTGCCAACGCTTGCGCATCCGCGCGCGCCATGCGCTCGCGTGCTAAGGCGGCTGCGGCTTCAGCGCGATGCACTTCTCTTTCGAGACGCACCCGCTCGCGTTCAGCGGCTGCGACTTGCCTCGCTCTTTCCTTCTGCGCCTTGGCCGCCTGATACTGCATCTCGGCAAAGAACCCCCGGCGACGACCCATCGATATGCCTCCGACCTCAACAAACCCAGCGCTGGTGGGTATCGGTACGGCGGCCAAAATGTTTCACAGAAGATCAGGCCTTCCGGTGACACGAGCCAACACGTCGCACCCGCCACACCCGGACGATGCCCAGGTCAACGCGCCTACGCAGGGAAGTTCACGCGAAATAAGGTGCTGCCCGATCGCGACAACAAGCGTCGATCGTTAGCGAATCGTGCCCCCGGGCGGCTGTGGGCCAGAGGCTCCCGACTCCTGCGCGCGGAGGTGGTCCGTGGTCGGACGAACTCAACTCGCCACCATCTCCGACGTGCAAGCCCGCACCGAAGTCGAACTGTCGACAGAATAGAAGGCTCGCACCGCCAGTCCTCATCGACGACGGCATCCGCGTTGGCGTGCGCGCGCATGCCCGCCCTCACGAACCCTCGCCCGACACTGCGGTAGGCGTGATCTGCATGGCCGTGGTCCGTGCCCTGGCCACACCAGCGGGTGGCGGAGGCGGCAGCGGCCGACCAGTTGTCTACCACGCCGGCAGATGACGCATTGCTATGTCCGCCACCACACCACCAACCTGTGCGTCGCATTCGACACGGCTCGCTCGAACTGGCCGACGTTGTGCGTGCCGAAACCCGGCCCCATAGGTCAGGGCTCTAGTAGTGCTTTGTTAGGTGTGTCGTTGTGGCTGGTCGGGGCGTTGCTGTGATCTCCTTTGCGGGTGCTTCCGGAGGAAATGGACGAGGTTCGT
>NZ_JAFB01000072.1 GCF_000519205.1 Amycolatopsis taiwanensis DSM 45107 | reverse complement strand
GGATGCGGTGAAAGTCGCACGTCCGGTTCGGAAGAGCGGCATGGGGAAACGACCCGACGAAACCCGGGAACCGCGCCCCATGCCGACTCTTACAAGGCATACGCCATGACGACCATGACCAGGCTGTAGACAGCCGCGGCGACGTGGGAGGCCCCGTCCTCGCGCAGGTACTCGGCCAGCATCGCCGTCGGAAACGGCACCGCGGCCACCACCATCAGCAACAGCAGGTTCAGGAACATCAGCGTGCGGTCGACCCGTGCGACGTAGCTGAACAGCTGGTGGTGGTTGACCCACATGATGCCGATGATCAGGAAGCTCACCACATAGGCGGCATACGACGGCCACTGTGCGCCCAACGCCCGCCACAGGCCGCCGTGTTCGTCTGCCGAAGGGACCTTGATCTCCAGGATGAGCAGGGTGATGGCGATGGCGAACACGCCGTCGCTGAAGGCCTCGACGCGGCCGGACTCGTTCATGGCCGTCAAGAGTGCACCATCGGACTTCAGAGGTACGGCAGTCGTCGTACCTTCCCACGGCGGAACTCAGTGCGAGCCACGTGCCGCCGATTCTCCCCGCCTCCATCGGATCGGTCACACCCTTCGCGAAGATCGGCGCCGGCGACCAGGCGTTTCCTCGATGACGATCTCTCGGCACATGGCCGGATTCTTGCAAATGTTGGCGTTCAGGCCACTCGTCCGACCCGAGAAGATCAATCAAGCTGAGCTCGTGAATCAAGCGAGGAAGATCCATCGGGCCTGGCTCGTCGCCGTCGGCGCGTTCGTCGCCCTTGTCGGCGCCGCTGGTTTCCGCGCCGCGCCAGGCGTTCTCATCGATCCACTGCACGCCGAGTTCGGCTGGTCGCGCGGGACGATCTCGGCGGCGGTGTCGATCAACCTCCTGCTCTACGGGCTGATCTCGCCGTTCGCGGCGGCACTCATGGAGCGTCTCGGGATGCGCCGGGTGGTTACTGGTGCGCTGCTGCTGGTGGCGATGGGAAGCGGTTTCACCGTCTTCATGACGGCCAGTTGGCAGCTCTTGCTGTGCTGGGGCGTGCTGGTCGGAACGGGCACCGGCTCGATGGCCCTGGCGTTCGTCGCGACCGTCACCGGACGGTGGTTCGTCCGGCACCGCGGGTTGGTGAGCGGGGTGCTCACCGCGGCCGGGGCAGCCGGGCAGTTGGTGTTCCTGCCGCTCGTCGCGGCCCTCGCCACAACCCACGGCTGGCGCCCGGCGTCGCTGGTGATCGCGGGGGTAGCCGTCGCGGTCGTGCCGGTCACAGTCGTTTTGCTGCGCGATGATCCGAGCGATGTCGGCACGACCGCGTTAGGCGCAGAAACGGGCGAGCCGAAGCCTGCGGTGACGCGTGGAAGCGGTCTCCGGGCGTTGGGCGCGTTGCGCGACGCGGCACGGAGCCGGGTGTTCTGGCTACTCGCGGGTGGATTCGCGATCTGTGGCGCTTCGACGAACGGGTTGGTCGGCACGCATTTCGTGCCGGCCGCGCATGATCACGGCATGCCGCCGACCATGGCCGCGTCGCTGCTCGCCGTGGTCGGGCTGTTCGATGTCGCCGGAACGGTCTTCTCGGGTTGGCTGACTGACCGGGTTGATCCTCGTTGGTTGCTCGGCATGTACTACGTCCTTCGCGGCGTGTCCCTGGTGCTGCTGCCGCACCTGTTCGCGCCGACGACCGAGCCCCCGATGTGGGCGTTCATCGTGTTCTACGGCCTCGACTGGGTTGCCACGGTTCCGCCCACGGTCGCCCTGTGCCGGGAGCGGTTCGGACCGAGCGGGCCGATCGTCTTCGGCTGGGTGTTCGCGTCGCACCAGGTGGGCGCTTCGCTCGCGGCCGTGGGTGCCGGGCTGATCCGCGACCACACGGGCAGCTACAACCTCGCCTGGTATCTCGCGGGCACGCTGTGCGTGCTTGCCGCGATGATGTCCGTCGCGATTCCCTCACGCGGGGTAGGAACGCAGGCCCGAAACATCGTGTTAACACGACGCGCATAGGGTGCGGCCATGGATCGCCAGCAGGAGTTCGTGCTGCGCACGCTGGAAGAACGCGACATCCGGTTCGTTCGACTGTGGTTCACCGATGTCCTGGGGTTTCTCAAGTCGGTGGCGGTGGCCCCGGCCGAGCTCGAAGGAGCGTTCAACGACGGCATCGGGTTCGACGGATCGGCGATCGAAGGCTTTGCCCGGGTTTACGAGTCGGACATGGTCGCCAAACCGGATCCGTCCACGTTCCAGGTGCTTCCTTGGGAGACCCCGGACGGCGGCCACTACTCGGCGCGCATGTTCTGTGACATCGCGATGCCCGACGGTTCGCCGTCGTGGGCCGATCCCCGACATGTCCTGCGGCGCCAGCTGTCCAAGGCCAGTGAGGCCGGTTTCACCTGCTACGTCCATCCGGAAATCGAGTTCTTCCTGTTGTCCGACGTGCCGGTCGACGGCCGCGAACCCGAGCCTGCCGACAATGGCGGGTACTTCGACCAAGCAAGCCACGCCACGGCGACGCACTTCCGTCGGCACGCGATCGAAACCCTGGAAGCGATGGGGATCTCGGTCGAGTTCAGCCACCACGAGGGTGCCCCGGGCCAGCAGGAAATCGATCTGCGCTACGCCGACGCGCTGACCATGGCCGACAACGTGATGACCTTCCGGTACGTCATCAAGGAGGTCGCGCTGATGCAGGGAGTGCGCGCCACCTTCATGCCGAAGCCGTTCACGTCGCAGCCGGGCTCGGGGATGCACACGCACGTGTCTCTGTTCGAAGGTGACCGCAACGCCTTCCACAACCCCGAGGAGCCTTTCGAGCTTTCCGATACGGGCAAGGCTTTCGTCGCCGGCGTGCTCTATCACGCGCGTGAGATCTCCGCGGTCACCAACCAGTGGGTCAATTCCTACAAGCGACTGATCATCGGGGGAGAGGCGCCGACGACCGTGTCCTGGGGCCGGGCCAACCGGTCCGCGCTGGTCCGGGTGCCGAACTACTCACCGGGCAAGGCGTCTTCTCGCCGGGTGGAGATTCGAACGATCGACTCGGCGTGCAACCCGTACCTGGCGTACTCGGTGGTGCTGGCCGCCGGCCTGAAGGGGATCGAGAAGGGTTACGAGCTGCCACCGCCGGCCGAGGACAACATCTGGTCGCTGAGCGATGCTGAGCGCAAGGCCGCCGGCTACGCGGAGCTTCCGCAGAATCTCGGCGAGGCCCTCGCCGAGATGGACCGCTCGGAACTGCTCGCGGAGACGCTGGGCGAGCACGTTTACGACTTCTTCCTGCGCAACAAGCGGGCGGAGTGGGACAACTACCGGAGCGCGGTTACGCCGTTCGAGCTGCGAACGCTGCTGCCGATGCTCTGACCTGGGCGTTCACCTTCAGGGGACCCCCCGTTTCAGGACCGTTGCAGGGCGTGTAATCTTGTCAACGTCGCAAGGGAGACCAGGGCGGCGGGGTGAGAGCCTCGGCGACTGGGACCAGGGTCGGGCGGACTTGACACCGCGAACCGGACCAGGTAACGTACTGCGACGGCCCTGGAGTGGGGTTGCCAACCAAGACTACTAATCAAGTAGCGGTAGAGGCTTCCCTTCTTTGGGACACGAACTTCAGATGCGGCCAAGGTCGCGTGTTGTTTGAGAACTCAACAGTGTGCTAGTGAGCTAAGTTAGTAGTTCTTTATGTTACCCTGTTTGGGTTTCTTTGAGATTATTCGAG
>NZ_JAFB01000071.1 GCF_000519205.1 Amycolatopsis taiwanensis DSM 45107 | reverse complement strand
CCACATCAGCACTGCGATGCGCCAGCTGGTCGCTGCCCGGGACTGGCTGCACGTCATCCAGCTACCCGCCTACGCCCCCGACCTCAACCCGATCGAAAGCGTCTGGTCCCACGTCAAACGCAGCCTGGGCAACCTCGCCGTCACCACCGTGGACCACCTCGCCGCGATCGTGCGCAACCGACTCAAACGCATCCAATACCGACCGAACCTGCTGACCAGCTTCCTCGCCCAAACCGGCCTCACCCTCGAACCCGAGCCACCCTAACCCTGACCATTCAACCTCTGTAGCGGACATCGCGCGGGAGCTGGAAGCCAGGCTTCTTGGCGGGCACCCGCGTTCAGTGCGCGCGGGCAGCGAGAAAGCGGGTACGGGCCCCGGCGAGGTCGACGATCGGGGCGGGATAGCCGCGGCGTTCCCGCGCTGGCAGCCGCCATGGCTGGTGGATGCGTTCGGCCGGCAGGTGAGCGAGTTCGGGCACGTATCGCCGCACGTAGTCACCGTGCGAGTCGTAACGTTCGGCTTGTCGTAGTGGGTTGAGCACCCGGTTGGGCCGGGTATCGGTGCCGGTGCCGGCCACCCACTGCCAGTTGAGACAGTTGTTGGCCACGTCG
Organism: Amycolatopsis taiwanensis DSM 45107; assembly: GCF_000519205.1. GTDB lineage: Bacteria > Actinomycetota > Actinomycetes > Mycobacteriales > Pseudonocardiaceae > Amycolatopsis_E > Amycolatopsis_E taiwanensis. Next base: position 4,326 of record NZ_JAFB01000071.1, on the reverse strand, counting down.
CCATCGAGCAAATGGGCGAAGAAGTGCGCGGCGCCAGCGCGCCAGTCCAGATACAGCGTCTTGGTCAGGAACGAGCCGACGATCAGGCGGGCGCGGTTGTGCATCCACCCCTCCGCCAGCAACTGCCGCATGCCGGCGTCGACGATGGGAATACCGGTGCGGCCTTCCTGCCAGGCCCTCAGCGCCCCCCTGTCGTCGCGCCAGCGATCGCCGTGGGGACGGTAGTCCCGTCGCGCCGCGTCAGGTCGTGCCGCGAGCACCTGCTGATAGAAGTCCCGCCAAGCCAGCTGTCGGATGAACGCACGCGCGCCTGCGGATTGGCCCGCCGACCGGGCCAGTTCCAGCGCCGAGACGCAACCCAGATGCAGGTGCGGCGACAGCCGGGAGGTGCTGTACGCGGCGAGCGCGTCGTGCTGATCGGCGTAGTCGCGCACACCGGCGGCGAGCCAGGCGGAAGCACGGTGCCTGCCCGCGGTCTCGCCGCCGTCTCCGGTCACCCTCGGCACAGGGCCGGAGCGCACCCCCTGTGGAAGCGAGATGCGTCGTGGGGCAGGGACGGCCTCTCGCCACCGCACCTCAAGCCAACGCCGGTAGTAGGCGCTAAAGACCGCGAAGTGGTCCTTGCCCTCTGGGACCACTTCGCCCGGGGGTACGACGCTGTGGACGTCGTGGTGCACCCACAGGCGACGGCCGAGGGCCGCGCGTAGCCGTTCCTGCCGAGCCGTGGCGAAGGCAGACACATCGCTTGCAACGTGTACCCGCTCAACGCGGGCATCCTCGGCGATCCGGCAGACCTCCTCGGCCGGGTCGCCGTCGCATACCACGAGCCGGCCACCGATCCGCCGTAGACCCTCGTCCAGGTCGGCCAGGCTCTCGTCGACGAACCTGGCCTTGCCCCTGCCGAAGGCGGCACTGATGCGCCGATCTCGTACGAACAGCGGCATGACGTAGTCGGCGCCACGCGCAGCGGCGGCCAGCATCGGGTTGTCCCGCACCCGCAGGTCACGGGTGAACAGGGCGATCGTCGTCGTCATGCGCGCCGCCTTGCCGCGGCGGCGAAGGGGTACCGGCCGTGTTCGCCGCCGATCGCCTCGATCACGCGCCACAGTTTCTCTTGGCAGGTGTCGGTGTGCAGCTCACTGATAGGCTGGACGCGGTTGCGCACCCAACGGGGGGTGATCATCACGGGCAGCCGCTCGGTGAGGTACCGGAGCATCTCAAAGCTGGCGGACCCCGAGCCGATGACGATCGCCGCGTTGAGCACCGCGGTCGGCACGCCGGATGCGAGGAGGATTTCGCAGACCTCCTTACGCGAGGACAAGTGCGGGGACTCCGCACACCCCGATCGTGCCTCAGCCATCCGCGCCACGCAGAACAGACGCGCCCCCGTTCGGCTCCAAGCCAGAGGTTCGCCAAGATGCGCGGCAAGCTTGATGGTCAACCAACACCTGTCCCCGCCAACCCGGTCCGCAAACGCCGCCGCGGCCGACGTGCCCGCACACTCACCCCGGAAAAAATCTGGGCCACCCCAGAACAGGTCGTCCGCATCGCCGAACAAGCCGCAACCCTCGGCGGCCGCATCGCCTACCTGTTGATCATTACCGCCGCCTGGACCGGCTGCCGCTGGGGCGAACTCACCGGCCTCCATCGCAGCAACGTCGACCTCGACCACGCCGTGCTCACTATCGGCCCCTGGATGGGAGCGCTGCACGAATCCAGCCACCATCGCCGGCTCGGCCCACCCAAAGTTCCTCCGCAGCCCGGTGCATCTCCCTGCCGCCGTTCCTCGTCGACCTGCTGCACGAACACCTGGAGACACATCCGTTCGAATTCGTGTTCACCACTCCCTCGGGCGTCTGACCGTGGCGCTCGACGTTCATCCGCCGGGTGTTCCGGCCCGCCGTCGACGGCAACCGACACGGCCTCCACCCCATCCGACGCGGCCTGACCTTTCACGGACTACGCCACAGCCACAAAACCTGGCTCATCGCCGACAACATCCCCGAGATCGCCCAAGCCCGCCGACTCGGACACCGCCTCGACAACCGCATCATCGAGACCTACAGTCACGTCGCCCCCGAACTCGAACACCGGCTCCTCACCGCACTCGAACACCGCTGGCACGCCGCCACCCATCTCGACCCACCGCCTGCGCCGGAACCGACGACCCCCCACTCGCCCCGGTTGTCCCCCTCTTCGCCGGAACATGGGACATGGCCGGCAAATGCCGGAAACACCAGCGCAGCCAACGCAAACGCCTTCACACACGTGCAACCCGCCCCACCACGGCGCCCCAGAAATGCCCCACCAGGGACAACCATGCGACAATCACGACGATCACACAAGATCATTCACAGACACAAGAAAACCCCTCCGACCAGCACCAACGGCTGAATCAAAGGGGTCCGCTACGATGTGGAGCTAAGGGGACTCGAACCCCTGACCCCCTCACTGCCAGCGAGGTAGACCTCACTCTAAGTCTGCAGGCCGCCGGTAGCACCACGGGAAGCCGCCGGTCAAACACTGCCGTTCACCGCAGTTGGGTTCCGGTCCGTGCGGTTCAGCACGCGCCCGTGCTCCAGGTTTGCTCCACGTACACCAGCGTGAACACCTCATGCGTTGGGCGTGGGCCGTGCGCGACCGCCAGTCCATTCCGGTTCTGCAGGACGGTCGCTAGCCCGTTGGCCGTGTCGATTATCGCTGGTTGTTGGTGGCCACGCGGTAGAAGACGCCGTCGGCGAGGACGAGCATGCTCAGGTTGGTGATGCCAGGTTTGGCGACCGCACGTCACCCCGGTTGCGGTGTCCGGCCGGGCCGGCGCCCTGCAGATCGAGCCCATCGGTGATCTGGCGGTGCGGGCGTTGGGGCCTATCCTTCCACTGCGGACTTCACCCTCGGTTGTGGTGGGCCGGAGTTGGGCCAGCGGGCGGACCTGGCGCCGGCGGGGTGTTGCCCGGCCAGGACCGACCGGTGCGCCCAAAGGGGTGTCGAGACCACTGTGGTGGCCGCGGACAGCGTGCTTTCCGGCTGGGCATCGGAGACAGGCGGCCACGTTGTGGTGGTGGGTGGATCGGACACGATCGTCGGCGGGGGCCTGGCCGGCCTGGCGGTCGACGCCAACCGGCTCGCCTCTATATCCGGTCAGGCCACGCCGATCGGCTCTGGAAGTACTGCGATGCCTCCGGCTTGTCGGTGAACTCAAGTAGGTTGCCGAGCTTCTCTGCCAAGGCCGCACGAATTTCCTGCGGGGTGATGAAGAAGAACTCTCGGCGGAGGTTGACCCGGTTGAGACGACGATCGGCGAACGTCTTGTGCAGCTCGTTCTCAAGCGCGACCGCATCTTCCGAAAAATGGAGCAGGTGAGTATCAAAGGGGAACGGAACCGAGGCGTCACCGAGCTCCACGATCCGGTCTCGAGGTTCGAGTCGCCGAGTCATTCCGATCTTCACGACGTTCTCGCCGAAGGCACCGATGTTACTGATGACGTAAACGTAGCCCGCTCGGATGTTGGCGATGCGGTAGTCGTTCTTCGCTATCGCGTCATCGATAGCGGCCAAGCGTCGACGCAGCTCATCGGCCTGCTCTTGCTTGTCCTGTTGATCGAGCTTCGCCAACACGTTGTTGTAGTGGGTGCGTTCCTTATCCAGTCGCTCACGTTCGGCCTGTAGCTCGGCCTCGGCTCGGCGCTCCTCGCGTAACCGTTCACGCTCGGCCCTGGCAGCTTCGCGTTCCTCTTGCACCTTGATCTGGTAGTCGCCTGTCAGCTCGATCTCGCGAAGGCGAAGGCGATGGTAGTCAGGAGCTACGCGCATTTCCATCATCTTGCCGAGTTTCGCGATCGACTCGACCGATCGGTCGAGTCGCTGCTTCGCCGAGGCAACCGTGCCCGCACGAACTGACCGGACGCAGTTGTCGGCCTCCGCGTTGTAGGCCCGCAGCATCAGTTTTGACAAATCAGCCGTCATCTTTCGGCCCTGTGCCAGCGAGTTGTTGTAGGCGAACCGTTCGGCCGCGAGGACCGCGGCGTTGCTCTTGACGAATTCCTTGATCGCCTGGCGAACCTCGGCTACAGAGGTTGAATTGTCAGGATTTGATCACGGCGTGTCGGGCTGACATTGGCTGGTCGGGTGCTGTATCTGGTTCGGGTGCGTTATCCCGATGGTGGTGGGCTGACGGCCGAGGGCCGGGCCCGGCGTGAGGTGGTTCGGTTGCAGGCGGCGGAGATGCTGGCCCAGGAGGTTGCGGTGCCGGAGATCGCCAGACGGCTGCGGGTGTCGCAGAATGCGGTGTATGTGTGGCGGCGGCGCTGGCTGGCCGAGGGTGAGG
>NZ_JAFB01000070.1 GCF_000519205.1 Amycolatopsis taiwanensis DSM 45107 | reverse complement strand
TTCCCCGGATCGTGCACCGCCATCGGCCGCCGCCACGGCCCCAACGCCGCCGAGAGCTCCCGGTCCAGCCCCAGCGCCCGCGCGGTATCAGCCAGCAGCACCGCACCCGCGTGAGAAACCACCCCGTTTCCGGCCGCGTCAACAACAGGCATGGGATAGAACCCCGTAGACTCACTCACCAGAAAGGTGCTCCAGATCTCGGAAAAATCGGTCCTCAGCAAACCGGATTCTCCCAGGTCAGAGCACCTTTCTCCCTATCCGACACACCCACACATCGAATTACCGTGAAAGCCCTGGGCTAATTTTGGTCGCCCACCGGCGTCGGTGACCGCCCGTGTGCGTGACATCATCCTTCACCCAAATCAGGTGAACATGCCCTCCCCTTGTTTCACCGGCCGCGCGGGGACGATAAACAAAGTCTGTGCTGTTCAAAACATGTGCTCGGGTGGCCCGGCCGTGGCGTGGGAGTCGACAGTCGGTCAACTACGACAGGAGGCGGGGCCGTGCTCCGTCACCACAGGTACCGACCTTCCGCTTTGAACAGCTTTCACCGTAACTGCCGGAAAAGCCTAAGGCCCGCGATGCCTTCGGGAGGATCACTGATGAGCCAGGAACAGCGGCTGGCCGCCGCATTCATCGAGCTGTCGGACGTGCATCACCCGGATTTCGACGCGGACCGGTACGCCCACCTCCTGGCCCGGCACTCGGTGAACCTGCTCGACGTGGACGCGGCCGGCTGGTTGCTGGCCAACGACAGCGGAGACCTGGCCACCGCCGGTGGCACCACGGACTCCGTGCATCTCCTGCAGATCATGCAGCTGCGTGGCGGGACCGGGCCGGCCGTCGAAAGCTTCCACACCCACCGGTTGCTGACCGTGACCGATCTGGCCACCGAGCAGCGCTGGGAGACCTTCGGCTGCGCGGCGCGCGACGCCGGCTTCCGGGCGCTGCACGCCATGCCGCTCCAGCAGCAGAACGAGACGATCGGGGCGTTGTGCCTGTTCCGCCAGCGCCCGCAGATCCTCACCGAGGACGAACTGGCCGTGGGCAACGCTCTCGTGCAGGTCGCCTCCACGTGCCTGCTGTTGAAACGGGCGCGGGACAAGGCCGTGAAGCTGTCGGCGCAGTTGCAGACCGCGCTCAACAGCCGCGTGGCGATCGAGCAGGCGAAGGGCATCCTGGCCGAACGGCGCGGAACTTCACTGGACCACGCGTTCGAGCTGATGCGTACCTTCGCCCGGCGCAACCGCAGAAGGCTCAACGAAGTCGCGGGCGCGGTCGTCACCGGCTCGCCCACGGTGGCCGTCCTGAGCCAGACGTCCGGGGACAAACCCCAGACGTGCTTGTCCGGCTGGTTGAGCTGACCCGCAGGACCGGTCTCGGGCTCGATCCGCCCTTGGCGGAGACGTACCGGCGGCTCGTCCAACTCGCCGCGCTCCAGGCGGTTCTGTGCGACATCACGGCACAGAAGGCGGCCGAGGCGGCGCTGCGGTACCAGGCGGCCGTCGTCTCACACGTCAGTGACGCGATCATCGCCACCGATCAGGAGTGCGTGGTGACGAGCTGGAACCCGGCCGCGGAAACGGTCTACGGCCATCCCGCGGCGGACGCACTCGGCCGGCCGGTCGCCGAACTGCTCGGCGCGCCACTGGACATCACGGAGGCGCTGCGCGGCGGCGGCGTGTCGCGGGCGATGCACCGCCGGGCCGACGGCTCCAGGGCGGCCGTACGCGTCTCGGTCGCCGAGATGGACGGCGGTTACGTGCTGGTGTGCACGGACGAAACGGCTCAGCGGCGCGCCGAGCGATACTTCGCCACCGTCATCGCCTCGTTGGAGGAAGGTGTGCTGGTGACCAGGCCGGACGGGGTCATCGAGTCGGCGAATCCGGCCGCGCTGCGCATCCTCCGGCTGCCGGCCGACGAGGTGGTGGGGGCGGCCCCGCCGCTGACCGACCTGTTCGACGAGTACGGCCGGCGGATCGCGCATCACGACTATCCACTGGCGGCGACCAGGCGCACCGGAATTCCCCAGAACGGTCGGCGGCTACGCGTGCGACGGGCCGACGGCAGCGATGCCTGGCTGTCGCTGAACTGCCGCCCCCTGTTCCCGGACGCGGACCCGCCGCATGCCGTGGTGATGTCCTTCAGCGACACCACGGAGCGACGCAGCATCGCCGAACGCCTGCGTTACAAGGCGACCCACGACGCGCTGACGGGCCTGGCCAACCGGAGCGTGGTGGCGAGCAGCGTGACTGAGGCGCTCCGGTCGCCGGACCGCACCCTTCCCGTCGCGCTGCTGTTCATCGACCTCGACAAGTTCAAGGTCATCAACGACTCGCTCGGTCACGCCATCGGCGACGAGGTGCTCCAGGTCGTCGGGCGGCGGCTGCGCGGCGGGGTGCGCGCCGGCGATCTGGTCGGCCGGCTCGGCGGCGACGAGTTCGTTGTGGTCAGCCGCGGCATGACCGACGCGCGGGCGGCCCGGGCGCTCGCGACGCACCTGCGGTCCTCGCTGGTCGAGCCGATCACGCTGGACGGCCGGGAGCTGCACATCGACGCCAGCATCGGCATCGTCCTGGCCCCACCAGGCGACCCACGCAGCGCCGACGACCTCATCCGCGACGCCGACGTCGCCATGTATCACGCCAAGACCACCGGCCGCGGCCGGTACGAGTTCTTCGACGTGGCTTTGCGGGAGCGCATGCAGCGCCGCCTGCGGCTGGAGCAGGACCTGCGGGAAGCCGTGCGGCGCAACGAACTGTGGGTGGCCTACCAGCCGGTGGTCGCGCTGCCCGGCGGACGGACGGTGAGTGTGGAGGCCCTGCTGCGGTGGAACCAGCCCAACCTCGGGGTGGTGTCTCCGGTGGAGTTCATCCCCCTGGCCGAGGAAAGCGACCTGATCTCCTCCATCGGCATCCAAACGTTGCTTACCGTCACGCGCGAAATGGCCCGGCAACGGAAACTGCACGGGGTCGACATGGACGTGGCGGTCAACCTGTCGGCACGGCAACTCGACGACCCGGACCTGCTGCTCACCGTGGAACACGCGCTGCGGGGCGCCGGCCTGCCCGCACCCGCACTGTGCCTGGAGGTCACGGAAAGCGCGTTGATGCGTGATCCCCTGCTGGCGGCGAAGAAACTGGACTCGCTGCGCGGGCTCGGGGTCCGGATCGCGATCGACGACTTCGGCACCGGCTACGCCTCCCTGTCACAACTCCTCCGCCTGCCGGTGGACATCCTGAAGATCGACCAATCCTTCGTCACCGGTCTCGGCGAGTCCGGCCAGGCCTCCGGAATAGTCAGCGGAATTGTCGCGATGGCCCACGCGGTCGACCTGACCGTCATCGCGGAAGGGGTGGAAACGAAACGGCAACGTGACGTTCTGTCCGAACTCGGCTGCGATCAGGCGCAGGGACATTATTTCGGCCGGCCCGGCTCGTCGGTGGATATTTTTCGACGTGACGATGATGGTTTCGAAACGCCGGACGGGTAACCCTGGTAACGTCGGAACAACGATTCCACGGGTGCGGAGTAAAGCCGCCGTCATGGGCGATGACCTGGCGTGTTTCGAATAACACAGCCAATACGCCTCTTTCGGGTGTTTCCCTGCCCAACACCGGTCATCACGTTGCGCCGGGCCGCTGCGGCGGAGGACAGTAAAAGGAAGCAGGGCCAGCGCCGGCCTGCCGCCTCCCCCACGTCCCCGGTCCCCGGACGCGCCGTTCGAATTCGACCTGGACTGCACAATGCATTCCATGATCGGAGGTTGTCGTGCACGGTCCCCCGATCGGCAGCAGAATCGATTCACTACTGGAAGCGCTCTGGCGGGCAAATGGCACCGAGCTGTTGCTCACCGCGGGCATGCCGCCACAAATCCGTGTACACGGTGATCTGCACCCGATTCCGGGGCAAGGTCCACTCACCGCCGCGGCGACCGAAGCCGTGGTCTCCGAAGTGCTGCTTCCCGAGCAGGCGGCATCCTGGAAGACGGCCCACGAATACGATTTCACCTTCGGCTGGCGCGGCACCGCCCGGGTCCGGGGCAACGCGTTCAGCCAGCGCGGCACCACCGCGATCGCCCTGCGGCTCATTCCCCGGTCGGTGCCCACGATGACCGAGCTCGGCCTGCCGCCGGCGGTGGCGGAGTTCGCGCGCGGCCGCCAGGGCCTGGTCCTGGTCACCGGCCCGACCGGGTCGGGAAAGTCGGCCACCCTGGCCGCGGTGATCAACCAGATCAACATCGACCGAGCCTGCCACGTCATCACCATCGAGGATCCGATCGAATACATGCACGAGCACAAGCGCTCGGCGGTCAACCAGCGCGAGATCTCCTCCGACACGGCGTCCTTTCCGGACGCGCTGCGGTCGGCGATCCGGGAGTCGCCCGACGTGCTGCTCATCGGCGAACTGCGTGACCTCGAGTCCATCCGGCTCGCACTCGCCATCGCCGAGACCGGCACCCTGGTCTTCGCCGCGCTGCACAGCAAGGACACCGCCGAGGCGCTCGCCCGCATCATCGATGTGTTTCCCGTGGAGGAGCGGGCACAGGTGCGCGTCCAGTTGTCGGCCGCGCTCACCGGGGTGGTGAGCCAGTGCCTGGTCCCGCGCATCGCAGGCGGGCTCGTGGCCGCGCACGAGGTGCTGGTGGCCAATTCCGCGGTCCGGAAGGTGATCAAGGAGGGAAACGCCGAGCAGCTCCGGGAATGTGTGATCTCCGGTGTACACGAGGGAATGATGACCTTCGAGATGTCACTGTCCGAACTGGTACGCAACGGTGACGTGTCCCACGAGACCGCGGTCGCGCGTAGCCTCCATCCACAGGAGATCCAGGCGGGCCCGCGCCCTCGGGCCGGCGTACCCGGCTGAACCCGCGAGGACTCGGGTGGTCACCTGATCGCGGGAGCTCCGGTATTTCTTCGGTAACGCATTGTGCGCCGAGCTCACGCGAATTGGTGGTTTTCCGGTTCCCGCACGGTTTCCGGTGGCGCCGCCGCGCGGCACGTTGAAAATTACCTCCGGTACGAGCAGACTCCCCTTCACTCGGCGCCTGTTCGGATTTATCCGATTCGGCAACCACGACAAGAACCGGACGGATTAAACGGAAAGGTTGCACCGTGTTCGCGAATCCTGTCGACGATCTCCAGGCCACGCTTCGGGAGCTGGCCGCGACGCGCGACGAGGGCGAGATCCGGGCCGGGCTCGGTACCGTCATCGCCGGGCTCGATGCACAGGCCTCGCTGGTCAGCAGGCCCTTCGAAGTCACCTACCTCTGGCTCATCGTGAAAATGCAAGCGTTGTGCAACGCACTGGCGGAAAGGACCGACACCGATCGCGTCATAGAAACGGTGCACAGGTTGGCCACGGAACTCGCCGACGCACTCGGCTAGTCATCAGTTTTCTCCGAGTACTGCCAGGCCCGTCTCGTACGCGGCGATCACGGCCTGGATCCGGTCCCGCAGACCCAGCTTGCTCAGCACGTTGCTCACGTGTGTCTTCACCGTGTGCTCGCTCACGAACATGGCCTCCGCGATCTCCGCGTTCGTCAAGCCCCGCGAGAGCATTTTCAGCGTCTCGCCGACCACCGAGTACGTCATGCCTCTGTGAAGATCACCGTGCCGCCGACGCCGGCCACCAGCAGGGTCACCTGGAGCCAGCGCGGGGACTCGACGGCGACGCTGTAGGCCACGATCAGCCCGGCGTACCAGATCGGCTGCGCCAGCACGGGGTCGGCGAGGTCGTAGAGCGCCGGTAGGGGCCGACGTCGTAGAGAGCCAGCGACACGAGCAGGTTGCCGTGCACGGTCCGGCTGATCTCCGCCAGGTGGGCGTACCCGAGTTCCGGCCTCCGTCGCACCGGGAGCACGGGGTCCCGAGTCCCCGGCTCAGGCCCTCGAGTTCCCGGTTCCAGCACCCGAGTTCCCGGCTCAGGCACCCAAGTTCCCGGTTCCAGCACCCGAGTTCCCGGCTCAGGCACCCAAGTTCCCGGTT
>NZ_JAFB01000069.1 GCF_000519205.1 Amycolatopsis taiwanensis DSM 45107 | reverse complement strand
CCGGACCTCGACGTGATCCCAGGTCGAGGTGGTGACGAACTGCTGCAACTGCTGGTGATCGACCCCGAGCCGCTCGGCCATCGGCTGCATCGACTTGCGCTTGCCCTCCAGCATCAGCCCGCGCAGATACAGCTGCCCCTTCGCCCGCTGGTCACGCCGCGCGAACCCACCGAACATCCGCGCAGCAAACTCCTCGATCACCGGACGAACCTCGTCCATTTCCTCCGGAAGCACCCGCAAAGGAGATCACAGCAACGCCCCGACCAGCCACAACGACACACCTAACAAAGCACTACTAGTGCCGTGTCAAGGATGGTTGTTCCGTAATCGTGCGTGGGTCAGGTGCCCATGAACTCAGACCGCCAGTCTTGGCAGAGAATTCGGCCCCCCGAACCGGGAACTCGCGTGCCTGAACCCGGAACTCGCGGGCTTGAACCGGGAACTCGCGTGCCGGAACCCGGGACTCGCCCGGGTTCCGGGGGTCACCCACCGGGCGTGTCCCCGGTTCAGAACGCCGAGTTCCCGGTTCGGGACAGTGAATTCTCGATTCCTCGCCAGCACCCACCCACCACAACCACACCGAACAGAACACCACCATCGCCAGCCCGCCAAACACGCAACCCAACTACATGATCAACATTGCAAGACGAGGCACTAGAAGGTAGGTCCGACAGGGGTTGCGGCGGCGATCAGTGCTTCGTGGACGTTGACGCCAGCACTGCACCCGGAATGATCGCCGCGGCGGTCACCGCTGTCCTTGCTGTCTCACGTCGACAGAGCTACGTGCGCGCTGACGAATACTCCCGAGGACGCCGGGTGACCTGAGGTAGGAGGTAGAAGGCGGGCACGCATCCAACTGGGGCCGACCAGCTACACCTGACTGATGCCTTTCGCTCGCCGTGCCATTCCCTGAAGCGACTCCTTGGCTGTCGTCACCGTGTGCTTTCTCTGCCTGTTCGGAACGGCCGGCGGTCCTTGGCGTCGAACACTGCCAGGGAGTGTGCTCCAGGTAGAAGTGCTCGTACCAGCGGGTGTAGGAGTGCGTCCTCCATGCCTCCCAGCGCTTCGGCGAGCTCTTCCGAAATATCCCGGGTGATCTCCTCGGCCACGGCATCTACCGGACTGCGGGGGCCCAGCTTGCTGACCACTGCGGCCGCGCGAGCGGGGGTGAGGAGTGCCGAGGCATGGGCCAGGAGCCAGGCCGGAACTCCGGCCGCTCCCGGCAATGGTGGCAGGTAGGGACGTGCGCCGTCGAACCGCTCGTCCTCCGCGAAAGACTTTTGCTTCACCTTGACCACGGGACGCATGTCTACGTTTGCCGAATCCGCTTCCGGCCATTCGCCGGCCGGTTTAAGGACGTAGCCCTCGGCGAGATTGTCCACCAGTTCGGGCAGCCCGAAGAGGGCTGGAACTCTTGTGGGGAAGGCACACGGCAGTTCCTGGAGCTTGTTCAGCGCGCCGTGCCCGAGCGCGGGAGGGCAGCTGAGCCCTGCGTCCGCCGCCGCTTCGCGCAGAGCACGGTCAGAGATCCAGCAGCGTCCCTCCGGCCCCTCGACCGACGCGTCGAACGGCAGCCAGTGCAGGCCCGGCACATACCACACGCCCGTCTGCACCGGCTCGGCCCCGGCAACAACAGGAACACACGGCGTCGACCATGAACGGGCGCTGATCAGCGAGCCCACCCAGCGCGGGGAAGTCCACCCCGGCTGCTTGACACCACGGCCGGTGATCCTCGCGTAGGACCCGACTGCCACGGTCGTGCTGCCCGCTCTTGCCGAGGCGATCAGGGGTCACCTATGAGCCTCGCCAAGGCGAGCGAGGTTATTCGACTGGACCACGTGAAGTTCAACTCTGCGGCGCACATGGATGCCAGTGTGCGCACGCTGGACCAAGCTGACGAACTGATCGCGTGAGACGGCAAACCAGCACGCGGCTACGGCGGAACCGCCGACGTCGTGAACGCCGCTCGTGAGCGCGGGCTGGCGGTGACCGTTTTGTGGGCAGACGGCGCGAGCCGCGACTAGAACCCAGACCATCCCTGCACGTGCTGGGAGGACCCGCTGGTCGATGAGCGCGAGTTGGCGTCGCACTTTGGAGATTGGCTCACTTGTCGATCGATACTCTTGCAGGATTGTTGAACGATATGCTAAGGTTTGCACTCCAACTGCCGGCAAAGTGGCAGTATTTTATGTCTATAATTGCAGGAGATGCAGGCAATGAGGTTCCGAAAGGCGCTGTCCGCCGCGGGTGTACTTGCCGGAGTCACGACCATGACGCTGACCGCCACAGGTACCGCCTCGGCCGCGGATTACACTTGGACGAATCCAGGTGCGAGGCTCCAGGTCGAAAAGCACGGAGACGTGGTCAAACTCTGCGATACCAAGAATAACGGGTATCCCGCTTTTGCCTCAATTTCCTGGGATGGAGGGGCGTCCATTTACACCATACAGACTTCACATTGTGCAACAAAGAGTGCCAGTAATGGCTACAACATTCCGGAAGGCAAGAAGGTCACGATAAAATTCACCGGCAACGACAGTGATAAACCATCGGATGTAAAGACAGTGAATTTTGTCAACAACCGCTAATCTGGCCCATTTTTACTGGGCCGGCAGGGCTGGTGGCACTCATCCATCCGACGGACGCTGGGGTAGCTTTTTCTGCCCCGGAAGCATGTGCCCGCACGAAAGTCTGGTCTGAGTTTATTGCCTTGTGTTGATGCGTCGGCATGGCGACTTGGCCTGGTTCCACGACGGTGTAATCCGGGAAGACTCAGACCTAAGAGTTATGCCGATCTCATTTCGTAGTTGCGTGACCGGAGATGAAGAGACTGACGACGGTGCGCGGGTCGGTGACCATCAGCGCCAACACCGGGTTTGTCAAACTGGACGGCAACCAGGTCTTGGGTCTGGTGACGGTGAACAACAAGACCACCACCCTCGCTGTGCCCCTGGAAGACGCCCCGGCCACCGAGATCGAGGCCAACCGCATCTTCGGCAATCTCGCGTGCTGGGACAACACGCCGCCGACCAACGACGGCCCGCCCAACACTGTCACCGGCACCCGCAGCGGCCGGTGCGCCAGCCTCTAACACCCTGACCACCGCTGGGCTCCGGTCGACACCCCGGCGGGGTCCCGACCGGAGCACCGGGGCTATTCGCGCACTGGCGTTGGACCATCGGTCTTCTGCCAACTGGATGGTAAGAGCGGAATGACGGGAGACTGTCACGTTCCGTTCTGTGGGAGCCGGGGAGTGAGATCCTCCCCGGCCACCCCACTTCGTACCGGGGGAGGCTGGTTGTATCTTGCGACCGTCCTGGACTGCTTCTCCAAAAAAGTCGTCGGATACGCCATGGCCGACCACATGCGAACCGAGACGCGAATCCTCCGGCGCCGCACGTCATGGTGTGGCACTCGGTACGGGAGGACGGCGAGACAAAGACCAAGAAGTCTCGCCGGTCGCTCGCTCTGCCCCAACGGTGCGTCGAGGCACTCAAGGCTCACCGAACAAAGCAGGCGTTTGCGCGACGGCTTGCCGGGGACCGGCGGCAAGAAACCGGCCTTGTGTTCTCGTCGGCGGTCGGGACCGAACTGGACGCGGCCAACGTCCGGCGCGTGTTCCGGAAGGTCGTCGAGAAAGCAGGACTGGACGCCGCGCAAGCTACGGCACAGCTTCGTGTCCTTGCTCTCCGACAACGGCATGCCCATCGAGCAGATCTCTCGCCTCATGGGCCACAACGGCACCACAGTCACGGAGAAGGTCTACCGCCACCAACTGAGGCCGATTGTGGAACACAGCGCCGAAGCAATGGACCAGAAGACAACGAAGCGGCTTAGTGTCCCAGTTAGAGTCCCAGGGCCGGTTTCCCTTGCTTGGGGGACCGGCCCTGACCTTGGGTGGGCCCAGGAGGACTTGAACCTCCGACCTCTTCGTTATCAGGCCAAGATCGCAACTCCGTGATCTTGCCCAACGCCCTGTCGCCTGCTGCTTTGCTGTCCCCAGACGTCCACGAACGTTTGCAGTCATGCAGGACGATTGTCAGGCCGTTTGTCAGGCTCCACCACAGTCTCGACGAGGGAAGATATGCCCAGACAAGCGGTGATGAGCGCATCGGCACAGCCTGAATACGCGCGGGAGCGCGCAGTGGATGGATCACGAGTGGTTGTGTTCCGCCCGTGACTGGATGATCAATCCTCCGACGTAACTTCCCGCTCAACTGCTTTCCACCAGTGGTCGAGGTTACGGCGCGTGCGGAGGCTACTGGGGTGGGTCGCTCCCAACACCCGCAGCTGATCGGCAAGCAACTGTTCCAACTCCGCGATTGCTCCAGCCACATCCCCAGCCTCGCCACGCCACGAAGCCAGATTGTTGCGGGTCGCGAGGGTGTCAGGGTGCTCCGACCCCAACACCCGCAGTTGATCGGCAAGCAAGCGTTCGAACTCTTTCACGGCCCCAGTCACATCCCCAGCCTCGCCACGGACATAGGCCAAATTACCGCGGGTCGTGAGGGTGAGGGGGTGGTTTGGCCCCAGCACCCGCAACACGTCAGCAAGCAGTTGTTCGAACTCCGCGACTGCTCCAGCCGCATCCCCAACCCCGGTACGCCACGACGCCAGATTGTTGCGGGTCATGAGGGTGTCAGGGTGCTCCGACCCCAACACCCGCAGTCGGTCAGCAAGCAGTTGTTCGAACTCCGCGATTGCTCCAGCCACATCCCCAGCTTCGCCACGGGCAGAGGCCAGATTGTTGCGGGTCGCGAGGGTGTCAGGGTGCTCCGGACCCAGCACCCGCAGTCGGTCAGCAAGCACCCGTTCGAACTCCGCGATTGCTCCAGCCACATCCCCAGCGTCATTACGCCACGACGCCAGATTGCTGCGCGTAAGCAAGGTGTCAGGGTGCTCCGAACCCAGCACCCGCAGTCGGTCAGCAAGCAACCGTTCAAACTCTTTCACGGCCCCAGCCACATCCCCAGCCCCGCCACGCCACGACGCCAGATTGCCGCGGGTCATGAGGGTGTCAGGGTGCTCCGACCCCAACACCCGCAGTCGGTCAGCAAGCAGTTGTTCGAACTCCGCGATTGCTCCAGCCACATCCCCAGCGTCATTACGCCACGACGCCAGATTGCTGCGCGTAAGCAAGGTGTCAGGGTGCTCCGAACCCAGCACCCGCAGCTGATCGGCAAGCAACCGTTCAAACTCTTTCACGGCCCCAGCCACATCCCCAGCCTGACCGCGAGAGGAGGCCAGATTGCCGCGGGTCGCGAGGGTGAGAGAGTGGTTTGGCCCTAGCAGCCGCAACACATCAGCAAGCAGTTGTTCGAACTCCGCGACTGCTCCAGCCACATCCCCAGCCTCGCCACGCCACGACGCCAGATTGTTGCGGGTGCCTAGCGTGTCGATGTGGTCGGGGCCGATGCGCTCAGTGGCAAGGGTGTGTAGTTGTTGAAAGTGGGACTGCGCGGCGGCGACCTGGCCGCTTTCGCCGAGGCTGCGTCCAGCACGAAACAACACACTGTGTGGGTCGGGTTCCCACAGGTGTGTTGTGGTAATGGTGTGGAGGGTGTCGGTGTTGGTGCGCAGGACCTGTGCGAGGTCGCTGTCGCGTTGGATGTCAGGCCATGCTTCCAATAATGCGTCCCCGGCGGCCCGCGCGACCGTTCCGAGGTTGATTTCGTTGAGTTGTTCGCGGGTGGCACGTTGGACGAGCGCGTGCACCCGTACCGCACGGTTTGGCTCGTTGAAATCGACGGTGGCCAGGTTCAAGCGGTGCAGACATCGCAGGGCAGTACGTACTTCGTCAGCCGTGATGTCACGGGCGAGGACGTTGGCCAGGTGAGCGAGAACCGCAGGGCTGGTAAAGACCGCGGCGGGGATGCCGCTGGGATCCAGGACGGCGGCCACCTCCAGAACACGGGGCGCCAGACCAGCCGGGCGCATCCTGTCGGCGGCATCGATCGACAGGGACAAGGTCGCGGTCACGGTTTCACGGTGGTCATCAGGCAGCGCCCCGGGTTCCGGCAGCAACTCGGGAAGCCGGCGGCGCCGGTCGGCGACCAACGACCGGTACTCGTGGCAGGTCAGATCTTCGTCGATCAAGTATGCGGCGGCCTGCGCCAATGCCAGCGGTAAATGGCCTAGGTCCTCGGCCAACTCCCCAGCCCCGTCTATCAGGCGGGGATGGTCCGCGAGCTTGTCGGTCAGGTAGGACTGCGACTCGGCCGGGGTGAACACTCCGATCGCTACCATGCGGCGTCGATCACCGATCAGTGCCGCATCACGGCGCCGGGTGGTCGCGACCACCTTGCCGGTTGCGGTATGCGGTGGCCACAGACCGTGCACGTCGCCAGGGCTGTGTAGGTCGTCAAGCACGACCAGCCACTGTTTCGGGGTAGCCGCTAGGGCGGCAAGGAAGCGGCGCGAGGAGCCTGTCACGATTTTTGTGTAAGTCGGAGGTGACTTACTAACGTTTGTAGCTTATCAGAATGGGAGCCGGTTCGGGAAGATTCGAGCGAGTGTGTTCAACGCCACTTTCCATCCGTGGGTTCCTGTGCCAGACGTGCCTCCGCGACGGCTGGAAATGTTGCGCAGTCCGAGGTAGAGAATCTTCATCGCGGCGTCTTTGTCGGGGAAATGGCCGCGGTTTTTGGTGATTTTGCGGAGCTGGAAATTGATGGACTCGATCGCATTTGTGGTGTACACGAT
>NZ_JAFB01000068.1 GCF_000519205.1 Amycolatopsis taiwanensis DSM 45107 | reverse complement strand
GGTACGCAAACCCCTCACACAACGGTGCCGTGTACCGACCAGATCAACTACGCAGGCGACCCCCGATCCAACGCCGAAATCAACTCCATCGGCGAGCAAACCGGCACCTGCCCGACACCTGAACACTGAAACTTATCGGTCCATCCAATGTGGACGAGATAATTCGCTTTCTTGCCAACCATCTTCAGCCTTATGGTCTGTGCCACCAGATTTTCGATGACGGCGCCGGCCTGCGCCAAACTATGACGTTTGCGGAAACATACGCGGGCCGATACGGCGGCGTGCCCGGCGACTACTACGCCCGCGTTTGGGAGGCGATGCTCATGAGCCAGTATTTCGACGTCGGCGAGCAGACTCTGTGGAATCCGTCCAACGGTCCCGGCAGATTGTTCGTCGACATGGCCAAAGCCCTGGAGCCGGTGGCCGGCCTGCCATCGGGGATCGGTGTCGGTCGATGGGGGCCCGGTGACCCTGACTGCCATGGGATCGATCTCGCCGCCTTCAGCACGTTCACCGACGCCTTGGCCCGGCGCTACCGGGAGTCGAACCACTTGGTCATGCGATCGCTGATGGAGGGCTTCATCGCCACGGCCATCGTCCTGGTCGAGCGTGGTGGTGCGAGGGTTCCCGCACTGAGTGAGCAACCGAAAACCAGTACCGAGGATGTCCAAATCGGCCCCACCGGACCGGCGGCCCAAGCCGACCCCGACCGGCTCGCCGAGCTAGCCGCCGAGCACTCGGCCGCGATGGCTTGGTGAAAACGCCGAGGGGCGAGTATCTGTACCGCGAATGCTCGCCCCTCGGGTTTCTCGCTGGACGGCTCAGACCTGTGCCAGTGCCCGATCGACAGCTGCCTCGACGTGCAGACGGGTGGTTGGGAAGACAGGTATCGGACTGTCGTCTTGAGTAATCAACAATTCAATCTCGGTGCAGCCGAGCACTACCCCCTGTGCGCCGGCGGAGGCGAGGCGGCTGATGACACCGCGGTAAGCCGCGCGAGATCCTTCGGAGACGATGCCGCGGCACAGCTCGTCGTAAATCACGGCATGGACCGTGGCACGATCGTCCGCCTCGGGAACCAGCACAGTCAGTCCATGCGAGGCCAGCCGACCCCGGTAGAAGTCCTGCTCCATGGTGAACGCCGTGCCCAACAGTCCGACCGTGTCCAAACGAGCAGTCCGGATCGCGGCCGCGGTCGCGTCGGCCAAGTGCAGCAACGGCACCGTGATCGCGGCCTCGACCTGCGGAGCGATCTTGTGCATGGTGTTGGTGCACAGCAGGATGAAGTCCGCACCAGCGGCCTCGAGCTGGGTGGCCGCCCGCGCTAACAGCGCCCCAGCCTCGTCCCAGCGTGCACCGCTTTGCAGAATCTCGACCTCGGCGAAATCCACCGACATCAGCACACATCGCGCCGAATGCAACCCGCCGAGCCGGTCACGCACCAACTCGTTGGCAATCCTGTAGTACTGCGCACTGGACTCCCAGCTCATGCCGCCCAGCATCCCGATCGTCAACACTCGGCCATGATCCCACTTGGTCATAAGCCAGGGGCTGCTGAGAAGAGTCGCTCTCGAGCGGTCGGGAACGAGCTCCAGTCACGGCGGACAGCCAGACGTATGTCCCCGACTCCGTACTCGCTGCGTGCGCGGTCTCGATGATGCGGGCCATTTCCTTAGCCCAGGATGGTGTGGCGCTGGGCGGGAGAACGCACGGGCGGTGCCCGGTTGTAGGCAATCGAAGGCCATCGGACGGCCGCGCTCAGGGCGCCAGTGATGATCACGTGGACCTGACGGACCGTTGAGGCCAAGCAGAGCTTGCCCTTGTGTGGACCACTCGATCACCGTGCATCCGGCTGCGGTGCACTCATGCCTGCGCCGTTGCAGCGCCCGGGTTCGGCCGGTAATTCGTGCTCATCTGAGACCCGGGCCCACTGGTAGCCGCCGCCATCCGCCGGGATCCCGACTACTACCGCTGCACTGAGCTAGTCACTGGCCTCCACCTGGCAAACCGCCCGCTGATCGTCCCCTCCCCATCGTCGCCGAGGTCGGCCACCTCCTTGCCCGCTACGGCAGTGCCCGAATCGGAACGGGTCTCCTTCGTTCGGTCGCCGCCGGCTCGTTCGTCGCCACAGAGCTGACCAGCGCCGGCTACGACCGCATGGCAGACCTCGCTTCCCCTGGGCACAAACGCTCGCCATGCGCTAACGGCGACCGGCTCGAGGTGCAGTACTGAGCAGGTGGTCACACCGCCGCCCGCAAGATCGCTGACACTCCCTCAGACGGATCGTGACCTTGCGCCGTTATCGGCGACCGCGCAAGCTTCTATTTGTCGTCGAACACGTCCTTAGCTGCATCCTTGATCTTCTCGCCGGCTTGCTTCACGTTGCCCTTACCCTGTTCGGCCTTGCCCTCGGCCTCCCACTGCTCGTTGCCGGTGCCCTTGCCCACCGCTTCCTTGGCCTTGCCTTTCAGCTCTTCGGCCTTGTTCTTCGCCTTGTCGTCCGCAGTCATCGGACCTGCTCCCTTCATCCTTCTCGCCGCAACCCTGCGGCTGGTGCTGACAGCCCGAGTCATCGAGCCGCTCTACCCAGGAGTAGCCCTCGGGTCTGACTTCAAACAATGTCGGCTAACTCCAACCCACTCAGCTGAATTACGCGGCAAGGCGATTTGCGCAGCCACGTCCTTTCGATCTACGGCGAGGATGCGAGTCTGCCCCCAGCTTCGGCATTCGACAAACGCACGGATGTCGCCGTGTGTAGGCAATCCAGCCCCAACGGACGGCCGCAGTCAGGGCGCCGCTGATGATCATGTGGACCTGACGGACCCGTTGAGGCCGAGTACGCTTGCACTCGCGCGACCCGCTTTCGATCACCGTGCAGTTGACTGTGGCGCACTCATGGTCAATGTGGCCGCAGGCGGGTAGCGGTGGTTCACCGCGCGGCATTCGTGCGGACCATCAGCGCGGTGCTCGATGAACGGCTTCCGTTGCAGCGGATCCGGCACCGCCGGAGATCGGCATAGAAGCGCTCCAGACGCTCGGACGCGTCCCGCCAAACGTCGACTTGGTCCGAGCCGCCTTCAGCGAGTCGGCCTCGTCCTGAATCCGCGTGAGGATCTGCTCGGCTTCCTTCCGCGCGATTCGCTCGGACCGTTCATTCCCGGGCTTCTCGATCCGCACCGACTGGACCAAGACCAAGCGCTCGCGGGTGGCCGGGTCCAGCGACACCCGCACCTGAAGCACATGGCCGAGGCGTCGGATGCTCCGCCGCTTCCGACCTTCAGCGGCACCATGGACTGCCCATGGACGTGACGTTGGCAACGCTCATGGGTGAAGATCAACATCCGGGCCTCGTGATCAACCCCGGACAGCAGAAGACCCCCTGTCGCCAGGGGGTCTTCTGTACTGCTGTCTCAACCAGACGTGCGCCCGAAGGGATTCGAACCCCTAACCTTCTGATCGGAATCCGTGGTTCCGGACGTTTCTCGTCGCTTGCCGAAAGTGCCCGTGACCTGCGTGAATATCTCTCATTGTCGATCATGTTTTTGGGCTGTTTCTCGGCGTTTTGTGTGGGTAAAGTGTGGTTGATCTTGGCTCCTGCCGGGATAGGAAGTTCGCTCGCGCGTGTCGCCTGCGGCGTTTGGCCTGCGGCTCATCCTAGACTCGTGACCGTGGGCAGCGCGGGAGCGTGACAACTCCAGATACCAGAGCTTCGCTCAGTAGCGGTCGGTCGCGGCCGAGGGCGCCCACACGGAGCGCCTTGCCGGTAACATCAGTAGCGTCAGCACGGCGAGGGAGGTGGACCATGACGGCGAGTAACGCGGAGCATCCTTCGCATGAAGGGCTGGACGGTCCTGCCCTGCTGAAAGCGCTGCTGGAGGACAAGCACGTCCGGCCGATCGAGTCGGTGGACGAGCTGGCGGGCGAGGGCATCTTCGACACGGATGAGGAGCTGGGCGAGTTCCTGTCCTGGGTGTCGGCTGAGCGGAAGGCCCATCTCGCATAGTGGCTCCCGCTGTCGTGCTGGACACCGACGTGGCATCCCTGGCGTTCAAGCGGAAGCTCCCGTCGTGGCTGGCGACTCAACTGGTGGGCTACCGTCCCGCGATCACGTTCGTAACGCTGGCTGAACTCAACAAGTGGATGCACCTGCGCTCGTGGGGCGTGCCTCGGCGTGAACGGCTTGAGCAGTGGCTCCGACCGTTTCCGATCCTGCCGGGTACTCCCAAGGTCGCCCAGGTGTGGGGCGAGATGTCCGCGTATGCGCAGCGTCGGGGCGTCCGCGTCCGCAGAACGACACGTGGATTGCCGCGTGCTGTCTGGCGTTCGAAGTCCCGCTCGCGACCTTGAACGTCAAGGACTACCAAGACTTCGTCGAATACGAGGGGCTGGAGCTCCTGACCCAGTAGGGACCTGCAGCGTCGGTCGTGACGGCGTCCGCGGGAAATGGGTTGATGGCCGGTCTCAGGGGCAGCGAGGATGTTGAGGTGGCGTCTGCTTCCAACCGGGGCTTGCATAGGTTCCGAGACCAGCAGTGGACAAGCTGGAACTTCGTCTCAACGGCCGATGAGGTCCTGGTGCGCTGCCCCCGTTGTGATGTCTGCGCCAAAGTGGTGCATCTACCACGACGTGGTCAGGGCTCGGGCCTACGACGACTCGTCTGTAGCGCCTGCGGCTACGTCGCAGACAAACACCTGCCAGGCCCCAGGGCGCTACCCAGCGTGCTATACCGTCCCGAGCCGCGCGGGATGGTTCGTGATCCCTTTTTCCGGCTCCCCTTATGGCTACAGACCGACTGCTGTGGGCATGTGCTCTGGGCCTACAACCAACGACATCTGGATTACTTGGAAGAGTACGTATCCGCTCGACTCCGGCTCCGGTCGCGGCCTGATCCCGATACTGCCTGGCATCGTCGGATGACGATGACCGCAAAGCTACCGAGGTGGATCAAGGCGGCGAAGAACCGGGACGCCGTCCTGCGCCGCATCGCCAGGCTTCGCAGCTCTGTCCAGCCCGCATAGTCGAGACCCACACCTAGGCGATCCCCCTCGTCCTTGCCGCTCCTAGCGCTGCGGCGTTGGTGTCAAGGGTGAGCGCAGCTCATCGCGTAGCGACGCCGAAGGCGCCCTTGATGCCAGCGGCGCAGCGTTAGACGATCACGAGGACAAGGGGGTTTGTGCGTGCCAAACTCGACAACCAGGGGTCAGGCGCCGACGCACCGAGCCAACACGCCGGGGCCGCCGGCCGGAGCGGAGCGGCAGGCCGAGCGGCCCAACGGCGGCGGCGCGCTCGCGCGCCGCTCTTGACGAGGTACGTGCGTTGCGGGCCGGGCTCCGACGAGACAAGAAGGCGGTCGAGCGAGACGTGCCGGCGCTCGTCGACTTCATGCTCGGGACCGGGATGCGGATTGGCGAGGTCCTGGCGGTGACGTGGGCGGCGCTGGATCTGGAGGCGGGCACGGTGGAGATGCGAGCGACGGTGGTGCGGAAGAAGGGAGTGGGTCTGGTCCTCCAGCCGAAGCCCAAGAGCGAGTCGGGGTGGCGAAGGCTGCATCTGCCGCCGTGGCTGGTGCTACTGCTCCAAACCCGGGAGCACGTCGAGAACGAGTGGAACGTCGTGTTCCCCTCGCAGCTCGGCAAACTCCGGGACCGCTCGAACACCAACGCGGACCTGCGGGAGGCGATGGACCCGATCGGGTTCGGCTGGGTGACGAGTCACAACTTCCGCAAGACTGCCGCCACCCTGCTCGACGAAGCGGGGCTGACGGTGCGGGAGATCGCGGATCAGCTCGGCCACAAGCGGGTGAGTATGACGCTGGACACGTACTTCGGTCGGAAGCAGGCAAGCCCCAAGGTGGCGGAGCTGCTGAGGGTGATCGGCGAATAATGTGTGGGAAAGGTGTGGTGTTGATCATGGACGGTCCGACCGCATGATCATCCAGCCAAAAGCAGGAAACCCGCTGTCACCAGCGGGTTTCCTGTACTGCTGTCTCAACCAGACGTGCGCCCGAAGGGATTCGAACCCCTAACCTTTTGATCCGTAGTTTCAGCGCCGACCTGCTTATGCCTGGCGACCTCGGGGATCTTTAGGTACCAGTGAGGTGATCTCACCAAGATTGCGGTGTTGAAGGCCGAAGAAGCGCGCACGAGTCATGTGGACAGGCGCCGGGACACAGGTCGGGGCTCGGGGGAAGTCGGGCGGGGAGCCCCTGGTAGGACTGGATTTGCGAAGATCAAGTCCGAAACCAGGAAGCTCCCCGTGATCAGCTATCGTGCCACACTCGACGTGCCCCGCGAACTGGCCCAGTACCTGGGTAGACTGCTACACGCCGAACGCCGCCGACGCGGCACCCGCAAAACCACCCGGGCGTTGACCTGCTTCCGGCAGGCCGTGCTGGGCCTGCGTTGGTTCCGCCAGGACGTCGATGTCACCTCGCTGGCCCGCGATCACGGGATCTCTCGCGCGACCGGTTATCGCTATCTGGACGAGGTCATCACCGTCCTCGCCGATCAGGCACCGGACCTCCACGAAGCCTTACGGAAAGCCAAAGACGATGGCATGACCCACCTGATCTTGGATGGAAAACTCTTCTCCACCGACCGCTGCGGCGAGCAAACCACCAGTGTGAAAGGGGAACAGATTGACGCGTGGTACTCGGGAAAGGCCCACGAGCACGGCGGCAACATCCAAGCGCTCTCGGCGCCGACCGGGTTTCCGCTGTGGGTCAGTGACGTCGAGCCCGGCTCGGCCCACGACCTGACCACCGCCCAGGACCACGTGCTGGGCGCCTTGTACTGGGCAGCCTCCCAACTGGATCTGCCCACACTGGCCGACGGCGGCTACACCGGGGCCGGCATCGGTATCCTCACCCCGATCAGACAACCCGCCGGCGGCCAGGTCCTCGATGTCGACAACCGGTCCTACAACGCCCTGCTGCGGGGCCTGCGATGCTTGGGCGAACGCGGCTTTGCCCTGCTCACCGGACGCTGGCGAACACTACGCCATATCACCACCAGCCCACGCAAAATCGGCAATATCGTCAAAGCCGCACTCGTACTCACCCATTTCGAGCACGACAAAATCACGTGAAAGTCACTGAGATCACCTCA
>NZ_JAFB01000067.1 GCF_000519205.1 Amycolatopsis taiwanensis DSM 45107 | reverse complement strand
GGGGGCTCTGCCCCCACGCCCCCGACTGGGGGCAAGCCCCCAGACCCCCTTATCGGGGCGGCGGGACGCCCTGGCCGAGGACGCGACCCGATTTCGGAAGGAGCGCCCTGTCGACGCGATCGCGGTCGCGCGCAGACCCGCGGAGGGACAGCAGTGAGGGGATTAGCGGCGCCGCTGGTCAAGATCCTGATCTTCGCCGCCGTCACGGTGGTGCTGACCGGCATTCTCGGTGCCACGATCGCCAACACCAACTTCGGCGTGACCTCCGGCTACACCGCGATGTTCACCGACGCCTCGGGCCTGCACGTGGGTGACGACGTGCGGATTTCCGGGGTGAAGGTGGGCCAGGTCGACAGCATCACGGTCGAGGGCGACGGCGAGGCCGCCCTCGCCGCGGTGCACTTCGAGGTCTCCTCGGCCTACCGGCTGCCCGGCCTCGCCACGGCCACCGTGCGGTACCGCAACCTGGTCGGCCAGCGGTACCTGGCGCTGGGCACCGACGTGGCCGACAGCGCGCAACTGCCCGTCGGCGGCGTGATCCCGCGGGAGCGCACCCAGCCCGCGCTCGATTTGACCGTGCTGTTCAACGGTTTCAAGCCGTTGTTGCAGGCGCTGGACCCGCAGCAGGTCAACCAGCTGTCGTTCGAGATCATTCAGGTGTTCCAGGGCGAGGGCGGCACGATCGAAAGCCTGCTCACCCACACCGCGTCGATCACGTCGACGATCGCCGACCGCGACCAGGTCATCGGGCAGGTGATCGACAACCTGAACCAGGTACTGGACACGGTCAACCAGCACAACCCCCAACTGTCCACCTTGATCGACCAGACCCAGCAGCTGGTGACCGGCCTGGCCCAGCAGCGCCAGCCGATCGGCGACGCGGTGTCCGCACTGGCCGACCTCACCGGCGTGACGGCGGGACTCCTGCAGGACGCCCGTCCAGCGCTGAAGGACGACATCGCGGGCCTCGGCCGGCTGTCCGCAAACCTCGCCGACTCCGGTCAGCTGCTGGACGAGTTGCTGCAGAAGCTGCCCGGCAACCTGGACAAGTTCACCCGCACGTTGAGCTACGGCAGCTGGTACAACTACTACCTTTGCGGCCTGACCGGCACGATCGGCGTCTCGTCGCTGGACATCACGCTGCCGATCCTCCCGTTGCCGACCACCGAGCTGCCCGAGAGGTGCAAGCCCTCATGAAGCCGCTACGTGAACGGAACCAGGTCGCCGTCGGCGCGGTGACGCTGGTGCTCATCGCGCTGGTGACGGCCGTTTCGTACTTCTCCGACCAGATTCCGTTGCTGGGCACCGGAACCACCTACCAGGCGTACTTCGCCGAGGCGGCCGGCCTGGTGCCGGACAACGAGGTGCAGGTGGCGGGTGTGCGCGTCGGGCAGGTCACCAGCGTGACGCTGGCCGGGAAGAAGGTACTGGTGAAGTTCAAAGTGGACGGTACCCGGGTGGGCTCGCAGAGTACCGCGTCGATCGGGATCAAGACTCTGCTCGGCGAGAAGTACCTTGGCCTGCAACCGAAGGGCCCGGGCGCGCAGAACCCGGACGACCCCATCCCGCTGGACCGCACCACCACTCCGTTCCAGCTCCAGGACGCGTTCCAGCAGCTCTCGCAGACCGTGGGCGACATCGACACCCAGCAGTTGGCGGAGAGCTTCAACGCGGTGTCCGACGCGCTGAAGAACACGCCGCAACCGTTGAAGGACACGCTCAACGGGCTGACGGCGCTGTCCAAAACGGTGTCCTCACGGGATGAGCAACTGGCGAACCTGCTCGGCAACACCAGCCGGCTCTCGCAGACCCTGGCCGACCGGGACACCCAGCTGCGCCAGGTCATCGACGACGGGAACCTGCTGCTGGACGAACTGCAGCAGCGGCAGAACGCGATCAGCGCGTTGCTGACCGGAACACGTCAACTCGCCGCGCAACTGGCCGGTCTGGTCGCGGACAACCGCGCGCAGCTGCGACCGACCCTGGACAAGCTCGGCGAGGTCACCGACATTCTGCAGCGCAACCAGGACAACCTCGGCCGCAGCCTCGCCCTGCTCGCGCCGTTCACCCGGGTCGGCGCCAACGCCACCGGCAACGGGCGCTGGTTCGAAGGCTACATCTGCGGGCTGCTCCCGCCGGTGGTGCAATCGGGCGGCATCTCGATCAACCCGAACGGATGCACGCCCCCGATTTCCGCGCCCGACCAGGGTGTGAGCGGGGGGAACTGACATGACGATAAAGACCAGAGCGCAGAAGACGTTCTATACCTGGGTGGCGGCGGCGTGCGTGGCCGCGCTGCTGTTCACCGCCGGCCTGTGGCTGGTCTTCCGCGATACCGGTGGGACCCGCCTGGCCGCCATGTTCGACAAGACCGTCGGGCTGTACGCGGGCTCGTCGGTGCGGGTGCTGGGGGTGCAGGTCGGCGAGGTGACCGGGGTGACTCCGCAGGGCGACGCGGTGCGCGTGGACCTGCGTGTCGATGCCGACGTGCCGATCCCGTCCGGGGCCGGGGCCGTGGTGATCGCGCCCAGCCTGGTGAGCGACCGCTACGTGCAGCTCACGCCCGCCTACGACAGCGGACCGGTGATGGCTTCCGGCACGGTGATCGGAAAGGAACGCACCGCGACCCCGATGGAACTCGACGACCTCTACGGCAGCCTGGACAAGCTTTCCACCAGCCTCGGCCCCAACGGGGCGAACGCGAACGGGGCGCTGTCCGGGCTGCTCGACACGGCCGCGAAGAACCTGAGCGGTAACGGCGGAAACCTGGGGGACACGGTGACCGCGATGTCCGAGCTGTCGCGAACCCTGAACGACTCCAAGGGCGATCTGTTCTCCACCATCCGGAACCTGCAGTCCTTCACCAGCGTGCTCGCCCAGAGTGACAGCCAGCTCAACGAGTTCTACGGCCGGCTCGCCGACGTGACGGGCTTCCTGGCCGACGACTCCGCCGACTTCGGCGCGGCGCTGTCCTCACTGGGCTCTTCCCTGGGCGACGTGCAGAGTTTCGTCGAGGAGAACAAGGGTCTCCTGGAGTCCAATGTGGATAAGCTCGCGTCGGTGAGCAAGGTGCTGGTCGACGAGCGGGCCGCGCTGGCCGAGGTGCTCGACACCGCGCCCACGGGGATGACCAACTTCATCAACTCCTACGATGCCGCCACCGGCAGCATCGCGATCCGCTACAACGCCAACGAGCTCACCAACCCGTTCGTCACCACGCTGTGCCGGCTCCTCAAGGCGTCGACCCCGACGAACCTGCCTCAGGTGGTGGGCAACCTGTGTGAGGCGATCGCACCGGTGGTGGACGGGATCGCGAAGACACCGTCGCTCTCCCAGATCGCGGCGGACATGTCGAGCGGGAAGATCCCGCCGCTGCCGCTCCTGCCGCTCGTCTCGATTCCGGGAGCCGGCCGATGAAGGCGCGCAAGGCTCTCGTGGTCCCGTTGCTGTGTGTGCTGACCGCCGCCGGCTGTGGCACCGGCGGTTTTTCCGGTCTCTACAACACGCCGCTGCCCGGCGGCGCCGACGTCGGAGACCACCCCTACCACCTCACCGCGCAGTTCGCCGACGTGCTCGATCTCGTGCCCCAGGCGAGCGTGAAGGTCGACGACGTCGCCGTCGGACGGGTGGACAAGGTCGACCTCGCGCCGGACACCAGATCGGCGATCGTGACCATGACGGTCAACGGGGATGTGAAGCTGCCCGGCAACGCCTATGCCGACCTGCGCCAGTCAAGCCTGCTCGGCGAGAAGTTCGTCGAATTGCGTGCGCCCCAACAGAGCCAGGAAGCGCCGGCGGGCACGCTCGCCGACGGTGGGTCGATCCCGCTGTCCAGGACCAACCGCAGCCCCGAGGTGGAAGAGGTACTGGGCGCGCTTTCGCTGCTGCTCAACGGCGGCGGGATCAGTCAGTTCTCCGACATCGCCCGCGAGCTGAACAAGACGCTGACCGGCAACGAGGCCGAACTGCGCGCCCTGCTGTCCAGAGTGGACCAGCTGGCCACCGAACTGGACGGCCAGAAGGGGCAGATCATCCGGGCCATCGACGGGCTGAACAAGCTGTCCAGCACACTCGTGTCGCAGACCGGCAACCTGAGCAACGCCCTGCAAAACCTCGCGCCCGGACTCCAGGTGATCAACCAGCAGCGCGACCAGTTGGTCGGCATGCTGCAGTCGCTGGACAATCTGTCCGGGGTCGCGGTGAACACGATCAACCAGAGCCGGGCGCAGCTCGTCGACGACCTGCGGGCGCTGGCGCCGACGCTGACCAAGCTGGCCGACGCCGGGACGAACCTGCCGATCGCACTGAAGATCCTGCCCACCTACCCGCTGCCGGACGTGGCCGGCGACGTGGTGAAGGGCGACTACGCCAACGTGAAAGCGCGCGTGGACCTCGATCTCGACTCGATCCTGAAGAGCATCGAGAACGCCGGGAAGATCCCGGGCCTCGGGTCGATACCCGTTCCCGCGCCCACGGGTTCCACGAACGTCCTGGCCCCACCGCCGCTGCCGCTGCCGTCCGTGGCGCCGCCGTCGGTCACCGGGCTGCTCGACGGCGTGGGCGGGCTGCTGGGCAGCCTGCTGGGAGGGGGACACTGATGTTCACCACGAGGCATCGGGCGAAACTGCTCGCGTTCGCGCTCATCGCGGTGCTGTCGGTGGTTTACGTCGGCGGTAAGTACGCCGGGGTCGACCGGCTCCTCGGCGCGCGCGGCTACCTGGTGACCGCGCAGCTGACCGATTCCGGCGGGATCTTCGTCAACTCCGAGGTCACCTACCGGGGCGTGCACGTGGGCAAGGTGACCGCGCTGCATCTCGACGACCAGGGCGTCGTGGTCGACCTCGACATAGATTCGGACGCGCCGAAGATCCCCGCCGACACGCGTGCGGTGGTGGCCGACCGCTCGGCCGTCGGCGAGCAGTACGTCGACCTCCAACCGAACCACGAGAGCGAGCCATATCTGGGTCAGGGTTCAGTTATCCCGCGGTCGCGGACCGCCATCCCCGTCTCGCCGGACACCTTGCTGTCCGACTTGGACAAGCTGGTGTCCAGTGTGGACCCCCAGGATCTGCGGACCGTGGTGGACGAGACCTACGACGCGTTCGCCGGAAAGGGGCCGGACCTCCAGCAGCTGCTCGACAGCGCGGGCTCGTTCACCGCCGCGGCGACCGAGAACCTGCCGCAGACCACCCGGCTGCTGGCCGACGGCAGGACGGTGCTGGCCACGCAGCAGCGTCAGGCCACGAACATCACGTCACTGGCGCAGGGGTTGCGGACCATCGCCGCGCAGCTGAAGACGTCCGATCCCCAGTTGCGGCAGGTGATCGACGAGGTGCCGAGGCTGGCCGACGACATCGACGAGATCATCTCCGTGTCCGGCACCGATCTCGGGGTGCTGACCGCCAACCTGCTCACCACGTCCCAGATCACCAGGGTGCGCACGGACGCGATCGAGGAGCTGCTGGTGGCCTTCCCGGTGATCTCGGCGTTCACGCGTTCCGTGAGCTCGAACGGAGAAGGCCATCTGGGGCTGGTGCTCGACTTCTTCGATCCGCATTCGTGTACGAAGGGCTATGAGACGACGAAACAGCGTCCGGCCAGCGATACCAGTGACGTCCCGGCGAACAGTTCGGCCTACTGCGCCGAGCCGCCCGGCAGTGCCACGGGTGTCCGGGGCGCACAGAACGCGCCATATGCCGGTAAGCCCGTGTCGCCGGTCCAGGTGCAGTCGGCGCCGGAAGCCGGCCCGGCCGCGCAGACCCCGCTGCCCGGCCTGCTCGGTCTCAGCTCCGGGCGCCCGGCCGGTGGGATCGGGCAGTTGCTGGGGCTGCCGTGACAACGCGCTTGCTGTCGGTGCTCGCTGTGCTGGCGGTGCTCTCGGGGGCCTGGTTCGGGTGGTCTTGGTGGCGGAGCGCGCACGACGATTTCGCCGCCCGGGTACAGGATCGGGACGCCGTACTCACAGCGGCCTCCGACGCGCTCGTCACGTTGAACACCATCGACTACCGCGAGGCGGAGCCCGCGGTGGACCGCTGGATTCGGGTCACCACCGGAGAACTGGGCAAGACCCTCGGCGAGGACCGGCAGGCGCAGTTGGATCGGGCCACCGCGAACCAGACGCAGGCGAGCGCGTCCGTCGATCAGGCCGCGGTCGTGGAGTTGCGGGGGGACACGGCGCGGGTGATCGCGGTGCTGGACGTGCGGTTGAGCACGAAAGGCGCGCCTGGAACGTCGAACCGCAGCCGGTTGAACGCGGAGCTGACGCGCACACCCGACGGCTGGAAGGTCGACTCCGTGCAGGCCGCGTCATGACCGACGGTATGGCTCGGCGCCGGGCCACGGTGCTGTCGGTACTGACGGCGATGATCGTGTTGGGCGCGGGAGTGTCGGTCTGGGCGTGGTCCCAGGCACGCGCACCGCACGGCGGGAACGTGGCGGTGGCCGACACCGCGGCGACGGCAGAGGTCAGCGACCAGGTGGGCGCCGCGGTCAAGCAGGTGTTCTCCTACGACTACGCGAACCTCGACCGCACCGAACGTGCCGCGTCGAGCCTTCTCGTCGACGCGGCCGTTTCCCAGTACCAGGCGAGTTTCGCCGCCGCGAAACAGCAAGCCGTGGACCAGAAACTGATCCGCACGACCACGATCGGCTCAATCGGCGTGCGCGAGCTGACGGCCGAGGAAGCGCGGCTGCTGGTGTTCGTCGACCAGCAGACGTTGAACACGGTGACCAACCAGCAGAACTCGTCGGTCGCGGCGCTCGAGGTCGAGGCGCGAAAGGTCGACGGCGCTTGGAAAATCGCCGGCATGACCGCCCTGTGACCGCGTGAGCTTGTTACGGCTGCTCGTGTGTCGTTGCCTCAGCAGCGCGTTTGATGGCGTTGAGGCGGCGATCCCAGGCTGCGGCGCGTTCGGCCAGCCATTGAGCTGATGTGTCCAGCGGTTCCGGGCGGACACGGTACAAAACCTCCCGCCCCGAACGGGCGCTGGTGACCAGACCTGCCGCCTCGAGCAGGCGCCGATCGCCATGGTGATCAACCAGCTGCCCACGCTGGAGCCGGCGTATAGTTCGCCTGAAACGAGGTCTGTCGGTGCCAGAATGGCGACTCCTCGGTGTCGTTACCAGGCTACTCGTCCTTTATGGACATGTTGGAATTTTCGACGGTGGCCAGCCGTGTGACCCGGCCGCTGGCGCGATCGCTGGCAGCCGCGATCACCACCCGCCGTAGCTGTGGCCCACCAGCGTCGCGCTGGTGATGTAGGCGCGATCCGGGCATCGCAACACGTCATCGGCGTGGGTGTCGAGGTTGGCGGTCGAGACCGTCACGTCTCGTCTGGCCGCAGAGCGGTCAAGCCAACTGATGCCTGTTCGCCGCCAACCTCGCCAGACCGGTGTGACGTCACGCATGTGGCCCTCCGGCGGGCGGCACCTTCGGCCTTCCGGCGGAACAAGTCGACTGCAGTCTCACGCGCGAGGACACCTGTTGTACGCCTCCAGTGGCGTCTTGGCAGTTCACACCGAGCGCGGTGCGTCGATCGTTCCAACGACGACGCCGTGCCTGGCTACAGTCGCTCCGCGCGGTCTCGCCTCCTTCGCGTCCTCGTCGATGAACTTCACGAAGCACACGAACAGCGGCTGCACCTGCCGGAACCACAAGACGATCGACTGCGAGGGTCGGCCCGGCGGCTGTACGAGAACCCCGTTGACAACTCTTCACTGGCCGAACACGGGAGGATGATCGGAGCCGGCACCCGCACGCTCAGCCGGCTGTTCCGCAACGAACTCGCCATGATCTTCTACGAGTGGCGCACGCAGCTCCGCATTCACCACGCGCAGCTCAACCCCGGACGGTGAATGTTGGGTCGACTTCGGCGGACTGAGCCAGCACGCCTGACTCACTATCGGCTGGACCTGACAGACGCTGCTCGCCGTGCACGCCCGACGGTTCGCCCGAAACCGGGTCTTTCGGGGTCAGGATGGCGGCTCCGCGGTGTCGTCACGCGGTTGGTCATACTTTGTGGACTTGTCGGAATTTTCGACGGTGGGTTTGAGGATGGTGTCGCGTTGGGTGGTGTGGGTGCGTCCGGTCGGGGTGGTCACGGTCAGTTCGCCGGTGGTGTCGTCGAGTGTGAAGTCCCAGTCGGCGACGTCGTTGGAGTCGGCACGGGGCGCGGTTCCCGGTTTTCGCCGGGTCGTTTCCCCGTGCCGCTCCGCCGAACCGGACGTGCCAGTTTCCCGGCATCCGGCTCTCCACGAGTCGGTCAGGCGATGGTGTTTCGGAGTGCGTGGGTCCACGGGTTGGCGATCTTGCTCCCGCGCCAGGTGTGGCGTTCGATTTTCATCGATATGGGATCGAAGAGTGTCACTCCGTTCGGTGCTGAACACCACTTGTTGTTTCTGCGGTAGCGTTGCTTGATCCACTTCCAGTGTTGTGTG
>NZ_JAFB01000066.1 GCF_000519205.1 Amycolatopsis taiwanensis DSM 45107 | reverse complement strand
CCCAACAAGGGCCTGAAATGGGTCGTGCGGCGCTACCACCCATATCAAGGATGGCAGCCCAGCACCGACGGAGTGGATCTCTACCAACCCGCCACCATGGCAATCCAACGCTACCGATGGCGCGGAACCATAATACCCACCCCCTGGACCCAGACACCCCGACACGCCACAACCTGACCGACNNGTGGAGAGCCGGATGCGGTGAAAGTCGCACGTCCGGTTCGGAAGAGCGGCATGGGGAAACGACCCGACGAAACCCGGGAACCGCGCCCCATGCCGACTCTTACGAAGTACGAATGAACGGGCATCTACCCGAATTCATCCCGCCACCCTGGATCACCCGCGAGCGAAGACCTATGCGCAACCTCGCGCACACCACCCCATCCCGATACCAACAAGCCGCATGACACCACAGCGCCAGCGCCCGGACACACCGCACCATTGTCCGGGCGCTGCACCCAGCTCGCACCGAATCAGTGAAAGCCAAAGCTCGAATCGAGAGCGGACCGCGTTCCTTGCCGACCAGCACCCACGACACCACTTCCCGCACATGCCGCGAATTTCGTTGGCTTCGATAGAAATCTCGCGATCTAGCTTCGCCGTCGAGCCTCGCTCACACTGGCCGCGAGCCGGGCGAGTGCGCCCTTGATCGAGGCGGCCTCCGCGGGATCGAGGTGTCCGTACCAGAAGGCCTCTCGTTGGTTGTACGCCCGATACGCGGCTTCGAACGTCTCGCGCCCCTTCGTGGTGATGTCGACGATGAGGCTGCGACCGTCTTCGGGCGAGGGCATCCGCCGCACGAGGCCTTCCTCTTCGAGCCGCTTGAGCAGCGCGGAGGCGGCGGCACGGCTCATGCCGGTGAGTTCCGCGACCCGGAGTGGCGACGCCTGGCCGACGGTGCGCAGGACGAGCAGGACGCGCAACCCGACGGGGCTGAGCTGCTGCCCGAGTTCCTTGCGGATGTCGTAGACGATGAGCTCGAAGGCGCGGTGCATTGTCATGAAGAACTCCGCCGCGCGGACGTCGAGCCCGGGCAGGGCCTGCTCGGCCGTGCGGCTGAAATAGTCGACAAAACTCCAATAGTCGACGGTTTGAGCGTCGCTTCCGCGCGCGGCCCCGGTCGCCCCGTGCGGCTCTGGAGTCACAGCCGGCTTCGGTGCGGGCTCTTCGTCCGCGGTGGTGCCCACGGTTCCGTCCTTTCACGGTGTTCTCTGCGGCGACGGCGAAGCGTACCCGCACGCAGCGGCCCGCCGTTGGTGATCACCAGCTTACCGCCACATCAGGGCAATTAGTCAACATGTTGACTACCAGACGATCAGGTGTTTAAGGTCTCAACACCCACCCCCCAGAAAGGACCAGGCAATGGAGCTTCGTCAGGGTCAACGGTTCGCGGGAGCGGGACTGCTCGCTCTCGCCCTCGCGCTGTCCGGGTGCTCCGGACCTGCGTCAGGGCCCTCGACGGACGGTCTTTCGGAACTCCTCGCGGAGCCGGGAGTGCTCATCACCGCGGACAGCGGCAGCGTCAAACCGTTGAAGTACACCGAAGACGGCAAGGGCGAGATGAAGGGCCTCATCCCCGAACTCACCCGGGAGTATGCCAAGCGGCTCGGCCTGGAAGCCCGGTTCGAGAAGGTCTCGTCGGACGCCGTCGTTCCTGGTGTGCTGGCCAACCGCTACGACGTGGCGCTGGCCTCCGGTGACTTCGCCGAGCGTCGCAAGACTCTCGACTTCGTCGACCTCGTCGACGGTGGTGTCGTGCTTGTGGTTAAGGCGGGAAATCCCGCCGGGGTCGGCGGGCGAAAGGATCTGTGCGGCCGCCGGCTCGCGATCGTCAAGGGCAGCATCCAACAGAGCTACGCGGACGCGGAGCAGAAGTCCTGTAAGGACGCCGGGAAACCGGCCATCGACGTCCAAGGCTACGCCGACGGCCCGACCGCCACTCTCGCCGTGGAAAGCGACCGCGTGGACGTGGAATGGTCCGACCTGGCCGTGGCCAACCAGCTCGTGAAGGACAACCCGGAGAAGTTCGCGCTTGCCGGAGAGCCAGAGCACCTGGCTCCCTACGGCGTGGGTATCCCGAAGGGCAAGCCCGAGCTGCGTGACGCCATTTTCCGCGCGCTCACCGAGATGAAGCAGGACGGGACCTATGACCGGATCATGGCCGACTGGGGGCAGCAGAGCATCGCCCTGGAAAAGATCGAGATCAATGGCTCCCAATTCTGATCAGAAAGCGCAGAGCGCCGGAACCATTCCCGCCGGGGACGCCACACCGGAGGACCGGACGCCGCGCGCCGAATATCATTTCGTGAAGCCGGTCCGCTGGTCGTGGTGGATCTCAGGCGCGATCGTCGCCCTCATCGCCGCGGCGTTGGGCGAGTTCCTCGTCACCGGCCGGAACTGGCAATGGGATGTCGTCGCCGAATACCTGTTCCACCCGGACATCCTCGCCGGCCTGCGGAACACCGTGATCCTCACGGTCACCTGCGCCGTGACGGGGTTGTTCATGGGCGCGATCGTCGCCTACCTGCGCATGTCGGCGAATCCGGTGTTCCGGGCGGTCGGTGCGGCCTACATCTGGTTCATCCGGGCGATTCCGGCGCTGGTGCTGCTCCTGTTCATCTTCTTCCTGGCTGCGCTGCTGCCCCGGATCTCGATCGGCCTGCCGTTCCTGCCGCCGTTCGCGACCGTTCCGACGAACAGCCTCATTTCGAAGTCGACCGCGGCGATTCTCGGCCTCACGCTGATCCAGGGTGCCTACATCGGTGAGATTTACCGAGGCGGCCTGCTGTCCGTTCCACACGGTCAACTGGAGGCGGCGCGTTCGATGGGCATGACGAACTGGCAGGCGATGCGCCGGGTGGTGGTGCCCCAGTGCATCCGGGTGGTCATCCCACCGCTCGGCAACGAGATGATCACCCTCTTCAAGAACACATCCCTGGTCTTCGTCATCGGTTACACCGAACTGCTCACCACGGTGCAGCTCATCTACGGCGAGAGCTACCAGACGATCCCGCTGCTCGTCGTCGCCTGCGTCTGGTATCTCGCGCTGACGAGCCTGGCGATGCTCGGGCAGCGGCAGCTGGAAAAGCGGTTCGGCAAGGGATTCCGGGCCATCACCTCGGTGGGAGGGCGACGATGACCGGTGCGCAGGAGCTGATCCGGGCACGAGACGTCGAGAAGAGATTCGGCGACCTCACCGTGCTCGACGGGATCAACCTCGGGGTGCGGGAAGGGGAGGTGTTGTCGCTGCTCGGGCCGTCCGGCTCCGGAAAGAGCACCTTCCTGCGGTGCGTCAACATGCTCGAGCAGATCGACTCCGGCGAGATCCGTTATCAGGGAGAGCTGCTCGGATTCCGCAAGCACAACGACCGCTACTACCCACTGAGCGAGAAGCAACGAGCGCGCCAGCGCATCAACTTCGGCATGGTGTTCCAGCATTTCAACCTGTTCTCGCACATGACCGCGCTGGAGAACATCTGCGAGGGTCTCACCGTCGTGCTGCGCCAGTCCCGCGCCGAGGCGCGGGAACGCGGCCGGTACCTGCTCGACCGGGTCGGGCTCGGCGAGCACGCCGATAAGTATCCGTCGATGCTCTCCGGCGGTCAGCAGCAGCGGGTCGCGATCGCCCGCGCACTTGCCCCGAACCCGAGCGTGATGCTCTTCGACGAGCCCACCTCGGCACTCGATCCGGAACTGGTCGGGGAAGTGCTCGACGTCATCCGGGAACTGGTCGAGTCCGGTATGACGATGATCATCGTCACCCATGAAATGAACTTCGCCCGCGAAGTGAGCGACAGTGTCGCAATTCTCGACGGCGGTCGCATCGTCGAATTCGGTGCACCGGAGGGTGTGCTTACCCAGCCGTCCTCCGCGCGGGCGAAGGCGTTTGTCAACGCCATGAAGAGAAAGTGAAGGTCTACATGCGAAACGTCGGCACATCCGGCATCGAGGTCAGCGAGCTTTCGCTCGGTTCGTGGAACACCTATTCCCGGCTGTCCTTCGAAGCCAATGTCGCGCTCATCAACCACGCCTTCCAGCGCGGCATCAACTTCTTCGACGTCGCCTACTACCGGGACAAGCCGCACACGGAAGTGCTCTTCGGGCGGATGCTGCAGGAGGCCGACTTCGACCGGGAGGACATCGTCCTCGCCGAGAAGGTGTGGTTCTTCGACTATCCGCAGCGCCCCCTGGCCGCTCAACTGGACGCCACCCTGCGGCGGCTCGCGGTCGACAACGTCGACGTCATCATCGTCGAGCACCCGCGTGACGGTATGGATCACCGCGCCATCGCCGAGGAGGCCGCCGGGCTCGTGACCTCGGGCCGTGCCCGTACCTGGGGCGGCCTGAACTGGCGTCCGGAACTCATCCTCGACGCGGCTAAGCACTGCCGGGAAGCCGGCCTGCCCGGTCCGGAGCTGGTCCAGCTGAAGTACTCCGTCGTCCGGCAGAATATCGTCGACGGTCCGGAATACGCGAAAGTGTTCGCCGAGACGAGCATCAGCGTCCATGCCTCGGACACGCTCGAAGGCGGCATGCTCACCGGAAACCTCAACCCGGGGCGCAGGATCGGGCTGGACATCGGCGGCATCCGGGAGGAGATCAAGCGGCGGGTGCCGGCGATCCAGGAGGCGGCCTCGTCGCTGGGCGTTTCGGCCGCGGAATTCTGCATCGCGTTCGTGGTGAGCAAGGCCGAGGTCTGCTCGTTGCTGTTCGGGGCGACCCGGCCGGAACAGATCGATTCGAACCTCCGCGGTCTCGAACTCGCCCGCGAACGTGGCGACCAGGTCCGTGCGCTCGCTGCCGAACTGGGCATCGACGAGCACGACATCGACCCGCCCTATGCGCACGCCGTCTCGCTGACGGACGACTTCGTCGCCTGATCGAGCGGTGAATCCCGGTCCCGGCGATGCGCACGCCGGGACCGGGATCGTCAACCTATTCCAGCCATTGCGCGGCGTGCGCGGCCACGAACTCCTCGTCGAGCAGGCCGGGATACCGGCGGCGGACCAGCGCGATGAGCCCGGCCTGGCCTGGGGTGAGCACGTCCGGGCCGAGGCAGCGGGCGGTGGCGATCAGTCCCTGCTGGCGCAGCACCTCGTTGACGCCAGGTACACAGCCCGCGAAGCCGTTGGCGACGTCGAACACGGCGGCATTGACCTCGACCAGTGCCGAGGCCTCGGCAAGCAGGTCGAAGGACGCCACGCCCATCGCGGCGGCCTCCCGTACCCGGGCGAGGAGGGAAACGGCGGCCCGGGTGCCCACCGCCCACTGCCCCAGCAACCCGCCGGTGGCCCGGACCTCGCGCTGCCGGCCACCGACCTCTCGCCGGTAGGGCGTGAGGAGGTCATGGACGATCGCGTCGTCGTTGCCGGTGACCACCGCGACGTCGGCCCACCGATCGTGCTCCAAAAGGGTCTGGACCACGTCGCCGGTGCGGTACCGGTCGAACGGCGCGGTCTTGACCGCTACCACCGAGGGCAGATCGAACAGCGCTCGCCAATACTCCCGGCCCAAATGCCGCCCGCCGACGGATTCCTGAAGGTAGAACCCGATCGTGGGGAGGACGTCGCCGACGGCACGGGCACGTTCGAGCAGCGCGGGCTCACTCACCTCGGCCATTCCCCACGGGCACAGCAGCACGGCGTGGTAGCCGAGGTCGCGAGCGAGTTCCGCCTCCGCGACCGCTTCTCGGATGTCTCCGGTCACTCCGGCCACGAGCACCCGCTCGCCATCAGCCGCGGCTGCCTCCCGCGCCGCCAACCGCCACACCTCGGCCAGCAGGCCGCGGTCGTGGTGCAACTCGAACTGAGTGGTGTGTACCCCAACGGCGATGCCGTCGGCACCGGCGGCGAGGTAATAGCGCGTGAGGGCCCGCTGCGCTGGCAGATCCACGGCGCCGTCGGCATCCAGAGCCAGCGGGTGCGCGGGGATGACGACGCCGGACCGCAACTTCGCGTCGAGGTCCATCAAAAATTCCCTTCGCGCTGCTGGAACTTCGTCGCCTTGCCGAGTTGCCGGCCACCCTCGGCGACCCACTGAGCGACCCAGCGCACGAGCCGGCGCAAGGGGACCGTGGGATAGCCGTAACGCTCATGACACTCGGAAGCGTCGTTGAGCAGCGCGTCGTCGGACTCCGCGCCCACGAAGACGACCTCGGTACCCATGTCCTCGGCCAGCCACGTGGCGAGACGGCGCACCGAAACGGTCTCGGGGCCGGTCGCGTTGAGAATGTGTGGTCCAACGGCAGCCAGTTCCAGGCTGCGCAGGGCCCATGCCGAGACATCGCCCTGCCACGCGACGTTGACTGCGGGCATCGTGACATCCACCGGCTCGCCGGCAGCGATCTTCACCGCGATGTCCGCCACGACGCCGTAGCGCAGTTCACAGGCGTAGTTGAGGCGGAAGATCGTCGCCGGGGTGCCCCAGGTGTGTGCGGCGTGGGTGAAGATCCGCTCACGGGCCAGGCACGACTGGGCGTACTCACCGACCGGGCCGGGTGGGTCGGTTTCGAGCGAGCCACCGTGGGACAAAGACGTGAGCGGGTACACGTTACCCGTGGAGTACACCACCGACGGAACACCGCGATAGCGGTCGGCGACCATCGCCGGTATGGCCGCATTGGACCACCAGGTCCTGTCCTCGGCCCCCGTCGTGCCGAACTTCATGGCGGCCAGGAAGAAGAGGGCGGCCGCGTCGGGCAGGTCGCGGTAGCCGGCCGGTTCCGCGAGGTCGGCCACGCGGACCTCGATCCCTTCGCCGCGCAGACCGTCGGCCACGGCCTGATCCGAGAACCGGGAGACGGCCACGACTTTCGCGCTCGACCCGACCGCGTCGAGCGCACGACGCGCCATCCGGGCCATGGTGGGGCCGATCTTGCCGCCCGCACCCAGCAGGACGATATCGCCACCCGCGGCCGCGAGCGCCTCCCCGACTCCGGACAGGGGGCGGGAGAGCAGCTCGTCCAAAGTGGCCTCGTCCTGCGGAGCAGCCGCGGGCACAGGGGTCGTTGGGGTGGTCACGAGAAGTTCCTCACGTAAGAGACGGCGAGCAGGACAAGGAAAGCGAAACCGATGATGGCCAGCACTGTCCGGAAAGGACCGATGGTGAGCGAGCCGCGTTTTTTGTGGTGGCCCAGAATGACGAGAACGATCCCGATGGCCGGGGCCACGAAGATGGTGACCGCTTGAGCGGTGACGATGAGCTGAACGGGGATTCCGCCGAAAACAATCGCGACGAGGCCGCCGAGCACCATGACGACGGTGATGCACACCTTGACGAACTTCGACCGAAGACCGCCGTCCTCCTTGCCGGCAGCGCCGGCGAGCATGGAGCCGCCGATGGTCGCGTTACCGACGAGGGAGGAGAAAGCGGCCGCCCACAGCCCGACGGCGAAGAGCACGGACGCCCAGTGGCCCACGGTAGGCTCGAGGATCGTGGCCATGTCCGCCGGCGACGACACCTTCACGCCGCGTGGGTTCAGGACCGCGGCCGCGGCGATCATGATGACGAAAGACAGCACGCCGAGCGCAAGCGTGCCGATCGTGGCGTCCCGGCGCGCGATCGCGTAGTCGCCTGGTCCCCACCCCTTCTCCCGCACGAGCTGGATCTGGTAAAAGGCGCCGACCACCGAGAACGTGGTGGCGACAGCCCCGACGACGAGCGCCGAGGAACCGGACGGCAGCGAAGGAACGAGGCCGGCCAGCATCGCGCCCAGGTCGGGCCGGGCGATGACCGCGGTGATCACGAAGATCGCCAGCATGACGAGAATGATCGCCACCATGACCCGCTCGAGGTTCTTGTAGAGCGAGGGCAGCCAGAGGAATCCGATCGCCAGCACAGTGAACAGTGCGGCGAACAACCCGACATTACCGCCGAAGAGCACCTGGCTCGCGGCACCGGTACCCACGGAGTTCCCCGCCTGGAAGGACGTGACGACTCCGAAGGCGCCCAGGGCGACAGCAATCGCGATGCCGCGGC
This sequence comes from Amycolatopsis taiwanensis DSM 45107, assembly GCF_000519205.1. GTDB lineage: Bacteria > Actinomycetota > Actinomycetes > Mycobacteriales > Pseudonocardiaceae > Amycolatopsis_E > Amycolatopsis_E taiwanensis. The sequence goes on along the minus strand of NZ_JAFB01000066.1, from coordinate 3,364 downwards.
CGAAGCGGTCGGCGACCGTGCCGACCGGGCCCCGGTCGGTCGACAGCCCGATGCGCACCGAGATATCCACGAAACAGAGCATGAGGACGGTCGCGAGGACCGGCGCCCAGACGAGGTCGTAGCTGAACCGAGCTCCGATCGAACTCGCCGTCGTGATCGACCCGGGGCCGAAGACCAGCGCGGCCGTGACGAAGGCCGGTCCGAGCCCGCCCCGTCTCCGAACCCTCGGAGCTGCGGTGTTGTCCATGAGAAAACCTTTTCTTCCGTATTTCCGGACGAACTTAGGCGTAACCGGCGATGGCGTCAAGGTTTTCGCCTGCCATGGTTCGCGCGCAGCCTCGCGGCAGGGTGAGCGGCGACCCGCGCCGAAAAGTCCGGCGAGGACATGCCGCACCGTCATCGGAGTAACCTGCGGTCCATGGCCGCCAACCTCCGGGACGTCGCGCGCCGCGCCGGCGTTTCGGTCCCTACCGCCTCTCGCGTGCTGTCCGGAGCCGATTATCGCGTCAGCGACGATCTGCGCGCCCGGGTCGAGCGAGCGGCGCGGGAGCTCGACTACGTCCCGAACGCCCAGGCACAAGCGCTGCTGCAAGGCAACGCCGGCACGGTCGGCGTCCTCGCCGGGGACGTACGGGACCCGTACTTCTCGGAGATCATCAACGGCGTCCACGCTGCCGCGACGGTCCGGAAACTGCTCGTGACGATCTGCAACACCGACCGCGATGTCGCGCGCGAACTGGAGTACTTTCGCCTCCTGCAAGCACATCGCACCGGCATCGTGATCATCGCCGGATCCGAACTGGACGACGAGACCTACAAGCGCGGCATGGCGGCGCGAAGCCGCTCGTTCCAAAACAGCGGTGGGCGCGTGATCGCTGTTGGCAACCCCTTTCTCGAAGCCGATCACGTGCTGGTCGACAACGTCGCCGGCGGACGTGCGCTGGGCGAGCACCTGGTGGCGCTCGGCCACCGGGAGATCGGCGTGGTCGCCGGTGATGCGAAGGTACTATCCACTGTGGACCGCATCGCGGGTCTGCGCGAAGCCCTCGAGGGTGCGGGCGGCGTGGTGCACGTGCGATACGGGAGCGCCAGCAGGGAAGGTGGCTACGCCGGCGCACAGGAACTGCTGAAAGACCACCCCGGGAGCACCGCGATCGTGGGCTCCGCCGACCAGATGGCGATCGGAGCGCTGACGTTCCTCCGGCACGCCGGCAGGACCGTCCCCGGAGACATCTCGATCGCCGGTTTCAACGACATCGCCGGTTGTGAGGATGTCGTACCGGCACTGACCAGTGTCCGCCTCCCGCTGACGGAGATGGGCGCCATCGCACTGGAACTTGCGACAACACCGGCGCCACCCGACAAGCCCCTGGTGCGCGAGTTGAGCACCGAGTTGATCGTGCGCGAGTCGACCGGGCCGGCCGCGACGGGGCGCTGACGTGCTGCCTTACGTTTACCGGGTCACCAAATACGACCCGGCCGACCGCAATGACCAGGGGCATTACGTCGGTACCCAGGACACCCTCAGCGATCACGGCCCTGTGGAAGCGGCCTACCTTGCCGCCATGGCCGCCTTCGCCGCCGACACCACAGTCGCCCACCTGACCATCCGCGAGCCAGGACTCGCCGGCCTCGTCACCTTCGGCATGGAGGCACCGATCGAAGGTCACGGACTGATCGGGCTGTTCCCGCCCGACCTCGTCGGCTACCACGATGGCGCACAGGTAACCCTCGCCGTCGGACTGGAGCTACTACGGGCCATGCTGCGCGACAGTGGCCCCTGGTGCCGGCTGGAAGCGAAGGAACGATTTTTCGTTCACGTCGGCTGGGACCAGTACATGTACATCGGCAGCGTCGAACCCTGCGAGCAAGCCGTCGCCCACACCCACGCAATTGGCCTGTTCGCTGAACGGCTTGACGCATCCCCCTACGACCCGTCCTTCGACGAACCCGCCGAGCGGCGCCCCGCCGACGAAGCGTTCTGGACCGAAGTGATCGACCTCGTCGCCCAACACGGCACCATGCTCCTGGAAGAGGGCTACCTGGCAAACGTCTCCCGCTGGCATCGCCTGCACACCACCAACATCAGCGCGATCCGTGCCGGGCTCGCCCCGCGCGCACGACTGCTCGTATGGCCGGACCTGTCCACCGACGTCGCCGCCGTGCTCCGCAGCCTGCCTCACGACGAGCCGATCAAACTTGTCTGGGAAAACCAGCACGGGTACATCACCAGTACCTTCGCCGACGACGAGTTCTACCCGCAATTGCGTGCACAATTGACCGCCATGCGCGCCGCGATGGCCCTGCCCATATTCGAGGACGAACGCCACCCGCTGCTCACCGCCCTACTACCCGATCACGACGGCGTCCTACGAGCCCGCTGGGCACCCTGACCTTGTGGAAGATTCCGCGTCCACCGTCATCCGCGCCACACCGTCAGATTAGTACGGCGGCTGCTCTCAACAATCTCGACCGGTCATACCTGTTGATCAAGACGATTTCAAGAAGTCGGCCCATGAGCAAGCCTATGCCCTACTGGCAGACCATCCCCTGCCCACCCTGGTGCGAGCGTGAGCATCACGAGGAAGAGTTCACCGAACACCGGGTTCGCTGGCCGGCCGACGATCTCGTGTCGGTGGTATTGACGGCGAACGATCCGGTCCGGCTGGAGAACAAGGACGGGTCCGTGTTCTTCGAACCGGCGATTCTACGGGTGGATCTCTCGCAACACATACGGGAAGCAGCGCCCCGAGTGCTGCTCGGCAAGGAACACTCCACCGAGTACAGTCTCACACCCGGCGAGGCGGTCGAACTCGGCCACGCACCGGTCAAGGCTGGACAGCTGGCCGGGACATCCTGAGGTTATCGAGAAGCCCGAGGCCCTCTCCCCCGCTTAGGAGGGAGCCTCGGTTTGCTTCTGGGGCCCTTGCGTAGCCGAGGTGTACTGAGGGCTTCGGAGGACAGTGGGTGGCCGGATATTGCTGTTGGCCGCCCGTTTTCCAGGTGATGCTGCACGAATGGTCCCTTCGTGTCGTTTTCGGTGGAAATATTCACCTTCGTTCGCCTGAGCGATAGAATGTGGTTATTCGTCTTCGAGGTAAGGATCCCCTGCGATGCATGACATACTCTCGCTGTGTGGCGACGACATTGCGCGCATGTCTGACGATGCCGCGGTCGAGACCATGACCGTGGCGCGGGAAGCCGTATGCCGAGCCCAAGCCCTCCAGGTCCACGCCGTCGCCCGATTATGCAAAATTCGTGGCCACACGAGATGGGTGGCCGACGAGGTCGCACTCGAACTCTCTCTCAGCAAGCAGGCTGCTGCCGGTCTGGTCGGCGTGGCAGAGGTGTTGACCACTCGGCT
>NZ_JAFB01000009.1 GCF_000519205.1 Amycolatopsis taiwanensis DSM 45107 | reverse complement strand
CTCCGGCGCCTGGCATGTGAATCGAAGGTGGTGCCCGCGATCTTCGGCAACCAAGCCGCACCCCTGTATGTAGGGGATGCTTCCCGGTTCGCCACCCCGGCTCAGCGTCGCTACCTGACCGCCCGAGACGGCGGATGTACGTTTCCGGGCTGCACTCGTGGTCCCAAGTGGACAACCCCGCATCACGTGGTGGCTTGGTCAGTGGACAAGCGCACCGATGCTGACAACCTCGTGCTCCTGTGTGCTCGCCATCACCGAATGATCCACCACACGCAGTGGGAAGTACGGATGAACGGGCATCTACCCGAATTCATCCCACCACCCTGGATCGACCAGGAGCGAAGACCCATGCGCAACCTCGCGCACACCACCCCACCCAGATACCAACAAGCCGCATGACACCACAGGGTCAGCACCCGGACAGACGCCACCGTCGCCCGGGCGCTGTCCCTGTCCTGTACCCGGCTCACACCGAATCACGGGGCGCCAGAGCCCGAATCGAAAGCGATGAGATCAAAGTGCGGCTGCCGTAAGGACGGGCTGATCGACATGCACCGTTTGCGGGGAGGTGCCACGACTCGCGTGCTCCGGGATACGCCACGCCGAGCGAAGTCCAGTCCTGGAGGGCGGCGTCCATTTTGGAACGTTTGATGAACACGTCACCGTCGCACACCAGCGCAACGACCTTGTTCTGGACGTAGACGCAGTACCCACCGAACATCGGCTTCATGCGCGCATCCAGCGGTAAGAGAACGTCGAGGAAGTCCTCGGCGGCGACGCGAGTGGCCTCGTCCATAGTTGCGTCGTCACTCAGACGGCAGGGCGGGTGTCCAGATCGCCAGTTCGTTACCGCCGGGCTCGCGGAAGTGGAACCTGCGCCCACCGGGGAAGTCGAACGGCTCGACGGTCACCTGCCCGCCCGCATCGACAACGGCACGACGGGCCGCATCCAGGTCATCAACCTGGAAAACCACCAGCGGGCCGGCTGGTGCCTCGTCTTGATCCGCCTGGAAGCCGAGCAAGCGGCCCCCGCCCATGTCCACGTCGGTGTAGTCCGGGCCGTAGGCGGTGCTGCCGAAGCCGAACAGGTGCTGCATGAACTCCGCTGATCCCTGCGCCGAAGTCGTCGGGAACTCCACCATCGTGAACCTCGCCGCAAGTGCACCGATCTTCTCGCCCACGCTTGCCCTCTCGTCTCATCCGCCGGTCTCGTGGCCTCCATCATCTCGGGCGAGCCTCACGAGCGTCTTGAACAAATCAGCCACCTGCTGCTTCCGCCTAAAATGGTCCCGAGCGACAAGACGGGGAGGGACGTGCAGAGCGAGCACCATGCCCGGCCCAGCGCGAGCCCTGTCGGGACGCTGTGGCACGTCGTCTCGGATGGCACCGAGCATCGGGTACTCCCTGATGGCGTAATGGACTTCGTGTGGACCGGCGACCGGCTGCTGTTCGCCGGACCGGACACGGTTGCCACTTCGGTTACCAGTCCACCCGGTGCCGTCACCTGGGGACTACGCCTCGCGCCCGGCGTCGCCCACGCCCTACTCGCCATCCCCGCCGAAGAACTCGTGAACGAGCGCATCGACCTTGCCGACTTGGTGGCCCTCCCCCGTTCGATCATCGACTCCGCGTACGACAACCCCGCCATCAGCCTGAACGACATTGCACGAACCCTCTGGCAACGAACCACCATCGACCCCGCGGAACTCGCCCTCGCAGCCTCACTCGACCAAGCCGCACGTGCGGGACGCAGCGTGCGTGACATTGCCGAGCAACACGGCATCTCCGAGCGATCACTGCATCGACTGAGTAACCGGCTGTTCGGGTACGGTGCGAAAACGCTCATGTCGATCCGCAGATTCCAACGTGCGCTGCGCCTCGCGCGATCCGGCACGCCGCTGGCCGAAACCGCCGCGCTCGTCGGCTACGCCGACCAACCCCACCTTGCCCGCGAAACCAGACGACTTGCCGGCACAACCCTCTCAGACCTGCTCAACTGATCTCCCGGCCACTCGTCAGCAGCCCCCGGCCTGAACACGATCCCTCGCTGCTCTGCCTGCCTTCTCAAGCTGATTGGCCGGAGCCGAAAAGTTCAGTCGTCGAGGGTTCGCTTCTGGGGGTGGATCGTCTCGCCGCGCGCGAGCATGGCCACGAACTGGGCGATGCGCCGGGCCCGGGTGTCGGCGCGTTTGGCGCTGGTCACCCGGTAGATGACGGCATAGCGGTTCTGCGAGGTCAGGATGTCGAACATGGCCTGTGCCCGGGGTTCGGCGGCCAGCGCGGTGGCCAGGTCGTCCGGCACCTCGATGTTGGTCTGCCCGGCGTAGGCGGCGTCCCAGCGGCCGTCGGCCTTGGCGCGCTCGACCTCGGCGAGACCGGCCGGATGCATCCGGCCGGCGGTGATCAGTTGGTTGACGAGTGAGACATTGCGTGCCGACCACGGGCCGCGGGGACGGCGGGGTGTGAAGTTCCGGCGAAAGGTGGTGTCGTCGCGGCGCCGTAGCTGGCCGTCGATCCAGCCGTGGCAGAGCGCGTGTTCAAGCGCTTGGTCATAGGTCAGGCTGGTGGGTCGAGTCGTGCCTTGCTTGGCCAGCACCAGCCACACCCCTGCTGAGCTGTCATGGTGCGCGTCGAGCCATTCCCGCCACGCGCCAGCGTCGGCGACGACCAACTCCGGCAGTTGATCCCCGGTCGTCATCGGGCCTCCGCAACGTTCGACGCCGATTCCGGCCTTCGGTCGGCAGTGAGCCCGACCCCGCCCAGCGGGATCAGGTCGACGCGGTGGGGCTGGCCGGCGAGCATGGCCAGCACGTCGGAGATGCTCACCCCGTCGCCGGTGGCGGTGCGGGCCGCGTCGAGCGCCGCATCGGCAGCCGCTTCGTCGGCCCACATCTCCACGACGTAGACCGTATCCGGATCCGCGCGGTCCTGACTGATCACGTATGCCTCGCAGCCGGGGAAGTCGCGCAGGCCGTTCGCGACCGCGACCAGGGCGGCTGCGAGGTCGTCGCCTCGTCCTGGTCGTGCGTTCATGGTCATCAGCCGGCCGGCCCTGGTCGCGGTGCTCATCGGGACTCCTTCGGTCAGATGCTGGTGGAGATGCAGAACGGGTGACCGGCGGGATCCAACAGGACGCGCCACTGGTCCGGCTGCGGTTGGGCCGGTGGCTCGGTGGCTCCGAGCGCGATCAGCTCGGCCTGTGCGGTGTCCAGGTCGTCGACCCCGAAGTCGAAGTGGGCCTGCTTCGGTACCGCGGGCTGCGGCCAGGTGGGTCGCTGGTATCCGTCGATGCGAACGAAGGCGATACCTGGCTGCCCGGCATACCCGAGCGCGACGAAATCGTCGCTGCTGTAGAGGACCGGCAGGTCGAGCACGCTGCCGTAGAACCGCGCCAGCTCGCCCGGGTCGGCACAGTCGAAACTGACCGCCCCATAACGGACCTTGACGCGTCCGCTGGTCGATGCGGCCGAAGGTGATGTAGTCGAGTTCTCGCTCATGGCCGGTCACGTTAGAAGGCAACCAGGACAGTTGCGGTCCTGGTCGTCGGGGAAACTTGCGACTGTGGTGCACACCTCAGCCCGGCTCCTACGGTTACTGTCGCTGCTGTCCTCCGGCCGGTCCTGGACCTGTCCCGAACTGGCGGCGCAACTGGAGATCACCGACCGCACCGTCCGCCGTGACATCGCCCGGCTGCGTGAACTCGGCTACGGCATCGAGTCCACGGCGGGACCGTGGGGCGGCTACCGTCTCGGCCGGGGCAGCAGAATCCCGCCGCTGGTCTTCGACGACGAGGAAGCCCTGGCGGTGGCGGTCGGGATGCGGGCCGCGGCGCTCAGCGGCGTCTCCGGCAGTGATCAGGCAGCCCTGTCGGCGCTGCTGAAACTGCGTCAGGTGCTGCCGGCCCGCATTGCCGACCGGCTCGGCGAACTGGACGCCGCGGTCACCCACACTCCGCTACCCGACGAGGACCAGATCTCCCCCGCGCTGCTGCTCGACCTGGCCACCGGCTGCCGGCGCGGACAACGCGTCCACCTGACCTACCGCGATCGCGGCGGAACGACCTCCACCCGCCCGGTGGACCCGTACCGGCTGGTCTACACCGGTCGCCGCTGGTACCTCGTCGCCTACGACGTGACCTGCCAGGAGTGGCGAACCTTCCGAGCCGACCGCGTCGGCAGGGCCACCCCCACCGGGCAGCCGGTGACCCTGCCGGACACCCCGGACGCGGCGGACATGGTCGGCGAGGGCATCGCGCGGCGCCCGTACCCGGTGCGGGTGACTGTCCGGCTCGCGGTGCCGGCCCACGAAGCCCGCCGCCTCGTGCCACCCACCGTCGGCGCCCACCGCCCCGACGGCGACGACGCCACGATCGTCGAAATCGGCGGGCCGGACGCCGACGGGCTGGCCCGTTACCTGCTCAGCCTCGGCCGGCCATTGCGGATACTGCACCCCGAGGAGGTACGCCAGGCGTTTCTGGCCCGAACCGAACAGCTACTGCAGGACAACCAGTGACCCGCCGACATGGCCAGACACGATGTCGTTTGGCGGCGCTGCGGTAGGACACGTCCGCAGTCAGAGTGGTCGCCGTCGCTCGCCCGGTGGCGGCAGTGCTACCGGGTGTTCGACGCGATGCTTGCCCGAGGGCAAGTCCTCCGGCGATGATCGCCTCGAGTACTTCTCCAGAGCGCTGAGTACCTGGCGGGGCGTGGCGAGAGCGGTCGGATGGTCGCTGAGGAAGGACATCTCGCTCGGCGTCAGGTTCCGGACGATCACCGTGCCGTCCACCTTGATCAGGAACAGCGACCCGACCTGGATGCAGGCGCTTTCCTGCTTGTCCAGGGCACTCATGAGCCGTGCGACCGCGTCGGCCTGCTTGACGTCGACATCAGCCTGAGGCTGGTCCAGCAGCCGCACTTCGACGGCCCGCTCGATACGGGCGAGGACCTCCTCGGCCTGGGAGGAGGTGGCCCAGTTCTTGAGCCGGCCCAGCATCAGACCCAACCAGGAACCGATGATCGGCGGCATCGACCCGGTGATATCTATGCCGGCCTCGTCCAGCAGATCGACCAGCGCGAGTTCGACTTCGCTCGCGTTCGCTTCGGACGACAGGAACACCGAGATCGGCAGGTAGATGTCGCCGGGAAGCGTTCGGGAAAGTGCGGACATGTCCTGGAATATGCGACGACGGCCTGCCTTGGCCGCCGAATAAGTCGCGAAAATCTCGTCGAAAGCCGGGCTGTGCTCCCGCGCCGGCGGCGCCTCAGTTACCGGCGGCGCCCCAGTTACCGGCGGCGCCTCAGATACAGGCGGCACCTCGGGCGCAGGCCCGCTGTCAGCCGATACCGGCAGCTCACCGCGATGGAGGTCCTCGCCCCCGCCGACTCCGACGCGTACCCGGCGCGCCTGTCCGTCGTTCGAGAGCTCGAACTCGACGTGATCACCCTCTTCGAGGGTTCGAAACCCGGACGAGGAGATCTCGCTGGAGTGCACGAACACGTCCGGCCCACCATCCGCACGCTGGATGAAGCCGAACCCCTTGTCGGAGTTGAACCATTTGACGGTTCCTTTGGCCATCTCCTCGCTACCTTTTCTTCTGGCGATACCGGGTGTGCTTCACGACTATCCGGCAACCCTCGTCATGAATCAACCACGAGATGACACGCGTCGGCGGCTGCCGAGATGCGCGGAAAGCGCTTCCACCAGGGCCCCTGATCGCTTACCGTTGTGCGCGCCGTATTCTGCGGCGCCTTCTCATCTACGGCAAGGAGTGGTGTGGTCGAGCGCGCGTTCCAGGTCGATCTGCGTGGAGTGGTCGATCTGTTGAGCCACCACCTGTACGCCAGCCCACGGGTGTACGTGCGAGAACTGCTGCAGAACGCGGTGGACGCGATCACCGCGCGGCGGTCGGCCGAGCCGGACTGCGCGCGCATCGACATCGAGTCGCCGGAGCGCACCGGTGACGGCACGATGCGGGTGCACGACACGGGTATCGGCCTGACCGAGGCCGAAATACACGAACTGCTGGCCACCATCGGCCGCAGCTCCAAGCGGGACGATCTCGGCTTCAGCCGGCACGAGTTCCTCGGCCAGTTCGGCATTGGCCTGCTGGCGTGTTTCCTGGTCGCCGACGAGGTCCGGATGCTCACCCGGTCGGCGGCGGGTGGCGCCACCATGGAGTGGCGCGGTCACGCCGACGGCCGCTACGAGATCGCACCCGCGCCCACCGAGCGGGCCGAGCCGGGCAGCACGGTCATCCTGCGCGCACGACCGGGCGTGGAGCAGTGGTCGGGCGCCACGGTGATGGCCGAACTGGCCGAGTTGTTCGGTGGGCTGCTGCCGATCGAGGTCACGGTGGACGGCAGGCCGGTCACCGGTGACGGACCGCCGTGGCTGGTCCCCTACCCCACCACCGCCGACCGGCGGCACGCGCTGGCCGATTACGCCGAGGACCTGTTCGGGTTCACCCCGTTCGCCGTGCTCGACCTGGCCGTGCCCGAGGCCGGCCTGACCGGCCTGGCGTTCGTCCTGCCGCAGGCCGCCAATCCCGCGGCCCATGCGGGCCACCGCGTGTATCTCAAGCGGATGCTGCTCGCCGAGAACGTCGAGGGGCTGCTCCCGGACTGGGCGTTCTTCGTTCGCTGCGTCGTGGACGTGACCGAGTTGCGACCGACCGCGAGCCGGGAGGCGTTGTACGACGACGAACTGCTGGACGCCACCCGCGAGCGTCTCGGCGACCGGATTCGCGACTGGCTGATGGAACTGTCCACTACCGACCCCGGCCGGCTGGCCGAGTTTCTCCGGGTGCACCAGCTCGGCGTGAAGGCGCTGGCCCTCCACGACGACGAAATGCTGCGGCTGGTGGACAGTTGGCTGCCGCTGGAGACCAACGCCGGTGCCCTGCCATTGGCGGAGTTCCGCCGCCGGTTCGACACCCTGCGCTACACCACGTCGGTCGAGGAGTTCCGCCAACTGGCCGCCGTCGCGGGCGCGCAGGGCATCGGGGTGGTCAACGGCGGCTACACCTACGACACCGAGATCCTTCAACGGTTGCCCGTGCTGGATCCCGCGATCCGGGTGAGCCGGCTGGATCCGGCCGAACTCGCCACCCATTTCGAATTGGTCGACCCGGCCACGGAACTGGGCCTGCGGCCCTTCCTGACCGCGGCGCAACGGGCACTCGACCGGTTGGACTGCGAGGTGGCGCTCCGCGCCTTCGACCCGCCGTCGCTGCCCGCGCTATATCTCGTCGACCGGGACAACCAGCATCGTGCCGAACTGCGCGCGACCCGCAAGGTCGCCGACGACCTGTGGGCGGACGTGCTGAGCGCGTTCGATGCGGGCGACGAGCCGGACCGCCCGCAGTTGGTGCTCAACCACCGCAACCCGTTGCTGCGACGGATCGCCGCCGTGCCGGACCCCCGCCTGGCCGTGCTGGCCGTCGAGTCCCTCTACGCACAGTCGCTGCTGCTCGGCCAGCATCCGCTGCGGCCTGCCGACACCGCGCTGCTCAACCGCTCGTTCGCCGGCCTGCTCGAGTGGGCCGTGCACGATCCGCAAGGAGAGATCGCGTGAGCCCGACCGAGTCCGACCTGCGCGAGTTGCTTCAGCAAGCGAGCAGCCTGCCGTACGGGGAAACCAGGGATGCACACCTGGAGAACGTGTTGCGGCATGCCGAGGCGGGCGAGTTCACCCGGCTCGCCTTCGACACCCGGATGAAGCTGATCGGCTCCTACGCGATGGGCCCGGCGCGGGTTCGGCTGTTCGTGCCGTTCGCCCGCTGCCTTGCCGACTACGACGCCAATCCGGCGGAGTACGAGCCCTGGGTGTCGCACTCGCTGCTGTGGTCGTTCAAGCACGTGGTCAGCGCGATGACCAAGTTCCCGGAAGTGCCGCTGGCCCGGGTGGAGACCGCGCTGGACGACATGGAGCGACGGTTCCGCGCGGGCGGACACAGCCTGCACGCCGTGTACACCTATCGGCATCACGCCGCCGAGCACGTGGGCGACCTGCCGGCCGCGGACCAGTGGTACGACCGGTGGGCGCAGGCCCCTCGGGACGTGTTGTCCGACTGCATCGGCTGCGAGCCGACCGACAAGGCGGTTTACCTCAGCTCACGCAACCGGGACGAGGAAGCCATCGCGGTCGCGGAGCCCGTGCTACACGACGAACACCTGACGTGCAGCGAGCAGCCGCAGCACATCCTCACAGCGCTGCTGCTGCCGTACGCACGGACCGGCCGCCTTGCCGAGGCCCGCGACGCGCACCGGCGTGCCTACCGGCTGCTGCGTACCAAGCCGCAGGACATCGAGATGCTGGCGCACCACCTGGAGTTCTGCGCGCGCACCGGGAACGAGGTGGCCGGCCTGACCCTGCTGGAGCGGCATCTGGGCTGGTTGGACCGAGCGTCCAGCCCGTACGCGGGCATGGAGTTCGCCGCGTCCGGTGCGCTGTTGCTGCGCCGGATCGAGCAGGCGGGCCACGGCACGCAGCGGGTGCGGCGACCGGCCGATGGCGACCGGCCCGCGACCGAGCCGACGGTCGCCGAGTTGCGGGAAACCCTTGCGCGCCAAGCATTGGACACCGCGGCCCGGTTCGACGTGCGGAACGCCACCGGGTACCAGACCGCGCGCGTCCAGGCCTTGCTGGACGCCGAACCCGTCGCCGAGGGCATCCCACTGTCGGCGATCCCCCGGCAGCCCACCCCCAGAACCACCGCACCGGCGCCGACCGAGGACCTGACGGAGAAGTCCGCCGAGGAACTCGTCGAGCGGGCCGAACGGGAACTGCTGCGCCAGCATCCGGCCGTGGCCAAGGAAGTCCTGCGCAGGCACGAACCTCTCAAACCCGATGAAGATCCGGTGCTGGCCGGACGCATCATGGTGCTACGAGCCAGGCTCGCGACGGACCCGAGGGGCAGCGCCGCCGAAGGAGACCTGCGCGCGGCGGTCGCGTTGTTCGAGGCCGCCGGCGACGAGGACCGAAGGCAGAACACCTTGAGCAGGCTGGGTGTCGTACTCTGTCGAACAGATCGCGGTGCGGAGGGCATACCGTTGCTCCGGGCAGGCGTGACCTACTTCGACGCGGCCGGGGACGGAGCGCAGCGGGTCTGGACTCGGCTACGGCTGATCGACGGACTGGTCGCCACCGGCGAGCCGGCCGAGGTCGAACAGCTGCTGGCGGAAGCCGACTCGATCGCGCGGGAGTGCGGCGATCCGCTGGCCATCGGCGCTGTCGGGCTGGAACGGCTGGACCATTATGACGGCGCGGCCGGTCAGGCCGAGACCATGATCGTGGTCGCCGAGGCGACCGCGGCCGCCTTCCGCGAAGCGGACGTCCCCATCATGGTCGCCGGCACCGGTGCCCGGCTGGCTCGGCTGAGGCAGGTCGTGGGAGACCTGGACGGTGCGCTGGCCGAGTACCGGACCGCCCTGGACGCGCTGCCCGCGGACGCGTCGCCGGCGCTGCGTGCCTCCATGCTGCATGGTCAGGCCGAACTGCTCATGCAGGCGAACCGGCCGGCCGAAGCCATTTCAGGTCTGTTCGACGCGGTCGGGCTCGCGACGCTCGCGGACGAAGCGGAGCTGTCCGCGCACTGCAGGCACCTGCTCGCCGTGGCCTACCACGCGACCGGGCAACCGTGGGACAGTGCCGAGTTGGCCGAGGAGGCGCTCGACGCGTTCGAGGCACTCGGCGAGGCACAGGCGGCCGACCGATGCCGGTACCTGCTGGCCCGGGCGCACGCGGACCTCGGTGAGGCCGAACCGGCTCTGGCGCGCTACGACGAGGTGATCGCACACGCCACGCAACGCGGGGAAACGGATCTGTTGGCCCAGGTTCTGGTCGACACGGCGGAACTGTTGGACCGGCTCGACCAGGACGCGATGGCCGCGCAGCGGTATCGGGAGGCAGCCGATCTCGCGCAGCGATCAGCTGATCCTTTCCACGCCGCGTACTGCCGCTACCAGGAAGCGCTTTCCCTGATGTGGTCCGGGAACGTGCCACGTGCCGTCGAGGTGTTGGCCGAGGCAGAGCAAGCCGTCGCGGATCTGCCCGACGAGCAACCCGGCGTCAAGGCGTACCACCAAGCACAGCTGGGCGCCAACGGCGCACGCATTCTGCACGCCGCGGACCGGCTGGACGACGCGGTGACCCACGCGCGCGGCGCGGTGGACGGCTTCCGCGTATCCGGTGCCACACACCGGATTCCCGGCGCGGAGCTGACCTTGGGGAACCTGCTCCTGCAGGCGGGCCGTGCCGAGGAGGCCGAACCCTGGCTGCGCAGCGCGCACGACGCGTTGAGCGGCGAGGCCAGGGCCGGCGAAGCGGCGCGAACGGCACTGGCCACCGCACTGGACCAACTGGGCCGCTCTGCCGAAGCAGCCGAGCTTCGCGCCGAAGGCGACCGCGCCGCGGAGTGATCGCCGCTCGGGGTGCCGCGATACGCGAACAACCCTGTTCATTTGCCTTGGTGGTGCGTCAGTAATCGCGTGAGCAGGCGGGTCAAGTTCTGCCGGTCCTCGGCCGAAAGCGGTCCGAGCAGGTCGTCCTGCACCTTGTCGAGCGCTCGGTCCAGGCGCCGCAGTTGCCGATCGCCCGGCTTGGTGAGGGTCACCATGTTGCGCCTTCGGTCGTCCGGGTCCGGCGTCCGCTCGAGGAAACCCTGCTCGGCCAGTTCGTTGATCGCCGCCACGACGTCACTGCGGTCCATGCTGCAACGCCGGCCAAGCTCGGCCTGACTGGCCACCCCGAACTCAGCCAGCGCGGCCAGGATGCGGTAGTGGTACCCGCGCGCACCCACCTCGGCGAAACCACCGGACGACAACCGGTGGGCGTGCACTGCCAACTGGGTGAGCAGCCAGCTCGGCTTCACGGCCAGGCGTGCGGGTGTCTCGTCCACGCAGCCACCATACACCGTTGGCGTAGCCAACGAATCTGTGTATGGTTGGCGCCGCCAATGTTGGTCTCGCCCACGAAATGGATGCCCATGCCCACGGACCCTTCGATCGCCGACCGTATCGAGATCGCCGACCTGTTCACGACGAATGAATCTCTGGAGTCAAGACCATGATCAAGCCCTTCCACATCGACATCCCCCAGGCCGACCTCGACGATCTGACCGACCGGCTCTCCCGAACCCGCTGGCCCAACGAGGTCGCCGACGCCGGGTGGGACTACGGCTTCCCGCTGGCGCGCCTGCAGGAGCTGGCCGAATACTGGCGCACCGGCTACGACTGGCGCGAGCACGAGGCCAAGCTCAACGAGCTCCCGCACTTCACCACCGAGATCGAAGGCCAGAACATCCACTTCGTCCACGTCCGGTCCGCCAAGCCGGACGCACTCGCGCTGATCCTCACCCACGGCTGGCCCGGTTCGTTCCTGGAGTTCCTCGACGTGATCGAACCGCTGTCGCGCGACTTCCACCTGGTGATTCCGTCCATCCCCGGCTTCGGGTTCTCCGGGCCGACCCACGAGCGCGGCTGGGACGCCGTCCGGGTCGCCCGGGCTTGGGCCGAGCTGATGCACCGCCTGGGGTACGAGCGCTACGGCGCGCAGGGCGGAGACTTCGGCGCGGGCATCTCCATCGCACTCGGCGCGGTCGCGCCCGAGCATGTCGTCGGGGTGCACGTCAACTACCTGCCGACCCGGCCGGACCCCGACGTCGAGCTGTCCGAAGCGGATGAGGCCCGGCTGGACAAGGTCAGGCAGCTGATGGCGAACCGCCCGCCGTACCAGGCTCTGCAGGCGCTCACCCCGCAGACCATCGGCTACGCGCTGACCGACTCGCCGGTCGGCCAACTGGTCTGGATCGCCGAGCGATTCGCACAGTGGACCGACCCCGCCACGCCGGTCAGCGACGACCGGCTGCTCACCGACGTCTCGCTGTACTGGCTGACCGCGACCGCGGCCTCCTCCGGCCGGTTCCACCACGACACCCCGCGGGGGAGCCAGCAGCCGTGCCGGGTGCCGCTCGGCGTGGCGGTGTTCGCACACGACATCACGCAGTCGGTGCGGCCGCTGGCCGAGCGGCTGTACGACATCAGGCACTGGTCGGAGTTCGAGCGCGGTGGCCACTTCGCCGCGATGGAGGTGCCGGATCTGCTCGCCGGGGACGTCCGGGACTTCTTCCTTACCCACTAGTCGTTCTGCCGGGGTTGCCGGGCCTGCACGCGGAATTGGGCGGTCATGCCGTGCAGCGCGAGCGGTTTGCCGTCGGTGTCTGTGTTCGGAAGCCGGAACTCAAGTGCCTGGACCGGGGACACGCCCGGCCGAACCGGGAACTCGCGTGCCTGAACCGGGAACTCGCGTGCCTGAACCGGGGACACGCCAGGTGCTGGCGTGTCCCCGGCTCGGGAGGGCGAGTTCTGGGTTCGGGCAAAACGTCAAAATCAGCCCGACCCGGCCCAGCCGAGTTCGACACAGGCCCTAGCCGTCCAGGAACGTGACGGTCTCGGCGAGCGGTGCGCGCTCGATGCGGGCGTGATTCGCGGAGGTGTCCTCGAAGCCGATCGACATGCCACAGAACAAGATGAACCCGTCGGGCGGTGAAACAACCTCCGCCACCGTCTCGCGGTACACCGACCACGCCATTTGCGGGCAGCTGTGCAGCCCTTCCGCGCGGAGTAGCAACATGATGGTCTGCAGGTACATCCCGATGTCGGCCCACTGGGCCGGCCCCAGGTCGCGATCGATGTAGCAGAACAGGGCGGCGGGCGCACCAAAACAGTCCCAGTTCGCAGCGACCGCCTCAGCTCGTGCCCGCTTGTCCTGGCGTGGAATCCCAAGAGCGGCACAGCGCTGCTCGGCGGCGGCGAGTCGGCGCTCGCGGTATGGGGACTTCAGCTCGGGCGGATACATCTGGTACTCCCGCTCATCCCCGGGATCGCCCGCGGCCACTCGCTCGGCCGTGCGCTTCTTCAACTCGGCCAAGGGTGCGCCGATCAGCGCGTAGGTGTTCCACGGCTGAAGGTTCGACCCGGACGGTGCGCGGACAGCATGGGAGAGCACCCGCTCGAGCACCTCTCGCGGAACAGGTTCGTCAGTAAACGCGCGTACTGCTCGCCGGCTCGAAACTGCCTGGTAGACGTCCAAAAGCAGCTACCTCCTGTACTGGTCGAACGGGTCGTCGGTCACCCGCCTTCTTGGGCTTCTCTAGTGTTGACGGGTGGCGACGCGGAGAGGTGACCGGTGAAAAGGGACGACGGGCTCGCGGCCCGTTTCGACGCGCATCGCGATCACCTACGAACAGTCGCCTACCGGATCCTCGGTTCGCTGAGCGAGGCGGAGGACGCAGTCCAGGAAGCCTGGTTGCGGTTGATGCGTGTCGACGCCAACAGCATCAATAACCTCGGCGGATGGCTGACAACGGTCGTGTCGCGCGTATGCCTCGACATGCTGCGCGCCCGTGAGTCCCGACGAGAGGAACTTGCCGGCCACCAGGTTTCCGACCAGAGCCCGGACCCCGCTCCGGCCGGCGACCCGGCTCAGGAAGCGTTGCTCGCCGACTCGGTCGGCCGCGCACTGCTGGTCGTGCTGGACCGGCTGGGACCCGCCGAGCGGATCGCGTTCGTGCTGCACGACATGTTCGCCGTCCCGTTCGACGAAATCGCGCCCATCGTGGATCGCTCCACGGTCACCACGAAGAAGCTTGCCAGCCGCGCACGCCAGAAGGTGCGCGGTACTCCCTCGGTTCCTGGTGTCGAACTTGCCCGGCAGCGGCACGTGATCGAGGCGTTCCTGGCTGCCTCGCGGGCCGGTGATGTCGACGCGGTTCTCGCGGTGTTGGTTCCCGACGTCGTGCGGAGGGCGGACCAGGCCGCCCTGCCGACGGGCCGGGCAACCGAGGTCCGTGGTGCGCGCGCCGTGGCGGAAGAGATCGTCGTCTTCGGACGGAACGCGCAGTTCGCGGAGCCGGCGCTGGTCAACGGTGTCGTGGGGATCGTGGTAGCGCCGCGTGCTCGCCTGGCGCTCGTCCTCACAGTCACGGTCGAGGGCGAGCGGATCGCCGGGTACGAACTCGTCGCCGACCCGATCCGGCTTCAGGAACTCGACCTGGCCGTCCTCGACCGGTAACGGCAGCCGTCGCGCCGATCAGTTCGCCGTGCCGGCCAGCCCAGTTCCACGCCGATGCGCATTCGACGAATCGCGGGTTCTTTCCGACATGGCAAAAGCCACCGGCCGGCCCTCCCGCTCCTTCGAGCGCCGGTGAGGGCACACGCCGATGGCTTCCGCCGAGATCGTCCACTACGGACAGGGTGGGCAGTCCTCCGGCGGTGGGCAATCCGAACTGCTGCCGCCATTGCTGCTGCTCCAGTCGCCGCTGCTGCTGAGGCTGATGCTCTGGTCGCTGCCGCCACTGTGGCTGCCGCTCCAGTCGCTGGTATCTCCGCTGCTCCCGCCGTTGCTGCCGCTCCAGTCGCCGCTGCTGCTGAGGCTGATGCTCTGGTCGCTGCCGCCGCTGCGGCTGCCGCTCCAGTTGCTGCTTCCGCCGTGGCTGCTGCTACCTCCGCCGCTTCCGCTGCGGCTGCCGCTCCAGTTGCTGCTTCCGCCGTTGTTGCTTCCGCTGCCGTTGCTTCCGCTGTCGCTGCTGGTGCTCTTCTCCGCGGTGTCCGCCAGCTGCGCGGCCTTCTCGGCCACCTGCGCGGCCTGAGCGATCACCGCCTGGAGGTCGGCGGCCGCCTGTTGGGCCTGCTGCTGCGCCTCCGGGGTGGTGGCGGCCGGAGCGGTGGTCGTGGGCTCCGGCGTGGTGGGATTGGTGTTCTTCCCGGCCTCCGGCGCCTTCGCCGTTTCGTCGGCCGGTTTCTTGCTCGTCTCCGTGTCGGTCTTCGTGGGCGCCTTCGGGCTCGGCGGCGCGGCCGTGGTGACCTGGTTTTGCGCACGCTTGGAGCGGTCCTGCTCCGCGGGCAGGCCCTGCACGGTGCCCTGCTGACCCGGCGTGGTGTCCTGGCGACCGTTGCTTTGGCCGTTGTCACCTTCGCCGTTGTTGCCCTTGCCGTTGTTGCCCTCGGGTTTGGCCAGGGCGATCACGTTGTCGGCGAGCCGCTTGATGCTTTCGAGGTCGCTCTCCGACGGCAGACTCATCTTGGTCGCCTCGGCGAGGGTGCGCTGCAAACCCTCCACGCTGGCTCGCATCGACTCGACCGCCTGTCGCAGCGAATCCCGTTGCGCGTTGAGGATCTCTTGCTGACTGCCGGAATCACGCGAGAGCGTGGCCTCGACCGACTGGAGTTGTTGCTCCGCCGACTTCAAATTCGTCTGGGTGTCGGGAAGTTGCGTGTGCGCGGTCAGTGCCGTGTTCAGCGTGGCCAACTGCCTCGCCAGCGCCTCCTTGTGCGCGGCGAGCGCGTTCGCCTGGCCGGCGAGCGCCTCGCGACGTTCCTTGGGCAGGGCGTTGATCGCTGCCTCCGCGGCGGACACGTCCTGGAGTTCCCGGTTGACCGAGTCCAGCGCGGACCGCGCCTGCTCCGCCCACGCCGCCGTGTCCACCGGCGTGCTCACCACGGGCGCATCGATCGCGGGCAGCGATACCGGGATAGAGGTGGGCTCCGCCGAAACGAACACCGCTATCCCGGCCGCACCGAGCGCGAAGGCCGCGCCAATGGTGCCAACCCTTTTCCGCAGTGCGCGAGGCGGTTGAGGCCGTGTCTTCGGTCCGGACGCGGTCTTCGACCCCCTCGGGTTCGATCCATTCGAACGCGCCCGCGGAATCTCCGGCGTCGTACCCGGTTCCTTCGCGTCGATCTCCGGACATGTCACGCGATCCCGCTGCCGTAGCCGTCGCGCATCACGTCGATGTTCCGGGGAACAGTAGACACGTGATTCCCCGACGACGGTTTGACAGCCTGGCAACGCGCAGAGTTGCGCATCGTCTGCCATGGTCGGCCCAACCTCGATTCCTGTATCCTGAACGTGGGCTTGTTCAACGATCGATCAAAATTCAGGACAAGGTTACCTACGACCCGCCAGCAACACCAGAGCCTTGATCTAGACCAGCAAAGGTTTTGATTAGACCAGTGACATTACTGGCGGGTCTGTCACATGCAATTCAGCGAACCGGCACCTTCTTGATCAGATGCGCGGCTACGACGGGGTGCGGATGCCCCTGCCCGCCGTGGTGTGCCGTGGCCCCCTCGTGCTTCTTGTCTTCCTTCTTGCCGTCGTACTTCCTGCCGTCGTGCTTGTTGATGACAGGCCTGACGATCGGCTTCTTCACGATCGGGTTCTTGATGACCGGCTTCTTCACGATCGGCTTTTTCGTGACCGTTTTCTTGCTGTGGTGTTTCTTGCTTGCCGGCTGCTTGATGACCGGTTTCTTGATGTGGTGCTTCTTGGTGACAGCCGGCAGTTTGACAGCGGCGATCTTCACTGCCAGCCGGTGGGCTTCGCGAGCCAGGTGTCTCGGGAGCGCGTTCGCGACGCGTTCCACGGTGGCCGCGAGCTTCGCGGTCCCGCTGGCTACGGCCGGCTTGACGGTTTTGCTCTTCGCCATCTTGGTCGTCTTCGTCTTGGTCGTCTTCGTCTTGGTCGCAGCAGTCTTGGTGACGGCTGTCTTGGTGACCGTGGTCTTCGACGACTTGCGAGCCGGCGTCTTGGCGGCCTTGTGAGCCGTCTTGGGGGCGGGTACACCCGCGGGCGGCAGCACCAGCGTCTGACCCGTGCGGATCAGCGTCGAGTGGCCGAGGTGGTTGGCCTGCTGAAGCGCACCGACCGTGGTGTCGTACTGCTGAGCCAGACCCCACAAGGTCTCACCCCGCTGCACGACCACCACCGCCGGACGGGTCGTGTCGACCACCGGAGCGACCTCGACCGGAGCCTGGGGCACCTCCTGCGGCACCAGGGCCGGCGCAACAGCCTCAGCCTGCGGCCGGCTGCCCGCCTCACCCGCCCCGGACAGCACCACAGCACCGATCCCGGAAGCGACGAGTGCGACCGCCACAACGATCAGCACGGTGCGCTGCCGCACCTTGCGGGTCTTGCCCGCAACCGCGGAAACGACTTTGCGAATAGGCATAACGGATCCATCCAACAGATCAAGAGAGAAATCGATGAAGGGATCCCGATGGCGTAGTCACACCAGGACATCGACCGGCGCCCCGCATCCGATGGCGCGCCATACACAGCACCACCGGTACCAGAGACCGATCCCGATCAAGCTACCGCCGCCGGCAGCCCCCCGCAAGGGCCCTGCCGACGGTCGGCCTCACCAGACGATCAAGCGACCGTCCTCACTGCGCTTGGGGTTGAGCCAGTCCCGCATCCCGTCCAGACCGGGGAGTGTCTCTTTCCCGGGGTGCGCCTCGGGCATACCGGGGTGTGTCTCGTCCCAGGGGTGCCCGTGCCCGTTGCGGCGGTTCTCACCCTGCTGGGGCTGGTCCGGCTTCCGCTGGTTGTCTCCCTTCCGCTGCTCACCCTTGCCCGGCATCTTCGGCTGGGTCTTCTGGTCGCCGGTACAGGGGTGTGTCTCGGGCCAGGGGTGGCAGCTCTCGACCCGCCGGGGCCTGTCCGGCTTCCGCTGGTTGTCTCCCTTCCGCCGTTCACCCTTGCCCGGCGTCTTCGGCTGGCTCTTGCGAGCGTTCCCGTGTTGCGCCCGGGACGTTTCGGCGTGTTTCGCGCCGTGAACCTGATGGGTGGCCTGAACGGGCGGATGCCCGCTCTGTTCGGCTGCCGAGGCCGAATTCCCCGACCACAGCGACAGGCCCAGCCACAGCGCTACGGCTCCGAAAAGGAACCCGAATACCACCATGATCTGACGTGGCATGTCAGAAACTCCTCGATACTTCACGAAATAACCAAGGAAATGACAAAGGAAAGACAGTGTGTCCACGGGCGTCCTCACCACGACCACACCTGGCCTCCGACCGCGCGCCACGTCAGCACGACCGGAGAACCGAGGGCAGCGTAAGCGCCCAGGGGGCGGGGCGGCAACCTGGTGGATCTTGACAGTGTCGCGACGCGAATATAGGTTGTCCGGCACGAAGTTCCACCGGCTGTTGACTTTCGCGGTCCGCGTGGGCTTCGCGAGGCCAGGGAGCGTGTCGGGCTGTCCACTCGCCCGAAAAGTCGCTCCACGCCTTGCCGTGGATGCCGCTCCGCGCGTCCGCCGCCTTGTGCTCTCTCCTTCTTCCTCCTTTTCTCGCTGTGCCGCGGTGTCTGACCGGCACCGATCGGCCGATCGTCAGGAGCTGCCCGCCCATGTCTGTCACCCACACCCACCACGGCATGCCGCACCTACTGCGGCGCGCGCTGTGGTTCCTGAGCGCCGGCGTGCTGGGCGCGGTCACGCTATGGCTGCTTCTCGCGATCTTCTCCACGCCGAGCGCCTCCGCCGCCCCGATCGGCACCAGCAACGGGATCGTGCACACTGCGAAGGTGGACCCCGCGCACCAGGCGGCCAAAAACAAAGCCGCCTCAATGCAGCGCAAGAACGACGCCGAGGTGAAGGGCAAACAGACCCCAAAACCGAAGCCGAACCCACAGGCGAACAAGCCGGCACCCAAGGCGAGCAAGTCGAAGACGAAGCCGAACCCACAGGCAAACAAGGCGAACAAGGCAAAGACCAAGCCGAACCCGACCCTCACATCCCGCCAACGCCCATACGCGGCGCTTTTGTGAAGGACGCGGTCAAGCCCAGGACCCTCCAACGCGTCGCCTGGACGAAAGTCGAACAGGCCTCGACGACGGCCAAGAAGACCGCGGCGCGCAGGCCCGGGTCGGCGCCATGGAGCTGGTCGCCAGTCGCCCAGGCAGCAAAGCCCACGGGCCCCGATTACGAAGTTCGGCTGGAGTAGTAGGCACGGGCGGGGGACCAAGTGGACCTTGACCACGCCGGGGTGTGGACCTTAGCCCGTTCAACGAGAAGTTCTACCGACTGTTGAGTTTCGCGGTCCGCGTGGGCTTCGCGAGGCCAGGAAGCGTGTCGCGCCCGAAGAGTCGCTCCTCGCCCCGCCGTGGATGTCGCTCGGCACGTCCGCCTTCTTGTGTTCTCCGTTACGACATCAGGTGAGCACGGGTACCAGGCCGACCGCGAACACCAGATACAGGCCGCCGGCGAGGCTCAGCCGGGCGGGGGTGAACTTGTCGGTGCGCAGGATGGTCAGCAGGTAGGCGATGGCGATCATGGTGACGATCCCGGACCAGAGCAGGGCGCCGTCGAAGCGCCAGTCGGTGAACAGCAAGCCGAGCCCGCTGGGCACCGTGGCCTGAATCATCATCGCGCCCGAGATGTTGGCCAGTGCGAGGCTGATCTTGCCCTGACGGACCCAGATGATCGCGTTCATGATCTCGGGCAGCTCGGTGGCGATCGGGGACAGCAGCAGCGCGGTCACCGCGCCGGACAGCCCCAGCATCGGACCGATCGCGTCGAGCTGGTGCACGAACAGTTGCGAGGCCACGAAAATGACGCCCAGGGTGGCCAGCGTCTGCACCACCACCGCCCACGTCGCGGGTGACTCCCGGCGGGGCTGGATCTTCAACGGCTCCAGCGCCTCGTCCGCACCCTGCTCGCCGTGACCGCCCCGCATCTCCCGCCAGAAATACACCGCATAGGCGGCGAAGAACAGCAGCCCCAGCCACGGTTTGATGGCGAACGCGACCAGGCCGAGCACCACCTTGACCACGAAGACCGCGACGAACCACCGCTGGTCCTTCGCCAACCGACGGGCCTGTCCCGGCTCGGTCAGCACCTCGTCCCGCCGCGCATCCTCGCTGCCGCCGCCGCCCGCGGCGACCAGGGCCTGCGCGCGAACCTTGCGGCGGCGGGCCAGCAACACGACACCGGTCACGCCGTAGGCGACCGTGGCCAGCGCGAGGGGTCCGCCCATCGCAGCACCAACCCCGATATCACGAGCCTCCGCGGTACCACCGGTGGTGACGGCGATCAGGGTGACCACCGATTCGGGAAGCGCGGTGCCGAACGCGGCCAGGATGGTGCCGACCGCCATCCGGCCGACGTTCATGCGCCGGCCGAGCCATTCCACGGCATTGACGAACCACTCACACGAGAAGTAGATCGCGGCCGCGCACACGACCAGCAACACGAAATGCCACACGGCAACCGTCCCCGTCTTATGCCGCGCGCCGCACCGGACCAAGGCGACCTCGATCCCGCGCGACGGCGACCACTACGCCATCGATTCGGGACCGAAGGTCTCGCCCACCCGCCTGAAGGCGGGCCCCACGACCGGAACCCCCGCGCCGGGGTGTTCAGCATGTCGATCAGTGGGTAGTGCCGGGCTACTCCCCTCCGGAACACACCCACTTCAGCATCGCCGAACGGGTTACCACAACCGTCACTCAAGATCGCGAAGACGCGAAAACCCTGGTGCGGCATGGGGACACCCCGCAGTTCGCCACGCCGAAACCCCGTGACAGGCAGCGCGCAACATCGGCCGCTGCCAGGGCGGCGCCTCAACGGTTCCGCGCTGCCCTTGACCGGCGACGTCGCGAGAAGCAGGCCCCGCCAGCACGCGACAGCCTCAGCCGTGACCAAGGCCACGCGGCTAACGGGAGCGCTTGGTGTCGACGTTGCCGGCCAGGGTTTTGAGCACGCCGGGAAGTTCCGCCACGGTCCGGGCGGGCAGGCCGGCGACGGTTTCCTCCGCCAGCGCACACCACATCTGCTTGACCCGTTCGGCCAGCGCCTTGCCGCTGTCGGTGAGTTCGACGATGCTGGCGCGTTTGTCGGCAGGGGCGGGTGTGCGGCTGATGTGCCCGGACGCTTCGAGCTTGCGGGTCATGAGCGTGACGCTGGGCGGCTCGATGCCAAGCGCGTCGCTGAGCTGGGCCTGGATCATCGGGCCGGTCCGGGCGAGTTCGAGCAGGAGCACTTCCTGACCGGGGTGCAGGCCGAGCGGGGCCAGCAGAGCCGCGGTCCTGGCCCGGTGACGCAGGCTCAACTGGCGGATGGCCTGGTTGACCGCGTCGGCTTGGTCGAAGTCCATGGACCCTCCTTGACAGAGTTAGTTATGCGCATAATATTTATCCGCATAACTAATTCTAACCGAGAGGGAACCGGACATGTCCACGAAGGTCGCCGTCATCTACTACAGCGCGACAGGCTCGGTGCACGCACTCGCACAGGCCGTCGCCGATGGCGCCGCTTCGGCCGGCAGCGAGGTACGGCTGCGGCGGGTCGCCGAGCTGGCGCCCGACAGCACGATCGACCAGAACCCACCGTGGCGGCGGCACGCGGACGCCACCGCCTCGATCGCCGAGGCATCGGTCGATGACCTGGCGTGGGCCGACGCGTTCGCGTTCGGGACGCCGACCCGGTTCGGCGCGCCGGCCGCGCAGCTCAAGCACTTCCTCGACCAGACCAGCGAGCTGTGGCGGAAAGGCGGCCTGGCCGACAAGCCGGTGACGGCCTTCACTTCGGCGTTCAACCGGCACGGCGGCAACGAGGCCACGATCTTGTCGCTGGCCAACGTGTTCTACCACTGGGGCGCGCTGATCGTCCCGCCCGGATTCACCGATCCGACCGTGTACGCGGCCGGCGGCAACCCCTACGGCACCTCCGCCGTGACCGGCCCGACCGGAGACGGCACAGACACCGCGGCGCTGGAAGCCGCCCGGTACCAGGGACGGCGGCTGGCCCGGATCGCGACCCGGCTGCTGGCGGGCACCCACGTCACCGCGGGGAACGCCCCCGCGACCGAAGCCGGAACAACCCTCCAGACCGCGTGAGCAGCGGATCAGAAAGAAGGAAACAGCCATGACAACGACCAGCACCGCGCCTCGGCGGTCGAGATCGAGTTCCGTCCCTGCCTGGCTGGTCCTCGCCCTGGCGTGCGCCTCCCAGTTCATGGTGATCCTGGACGCGTCCATCGTGAACGTCGCCCTGCCTTCGGTCGAGGAGGACCTCCACTTCACGCCCACCGGCCTGGCCTGGGTGGTGAACGGTTACCTGCTCACGTTCGCCGGCTTCATGCTGCTGGGCGGCCGCGCCGCCGACCTGTTCGGCCATCGCCGGGTGCTGATCACCGGGCTGTTCCTGTTCGCCGCTTCGAGCCTGGTCGCCGGCCTGGCGACCGCTCCGGAGGTCCTGGTGGCCGCCCGTCTCGTGCAGGGCGTGGGCGGCGCCATGCTGGCCCCGGCGACGATGGCAGTGCTCAACACGAGCTTCACCGAACCGCGCGCGCGTGCCCGGGCGTTCGGCGCGTGGTCCTCCTCGGGCGGTGTCGGCGGAATGGCCGGCGCGCTGGCGGGCGGTGCCCTCACCACCGGTCTGTCGTGGCGGTGGGTCTTCCTGATCAACGTGCCGATCGGCGCGCTGCTGATCACGGTCGCCTTCCTCTCGCTGGCCGGCACGCGCACCGGCCGTCGGGAATCGCTCGACGTCGTCGGCGCGGTCACCGGGACGGCGGGGCTGGCCGCGCTGGTCTACGGAGTCATGCAGACCGCGGATCATGGCTGGACGTCGGTGCCGGTCGCCGGGCCGATCGTGGCGGGGCTGCTCCTGCTCGTCGTCTTCACCGTGGTCGAGGCGCGCTTCGCCACCCAACCGATGATGCCCCTGCGGCTGTTCAAGATCCGGCGGGTGGCCGCCGGCAACCTCATGCTGCTGCTGTTCGGTGGGATCACCATCGCGATGTGGTATTTCACGTCACTGTTCCTGCAAAACGTGCTCGGCTATGGCGCGCTTCAAACCGGGCTCGGGCAGACACCCGCGGCAGTGACGTTCATGGTGATCGCGCGCTGGGGCTCCACCCTGCTGCCGCGAACCGGTGTGCGCCCGCTCGTCCTGGCAGGCAGCGCCTTCTTCCTGGCCGGTTTCGGCTGGCTCTCGCAGGCCGGTGCCGGTGCCGGCTACCTCACCAGCGTGCTCGGGCCGACGCTGCTCATCGCGGTTGGCATCGGGCTGACCTTCCCCACCCTCATGGCCGCAACGACCGCCGACGCCCCCGAGGCCGACGCGGGAATCATCGGCGGCCTGGCCAACACCGCCGGCCAAGTGGGCGGATCGATCGGCCTGGCAGTGCTCGCGACGGCCGCCAGCGCCACAGCCGGGGCGGAAGCCGGCGGGAACCCTCCAACCGCCACCGCCCTCGCCGCCGGCTACGACCTGGTCTTCCTGGTAGCGGCCGGACTCGGCCTGACCATTGCACTGGCCAGCACGTTGCTGCCTCGCCACCGAGCCGGCTGACCGGCCGCGGGAGAGGCGGCCTGGGGTGGTGATCACGGCGTCCTGATCACCATTCTGGCCGCCTCTTTTCAAAAATCTCGTGCGGGCTTGTCACGTTCCCGCGATCCGGGGTGTCAGGGAGGTGAACACGAAAAACCGTTGAAGGGACACTGGTTTCAGATGAACACCGCCTACTACATCGTCGGCATCGTCGCGGCCCTGTGGATCGGATTCTCGGGCTACTCACTGTTCACCAAGCAGCAGTTCGTCGTCGAGCCCCTCGAGCAGTACGGGGTGCCGAGGTCGTGGTGGAACTGGCTGGCCATGGCCAAATCGGCGGGCGCGTTGGGCCTACTCGCCGGGTTCTTCGTCCCGGCCATCGGCGTCGCGGCGGCCGTCGGGCTGATCCTCTACTTCCTCGGCGCGGTAGCGACCACCATCCGGGCACACTCGTACAACACCACCGTGTTCCCCGTGCTCTACCTCGCACCGGCCGCGGCGACACTCGCGCTCCAGCTCGCCCGGTGAACCTGATGGGTGCCCGCAGATGCCTGATAACATCGGCGGCGTGACTGCCGGGTTGGCCAGAAGGCCTGAGCGAGAAGGGTTTCCGGCGGCTACTTGATCGCGTGGCGGGCCCGGGGCCCGCCCTCCTCCGTGACGGCACGAGATCGAAAGTCCACGGAGGAAGGAGTTTTCACATGCAGCATCCACAGGTGGATGTGCGTTTTGACCACACGATCATCGCCGCCCGGGACAAGCACGAGTCCGCACGGTTCTTCACCGAAATCTTCGGGTTGCCCGATGAGCCGCGGGAGGCCGGGTTCTTCGTCGAGGTGCGCCTGACGGACGGCCGGGTGCTCGACTTCGCCGCACCGCCGATCGATTTCCCCGGCCAGCACTACGCTTTCCTGGTCAACGACGACACGTTCGACGGAATCATGGAACGTCTCCGAGCGCGGGGTGTCACATACTGGGCCGACCCCCAGATGCGCAGGCCGGGCGAGATCAACACCAACCACGGCGGACGGGGCGTCTACTTCGACGATCCGGCCGGTCACCACCTGGAAGCGCTCACCGCCCGCTACGAGGGCTACCCCAGCCTCACATAAAGGCCACGTGCTCCTCACATAAAGGCCGCGTGCTCCTCATATAAAGGCCGCGTGCTCCTCATATAAAGGCCGCGTGCTCCTCATATAAAGGCCGCGTGCTCCTCATATAAAGGCCGCGTGCTGCGCCGGGCGCTCCCGGCGCAGCACGATTCGCGCCCCCTCGCCGACAAACTGTCCACTGAGGACACTCACGCCGAGGCTATGGTTGAGCGCCAGCAGGCTGCGGCGCGAGTCCCACCTTCCCGTAGCGCGAGTCCCACCTTCGCGTCGCGCGAGTCCCACCTTCGCGTCGCGCGTGTTCCACATTGCGGTAGACCGGAATATGGAACTCCCACGACGGGAACGTGGAACTCGCGCGACGGGAACGGGGGACACGCACGACAGGAATGGGGGACACGCACGACGGGAACGGGGTGGTGAGCCTGACCGTCGGTGCCGTCGGCGGCTGGCCAACCCGGCTGCCCGGCATGACCTGCGGTGTCCAGTTCATGGCCCGCCTGCTACGTCGCGACGCTGCTGGTCCCGCTCGTTCCCGGCTGACGCTGGGAGTGCCGGAGCGATCAGGGGCGGCCGCGTCCCGGCGTCTGCTCGTGGACGCCGTGGCGCAGCGGTGTCCCGCCGGGGGCCGCGGTCGATTCACTGACCGGGGAACCACCCGGGGTGCCGCTCACGGGCGGTGCCGCCCGTGGGTCCCCCGGCGCGGGTTCCGCACCCTGACGCAGCTGATCAAGGCGGGCTTCGAGGAGTTGCAGGACCGGTGCCCGTCCGCCGTGCGCGCGTTCATGCTCGACGAGAGTGCGCAGCTGGCTCTCGTCGAGGGAACGGATGCGGTGCTGCAGCACACCAATCGAGAGTTGGTCGAAGTCGGGCAAGGGGAGTCCGTGCTCGGACATGGCGCCTCCTTTCCGTCCGCGGTGGCTCCGTCCTGGGTGGCGCTCCGGGAGGAGCGTGTTGTCCGTGCGCAAGACGGGTACGCAGCCGGTGCGCTGGACCTCACAACGGTGGCTACCCGGTTCCGGGCCTGGGAAATCTCTCGTGGCGGGCCCCTCGGGACGTTTCCGCATCGGCTGAACGGGTAGGCCGCGGGGACCAGGGACGGCAAGGAGGACTCATGAGGGCTGTGGTGTACCGGGGACCACGCGAGGTCGCCGTCGAGCAGGTGCCCGATCCGGCGATCCAGGAGCCGACGGATGCGATCGTGCGCATCACCACCACCAACATCTGCGGCTCGGACCTGCACATGTACGAAGGCCGCACCTCGGTGGAGCAGGGCAAGATCCTCGGCCACGAGAACATGGGCATCGTGGCGGAGGTCGGTGACGTGGTCAGCCGGATCAAGCCAGGCAGCCGGGTCTCGGTTCCGTTCAACATCGCCTGCGGGTCCTGCCGGAACTGCGAGGCCGGCTGGACGTCGTACTGCCTGCGCACCAACCCCAGCGAAGGCATGGACGGCGCGGCCTACGGCTACGCCAACATGGGCCCCTACGACGGCGGGCAGGCCGAATACCTGCGCGTGCCCTACGCCGACTTCAACCTGCTCGACCTGCCCCCGGGCGAGGACCACGAGAACGACTTCACCATGCTCTCGGACATCTTCCCGACCGGATGGCACGGGACGGAACTCGCCGGCATGCGTCCCGGGGACAGCGTCGCGGTGTTCGGCGCCGGTCCGGTCGGGCTGCTGGCCGCGCACAGCGCGATCATCCGCGGGGCCGCCGAAGTGTTCGTGGTCGACAAGGAACGCGACCGGCTCGCGCTGGCCGAGAAGATCGGCGCCCACCCCGTCGACCTCGCCCAAGCCGACCCGGCCCAGCAAATCCTCGACGCGACCAGCGGGCAGGGCGCCGACTGCGGGGTGGAAGCCGTCGGTTACCAGGCCCACGACTCGGCCGGCCAGGAACACCCGGAACTGGTACTGGACAACCTGGTCGAATCCGTGCGTTCTACCGGCGGGATCGGCGTCGTCGGCGTGTACCTGCCGCAGGACCCCGGCGCCGCGACCGAGCAGGCCCAGCGCGGCCGGATCGCCTTCGAATATGGCACCTTCTTCAGCAAGGGCCAGCACATGGGCACTGGCCAATGCCCGGTGAAACGCTACAACCGGCACCTGCGCGACCTCATCATCGCCGGCCGGGCGAACCCGGCGTTCCTCGTTTCCCACGAACTCGGCCTCGACCAGGCCGTGGAAGGCTACGACAAGTTCGACCGCCGGGAGGACGGCTGGACCAAGGTCCTGCTCCACCCCGCCGCCTGACCCCGCGCTTCTCGTTGTCGACGACTGCCTGGCCGGATCCTGCTGGCGACCAGGCCTTGGCAGCTACTTGATGCATGTACATGCATCAGCTATGGTTGCACGTACGTCGCAAGGCCGGTCGCAACCTTAGGATTAGCTGTATGTACAAGAAAACTGCTGGCGCGAAGGGGGACAAGCCGCTCCGCGACCTCAGCCGAAGCTGGTCCCAGGTGGCCGCCTTCGTCTCAGCGGTAGATGCCGGCCTCAACAAGTGGCTCACCACAACCTATGGCATCGGTCTCACGGAGTACCGGGCCCTGGTTCTCCTGAGCAGGACTCCGGACAAGGAGTTGCGCGTCAACGACCTCGCCCAGCAGGTCGGCTTGAACCAGAGTTCGGTGACCCGCCTCCTGAGCCGGCTCGAGGACAAAGGGCTGACGTACCGCGATACGTGCCCGGACGATGGCCGCGGGATTTATGCGGTCATCGCAGAGCGTGGCGAGGCGCTCCTGAGCGAAGCCGGCGAGCCACACCAGGCCAAGATTCAGGAACTCCTCGAGGGCGCAGCGAAGCGCGACCCCCAGCTCGACCAGCAAGAGCTGGGCCGAGCTTTCGGCGCCATCGGCGGGCTCATCAAGTAGAGAAGATCACTACGACACAACAGGGGGCCGAGTTCCGGCGAAATATATGTATGTACATGCAAGCTCTAACCAATATTCACCCGACGTACCCCGCCAACGCACTGCCCCACAAAAGACAAAGGAGATGACATGAGCTGGCTCTATCTGGGTATCGCGACGATTTTCGAGATCACGCTCGCGATCTCGGCGAACAACGCCAAGGGCTTCACCCGCCTGTGGTGGACCATCGCGACTCTCGTCACCGGCGGAATCGGCACCTTCTTCCTCAGCCTCGCACTCCTGACCTTCGATGTCGGCGTCGGATACGCGATCTGGGTATCGATCGCCGGCGTCGGGATCGCCGTCCTCGGCGCGCTGCTGTTCGGGCAGCGGCTGACCTGGCAACGGGCGCTCGGCATCCTCATTGTCGTCGGCGGCGTCGTGGGACTACAGCTCAGCGGCGCGGCATGACAGCCGACCGAGACCACCCCGCGTACTTCGTCTCCGTGTGAAAGGACTCAAGATATGACTACGGCAGCAAGCGAAAACCGGAACAACGCCCGCGCCTGGCTCGTACTGCTTCTGGCCGGCGCAATGGAAATAGGCTATGCGCTGAGCGTCGGAGGCAGCGAAGGCTTCACCGTCCCGGGCTGGTCGATCTCCGCCCTCGTGTTCTTCCTGCTGACGCTCTACTTCCTCAGCGTCGCGCTGAAAAGGATCGACGTCGGCATCGGCTACGCCGTATGGGCAGGAATCGGGTCGGTCGGCGCCGCAATCTTCGGCAGTGTCTTCTTCGACGAACCGCTCACCCCGGCCCGGGCCGGCTGGCTGGCCGTCATCATCGCCGGTGTGGTCTGGCTGAAGCTCGCGGACAGCCCGAAATTCGCAGCCAAGAAGAGGCTCGAGAACTCGCCCGATTCACGAGCGTCGGTGAGCCTTTAGTTCGACGGTCAGACCGTCGTGCGCGGCTTCGAAGGCGGCCTCGTCCAGGTGGGACAGCATGTCGGCGGACATGTGCGTGAGGATCACGCGGGCACAGTCGAGGTCGTCGCGGTGCGCGAGCAAGGTGCGGTGGTTGAGGTGGTACGGGATTTCCTTGTCCAGGTAATAGCACTCGGCGATGAGCAACCCAGCGCCGGCGCTGGCCCGCACAATGGCGTCGGTCCACGCGGTATCGCCGGTGTAGGCGATGCCAACGTCGTCCACGTCGAGCCGGAGCGCCAGCGGCGGTGCTCCGCTGGCATGGTCGACTTCCCAGGCGGAAACACCGATCCCGGCGACCGACGCCGGTTCACCTGGCTGCAACTCGACCACCTCGACCTCGAACTTCCGGCGCACCGTGGAAGAACCGGGGTAGCACACCTCCATCGCCTCGGCCAGCCGCGCCCGCAGGCCAACCGGCCCGGCGACCACGAGCGGCTGGGTCCGGCGCCGGAACTGGCCGTCCAGGATGAGGAACGGCAGCCCGCCGAAATGATCGCCGTGCAAATGCGAGACGAACACCGCGGCGAGTTCGTTCGGCTCGATTTGCAGCCGTTTCAACGCGGTCATCGAGGTCGCCCCGCAGTCGAGCAGTACCGGCGGCCCCGAGACACGCTCGATATGCACGCAGGCCTGCAACCGGCCGCCACTGCCGAACGCGTCTCCGGCTCCCGCGAAAGTCACGCGAACTCGTCCATCATCCATTTCTTCACCGTGCCATACCCGCAGCGGTACGGTGTGCCGGTTTCAGCGACGCGTCGACGAGTTCCGGTTACGCACGAGCCAGATTGCGACTGACAGCTGGCGCCGGGGCAGGTCAATCAGCCGCGGCCGAACAGTTTGTGGAAGAAGCCCCAGCCGCGGCCGCTCTTCTCGGCCGGGGTGCAGGCGCAGCGCTGGTCCTTCGGCACGTCCGCAAGCACCTGCTCCACGTGCCGGCCGCAGCCCACGTAGGTCGGTTTTCCGCACGTCCGGCACTGCACTCGACGACACATGATTCACCTCTTAAACCGATCCGTTTCTTATTGGCACACTAATCCTGGTACCCGGCGTCATCCCAGTGCGGCGGGGTTCACGATAGCGGCCACGGCGACGAAAACCGCGACGGCGAAAACGACGTAGGCGAACCAGCGCCGCACGGTCGCCGGGTTCAGCGTCGTGGACAGCCGAGCGGC
Source organism: Amycolatopsis taiwanensis DSM 45107 (assembly GCF_000519205.1). Taxonomy (GTDB): domain Bacteria; phylum Actinomycetota; class Actinomycetes; order Mycobacteriales; family Pseudonocardiaceae; genus Amycolatopsis_E; species Amycolatopsis_E taiwanensis. The sequence goes on along the minus strand of NZ_JAFB01000009.1, from coordinate 247,793 downwards.
CACAATGGACACGAGCAACGATGCACCGGCGAACAGCAGCAGCACGGTGAAGTCGAGTTCGCCGGCGGCGCTGGCGTGCGCGACCAGGCCGGCCACCGAGTTGATCAGCACCACCACCAGGGAGGTGGCGACCGCCTGTTGCGCGCCCAGGCCGAGCAGCAGGCTCAGGGCGGGCACGATGACGAAGCCACCGCCGACGCCGAAGAGCCCGGTCAGCAGGCCGACGACCGTGCCCGCGGCCAGCGCCTTCGGCAGGCAGGTGCGCCAGTTGACGCCGCCGCCCTGGGTGCGGCAGGCGCCGGCCCGGTTCTCGCCGCCCCGCAACATCCGCACCGCGACGACGACCATGAGCGCGGCGAACGCCAGCAACAGCCAGCGTTGCGGGAACAGGCGCCCGAGCGCCGTGCCGCCGAAGGCGGCGGGGGTGCCGGCCACGCCGAAGACCAGCGCGACCGGCCACTGCACCGAGGTACGACGTCCACGCGGGACGAGCCCTCCCAGCGACGACAGCGCGACCACGGCGAGCGAGGTCGGGATCGCTGTCTGCAGGGGTTGACCAACGCCGTAAACCAGGGCCGGCACGGCCAGGATCGAGCCTCCCGCACCGAGCAATCCCAAGGTCAGCCCGATTACGGCGCCGAACACCACTGCCAGGTACAACGGTAGAACTCCCATACCCTAGGGGGTATATAACGATCACTCGACCCCACCGGAGACAACCCCGAGGGTCGCGCGTCGCACTCAGGCGAGCACGAGGAACAGCCGCTCCGACCTCAAACGTAACACACCCCCGGGGGTATTTCATCCAGGGCTTACCCGGTTCTCCATACGGGGACGGGGTATGCCACAGGTCACGTTGTACCCCGAGTAGATCGCTGGCATAGTTCCCCGTGTTGACGAGATACCCCCTAGGGGTACCAAACAAGGAGGAGACGATGGACATGTCGACGGACACTGGCCGCCAGCACCACGGTCACGAGGGTCATGAGACTGCGCATCAGGGACATGCGGGAGTGGCGCAGGGGCTTCAGATCACCCAGGACGGCTACACCTTCGCGCCGGAAACGACCCGGACCACCGCCGGTGAGCGGGTCGACTACCGGTTCCGGATCCTCGGCCCCGACGGCGCCGCGGTGACCTCGCTGACCGAGGTCCACGGCAAGAAAATCCACCTCATCATCGTCCGCCGCGACCTCACCGGGTTCTGGCACCTCCACCCCGAAGACCAGGGCGAAGGCACCTGGTCAGTACCGCTGACCCTCACCGAAGCCGGCGAATACCGCGCCTTCATCGACTTCCAAGCCACCGGAACCCACGGACTCACCCTCGGCGCCGACCTCTCCGTCGCCGGCAACTACCAACCCCGCCCCGTACCCGACATCGCCGCCGTATTCACGACCGACGACTACGACATCACACTCACCGGCGAACTCCTGCCCGGCCACACCAACCCACTCACCCTCACCGTCCACCACAACGGCACACCCGTCACCAACCTCCAGCCCTACCTCGGCGCCTACGGACACCTCGTCGCCCTCCGCCTCGGAGACCTCGCCTACCTCCACATCCACCCCAACGGCCAACCCCACGACGGCACCACCCAACCCGGCCCCGACATCACCTTCCACGCCCACGTACCCGGACCCGGCACCTACCGACTCTTCCTCGACTTCAAACACAACAACACCGTCCACACCGCACAATTCACCACCACCACCAAATAACCCGGGAAGGCCACCATGCCCTGCCACTGCTGCTGCCGACCGCAGGCACGTTCACCCCCAGCACCACGACACAGGAGTTGTGTGAAATGCGAAAAATGCCCCTGGCCATCTGGTCCCTGGTAATAGCTTCCTTCGCCATGGGCGCCGACGAGTTCATCGTCGCCGGCGTCGTGGCAGAAATCGCCGACGCGCTCGGTGTCACCATCGGCGCGGTCGGCCTGTTCGAAAGCGCCTACGCGATCGGCGTCGCGATCGGCGCCCCGCTGTTCGCCGCCTTCAGCGGCAAGGCGTCGCGCCGCACGATGCTGCTGACCGCGGCCGGGATCTTCCTGGTCGGCAACGTCATCTCCCTGACCGGGCTCAACTACGGCTGGATCATGAGCGGACGAGTTGTCGCGGCGCTGGCACACGGTGCCTTCTTCGGCATCGCCGCCGTGTTCGCCGCCGAACTGGTGGCTCCGAAACTGAAGGGCCGGGCGATCGCGACCGTGTTCGCCGGTTCTACCGCGGCCACCATTCTCGGCGCACCGATCGGTGCCGCGATCGGACGCGCGCTGGGCTGGCGCGCCACCTTCGGAACCCTGGTGCTCTTCGGCGCGATCGCGCTGGTGGGCTTGCTGGTCCTGGTGCCCCGGAGCATCGGCCGCGCACGGGTCCGGCAGATCTCCGACGGCCACGAACACAATCACGACCACAGCCACGGCCACGCCGATGCGGACGCCCACGCCGCAGACGATGCCGAACTCGATGCCCACGCCAAGATGCACCTGGGCGGCAGTGGTACGGCTCCGCTGAAGAAGCAGCTGCGAGCGCTGCGACGGCCGTCCGTCTTGCTGGGCCTGCTGACCACCCTGCTCGGCTACGGCGGGGTGTTCACCAGCTACGTCTACCTGGCGCCGCAGATCACCGAAGCCACCGGTCTGAGCGAAGCGTGGGTCACGCCGATGTTCCTGCTCTTCGGTGTGGGGCTGTTCGCGGGGAACCACCTCGGCGGCAAGTTCGCCGACCGAAACGGGCGCGGCGCGCTGGTCGGAACCGTCGCGGCGCTGACCGTGATGTTGTTCGCCATGACCCTGCTGATCCACAACCCGATCACCGCGGCCATCGGTGTCCTGCTCTACGGTATCGCCGCGTTCTCCGTCGTAGCACCGCTGCAACTGCGGGTGATGACGATGGCCGGAGACGCGCCCGACATCGCCTCGGCGGCCAACATCTCGGCGTTCACCCTCGGCTCCGCGCTGGGAATCTGGCTCGGTGGCGCTGCCATCGACGCGGGACTCGGTGTCGCCTCGGTGAACTGGGTCGGCGGCCTCATCAGCGGCGCCGGACTGCTGACCGCGCTGGCCTCGGTGTGGCTCCAGCGCCGCCACCCGGTCGCACAACCGGCCGCGCCGCACGCGCACGGCGGACACCACCACTGAAAAACGCGAAGCGGGTGGGCTCCGGTCCGGAGCCCACCCGCTTCGCGTTTTCCTGGCCAGCACGGACCCGGTCCGCCGGCGACGGCCTACCGGGGCAGGGCGCCGGTGATGCGGTCGAGGGCGTCGGCGAGCACGTCGGGTGGGGTGGCGAAGTTCAGCCGGACGAACCCTTCCCCCGCGGTTCCGTGGTCGGAGCCCGGGGTGGTCGCGACACCGGTCTGTTCCCTCAGGAAGCCCGCGGGATCGGCAAGGCCGAACCGGCGGAGATCAAGCCAGGCGAGGTAGCCCGCTTCCGGTGCGACGTAGCCGATCCCGGTGCCGGCGAGCCGGTCGCCGACCAGTGCGCGGTTGGTCGCGAGAAAGTCGAGGGCCTCGCGCAGCCACGGCTGCCCCTGCCGGAAGGCCGCGATCGTCGCTTCCATCCCGAGCGGAGTCACGCCGCCGACCGCGGCGCGCGGCAGTGCGGACCACACGGCGCTGTCGTCCGGGTTGGTGAACGCGATCAAACCGCACCGCAGTCCGGGAAAGTTCCACGCCTTGGTCGCGCTGAACAGGGTGATCGCCCGCTCGGCGGCGGTCTCGCTGACCGCGGCGAACGGAGTGAACTCCGTGTCGTAGCGCAAGGGCGCATGAATCTCGTCGCTGATCACGCGAGCGTCGTGCCGGTCGGCGAGCGCGGCGAGACCGGCGAGTTCTTCGGGCTCGGTCACCGTGCCGGTCGGGTTGTTCGGGTGGCAGAGCAGCACGCTGCCGGCGCCGTCGGCCAAGGCTTGGCCGATGGCGTCGAGGTCGAGCCGGTACCGGCCGTTCTGCACGCGCATCGGCACCTGACGTGCCTGGCGCCCGGCGACGGCGATCGCGTCGAAGAACCGGCCGTAGACCGGAGTCGGCACCACCACCGCTGAACCCGGCCGGGTCAGCTGCCTGACCGCGTGAACGACTCCGCGCATCAACTCGGGCAGCAACCGGATCCGGTCCGGGTCGACGGCGAGCCCGTGCCGCTCGGCCAGCCAGGCGCTCGCCGCCTCCGGCACGCCGCTGGATTCGTCGGGGACCGGGTAGCCGAACGCCTGCCGCGCGACCGCGTCCGCGACCGCCGCCGCGATGGGCTCGGCGGTCGGGAGGTCCATCTCGGCGACGGTCAGATCGATCGTGTCCCGGTCGAACTGGGACCAGCGTTTGGTACGCCGGTCCCGGGAACGTTCGACGCTCCAGCCGAGATCGATTGTCGTGTCGGTCAAGCCGTGCTCCTCGCATTGTCGGTCTCGTTGTCCGGAAGGTCTACAGTGGATTGTTGTAGCCGGTGTTGGTGACGCAGGCCGGATCGGTGGGCCAGCCACCAGATCCCGCCGCTGAGCACGCCCACGACCACCGAATCGTATGGCGCGGCGAGCAGTCCGGTACCGCCGAACGAACCGAGCCCGGACAGGGCCACGAGCATGACCAGGAACCCGACCAGCCAACCACCCGCCGCCTGGATCCGCGACCACGACCCGGCCCGCGCCCGCGACCGCACCAGGTAGATGCCGAACCCGATCAGCAGCAACGGCACGGCGATGCGGATCTTCTCCCACGCCGACCAGTACAGGATGAGCCCGGAGATCACGAACGACGCGAAGCCGACCGGCGTCGTCCACCGGCGCAGCCAGCCCTTCTCCACCGGAGTCGACGCGCCGAGCACGGTGACTGCCACCGAAACCGCCGCGTAGCTGAGTCCGTAGTAGAAGCTCAGCGAACTCGCGATGGTCTTCCAGTTCCCGAACGCCAGCACGATCACCGAGCCGATGCTCACGTTCAGCAGCAGCGCGCGCCGTGGAATGCCGAACCGCCGGTCCACCCGGGTCAGCGCGGCGGGCAGCAGGCCGTTCTGCGCCGCGCCATAGGTGTAGCGGCCCTTGACGCCGATCCCGATCAGCAGGCTCCCGGACGGGGAGAACACCGCGTCCGCGAGCAGCACCGTGGAGAACCAGCCGAGCCCGAGAAGCGTCGCGATGGCCGCCAGCGGTGACTTGAGGTTGATCCCGTGCCACCCGGAACCGAGCAGACCGGCGGGCGTCGAGAAGATCATCACCGCCTGCAGTCCCAGGTAGAGCAGAACGGAGCCGACCAGGACGATCAGGGTCGCCCTCGGTACCGTACGGCGTGGGTTCTTCGCCTCGCCGGACATCACCGCGGCGGCGTTGATCCCGGTGAAGGAGTAGACCAGCCCACCGCCGACCACCGCGGTCAGCGCGGCCGAGACGCCAAAGGGCGCGACCCCTCCCCCACGGTCCACATTCGACGAATCGAACCCGCTGGCCAGCAGCAGGATCACGGTCAGCGCCGGAATGACCACCTTCACGGCCGCCACCACGTTGTTCACCGCGGCCAGCAGGCGCAGCCCGAACAGGTTCAGCGTGCAGAACACGGCGAGCAGGCCGACGGCCAGCAACCGGCCCGCCCAGCTCAACGATTCGCCCGACATCACCCATGGCAGCCATCCGCTGGCGTATTGCACCACCGCCGACGATTCGCTCGGCGCCGCGTACACCGCCTGCAGGAACACCGCCCACCCGACCACGGTCCCCACCAGCGGACCGGAAGCCAGCTGCGGCCAGCGCACGTTGCCGCCGGACATCGGGTGCCGGAACGCGAGATCGATGAAAGCCAGTGACACCAGCAAGGTCGCCACCGACGCGATCGTCCAGGACAGGAAGGCCGCCGGCCCCGCCGCCTTCGCCGCCGTGTACGGCGCAAGCAGCCAGCCGGAACCGATCACACTGGAAAACGTGATCAGGGAAAGGGAAGCAGTGCCCAGCCCGCGCCGCAGCCGAGCATCCTCGCCGGGTGACACGGTCGCGGACAGCGAACCGGGCTCGCGTGACGTCTCTGTCATACCCAGCACTATTGACGTCACGACAAGCTTTAGGTAGACACAATCTTCCTACGGCGAGAGTTAGGCACCGCCTATGACTGCACCAGGTTTCCCCACCACCGGCCACCATATCGAAACGATGGACCTCGTGGTGTTCACCGCGGTCGTCCGCACCGGCAGCCTCGGCGCGGCGGCCGCCGAACTCCGGCTGTCCGCGCCCTCGGTCAGCACCCGGATCGCCGCCCTGGAACGCAAACTGGGCACCAGACTGTTCGTTCGCGGCGCCCGTGGCAGCACCACCACCCCGGCCGGCGAACGCCTGCTCGACTACGCGCAGCGCTGTCTCGACCTGCTCGACGAAGCCGCGATCGGAGTGTCCACACAGGACACCCAACGGCTGGTGCTGGCCGCACCGGCCAGCCTCGGTGAACTCGTCTTCCCGGCCGCGCTGCGCGCCGTGTCCGGCCACGCGGTCACCGTGCACTGCCGGATCGCCCACAGCGGCGAAGTGATCGGACGCCTCGTCGACGGCACTGTGCACGCCGGTGTGGTCGTGCCCAAGGTGCCACTGCGCAGCCTGCGTTCCGAATCGCTCGCCCGCGCGTCCCTGGTCGCCCTCGCCGGCCCGGAACACCCGCTCGCCGGACGGCGCGGGCTGCGCGCCGACGACCTGCACCGCACCGGCGTGATCGTGTACCGGTGGGGCCGCGAAGCGCAGGACCTCGCCGCTTCGTTCGACCACCCGGACCGCGGAATCGACGCCCCGGTGCACACCACGGGCCTGCCGTCCACGGCGATCCAGCTCGCCGCCGAATCCGGCTACGTCGCGATCGTCCCCCGGTTCGTCGCGGCGCGATCAGTGCGCGACGGCCACACCGTCGCACTCCCCCTCCGCTTCACCGGCTGGCGGCTGGACATCCAGTTCGTCTATGCCGCGGCAGCCGCGAACCGGCTCGGCGTCCGCACCCTGCTCGACAATCTCCCGGCCCTCCGCGCCGCGCTCGCCGGACCGTGATCATCGGCTGTCATGCGCACCGGCGCTGTGCGTCGGGTTGTCGGTGCGTCGGACCAGGAGGTAGGAGCGCTGGCTGGCGTGCTCCGCGCCCGGATGCGGCTCCCGGTCCACCCGCGCGGTCAGCTGAAGTCCGGCTCGTGCGAGGGCGGCGGTCTCCGCCTGCGGGTCGAGGAAATGGAAGGTCAGGTCGACCTCGTGACCCCACCAGTCGGCGAGTTTCCTGGCCTGCCCGGCGTGGGCATCGGCGTCGCTGGTGTGGAACGCGATCAAGGCGTGTCCGCCAGGGCGTAGCACGCGGGCGAACTCCGCGTATGCGGCGCTCCGTTGCGACGGGCCCAGATGGATCACCGCGTAGACGCAGAGGATCCCGGCGAGTGCCTGTGCCCGAATCGGCAGTGCGGTCATGTCCGCGGCGGTGAACGGCAAAGCCGTCGAACGGCGGGCGATCGCGCACATCGCGGGCGACAGGTCCAGGCCCACCGCGCGGGCTCCGCGGCCGGCCAGGTACTCCGTCACGTGGCCGGGACCGCAGCCCACGTCGAGAACTGGGCCACCGGCGGTGACTTCGGCGAAGGTGTCCAGCAGTGCGCGGTCAAGTGGCTTGTCCCGAAGCTCGTCGCCGATCTCGGTCGCGTAGCGGTGGGCCACCAAGTCATAACTGCGGCGCGTGCTCGTCATCGTGTTCCCCCCAGCATCGGCAGGGACGCAACGATACGTTATGCGCACAAATGAAACGAAATGTCTTTTGACATACATGACGTCTTGTGAAGTCAGCTCGGCGGAACACCTCGTCGCCGTCAGCGGCGACATCGAGCCGAGTGCGTCCCGTCTGGCACACACGCCGTAGCACGGGCCAGCAGGTAACGCTGTTGCGGCAGGCTCATGGTGCAGCGGGCCGCGTGTTCGTACGACGCGCGGGCCGCCTCCTTGTCTCCCGCCATCTCCAGCAGATGCGCGCGGACCGAATGCAGCCGGTGGTCCTTGGCGAGCGGTTTCTCCAGCGGGCCAAGGAGATCGAGCCCGGCGCCGGGGCCATCGGCCATCGCGACGGCGACCGCGTAGTTCAGCTCCACGACCGGATTCGCGTGGATTCGCAGCAGGACTTCGTACAGCGCCTTGATCTGCGGCCAGTCGGTGTCGTCCGAGGTGGGAGCCTCGTCGTGGACGGCGGCGATCGCGGCTTGGAGTTGGTACGGGCCGGCGGGGCCGCGCGGAAGCGCCTCGCTCACCAGCGCGACACCTTCGGTGATGAACTCGGTGTGCCACCGGCTGCGGTCCTGTTCGTCCATCGGGATCATGGCGCCGTCCGGTCCGGTGCGCGCGGGCCGGCGGGCGTCGGTGAGCAGCATCAACGCCAGCAGGCCGGTGATCTCGGGGTCGTCCGGCAGCAGCCGGTGCAGAATCCTGGCCAGCCGGATCGCCTCGGTGGACAGGTCGGCGCGGTGCAGGTGCGGGCCGGACGTGGTGGCGTAGCCCTCGTTGAAGATCAGGTAGAGCACGTGCAGGACCGCGCCGAGCCGTTCCGTGTGGTCGGCGGGTAGGCCGAACGGGATCCCACTGTCCTTGATGGACTGCTTGGCTCGGGTGATCCGCCGCACCATCGTCGCCTCCGGCACGAGGAACGCCCGCGCGATCTCGCCGGTGGTCAGGCCGCCGATCGCGCGTAGCGTAAGCGCGATCTGGGATGCCGGCGACAGCGACGGATGGCAGCACATGAACAGCAGGATCAGCGTGTCGTCGACGTCCGCGACGGGCCCGCTGACCACCGGCCGCTGGTCCGACTCCCGGCGTTGCCGGGCCTGCTCGGCACGCAGCAGGTCGGTCAGCCGCCGGGACGCGACCGTGATCAGCCAGGCTTTCGGGTTGTCCGGCACGCCCTCCCGCGGCCACTGCCGGGTGGCCGCGATCAGGGCTTCCTGGACGGCGTCCTCGGCCGTGTCGAAATGCCCGTACCGCCGTACGACCGCGCCGAGGACCTGCGGCGCCAGTTCACGCAGCAGGTCCTCGGGGATCATGTCCGTCATTCCAGCGACTCGGCCGCCTGCTCGGCGATCGGCCGGATGTCCACGTGCCAGTCGTGCACGAGGGACGCGTCCGCCGGATGCGGCGTGTTCACCAGCTTCGCCGCGATCTCGGTCGCACGGTCGAAGCCGGCGCAGTCCACGATCGTGTACCCGCCCAAGACCTCCTGGGTTTCCGCGTAGGGACCGTCGGTCACCACCGGAACGCCGTCCTTGAGCGAGACTCGCCGGGTGTGCACGGGTGCGGTCAGCCCGTGGGCGTCGACGAACTCACCCGACTCGACCAGGTCGTTGTTCCACTTCGCCATGAAGCCGTGCAACGCGGCCAGGTCCTGCGGCGACCACTTGGCCATCGCGTCGACGTCCTTCTGCGTCAGCGGCAACATGATCATATACTTCATGGGGCTTTCTCCTCTCCACCGGGAACTTCAGCAGAGACGTCGAAGCCACGCCACTGGTCCGGACATCGCGGCACGGACGAGAATGAGTTCGCTCCGGTCGCGCGGAGCCTGGTCCGCCCCGCTCAGGCGAATACTATCGGCAGGATGATCGCCGCGGCGACGAGGGAAATCCCGCTCACTATGTCCGAGCGTATGGGAATCAGGCGGGCCGCGAATCGCCCGACACACAACCCGGCCAGCGACATTATCGCGGTCATGACACCGAATACCACGGCGGGAATGAACGGGGAGAATCCGAGCAGTCCCAATCCCGTACCGGCGAGCAGATTGTCCACGCTGAGGGAAAGAGGCATGCCGAACAGCGTCACCCAGGGTTGGTCGATTTCGTCCGGCGCAGGCTTTCGAAGCGCCCCGAACAGCAGGTACAGGCCGTATATGCCCAGCAATGCGGGTCCCACGTAGTCGGCGACAGGGCCGATCGCCTCGCCGGCGTAGTGGCCGAACACGCTTCCGACCAGCGGTGCCAGGCCATCCCAGATGCCGAACACGAGGGCGATCTGCACGGCCCGGCGGAAGCCGAACGGAATCGTACCGATCGCGATCGACGACCTGAAGTTGTCCAGACTGAGAAAGAATCCGAGAGCGAGTACCTCAATCATCGAACCCCCGTCTGGAGAAGTTGACCTTAGGTTACGGGCGAGGTAAATGGTGAATCTCGTAGTGTACGATGCGCTGTTTCCATCAGCAAGGAGTCACCTCTCGCCGCGAATTGCATGCCGTTCGGTCACCTATGGCAACCGTTCGTACGAACGTCACCGCACGGGGGCGACGGCCGTGATATGTATCGGTGACGCCGAGGGCTTGGGGAAGATCGCTGGACAGCGGAACTAGTCCGCCGGCTCCGAAGGCTCCGGGGAGATGCCCACGTCGAGCGGGTCCGCGGCGGCGGGCTTGCGTTCCGCGGCGCTCCACAGGATCGAGACGGGGGTCCCGCCCGAGTCGGGGCGGGCGATGAACTCGTCGAGCAACGCGTCGAGCCTGGCGGTCAGCTCGGCTCGCGCGTCGTCGTCGAGCCGGAGCACCGCGCGCCGGACGTGCTGAGGCGCCGCCGGGTCGTTCTCCCGCAGTTCGGCCCGGTGCGCGTCGAGCACCGCGAGCTCGACCTTCGCTTGCAGGTGTTCCCCGTCGTCGGGACCGAAGTCGAGCCGCCACGTGCGCCCGGTGGCGCGGTAGGGACGCTCCCACGCGCCGTGCGGGCCTTGCCGGGGCGCCTCGGCGACCAGGAAGCCCGCCTCGGTGAGCGCCCGCACCCGGCGCAACAGCGTCGCCGGGGCGACGCCGAGGCGGTCCGCGAGTTGCTGGTTCGTCCACGGTTCGTCCAGGCACAGCCGCAACACCCGCCAGCTCAACGGATGCGTGAGTGCGCGGAGCTGCGCCGGCGTCGTCGGGGGACGCGGCGCGGACTCGTGCGCTGCCTGCTCGGCCATCAACAAGAGCGTAACCACTGCCTGCCCGGCCATTGACAGGAGCACAACCGATTCGCAAGATAGCGATCGATATCACTTTATGAAATCGGAGCGCCAATGGACGCGATCAGGACGTACGTCGAGCGGAACCGGGCCCGGCACGAGCAGGAACTGGCGGAGTGGGTGGCGGTGCCGAGCGTGAGCGCGACCGGCGAGGGCATGCCGGAGGCCGCCGAGCATGCGCGTCTGTTGGTCGAGAGCAGCGGGCTGACCCCGCGCATCGTCGAGACCGGCGGCTGGCCGCTGGTGACCGGCCACGCACCGGGGCCGGACGGCAGCCCGCACGTGGTGATCTACGGCCACTACGACGTGCAGCCACCGGGTCCGCTCGGGGAGTGGGACAGTCCGCCGTTCCAGGCCAGCATCCGCGACGGCCGGATGTACGGGCGCGGCACCGGTGACAACAAGGGACAGCACCTGGCCCAGCTGCTCGCGCTGCGGGCGCTGCGTGACCAGGGCGGCCTGCCGTGCTCGGTGACGGTGGTGCTCGACGGTGAGGAGGAGATCGGCAGCCCGCACCTGACCGACACGCTCGCCTCCCTGCGCGAGGAGATCGACGCCGACCTCGCCGTGTGGAGCGACGGGCCGGTGCACGACGCCTACGAGCCGACGGTGTCGCTGGGCGTGCGCGGCGCGCTGAGCTTCGAGATCATCGTGCGGGGCGGCAACACCGCGCTGCACTCGGGCAACTGGGGCAACGTCGCGCCCAACCCGGCGTGGGAGCTGGTGTGGCTGCTCGCGAGCATGCGCGGGCCGGACGGGCGGATCGCGATGCGCGGCCACGACGCCGGCGTCACGCCGTTGACCAGCCAGGAGCGGGACGCGTTGCGCGCGCTGCCGGTCGACACGGCCGCCGTGCTCGCCGGCGCCGGGCTGGACAGGATGGACGCCTACCCGGCGCCGGACGGCGCCGACCCCGCGGACGGCCCGGGCTACAACGAGCGCCTGGCACTGCCCACCTTCAGCATCAACTCGTTGTCCTGCCTGGACGGCGACGACCACCGGACGGTGATCCCCGCGGTCGCGGTCGCGCGCTGTGACATGCGGTTGGCGTGCGGACAGCGGGTGAAAACCGTTCAGGACGCGGTGCGCGCGCACGTACAGGCACACCTGCCGCACGCCGAAGTGCGGTTCAAGGTGGGGATGGAGCCGTCGCGCACGCTGCCGGACGCGCCGTTCGCCGAGGCGGTGGTGCATGGGGTCGGCGACGCGGCCGGCAAGCCCGCGCTGCTCGTGCCGGCGCAGGGCGGCAGCCTGCCGATCGCCGCGCTGACCGACGGCCTCGGCCTGCCGTGCTACGGCATCCCGCTCGCGAACGTCGACGAGCGCAACCATGCACCCAACGAGAACTTGGAGCTGCGCCGCTTCCACGAGGGCATCGTGACGGCCGCGAGCGCGCTGCTCAGCATCGCCGGGGCACAACGGTGACCGCACAGGCGCGAGTGGTCGCCGCCGCGTCGATCGGCAACGGGCTGGAGTGGATGAGCTTCAGCTCGTACGCGCTGCTCGCCGACGTGATCGCGCGGCAGTTCTTCCCGACCACCAACCAGGTGACCTCGCTGATGTTGACCGTGGCCAGCATCGGAGCGGCGTACTTCATCCGCCCGGTCGGGGCCATCGTGCTCGGCGGATACGCCGACCGGGCCGGCCGGATGCCGGCGCTGATGATCGCGATCAGGATCATGGTGGTGGCCACGTTCGTCATCACCTTCATTCCCGACTACGACACGATCGGCGTGTTCGCCCCGATCGGCATGCTGATCGCCGTGCTGCTGCAGGGGTTCTCGGCCGGCGGTGAGTTCGGCAGCGCCACCGCGTACCTCATCGAACAGAACGCCGGCCGGCGCGGGTTCATGGGCGGCTTCCAGGGGGCCAGTCAGGCGGCGTCCACGCTGCTGGCCACCGTGCTCCTCGCGGTGCTCTCCAGCACGCTCAGCCCGGCGCAGTTCGACTCCTGGGGCTGGCGCATCCCGTTCGCCATCGGCCTGCTGCTCGGGCCCGTCGGCATCTACCTCCGGCGGCACCTGAAGGACTCGCCGGAGTTCCTCGAGGCACGCGCCGAGGCAAGCGCCGAGCCGGAGCCGCTGCGCACGGTAGTACGGACCCAGAAGTCGCGGATACTGCTCACCATCGGTGTGCTCGCGGTGGCCACCGGGTTCTCGTACCTGCTCTCGTACATGCCGACGTTCGCCATCCGCGAGCTCGGCATGCCCACCAACACCAGCTTCGCCGCGACCATCCTCACCGGCGTGGTGCTCACCCTGTGCTCGCCGCTCACCGGCCACCTCTCGGACAAGATCGGCCGGATCCGGATGCTCGCCGCCGCCGCTGTGTTGATCTTCCTGACCAGCCTGCCGTTCTTCCTGCTGATCAAGAGCTTTCCGAGCTTCGCCGTCGTGACGGTGGTCGTGACGCTGATGGGTCTGGTCAAGGTCTGGTACAGCGGTCCGCTCGGCGCGCTGATGGCGGAGATCTTCCCGGTGCGGACCCGGAGCACCGGGTTGTCCATCGGCTACAACATCGGCGTCGCCATCTTCGGCGGGCTCACCCCGCTGGTGGTGACGTGGTTGATCGCCGTGACCGGCAGCAAGCTCGCGCCCGGCTTCTGGATCATGACGCTCGCCGCCGTGAGCACGATTTCGATCCTGCTCGCCGGGCGGTATGTGTCGAGCGCGCCGACGCCGGCTCCGGCCAAGCAGCCGGCCAAGGAGGGCAGTTGATCTAGCTACGATATCGCGCGTGGAGCAGGCTGATCTGATTCGCCGTTGGCAACACGGCTGGGGTTTGGCGCGGGAACTGGCGCCGGCCGAACCGATATCCGGCGTGGACGGAACGCGAGCGCTCGAGGTCACGCTCGATCTGCCCGGGCGGTACCGGGAGTTCGTGACGATCGACCCGGAGGCGGTGCACTGGCTGGTGCCCGAGACGGTCAAGGCCGAGCGGCCGACCTGGCTGAGCGTGCCCGCCGCCGATGTCGCTCCGGCGTTGCGCGCCTTCGCCGACGGTGGCCTGCGCCAGATCGGCACCCTGGACTACCTGATGAGCATCTCGTTGGCCGAGCATCCGGTTCGGCCGGTGCCCGAGGGCTACCACGTGCGCTCGGCCCTGGCCGGCTCGGTGCTCCGGGTCGAGGTGGTCGACGGGAACGGCGAAGTGGCCGCACGCGGCCTTGCGGGGCTGGCCGGTGAGGACGCCGTCGCCCACGGCATCGTCACCGAAGCGGCGCATCGCCGTCGTGGTCTCGGCAGCGTGGTCATGTCCACGCTGTGCCGCGAAGCCACCGCGCACGGCGCCACCACCGGCCTGCTGTGCGCCGTCCCGGACGGCGAGAAGCTCTACACCGCACTGGGTTGGACAAAACGCGCCCAGTTCGTGACCGGCGCCGTCCCGACGTCCGGCTCGTAGTCCCGCGAGTCCCCCGTTCCCGACACGCGAGTCCCACGTTCCCGTCTACCGGAATGTGGGACTCGCACTACGGGAGTGTGGGACTCGCGCTACGGGAGTGTGGGACTCGCGCTACGGGAGTGTGGGACTCGCGCGTGTTCGGCACTTGGAACCCGACTGTCCACTTTGGATTCGGGCGTCGGCTTCGCGCCCGGCCGACCGACTATGACGCCCATCACCGTGCCCAAACCCGAAGATCTAACCTAAGGTATGCCTAACCTAATGGTTACGGGAAGCGGAGGCGAGGAGATATGCGTCGGTCAAGGTCCGTCATCGCGGCGATCGTGGCGGTGGCGGCCGCGCTGGTCGCGACGGCGTGCGGGGCAGGCAGCGGGTCCGCCCCCGGCGAGCTCACCGTATATAACGCCCAGCACGAGGATCTGGTCAGGGCGATGGTGGACGGGTTCACCAAGGAGACCGGAATCAAGGTCAACCTCCGCTCGGGCAAGGATTTCGAGCTGGCCAACCAGCTCGTCCAGGAGGGCGGTGCGTCTCCGGCCGACGTTTTCCTGACGGAGAACTCGCCCGCGATGAGCCTCGTGGAGAGCAAGGACCTCTTCGCCAAGATCGACGATGCCACGCTCGCCCAGGTGCCTGCTCAGTTCGTGCCGTCGAGCCACAACTGGACCGGGTTCGCCGCTCGCTCCACCGTGCTGGCCTACAACACCAAGGCCCTCACGCCCGCGCAGTTGCCGGCCTCGATCCTGGACCTGGCCAAGCCCGAATGGCAGGGCAAGATCGGGGTCGCGGCGGCCGGCGCCGACTTCCAGGCGATCGTGAGCGCGGTGCTCGAACTCAAGGGTGAGCCGGCGACTCAGCAGTGGCTGGCCGGGCTCAAGAGCAACGCCAAGGTCTACCAGAGCAACAGCGCCGTGCTCAAAGCCGTCGACGCCGGTGAGATACCGGCCGGCGTGATCTACCACTACTACTGGTACAAGGACCGCGCGGAGTCGGGCGCGAACAGCAGCAACACGGAGCTGGAGTTCTTCGGCGGCAAGGATCCCGGCGGTTTCGTCAGCGTCTCCGGCGCCGGGGTGCTGAAGTCGGGCAAGAACCAGGAACAAGCTCAGCAGCTCGTGCGGTACCTGACCGGCCACAATGGACAGCAGATCCTCGCCGACAGCACCGCGCTGGAATACGCGATCGGCAAGGACGTCAACCCGAACCCGAGGCTGAAGCCGCTGTCGGAGCTGGACCCGCCGGCCGTCGACATGAGCAAGCTCAACGGCCCCAAGGTGGTCGAGCTCATGCAGCAGGCAGGCTTGCTCTGAGCGGCATGGCGCCCCTCCCCTCCCTTCTCCGCGGTGCGCGCGGGTCCTCATACCCGGTCGGCACGCTCGTGGCGGCAGCGCTCGTGGCGATACTCGCGTTGCTGCCGCTGGGTTTCATCGTCGGCTACACGATCAGTACCGGCTGGGCCGAGACCCAACGGCTGATCTTCCGGCCGCGCACCGCAGAGCTGTTGTGGAACACGGTCCGGCTCACCGGGGGGTGCGTGCTGCTGTGCGCGGTCCTCGGTACCGGCGCGGCCTGGCTGGTGGAACGCTCGACCCTGCCGGGCCGGCGGATCTGGCACGTGCTGCTGGTGGCGCCGCTGGCGATCCCGGCCTTCGTCAACAGCTATGGCTGGGTTTCGCTGCTCCCCGGCGCCAGCGGCTACCTGGGCGCCCTGCTGATCGTCACGCTGTCGTACTTCCCGCTCGTGTACCTGCCGGTGGTGGCCACCCTGCGCGGGCTCGACCCAGCGCTCGAGGAGACCTCCTACGCCCTCGGTCACGGCTGTCTGCGGACGTTCGTGTCCGTGGTGCTGCCGCAGCTGCGGCCGGCCTTGCTCGGTGGCTGCCTGCTGGTGTCGCTTCACCTGCTGGCCGAGTTCGGTGCGCTGCAGATGCTGCGGTTTCCCACCTTCACCACGGCGATCTACGACCAGTTCCAGTCCTCCTACAACGGCCCGGCGGCGAACATGCTCGCCGCGGTGCTCGTGTTGTGCTGTCTGTTGCTGCTGGTCGCGGAACTGCGACTGCGCGGGCGCGCCCGCTACGCCCGCGTCGGCGCGGGAGCGGCCCGGCCGGCCATCAGGCTCCGGCTGCGTGGCTGGACCGCCCCGGTGCTGGCGGGTCTCGGCGCGCTGATCGCCCTCGCGCTCGCGGTTCCGGTGGGCAGCCTCGTGTTCTGGCTGGTAACGGGCCGCTCCGCCAACGTCACGCTCGCCGATCTGCTCACTGCCGCGGGCAGTTCGCTCGGGCTCGGTGCGATCGCGGCGGTCTGCACGGTGGTGTTCGCGATCCCGGTAGCGTGGCTGTACGTGCGACATTCCGGCTGGCCGGCCACGATGCTGGAGCGCAGCACCTACTTCGGCAACGCGCTGCCAGGCATCGTCGTGGCACTGGCACTGGTCACCATCGGGGTTCACGCCTTCCCCGCGCTTTACCAGACCACGAGCCTGCTCATCGCCGCCTACGTGATCCTGTTCCTTCCGCGCGCTGTGGTGAACGTCCGTGCCGCGCTGGCGCAGGCCCCGCCCGTGCTCGACGACGTCGCGCACAGCCTCGGGCTGTCGCGGACCGCCACCCTCCGACGGGTCACCCTGCCGTTGATCGCGCCCGGCCTCGGCGCCGGTGCCGCGCTGGTGTTCATCGCGGTGGTGACCGAACTGACGGCCACTCTCCTGCTCGCGCCGACCGGGACCCAGACCTTGGCCACCCAGTTCTGGAGCTACAGCGACAGCGTCGCCTACGGTGCGGCGGCGCCCTACGCGGCAGTCATGGTCGTGCTCTCGGCACCGGCGACTTTCCTGCTCACCCGCGAATCCACGAGGACAACCAGACCATGACCGCGCTGAGCCTGCACGAAGTCACCAAATCTTTCGGCACGCACCGGGTACTGGAGGGCATCGACCTGCATGTCCCGGCGCAGGGCCTGATCGCGATCCTGGGGCCGTCCGGCTGCGGCAAGACAACGCTGCTGCGGCTGATCGCCGGATTCGCCGTCCCGGACGACGGCCGCATCGCATTCGGCGAGCGGACGGTGTTCGGCGACGGGCGTACCGTTCCACCGCAACGGCGCAAGGTCGGATACGTGCCCCAGGAAGGCGCCCTCTTCCCACACCGGACGGTCGCCGCCAACATCACCTTCGGACTACCGCGCCGCGACCGCGGCAACCAGGACCGGCTGCACGAGTTGCTGACGCTGGTCGGCCTGGACCAAAGGCTGGCGACACGCTTCCCGCACCAGCTTTCGGGTGGCCAGCAGCAGCGCGTCGCCCTCGCCCGCGCCCTCGCCCCGCGGCCGTCCGTTGTCCTGCTCGACGAGCCCTTCTCCTCCCTCGATGCGGGTCTGCGAGAAGGCACCGGGCGCGCGGTCGCCGCTGCCCTGCGCGCGACCGGCGCGACCGCCGTCCTGGTCACGCACGACCAGGCCGAAGCCCTGTCGCTCGCCGACCGAGTCGCCGTCCTGCGCAACGGACGGCTTGTCCAGTTCGACACCCCGGCCGAGCTCTACCGGCGACCGCACGATCCCGGCGTCGCCCAGTTCATCGGTGACGCCGTTCTGCTGCCGGCGGAGATCCGCGGCGGCAAGGCCGACTGTGTGCTGGGCACCCTCGTCGTCCGCAACCCGAGTGCCGACGGGCCCGCCCAGGTGCTGATCCGGCCCGAGCAGATCCGGCTACAGGCCGCCACCGGAATCACCGCACGCGTTGACGATCTGAGCTACTACGGGCACGACGCGACCTTGCGCGCCATGCTCCTGCCCGGGGGGCCACAGATCACCGTCCGGGTTGGCGCCGGTGACCTGCCCGAGCCCGGAACGATGATCCGCCTCGCGGTCAGCGGCGACGTCCTCGCCTACCCCGCGGACAAGGGCGCCTTCCCAGACTGACCGGGACTTTCAACGCCCCGGCCCCTCACCACCGCCGCGCCGCGACGGCACCGGCTCGAACGTGAAGCCGACCCGCGCCTGACGCTACGGGCGGGCTCCTCGCCTCACGCGCGGCGCCGCCCGGGCGCACCGGCATTCGGCCGGGGCAGGTGGATGATTTCGGTGTCCGCGTCAGCCTGGCGCGCTCCCGACGCCGGTCCCCCGGCCAATTCCGGGTCACGCAGCAGACGGCCACCCAGCTGGCGCACGCGGGGCAGGTCGGTGAACGCCGAGACGATCAGGACGACGGCGGTGACGGTGAGGTAGGCGCCGAGCACGTCGGTGGGATAGTGGTCACCGAGGTAAACCCGGCTGAAGCCCACGGCCAGGGCGAACACCACGGCCAGGGCGATGGCCGCGACCCGCCAGGCGGTACCGATCAACACCATCGCGGCGATCACGACGATCACGGTGGCGGTGGTGGTGTGGCCGCTGGGAAAGCTTCGGGGCGAATCGGGCGCCATCAGCCACAGGCCGGCCGGCGGGCGGGGCCGGTCGAAGAGGTACTTGACCACCGTCGCCAGCGCCCAGGCGGCACCGGCCATCACGAACAGGCGGGCGGCATCCCAGCGGCGGCGCCGCAGCAGCAGGATCACGACCCCCAGCGCCAGCACCGCCAACCCGACGATCTCTTGCGCGGAGTTGGTCAGACCCAGAAACACGCTGGTCGCCCCGTCTGACCGCAACGATTGCAGCGCCTGGTCCACACGCAGGTCGACGCTGGTGACCGAGGACGTCAGCGCGAGTGCACCCAACGCCGCCACCGCCAACAACGCCACGACACCTGCCAGAGTTTTCACACCCGTCCTGGACGAGGTGTTCGCCGAGGCCATCACCAACTCCTCACTTGCCGCAGGGTGTGGCGGGTCACGTCCAGCACGACCGAAGGCAGGTCGTGGCGCACTCGCACCGCCGGTGTTCCGGCAACACAGCCGAATTTCTACAAGTTTCGTAGATGCTACTGGGGTACGGGAGGGCACACCCAAACGGGCCGACCGGCTGAGACTTCGGTGACCCGATTTCAACCGGGTCACCGGATGTTCCCGTTTTGCCCTGCTTACGCGTCGAGCTACTCCGCAACTGTCCACAGTGGAGCGACAACGATCTCCCCTGGCGAGGAGATCGTCGCTATCGGTGACGCGCTCGGCCGACCGTTCAGGAGGGCGTGTCCGTCCAGGTGACCGGCAGTTCGTGGACGCCGTAGATGTTCATGTTGGTCCGGAGTTTCACCTCGCCGGCGGGAATGGCGAGCCGGAGGGCCGGGAAGCGGCGCAGCAGTCCGCCGAAACCGGCGCGCATCTCGATGCGGGCCAGTTGCTGGCCGAGGCATTGGTGGACGCCGTGGCCGAAGGACAGCTGACCGCGGGCGTTGCGGTGGATGTCCAGGGTGTCGGGGTTCTCGAAGCGCTGGGGATCGCGGTTGGCGGCCAGCATCGAGACGACGACGGTCGAGCCCTTGGCGATGGTTTCACCGCCGAGTTCGATGTCCTCCGTGGCGTAGCGGTAGAGGACGTCGACGACGGACAGGTAGCGCATCAGTTCCTCGACGGCACCGGGCAGCAGCTCGGGGTCGGCGCGCAGTTCGGCCAGCTGCTCGGGATGCTCCAGGAGCGCGAAGGTGCCCAGTCCCAGCATGTTGGCCGTGGTCTCGTGGCCCGCGAGCAGCAACAGGAAGGCGACGCCGACCAGCTCCTCGATGGTGACGTCGTCGTCGCGGGCCAGGTCGGACAGGATGTCCTCGCCGGGCTCGGCGCGTTTGCGCGTGACCAGTTCGGCGAGGTACGTGGTCATCGCGCCGTACGCGGCCATCTTCTCTTCGAGCGACTGGTCCTTGACCAGGAACTGGGCGGAGTTGACCTGGAAGGTCTCCCGGTCGGAGTAGGGCACCCCGAGCAGTTCGCAGATCACCAGCGAGGGCACCGGCAGCGCGAACTCCTTGACCAGGTCGACTGGCGGGGACAGCCGCGCCAGTTCGTCCAGCTGGCGCTCGACGATGGCGATGATCTGCTCTTCGAGCAGCTTCATGCGCTTGACGGTGAAGGCGCCGGTGAGCTTGCGCCGCAGCCGGGTGCTCTCCGGCGGGTCCATGGCGATGAACAGGCCCGGCACCTGCGGGGACGGCTCGGTGGGGACGGGCATGCCGGGAGCCTCATAGGGCACGTGGACAACGCCGATGTCCTGGCGGGAGCTGAAGCGGGTGTCGGCCATGAGCTGGCGGACCGCCTCGTAACCGGTGACGAGCCAGCCCTCGTGACCGTCGGGGAAGACCAGGGGGCTGACCGGGCGAGCCTCGCGGAGGCGGGTGATCTCGCGGGGCGGGTCGAAGGGGCCCGCGTCGCGCTCCATGGGCAGGCCGTGCGGGATGGGAGCCGTTTGCGTCATCGGATTTGCCTTTCCCAAAGCGGTTGTTGCGACCACAATCGCCGACGGTCCTGACACGCGACTGACACCGCTCAGACACCGACCATGTGCCGCGTCGGCGATCGCCGGGCCTGCCGATCGCCCATGGCAAAATCAGCCGGGTGCAGATCGGGATACTTGGACCGTTCGAGGTTCGCACGGACGACGGCGTGCTGGCCGACGTGCCGGGCACCCGGCTGCGCGCGCTGTTGGCCGCCCTCGCCCTCGAAGGGGGCCACACGGTCGGAAAGGCCACGCTCATCGACTGGATCTGGGGTGAGCACCCGCCCTCCGACGCGGCGAATGCCTTGCAACGCTTGGCTTCCCGACTGCGGAAGGTGCTGCCGGACGGGTTGGTCGAGGGGCAGACGAACGGCTACCGGCTGGCGGTGGAACCCGACGCTGTCGACGCCGTGCGGTTCGAACGCCTCCTCGGCCAGACCCACAATGCCGAGGATCCACGTCGGCTGCCGCGGCTGCGCGAAGCCCTCGCATTGTGGCGCGGTGCGGCCATGCAGGACATCGGTTTGCAGGACAGTGCCGCGTTCGACGCGGCGGTCACCCGGCTCGAAGGGCTACGCCTGACGGCCATGGAGGACCGGTTCGATGCGGAGATCGGCCTCGGCCACGGTGCGGAGCTGGTCACGGAACTGACCGATTTGGTGGCCGCGCATCCGATGCGGGAACGGCTTGTCGCCGCGCTGATGCGTGCCCTCGTCGCGACCGGTCGCGACAACGAGGCGCTGCTCGTGTACCAGCGCACGAGAGAAGCCCTGGCCGACACGCTGGGCGTCGACCCCTCACCGGAACTGTCCGAATTGCACGTCGCGCTGCTGCGGGGCGAGTTGGGACGGCGGGAGGAAAACCACAAGACCAACTTGCGTGCCGAGCTGACCAGCTTCGTCGGCAAGGACGCCGATGTCGCCGCGGTCCGCGAACTCATCACCGAACATCGGCTCATCACCCTGATCGGGCCGGGCGGTGCGGGAAAGACCAGGCTGGCCACGGAAACCGCGCGCACCCTGCTCGGCGACCTGCCGGACGGGGCCTGGCTGGTCGAGCTCGCGGCCATCAGCGCCGACGGCGATACGGGGGGTGGGCCCACGGGGGGTGGGCCCGAAGGGCAGGGGGGCGGGACAAACACAGGGCAGGGGGGCGGGTGGAATATCGCGCAGGCGACGCTCGACGCGCTCAGACTGCGGGATGCGCTGCTCGGCGAGAAACCGGACGCGGGGCCGACGGATCGCGTCATCGCCGCGGTCCGTGAGCGGGAGATGTTGCTGATCCTGGACAACTGCGAGCACGTGATCGAGTCCGCGGCGACCTTCGCCCATCGGGTGCTCGGAAAGTGCCGGCGGCTGCGGATCCTCGCGACGAGCAGGGAACCCCTCGGCATCACCGGCGAGGCACTGTGGCCGGTCGCGCCGTTGGTCCTGCCCGCGGCGGAGGCCGGCCCCGGCGAGATCGAGTCCGCTCCGGCCGTCCGGCTGCTGCTGGACCGCGCAAGCGCGGTGCGCAAGGACATCCTGGGGGGCGGGAAGAACACAGGGCGGGAGGGCGGGAGGAACACAGCCGACGCCCACACCTGGTCGACCTTGGCGCGCGTCTGCCGGGCGCTGGACGGGATGCCGCTGGCGATCGAGCTCGCCGCGGCCCGGTTGCGCACCATGTCCCTCGATCAGCTCGCCAACCGGCTCGACGACCGGTTCCGCCTGCTCACCGGTGGCAGCCGTACCGCGCTGCCGCGGCACCGGACGCTGCGTGCGGTGATCGACTGGAGCTGGGAGCCGCTCGGCGACGCCGAACGGATGGTGCTGCGCAGGCTGTCGGTGTTCTCCGGTGGCGCGAGCCTGGAAGCGGCCGAGCGGGTCTGCACAAGCACGGGGGGTGGGGAAAACACAGGGCAGGGAAGCGGGAATGGCGCAGCGGTCCAGGCGTGGGAGGTGCTCGAACTGTTGACCGCGCTGACCGAGAAATCGCTGGTGGTCGCCGAGGGCGGCGAAGCGCCGCGCTACCGGATGCTCGGCACGATCAAGGAGTACGCCGAGCAGCGCCTCGCGGAGGCCGGGGAATCGGATCTGGCGCGCCGTGCGCATCTCGCGTACTTCACCGAACTGACCGAAGCCGCGGAGCCGCATCTGCGCCGCGCCGAGCAAGTGGAATGGCTGGCTGTGCTCGAAGCCGAGCACGACAACATCGCCGCCGCGATGCGCGGTGCGCTCGCGGCCGGCGATGCGCACGGGGCGATGCGGCTCGCGGGAGCCGCCGGCTGGTACTGGTTGCTCGGCGGGCACCGGGCCGAAGGCATCGAACTGGCCACCGCGGCCGCCGGCATGTCCGGCGAGGTCAGCGACGAGGTGCGGGCGACGGCGTGTGCGTTCGCCGCGTATTTCGTCACCTCCGGGCAGGCCGACGTGTACCAGGCGCAGGACTGGATCCATCAGGCATACGAACTCAGCCGGCGGGTGCGCAGCCATCACCCGGCGCTGGGGTTCGTCGCGCCGTTGGAACGCATGTTGCGGGAGCCGACCGACTTCCTGCCCGCGTACGAACCGCTGCTTCTCGACGACGATCCGTGGACGCGCGCGCAGGCACGGCTGACCCGGGGCCGGATGCGGATCATCCTCGGCCGCGACGCAGGCGACGCGGACGCGGACATCGAGACGGCGCTCGCCGAGTTCCGCGCGATCGGCGAGCGCTGGGGGATCTCCTTCGCGCTGACCACGCTGGCCGAACGGCTCGCGATGCGGGGAGAGTTCGACCGCGCGTGCCGCCACTACGAGCAGGCGGCCGAGGGCATCACCGAGGTCGGCGCGATCGAGGATGTGCTCCGGATCCGGGCACAGCAGGCGCAGGCGTACTGGCTGGCCGGCGACGCTTCTTCGAGCGCCTCCGCCATGGCCGAAGCACAGCGGTGCGCGGAACGGATCGTCTGGCCGGACGCGCTGGCCGCGCTGGCCCTGGCGAAGGCGGAGCTCGCGCGCTGGCAACGCGACCCGGACCAGGCGTACCACCAGCTCGCCCAGGCCAGAGCGGTGCTGGGGGACGACGAGCCGTACTTCCGGGGGGCGACGCATGACCTGCTCGGCTACCTTGCCGAGGATCTCGACGAGGCCCGCGAGTACCGCGCCATGGCGTTCCGCGCGGTGTCGGAGTCGGCGCATGCACCGATGATCGCGCGGGTACTCGTCGGGGTCGCGGATCTGGCGCTGCGTAACGAACAGTACGAGCAGTCAGCGCGGCTGCTCGCGGCCAGCGAAGCCGTGCGCGGGCTGCCGGATCGTTCCCAACCGGATGCGGCCCGGATCGAGCAGATCGCACGGCATCGCCTCGGTGACACGCGGTTCACCGAGGCGACGCAGGAGGGGGCGCGGGCGGACTGGCGTGAGCTGGTCGAAGTCACGCTCGCTTGTTGAACTTCCTCAGTGCCCACACGTAACCGAACACACCGATCCCGACGCACCAGGCGAGCGCGGCGATCGTGTGACCGGACGACGGTGTGCCGTCGAGCAATCCACGCACGGTCTCGATGATCGGCGTGAACGGCTGGTACTCCGCGAACTGCCGGATGCCCGGCCCCATCTTGTCGGCCGGAATGATCGCGCTGCTGAAAAACGGCAGCATGATCAGCGGCACGGCGAAGAACCCCGCTGATTCCGGTGTCTTCGCGGCCAGGCCGAACGCGATGGTCAGCCAGGTGACCGCGAAAACCGTCAGCACGAGGATCCCGGCCACGGCGAGCCATTGCGCGAAGGTCGCGGACGGGCTGAATCCCATCAGGAACGCGACACCGACGATGGCCGCCATGCCCACCACGGTGCGCAGCACGGTGGACACGACATGGCCGGTCAGCACCGCGCCCCGGGAGATGTTCATGACCCGGAACCGGTTGATGATCCCCTTCGTCATGTCGGAGTTCACCGCCGTCGCGGTGGCACCCATCCCGTAGCAGAGGGCCAGCATGATCATGCCCGGTGCCGCGTAGTCGATGTATTCGCCGCCGCCGACGTCGAAACCGCCACCGAGCACATACACGAGCATGAACATCATGACGATCGGGAACAGGACCGCGTTGAACAACACGACCGGATCCCGCATGGTGTGTTTGAAGTTGCGGCGCAACATGGTCGCCGAATCGGCCAGCGGTGCCGAAGTGGTACTCATTTGGCCAGGACCTCCGTGCTCGAGTGACCGGTGAGGGCAAGGAAAACGTCGTCGAGGTCCGGCGTGTGCACGGAGAACTCCTCGACCTCGATCGCGTACTCGTCGAGCCGGTCCAGCACGGACCGCACCGATTTCACGCCACCATCGCTGGGCACCCGAAGCACCACGCTCTCGTGATCCGGGGTGGCATCGGTCAGGACTCGCGCCGCCGCGTCCAACCGCGCCGCGTCGGCGAACCGTAACCGGACGTGGCTGCCGGGAACCTGCCGCTTGAGCTCGCCGGGGGTGCCCTCGGCGACCAGTTTGCCTCCGTCGAGCACCGCGACCCGGTCGGCGAGCTGATCGGCCTCCTCGAGGTACTGGGTGGT
Source organism: Amycolatopsis taiwanensis DSM 45107 (assembly GCF_000519205.1). Lineage (GTDB taxonomy): Bacteria > Actinomycetota > Actinomycetes > Mycobacteriales > Pseudonocardiaceae > Amycolatopsis_E > Amycolatopsis_E taiwanensis. Next base: position 222,537 of record NZ_JAFB01000009.1, on the reverse strand, counting down.
GAGGAAGATCGTCATTCCGTCGGCCACCAGTGCGCGGACGATGTCCCACACCGTCCGACGGCTGCGCGGGTCCAGCCCGGTCGTCGGCTCGTCCAGGAAGATGATCCGTGGCCTGCCGATGAGTGTCATCGCGAGATCCAGTTTGCGGCGCATGCCCCCGGAGTAGGTCGACGCCATCTTGCGTGCCGACTCCGCCAGATCGAACCGGTCCAGCAAGCCCTCGACGATCCGCTTGCTCTCGCGGCGTCCCAGGTGCTGCAGGTCCGCCATCAACCGCAGGTTCTCTTCCCCGGTCAGCAGATCGTCCACCGACGCGAACTGACCGGTGACGCCGATCGCCGCGCGTACCGCCTTGGTCTCGGACGCGATGTCATATCCGGCAACGCGTGCGGTCCCACCATCGGCCTTCAACAACGTGGTCAGTATGTTCACCGTGGTGGTCTTGCCGGCCCCGTTCGGACCGAGCAGGGAGAAAACCGTACCCGCACGGACATTAACATCGATGCCGTCGAGCACGATTTTGTCTTGGTATGCCTTCCGCAGCCCGGAAGCCATGATCGCCAAATCCGTCATGCGGCCACTGTCACCGGCCGCCCTGACACCGCCCTGCCCTCGACCTGACACAGCCCCTGACATGACCCCTGACACGGCATGGGCGACCTGCTGACGACCGCGGGAGCCGAAGTCTGCTGATGCTTCGACTCCCGCGGCTCTCGTCTATCGACTTCTTCCGTGGCATGGATTGTCTGTCAGGCGGCGTAGCCCTTCGGCTGGATCAGCGAGGCGAGGTGGTCGAGGCTCAGCCAGTAATCCTCGATCCCGCTGAACCGGGCCGGGTCGGAAATGTGCACCGTTCCGTCCGCCGAGTTGTAGCCGACGACCGCCACGTAGTGGTAGATCGTCTGGTTCGACGGGTAGCCAGGGGGCCGGTTGCTTGGCTTCGCGACGATGTTGGCCACCATCGCCTTGCCGGCGTCGACGTCGCGGATGGTGTCCGACCACAGTTGCTGCATCATGTCCGAAGTCAGCGAACGGCCGCCCCAGTCCCTTGTGACGTAGGAGATGCCGGTTCCCGCCAGCTCGCTGTTGAGCCCGGCGACGACCTGGCCGATGTAGTCCGTGCCGTCCACAGTGGTGCCGAGCTGAGCGGCGAGCGTGCGCTGGTCCGGCAGATCGTTGGTCATGCTGGACAGTGCGATGCGGGCCGCGGTGGGGCCGCACCAGTAATCGGTCCGCTGCGCCTGGTAAACGACGGGAAGAGACTTGGTAACCGGTTGGGGAGCTTGGGGAGCGACCTCTGGCTCGCTGGGTGCCGCCGGCATCTCCGGTGCCGCCGGTACCGGAGCCTGGGGCGCCGCCTGGGCGGCGGGTGGGGCGGGCTCCGGGTCCACGCCCGCGATCAGCGGATGAGCGACCGCGACGATCGCACCACTGATGACAACCGCCGAGAGGGCCTTTCCGGACACTGTGCGCGGCCAAACACGACCGTCCGAAGACGGGTAGAGCCTGCCGACGAGCGTGCGAACCACAGCCTCCGGCGTGCGACCGCCCCAGAACGGGAACAACCGCTCAACGAGCGCGCGGGCACCGGCCTCCGGCGAGTTACCACGCCAATACGGGCCGAGCCGGTCAACGAGTGCACGGGCCGCGGTTTGCAGCCTGCGACCGGCCGCATACAAATGGAGCCGGTCAGCCAGTACCCGGGCTACGGCCTGCAATCTGCGACCGGCCGAATACAAAGGGAGCCGGTCAGCCAGCACCTGGGCTACCGCCTGCAATCTGCGACCAACCGAATACAGATGAAGCCGGTCAACAAGTACCCGAGCGACGGTCTGCAGAGCGCGACCGACCGAATACAAATGGAAAACGAGCGCGCGAAGCACGGTCTTCGGAGTGTGACCGTCCAAATACGCGTGGAACCTGTCAATGAGTGCGCGGACCACAGCCTTCGGGGTGCGATCGCCCGCGTTGCGATGCTTAGGCACGTGCGCCTTTCGATGTCGGGGATGCTCCGGCCATCACCGTCGGGGTGCGGTTGGTCTCTCGGGGTGAGACCTCGTGGCCAGAGCGCTAGGCACTCCCGCGACCGTAACCAAGGCGTTATGAACACTTCAATGCGGCCTGCATCACCAGATCGAATCGACGGGCGACATTTGCACTAACAGATCCATGATCGACAGGGCCCATTCCCGCGACAGCAGAACCGAGATCGAATTCCCGCAATTCCCGCCGGTGAAGATCGATTAAAAGTGACCGTGACGTCCGACACACAAGAGCCGGGAGCCGGTCAAGGAAACCGATCATTTGGTTGCTGAAGGTGTGCGCGTGCACCAAAATCATGGCGGCAGATCTTACGAAAGAGTTCGCCCGGACGGTAAGTAATTCACCGGCCGGCAATCCCCGTTCGCAGTGCGAAGAGAACGAGTTGGACGCGATCCCTCCTGCCTGTCTTCGTCATGAGGTTGCCGACGTGGGCCCCGGGGAGATGCCGGAGTCGCCGGAGTCCACCGTGCGGATTGCGGCGACGAGTTGCTCGGGTGGGGTGTTCTTCAACACCGAACCCGGCGGCCCCCCCGGCGGTCAGCACGTACTCGTCGGCTTCGAAGGTGCTCAAGGATGATGATCTTCGTGGCGGTGCCGCCATCGACCAGGTGCTGCGTGGCGGCGAGCCCGTCGGTTCCCGGCATCTGGATGTCGAGGAGCAGCATGTCGGGCGCTTGCCGTACGTGCTGTCTGATGGCATCGGCGCCGTCGATGGCTTGCCACAGGACGCGCGTGTCCGGCTGGGCAGCCAGCATCATCGCGGCGCCGCCGGTGAACAACGGCTGGTCGTCGGCAAGCCAGTCGCTGTTGTCGATGCCGCTGAAGTCGTTCGCGGCACCGGTCGCGATCTGCCTGCTCGGCTGCGTCATCGGCTTCGCGACGGTCACCTCGGTCGCCTTACGACCGCTGAGCTACGCCCTCCCCAGGCCATCAACACGCGTGCGCTGAATCTCGGCTCGACGACGCTCGGGGGCTCCGGCGGACTGACCGTCACCGATGCGCTCCCGCTCATCCTTGCGGCACTGGGACTCGCCGCGGTTTTTGCGATGCTTACGCTCACCGCCATTGGAGCCGTGAAACTTCGCTGAGTCGATCAGGCCTGATCCCCGCACAGCAAAGCGCCGCGACGGTTGACACCGTCGCGGCGCTCCTTTGTGGACGTCAGGTCAGAACGCGCCGGCTCCGTTGGGGGTGCCGAGACCGGTCGGACCGTCGTATCCGGCGCGTGCGGTGCAGAGGTACGTTCCACCGCACGAGCCGTTGCTGCCGCTGGTCACGTCGTTGAGAGATGACGTGTGGGCGTAAGGAAGGTTCGCCCCGTTGACCGACGAGGTGTTGGTGAGCGCGTAAACGCTCGCGACGATCGGGGAGGACACGCTGGTTCCCCCGAACACCAACCAGCCGCTGAGGCCCTGGAACGCGGTGCTGTCGAAGACTGCGACACCAGTCGCCGGGTCGGCGACCGCGCTCACGTCGGCAACGGTTCGACGCGCGCAGCCGGTGTCGGTCTGCCACGACGGTTTCGCGACAAACGCGGAGCAACCGCTGCCCGCACCGCTCCACGCGGTTTCGGTCCAGCCACGGGTGTTCGACGCCGTGCGGAGGCTGGTGCCACCCACCGCGGTGACGAAACGCGACGCGGCGGGGAACTCGACGCCGAAGCCGGAGTCGCCGCTGCTGGCCGTGATCGCGACGCCCGGGTGGTTGAAGTAGGTGTTCTCATCGGTGGTTTCGCCAGAATACTCACCGCCGCCGTAGCTGTTGCTGACCACGTCGGCGCCCAGCCGCACCGCGGTGTTCACCGAGGTGCCGAGGTTGGCGATGGTGGCACTGGACGCCTCGACGAGCAGGATGTTGCAGTTCGGGCAGATCGCCGACGCCATGTCCAGGTCGAGCGAGATCTCCTGCGCCCAGCCCCCGTCCACGCGGGGCGGAGTCGTCCCGCCGGTCTGGTTCGACTTCGCAAAGCACGGCGTCGTGCTCGCGTTGATCGTCGACGGTGTGCAGGAGGCCAGCGCGGGTATGCCGAACTGCGACCGGTAGACGTTGACGTCGTTGAACGCGGTCGGGTCATCCATCGCATCCACGATGCCGATCGTCCGGCCGGCGCCCGCGCTCGCGGAGAGCGAGGCGAGGTTGTAGGCGGACCTCAGGTTGGCCGGGAACAGGCCGGACGGGGTGGCAGCGGCCGGACCAATGCCCTGCCCTTGGACGATATCCGTTCTGACCCACGCATTGCAGGCAGCGTAGCCGGCCGGAGCGGCCGCGCAGGACCGCTGGACGTGTGCTTGGCTTGCCGGCGCGGGTGCTTGGCTTGGCGGTGCGGGCGACGCTTCGGCGGCCATGGCGGTGGCCAAGGCCATCACCATTCCCGCCAGCAGGACAAGGACTTTGCGCACGAAAACCTCCAGGGGACGCAGGAATTCGGACCGGGGGATCCGGCGAGACCGACATTAAACGTTCGGGAAACGCAGGAATACCGGAGAAAGTCGGTTGTTTTTCCGCGAGAAAGCGCTATCACAACGACCGGCCGCCCGAAAAACAGGCGCATGTGAAGAATGTCCAGTAAAAAGTTCTGAACAAAACCAGCGGGATATTCGGATCTTAGGACGGAAGTTGATGTTCCGACCACACCGAGGACGCCCGGCGCGCGGCCGGCTGGTGCGAATTGGTGGACACCCGGCTGCTCCAGATGTGCCAGCGGACCCTCATCCGACTGGTTTCGCCGTGCCGGATTCCCTTGCCGGAAACCGAATCCGTCCGCGAGCAGCTCGACAGCCAGAAATCAGATGTTGCCATCATCGTGATGTTGCTAACATCGTGACCCTCGTTGCAGAGAGGAGCAGCAGTGGCGGTGCGGCATCTGTACGTGGTCAGGCACGGCGCGGCGGACGCATTCGGTGAGCTGACGGATGAGGGCCGGCAGCAGTCGGGGTTGTTGGCCGAGCGGCTCGCTGGTCTGCCGGTGGACGCGGTGTGGCACTCGCCCCTGCCTCGCGCGGCAGCGACCGCGGAAATCGTCGGTAAGCGCATCCCGGGAGCGACGGTGCAGGAGGCGGCCGAGTTGGTCGACAACGTGCCGCATGTGCCGGCCGACCCGCCGCCGGCGTGGCGGGGACTGTTCGACGGATACGACCCCACGGAAGCGGCGGAGGGCGCTCGGATCGCGACAGCCTTGCTGGGCCGGTTCGCCCGGCCCGCTGAGACCGAGACGCATGAGGTGCTGGTCACTCATGCGTATCCGGTTGCGTGGTTGGTGCGAGACGCGTTGGCCGCTCCGCCCGAACGGTGGCTGGGGCTCAGTTGCGGGAACACCGCGTTGACGGCGATCGACTACTACGACAGCGGTGCGCCGACAGTGTTGCTGTACAACGACATGGGGCACCTGCCGGACGATCTGCGGTGGACCGGTTTCGGGCCGGGTGTACGCCCCTGACCGGCGTCTGCCCGGCCGTTTCATCGCTTATCGCGGCAGGTTTCGCTGAAGTGCGGATCGGGCGGCGTCAAGTCGTTCAGCCGCGCCGCGACCGGTGCCGTGGTCTCCTGAAAGATCATCGGCCCACCCGAGTAATTGCTCCGTGTACTCGTCAGCGCCGCCGATGAGGAGCGGAGCACGACCGAGCACAACCTCGCCGCTGCTTCCGTCGATGGTGATCAACGTGCCCTCGTCCAGTGCGCGGCCGTTTATCGTGACGGCGGCGTTTGTGTCTTCGACAGTAAGCGTTACGAGGCCGACGACGGCGGGTTTGTTCATCGCTCGGGCGACGACCGCGGCATGGCTGGCCGGCCCGCCTCGCGCGGTGAGGATGCCTGCCGCGACGGCGAGGCCGTTCATATCGTTCGGCGAAGTTTCCGGACGCACCAGAATCACCGACCCATCGGACGACATCCGTATCGCGGCCTCGGTGGTCGTGGCGAGACGACCGGTGGCGACCCCAGGGCACGCGCCGATGGCTCGACCGAGCACGACGGTATCCGCGCTCGGATCGATGCGAGGCGTGCGCGCGTGATCGAGATTTCGCGGGGACACCCGAAGCACGGCCTCTTCGCGTGCGATCCGCCCCGCGCCGGCGAGGTCGACGGCGACGCGAACCGCGGCGGCGCCGGTGAAGCGGCCGGGCCGGACTTGGAGCAGCCACAGCTTTCCGGCCTCGAAGGTGAACTCGACATAGACCGCGTCGCGGTAGTGGGTTTCGGCGCGCTCCAGTGCATCCGCCAGCACCTTCCACACCTCCGGTTGCCGCGTGGCGAGGTCGTCCAACGGCAGGGTCGTGGACGTCCCCGCAACGACGTCCTCGCCCTGGTGTGCGAACAGGACTTCGCCGAACGCGGTCGGTTCGCCGGTGTTGGGGTTCCGGCTGAAGGCCACCCCGGTACCGCTGCGCTCGTTCCGGTTACCGAACACCATCACCTGGACGATCACCGCGGTGCCCAGATCGTGGTCGATGGCGTGGAGTTCCCGGTAGGTTCGTGCGCGCGGTGACCGCCAGGAAGCGAACACGGTCTCGACGGCCAGTTTCAATTGTTCCGCCGGGGTGTTCGGGATCGCGCCCCCATGAAGCTCTCGGAGGGCGTGCTCGAATCGCAGCCGTGATTCCAGCGCGAAGTGGGCCTCACCGGTCTCCGCCGCGAGTGCGGCGGTGTTCTCGGCGGTGAGGCCGAGATTGAGGATGGTGTCCATCATGCCCGGCATCGACACGCTTGCCCCGGACCGGACCGATACCGCCAGCGGCGGCCTACCGCCGAATCGCCGTCCGGTGGCCTTTTCCAGGACTGTCATGGCGGATTCCAGTTCGTCCCCGAGCCCCGCGGGGAGGTGACCGTCGCGCAGGAATGCCCGGCACGCTTCGGTGGTGACGACGAATCCGGCCGGAACCGGTAACCCGAGCCGGTGCAACTCGACCAGTCCGCGGGCTTTCGCACCAACGAGGTCGGCGGATTCCGCGATGTCGGCATCTAGGGGGCGAATCCATTTCATCGTGGAATCCCCAGCGTGGCCAGGAGATCTTCGTGCAGTTCGGCCCAGATCGTGTGATAGGAGGCGGTGAGGTCGGCGACATGGCCCAGTTCACCGGCGCGGGCGCGATCAAGGGCGAACGCGAGGCGAGCACGGTAGCGGCCGAAGCGCGGCAGCGCGGCCTCCAAGTCCGCGAGCACCGGCAGCGCACGTTGGTGCAGGTCGGCGAAGCGATCCAGAACGCGAGCGTCGTAGGCCGGGTCGCGGTGATCGTTCACGACCGCTTCACCGTCGACCGTGCGGAGCTGCCATGCCGTGCACAGGTCGAGCAGTTCGGGATTGAGCACCAGGAATCGGTCGAATGCCGCCACCACTGCCGGCCGCGCCCCGGCGCGCTCCAACTCGGCAGTGATGCGTTCGGCGTCGGCGGCACGGCCGGCTTCGGTCATGCCCCAGGCCTTGAGCCCCCCGGTGAGGCGGGTCGCGAGACCGTCGACGGCCAGATCGATCAGCTCGGATTCCACATTGGACTCGCTCAGCCCCGTGGCGGCGGCCAAGCGCGACAGCGCTGCATAGCCGCCGCACCGGAGCGCATGCAGCACCGACAGGTTGGGATCGGTGTGCTGGTCTGCGGGCTTCGTCATGACGCCGACTCCTGATCGACGTCGGCGGTCGCTGCCGCGTAGGCCGCGCCACGACCATCGGCGCGTGCGACGATGGCGCCACTGTGCACTCGCACGGCGACCTCGGTCTCGTCGTCGATGTCGCTCACGCCGACAGCCTCCGCGACGCGAGCGGTGTCATCGATCACCAGCCGGAGCCGCTCCCACGACTGCAACGGGAACACGCGCCGCAGGCAGGAGACCAGATCACTGACCCGCAGCCGCACGAGCCGGCCGGTCTCCGCCGGGTCGCTTGCGACCACGACGATCGTCACCTGCTCACCGGAACGGGCCGACCGTAGGGCCTCCTCGGCCGCGCCCACCCGACGGGGACCGAGCACGACCACCACGCCGTCCGTGCGCAGCTCGACCGAGTCGCCACTGATCTGATCGAAAAGGTCGCCCGGCGGGGTCCACGTCCTGCGGCATGGTGTGGCCGGCGCTACGTAGGGCAGGTGGGGCGGCGCCCAGGCATCTTCGAGGTCGAGGCTCGCCAGATGCGCGCACGCTCGAACCCGATCGAACGGGTCGCCGAAGCCCGGCGCGAGCTCGGCGAGCAGGCTCGAACCGCCCAACATCGTCAGGACCGACTCGGCCAACCGCACGCGCCGCGCACCGGCGTCCCCGGGTGTGCAGGATTCCAGCGCGACGGCCAGTAACAATGCCTCCAACCGTGCCGTCTGAGCGAGCACGGCCCGTCCGCGGTCGTCCTCGACGACGCCGACCAAAGAACGCAACTGCAGGCGCCCGCCCGCGGCATGGTCATCGACCAGCGGCAGTCGCTCCAGCCAGGTCCGGGCGAACGCCGCGAGCGCTTCACCCACCGAATCCACCTTCTGCACCTTCGGCGCGCCGCTGGCTGCAATCACCTGATCCATCAGCACGGCGAGGTAGAGCGCGCGCTTGCTCGGGAAGTTCGAGTAGACCGCACCCCGGGTCAGTTCCGCACGATCGGCGATCCGATCCACCTTCGCCGGGCCGTACCCGTACTCGATGAACTCTTGCCGTGCTGCCGCCAGCACCGCGGCACGCGTGCGCGCTTGCTGCTGCGCTCGGGTCAGTCGAACCATCACCGTTCCTTCTCTCGCCGACGCAACTAGGATACACACAACATTCCGATGTTCTAAACATCTGAAAGCTTCCGAGCCAAGCACACGACGCCAGCCGGGTGTTGTCCAGCTTGCCAAAGCATTGCGTATGTGCAACATTGAGCTCGTGGCCAGCAACACATCACCGCGTGGACGAAAACGAACGAGCCTGCACAACCGGCTCGCCGTGCTTCGCGCCGAGCGCGGAGTGTCTCGTGCCGAGCTGGCTACGGCCGTCGGCGTGAACTCGCAGACCATCGGCTTCCTCGAACGCGGTGACTACGGCCCGTCCGCGGAACTGGCACTGAGGATCGGCGAGTTTTTCCAGCTTCCCGTCGAGGCGGTGTTCTCCCTACGGCCTTTCTCGCCGATGTCGAGCCAGCTCTACCGACCCAACGAAACTGGAGGACAGCCATGACCCCGTCGGCCGGCACCAGCCGGAAAAGCCGCCTGCAGCACCATCGTCAGGTCCTGGCCGCGGCCAAGGACGCCACCCCGGAGGAACGCCGGGCGCTGCTGGAGACCGCTCGGCGGGAGACCCGGGACCGGCGGCTTGCCCGGCCCCTCCCCCGGTGGATGGCGACCCGCACGAGCCGGCGGACCCTCGCCGGCCTCGCCGCGATCCCGTTCGCCTGCGGCGCGGCCAGCGCTTATCTACCCGCCGAGTCACTGGTGACGTATGGGGTGCAGATGGTCGGCGCGATCGCCGTGCTGGCGGGCCTGGGCCTGCTGCGACGGGCGACCAAGGAGCTGAGCGAGATCCCCGACTCCGACCTTGACGAGCGGGAACTGGACGATCGGAACCAGGCGCTCAAGGGCGCCTACGTCGCTCTCTTAATTCTCCTCGGGACCGCCGTTGTGCTCACCATCGCCGATGGTCTCGTGCTCAGTACCGTCGATTGGAAGCCGCTGGTGTTCGGCACCTTCGGCAGCGCTGTCCTGCTGCCCTCAGCCGCCATAGCTTGGGATTACCGCGAACTCGACGACGAGGGCTGAAGACACCGCGCGACAACAGACCCACGACGCCCCGCCCTGGCGGCTGTTTTCGTTGTTCAGCCGATGTCCCGGTGGCGCAGCCCCAGCAGTCCCGAGGCGCCGAGCGCGACCGCGATCACCACCGGGATGATCAGCGAGTTCGTGGTGAGCGGTGCACCGAGCAGCACCCGGGGTACGTGGCTGAACGGTGAGAGGTCCAGCAGGGTTTTGTTCACCTGTCCGAATTCGAACGCCAGCTCCAGCGCCAGGAACACGCCGAGTACGAGCCACGACAAGGCCGTGGCGGCCTTGGGTAGCAGTCCGAGCAAGGCCAGCGCGATACCGGTCGTGATCCAGACCGCGGGGAGCCACACCAGCGCGGCGCCAAGCAATTTCGGCACCTCGCCGGAGACGTCGCCGACACTCGCACCGTAGGTGAGCCCGGAGGCCAGCCCGGTGGCCGCGAGCATCACCACGGACGCGGTCAGCGCGACCGTCAGGTGCGAGCCGGACCATCGGAACCGATTGGGTGCGGTGGCCAGCCCTAACTCGGCGAGTCCGTTGCCTTCTTCGGTGCGAAGGCGCAGCACGGTCATGATCGTGAAGGCGGTGACGGCCTGGGCCAGCACGAGAAACGTGAAGGAGAACAACGCATCCGCGCCCGAGAACAAGCCGGAAACCTGTTCGGCCGCGTCCCGGGCCGACCCGCCGAGTAGTGCTCCGATGGCGGCGCAGGACACCGTCCACGCGAGGACCGCGCCGCGGTGTGCCCGCCAAGCGAGTGCGAACATGCCCCGCAACGCGGGGGAGGCTGACGCCGGGCCGGGACGGGCCGAGAGAAGGCCTGCGCCGTTGTCGCGGCGCGTGGCGAGAACATAGGCGATGGCCGTTGCCGCTGCCGCAAATCCCGCGAAGAACAACAGAACCCACCACCGGTCACCGGTGTACGCGCGACTCAACCGTGCCCAGCCGAATGGCGACAGCCAGGACGTGAGGCCGTTGCCACTATCGCCGACGGCACGTAGCAGGAAGAGCATCGCGAGTGCGGCGAACGCGAGCCCGCGTGCCGTACCGGCGCCGGTGGTCACCTGGGCCGCGATGCCGGTGACCGCGGCGATCGCGATGCCGGTCCCGGCGGTGGACAGGCCGAGCACGAGGCCGCCGCCGAAAGGCAGACCGAGCCCGGTCAACGTGGTCGCCATCAGCGCCGCCGCGACGAGGTTCGTGCCCGCGACCACCGACAGCACGGCGGTCAGGCCGGCGTGCCTGCCGAGCACCGTCGAACCGAGCAACTCACGCCGCCCGGTTTCCTCCTCGACGCGGGTATGCCGGATCACCACGAGCAGGCTCGCCACGGTGGCGATCAGTGCCTCGGCCATCCCGGTGCCCCAGGCGGTGACCCCGCCCAGGCTGGGCTCGTAGATCAGACCGCGCATCGCGACCTCGGCCGGGTTGCCCAGCGCTCCCTCGGTGTAGCGACGCAGCTCGTCCGGCGTCTGGTACAGATTCGCCGCGCCCGCGGCCACCCCGTAGGGCACCGATACCGCTATCAGGATCCACAGCGGCAGGATCAAGCGATCCCGCCGGAGAATCAGCCGGATGACCGAACGGGTCCCGGTGAGTCCGTTCATGACGCCGCCCCATAGTGCTGGAGGAACAGCTTTTCGAGGGTCGGCGGATGAACGGAGAGCGCGCGGACGCCGAGTTTGGTCAACGCTCGCAACAGCTCGTCCAGCGCATCGTTGTCGACCTCGCAACGCACGTGCCGGCCTTGGATGTCGAGGTCGTGCACGCCGGGTATTTTCAGCAGTTCCCCCGGCGCGTCGGCCAGTTCGGTCGTGACCGACGTGCGGCCCAGGTGCCGTAGTTCGGCGAGGCTGCCGTCGTCGACGACCTGTCCCGCACGAACGATCGTGACTCGGTCGCAGAGCGCTTCGACCTCGGCGAGGATATGGCTGGAGAGCAGCACGGTGCGGCCGAGTCGGCGAGCCTGTGCCACCGCCTGCTGGAAAACCGCCTCCATCAACGGGTCGAGCCCGGAGGTCGGCTCGTCGAACACCAGCAGGTCCACTTCGGACGCCAGCGCCGCGACCAGCGCCACCTTCTGCCGGTTGCCCTTGGAGTAGGTGCGGGCTTTCTTCGTGGTGTCCAGCTCGAACTGCTCGATCAACTCGTCCCGGCGCCGCTCGTTCACCCCACCCCGCATCCGGCCGAGTACATCGATGATCTCGCCGCCGGAAAGATTCGGCCACAGCGTCACGTCGCCCGGCACGTAGGCCAGCCGCCGGTGCAGGTGCACCGCGTCTCGCCACGGGTCGCCCCCCAACAGACGCGCAGTGCCGGCGTCAGCCCGCAGCAGGCCGAGCACGATCCGCAAGGTGGTGGACTTTCCCGCGCCATTGGGGCCGAGGAAGCCATGAATATCACCGGTTCGCACCGACATCGTCAGGCCGTCGAGTGCACGCGTCCGGCCGAAGGACTTACGAATGTCCTGGAGCACCAATGCCTCGGTCACCGTCATTCCTTTCCGGTCCAACAGCGATCGAGGCTGGTTCGCGTGTGCCGGCGAAGAGACACGATTTCGGGCTGTCCGGCGCCGATCATGGCAGTTCGTTCGGGCTCGGTGACAGCAGTCGGATCGTCGTCCGAAGATCTCATAGGACCGTACTATACGTCTGACCAGCATACTGGTCAATCGTACAGTTCCACCGTCGTGTCATCCGGCTTTGTACAGCGAAAGGCCATGCCTGGCGCGGGGAATCCGCTGAAGGAGAGCAATGTTCGCTGCGATTATCGATCCACAATGGACACTCGCCGGCTCGTCCGAACTCCGGCACCGCGGCCGCGACCTCACCGGTGAGCGCGGATCGGTGGCTCGCCGGCACCCCGCGGTATCGACCTTATGCCGCCCGTCACCAGGCCCCGCACGTCGACGGATATTGCCGCCCCTCGGCCCGGTCAGTTCAGGCCGGTGTAGGAGTGCATGCCCGAGGTCACCAGGTTGACGAACGTCAGGTTGAACACCAGCACGGCCAGGCCGAGCACGTTCAGCACCGCGGCACGAACGCCTCGCCAGCCGGCGGTGGCACGGGCGTGCAGGTAGGCCGCGTACATCACCCACGCGACGAAGGAGGTGACCTCTTTGGGGTCCCAGCCCCAGAACCGGCCCCACGCCGATTCCGCCCACACCGCACCACAGATGACCGCGAAGGTGAACAGGGGGAACCCGATGATCGTCGCGCGGTAGGCGACCCGGTCGAGCGTTTCGGACGGCGGCAGTTTCAGGTGCGGCCGCGCCGCGCGCACGAGGTAGAGCACGCTCGCGATCCCGGGCACCACCAGTGCGCCGGTGGCCGCCGCGGCGGTGGTGACGTGGATGATCAGCCAGTACGACTGGAGCGCGGGCGAGACCGGAGCCGCCTGGGCGTAGAACACCTTGCCGTCGAGCACCATCAGCCCGGCGACCGGCAGCAGCACCCAGACAGCCATGTGCCGCACCGGGAACCGGCTCGCCACAATGAGCCACCCGCCCGTGGCCACGAGCGTGATCACCATGACGTACTCGTAGAGGTTGCCCAGCGGCCACCGGTGCGCGGCGATCCCACGCGCCACCACGGCGGCAGCGTGCAGCCCGAAGCCGAGCCACGTCAGTGCCAGCCCCATCCGGCCGGCGCGATCGTCGCGGAGGGGCGGCTCCAGGGCGCCGACGGCCACCGGGATGCGGGTATTCGCCGACGAGGACACCGTGGCGAACACCATCGCGAGCAGGTAGATGCCCGTGGCGGTGAGAAAGGACCAGTCACTGATGGTGGCGACCGTGAACCCCAAAATCAAACCCCCGTAGTTCCTGCGTCCGGTACCGGGAGGCACGGGGCACGCGGCGACCTGCCCGTGCCTACCCCGCTCCGGCACGGGCAGGTCAAATGTATAGCATACTGAACATGCGACCAGCCGAGGACCTCACCGCCCGCGCGCGCATCCGCGACGCCGCGCTGGCGCTGTTCGCCGAACACGACGCCGCCGGCACGAGTATGCGCAAAGTCGCCGAGCGGGCCGGCGTTTCCCTCGCGCTCGTGCAGTACCACTTCGGGAACAAGGCCGGCCTGCGCCAGGCGTGTGACGCGTACGTGGTGGAGTTCATCCGCGCCACGCTGGCCGGTGCGGTCGACGAGGACCGGCTCGGCGACCCGGAGTTCATGGAAAGTTCCCGCCGCGCGGGCGCCCCGGTCTTCCGCTACCTCGGCCGGGCACTGGCGGACGGTTCGGACGCGACGGCCGCTCTGTTCGACGAACTGGTCGCGATCACCGAGCACCATCAGCGGGCTCGTGCCGGCGACCATGCCGACCCCCGCGGCGAGGCCGCCGTCTTCGTCGCGATGCGGCTGGGAATCTATGTGCTGCAAGACCACCTGACCCGTGCGCTCGGCGTCGACGCCGCCGGCCCGGCGGGGCTCGCCCGGATCGCCGCCGCGCAACTCGCGATCATCTCGCCCGAGTACGTGGGCGAGGAGACGGCCGCGAAGGCGCGGAAGGGACTGGGTAAGCCGCCCAGGCCGAGCGGGAGGTGACCGGAAACGGCTCCTGCGTGGGCCAGTTGCAGGACAGGGTGGTCGCGGCGCTCATCGTCCGGGCGGGCAGGTCGTCGCGAATGGTGCACCCGCGCGGGCGGGGCCCGGTCGAGGCGGTCCGCAGGGCGCTAATCAGCCAGAGCCTCGATCACCAGCCGCAGATTGACCAGCTCTTTCCGGTGCCGGAGACCGAGCTTGTGCAAGGCGATCGGCAGCTTGTGTTCGATCGTGCGGTGTGAGAGGTGCACCTCGGTGCCGATCTCCTTGTTGGTCCAGTCCAGTGCGGCCAGTCTGGCGATCCGTTTCAGGTCCGGTGGCAGGCCCTGCCAGCGGACCGCGAAACCCGCCGGCTCCTGCGGAATCCGGAGCAGCATGGCCTGCCGGTGGTCCAGTTCGCGACCGTCGGCGACCACGCGCTCGACGTCCGAGCCCAGGGCGGCACGGATGATCACCTCGGCGCGTTGCTGGGCCCGCAGAAATGGCCCGAGCCCCTCCAGCCGGACGTTCACTCGAGTCCGCTGTGCTTCCGCGGCCCCCCATGCCCGCGCCAGTTCGAATGCCTCTCGTTTCAGTGGCTGGGCACCCTGGCCCGTGCCACCGGGGTGGTCGCCGCGGCGTTGTTCCAGCAGGATCGCGAGGACCCACACCAGCACGTGCGCCAGCCAGGTGGTGCCCCACGCGTCGTCCAGGTCACGCGCCATCAGGACGGTGTCGTGGACCAGTGCCTCGGCCTGTTTCGGGTCGGCGTGCCAGGCCAACGCCATCGCGTGCGCGATGCGCGCCCAGACGATGGCCCACTGGGCACCGGCCGCCTCGCAGGCCGCGAGGTACTCGCTGGTCAACGCCACCGCCCTGGCGGGATCGTCGGCGAAGTGGAACGCGGCCCCCAGACCCGCGAACAACATGCTCATCGCCCAGCCGCCGCGATCACCGAGGGCCGCGAACTCCGCCGCTGCCTGCTCGAGGACGTCGATGGCCCCGAGGTCGTAGGTGTCGTCCACGCCCGGGACGAGCATCCGGAACGCCCCGTCGAAGTACCGCACCGCCGGGTTCACGGCCGCGGCGAACGGGTCATCGCCGGCGCCGTCGGCCCCCTGTTCACTCAGCTGTCGCTGTGCGTCGATGCACGCGTCCCGCAGGCGGCGTGCTTCGTCGGCTCGTCCCTGGCAAAGGGCGATCCAGGCGGCCAGCGATTGGGCCACGATCCGCATCGGATGTGCCACGCCGAGCTGCGCGGTGGCCTCCACTCCCTTCAGCAGCCATTTCCTGCCCTCGTCGAGCTTGCCCCAGTAGTGCCACGCGCGTAACTGGGCGAGGTGAACCGCGATCGCGAGCGCGTCGGTGGCCAACTCGGGCTCGGTCAGGCCGTACGCCATGGCGGCTTCGAAGTTTCCCAGCTGCCAGCGCGCGTCTTCCAGGATGGAGACTTCCTTGGCGCTGAACCATGTCGTCGCGTACTGTGCCGCCAGCTTCCGGAAATAGCGGAGGTGCCGGCGGCGCAGCGCGCCCGGATCGCCACTGTCGTTGATCTTTTCCAGCGCGAACATCCGTACCGACTGCAGCAGGCGGTAGCGATGCACCCCGCCGCTGGTGTCCGCCAGCACCAGTGACCGGTCGACCAGCCTCTTGACGGCCCGGACGACGTCGTCGGGGCTCAACTCCCCGTCGCTGCATATCTGTCCGGCAGTGGGCAGATCGAAGCCACCGGAGAACACGCCGAGCGAGTCCATGACCCGTTTCTCGGCCGCGTCGAGCCGGTCGTAGGAGCCGGTGTACGACTGCCGGAGCCCGGCCGGGACCAGGACGCTGTTCACTCTCCCGCCCACATCGTCCAGTCCCGGATAACGGTCGCGGACCGGCCGGCGGGAGTCGATCAGCCGGCTGTTCCGGATCTCGGCGAGGGACTCGTACCGCAACCGGGCCGCATCGATGGCGATGGCCAACGGCAGCCCATCCACACTGCGCACCAGTTCGGCGGCGATCACCCGCTCGGCAGCCGACAACGGATGACCGAACGCGTCGGCACGGGCCGCGAACATCTCCAGCGCCGGCCAGGGCTCGTCCAGCGAGTCCTCTTCCCGGGGATAGGGCAGCGGCCGGACGTATTCGACGTGCTCGCCGACACAGCCCAACGGTTCCCGGGAGGTCGCCAGGACGGTGACCTGGCCGGGAACCGTCGCCTGCAGGGCGGCGATGAACTCGCCGGCCTGAACCACGATGTGTTCGCAGTTGTCCAGCACCAGCAGGGTGTGGCGACCGGGAACACGGAGGTACTCGGTGATCGCGTCCCACGGCGGGCGGTCCCCGTAGTCGGTGGCGTTCAACGCATCCCGGACCACCCGATCCACCTGCTCGGCCTCGGCGTCGGACGGCAAGGACGTCATCCGCACCCACCGCACGACCAGCTTCGGGAGGTCGCGCCGCATCTGCCAGGCCGTGTGCAGCGCCAGCGTGGTCTTGCCGACACCGGCGGACCCGGTCAGGGTCACCACCCGCGCACCGCCGCGCAGGTGACCGATGATGCGGTGCGCGAGGTCGTCCCGGCCGATCAACAGGTCGGGTTCGGCTGGCAGAGCCCCCGAGAGGTCCCTGGCCATACCGCACTCCTCGCGTTCAGTCAGTTACCACGACTAGGCATCCGGGGTGCCACTGTAATGGTTGCCGACAACGCCGCCGCGGCCAGCCACGGTGGGCCACACCATCGTCAGCCGGCCATGGGAGACCGGCGCGGCTGCCACCCGGCTACGGGGTGGAGTACCTGCGGGATCGGGGCAGGCGCCCGGTTCACCACTGGCCGGCGTGCACAGTCTCCTTGTCGATGACATGGTCGACCAGCCTCACCAGCGCATCTTTGCACGCGTCCCGGCTGCGCGCGTCGCACCGGATGATCGGGGTCTCCGGATCGACGTCGAGAGCGTCGCGGATCGCTGGGATGTCATGAATCGCTTCGCCGTTGAAGTCGTTGACGGCGACCAGGAACGGGACGGACCGGCTCTCGAAATAATCGATCGCCGCGAAGCAGTCGGTGGGCCGGCGCGTGTCGAGGAGCACGATGGCACCGACCGCACCGATGACGATGTAGTCCCACATGCTCCAGAACCGGTGCTGGCCGGGTGTGCCGAACAGGTAGAGGGTAAGACCTTCGTCGAGGGTCAGACGGCCATAGTCGAGCGCGACCGTGGTGGTGGTCTTACCGGTGACGCCGGTGAGATCGTCGACACCGGCGCTGTTCTCCGTCAGTGGCGCTTCCGTGGTGAGTGGCTCGATTTCGCTGATCGTGTTGACCAGGGTCGTCTTGCCGACACCGAACCCTCCCGCCACCACGATCTTCGCGGAAGGCGGGAACCAACCTTCATAGTGCATTGATAAGTCCGTTCCTGACGCGTTGCAGGAATGCAAGCCGTGCCTGGCCGTGTATCTCGCCGGCCTGGACGCCGGGTTGGATCGTGAGCATTCCGTCGTCGACCAGGTCGCCGACGAGAATCTGCACGGTGGTCAGCGGTAGCGCCGTCCGCGCAGCCAGCTCAGCGATGGCGATGGGTCGTGCGGCCAGGTACACGATCTTGTGCATTTCCGGTGACATCACCAGCTGGTGACGTTGCCATCCTGCGGCGGGGTGGCCGGCACCGCCGGCCACCACCTGGGTGGTCAAATCCAGATCCGTGCGGCTGGGCGTAGTGCGGCCGCCGGTGAGCCCGAAGGGCCGCACGAACGGCTCGTCTTCCTCCTCGTCACCGTGCCTGGCCATGGTCAGTACTCACTGGCACCAGACGGGACCCGGCCCGGCTCGGCACCCCCGCGCGCCACCGCGGCCAGTTCCTGTCCCACCGAGCCGACGATTCGGTTCAGACCATAGAAGACACTGTCCAGGTTGGCGTTGTGGTGGGCCCGTGCGGCCAGGAAGGCGTGTTGACCCGCGGAAATGACGATATACCAGCAATGACGCCCCTCGATCGGAAGTTGCCGCAGCATGTCGCCCTGCTCGTTGAGCAGGGCTCCGGCAAGCGCCATGAGCGTGGCCGTGCCGGCCGCCAATCGTTCGGCCTCGGCACGCAGTCGTTCGGCCTCGGCGGGATCTGCGGCATCGGAGTTCCGATACGCACAGCCCCTCAGCATGCCGTCCGACGTCACGGCGATCACCATTTGCAGGCCAGGCACACCATCCGCGGCGAGAAGGTTCTCGAGCAGGTATTGGACACGGTCGGTCATCGCTATCGGCTTTCCCCATCCTCACGGGGCCAGGCTGGCCACTGATCTGATCCCGACTGCTCTGCTTCGGCGGCCCGGCGACCTCGTTCCGTGCCACGCTGCAAAGCGCTCAACTGCGTCCTGGTGGTCTCGACCGCGTGGTCATCTGCCGGAGTATCGACGTTGACACGAACAGCGGTCGTGTCGGGCTGGTTGAGGGTAGCGCCGCGTCGGCGCTTGGGCAGCTGCGGGGGCAAGCCGTTCGGCGCGGCCGGCGCCTCGGGTGTCGGCGCCGCTACGCGGGCCGACGGTGGGCTGGCCGAATGTTTGCCCCCGGAGGTGCTCACCAGTGCCGGCCGTGCCGGGGCCGCCACCGCGGATATCAGCTGCGTCACGTTCGCGTGGTTCCCGGTGAGGTCCGCGTCGTCCTCGGCGGCGTTCTCGGCGCGGAACCATGATGAGTCGGCAGTGGCAGGTGCGGCCGGGGATTCCGCTTCCGGGGCGGGCACGTCCTGGGGCTCCTCGGAAACGGGTGCCAGCAGGTCCTCGGGCAGGATGACGATCGCCGACAGGCCCTGGAAGGCCGAAGTCGAAAACGCCACCTTCATCCCCAGAGCGCGGGCAAGGTGCGCCACCACGAAGAACCCCAGCTGGCTGATCGCCTCCTCGCGAACCATCACGTCGAACTCCGGTGGGTTCCGCATCAGCGCGTTGGCTGACGCCAGCCTGTCCTCCGACAGGCCCGGACCCGCATCCGCGATCTCGATCGCGACGCCGTGCGCGGTCGGCATGCCACTCACCCGGATCACGCTCTGGGGCGGGGAATACCGCACGGCATTGTCCATCAGCTCGGACAGCAAATGAGCGATCTGGTGCGCGAGAAGCGGTTTGACGGAGACCGTCGGAATGTTCTGCAGCTTGAACCGCTCGAGCTGACGCTCCGCGTCCGAGGCCTCCGGGGGCGAGGTCTCGGTGGCCGCGCCTTGCAGGATGTTGTACAGCGGCACCGGGTTGCGCCGCTGCTGACGCGGCTGGTCACCGGCGAGCACGATCATGTGGTCGGCCGTGCGCCGGGCGCGGATCACCTCGTGGTCGATGGTGTAGAGGAGCCGGAGGGCGCGCGGGTTCTGTTCCTTCTGCTGCGCGTCGTAGAGCGTGTCCAGCATCCGCAACACCGGAATCTGGATCCGGTGGGCGAGCTCCTTGAGCACGCGCGTCGTGCCCTCACGCAGGAGGATCTCTCGTTTCCGCGCCTCGAGGTCGGCGACCACGGCGTCACGGAAGCCGACGGCGACCCCGCCGATCTCGTCGTGCCGGTCGTCGAGAAGCTCCACCTGGGCCGGGATGTCGATGTCGTGGTCGGCGTGGATCCGGTCGACCAACTCCGGCACCTCGTCGGTGGCCACCCTGTGCACGCCCTGGGCCAGGCTTCCCAGGCGCCGGGAAACGCTGCGGGCAAGCCGTATGCCGACGATGGCCGCGGCCACCGCCGCTACGGTGAGGGCGCCCAGGATCGATGCCGTCAGCCAGAACTGGCTCGCGCCGGTGTCGGCGGCCTCCGTGGCGATGGCGTTGGCCTGTTTGATCGTGAGGTCGACCAGCTGCTGGGACACCGCGGACGTGACGCTCGACCATTCGTCCGCCGTGACCGGGAACGACACCGCGGGTTTGTGTGGATCGGGGCCACGCGCGATCAACGCGTCCTCGAGGGTGCTCAGCTGTCGAAACGCCGATCCGCGGACAACGCTGGAGTACTGGGTCTGGACCTCGGGCCGGACGTACTGGGAAGTCGTGTCCAGTTCGGTGTGGTAGGCCCCCACCAGGTGCTGGAACTGCTGGTAGTCCTGGCCGGAGAAGGACTGGTCCGCGAGTGCGCCGGCGGCCAGTGAGCCGGCGCGGGACATCTCGTCGGCCACCCGGAACAGCGCCACGGCGGCGATCGCGTGCTGCGTGATGGGCGCGTCGGGCACGACCCGGGCCTGGGCGTCGAACAAGCGGGTCGCGGCGTCCAGGACGGTGTTGTAGTAGTTGAACACCTGTGCCGAGGTCGCGGACCGCGCCTCGATCATGCTCCGTTGCTGCGGGAGTTCGCCCAGCAGACCGACGAACGCATTGAGCCGGTCGACGATCTCCGCCGGGGCTCCGGACAGCGCGCTGTCGGCCGCCGCCTGCATTTCCTGCAAGCCCTGCGAGGTCCGGGCTTCCTGCTGCTGCAGGGCGGCGAGGTCGGCGTTCGGGGCCGCCAGGTAGGCCAGCGCCTGCTGCCGCTCGGCCTGCAGTGCGGCCAGCGCCGGGACCGCCGGCACCGAGGCCTGTTGGACGCCCTGCCCGATGATCATCAGCTTCAGGCTGGGCAGACCGACCGCCGCGATCCCCAGCACCACCATTGCGATCAACAGCGCAACGATGCTCACGGTCGCTACCTGCAACCGAGTCCCGATCGAGCGGAAGCGCCGCTGAGGCTCAGTCACGTCCGAGTGCCGGTCGCGCACCTGCTTACTCCTCATGTTTCTCGATTCCTGGCGCCGGTCGTCATTCGGGTGAGACGCAGCCAGTTACGGCGGGGCACTGGTTTCGTGGCGTGCACAGTACACCGGCGCCAAATGACCGTGAGATCCACATCCGGGCGAGATGTGCCCATATCGGGCGACAACCGAACACGATGCGCAACGCCACCGGCCGCCGGGAGCGGTGGCTCGTTCGTGCTCGTGGGGTTGTCGGCCCTGGTGTGTGCGCGGCGATCCCACCGCCTGGGCTCCGCCCAGGCGGTGGGGCGCGTGCCAGCGCGGGTCGTTGCTACCCGACTGCCGGCGCCGCGTTCGGCGCGACCGCCTGGTTGGCCAGTTGCTCGACCATCCAGGGTGCTTCGAACAGGCCCGCGATGCTGTTGGCGATTTCGGGCTGCTGGGCCGCACTCGCCAGCATTTGACCCACCATCGGCGGCGGCTCCAGCAGCATGGATGTCAGCTGGCGCGACGGGTACGCGCGCGTCTGCCGCCATTCCGCGGAGCAGGCGGCCAGGAACTGCTCGTCGTACGGTCCGGAATGAGCCAGCGCGCGGCGAGCGTAGATGGCGGCGCCGTCGGAGGCGCTGTTGGCGCCCTGCGCCGCCAACGGGTCCATGCTGACCGCGAGGTCACCGAGGGAGGCCACCGGCCGCCCGGACTGCGGCAGGTAGCCCACCGGCTGGCGCACGGTCGGCCGGACCGCACCGGCCAGGGTGCCGCGCTGGTCGACCAGCTTGGCCCGGGTGCACCGGGCGGCCACGTTGGGCGCGAAATCACGGAGGAGACGCAGCATGAGGTCCGCGCGCGCGTCGGGGTCCCGCACCTCACCGAACGCGTCCAGCGCCGTCCCGGGACGTGCCTCCATCAAGACGATGTGGCAGGGCCGTCCATCCCCGGTCGCACGGTCGCCGAAATAGGCCGGGATCAGCAGGATCTCGCCCTCCGGCAGCACGGTGAACTGGGCGTCGTTGGTCGGGGTCGGGTCGACACCGTCGAAATAGACAGCGGCGAGGTGACGGGCCGGTGCCTGAGGGGGCTGGCTCGGATCCAAGGGGAACAGGTTCGCGAGATCACTGCCGCTCGGCGCCGTGGTGACGACCACGAGGTCGTAGTCCTGCGCCACGTGCTCGAGGTACGCCGAGGTGATCGGCTGCCCGGTTTCGGCGTGGATCTGCGCCCCTCGGTCCTGGAGGAGGCCGCTCCAGGCGGCGAACCGGTGTGGTTGGTTGACCGACACGGCGGGGTTGCTCAACTGGCCGCGAAACTCCAACACGACCTGGCCCTGATTGACCATCTGGAACCAGAGGCCCTGGATCTGCGGCGCTTCCGGCCACAGGTCCAGACCGAGACCCCGCTCGTGTTCGCGGGTGCGCCACACCTTCACCTGGGTGGAGCGAACCGGGCCGGAGGCAAGCTTGTCCGGGGGCGTCGTGGTGAGTACGGTGGCCTGCCCGCCGCCGGCCCGCACATGAGCCGCCATCTGCAACGCGCTTTCTCCGCCGCCGACAACCAGCAGCCGCATTCCCATATTAATAACTCCAAAGTGCTTTCAGTCAATGAATCCCGGCACTCAGCTCCCCCGCCGGTGACGCGTTCACTGTGTCAGGCCAGGCCTGGCCGGGGAATGGCTGGTCCTCCCTCGATCAGAGCGGGCATGACGGCTCAAGCGACGGGCCTTTTCCGTAACACCCCCTCCGTCACTAGTCCGAACGAGTGAAGACCAGGGCACCCCGTCATACAACTACGCCATATGGGTGACACTCCGGTCGAATGCGAGAACCTCAAGCAGATTCACCGCGGCGCCTGCGGGATGCTCGAGCAAGCCAATGAGCGGAAAGAGCGATCATGGCGATCACGGGCGGCACCAGAAGGTGCCATCCGGCGAACGGCACCGTCACCAACAGCAGGGCGACGGCCACCAGCGCGAGGACGCGAAGCCCGCGATCGAACAGGCGGGCCGCCGCGGCGGTGCCGAGCAGATAGGTGGCCAGCACGAGAACGGAGGGCACGAAGACGATGTCGTCCGTGCCCCAGCCGAACAGGGCCGCCCCGATCAGGCCCGCGGCACCGATCACGCCGACAGCGAAGATCGAAAAGTGCGGTGCTCCGTGCCGGTTCCGGCCGGACAGGAGCGAGGGTGCCCATCCGTCACGGGCGAGTGCATAGCCGAGCCGGGAGACCGACGCGACGAAGGCATTGGTCGTGCCCAGGCAGATCACGACCGCAGCGATGGCGACGACGCCGGACGCGGAGAGGCCGAGGCCGTGTTCGATGATCGCTCCGAGGGAGATCCGATCGAGGGCGCGGGTGCCGTAGGAGCCCGTGCCGACGACGGCGAAGGCGACTCCCAGGTAGAGGACGGTCACGATCAGGATCGTCAGCAGCGTCGCCCGCGGCAGGGTGCGTCTCACATCTCGGAACTCCGCGGACAGGTGCGCGATCGCCTCCCAGCCCGCGAACGCGAAGAACAGGACGACGATCGCCTGGCCGATCCCCGGGACGCCGTGCGGAGCGAACGAAGTGAAGTTCTCGAAACGGATCTGCGGAAGCGCGACGAGGATGACCACGAGCAGGATCGCCGCGACTCCGATCGCGAGTGCGATCTGCACGCGCGCTCCGAGCTTCAAGCCGGCCAGGTTCGCGACGACCGCCACCGCGAGCACGATGGCGGCGATCGCGGGTGCCCAGCGCTGCTCCAGGCCGAGCACCGCGGCGACGTAGTAGCCGGCAGTGAGCGGGACGATGGTCTGCCCGACAGACCCGGCGATGAAGTACCACCAGCCGGCGATGCCGCCGGCGGAAGGCCCGAATGCCTTCGCGGCAAACGTGGCGACGCCGCCCGAGTCCGGGAACCGGGACGCCAACGCGGCGAAGGTGAACGCCAGCGGAAGGCCCATCAGCGCACTGGATCCCCATGCGACGAGTGACGCGGGACCCGCCAGCGAGGCGGCTTGGCCGGGGAAGACGAGCACTCCGGCGCCGAGGATCGCGCAGACGTACAGGGCCACTGCCTGTGCCAGCCCGATGGTCTGCGCTGTCGTGGTCGTTGAAGTCCTGGTTCTGGTGCTCACCGCACAATCCCAGGCGTTTCCGCCCGACCCCGCCAGTGTCATGATTGACCGCATGCGCAAGAAATCAGACACGCACAGAGTGGCGGTCGCCGTGCTGCCTGGCGCGCCCATCTTCGAGCTCGCCGTGCCCTGCGAAGTGTTCGGCATCCCGCGGCCCGAGCTCGCCGACCCGTGGTACGAATTCCAGCTCTGCGCGACCGAAGCCGGCGCCACGATCGCCGGGGGGTTCACCGCGACCACCCCGTTCGGCCTCGACGACCTGGCGGCAGCCGATACCGTCATCGTGCCGGCCTGCAGGAACGTCCATGAGCGGCAGCCCGCCGACCTCGTCGCGGCCGTCACCGAGGCACACGCCCGAGGAGCACGGATCGCCGCCATCTGCTCCGGCGCGTTCGTCCTCGCCCAAGCGGGTCTGCTCGACGGACGCCGCGCCACAACCCACTGGATGCACGCCGACGAACTCCGGCGCCGCTTCCCGCGCGTCGATGTCGACGAGCTGGTCATCTTCGCGCAGGACGGCCGAATCCACACCTCAGCGGGCACCGCTGCCGGGATCGACCTGTGCCTCGAACTGGTCCGGCAGGACCACGGCACCACCGTCGCGAACGCCCTGGCCCGTCGGATGGTGACTCCGCCCCATCGGGGAGCGGATCAGGCGCAATACATCCTGACTCCGCTCCCCTCGGCGAACACCTCTCCCCTCTCGGAGGTGACCGCCTGGGCGATCGCCCACCTCGACCAGTCGATCCGCCTCCGGGATCTGGCCGCCCGAGCACATCTGAGCGAACGCCAGCTCACCCGCCGCTTCCTCGAAACGTACGGCCGCACGCCCGGCGACTGGCTCATCCGTGAACGGCTCCGTCGCGCCCAAGAACTCCTCGAACAGACCGACCTGACGATCGACGCCGTCGCGGGACGCAGCGGCTTCGGGACGGCCGCCGGCCTACGCGCGGCCTTCGCCAAGCATCTCCATACCGCGCCCAGCGACTACCGCAACACCTGGCGCGCGGCCTGACGAGCTCTACCGCATCCCGAGGGCCGTTTCGGAGAGGAACAGCTCCCCGCCAGGCCTCGGGACACCTTCACGCCGGCCGCCGGCGATCACTCAGTTCTCGTAGACCTTGCGGCCGGCGAACCAGGTCTGCACCACCTGGGTCCCGGCCAGCTGGTCGGCCGGGACGGCCAACGGGTCACGGTCGAGCACGACGAAATCGGCGGACTTGCCCGCCTCCAGCGAGCCCGTGACGTCGGCGGCGCCCATCGCGCGCGCCGCACCGAGGCTGTAGGCGTGCAGCGCCTCGGCGACCGTGATGCCCTGCTCCGGCCACAACGTCCCCGGGAACGTGCCGGTCGGATCGGCGCGGGTGACGAGTCCCTGGATGCCCAGCCACGGGTTCGGCGACGGCATCACCGGCCAGTCGGATCCTCCGGCCACCAGCACCCCGGCGTCGATCAGGCTGCGGTTCGGGTGCACCCGTTCCGCGCGTTCACGCGGAACGCAGGCGCAGATCGCGTCGACGATGGCGCTGGGGAACCACAACGCGGGCGAAAGGTCCGCGGTGACGCGAAGTTCGGCCAGGCGCGGCACATCCTCCTCGTCGATGTACTGGCCGTGCGCGATGTGGAAGGCCGGCGCGACATGTCCGGCCGCGCGGACCGTGGCGACCGCGTCCAGGGTCATGCGTACCGCACCGTCGCCGGTGCAGTGGATCTTCGCGGACAGCCCCTGCTCCGCCACCCGCAGCAGCCACCCGGTCAGTTCCTCCAGGCTCATCGTGGTCTCGCCACGCCATTCGGCGCCGTGCACGTCGTCTGGAAGGTACGGCTGGAGGAACGCCGCGGTCTTCGACGGCGGGACCCCGTCGAGGAAGATCTTGACGAAATCGGGCCGGTGGTGCGTGCTGCGGTAGCGCTCGCGGACGTCGATGAGGTCCTGCCCGAGCGGATGAGCGCCGAAGATCCTGTCGTTGACGAGCAACGAGGTCACCACCCAGGCGTCCAGTCGCCCGGTGCCGTCCAGGTGCTTGAGCGCTTCGAGCATCGGCAGAGACGCGGCGGCGTCCTGGAATGCGGTGATACCAAAGGAATGCAGGATCTCAATGCCGCGCAGGCTCGCGCGCGCATTGTCCTCGACCCCCACCGCGGCCGTCGCCGCGTACGCACGCTCGACCGGTATGAGCGCGGCCTCGATGAGCACGCCCGTCGGCTCTCCGGTGGCGGGGTCGCGGACCACGGTACCGCCGTCGGGGTCGGGCGAGGAGGCACCGATCCCGGCCAGCGCGAGCGCCGCCGAGCTCGCCCACCGGTTGTGGTGGCTGTCGTCGTACAGCAACACCGGCCGTCCGCCCGCCGCCTCGTCCAAACTCGCCAGCGCTTTCACCGCCGAGAGTTCCGGGATCAGCCTGGAGCCCCAGCCGCCGCCCACGACCCACGCGTCCGCGGGCAGCCTGGCCGACCACGCCCGGATCGCGTCGAGCACCGCGGGCAGCTCGGCGGTGCCATCGAGCTGGAGCTGGAACAGGTCGGCCCGCCCCGCCTCCAGGTGGTGGTTGTGCACGTCCGCCAGGCCGGGCATCAGGAACGCGCCACCGTGATCGACGACTTCGGGGTCGCCGTCGAGCCGGGTGAGCAGTTCCTCGTCACCGACGGCGGTGATCACGCCATCGGCGACCAGCAGCACCGACGCCCAGGGACGGGCCGGGTCGAGGGTATGGATACGGGCGTTGCGGTGGACGGTGCGCACGGGCGGGGCCGAGGTCATCGTTGATCTCCTAGTTTCTCCAACCGTAGACAAACAGGGTGTGGCATCCTGCCGCGGAGCGCAAGATCTTCTGCGGTTCCCGTCGTGTCACCAGGGCGCGAGCCGCGACCACTACGGTGGGGACATGACGAGGTTCAGCGGGGCGTGCCGTGCCGAAGCAGGTTGACCACGACCAGCGGCGCACCGAAATCGCGACCGCCGCCTGGCAGTTGATCGCCGAGCATGGCGTCGATGCGGCCACCATGCGCGCGATCTCGGACTCGATGGGCATGGCCAACGGCGCGCTCAAGCATTACTTCCCCAACAAGAACGCGATCATCCGGACCGCGTTCACCCGGATCTTCGACAACACCAACGCGCGGATCAGCGCGCGACTCGGCGACGCGACCGGACTCGACGGACTGCGCATCTTCTGCCAGGAGGTCATGCCGGCAGAGGAGGTCACGAAACTCGAGGCCCGGGTGGTGCTCCCGTTCTGGCAACGCGCCCTCGCCGACGCCGATCTCGAATCCGTCTACCGCGGCGCGATGGACGTGTGGCGCAAGCAGATCCGCAAGTTTCTCCGGGCCGGCCGCGCGGCCGGAACCATCCGCACGCCGGTGTCCGACAAGGTGATCGTCGAGCAGCTCCTGGCCATCCTCAACGGGGTGCAGACCTTGGCATTGCTCACCCCCGAGACGACGACACCAAGACTGCAACGGCAGATGATCGACGTTTTCCTGAACGGGCTCACCGAAAACCCGGCCGGGTGATGGCGCCGTGGCGTACACAATGGACCGTTTCCGCGGCGAGCATTGTGGTCAGCCGGGTGCTCAGGACCGGTTCCGGGTGAGACCGGTGGCGATGATGTCGATGAGCAGATCGATGATCTTGGGGTAGTCGCCGGGGTCGCCGAGACGCTCGGCGTAGAGCGGCACGAGCAGCACCGTCTGCAGGACACCGACGATGACCTCGGGCGTGGCGTCGACCAACTCACCGTCGTGTTGTTTCTCGGTGATGTAGTGGACCAGCGCGGTGGCCGGGTTGTCCGCCATGGCGGTCACCTGCTGGAGGTCGGCCTTGCGGGCAACGGCGGTCATCTCCTCCGGGTGCGTGGTCAGCCGGCGCCACAGTGGGTTGGCGGTGAGCTCGTCGAGCGTGGCCCGCAGGAAGCTGCGGAGCCCCTCGCGGGTGTCGTCGGTGGCCCGCAACGCGTTGTCGATGACCTTCTTCTTGACGGTGCCGGTTTCCCGCCGCATCAACTCGAGGTAGAGCGCTTCTTTGGAGTCGAAGAACTGGTAGAAGCTGCTCTTGGCCATCCCGGTGGAGGCGACCAGTTCCTCGAGCGAGGTTTTCCGCAGCCCCTGGCGGGTGAACAGCTGGTAGCCGTTGTCGAGGAGTTGCCGGGTGATCCGGGCCTTCTCTTCGGCGGAGAACGCGGGTGGCATGCGGCACCTTCCTTGCGAATGCTCTGGTCATATGGTCGCAGACCGGTGTGCCCGGCCGGCGACGGGGAATCGGAGGAAAATCAGGGCGTCCGGGAGCCAGGTCAGGCGGCGGCGCGCTCGGCCGGCCGGCCGTCCCCAACCGGCGGTGTGTCCGCTGTGGACTTGACGGTTTTCTTGCGCAGCAAGGTGATGGCCACGACAGCCGCCACGCCGGACAGCACGGCCCCGGTGAGCATGGTGGTGGACATGGCCCCGGTGAACGCCGCCCGGCCCGCGTCGATCACGCGCGGGTCGCCGGTGGCGAGCGCGTCGGCGAGCGAGGCGCGGGCGGTGCCGGGAACCTCCGGGGCGAGCCCGGCGCTGTACCCGGCGGCGAGCAGGCTGCCGAGCGTGGCCACGCCAAGGGCGCTGCCGGTCTGGGACAGCGTGCTGTTCATCGCCGAACCGGTCCCCGCATATTCCGGCGGGATGGCGCCCATCAGCGCGGTGACCGCCGCGGGGGTGGCCAGTCCCGCACCCAGCCCCATGATCACGAGCGCGAGGCCGAGCAGCGGGTACCCGCTGTCCGGGCCGATCGTGCGCAGGATGGCGAACCCGGCGGCCGTGACCAGCATGCCGGCGGCGACCAGGGTCCGGTTGCCGAGTTTGCGGCCCAGGGTGGCACCGAGCAGGTTGCACACCGCCGCGGAGGCGACGAACGGCAGCAAGGCCATACCCGCCTCGAACACCGGATAGCCGAGAACGAACTGCACGTACTGGGTGAGCGCGAGCATCATCCCGGCGGCGGCGAAGGCGAGCAGCATCACCGAGAGCGTGCCGCTCGAGAAGTCGCGATCCCGGAAGATCCGCAAGGGCAGCATCGGGTGCGGCGCACGCAGTTCCCAGCCCACGAACCCGGCCAGGACGAGCAGCCCGAAGGCCAGCACCCCGCCGGTGTCCGGGCGGCCCCATCCGGCGTCCGGCGCGGTGATGATCGCCCAGACGATCGAGACCATGGCGACCGTGCACAGCAGCACGCCCGGCACATCGGGCTTGCGGGCCGGCGCGGTGGACTCGGGCATGAACACCAGCGCGGCGAGCATCGCCAGCGCCGCGACCGGCACGTTGATCAGGAAGACCGATCCCCAGCCGAAGTGGTCCAGCAGGTATCCGCCGAGCGACGGGCCGGCCAGGACACCGGCCATGGACACGCTGCTCCAGGCCGCGATCGCCCGGCGGCGTTCGGCCGCGTCGAACACGGTGATCAGGATCGAAAGAGTGCTGGGCATGACCAGGCAGCCGCCGACGCCCATCGCCGCCCGCCCGATGATCAGCTGGGCGGGGTTCGCCGCGAGGGACGCGGCAAGGGACGCGGCGCCGAACAGGCCGAGACCGATCAGCAGCAGGCGTTTGCGGCCGAAACGATCGGACAGGCCGCCCGCGGTCAGCAGCAAACCGGCGAAGGAAAGCGTATAGGCGCTGACGATCCACTGGATTTCGGCCGGACCGGCGCCGACGTCGCGCATCAGCGCGGGAATCGCGAGGTTCAGGACCGTGTTGTCGATGGTCAGCACCAGCAGGCTCAGGCAGAGCGCGCCGAGGATCCACCAGCGCCGTGGATGTGCGGTTCCGGGGGTGTGCATGGGTTTTCTCCGCAGGATCGGGTGGCCCTCGGAGCCCGGGCGGGCCCCGAGGGCGGGGGAACGTCGGTGGGATTCGGCCGGGCACTACTGCTCGCCGCGCACGCTTTCGTCGTAGATCGAGACGAACCGGTCGATCTGCCACAGCTGGCTCAGGAGCACCAGGGTGATGCCGAAGATCGCCGGCCACGCCTCGATGAACACCAGCCCGTAGATCATGATCAGGGCACCGGCGCCGGCCAGGCCGATCAGCAGGCGCATCGCCGTCCGGTGCCCGGCCAGGGCCGCCGACTTGCCCGCCGACCACAGTTTCTCGCCGTAGATCCCCTTTTCCGCCCACTTCGTGGGGTGCTGGACGGGCTTGAACGCACGCGGGTTGAGCCACATCCAGGCAATCCCGGGCACGATGATCGCCAGTGCCCACCAGCCCAGCGTTTCCCGGAAGAAGATCGGCGCGAGGATCGGCGCCAGCCCGGCCATCCGGCTCCACACACTCCACGCGTTCGCGTGCCGTTTCCACGCCTCGTCCGTCATTCCGAACGTCGCCGCGACCGCTTCGGTTGTCTTCATGACCGCTCCTCGAAGTCTTCCGCACAAGGCCCCTGCGACCGTGTGTCCAGAACATAAAAACAGATTCAGCAAACGTACACAAGACCGGCGACCGTGACCCCCGGCACCCCGCCAGGCACCACGTTCGCCGCGCCGGTCATAGGGAGAACGGTCGCCGCCCGCGTGCTCCTCGCTCAGGGCCTCACGCCGCGTCGTCGAGCAGTTCGCCCAGTTCCACCCGCGTGGGCAGGCCGTCCTTGTCGCCTTCGCTCGTGGTGGCCAGCGCTCCCACCACGCAGGCGCGTCGGAGCGCGGCCCTCTCGTCGAGCCCGTCCAGCCGGGCGCTGATCCACCCTGCGGCGAAACCGTCGCCCGCGCCGACGGTGTCCACCACCCGCACCGGAAACGCCGGTTCCCACACGGTGCCGGTTCTGTAGTACGCGGCCGCGCCGTCGCTGCCGAGCTTGACAACCACCTCGCGGGCACCCCGGTTCAGGTAGAAATCAGCGATGGCGCGCGGGTTTTCGTGGCCGGTGAGCCGCGTTCCCTCGGAACGCCCGGGGAGCACGGTGTCGGCGAGCGCGGCCAGCCTGTTGATCGTGTCGACCATGTCGTTCTCGTCCGCCCACAGCACCGGCCGAAGGTTGGGGTCGAACGAAACCGTCGCCCCGGACTCGCGAGCCGCCTCGACGGCGCGGAAGGTGAAGTCACGGGTGTGCGGCGTCAGCGCGGGGAAGATGCCTGTCACGTGCAGGTGGCGCGCGGATCGGACCGTTTTCTCCGCCTCACCGGACCATCGCAGTCGTGATGCGGCCGATCCGCGGCGGAAATAGACCACGGTCGGATCACCGCTGAGCACGCGGCTCTTGAGCTGAAAACCCGTGGGCGCGCCGGGATCCCTGACGAGGTGACCGGTGTCCACCCCTTCCGCCACCAGCTCCCGGCGCACCCGCACGCCGAGCGGGTCGTCGCCCACCGCCCCGAAATAGCCCACGGTGTAGCCGAGGCGGGAAAGTCCGACCGCCACGTTCATCTCGGCACCGGACAACCGCACGCCGAAGTGCTCCGCCTCGTCGAGCGGCCCGGGTTCGACGGCCACGAACATCGCCATGACCTCGCCGAAGGTCACCACGTCAGGCACCCGCGCTCCTCACCACCGGGCAGCTCGACCAATGTGGACGGATACGCGACGGACTCGTATCGCACGATCCTCAAGCGGGAGTCTCCCGGGGCACCGACCGCAGTTGCGCCGCGTCGCCGCGGACCAGGGGTATGACCAGCGCGGCCAGGACCAGCGTCGAGGCCATCATCACGAAGGACGCCGCGGTCGATCCGGTCGCGTCGTTGAGCCAGCCCACCAGATACGTCCCGACGAATCCGCCGACCGAGCCCGCGGTGTTGACGCACGCGACGCCCGCACCCGCGAAGTTCTTCGGCAGGATTTCGGTCACGTGGGCGAAGTACGGCCCGTACGGGGCGTACATCGCGCCGCCGGCCACCACGAGAAGCACGAACGCCCACCAGAAGTTGCCCGGCCCCAGCACGTAGGACAGGAAGAAGCCGACGCCGCCGAGCAGCAGCCACGTCCACACGTAGCGGGAACGGGTGCCCGCGCGGTCCGACATCCGCGAGTTGACCACCATCAGCAACGCCGCGACACCGAACGGGATCGCCGAGAGCAGACCGCTCATGCCGATCCCCCGGCCGCTTCCGGCGGAAACGATGCTGGGCAGCCAGAACACGAGCCCGTACACGCCGATGCTCCACAGCAGATACTGCAGGGACAGCAGCACGACCGGCCGAGAGCGGAACGCCGCCGCGAACGTCTTCGCCGGAGTGGCCTGCGCGCGTTCGGCGTCCAGTTCGGCCAGCACGGCGGACTTCTCGGCTTCGTTGAGCCATTTCGCCTCGGCCGGACGGTCGGAGACGAGCGCGCGGAAGACGAACGCCCACACCAGCGCGGGCACTCCCTCGATGATGAACATCTCCCGCCAGCTGGTCAGCTCGATGAGGTACCCGGAGACGGCGTTGAGCCACATCACCGTGATCGGGTTGCCGAGAATGAGGATCGCGTTGGCACTGCCCCGCTCGCGTTTGGTGAACCACCGGGCCAGGAACACGACCATGGCGGGAAGCACCGCCGCTTCCACCGCGCCGAGCAGGAACCGCACGGCGATGAACAGCGCCGGGTTGCTCAGCAGGCCCTGGGCCGCGGCCAGCAGACCCCACGCGAGCGTGCACCAGAAGATCAGCCCACGCACGCTGCGGCGCTCGGCGTAGAGGGTGCCGGGGATCTGGAAGGCGGTGTAGCCGAGGAAGAACGAAGCACCGATCAGAGAGGACATCGCGCCGCTGAGGGCGAGGTCGTGCTTCATACCTCCCGCGACGCCGATGGAGAAGTTCGAGCGGTCCAGGTAGGCCAGCGAGTAGGTCACGAAGGCCACGGGGAGCAGTCGCAGCCAGCGCTGCCGCCCGAGCTCGACGGGTGGTGTCAAGGCAGACTCCCTTGTCGGCACTTTTACCACTATGTGGTAACGCTTCTTTTATCGTGGAAACGATAAGGACCGTAGATAATGGGTGTCAATGCTGCCGACCTCCGAACGGCCGCAGTGCAGACACGGAGTGCAGGCACAGGAGGAAGGCGATGCCGGAACCGTCAGGCGCGTCGAAGGCTCCGCGCGACGACATGGTGCGCAAGGCGTTGCGCCTGCTCGTCCTCCTCGGCGAAGCACCGCGCGGCACGACGCTGTCAGACCTCGCGCACCAAGCCGGTTACCCGGTCAGCACCACCCACCGGCTGCTGAAGTCGCTCGCCCAGGAGAACTTCGCGGTCCTCGACGAGGATCGTCGCTGGAACCTCGGACTCCAGCTGTTCGAGCTCGGGCAACGGGTGCTGCACGCACGCGGCTTCACCGAGATCGCCACCCCGGTCCTCGAACGGGTCACGCGGCAGACCGGCGAGCCCACGCTGATGGCCGTGCTCGACGGGCGCGACCAGCTCTACGTGCACTACGTCGAAGGCACTCAACAGATCCAGATCATCGGCGAGCCCGGCCGACGCGGACCGTTGCACTGCACCTCGATGGGTAAGTGTCTGGTCGCGTTCGCCCCGCACGCACAACGGGAACAGCTCATCGCCGAACTCGACCTGCCGCAGCGCGGCCCGAAGACCATCACCGACCGCGATCGGTTCCGGGCCGAAATCGAACGCGTTCACCAGCAGGGCTTCGCGATCGCCGATGAGGAACACGAGGCAGGCATCCTCGCGATCGGCGTTCCGGTGCTCAATCCGGCCGGGATCGCCGTCGCCGCGCTGTCGACGGCGGCCCCGGCGTTCCGCAGCTCCGTCGAGCAGATGCACACCTATCTCGAGCCGCTCCGCCAAGCGGCGAAGGAACTCGCCATCGGCCTCCCCCGCCGGTGAACTCCGGGGCCAGGTCGGCAATACGCGGTAATTCGACGCGCGCCTTCAAGGGAGTGCACAGGTACTCGCGGCAATGGGGACGAGCGTAGGCAAGGCCGGTCGAGCACTCATGACCTGGCCGTTGCCGTGCGGTCTTGACCATCCGTCTTCCGGCACCTATGGTTCTGCGCAACATAGGACATCCCATGTCCTATGTCGTCGCTGGTGACGAAGACAGGAGGCGTGGTGCCCACTTCTGGTCCATCGTTCAGCCGCCGAGACATGCTGCGCTTCACCGGTATGGCCGGGGTCGCGGCGGCGTTCTCGTCGACACTCGCCGCGTGCGGCGGGCCGGCGTCCACCAACGCCACCGGCAACACCACGGACTCGATCACCGCGGTGATCGGCTACGGCAACAACCAGACGTGGGACCCGCTGCAGACGGCGTCTGCGTTCTCGATGGCGGCGATCCTGCACACCTATGAGTCCCTTGTGGAGGGTGACCCGATCAGCCGCGAGCCGTACGCGGGGCTGGCCAAGGAACTGCCCAAGGTCGACGGCACGTCGTTCGAGATCGCGCTGCGAGACGGGGCGAAGTGGCACGACGGGCAGCCGGTCACGGCCGACGATGTCGTGTTCACCTTCGCCCGGGTGCTCGACCCCAAGGAGAACGTCCTGGTGCGCACGTTCTTCGTGCCGTGGCTGCAGGAAGTCAAGAAGGTCGACGACAAGACCGTCGAGTTCGTGCTCACCCAGCCCTTCCCCTATGTGCTGAAACGGCTCCAGACCGTGAAGATCTGCCCCAAGCACGTCTTCGAAGGCGGCTGGGAGGCGGCGGTGTCCGGCAAGGTGGTCGGCTCCGGTCCGTACCAGGTCACCGAGCAGGCGCCGCTGTCGCACACCAAGTTCGAAAAGTTCGCCGACTACAACGGCCCGCGCCCGGCGGTCTACAAGACCATGCTGTGGAACTCGATCGTGGAGGCCTCGCCCCGGGTCGCGAAGATCTCCGGCGCCAAGCCGGCCGCGCAGATCGTGGAGAACATCCCGCCCGCCAACGCCGACCAGCTCGCCAAGGACGGGCGCACGGTCGAGTTCGCCGACGGCGGCAACAACCTGTGGCTGATGTTCAACACCAAGCACGCGCCGTTCGACAACAAGCTGGTGCGCCAAGCGCTGCACCACGCGGTCGACCGCAAGAAAATGATCGAGGTCGGTCTCAAGGGCAAGGGCTCGGAGGGCACTTCGTTCATCAACCCGAAGACGTCCGGGTCGCAGCCCGCCGCGAACGACCTCGGCTACAACCCGGACAAGGCCAGGCAACTCCTGCAGCAGGCGGGTGTGTCCAACCTCGTGGTCACCCTGTCCACCACGAACACCACGCTGGTGGCGGACTGCGTGAACGTGATCAAGGAAGGCTGGGACGCGATCGGCGTCCAGACCACTTTGGACACTCAGGACACCAAGGCGCTGTTCTCCAAGCTGGACGGCGGATTCGACTTCCAGGTCGTCGCCACCACGCAGAACGCGGAACAGTTCGGCAACGACCCGGACCTGCTGGTGCGCTACTACTACGCCGGCGCGGGCGTCGCCGCCAAGTACGCGCAGTGGTCCGGGCCCGACCACGACGCGCTGATCGGGCTGCTGGACAAGGCCGCGGGTGAGACCGACGCGGGCGCGCGGGAAAACACCACGAAACAGGTGCTGGACCTGCTCGCCGACCAGGCCGTGGTGTACCCGGTCGTGTTCACGCAGCTCGGCACCGCGTGGGACCCGAAGACCATCTCGGGGGTGCGCGCGCAGGGCTACCCGGGCATCAACCTCAACCAGGCCAAGCCGGGAGGCCCGGCGTGAGCCGCCGCCGGGCCCGCGTGCAGACGGCGAGCGCGGCGTGATCATCCTGCGGATGCTGTTCGGCCGCATCCTGTCGCTGGTGCCGCTGCTCCTCGGCGTGACGTTGTTCGTCTTCATCGTGATGCGGTTCTCCCCCGTCGACCCGGCGCTGGCGGCGTTCGACGGCGCCAACGCCTCCGAGGAGCAGTTGCAACGGTTCCGGGCCGAGAACGGGCTGCTCGATCCGTGGCCGGTGCAGTACGGCCGGTTCGTGTGGCAGCTGCTGCACGGCGACTTCGGCGTCAGCGTCATCACCAAGCAGTCGGTGGCGGACACGATCACCACCGCGCTGCCGCTGACCCTGCAGCTGACGTTGATGGGCGTCGTGATCGCGATCGTCTTGTCGCTGTTGATGGGCATCACGTCCGCGGTGTTCCGGGACCGGTGGCCGGACCAGGTGATCCGGCTCGTGTCGCTGGCCGGGGTGGCCGCGCCCGCGTTCTGGATCGCGCTGCTCCTGGTGCAGTGGCTGGCCGTCGGGCAGGGGCTCTTCCCGACGAGCGGCTACATCAGCCCACAGGACTCGTTCTCCGGCTGGCTCAACTCGATGACGCTGCCCGCGGTGGCACTGGCCATGCCGGTCGCCGCGCAGCTGACCAGGGTGATCCGCACGTCCATGGTGGAGGAGCTGGACAAGGACTACGTGCGCACCGCGCGTGGCGGCGGGCTGCCGCCGTTCGTGGTGGTGGGCCGAAACGTCCTGCGCAACGCGCTCGTCACCCCGCTCACCGTGCTGGGACTGCGGATCGGCTACCTGCTGGGTGGCGCGGTCGTCATCGAGACCATGTTCGCGCTGCCGGGTCTCGGGCAGAACATGATCCAGGCCGTCACCGACGGCGACGCCTCGAAAGTGCAGGGCTTCGTGATCACCATCGCGGCCGGCTTCGTGCTGGTCAACCTGATCGTCGACATCCTCTACGTGATCGCCAACCCGCGGCTGCGGAGCCACCCGTGATGCGCCGGGGACTGGCCGAGCGGCTCAGCCGCGGCGCGAACTTCCGGCGGCTCGGCGTCCCGTCGTGGATCGCGCTCGGCGTGCTCGTGCTGCTGGCGCTGGCCGCGATCCTCGCGCCGCTGGTCGCCACGCACGACCCGTACCTGACCGGGGGTTCGGTCGTGGGGCCGGGCGGCGAGCATTGGTTCGGCACCGACTCGTCCGGCCGGGACGTCTACAGCAGGCTGGTGTGGGGCTCCCGCTGGTCACTCGCCGTCGGGCTCGGCGCGATCGCCATCGCGCTGGTGGCCGGCACGGTGATCGGCGCGCTGGCGGCCACCTCCGGGCGCCGCGCCGGCGAGACGATCATGCGGGTGCTGGACGTGATCATGGCGTTCCCCGGCATCGCGCTGGCCGCGGTGCTGGTGGCGGTGTTCGGCCGCGGGCTGCTGGTACTGATCTTCGCGATCGGTTTCCTGTACATGCCCTCGATCGCCCGCGTGGTCCGGGCGAACGTGCTCGCGCAGTACAGCGAGGACTACGTGGCGGCAGAGCGGCTCATCGGTGCGAAACGGGTCTACATCCTGGCCAGGCACGTGGCCGTGAACTGCGCGGCGCCGATCCTGGTGTTCTGCACGGTGATGGTGGCGGACGCGATCGTGTTCGAGGGGTCGCTGTCGTTCATCGGCGCTGGGATCCAGGCGCCGGACCCGTCGTGGGGCGCGGTGCTGGCGAACGGCAAGGAACTGGTGCTCACCGGCGGCTGGTGGGCGACGCTGTTCCCCGGCCTGCTGATCCTGATCACGGTGCTGGCGCTGAACGTGCTGTCGGAAGGGATTTCCGACGCATGGGCTTCGCCGTCGGCACGGCAGGCCAAGGCGGGCCGGGCCGCGAAGCAGGCGGAAGAGGCGCCAGTCGACCCCGAGGAGCGCGCGGAGGTCCTGCCGATCGCCGGGCTGCGGGAGACCGGCGAACGGCTGGCCGCCAACGCCAGGGATCTCGCCGGCCGCGAGCCGGTGCTGGAGGTCGAACACCTGTCGATCTCGTTCGCGGACCGGCACGACGGCGTGCGAGTGGTGGACGACGTGTCGTTCTCCGTGCGGGCGGGCGAGGTGCTCGGGCTGATCGGCGAGTCCGGCTGTGGCAAGACCATCACCTCGCTCGCGGTGATGGGCCTTTTGCCCGGCACAGCGCGGGTATCGGGGCAGGCCCGGTTCGCGCGGCAGGACCTGCTGGCGCTCACCCCGCGGCAGCGCCGCCGCTACCTCGGC
Organism: Amycolatopsis taiwanensis DSM 45107; assembly: GCF_000519205.1. GTDB lineage: Bacteria > Actinomycetota > Actinomycetes > Mycobacteriales > Pseudonocardiaceae > Amycolatopsis_E > Amycolatopsis_E taiwanensis. The sequence continues at coordinate 184,624 of NZ_JAFB01000009.1, read as the reverse complement.
CACGACCTGGCGATGATCTACCAGGACGCGCTCAGCTCGCTGAACCCGGCGATGACGATCCGCGCGCAGCTCAAGCAGTTCACCCGGCGCGGCGGCACCCGCAGCCCGGCGGAACTGCTGGAGCTGGTGAACCTGGATCCCGAGCGCACGCTGCGGTCCTACCCGCACGAGCTGTCCGGCGGGCAGCGGCAGCGGGTGCTGATCGCGATGGCGTTGTCCCGCAGCCCCAAGCTGATCGTCGCCGACGAGCCGACCACCGCGCTCGACGTGACGGTGCAGGCGCAGATCATGAAGTTGTTGCTGCGGCTGCAGGAAGAACTCGGGTTCGCGCTGATCCTGGTGTCGCACGACCTCGCGCTCGTGTCCGAGGTGGCCGACCGCGTGGTGGTGATGTACGGCGGGCAGGTGGCCGAGACCGGTGCCATCGCGGACGTGGTCGGCTCGCCGAAGCACCACTACACGCGCGGCCTGCTGTCCGCGGTCCTGTCGCTGGAGGAGAACGACGCGCGGCTGACGCAGATCAAGGGCGTGGTGCCCTCGCCTGCCGACTTCGCGCAGGGCTGCCGGTTCTCCGACCGGTGTCCCGCGGCGCGGTCGGTGTGCCGCACCGAGCGGCCGCCCGTGGTCGCCGACGGCGTGCACGAGACCGCGTGCCACTTCCCCGCGACAGAGCTGGTGACCCATGAATCTGCTTGAGCTGGACAGTGTGCACGTCGTGCACCGGATCAGGGCGCGACGGCTGTTCGGGCACGACAACGTGTACGCGCTCACCGACGCGCATCTGACGCTCGACCCGGGCGAGACCGTTGGCGTGGTCGGCGAGTCCGGCTGCGGCAAGTCGACGCTCGCCAAGGTGATCGTCGGACTGCAGAAGCCGACGCAGGGCACCGTGCGGTACCAGGGCGAGTCGCTGTGGGAGATGTCCACGGCCGAGCGCGCGGCGAAGTTCGGCCGCAACGTCGGGATGGTGTTCCAGGACCCGACGACCGCGCTCAACCGGCGGCTTTCCGTGGCCCGGATCATCCGCGACCCGCTCGACGTGCATGACGACGGCACGGCCACGGAACGCGCCGACCGGGTGCGGGAGCTGATGTCGCTGGTCGGCCTGCCCGGCAGCGTCGCGGACGCGGTGCCGGCGCAACTGTCCGGCGGGCAGCGGCAGCGCGTCGCCATCGCCCGCGCGCTCGCACTGCGGCCGAAGCTGCTCGTGGCCGACGAGCCCACGTCCGCGCTCGACGTGTCGGTGCGCGCACAGATCCTCAACCTGCTCATCGACCTGCGGGAGCGGCTCGGGCTCGCGATGGTGTTCGTGTCCCACGACATCCAGACGGTCCGCCGGATGAGCGAGAAGATCATCACGATGTACCTCGGCCGGATCGTCGAGGAGGCGCCGGCCGCGGCCGTGCCCGCCCACACTTACCACCCCTACATGCGGGCGCTGTTCTCCGCCACGCCCAGCCTGCGGCACACGGTCGAGCCGATCGTCCTCAGTGGACCCGTGCCGTCCGCGACCGCGCCGCCCAGCGGCTGCAACTTCCGTACCCGGTGCTGGAAGGCCACCGACGAGTGCGCGGCGGAACTGCCGCCACTCGCCACGGCAGGCGCCGGCCACACGTTTCGCTGCATCCATCCCGAATCCGAATAGGACGGTGCCCGTGCGACGAATACTGACCGGACTGTTATCGGCGGCCCTGGTGGCCGGTCTGGCCCCGGCGGCGGCCGCGACCCAGGCGGCCATCGCAACCCAGGCCGCGGCCGCGCCAGAACAGCAGGTGCTGTTCAAGGCCGCCAACGAGCAGGGCTACTCCTGCTTCCGCATCCCGGCGGTCGTGAAGTCGGTCAAGAACACCCTGCTGGCGTTCGCCGAGGGCCGCGTGGACAACTGCGGCGACACCGGCGACATCGACCTGGTGCTCAAGCGCAGCACCGACGGCGGCCGCACCTGGTCGCCGCTGCAGTTGGTCAACGAGGGCGGCGGCGACACGCACGGCAACCCGGTGCCGATCGTCGACCGCACGACCGGCCGGATCTTCCTGTTCACCACCTACAACGCGGGCCGCAACGACGACAAGGCGTGCGCCACGCCGTGTCCGCGCACCCCGCACCTGCAGTACAGCGACGACGATGGCGCGACCTGGTCCGATCCCGTCGACCTGAGCGCGCAGGCCAAGCTGCCGGAGTGGGACTGGTGGTACGCCACCGGCCCGGTGCACGGCATCCAGCTCACCAAGGGCGCACACAAGGGCCGCCTCGTGCTCGGCGTGAGCGGCGAGGTCAGCGACGGCAAGCAGGCCTACGCCAACGACGGCGCGCTCGTGTACAGCGACGACCACGGCCGCACCTGGCAGGTGGGCGCGAACGGGCGCACCACGTTCCCCAAGGGCGGCACGTTCACCCAGAAGCCGCAGGAGGTCACGGTCACCGAACTGGCCGACGGCTCGGTCTACGCGGGCGCCCGCGACCAGAACGGCACGTCGGTCGGCAACCGGTCCTACGCGATCAGCAAGGACGGCGGCGCGACCTTCAGTACCCAGTGGACCCCGATCCCGGACCTGGTGACGCCGACCGTGCAGGGCTCGGTGCTGCGGCTGGACCGGCCCGGTGCGGACCGGATGCTGTTCTCGGCGCCGTCCGACACCGACCGGCGGCGCTGGATGATGATCCGCTCCTCCTACGACGGCGGCCGCAGCTGGGAGAGCGCCGAGCAGGGCACCCGGATCACCGCCGACTGGTCCGGTTACTCGGACCTGGTGCAGATCAGCGGGAACGACGTCGCAAACGCCGAAGTTGGGCTGCTCTACGAGGGCGGCCCGGTCGATGCGCGCGACGAGATCCGGTTCACCCGCTTCACCGAGTCCAACCTCGGGCCACGCGGTCCGGTCGGACCGACGACGCCGGACACCTCGCGCACGAAGGCGGACGCGTACGTGCTCGGCGGCGCGTCGCTCACGGCCGGGAAGTTCGGCGGTGGGCTGGAACTCGACGGCGTGGACGACTACCTGCGGGTGCCGTACGCGGAGGAGCAACTGCCCGGCGACGGCGACCTGACCTATACGGCCTGGTTCCGCTACGGCGCGAGCACCGGGCAGCAGGCGCTGTTGTGGCTGGGCGGCATGGGTTCCACCGCGCCGCAGCTGTGGCTGCGCGGTGAGCCCGCGAGCAACCGGCTGGTGGCGCTGATGACCACCGCGCAGGGCAGCGCGTCGATCGCCACCACCTCCGCGTACAACGACAACCAGTGGCACCACGTGGTGCTGCAACGCGCCGGTGGGAAGCTGACGCTCTGGGTCGACGGCCAGCAGGCGGCGACCGGCAACGCGGTCGGCGGCTCGATCAGCGAGCGGGTGGCGTTCCAGATCCACCTCGGTGAGCGCCAGGACTACCAGCAACGCTTCGACGGCGCGTTCGACGAGGTGCGGCTGTACAAGCGGGCGCTCTCGTCCGCGGAACTCGACCAGATCCGCCAGTCCAATGCGGACGTTCCGAGTGGACAGGTGTTGCGGTTGCCGATGGACAAGTTGAAGGGCGCCGACGGGGCGTGCACGTCCGTGCCGTTCGTGTCGGGCACCGAGGGCTACCACACCTTCCGCATCCCGGCGATCGTCAAGGCGGGCAACGGTTCGGTGCTCGCGTTCGCGGAGGGCCGGCTCGAGGGCGGCGGCGACTCCGGCGCGATCCGCGTCGTGCTCAAGCAGTCCACCGACGGCGGCTGCACGTGGGGCCCGCTCTCCGTCGTGAGTGAGAACAGCGACGCGACCGCGGGCAACCCCGCGCCGGTGGTGCTCGCGAACGGTGACGTGGTGCTGCTGACCACGCGCAACGGCCGGGTCTCCGAGAAGGAGATCATGTCCGGCACCGCGTCGGCCGCCGACAGCAGGCGTGTGTTCGTGCAGCGCAGCACCGACGACGGCCGCAGCTGGTCGCCGGCGCAGGAGATCACCGACGTGGCGAAGAAGGCCGGCTGGCGCTGGTACGCCACCGGTCCCGGCCACGCCATCGTGCTCCAGCACGGCGAGCACAAGGGTCGGATCGTGGTGCCCGCCAACCATTCCGGCTCGCCGCCCGCCGGTTCGACCGACATGGGCACCGAGGCCAAGTACTACGGCGGTCACGACCTGATCAGCGACGACGGCGGCCGGACGTGGCGGATCGGCTTCGCCGAGGAGCGGGCCGACACGGGCATCGCGGCCAACGAGAGCACGGTGGCCGAACTGCCGGACGGCAGCCTGTACTTCAACAGCCGCAACCAGGGCGCCACCGGCAACCGGGTCGACGCGTACAGCACCGACGGCGGCACGTCGCTCGTCGCGCCGTACCAGCCGCAACCCGGCCTGACCATCCCGAAGGTGCAGGGCAGCGTCCTGCAGACGAACCGGCCGGACCTGCTGCTGTTCTCCGGCCCGTCTGACCCCTCGGCCCGTAAGGCGCTCGCGATCAGGGCCAGCTCGGACCGCGGCCGCACGTGGCGGCAGGCGCTCGTGGTGTCCCCGGCGCCCGCCGCCTACTCCGACCTGGTGCAGCTGTCCGGCGCGACCGTCGGCCTGCTGTACGAGACCGGCGTGACCGGCACCTACGAGAGCATCACCTACACCCAGATCCCGATGCGGAACCTGGGTTGATGGCGACCGGCCCGCGCCACACCCGGAAGGGCGCCGTCCCGGCGCCCTTCCGGGTGTCTGGGCCAGCGCGTGTTTCAAAGGTGGGTGATCTGCTTGAGACGACCGGTGCGCCGATAAAACACCGCCTATCCGGGCAGGTGCGCGACCAGCACGCCGCGGGCGTCCAGCGGTGCGCGGTCGCCGACCGGGGCGCCGGTGAGGGCGTCCACCGTGCCCGCCGGCATCGGCACGTCCACTTCGTGGTCGTTGTGGTTCAACAGGAACAGCCACTGTCCACGTTGGACCGCCTCGACTCCGTCCGGCTTCTCGCCCAGCACCGGGCCGGCCCCCGCGTCGGACAGCGCCCTGCGCAACACCGCGGCCATGGTGTCGCGGTCCGGCCGGGTGCCGAGGTAGGTGGCGACGCCCGCGCCGAAGGAGTTCCTGGTCATGGCCGGGCGGCCCGCCAGCGCGCCGTCGGTGAACGTGTCGAGCACCTCGGCCGTCCCCGGCGTCACCCATTCCGACCACACGGTGCCGGTGCCGCCGCTGCCGAGCGCCACCGTGCCGCCGTCGGGCAGCGGCCAGAACTCCTCGACCGTGAGCCCCAGCAGTTCGCGGAACGCGCCGGGGTAGCCGCCGAGGTGCACCCGCTGGTCGCTGTCCACGATGCCGGAGAAGAACGACATCACGAGGTGCCCGCCGTCGCGTACGTACGCGACGAGCCGCTGCGCCACCTCGATGTCCACCGAGTACAGGTTGGGCACCACCACCAGTCGATACCGCGACAGGTCCGCGGTCGGCGACACGACGTCGACCATCACTCCCGCGTGCCACAACGCGCGGTAGTGCGCGAAGTTGGTCTCCTCCAAGGAAAGGTCGCCGGCGGGCAGTGCGCTGCCCTGCAACGCCCAGCCACTCGCCCAATCCATGACGAGCGCGACCCGAGCGTCCACTTCGGACCCCAGCAGCGGTTCGAGGCGGGCGAGTTCCGCGCCGAGCGCCGCCGTCTCGCGGTAGGCCCTGGTGTCCGGCCCGGCGTGCGGCACCATCGCCGAGTGGAACTTCTCCGCGCCGCCGCGGGACTGCCGCCACTGGAAGTACATCACCGCGTCGGCGCCGCGGGCCACGGCCTGGTAGCTCCACAACCGCATCTCGCCGGGCGACTTGGCCGCGTTGCGGGTGCGCCAGTTCACCGCGCTCGGCGCCTGTTCCAGCAACAGCCACGGCCTGCCGTGCAACGCACGCATCTGGTCGTAGGTGAACGCGGCCTGGATGACGGTGTCCGGGTCGTGCGGATCCGGGTAGGAGTCGTAGGACACCACATCGAGGTGCGGCGCCCACTGCGCCGCGTCGATGCGGTGCCACGCGCCGACGAAGTTGGTCGTGACCGGCACGTCCGGGGTGACGCGGCGCAGGATCTCCTTCTCCGCGAGGTAGCACTCCAGCAGCGCTGTCGACGAGAACCTCTTGTAGTCCACGACGTGCGCCGGGTTGGGGAACGACGGCGCCACGCGCGGCGGCCCGACCTCGGCGAAATCGCTGTAGCGCTGCGACCAGAACGTGGTGGACCACGCGTCGTTGAGTGCGTCCACGTCGCCGTGGCGGTCGGCGAGCCAGGTGCGGAACGCGGCGGCGGAGGTGTCGCAGAAGCATTCCGGCACGTGACAGCCGTACTCGTTGCCGACGTGCCACATCGCCAGCGCCGGGTGGTCGGCGTAGCGGGTGGCGACCGCCTCGACGAGCCTCGCGGCGTGCTCGCGGTAGACCGGGCTGGACGGACAGTAGTGCTGCCGCGAGCCGACGGACAGCACGGTCCCGTCCGCGCGGCGCGGCAGTGTCTCCGGATGGCGATGTGCGAGCCAGGGCGGTGGCGACGCGGTCATGGTGGCCAGGCACGCGCCGATGCCCGCCGCCGCCAGCCGGTCCATGATCCGGTCGAGCCAGCCGAAGTCGTACTCGCCCGGCGCCGGCTCGACCACCGCCCAGCTGAAGATGCCGACCGAGACCATCGTGACGCCGGCGTCCTTCATGAGCCGCATGTCCTCGTCCCACACGGACTCCGGCCACTGTTCGGGGTTGTAGTCCGCGCCGAAACCGAACCTGCCGAGGCGATGCCTGACGACTGAACGCACGACCGCACCTTTCGTAGAACCGACTAGGACATAGGATGTGGGATGTCCGACCGTATGCCGAACCGACTTCGGTCCGCAAGGGAGACGTTTTGACACAGCTCGACGGCGGTGTAGTGCCACCCGTGTGCACCCCCCTGACCCCGGAACGTGAACTCGATGTGCCGTCCCTGGAACGGCTCGCCGCATTCCTCATCGACGCCGGCATGCACGGACTGTTCGTGACCGGATCCACCGGCGAGGTCGCGTACCTGCCGGACGAGACCAGGTACCGGGCGCTCGAAGTGGTCGCCGGGGTCTCGGCCGGGCAGGTGCCGGTGCTCGCGGGCATCATCGACACCACCACGCCACGGGTGATCGAGCACGCCCGCGCGGCCAAGGCGGCGGGCGCCGACGCGCTCGTGGCCACCGCACCGTTCTACGCACCGACGCACCCGGTGGAATTCCCCGGGCACTTCCGCGCCATTCGCGCGGCCGTGGACCTGCCACTCGTCGCCTACGACATCCCGGTGTCGGTGGGGTCGAAGCTGCCCACCGAGGTGGTGGTGGAGCTGGCGGCCGACGGCACGCTGTCCGCGCTGAAGGACTCCAGCGGCGACCTCGACGGTCTGCGTGCGGTCCTGGAGGCGACCGACCTGGTCTGCTACACGGGTTCGGAGACGCTTGCCGACCTCGCGCTGTTCATCGGCACACACGGCCTGGTGCCGGGCATCGGCAACGTCGACCCGCACGGCTTCCTGCGGCTTTACCAGGCGGCGAAGCGCGGCGACTGGGCCGCGGCACGGGCCGAGCAGACCCGGCTGCGCAAGCTGTTCGAGGTGATCCACGTCGGCGACGGCCGCATGGGCCGCTACTCGTCGGCCATCGGCGCGTTCAAGGAGGGCCTCGTCGCGCGCGGGGTGATCACGGGCGGCACGACGAGCCTGCCGATGATCCCGCTCAACGACACCGAACGGGCCGCGGTACGGCAGCGACTGGTCGCGGCCGAACTGCTCTAAGGTTGTGACGTTGGGAGGTTTTCGGTGACGGAGCAGAACCCGCCGGCGAAGCTGGGCACCAGGCTGAGCCGAGCGGTCCGGGATGAGATCACCAGTCTGATTCTCGCGCGTGGCCTGCGCTCCGGTGATCCGCTGCCGACCGAGACCGAGCTGGTCGAGACGCTCGGGGTGAGCCGCAACTCCATCCGCGAGGCGCTGAAGGCGTTGCAGGCGCTCGACATCGTGGAGATCCGGCACGGCTACGGCACCTACGTCGGCCGGCTCTCCCTCGACCCGCTCGCCGACGGGCTCACCTTCCGGGCGTTGCACGACGCCGGCCAGGACCTGCGATCGATGGAGGAGATCCTCGAGGTCCGCGAGGCGCTCGAGGCGGCGCTGATCCGCCGGGTGGCCGCGTCGATGCCCGAAGATGACCTGACCGCGCTGGACGAAGTCACCAAGCGGATGGCCGCACACGCCTCGGCGGACGAAACGTTCGCCGAGGCGGACCGCGAGTTCCACGAACTGCTGTACCGCTCGCTCAACAACGCCCTGGTCACGCAGCTGCTTCGGGCCTTCTGGGACGTCTTCCACCGCGTCAACGACCGCCTCGGCGTGACCGACCCGAACCCGATGCAGACCGTCCGCCGCCACCGCGCGATCGTCACGGCCCTACGCAAGCACGACGTCGCCCGCGCGGAGCAGGCCATGGTGGAACACTTCCGCAACCTCGACGCACGGGTGTCCCAGATCCGGTCGAGCTAAGGCCCGGTCGAGGCATGGGCGGACGGGATCGGGTCCGCCATCCTCATCGGCGCGCTGCTGCCCGGAAAACGCGGGCAGCCGCCCGATCGATCACCCGGATGGGCCGGCACGTGACCGCCATCAGGTTTTGGACACCGCCGATGCGATCTGGCCGACGAGCACCGCGAACGGCATGTCGAGCGCGGCGTAGACATGAGCGGCCAGCGGATCAGCGTTGTCGGCGAGGATTTCGACGATGGCAGTCGAATAGTCGATCAGGATCACGCCGGCCTGCTGCATGCGCAGCAGGCCCGTCTCGCGCTTGGCCTGCCAGAAGGTGCCGGACGCGTCGATCGCCGCGTAGGCACCGAACCCCTCGGCCGTGGCGCTGATGGCCGGGAGGGCGCAGCACACCTCGGTGGAGATGCCCGTAATGATCAGCTTGTTCCGGCCGGTCGCCCGGATCGCCTCGACCACCTGTGGCTCGTCCCACGCGTTGACGGTCGAGCGGTCGATGACCGGCAAGCCATCGGGAAGCACCGCGGCAAGCTCGGGAATGACCGGTCCCCACATGCTCTCCGCCGCGGTGGTGGTCACCACCAATGGCAGCCCCAGTACCTGGGCGGCCTTGGCCAGGGCCACCACATTGTGCTTGAGCTCGCCGACTGGGATGTCTCGCACACCGCTGTAGAGACCGACCTGGTGGTCGACCAGCACCACGGCCGCGTTGTCGCGGGTCAAGTGCTCGGTGAACTTGTTCGTGGACAACACATCCTCCTCCCCCTCACAGCGAGTGAACCCGGCAGTAGGGCGCACGTCCTGCGCGAAGCGCGTCCTCATGCTCTGGCAGGATCCGGTCGCGGCCAAGTGCCGAAAGTCCCTGGGAGTCTCATACCGAGAGGGCCGGCATCGAGGCGGAAAGCGTCATATCGCCCGCCTACGAGGGCGCAATCGGCGTTTGGACCTGGTCGCCACGAACACCGCAACGGCGGGGTGTCCCGAGCACGGGACCCCCCCCGCCGTTGCGTGTTCCCGGCCGTCAGCCCGCCAGGCGGGACCCCGTCTCCAACAGGGACTTGAGGTCGGACAGCACCCACGGCCACCCGCCGCCACCCTGGTCGGCGTCCCCGGCACCCTCGACCTGCGCGGCGTGCTGCGGCTTGCCCGCCAGATCGTGGAGCAGGGTGAGCTTGACCCCACCCGCGGACTCGGTGATCTCGTAGGTCAGCGTGGTGAAGCCCTCCTCCGCGGCCGCCGGGTCCATCACCATCCGCCAGCTCAGCACCAGCTTGTGCGGCGCGTCGACCTCGATCACCTCGCCGTCGATGACGACGTCGGGCACCGGGTAACCCGCCGCCTTCATACCCTCAACCATCGCGGGGTCGGGTGCTGTTGCGAACTTCGCGCCCGGTGTGAGGTCGAAGTCCGTCAGCCCGCCGTAGCCGTAGCGCTGCGTCCACTCCGGCTTGGTCAACGCGTCGAACACCTGCTGCGCGGTCGCCTTGATGTACACCCGGTACACCTGGGTCGTCGATTCGGTGCTGGTCATGAGTCCTTCTCCAATTGTCTTTTGAGTTCGGTGAGCGCCGAGACGTGGCGCTCGGTGTACTTGTCGATCCACCGGTCGTGGATCAACCGGATAGGCACCGGGTTGAGGTAGTGCTTCTTCTCCCGCCCGGACTTGCGTGCGACGACCAGTTCCGCCTGTTCGAGGACCTTGAGGTGCTTGGCCACCCCGAACCGGGTCATCGCCAACTCGGACTCCAGTTCGGTGAGCGTGCGGCCGTCGCGCGCGAACAGCAGGTCGAGAAGGTAGCGGCGGGTGGGATCGGCCAGCGCCTTGAACACCAGATCCTCGTCCGTCACCCCCGAAATATATGTGACCATTTGGTCACATGTCAACGGGTCCCAACGCCCGCGGGTCGCTCGGCCGCCGGTTCCGCCGTCCCGGCGGTACGCCGCCCCCGCGGCCGACCGACACCATGGCGACTGGACCGCTGGTCCCGAAAGCGGCCACTCACGTATCAGCCACCACGGCGACGGCCCGAGCGATCACGCCGGCGATCCGGGCAGGCTGAGTGAGCAGCGCCAAGTGGTCCGCGTTCTCGCGATGCACCCACCAGCCTTGACGTTCGGCCTCATCCGCCGCCCCGGCATATGCCTCACTCAGGCGCACGTAGGCGCAGCGGGAGGCAGGCCAACCGGGCGCATTCGGCGCCGGTTCCTCGAAGTAGGCCACCGGCATGGTTGGCAGCTCGGCGATGAACCGTTCGCGCAGACCTACGTCGGACACCAACGTGTCGAGCACATCGGATGGAAGCCAGTCGTGCCAACGGGGAAGCCGCCCGGCACGAGCCAGACCGGCCACTTGCTCGCGCAGTTGAACAGGGGCGGTGTCGAACCAACTGTTACCCGGATGCGGAAGCAACGCGTCCACGAACACAGCACCGTGAACATCGGTCCCGACTACCTCGGCAACGGCGGGCAGCAGCGCCCCGGCGCCGCTGTGACCGACCAACACCACGGCGCCATGACTTCCGTCCATGTCGAGAGCGCGAGCCGCCGCTTCAGCGAACCTCCGATAGTAGGGCGGTCCCTCCTCGACGACAGCCGTAAGCGATGGCACGACGACGCGCTGGCCCTCGCGTCGCAGATGCGCCGCCGTCAACTCCCAGGTCAACGGCCTACCAGCGGACTATGAACAAGCAGGAGCGTAGGCGCGAGCGGATTCATGAACCGATTCTGCACATCGGCGATCCCAGCGGCTGGTTTTGCTGACCACGAAGGACCTCTGCACGACTACGGCAGGAATTCGCCGGCTCAATGCCGGCACGCCACCGGCACGGCACCGGCACGAAAGACCATCGCATCCGGCGGAACCTCTCCTGGGCCATCTCGTCCGCGGGTGGCTCACCGCAAGGAAGAGCACACCAACCGTTAGCCTTGGTCCAGACCCCGTCATCCATGGAAGGGACACCTGATGGTCGGAGGCTTCCCCAAAGCTGAAGACGACCTGCCCGCTCTTCTGGCTGCCCACATGGACAAGCCCAGCGTGGCACGCACGTACGACTGGTACTTGGGCGGCACGCATCACTACGCGATCGATGCCGAGTTCGGAAAACAGATCAGTGCCACGCTGCCCGACATCATCACGTTCGCCCGCCAGAACCGGGCGTTCCTACGGCGAGCGGTCCGCTACGCCGTCGACGCCGGCCACACACAGTTTGTGGATATCGGCAGCGGCCTGCCGACCGCCAAGAACGTACACGACGTGGCTGACCAGATCCGTCCCGGCGACACCAGGGTCGTCTATATCGACCACGACCCGGTCGCGCAGGCACATGCGGAATACCTGCTGGACAAACACGCTGATCCACAGCGCCACAAGGCTCTGTTCGCCGACTTCACCGAGCCCGAGGACCTCTGGGACAAGGTGCTCGGCACCGGAGTGATCGACCCCGCCAAGCCAGTGGTGCTGTTGGCAGTGGCGCTGCTCCATTGTTTGACTCCGGCTTCACAGCCCCAGGCGCATCTGGACTTCCTCAAGGACGCGTTGGCGCCGGAGAGCATGCTGATCATCAGCCACGGCTGGGTTGATCCGGACAAGGACCCGGTGGCTTATGCCAAGACCATGGAGGTGCTCGACCGCTACACCCACGAGTCCACGAGTCCGCTCTACATTCGCCCGCCCGAAACCGTGCGGCAGTTTTTCGACGGCTGGACTCTCCAGGATCCTGGCCTGGTCTGGCTTCCACAATGGCATCCCGAACTCGCCACCGACGATGACGAGCCCTTCGAGCGACCGGCACACGAGACACGTGCCCTGGCCGCGGCCGCGGTCAAACCAGGGGCCTAGGGTCTGCATCGATGTCGATCAGAGCCATTGGTTGAGTGCGGCGGGGTGGACGGTGGCTTCGTAGCGGTGGCGAGTTCGTCGTAGCGGGTGGTGACCGTGGTGTGTTCCCGCTGGGGTAGTCCGGCCTTCGGTGTCTGTGTTCGCAAGCCGGAACTCACGTGCCTGAACCGGGAACTCACGTGCCCGAGCCAGGAACTCACGTGCCTGAACCGGGGACACGCCCGGTGCTGGCGTGTCCCCGGCTGGGAAGGGCGAGTTCTGGGTTCGGGTGGGCGAGTTCTGGGTTCGGGGAGGTGAGTTCTGGGTTTGTGGCGGGTTCCGGGGTTCCGGGCAAGAACGCCAAGATCAGCCCAACCCACCCCAGCCGACTTCGACACAGGCCCTAGTGCCGTTTCAAGCAACGTTGGCGTGGTAACCCGGCGACGGGGAGGGCCGGTCTCACCCCGTCTACACCGTTGGTCAGCGCACCATTATCCGAGCCGGCTCGCGCCCGGCCGCAACCAACTCGGCCTGCTCGTGGTTCACCGGCTCAATGTCGACACCGGCACGAAAGAGCATGGCGAGACTGATTCCAAGGAAACCGCGAGCCAACCTCAAGTACCCCGAATTTCTGACGACGGGACTGTCCAGCGCCGCCCGGACGAACACCTCCATCCCCGCCGGATCAATCATCAGCGGTCCACTCCGTGAGCCAGGTTTCCAGGCCAGGGAAGTCCGGATTCTCAGCGGCGATGAGTTTGGTCGTTCGGGGCGTATCGTCCAGACATGGACTCCACTGCTTCACCCCGCGTCCTCGTCATCGGGCTTGATCCGTGTCGAGTGCCCGGACCGTGGGATCCCGAGCCGGTGGTCAAGGCGATCGAGGCGGGACTGGCCAAGTTCGCCGAACACGGCGTGGGCGTCGAGACCTGCCTGATCGGCCTCGATGGAAGTGACGACGTGGAAGCGGTCGTCGGGAATGCGCTGCGAGCCCATCCATGGGAGTGCGTCACCGTCGGCGGTGGCCTGCGGCACTCAGACGATCAAGTCGAACTCCTCGAGCAAATAATCAACCTGGTTCGGCAGCACGCACCCGATGCGGCCATCGCGTTCAACAGCAATCCGGCCACTACCTATGAGGCCGCTGCCCGTTGGCTCGAGTGACGCTCGGCCCCGTCGACGCGCTTGGTTGGATCAACGCAGGTCCGTGCAGTCAATGACGACGGCGAACAGCGGTTGCTGGCCCGGCACCGGTTGCGGCGCCACGAGCACAGTCACGTCGTCCGGACCGGGCACAATCGGAATCGCGGCGGCCCCAGGCGCTTCCTCGGCCACCAGTGGGGTGGCCTGGCTACCGTGCTGCCCGGCGGGTTTCTTACATTCTTCCGCGGCGGTCCGTACCCCGCTCCGCCAGGACGGGCCGTTCGACCGGACTGTCGGCGCTGCCCAGTCGCTGAGCAACTGCACGGCGAGAAAGGCCGCCGTAATGCCCACCGCGAACGTGCGGGTACGGAGCTGGTCGAGAAGCACGATGATCGCCGTCCACAGCAAGAGTAGCGGCACCACTGTGTAGCGCGAACCGCCCAGCGAGAAGTCTTCGCGGTCGAGAAAGTCTGCGGTGCCCCGCAGTCCCACGGCGACGACGAGGTAGGCGATCGAGCTGACCAGGCTCACGGCGACGACTGGGCGGACCGTCGGTGTGGCGAGCCGGATCAGCACGGCCAGACCTGCCGCAGCGACCAGCACCGCGAAGATCACGGCAAGGAGGCCGAAGCTCTGGTACACCGGGCCCAGGAGGTGATCACCGGTGAGCGCGCTGAGCACCACGCGCAGGCCGTAGATGACCGGGAGATCCGTGAGGTCGGTTGTGCTGGCGCGGTAGTCCGTCGCCCAGGCCAGGTGCACCCAGCCTTGGACGGCCAGGGCCACCAGCATCGCAGCGGGCGCGATGAGGGCGATGCGCTTACGTGGTGCGCGGAGCACGCCGACCAGGGCGGCCGGCAGGACGAGTGCGGTGAGCGGGTCGGACAGAGCCGCCAGTACGCACACCGCTGCGGCACCGGCCTGCCCGCGAACCGAGCGAGGGGCCGCCAGCAGCACCCAGAACGCCGCGAAGGCCAGGTACCAGTGCAGGTCGTTGACCGCCGCGTTGATCTCGAAACCGGCCTGGGGCAACAGCGGGACCAATGCGGCCACCAGACCGCGGGCCCACCGGGACCTCAGCAGCCGGCCGCTGGCAAACCACACGAGCACGGAGATCAGGGCGACGACGATCGCGGCACTAGCCGCGAGCCAGGCCGCCGCCCACTCCAGCGGGAGATGGGCGGCGGGCTGGGCGAGCAGCCGCGCGACCACCTGGAGGTAACCCGCGTGCGGCGTGGTGAGGTTGTGCCACAGGCCGTGGCGCATCGCCTGGTTGAGGAAGGTGCTGTCCTCGGCCCACATCACGTCGTACGCGCGTTGCCCAGGTCCCCTGACGAGTTGAAGCCAGGTCGCGGCCAGCACCCAGCCCGCCACCGCGGCGATCAGGCCGCGACGGCGAGTGCCGGTCGCCCGTGTGAGCCCGTCGCCGGGTTTGTTCGTGGCGGTGAGTGTGGCGTGCCCCACCACGGTCACCTCCGTCGCCGAGCTGAGAGGCTCTTGAGCAGGTCGATCGCTCCTGCGGGGCGCTCGGCGATGGCCTTCTTCAGTTGCTCGTTCTCCTTGTTCAGCCGCACTATTTCGGCCTGCTGACGTTGCGCGAGGCCGGCCTGCTCGGTGAGCCGGTCGAGCTCGTGGCGCTGGGCGGCGATCGTGTTCGCGAGCGCGTCTGCGTCCGCCGCGTGCGCCACCGCCTCGTACTGGAGTTGCAGGACCCTGGTGTAGAGCGCGAGCCGGTTGTTCTCCAGCATTGCCAGCAGCCTCGAATCGGTGTACGGCCGGAGAGCCTCGAGCAGGGGGTGGGACCCGCCCTCGTCCCGGACCACGACACCGAGCCCGAAGATCGCCGGTACGAGCACGAGCCACCAGTCCGCGCCTGCCGCCGCCAGCGCGTCCTCCACAGCGGTGAGCACGCCGTTGCGTTCCCCACCCGCTTCCTCGGAGCAAGTAAAGGCACCGAGGCCGACGAAGCCGGCCGGCGTGAGTTCGTCATGCCAGATCGTCGGACCGTCCGGGCTTGATGGGTGACGGTCTTCGGAAGTCAGGCGGGAAGGCTCGTAGTACAGGTCGCGCCGGGACCACGGCCACAGGAGATCGTGCAGGACGATCACGGCGTCCGGGGCGTGCTCCAGCACCCAGGTCAGTTCGGGGCGCACCGTCGCGTAGTTGTGATCGCCGTCCAGGACGTAGAGGTCCGCGGGAGGCAACTCGGGCAGGACATCCGGGGACGGCCGCTCGACGAGGTGCAGCGCGTCGTTCCCGGCGACGGCTGTCCTCAGCGTCTGGTTGGGAGCGGGATCGACGCAGTACACCGAGGTGGCGCCGAGCTCCGCGTACAAGGTGCTCATCTGGCCGGACTCCGCGCCGACCTCGACGACGGTGGAGATCACGCGGTGCGCGTAAATCAGCTCGAAGATCTCGCGGAAACACGACAGCGAATGCAGCAGGAGCGGTTGCTGCCGGGCCCATCGGGCCTGCGCGTGCGGGTCCTCTCGGGTGCCGAACGCGGCCGCCGGGTTCATCGGCTGTTCCTCAGTTGGCGGACGGCGATCCGGGCCATCGCGGCGGCCAGGCCGGCCGGACCACGGGCCTTGTACTCCTCGCGGGCCCGGCTCGACACGCGGACGAGGCGGGAGGCCGCGGGCAACCGGCCCCCCATGCCGGTCCTGGACTTGGGCAGCATGGCGAACGCGACGGTGACTTGTCCGGAACTCACCGGCTGGCCCACCCGGCTCGCCACCGGCAGCCAGATCGCCGATTCGTCCACTTCGAACTCGATCATATTGCCGCCGAGCCAGCGGCAGGCGGCGTGGATGAGCCCGGCGAAGTCGTCCGGCTGGTCCCAGCGCACCACGTGCGGCGTGCTCTGGCCGCCCGCGAACACCTTGACTTCGATCCAGTCCACGCGCACGAGCGCGGGCCTGCCCGGGATCGCCAGCGAGATGTCGGTGACATCGCCGCCGGCGGAACGGAAATCGAGCCTGGCGAAGGACAGGCCGTTGTGGTTGATACGGACCCGGCGGGCCGGGCCGTCGTGCCATGCACCGTCGGCCGTACGGAAGGCCAGCCGAGTCTGGAAAGGGTCGCCGGACGGCTCGAACACGCGCGGATCGATCTGGCCGTACGCCAGGGCACGGGCCGCGGTCCCGAGCGTGGCATCGGACGCGGCGAGCAGAGCCGGCCAGAAGGCGTCCCGCATGCTGAGGTCGTCGAGATCGTTCGGCGAGAGGTAGGGAACAGCGGGCGTGAGGTCCTCGGGGATGACACGGGTGATCGCGGCGGAGCCGAAGTTGTCCTCGTGTCCCCAGTTCCCGAAGACCGCCGCCTCCTCCGAGCCAGGGGCCTTCAGCGCGGAGACGAGAATGTTGCCCAGCCGGTGCCTCGCCTCGCCAGTGAGTTCAGGCCAACTGCCCTCATGTGCCGTGACGTAGCGGTTCCATTCCGCCTGAAACGCAAGGATTCCTTCCTGCGCGGCGGTGCGCTCCAGCTTTTGGCCGTCGGAGTCCGGCGCCGGCCCCAGCACGGGAGAGCCGTCCTCGGTGAAGTCGAGCAGTGATCCGCAAAGATCGTTGACCGCCTGCTCGAGCGCTTCCGGGCTCCGGCTCAGGGTGGCCGCGATCTCGTGCGGATGCCCGGCCTGGCTCAGGTAGCCCTCGATGCGGAGTCCGGCCTGGTAGACGCGCGCGGAGCGACGGTCGGTCGCGAGGTAGTAGCCGGTGGGCGTGACGTCCACGTTCGCCACGCGCAGGACCTGCGCCAGATAGTGCTGGATCGTGCCGCCCCAGCCGACGTCGACGAGCGCGAGTTCGCGGTCAGCCAGTGCTCCGGCGCGACGTAGTTCACGGAGCAGCCGGTCGCGCATCATCGTCACCGTGACCGTCAGGCGGTTCTTCAGGTGCGCGGTCTCGGTGAGGGCCGCGCAGACGGTGTCGATCGTGCGTTCGTTGTCGAGCACCGTGTCCAGCAACTCGCCCAGCACGGGCACGTCGCCCGGACGCAGGTGCAGCACGGTCAGCAACTGTCGCACGGTGAGCTGGTAGCGCTGCCACACGAAGGTGCGCAGGGAGTCGAGATCCGCGGGATCCAGCGCCGCAATGGAGGTGACGTGGCGGGAGAGCCAGATCGGTTTGGCCTCCACCTTCCAGCCACGGCTCTGCGCCGCGTTGTTGACCAGCGCGGACAGTAGCGTTCCCTCGCGCATGGGGCACCAGAGCACCGGGATGCCCGCGTCGTGGGCGCGCTGCGCGACCCATTCGGCGAATCCGGTCAGCACCGGCCCGAAGACCGCCGCCCCGAACCGCCACGCCGTGCGGACACTGGTCAGCGCGGAGGGGTCCGCCCGCTGGAGAATCTTCGCGCGCAGGCTCGTCAGGCCGAAGTCACCCTGTTCAGGGTCGAGGTGTTCACCGAGCGGATCATCGATGTCGATCGGTTCCCGTTCCCGGTCGAGTATTTCGGTGAAAGTCTCGTCACCGCGCTCGTAGTGCACCGTGCGAATGCCGAGTTCACCAGGTACCTCGTGGTCGGCCACCGGATTGTCGCCGACGTGCAGGAGCTGTTCGGGGCGGCAGCCGAGCTGGTCGAGCACGATTTCCCACAGTCCGGAGGCCTTGTCCAGGCCGTGCTGGTGCGAACGGAACACACGGGCGCCGCGCAGGCCGGGGAGCTCGGGCCGATCGAGCAGGTAGGCAAGCTGTTCTTCGGTGAAGTAGGTGTCCGAGACCAGCGCGATCGGAACACCACTGCGGTGCGCGAGATCGATCAGATCCGCAATATCAAGGTCGGGGACGGTGAAAGCTCGTTCCATCTCCACTTCCGCCTGCACGAGTTCAGCCGGGGAAGCGGCGAAGATCGGCAAGGGCATGCGCTGCCAGATGTCGAACAGCGAGACCTCGTTGCCCAACGATTCAGGCCTGCGCCGAGCTGCCCGCTCCGCATCGATTCGAGCCAGGCGGAATCCGGCTGGGGTCATCCACTCAGGGGAAATGCCGTCGCGCTGGAGACGGGCGCCCAACAGGGCGAAGAGGTCGGTCGGTCGCGGTGTCCTGCGCCAGAGGATCGTGTCGAACACATCCAGTGAAAGCACCGAACAGGACCTGTCCGCGACCATCCGGCTGGCCCGGTCCAGCGTCGGGTGACCGGTGCCCCCCAGCAAAACGGGCATGGATGTTCCCTTCGTGAGCAAAGTGGCGCACAGCGTGTTATTGCACGTATCACCCATACGGGTCAAAGCGTTACTACCCGCTTAAGAAAGTCGGCCGGTAACTCATGCCGCGTCGGCCATCGCGGTGCCCCTACGGCCCGGCGGGCGGGTACCGCGGGTCGAGGTGCTACTTCCTGTGGAGCGGGTCGTGCGCGGCACGCTGCTGCTGCATCCACTGCACGCCCTCGTCTGCGGCTCGCAGCCGGAGGATCCAGTAGGCGGCGGCGAGCGCCAGGGCAATGGCTGCGGCGGTCTTCTTCAAGTTGGCCTCCCGTGGTTACGATGTGCAGTCGGAGGCACCCGGTCAGGTGTTACACATTCGGGCGCTATGCCCCCAACCGCCTGGCTGTTGGGGCGGTCACGGCGAGGTAGGTGTGGGCGAGCATGGCGAGGGTGGTGTGCCGGTACCAGGCGCCATAACGGCGGACTTGGTAGTGGTCCAGGCCCTTCCGCCGGCAGAGACGACCAAATCCCAGGAAAATGCTGTCGTTAAGTGAAATTCGGTGTCGTTCGATACCGTTGACGCCCCCGCCGCCGATCTCCTCCGCATTGCCTCCGTCGAGGCAGCGTGGTGTTTGCCAGCACATATGAGGTTTTTGATATGCCGACGATATCGGCCGGCTCGTAGCATCGGGGCATGCGTGTGTTGGTCGTCGAGGACGAGCCCTACATGGCAGAGGCGATCCGCGATGGCCTGCGCCTGGAAGCGATCGCGGCCGATATCGCCGGTGACGGCGACACCGCTCTGGAACTGCTGAGCATCAACGCCTACGACATCGCTGTCCTCGACCGCGACATTCCCGGGCCCTCCGGCGACGAGATCGCCAAACGCATCGTCGCCTCCGGCAGCGGCATGCCGATCCTCATCCTCACCGCCGCCGACCGGATCGACGACAAGGCTTCCGGGTTCGAGCTCGGCGCCGACGACTACCTCACCAAACCGTTCGCCCTCCGGGAACTCGTACTCCGTCTCAGGGCACTCGACCGCAGACGCGCCCACCACCGGCCACCCGTGCGAGAGATCGCAGGCCTGCGTCTGGACCCGTTCCGCCGCGAGGTCTACCGCGACGGACGCTACGTCGCGCTCACCCGCAAGCAGTTCGCCGTGCTCGAAGTCCTCGTCGCCGCCGAAGGCGGTGTGATCAGCGCCGAAGAGTTGCTGGAACGGGCGTGGGACGAGAACGCCGACCCGTTCACCAACGCCGTGCGCATCACGGTCTCCGCCCTGCGCAAACGGCTCGGCGAACCCTGGATCATCGCCACCGTCCCCGGCGTCGGCTACCGCATTCACACAGCACCCGGCACCGAGCGTGAGAGCGGCGACCGTGGATAGAGCCCCAGGCTTGAGCGTTCGCCTCAAACTCACCCTTAGCTACGCCGGATTCCTCATGCTCGCAGGTGCCTTGCTACTCGCGGTCGTGTGGTACTTCCTGCTGCGTTATGTGCCCAGCGGTCCGCTCGTCGGCTATAGCCTTCGTGTTCCCAGCCGGTACGACCTCTTGCGCGCCTTCGCTCCGAAGGCAGCCGCAGCGATGGCGTTCCTGCTGGTGTTCGGTCTCGTGGGAGGGTGGATTCTCGCCGGGGGCATGCTCTCCCCGCTGACGCGCATCACGGACGCCACCCGCCTGGCCGCGAACGGATCACTCTCCCACCGAATCCGGCTACCGGGCCGCCAAGACGAGTTCCGCGAACTCGCCGACGCCTTCGACACCATGCTCGCACAGCTCGAAGCACACGCCGCCGAACAGCAGAGATTCGCGGCCAACGCCTCCCACGAACTGCGCACCCCACTGGCGATCACGCAGACACTTCTCGACGTGGCCCGCAACGATCCCAACCGCGACACCGGCGAACTCGTCGCCCTCCTCCACGCCGTCAACACCCGAGCGATCAACCTCACCGAAGCATTGCTCCTGCTCAGCCGCGCCGACCAACGTTCCTTCACCCGAGAACATGTCGACCTGTCCCTCATGGCGGAAGAAGCCACCGAAACGCTCCTCCCCCTCGCAGAAAAACGCGGTGTCACCATCAAGACCTCCGGCGACATGGCACCCACCATCGGCTCACACGCGCTCCTGCAGCAGCTGACCACGAACCTCGTCCACAACGCGATCGTCCACAACCTGCCCGAACAGGGCACCGTGTGGGTCACGACCAGCGTTCACCCTGGGAGCGTGGTGCTCACGGTCGAGAACACCGGCGAGAAGCTCAGCCCCCATCTGGTTTCCACGCTTGTCGAGCCGTTTCAGCGCGGCACCAGGCGCATACGCACCGACCACGCAGGTGTCGGCCTCGGCCTGGCCATCGTCAAAAGCATCACCCAGGCACACGATGGAGCCCTCACCCTCACTCCCTGCCCCGCCGGCGGGCTCCGCGTCACGGTGCAACTGCCCGCCGCGTCACCGCGCGGCGGGCAGGTCCCGTAGGAAGCGGGACGATATTCCTGTTTGGCCGGTGTACCCGCGGCGTTGGTAGAACCCTGTGCGCGTCCGGCCGTCGGTCCGCGCTGGTGACCTCCCTCCGAAGACATCCCCGGCTGGGTGCTTCCAACTCTTTCGTCGAACAGAAAATGTGACTCACCCCAGTCCTCATGAGGCGAACCTGCGCCGCTCAGCGACCGCGGTGAGCACGTGCCGGGCCAGGATGACGTCGGCGTCAGGTGCGCCTGCCGCCGACGCGTGGGCCGACATCGCCGCGATCCGCTCGGGATCGGTGAGCACCGGGATCAGGGTGGTCTCGATCCAGGTCGGGTCGAGGTCGGCGTCGTCGACGAGCAGCGCCCCGCCGGCCGCGACGACCGGCTCGGCGTTCAGCCGCTGCTCACCGCCGCGCAGCGGCAGCGGAACGTACGCGGCCGGCAGGCCGACAGCGGCCAGTTCGGCGCATGTCATCGCCCCCGAGCGGCAGATCACGAAGTCGGCCGCGGCGTAGGCGTACTGCATCTCGTCGACGTAGGGGATGACGACGTAGGGCGGGTCGGCGGGGCCGCCCTCCGGCACCTCGACCACGCGCCGCGGCCCGGTGATGTGCAGGACCTGCACGCCGGCCACCCGTAACGCCGCTGCCGCGCCGGACACCGCCGCGTTGATCGCCCGGGCGCCCTGCGAACCGCCGGTGACCATCAGTACCGGCCCGTCGGGTCGCAGGCCGAACCGCTGCCGAGCGGCCTCGCGCAGCGCGGCGCGGTCGAGTCCGGTGATCGCCGGCCGCAGCGGGATCCCGATGGCGGTGGCATGAGCCATCCGGACACTCGGCGCGGCGGTGAACACGTGCGTCGTCATCCGGGCCGCCAGCCGGTTGGCCACTCCGGGCCGGGCGTTCGCTTCGTGGACGACGATCAGCCGGCCCTGCCGGTGGGCGGCGAGGTAGGCCGGCACGGCCACGTGGCCGCCGAAGCCCACCACGACCTCGGCTCGCACCCGGTCGAGCACCGCGCTGGCTGCTCGCACCGAGTCGCGCAGCCTGCTCGGCGTTTGCAGCAGGGCCCGGTTCAGTTTGCGCGGCAGCGGCACCGGCGGGATGAGTTCCAGCGGGTAGCCGCGGGCGGGGATGAGCGTGGTGTCCAGGCCGCGGACGGTGCCGAGGGCGGTGATCTCCGCCGTGGGCTCCAGCCGGCGCAGCGCGTCGGCGAAGTTCATCGTGGGCTCGATGTGCCCGGCCGAATGGCCGCCGGCGACGACGATGCGTGGTGCCGTCACGCCTGCCCCCGTCGTGGTAGGGCGAAGGAGGTCAGCACGCTCGCGATGACCGTGTCCACACTGAAGACGCCAGTCGAAACGGATTCCTGACGCGACATTCCCTTTCCTGTCTCCGGCCGGCTCGACTATTTGATCGGAAAATCAAAATACGTGTCCGGATAGGGTTCGTCACTCAATGTGTAATGCCACCACTCGTAGTCGTACCGGACAAAACCGCAGTCCTCCATGATGGAGCAAAGGTGTTGCCGGTTTCTCGATTCGACTGCCGTGATTCCTCGCGCACCATGATGCGAGATTGGATCCATTAGATCATGGGCACCGCCCATGGGGGCAAGTTCACCGGTGGCCAATTGGTAGAGCGCCAAGTCGACGGTGCTGCCCCGGCTGTGGCCCGACCTGGCGGCGACATATCCCTTTTCAAACATCTCGGGTCTGTCGATATTCGGGTAGTGTCGCCGCTTCGTCCGGCCGTCCTCCGGCTGTTCCGACCAGCGCACAAAACAATCCACGGCGCGTTGCGGACGATACCCATCCCAAAGAAGCAAGCCGAAGCCAAGGGACGCGGCCTTTTCTTGCGCTCTCTCCAGGGCCGCGCACAAGGCCCTCGTGCCGACAATTCTGTTTGCCACGTATCCGTCCACGGGCTTACCGGTAAAGTTGTCCCAGGTGGCATACTTGGCATCCCAGCGTATGCCGGGTACGAACTCGTCCACAAAGACGAAATCGTCTTTCATCGAACCTTTCCCGTCAAGGCCAACGACACGATCCGGTCGATCACTTCGGCAAGCGGCAACCCCGCGGCTTTCATCATTCTCGGGTAACGACTGTATGAGGTCAGGCCGGGCAACGTATTGACCTCGTTGAGGACCACTGTGCCATCGTCCTTCAGGAACATGTCGACCCGGGACAGCCCCCTGCATCCCAGCGCGCGATATACGGCCTTTGCCGTCTCCTGGACGAGCGAGCGCGACGCTGCCGAGATATCGGCGGGAACGATTGGCAACGAGTTTTCGGAACCGCTTTCGGGGTCACTCTCCTGATGGATTCGAAAAAAGCCATGAGACAGCGCTATTCGATCTACCTCGCCGGTGATCAGATCAAGATCGTTCCCCAGGATCGCACATCCGACCTCGCTGCCGACGACAGCCTCTTCAATCAGAACCTTTGAGTCGTACCGTCGCGCGGTCTCCACGGCGCTCTGCAGTTCTTCTTTGCGAGATACCTTGCTGACGCCGAAAGATGACCCCGAACGGGCCGGCTTCACGAAGACGGGGTAGGTGAGCTGGTCGGGATCGATGTTCTCGTTCGCCGGGATGGTCCAGAAATTCGGCGTAGCGATTCCCGCGCTGCTCGCTACGACGTAGGCCAGGGATTTGTCCATACACAGGGCGGAACTTTGGACATCGCAGCCTGCGTAGGGGATGCCGGAGAGCTCCAACAAGCCCTGCATCGCACCGTCTTCGCCGAGTTTGCCGTGCAGAACGGGCAACACCAGGTCCAGGCTGATCGTTTCGTATCGTCCCTGCTCCAGGACCAGCAACCCGGGCAAGCTTCGGTCCGGCGACAAAACGGCCGGACGACAACTTCCGTTCTCCCAATCTTCGGCAGGGCCGTCACAAAGCTTCCAGGCACCACCCTTCGTGATCCCGATCCAGAACGGCTCATACATTTCGGTATCGAGGCTCTTTGCGACCTCTTGCGCAGACTTGACGGAGACGGGATGTTCTTCGGAACAACCCCCGAATATGATTCCGATTTTCAACCTATCCATGCCGGGTCCTGCTTTCAAATTTCAGGCAGTTGGTAATAGAGTTTTCGACGGTGTCACGCAGGGCGTGGTCTGTGTAGTAGGCGGTGTGCGGACTGATGAACACATTCGGCATCCGCTGTAGCCGTAACAGCGGTTTGCTTTCGATGGGCTTGTTTCTGCAGTCGGCGTAGAATATTCCCTCCTCGCCTTCGAGAACATCCAGTGCCGCGCCGCCCAGTCTGCCGCTTTCCAAGGCCGAGACGAGGGCCTCGGTATCAAGAAGTGAACCGCGTCCGGT
This sequence comes from Amycolatopsis taiwanensis DSM 45107, assembly GCF_000519205.1. Lineage (GTDB taxonomy): Bacteria > Actinomycetota > Actinomycetes > Mycobacteriales > Pseudonocardiaceae > Amycolatopsis_E > Amycolatopsis_E taiwanensis. Next base: position 160,249 of record NZ_JAFB01000009.1, on the reverse strand, counting down.
ATTGATGAGGAAAGCGCCGTGCTTCATCTCCTCGATACGTCGACGATGGAGGAGATGGCGTGTACCGGCGTTGAGCGGCGTATGGAGCGTCACAATATCGCTCCGCTGCAACAACTCGTCGAGAGGAACGTAGTCGGCAGAGATCGTGGGGTTTTTGTCATAGGCCAGCATCCGGCAGCCGAAACCCCACAGCCGGTCCATGACCGCCGCGCCGATGCGTCCCGTCCCAACGATCCCGACGGTCAGGTCGCGCAACTCTTTCCCGCGTACATCGTTCAACCGGTAGTCATGAACGTCGGCACGCCGGACAATGGATTTCGCGTTTCGCACCACCATCAGCATCAACATCAACGTGTAATCAGCCACACTATCGGGAGAATAGGTGACGTTTTCGACGGAAATCCCGACACTCTCCGCGTATTCCACATCGATATGGTTGAACCCAATGCTTCTGGTGGAGATGTAACGCACGCCGGCTTGCCCAAGAGCGAGCAGCGTCGAGTTTGTGATTCGAGTCTTGTGACCGACACTGATGCATCGATTTCCGGACGCCAGGTCGATATTGGCTTCGGATACCGCGGCCTCGGTGATGGTCGGCAGCACACCAAAGCGAGGCGCCAGCTCTCGGAACAGGACGGCCTCGTCCGGCCCGCATCCATAAATCGTGATTCCCGTTGCCGGGACGGCCGAGGAGAACGAGGACGCCAGCGATCGGGTGCGGCGGGCCGCCGTTCGTGCCGGTTCGCTGTAGGTCATGCCTTCCAGTCAAGGCAGTGTGGTGTTGCCGGCCCGTATGCGGTTTTCGATATGCCGACGACATGTTACCAGCCGGTAGCATCGAGCGCAGGGCGCTTTACCAGCGATTCAGCGCATGCGAACGGTCCACGAAGGTCACCGGAGCCGACGAGGAACTCCCGGCAGCCGCCGTCGGCGCGGCGGCTTCTTCATCGCCGCCGGTTTCCCTGGGCGCCCGAAACGTGGGCGCGAGCGGTGTCAGCGCACCTCGCCTGCGTCGCGGTGGCCGCATAAGCCCACCGCGGCCCTGCTGTCGACGATCCCGGTCGCCGTGCTGTTCTTCCGCTTCAAGCGCTACTACATCCACGGCGCCGTCGCGGGCTTGGTGAAGAACTAGCCCGCGAGTCTCGAGTGCTCGGTGCCGACGACGCAGGCGATACCCCAAGCGGAATCGTCGATGAGCGGACGCAGCTCGTCTGCCTCGGGCGTGCCAAGTTCTTCGAACAGCGTTTGCGCCTGCCGCCAGTGGTCCAGTGCCAGCTCAACACGCGCGGCGCACCGGTGCAGCTCGGCGAGTTCGTGGAGCGCGCGGGCTTCCTGATAGCGCTCGCGCCGGGCGATCGCCAGCCGCAGGCCCCGGTCGACCAGATCGGACGCCAGTGCGAGGTTCCCGATCTCCCGGTAGGTGGCGCCCATATCGACCAGCACCGCGCTTTCCATCACCGTCGCGTCCGTCGCGTCCGTCACGCGCACGAACCGCAACGCCGCGCTGAAGTTCGCCAGCGCGGCATCGAACCGGCTCAGCCCTCGGTAGACGTTGCCCACCACGTGCCGTGAACGAGCGACTTCCGTGATGGGCACCGCCTCGTGGCCCAGGACCAGCGCCCGCTCCAGCTCGGCGATCGCCTCGGTGTGGCATCCCATTCGCCGGTGCAGGTCACCGATACCGGCCAGTGCGCGGATTTCCCCGTCGGCGCTGCCGGCCTGCCGGGATAGCGCGAGTGCCTTCCGGAAGACGCCCATCGCATCGTCGAACTGGCCGAGGAGGGTCAAGACGTGTCCCACCGAGCCGAGAACAGTCGCTTCGAGCTGCGGGGCGTGCTCCGTACACAGCGTCAGCGCTCGGTTGGCGTGGCGAAGGGCTTCGGCGAACTCGCCAAGCCTGGAGCAGGTCACGATCAGCCCTTCCAGTGGGCCGATTTCGAACGACTTGAAACCCGCCTCACGGTGAAGTTCCAACGCCAGCAAGAGATGCCCGCGAGCCTCCTCGGTCCGCCCGCGATGCAGGCACGCCGCGGCGGCCAACTCGTGCGTCAGCGCGGCGCCCGTGGAATCCCCGGCGGCCAGGGCCGCCGGGAGCGCGCTTTCCTGGTTCCTCATCCAGTCCGGGTCCGGGTGGCATCCGGTCCAGCTCAGGCACTGGCGCAGAAAGCCGATCAGCCGGCGAGCGTGCGTTCGCCACCCGTTCCTGGCGGCAAACTCGGCGGCGCCGACCAGGCAGGCGCACTCGGTTTCCAGCCACCGCCAGGTCTCGTCCCTGGACGACGAATTCGGCAGGTGTGAAGACTCGATGCGCATCAGTTCCTCGCCGACTGTGAGCAGGTGCGCCGCCCGGGCCGTCTCGCGCAGGTAGAAATCCAGCAGGCGGGTATGCGCTTCGTGCCGCCGCTCCTCAGAATCGATCTCGTGCGCGAGGGCGCGGGCGTACTCACGGACCAGACCATGCACACGGTAACGCCCTCGCGCGACGACCGCGGCCAGGTTCTCGTCGACGAGCCGGTCCAGCAGATGTTGCGCTTGCGAGGGGGGCAGCGCGGCGAGCGCGGCCACTGAATCCCGCGCGAAGTCCTCGCCCGGATGCAGCCCCAGCAGCCGGAACACCCGCTGTTCGTCGCCGGACAGCGCCTGGTACGACTGGTCGAACATGGCACGCAGGCGTCGACTGCCCGCGGCCAGCTCATTCAGCCGGTCGTCGGCCTGTTCGAGCCGCGTGGCGAAATCGGCGATCGTCCACGCCGAGCGGGATCGTAGCCGTCGCGCCGCCAGTGCGACGGCGAGCGGTAATCGGCCACACAACTCCACGACCCGAGACGCGGCCTCCGGCTCCGCCGCCACTCGCTCGGCGCCCACCACCCTGGCCAGCAGTTCCCCGGCCTCGGCCGGGGTGAACACGTCCAGCGGGAACGTCCGCGCGCCGTCGAGCGCCAGCGTTCGACGGCTGGTGATCAGCACCAGATTCGCCGGCCCGGCCGGCAACAACGGCAGCACCTGGTTCTCGTCGGCCGCGTTGTCGAGCAGGACCAGCGCGTTCGTCCCGTAAAGCCGGTCCCGGTACAGCGATGCCCGCTCGTCGATCCCCGGGGGAATCTGGTCTCCGGGGACACCGAGCAACCGCAGGAAGGAAGCCAGCACCGCCGACGGATCCGCCGGCGGTTGATCCGCATGCCCTCGTAGATCCACGTACAGCTGGACATCGCCGTGGCGGCCGGTGGTGAGCGACCGGTGCGCCAGGTGGATCGCCAGTCTGGTCTTGCCCACGCCGCCCATGCCCTCGATCTGGACAATGGTCACGGCGGTGCCACCAGCCGGGACCGACAGGCTTGCGCCGATCTCCCGCAACTGCTCGTCCCGGCCGCTGAAATCGGCGATGTCCGGCGGTAACTGCCGATACGCCGCCACGGGAGCGGTTTCCGGCCCGGACACCTCCTGCCGCAGAACCTGCTGGTAGGCCGCGGTCAGTTCCGCTCCGGGGTCGGCGCCCATCTCCTCCACGAGCCGCCGCCGCAAGCTGTCGAAGACACTCAACGCGGCCGCTTGCTGCCCACTGCCGGCCAGCGCGATCATCAGTTTCGCGTGGACTGCTTCGTGGAAAGGATCTGCCTCGGCCGCATGTTGCAACAGCGGCAGCACATCGCGATACCGCCCCAGTTCGCAGGCGGTCTCGGCGTATTCCACGACGAGCGTCCGGTAGTCGCGTACCAGGGCGACGACGGTCGGGTGCGACTGCAACGCGGGCAGTCCCGCCAAGGGGTCGCCACGCCACAGCGCGACCGCGCCGGCGAAAAGCCGGCACGCCTCGGTCAGTTCTCCGGCCTCCCGGGCGCGCCTGGCCTGCGTCACGAGCCGTCGACAAATGAGCATGTCATGCTGTCCGTCGGCCACCGTCAACTGGTAGCCGCCACCTTCGGAGACCAGCACCCCGTAAGACTCGGAGTCAGTCCCGCCTGGCTGCAGCCGCCGGCGAAGCCGGGAAACCCGGGACTGCAAGGAATCGACATTGCCCCCACCGGACTGTGCGCCCCAAAGCGTTTCGACCAGCGCGTCCCGCATCACCGGGACGTTCGGGGACAGCGCGAGCATCCCCAACAGGAGCCGCTGTGTCTCCGATCCGAGCTCAACGGTCTCCCCATGGATCCACACCCGCAGCGGTCCCAGTACCTCGACCCGCAAGCCATCGGCCACGTCCGGCTCGTCCTCGGCTTCGCGCATGAGATCGGCGCGCTCGACACGGGAGAGCTCAAGGACGTTTCCCAGCCGCCTCAATGTCGACGCACGCGGTCGCGAGACCCGCCCTTGCTCGATGTCGCGCAACGCGCCGACACTCAGGCCGGCGAGCTCCGCGGTCTCCCGTTGGGTGAAACCGGCACGACGCCGGAACCCCCGGATCATCCCCGCCAGCCGTCCGTAGCGACCAACAGCCATTCGATCACGCCCTCAGTCAGGAAAAGCACCAACGTCTAACCACCCGTGCGGGTGCCCCCAGACTGAAATCGATCATGCCATAGCGCTCTCCCAGGGCGCTTGGTAAGCGCTTCGCGCCGCCGGCCGGACGAGCTTGCGGCGGACCTCCTCCGCTGCAGCCCGGGCTCCTCTCCGGACGCCGAGCGCCCGCTGCCACGCGTTGCCGGCTTGGCGGGTTTCACCCTGAGAAAGTGGAGCTCGCCGATGCGGTTCAACGTGCGGCTTTCGTAGAGTTCGGTCTCGACCTCCCAGTACAGCTCGATCGCGCGGTGGCAACACCTGATGGCCTCGGCGAGATCACCGAGCTGCTGGTGGGCGAAGCCGAGCGGTGCCAGGTGTGAGTCTGAGTCCTGCGATCACCGATGTCCAGCCGCATCGTGAACCGGGCAGCAGCGGGCGTACTTAGTAGACATCGCTCGTTGTTCCGGTCTCCACCATGCTGGGCGGCATGCCTTCCTCCGTCTTGTCGTTACCCGATTGGTATGCAGGCATTGAAACCGGTCACGGGTGTGCCCGTCATTCGTAACGGCGCAGAGTCCTGTCGTCAACGCGCCTTCCCCGCGTTTATGCTCCGATACGAATGCGGCCGGAGGTGATCACGATGTACCACCTGGACGGTCTGACCGTGGGCAACGGCGCCACCGTCGGCGCCGCGGCGCGGGAGGCGTGGCGGGACTGGTGCTGCCAGGCGCACGGCAGACTCGACTTCGAGTTCGATGTGGACGACTACCGGGCGCGTCTGCTCCGCCAGCGCACCTCGGCGTACCAGCTGATCGCCTGGACCGGGGACGCCGAGGTCATCACCCGCCGGGCGCGCGATGTCCGCCGCGACTCCCGCGGCCACTACGAACTCATCGTGCCCCTGAGCGGCGACCTGCACATCGGGCGGGACGACCGCCTGTCCTTGCTCCGGCCCGGCGAGATGATCCTCGTCTCGATCGACGTCCCGTTCAAGGTGGCCCACCCCGCCGACGCAGCCGCCCTCACCCTGATCATTCCGCCCGAACGTATCGAGCACCGGCTTGGTCCATACGGGATCCGTGGTCACCGCATGTTCGGGGGCAAGGGTCTGGGCCGGGTGAGCCGGGAGCTGATCGTGAGCCTGCTCGGCGAGCGCGACCACCTGTCCGGCTCCGACTTCGACGCGGCCTGCGACCGGGTGGTCGACCTGATCTGCCTGGCCAGGGACGGAGCGGACCGGCCGCCCACGGCTTCGGCGGGGGCCACGGTGGTCCAGCAGGTCCGGCGCTACATCCGCAAGCACGCGACGGATCCCAACCTGTCCATCACCGCGATCGCCTCGGCCGTCGGCTGGTCAGCCCGCTACATCCAGACCGTGCTCGCCCGCGAGGGCACCACACCCACCCAACTGATCCGCGGTGAACGGCTGGGCCTGGCCCGCGTTCGGCTGTCCGACCCGGCCTTGGCCAACAAGACCATCGCCGCCATCGCGGCCTCCGTCGGCTTCACCTCGCCGAGCGCGTTCAGCCACGCCTACCGGAAACACTTCGGCTGTTCCCCTCGCGAAACGCGCGGGGAACTTCGCACCCGATGAGCGTTCGGCTTCCGGAGCGTCGCGATCTGGCCGGCCGGGCGACGGTTGAACCGGCGGACGCAGCGATGCTCCGGCGCGCGGTTTTTCGTTTTGCCAGCGCGGCCGGCACCGCATCCGAAATGTCCATAGTGAACAATCGCGGCCAGCACAGCCGGTTGACCATCACCGATCTCGAAGACTTCCGCGACGAGGATCGCCAGCTGCCACAGAAGTCCAAAGTGTATTTCGAATGACCCCGTAGCCGATCCGTACGCCTGGCCCAGCGGAACCCCTGACGTGCGGTTCCAGCTCAACTCTGCCGCCGACGACGCCTCCGATCCGCAAGCGTCGGCGGGCACACTGGACACACTCCCGAGAAGACGGAGAAGTCGTGAGCGAGATGACCTCCCCCTGTCAGATCTGCGGCAGCCGTGGCAACGACGGCTGGCTGTTGGCGCCCCTGATCGACTACAACACCGGCCTCGTGACGTCGCGAGAGGTGTCCTGTGAAGCTTGCGCCAACAGAAAGACACTGGCTCGCGACACCCCACGCCGCCGCCTCGTGCGGAAACGGACGGCCACCAAGCGGCGCGAGGAGTGGGGCCGGCTCCTCCGGATCCGCATGGTGGGGAAGCGTCGGTCCACCCGGGCCAGGACTGCCCCGAAACGGACCGAAGCTCACAAATAGCCAGGTCGTCGACGCGTACGCCAATCGGATCAACAAAAGTCTTGCCGGATCGTTCAACAATCCGTACATTGACCGGCATGACGATGCGGTGCGAAACCTGCGGTAGCGCAGACGGCCGGAGCCTGGAGACCGTCATCGACCACGAGACGGGCGTCGTGACTTCGCGCGAGACGTCGTGCGACAGCTGCGTTGTAGTTGCCGTGCCCAGACCGCGGACGCGGAGGGGGGCAGCCAAGCCTCTGCCCCGCTCGCGCGTTTCAGTACCACTGGGACGCGACATGTCCAGGTTGCACTGCAAGCGACCGACAAGAGCGGCGACGAATCTCAAGGTGGCTTCCTAAGCCGCATTGTCACTGCGCTCTGCTCGCTGTCGACGGCGGGTGAGCATCAGTGAGATCGATGACGGGGTGGCGTAATGGCGACCACGACCAAAGAGAAGCGCAACAGCGCGAGACCTCACCGCCGAAATCGCTTACCCGACCCGGGTACTCAAAGGACCCACGTTGCCCGTGCCCGCTCGGCCGGCCGGGCGGGCACGGGCGGAATCGGTGAACCCACAAGGAATTTCTGGTGGCCTGTCCGCAACGCGCGGTTGCCGCCCGCGAGTCGCACGGCGGAGAGGTCCGCATCCGCGCCGCCCGCTTCCCAGCCGAAAGTCGTTGGAGAAGCTCGGGTTCGACCACGCCCGCGGGCTCAACCGGGACATCATCGCTTACCCCGGCACCCTGGATCTCGTTGCCGCCAAAGAGGACGGTGGTCTTCCCCGGCCCGCCCGGCACCGGCAAGTACTGACATGGGTCGAAATTCAGCTGCCGTTGATGCAGACCGGACTTGCAGAACACGGCCTGGCTCGCGGCACGGACACCGTGAGGAGACGACGAGCGATGTCAGGACGTTGGCCCGCCGAGTTCCGGTTTTCCCGTCGCCTCCTCGTCGAGAACCCCGGTACCCTCGCGACCGTCCAGGACCTGGGCCGGCCCGGATTCGCCAGCATCGGCATCGGTACCTCCGGCGCCGCGGACCGGGGCTCCCTCCGGCTTGCCAACCGCCTCGTGGGTAACCACGAGGGGGCTGCCGCGGTGGAGGTCACCTGGGGTGGATTCAGCGCCCGTGCGCGTGGTGAGCTCAGGGTCGCGGTGACGGGCGCGCCTTGCGGGATCACAATCGGCCGTGCCGAAGGAGAAATGAACACGGTACTGACCGTGCCTGCCGGTGCGACGCTGCGACTGTGCCGGCGCGAAATCGGCGTGCGAACCTACATCGCCGTTGCCGGCGGCATCGATGTGCCGCCGGTGCTGGGTTCGCGGTCGACCGACCTCCTGTCCGCACTGGGGCCGGACCCGCTGCGGCCGGGAACGGAACTGCCCATCGGGCCGGCCCCGCCGGCACCACCGCCGGTCGATTTCACGCCACCGGCGATTCCGGCCGGTGACGAGTTGACCCTTCGCGTGATTGCGGGGCCCCGCCACGAATGGTTCACGGAAACCGCGCTGAAAACCTTGCTGACGAGTCCGTACACGGTTACCACGGAAAGCAACCGCATCGGGATCCGGCTTGACGGACCGCCGCTGGCCCATCGCGAGAAGTGGGAAGCCGGCAGCGATGCGGTCGTGCCCGGCTGCTTGCAGGTTCCGCCGTCGGGACGGCCGACGCTCGTGCTCGCCGACCACCCGGCTACCGGCGGCTACCCCGTCATCGCCGTCGTCGTGTCGTCCGATGTGGACAAGGCAGCCCAGGCGCGGCCTGGCATGCGAATCCGCTTCTCCCTTCTCAGTTGAGAATGCGCGCCTCGAAGGACGGGGAGATGTTCCTGGCGTCCTGCCCGTCGGCAACCGCAGCCTCGGCCGTCTGCAGCTTGTTCCCCGGCGGGCTGGTGGTCGCCCGTAGCACGGCGCACTGCACCAGCTCGCGCCTGGCGATTCGAGAACGGTGCTGAGCATCGAGCCCGTGGACTCGGGTGTCCACTCGGGCCTGGCGGTTCATCAGCCCGTGGACTCGGGTGTCCACTCGAGCCTGGCGGTTCATCAAGAGTCGAGCCGTGTAACCGAAACTTAATCAGCGGCTCGGATGACGTTCCGACCTGCGACTATCCACCGAAAAGTCGATCCAAGCGCTTCGAGACACTCGCTCATGTTCCCTGAAAGTATTGACTGATCGTTGAACAATACTTACCTTCACGACCTACCTCACTCCCTACAATGGACGGACGTCCTGATGACCGAGTCAACCGAGACCACGGACAAGCGCTCCCTGCGCCGCGCGTTCGTGGCAAGCCTGTCGGGCACCACCCTCGAGTACTACGACTTCGCTGCCTACTCCGTGGCAGCCGCGACGCTGTTCGGCAAGCTGTTCTTCCCCTCGGGAGACAGCCTGGCCGGCACCATGGCGGCGTTCTCCACCTACGCGGTCGGGTATCTAGCGCGCCCGCTCGGCGGGTTCGTCTTCGGCCGCCTCGGCGACGTCCTCGGGCGCAAGAAGGTGCTGGTTTATACCCTCCTGCTGGCGGGTGTCGCCACCTTCCTGATCGGCATCCTGCCGACCCACGCCGCGATCGGCGGCTGGGCACCCGCGCTGCTGGTGCTGCTGCGCTTCGCGCAGGGTGTCGGTGTCGGCGGTGAATGGGGCGGCGCCGTGCTGCTGTCCAGCGAGTTCGGTGATCCGAACAAGCGCGGATTCTGGGCCTCCGCCGCCCAGATCGGCCCGCCGGCAGGCAACCTGCTGGCCAACGGTGTCATCGCACTGCTGGCCGCGACGATACCCACGGCCGCGTTCGAGTCCTGGGGCTGGCGGATCGCGTTCCTGCTGTCCGCTCTCCTGGTGCTGTTCGGCCTGTGGCTGCGGACGAAGCTCGAGGAGACCCCGGTCTTCAAGAAGATCGCCGAGCAGGGCGAGAAGCCGAAGGCCCCGCTGACCGAGGTCTTCAAGCACGAGCCGCGAGCCCTGATCGCCGGCATCCTGGTCCGCATCTGCCCGGACGTCCTGTACTCGCTGTTCACCGTCTTCGTCCTCACCTACATGACCAGTGAGCTGGGCATGAGCCGTAGCCAGGGCCTCACCGCGGTGATGATCGGGTCGGCGTTCCAGCTGTTCCTGATGCCGGCTGCGGGTGCGCTGTCCGACCGCGTCAACCGCCGCACGATGTACCTGGTGGGCACGATCGCCGCGGCCGTCTGGCCGTTCGTCTTCTTTCCCATGGCGAGCACCAGGTCCTACCTGGCGATCGCGGTCGGCATGGTCGTCGCGCTGGCCATCCACGCCCTGCTCTACGGCCCGCAGGCCGCGCTGATCACCGAACAGTTCTCCGAACGCCTGCGCTACACCGGCAGCTCGCTCGCCTACACCCTCGCCGGGGTGCTCGGCGGCGCCGTCGCACCGCTGGTCTTCACCGCCCTGCTCGCCAGCTACGGTTCGTGGGTCGTGGTGGCGCTCTACGTGGTGGTGACCGCGGTGGCGACCGGCATTGGTGTCGCCCTGAGCCGCAAGGCGCCGGAAGAGACGATTGTGGTTCCGTCGGAGACGGTGGAAGCGCTACGGTGAACATCCTGCAATGCGGGGATCAGGCGCTGCTCATCGACACCGACGGAATCGACACGGTGCTCGGCCTGTACTCCGCACTGTCCGATCCTCGCCCCGAGGGCGTGACGGAACTGGTGCCGGCGGCGCGCACCCTGCTGGTGCGCTTCGATCCGACGGTGATCCCGGCCGAGGACCTGGCCGAAGTGCTGGCGGGCACCGAACCGGTGCCCGCCCAGACGATGCGCGGTGAGCTGATCGAGATCCCGGTGTACTACGACGGGGCCGACCTGGCCGAGGCCGGCCGGCACACCGGCCTCGGCCGGGACGGAGTCGTCGAGCTGCACACCGCCGCCGAGTACACGGTGGCGTTCGGCGGGTTCGCTCCCGGGTTCGGCTACCTGACCGGGCTGGACCCGAAACTGCACCTACCGCGCCGGGCCACGCCCCGAACGCATGTGCCGGCCGGGACGGTCGCCATCGCCGGTGAGTTCACCGGCATCTACCCGTGGCCATCGCCGGGTGGCTGGCAGTTGCTCGGCCGGACCGAGGTCTCGCTGTGGGACCCGGCCCGGCATCCGCCGGCCCTGCTGCGGCCGGGTACTCGCGTCCGCTTCCGGGAGGCTCGATGATCGAGGTGGTGCGGCCGGGGCCACTGACCACGGTGCAGGATCTGGGCCGTCCGGGGCTGGCCGCCCTGGGGGTCTGCGGATCCGGGGCGGCCGACCGGTGGTCGGCGGCGCTGGCCAACCGACTCGTCGGCAACCTCGACGGTGCCGCGGTTCTGGAGACCACCTTCGGCGGGCTGGTGCTGCGGTTCCGGCGGGCGGCGCGAGTCGTCGTGACCGGCGCGCCGTGCCCGATCCGGCGCGACGGAGCGGGCCAGGCGATGAACGCTCCGTTCACCGTCTGGCCGGGCGCGGAGTTGACGCTGGGCACGCCGTCGACCGGGCTACGCACCTACCTGGCCGTGCGCGGCGGGATCGGCGTGGACAAGGTCCTCGACTCGCGGTCCACGGACCTGCTGACGGGACTGGGGCCGGCGGTGCTGAGCAAAGGCGACGTGCTGCCCATCGGCCGGGACGAGTGCGGGCCGCCACCTGCGGTGGCGGTCGCGCCGGTGCCCGGGCCGGCCGGAACAGCGCTGATCGTGCGGGTTATACCCGGCCCGCGCGACGACTGGTTCACCGGGAAAGCGTTGCGGACCTTGTCGACGGCCACCTACGAGGTGACCTCGGAGAGCAACCGCGTCGGTGTGCGCCTGGCCGGTCCGCCGCTGACCCGTGCACGTACCGGCGAGTTGCTCAGCGAGGGCATGGTGCCGGGCGCGATCCAGGTGCCCCCGTCGGGCCTGCCGCTGGTGTTCCTCGCCGACCACCCGGTGACCGGTGGATACCCGGTGATCGGCGTCGTACTGTCCGGTGACCTGCCGGTGCTGGCCCAGGCCCGTCCCGGCCAGCCCGTCTCGTTCCGCCTCGTGCCCCGCTCCCTGCCACGCCACGCCACGGACGTGCCGTGGGCGGCCGCGGTCTGACCTCGCGGAAGCCGCGGAAGCCGTTGTCACCAGGGCGGCAGTGGCTTCCGGGCCGCCGGCTCGTGCATCTATCTGCCGGCTCCGGACTCTGCTTGCAACACCTCGGCCACCTGCCCGACCAGGTCCATGACGCCGTCACCGGTCAGGATCAGCTCGCTGTCGGCACCCGGGTTGAAGCACAGCGCGTGCTCGTCGTCCGGCCAGTTCCCGATCACGCCGAGGAACGGTACGACGAGGCTGTGCCGAACCGACGGCGCGATGCGCGCCATCATCGCCGAGGACGAGAACAGGGTGATCACGGGCAGGTCCCGGATTTTCCGGACCTGCCAGGGAAAACCGGGTGCGTCGATCGCGGCGGGGCCGGGCACCTGCTCGGTGGTCGGGACCACGACCTGACCACCCAGCAGCGCCGCCAGGTACCCCTCCTGGTCCTGCTTGCCGATTGCCTCGGCCAGTTCGTTCTCCAGGGGATTGGCCGGTGCGGACTCCGGCGGCCCTCCGCCGAGTTCGGCGAGAACTCCCTGCCGGATCTGGGTGCGCGCCTCGGCGAGCACAGCGTCCTGCAGATCGGTGATGGCCACCAGCGATTCGCGGCCCTCGGCCAGCTGGTAGATCGCCTCGACCGAGCCGGCGAAACCAATCGGCAGGCCGGGATTGAGCGCCAGGCTCAGGCCGGCTTCGGGCGGCCAGCCCGCGGCCATCGCGTGGTAGGTGGTCTCGACATGCCCTCGGGTGAACCGTCCCAGCACCTCCGCCAGCGTCTCCGCCGATGTGTACGCAATCACATGCGGATCGTCCATCGGCAGCAGGCGCATCAGCTCATGCCACTCCGGTGTTCCGGACTCGGGCAGGACGGGCAGGTAAAGCGGGGCCGACAACACGATCTCCGCGTACCGCTTGCTGTCCTCTTCTTCGAGCGCGCGCACCAGTTCACGCTCGATTTCGTTGGCCGGCTGCCAAACGGACTCCATGCGTTCTTGCCCTCCTGCGGTACCTTCTATATCCATAGACCCTAAGCCCCCGATCCCCAACGGAAATCATGGCACGCACTCTCTTCGTCGCACCCGACCAGCGCGGCGCCCTGCCCACGATCCGCGACGCGCTCGAAGCCGCCGACAGAGGGGCCGTCATCTCGATCGCGCCCGGTAGCTACGACGAGCCCATCAGCATCGTCGGGCAGCATGTCGTCCTGTCGGCACGAGAACCGGGCAGCGTCACGATCACTTCGCCGTTCCCCGACCAGCCGGCGCTTTCCACCACCGACAGCCAGGTCGAACTCATCGGGCTCACGCTGAAATCCTCGGACCACGCGGCCATCCGCATCCGTGGCGGCCAGGCGAAGATCGTCGAATGCGCGGCCGAAGCCCGGTACGCGGCCGCGATCGACGTGGCCGGCGCGGGGCGGATCGAGGTCCGCAACACGCAGGTCACCGGTGCCCAGTGCGGGATCCTCGTGGAGGATTCCGACGGTGTGATCGATCGATGCGAGGTCCGGGACATTGTGGACGACGGGGTGATCCTGCGGCTGGGCGCCCGGGTCACCATCCAGCACTCGACCTTGGCCGGATGCGGTTTCCGCGGCGTGTACATGTACCAGGCCGGCGGTTCCAGCCTGGAACGGTGCGACATCTCGCAGACCGGCGACGCCGGGATCGCGGTGGCGGACCAGAGTTCGCCGACGATCAGCACCTGCTGGGTGCACGACACCCAGGGCGTCGGGATCAGTGTCGGCCGCGGTTGCGGTGGCCTGATCGAGGACTGCCGGATCGAAAACACCGCCGTGCCGAAGATCCTCCTCGCCGAGGGGGCACGCACCGAGGTCCGGGAACCCGATCCGGGCAAGAAGGGGCCCGTGGTGGGCGCGGTCGCGACGACCGGCAACCACCAAAACCTCGAGGGCGTCGAGAAACTGCTCGGCGAACTCGACGGCATGATCGGCCTCGCCGGCGTCAAGGCCGAGGTCCGCGGGCTCATCGACGAGTTGCAGGTCAACGAATGGCGACGCAGCGAAGGTCTTTCCGTCGGGACGGTGAGCAACCACCTGGTGTTCGCGGGCGCACCCGGTACCGGCAAGACCACGGTCGCGCGCCTCTACGGCCAGTTGCTCAAGGAACTGGGCATCCTGCCCAACGGGCGGTTCAAGGAGGTGTCCCGGCGCGACCTGGTGGGCCAGTACATCGGGCACACCGCGGAAAAGGCCGCGTCGGTGTTTGACGAGGCACGCGGTGGCGTGCTGTTCATCGACGAGGCGTACACGCTGTCCCGGTCCAGCGGCGGCGGCGCCGACTTCGGCCAGGAAGCCATCGACACCCTGGTGAAACTGATGGAGGACCACCGCGACGAGGTCGCGGTCATCGTCGCCGGCTACACCGGGGAAATGCAGAAATTCCTCGACGCCAACCCGGGTCTCGCGTCGCGGTTCGCCAAGACGCTGGACTTCGAGAACTACAGCCCCGAGGAACTGGTCCAGATCAGCGCTCGCCTCGCCACCGGCGACGACTACCTGCTGGGCGACAACCTCGACCTGGCGCTGCTGGAATGGTTCAGCCAGATCGAGCGCGACCAGAACTTCGGCAACGCCCGTGAAGCCCGCAAGCTGCTGGAGCGAATGCGCAAGGCGCAGTCGTCCCGCCTGCGCACGCTCGGGCGGCGGCCGGACCGGGACGACCTGCGCACCCTCACCCTGGACGACCTGCTGGAGGCCGTCCGCGGCACGGCCTGACCTCAGGCGCCGGTCGCCGGCCCACCGGCGGCGGCCGCCTCGGCCAGGGCGGACACCAGCTCCGGCACGCTGTCCCCGGGCAGGGTCAGCTCGATGCTGGTGCCGGGGTTCAGGCAGAGCACGTGGTCGTTGCTCGGCCAGTGCACCAGGACGTCCAAAAAGGACACCGAGATCCGGGGCGGATTCCCGACCGCGATCGTGTCGAGGACGCGTTCGGAGCTGAACATCGGGACGACGGGAGACTCCTCGTCCCCGAGGAAGCGCCAGGGAAAGTCGTCCCGTTCGATCCGCTGTGGATCGGTGACCGGCTCGGTGACCGGGAGCACGACGTCCGCCCCGATCAGCGCGAGCAGGAACTCGTCGAAGTCCAAACGCGACACCGCATCGTGCAGCCGCTCCTCCAGCTGATTGGCCGGTTTCAGTTCGGACGCGGCGTCGGCGTCTCCCCCCAGCTCGGCCACCGCGAGCCGCCGGACCTCCGCGAGCACCTCGTCGACCATGGCGTCCTGCACGTCCTCGATGGGCACCAGCGACTGCCGGCCCTCGGCCAGATCGTCCACCTCGCCGAGGCCGAGGAACACCCCGATCGGCAGCCCCGGATTGACGACGAGCTGGGTGTCGGGCGACCGGGTTTCGGCCAGCGTTGCCACGGTGGTCTCCGTGTAGGTCTCCACAACCCCACCGAGTATCCAGTCCAGCCCGTCCGTGGAGGTGAACACGATCGCGTGGTTGCCCTCCGGCAGCGGCAGGCTCGGCGGCCACGGCGAACCGGGGTCCGGCGGGGCCGGCATATACAACGTGGCCGACCGCAACAGCCGGGCGTAGCGCCGGCTGTCGTTGGCCTTCAACGCCGCCAGCATCTCGCTTTCGGCCTCGTCGGCCGGTTGCCATCCGTAGTCCACTCGCCACTTCCTCCTTGTCTTCCCGCCTTCGATTCTCGCGCCACCCGATGGATGGTCAACAGCGGGAACCCGGTGCAAGTCCGCAACCCGCCAGGAGACACGGACACTTTCATCGTACGGGGGGAGTTCCGCCAACAGCCGTCGGTCGTGCGCGATCCGGGGTCGCGGGTCGTATCGGTCCCGCACTACCGCGCCCACGGTGACCCCGCCTTCACCGCGGCCGCCGGCCCGCCGCCACTGTCCGACCGAGAAATGTCCTGACAGGACTGCTCCACGACGGGCCCTCCGTGCGTTTCCGTAGCTACTCCGTACTTTCCGGGCTCGTTGTCGCTCGTCTCGGAAATCGACTTGCCTCGGGGGCGGACAAAGCAAGATCATCACCGGGTGGGAATCGATCTGGAACTGGCCGACGTCGCCGCAGCTCGGTACCAGCTCGACTCTTGCGAAGGTTCCGGCCGACCCTGCGCGCATGCCCCCGGCTGCGCGGAAAACCTCTGCCGTCTCCTTGGCCGCGGGCCCTCGAAGTTCCCGTACCGCCGCTTTAGGGACATCAACGAGAACATGCGGCTTACCGGGATGGGCTACCAGGCCGAGCCCGAAACCGAGACGATCCTGGCCAACGCTCCCGACAACGAACAGGCACAACCGGACCGAGCGTCGGCCCACCTCCGCTGGCGGTCACAGACCGTCCCGGGGAAGACCGGAATTCCCGCATTCAAACTCGAATCGAACGATCGGTGGCTGGTAACCACGCGCGAGATCGATGAGGCATTGGCGGCTTACGCGCAAGTCTCGGCTGAACAACGAGCCGTCCTGGAAACCGATCCCAAGTGGGTCAGCTGGCTGGAGTGGCTCGCCCTCGCCCGAGAACGCGGCGGCTTCGAGGCCGAATAACGGCTCTGTGGTCTGATATCACCACGACACCGGTGTCCCGCACGGCTGGAGTGACCCCATGCGGGCGGTCACTCGGCCAGGTCCGCCGCCAGCTCGGCCAGGCGGCGCGCGGCGATCCTCGTCAGGTACATGTGCAGCTGGTCGCGGTCCGCCGAGGGCGACTCGGCGCCGTAGAGGTACCGAGCCTCGAACGTGGAGCTGGACAGTCCCACCCCGCGGGCCTCCCACGTACCCACCCTGGTCTTGACCGCCGCGGACATGACGCCGGCCACCGTCGCGGCGCCGAGAGCTACCGGGTCCGGATGCGGCCCGACGGTCTCGATGGCATACCGCCGGAGCAGCTGGCCCAGGTTGGCCGAGCCCAGCTCCGGCCAGAGAAAGCCCAGCGGGCCCGGCACGCCGTCCTCCCCGTGATGCTCCCTGGCCACCATGGTGACCAGTTTGGGCAGCAGTGCCTCGATGTCGTCGCCGGCGACGAGGTACCTCGAGTCCGTCGCGTTGGCCACCATCACCGGTGGCGTCCCGCTCAGGCTGGGCACGATCCGCACCAGAACCTGCTGGCGGTGCGTACCCCGCAGCTTTGCCTTCATCTCCGCAGGACCCGCGTCGACGACCCGGTCGATATAGAAGAGATAGCCGCCGCGGTCGACACGCGTCACTTTGGCCAGGTAGGGGATGCGCTTGAGGAGTTCACCGTCGGAACGCATGCGCTCGAAGTCGTTGAGCAGTTGGTCCGGGTGCGTCGGCGGGGGGCCGTGGCGGCCCGCCCGCTCCCAGCGCAGCAGCTCCAGCCGGTGCACCCGGAGAGCCAGCATGCGCATCGACACGTCCAGCGATCTGGGCGTGGCCGAGGTCGGATCCAGTCCTTTTTGGATCTGGGTGGCCCACTTCGCCAGTCCCGCCCGCTCGCGATGGATGGCCATCGCGCCGTCCCCGGCCCCGGTGGCGACCCCGGCGAGGTCCTTGCTCACGTTGTAGCTGTCCCCCGATTGTGCGCTGGCGAGCGCGTTCGGGATGTCGCCACCCGCCGCGCGGATGGCCTCGGCGGCGGCAAACTGGAGGGAGGGCCGCGGATGGTGCGTGGCCGCGAGATCCTGCACGGTGTCGTAGTCGTCGACGGCGAGCTCGATCAGCTCGTCGACCGACGTCCCGGTCTCCTTCAAAGTCTCCGGGTCCGGCAGCTGCATGGTGAACATGCGGGGAGTGCGAGAGCTCCCGGGGCGCACCGGGCCGTCCGAGGTCATCGGGATGGGCCCCAGCAGTTCCCGGCTCACCCCGAGCTGGATCCGGACCTCGCGCGGCGGCGCCTGCCGGAACCGGCCCACCTCCGCTGTGGTGATCGCCAGTACCGGCCCGTGCGTGCCCTGTTCGAGGTTCGCCTCGCGCACATCCGGCCTGGCGTTCGCATGCGTCAGCAGCGCGTCGGCCACCATATCCAGCAGTGCGGCGGGGTCCTCGGGCACGGCGACCGGCTCGCGGACACCGGCCCGCTCCAGGAGGCGCCCGGCGACCTCGATGGCCGAGGTCTGCATGCGCAGTACCCGGTTACCCAACGCGCGGATGGCGGTCAAACTGACCAGCATCCGGAAGCCGAGTCGCCGCCGGACCAGGCCCCACTTGACCGTATCGTGCAGCGTGACATAGCGGAAGTTGGCTCGGTGGGCCCGCAGGTTACCCGCCCTCGCGCCGGTGCTTCCGAGCGCGAGCGCGACGACGGCGTCCCATCGTCCGGTGGAGACGGCGAAGGTGAGGGCCGCGCCGAGCTCGAACGCCAGCCCGCCGAACGACGTCTTGGCGTCGTCGCTCAGGTCCGGCTGCGCCCACATGCTTGACCCGAACAGCAACAGGTCGACCATCTGCACCGCCAGTGCGTCCTCGATCGCGGCGTCGTCACGCTTGTGCAGGTTCGGCGAGATGCCCAGCCAGAACCGCAGCTCCAGGTTCGGCACATCGCCACCGACGAAGACCGAGTACGACGTGGGGTACACGCCGAGCAAAACCGGGATGGTGACGGTCTCCCCGGTGCCCAGTTCGACGGTCAGCGTGCCAAAGTCGTGGACCTCCTCATGCTCCGTCGCGTCCTGCGCGGCCTTGCCGGGCGGCCCCCAGCGGATGCCACGCAGGTCCCGGATCACCTTGAGCAGCTTCAGGTTTCGCGGCAGGTACCCGATGAATTCCGCGTGGGCCAGCTCGTCGAAAAGGTTCACCCGCTCCTTGTTCTTCTCGTCGAACTGCTCGTCGCCGAAGGACCGCAAAGCCTCCGACAGCTCCCGCAGCTTGTCCGCCAACCGCGCGGCGAGCTTCGGCACCCGATCCGCGTACGCGGCCAGTTGCGTGTCGTCGAGCCGGTCCAGCGCCTCCCAGACCGGTGCCTCTCCGACGGCGACGCCGAGCCGCCCGGCCACCGGCGCCAGCGCCTCGACGGTCTCGCCGGCCTGCCGGGTCAACGATTCCTCGCTTGGCCCAAACGCACCACGCAGCGCGGTGTGCTGTCTGGCCTTCATGTCGATGGCCTGGGACATCTTGGCAAGGAAGCGCTGCGTGACCGTCGGGTTGGCGAGGAACGACCAGATCGTGGTGAGGGCCTTGCCCACTGCCATCGGCACGGACGCGCCCCACGAGGCGAGTCCGAGCAGCACCGTCGCGGCGGTCCCGAGCGAGAAGCCCGTCACGTCCAAGCCCGCGCCCAGCTTGGTCACGCGGCGGAAGGTGTGCAGCGGTGGAATCGTCGTGCGGACCTCGGCGACGAGCCCGCGCACAATCTCCGCCAGCGCCGGCTCCAGTTCCTCGACCCCGGCGTTCCGCCGCACCACGACGACCAACTGGCTGCCGGACGTCCACCCGTGCGGCAACCAGTCGGCGCGCCGGGCCGCCGGAGCGTCCGGGTCGTCGGTCGTCACGAGCTGGATGGTGGCGCCCGGATTCAGCGTCGGCAGGGTGGACTTGGACTCCCTGACCTGCCAGCTGATGCGCAGCACGTTCCGCAGTTCGGGCTCCAGCGAGGCCATCGGGTCGCCCCAGTCGACCTCCTCGACCCGGAAATCGAATTGGCGGATCGGCGCCTCGTTCGACTGCTCGACGGTGACCGAGGTGACCGGATGCCCATCGAAGTCGACGACCGACGGGCCGGCGAAGTCCTTGGTATTCAACAGGAACAGCGCGTTCGCGATCCCCGGCAGGGGGTGTTCCGCGCGCTGTCTCAGCTCGGCGATCAGGTCCAGCGCGGCCAGCTTGCCGGGCCGGTCCAGGAACCGCTCATGCGCGAGCACGATCTCCCGGAGCCGGCGCATCCGGGTAGCGCTGCCGTCGACCACCTCGCTCAGGCCGAGCCCGTGGTCCACGCGCGGTGCATCGGGGTCGCCGTTGAGCAGATGGACAAGCCGCCGCTCGACCTCGGCCAGCTCGCCCGCCAGCACGCGGGCACGCGGGTGCGCGATCTCGTCGCCCACCAGGTGCGCGAAGTCCGCCGCGCGGCGGCCCGGATAGCCGAGCTGCTGAAGCTCCGACACCAGCCGGAACTGCCGGGCCGCGAGGTCGAGCGCATGCCCCACCGCCGCCACGTCGCGCTCGCCGTACTCGTGTGGCGCGCGCAGGGGACCCCGTTCGATCGTGGCACGGAGCAGGCGTTCGGAGTCGGCCGTCGGATCGATGGTCTCGCCGGGCGCGGCCAGTATCGGGTACTCGGCGTGGGTGTCCGCGAGCTGTTCGATCACCGGCGCCAGCCCCGCCGCGGCGTGGTCGAACGCCTCCCACAGCCCGGTCACGCCGGCGGGCAGGGTTTCCGGCAGCTGCGACGGCTCGCCCTCCTCGATTTCCGCGGCCCAGCCGGTCAGCTCGTCGAACGAGCCTTGGGCCAGCGCGTGCCGCGCGGACCGAAGCTCCACCAGCGCGGCCTCCAGGAGTCGGTAGCGCGCGGCCAACGCGGTCCGCACACCGGCGAAGCCCGGATCGGACGGCCGCTCATGCCGATCCGCGAGATCCGGTGCCCGTTCGGCCAGTTCCTCGGCACGGTCCTCGACGGCCGCCAGCAACTGGCCGACCGCCTGGCCCAGCTCGATCATCGCGAGCAGGCCGGACTCGTCGGCCGGCGGGGTACGCACGGCCTGGAACAGTTCCTCGATGCCGTCCCGCAGCGCCAGGACCAGCCTGCGTAGTTCGGTGGCGTCCCGCAGCGCCTGCCGGTCCTCGGCGAACTCGGGCCGCGGCGTTTCCGGAACTTGCCGGGCTTGGATGGCCGGCTGGGCGCGCGCGGTCGTCGGCGCCTCGGGGACCGGCGACTGCGCGTGGCGAGCCGGCGGCTGGGCGCCGGGTAGCTCGCGTCCACCGCCGCCGGGCGGGAAGCGGTGTGCGGTCATGCCCCCCTCGACGTCGGGGCGACGCCCCTTCCGGTGGGTCACCGGGGCCACGGGGTCGATGCCCGGCTCATCGATGCGGCCCTCAAGCGCGCGGGGGTCCAGGACCGGGCCGCGCGGCCGGGGGCCGGGTGGCATCGGGCGCGGCATGCCCCCACCGGAGTCCGGGTTTTCGTCGTCCGGCAGGACAATATGGACCAGCGTGGCCGCTTCCAGGCGCAGCCAGAACAGGAACTCGTCCGATGCCAGCTCGTCGTGCCGCCTGCCGTCGCGCACCAATTCGTCGCGAACCCGGGGCCCGGAATGGACATCGTCCAGGCGCAGCCGGTCGGGCACCAAGTCGTTGAGAAACCGGAACCGAAGCCACCCCTCGCCATCCAGCCGGGGCAGGACCGTGGTGACCCCGCGGTAGTCGATGCCCGAGTCGACCCACACCGGCAGGCCGGCCTCGGCGTGGCGGCAAAGCAGGTCAAGGAACCTGCTGTCCGGTTCGCTGCCGGTCACCGGGGTGCGTGTGGCCGGGCGGCCCGAGATCGCCGTGACGATCATCGCGAGATCCGGTGTGCCAGCTCCCGGTTGGCCCAGCTCCAGGACCTTCGCGTGCACGATGGCCGATGCCATCTCGTTTGGTCCCGGTATCGCGCCGGTGACACTGAAGGCCTTCCGTTCCGTCGGCCGGTAACCGTCGCCGTCCGCGGCCACGCCGTACTGGTGAGCCATGTATTCGGTTTCGCTGAACCGCCTCACCTCTTCGGCCGGGAGACGCTTCTCTCTCAGCCCGCGCAGCACCTGACCAGCCCGGATCGTCACCACGGAAGCCAAGGCACCGTCCAGCGACGGAATGTGTACGACCCGGTACGGGCTCGCCGGGTGATGCCGATCGCTTGGCCAGAACTTTGTTTCGATCAGGTCCACCAGCGCCCGGTCGACGAGGATCATCGCGGTCCGGTCCGGCGTGTAGTAGAACTCGTGCGTCGCCAGCAGGCCCACGGCCTCCGGACGCTCGCGCTCGAACCGTTGCCGGGCCGCACGCTGGTCGGCCTCCAGTTTCACCCGTGCCGGCTCGGGTGTGCCGGGCGCCGGCCACGGCGAGTTCACCGGGATGGGCTCGCCGGACGCAGCCGGGCGCAGGGCCGTGAGGTCGAGCACGCCATGCTCGTCCCGCGCGACCCCGTGGCGCCGGAGGTACTCCGCCACCACCGGCGAGTGCTCGGCGAAGCGGGCCAGCGCCTCGTCCTCGAACTTCAGCCCGCCCCGCACGGGCTGGGCGAGGACTGCCGGGAGCTCACCCGGACTGACCCTGGCATCCTCCGCCACGCGCGGCAGCATCGTGCCCAGGCCGGTCTCCCAGTCCTCGATCAGTCCACTTTGGACATCCGGGTGCCGCCCCGCGAACGTGTCCAGCGCCCGCTGGAACAACCCGGCATCCCGGCCGGCCAGCTCGAACCACACGGCGAACTGACCCAGCGCACGCCGGTCGGACAGCCCCCGGTGAATCTCGGCCGATTCGGGGGTCAGGCCGCGCGGTTCGGGCAGCGCACCCACCAGCGCGGCGGCACCCAGCCTCAGGCACGTGAACAGGCGCTCGTCGGGTACGGCCGGCAGGTACGGAGCGGTCGGCGGCACCGAGCTCAGCTCGCTCAACCGGCTGGACAGCCGAACCGGCGAGCCGTCCACACTTTCCACCAGGAACGAGATTTCCGTTTCCGGGAAGTCGAAGGGACTGGCGGTGGTGATCTCCCCGCGCCAGGTGCGCACCCCCTCCTTGGCAAGGAAGGTGATGTCGCCGCCGTGGTTGAAGGCGACGACGTAGCCGATGACGTCCTTGCCCGAGTGGTGCACGATATGGGCCATCGCACCGCCGCCCGCATCCCGCAGCGCTGTTACGATCCTCCTGTACGCCCCATCCCAGTCGCCCCAGCGCCGGAAACGCTCACCCGTCACCTGCTCGACACGCCCGAGCCCGCCCAGTTCCGCGCCGTGGGGCTCGACGCCGTCGTAGCCTTCGATGGTGTCCGGTGCGGGCAGGCGCGGGTTCCGGTAGCGGAAGGTCAGGCGGGCCTTGAGACCCACTTCGGGGCCACCGGCGCCCGGGGTCCAGAAGTCCTTGACCCACTTCGCCGGGTCCGGGTGCAGCGGGAACTGCCCGTCGCCGTCCTTCTTGAACTTGGCACGGAACCGCTCGTCCAGCGCGTTCGGCACGGGCCGCAGGCCGCGGCGCCGGAGGTAGGGCGCGCTCGGTTCGGTGAACGACTCGCCCGTGCCGTACCAGGAGTGAAGCAGCGCCCACAGCTCCGGTCGCGCCTCGGCCAGGTTCTTCTGCTCCTGCGTCGAGAGTGCCTCGATAAACCGCGACACGTGGGCGAGGTGGGCTTTGTTGCGTTGCTCGATCTCCGCGGCTGAGGTGCCCTCGGGCATTTCGTAGAGGGTCGGTGTGTCGGCGGCGGGCAGCATCGCCGGATCGAGCGTGCCGAGCGTGCTCGTCCACAGGTCGCGGAGGTACTCGGCCACCCGGTTCTGGTCCAGTGCCCCCACCACGCGGTCGAACTCGTCCGGACGGTCGGCGCCGATGGCCGCACCGAGCGCGCGAAGCCCGCGCCGGGCAAGAGGATCCTCGTCCAGCCGGTTGTAGAGTTCGGCCACCGCGACCGGGAACTCCGCCGGTGGGAGCGCACCACCGGTCACGGCCTCGGCGCGCCGGATCTCCCTCGCCAGTTCGGTCCACGCGGCGAACTGCGCCTGCGGGATCGCCTTCAGGTAGGCCGCGGTCGGTGGGCGGAAGCTGACCTCGCTCAGCGGAACGTCGTCGATCGGCACCGCCTTCCCGTCGTCGAACACGATGACGTCGAGCGCGACCACCTCCGCCTCGTGTTCGAACGGCCGGTCGCCGTGCCGGCCGTGCGCGGCGTCCAGGTAGGTGAGGTCGGCACCGCCGCGTGCGGAGATCGAAGTCATCGAGCGGGTGCCGTCGCCGAGGTGGGCCAGCACGTACGCGTAGCCCCGGTCCCTGGTGCGCCGCAGGGCCTCCTCGACGAGCCGGTATCCGCGGCCGGCCTCCGCCGCGGTCGCGGTGACCCGCTGGAAACGCCCATTCCCCGGCATGTCCTCGGGATCGCGCGTGGTCGATTCCTTTACGGCGAGCCATCTCTCGTGCAGCCGGAGGGTGGCTTCGACGTCGGTGAGCTCCAGCTCGGCGACCAACCCCACCTGGACGCGCAGGTGGCCCGGCGCGAAGGTGCCATCGAAGAACGCGGGATTCGAGGAGAAGTACACCTCGTCCGAGTTGACGGCCCGGACTGGGTGGTCCTCAGGTAGTCCAGCACCCACCATGGTCGGCCGCCCGCTCACCTGCGCCAGCAGTTCCGCCACGCGCCGCGGCCCGGCGGGCTGGGTGAACCCGAGGCGGGCCTGCGCCACGACCAGCGCCTGCAGCCATGGGGGCAGCTCGGGTCCGGCCGCGGAAAGCTCGTCGCGGTCCACGACGAACCGGACCCGGCGCGCGGGGACGAACCCGTGTCCCCGTGGCTCCACTTCGGACAGTTCGACCAGGTAGCGGCGGGCGGTGTCCGGCTCGCCGTCCGCGAACACGTCCACTTCGGACAGCTCCCCCGCGATCCGGAGCTGTTCGTAGGTCACCGTCCCGTCCGGCTGGTGCTCGACAGGGTCGAAATCGAGCGGGGACACGCGGCGGTACGGGCTCGCTGGGTGCCGCGGATCGTCCCGGCTGAGATAGTGGTCGATGAAGTCGAGCACGGCCGGATGGACCGGGACGTCGGCCGGGGCCAGGGCGGAAACGTCGACAAAACCACCCGGCAGGCCGGGAACTCCGTACTTGCGGATCAGCTCGGCCAGCACCGGCACGTGCCGGGCCAGCTCCCGCAGGTGCGCTTCGGCGATCCGGCCGGGGGCCAGGGCCGGGTGCGGTTCGCCGGGCCAGGCTTGGGACCGGAACTCGTCGGCGAACACCGCGTCCTCGGCCAAGTCGTCCGGCACGAGCGCGCCCAGTTGCTCGTCCCAGGCCCGCGCCAGCGCCGCCTCGACCTGTTCCGCGCTCACCTCGTCGACCGCGATGCCGAGCCGGTCGGCCGTGTACGCGGCGAAGGTGTCCAGCCCACGCCGCAGCAGGGCGACGTTCTTACCGGTGCGCTCGTACCAGGCGTGGAACTGCCGCCGCGCCTTCGGATTGGTGAACCCGCGGTATCGCTCGGCGAGGTCCGGCGGCAGACCGTCCGGTTCGGACAGTTCGGCGGCGGTGCGCCGGGCCGCCTCCTGGACCAGCCGGACCAGCCGGGCGGTGTACTCCGCACGCGCGTAGGCCGCGGTGGGTGGCAGCGTGCTCAAGTCGCTCAGTGGCCGGTCCGGCAGCACCACCGGATCGCCGTCGAGCTTTACGATCAGCGCCTCCACGGTGTGCGTACCAGCGGGGAAGTGACCATTCGCCGCCCCCAGGGCCGGCGCCGCGATCAAGCCGGCGGCCAGCGCGTTCATGGCCTCGATCTGCTCGTCGACCGCCTCGTCCAAGCGCTGAATGTCGCCGTGGTGGTTGACTGCGACGTATCCGTTATGGCGGCCCTCGGGGTCCTCGTCGGACCGGGCCAGGACCACCGCCATCGCGCCGTGGCCGGCCCCGCGCAGGGCTTCCTCGATCGCCTCGTGCGCCGTCTCGACGTCCTCGCCGGACGTGACCGTCTGGAGGCGAGCCCCGGTGTCCTGCTCCACCCGGCCCCACAGGCCCAACTCGGCGCGCAGCGGCCGCATCTTCTTGCCGAGGAAGCCGTCGATGGTGGCCTCGACCGGAAGCCGGGGCTCGCCCAGTTGGTAGATGGAGCGCGCTGCGAGGAACCGCTCACCCAGCTCGATGTTCTTCTTCCGCATGACCGGCAGGTGCCAGCGGCTCGGGGCCGGGGTCGTCGGGTAGGAGCCGTCCGGGAGCTTCAGTACCCCCTCGAGCGTTTGCTGCTCGTCCCGGTTCCCCGGCACCACCCCGCCGGGCTGCTCGTACGGCACGCCGACGTGGCCGGACGTGTCGACCGGATTGACCGTCCCATTGAGGATCGCCCAGTACCCCGGATGCGCCCGCACCAGGTCCGCGCGCTCATGCTCGGGCAGTTCGGCGATGCGGGCGAGCACCTCCCGGGGACTCGACTGGAACGCGGAGCGGCGGGCACCCGCCGGCAGCTCGTGCCGGGCCGGCCGCGCGTCGGACGGGTGGTGGGCCAGATCGACGGTGCCAAGGCCCGTGTCCCACCGCTGGGCCAGCAACCGCTCTGTCGAAATCCCCTGCCATTCGGCCAGCGACCGCAGGCGTTCGATCGCCCGGCGCAACGGCGCCTCGTCCCCGTGGAGCGCCAGGGTGAGCGCGCGAAGTTCCAGCCGGGCCCGCCGGTCGGTCAGTTCGAGGTAGAACGAGATGAGGTCGGGCGGGAGGTGTACCGGTAAGTCGAGCACCTCGGCCTCGAAGATCTCCGCCGCGTGTGCGTGCCAGCGTTCCTGGTCGGCCGGTGCGAGCAAGGCGAGGTAGTCCTCGGTGGGTGGGCGCGAGCTGATCCCGCTCAGCGGCCGGCCGGCCAGCGGCACCGCGGTTCCGTTGCCCTTGAAGACGATTGCGTCGACCGCGCCGTCGGGGATGTCGGTGAGCTTCTGGCCGGTGGCCGCGTCGACGACGGCCCTGACCCGCGCGTTCTCGGCGAGCACCACCAGCACGTGCGGCGCGTGTTCTCCGTCCGGCACGACGACGTACGCCAGCGCCCGCCAGCTCATGGCCGCCAGCGCGTCCCGAATCGACGCCCCGCTCTGGACACGCTGGAACCGCCCGCCGCGATCCTCGATCCGGCCCGCCCAGTCCGGCTCGTGCCAGATCGGCTTGTCCACGTCGCCGTCGGCGAACCCGTCGAAGGTGGGTGCCGCGGCGGACGCGACGGTCACGCCGGTCCAGGCGTCGTGGATCACCATCGCGGCCTCGACGCCGTTGAGCAGCCGCGTCGGATCCGACCAGGCCCAGGCCCCGTTGAACAGCGGCAGCCGATCCAGGAACATCTCGGTGTCCGCTGTGGACACTGCGTCCAGGAGGATCGAGTCGTGCCCGGTGAACGGCTCGCGATGGCCGCCGCGGACGCCATGCACGCGAGAGGCCGAGGTCGGGGGGAACAGCCCCGCCACCGGCTTCGCGCGCTCCGTCTTCGCGGGCCGCAGCGGGTCTGTGACGACGTTGACCGAGTCGCGGACGCCGTCGGGAAGGTGTTCCCACTCCTCCGGCGTCAGCTCCCGCGGAAGGGCCGCACGGGCATCGATGTGCGCCTGGTACGCCGGCGCGGCCAGCAGTGCCCGCACGGTGGGTGAGGAGTGCCTTGCCACGATCTTCTCCCACGCCCCATCGCCGACGGCCGCGCGCGCGGCGGCCGTCGCCTCGGCGAACGGGTCGAGCGACGGTTCGCCGAGTTGGGGGCGAGAGGCGGCCCAGCGCCGCCGGCGGGCGGCCACCTCGAGCCGCAGCAGCGCCTCTGCCGTCACGGGGTCGATCCCCCTGCCGTGCGGCAGCTTCAGGTTGACGGCCCGGAAGATGCGGTCGAGCTCTGTCGGGAGCGCCAGGGCGAGCTCATCCAGGGCAATACCCTCGGGGATAAAGATATTGATCTGGTGGCGGTCAAGCCGCCTGTATCGCTTGTGGACGAAGCCGTGCAGCTCGCCTTCCCTGAGGAAGGCGAAGATTTCCATCGAGCCGACCAGGAACCGGGTCGGCTCGACCACATCGTGCCGGAACCGCAGTCCGCGGGTCCGGGCCACCATCCGGAGTGCCTCGGCGACGTCGTTCATGGTCTGGACCGGGTCGGCCCCATCGCTGTGCGCACCGTCTTCGCGGTGGAAGAGGAACTTCTCCAGCGAGACCCCGGTCCGGCTGACCTCGTCCAAGGACGGTCCCTCGGTGCCGGCCTCGGCGGCATGGGCGTCTTCCTCCAGCCGGGCCATCGTGTCCGGGCCGGGCACGACGCCGTCGTCGAGCTGGGCGACATGCCGCAGCTCGTGCTTGAGCACCCGCTCCAGCGTGGTGCGGTCGGCGAAGGCGCGCGGGCCGAGCAGGATCCTCCGGCGGCCGCCCACCGGGGTGGCGGCCGCGGCCTGCTTGTCGTCCAACAGCCGGTTGAACCTGACCTGTGCGTCGGACACGATCTCGAGCTCGACCCCTGACGTGTCGAGGCCGGCCAGTTCGGCCACCCAGCGCACGATCGCCGGGTCCCGTGGCAGCGACGGCACCGGCGAGTCCAACTTGCGCGACGCGTTCGCGCGAACGCCTTCCTGGCTCCGCACGT
This sequence comes from Amycolatopsis taiwanensis DSM 45107, assembly GCF_000519205.1. Lineage (GTDB taxonomy): Bacteria > Actinomycetota > Actinomycetes > Mycobacteriales > Pseudonocardiaceae > Amycolatopsis_E > Amycolatopsis_E taiwanensis. The sequence continues at coordinate 132,327 of NZ_JAFB01000009.1, read as the reverse complement.
CCGACGGCGCGGTCGGCCCGGGGCCGTATTCGACCGGGAGCCCGACCCGACGCGCCTCCTCGATCAGCAACGCCTCGACGTCAGGTGGCAGCCGGTCGCCGTCCGGGGTGCGGATGTCGCGGATGCCATAGCGGTCATCGACCACCACGCCGAACGCGTCCGCCAACGCCTCCAGCAAGTGCTGGTCGCCCGGGGTGACCTGGCGCGGATCGATGGGGAGATCGATATCCTCAGCGGTCTCCGAAGGCCACGGTTCGGCCAACTCGATGCCAAGCTCGTTGGACAGGGCCTCACCGAACGACTGCCGGAAACTCGGATTGGCGGGCTCCCCCAGTGCCGGCACGGTGACCGAAACCGGCCAGCTCAGGCCCTGCGGAGACCGTTTCCAGATCTGGGCCGCGACCCACTCAGCGGCCTCCTTCGGCGAGCCGCTCGTCTTGTCGTCGATAACGACGATGAGCCCCACCTCCCGGTGGAAGTGCAGGGTGATGCCACGCGGCCGATCCTGCTCGAGCAAGGCGACAGCGGACACCCTCGGCCCGTTCTGGGCCCAGCCGTAGATCTTGCGCCCGGCCGTCCCGGCATCGGGATCGTTCAGGACAAGATCGAACTGACTCGCTACCGCGAGACCGAACCGCTCGGCGAAACGCACACCGTCGTGCCTGTTCAGGGCCGACAGTACGACGATGACATCCTCGTCGGAATTCGAACCGTTCAGCTGGAGAACCCTGTCCGCGAACCACTGCGCGCTGGGCCGCAGCGACGACGGCCGCGCCTCGTGACCGACGGCGATGACGAAACCGATGTTCCGGTGATAGTGCAGCGAAATCCCCGGCGGCCCGCCGTCCCCCTCGTCCACGGAGGAAGTACCCGCGGCCTTCCGGCGAAGGGCGTCAGGGAGTTCCCCGCCGCGACGCCGCTCAAGCTTCCGTTGCCGCTTGAGTTCCCGTTGCCGCTCGATTTCCAGTTGCCGCTCAAGCTTCCGTTGCCGCTTGAGCTCCCATTGCCGCTCGATTTCCAGTTGCCGCTCGAGTTCCCGTTGCCGCTCAAGCCGTTGCCGCTCGAGTTCCCGTTCCCGCTCGATTTCCAGTTGCCGCTCGAGTTCCCGTTGCCGCTCGAGTTCCAGCTCGCTGAGTATGACCGGGCGGAACCATTCCGATGCCAGGCTCGTGGCCTGCACCACGAGCTCACGCAGCGCAAGCCGCTCGTCGAGGCCCTCCGCAAAGACCAGCTTCGCATTGAGCCTGACGTGCGTCGCGACATCAGGCGCCGGGCGAATGCCCTCTGGAGTGGCCACCAGATCCGGGAAATCGACCAGCGCGGCGGTAGCGAGAAACGCAGCGTGCCGATCGATCTCGAAATCGACCCGGGCGATCGCGCCGGAAGCGAAGCGCACGAACACGATCCGGGTCCTCGCGTCGCTGCCTATCGAACCGACCTGAACCCGCACGACCTCGGGCACCAACGCGGGCAGTTCCGCCGCCACGGCCGCGATCAGTTCCGGCCACCGTGCGACCCAACCCGCGGCCATGGTCCCGGAGAACCGTCCGCCGGGGCCGGGCAACCGGTACGACACCCCCGGCCGCGCCGGCTGGGACTCCGGAGCCAGGTCGCGGACCAGCCCGGCGACGCCGGCCGGAGCGGCTGCTGTCGCTCCGGACGATCCTGTGACGAACCGGAACCACAGCATCTTTCGCTCGGAATGCATCCGCACCAGTACCCCGGGATAGCCGAAGGTCCAGCCGTCCACGACCGTCCTGGCCCGGAAGCCCCGCTTTTCGAGTCCGGTCAGTACGGTGCGCACCCGCTCGGCGAACCCGTCTTGCGGCAACCGCACGAGGAAACCCGGCGGGAGAGACGTCTCGTCCGGCACCACCACCACGCCGGTCAGCTCCGCCACCGCCAGAACCAGCTCATAGGGCGACAGCAACCTTTCGAGGTCCTCACCCGTCGGCCTCCACAACCGCTGGAATGCCTCGTCCGGAATCCGCTGCCCGGCATAGCGTCGCCGCACCCTCGCCGCGTTCGTGGTGGTCACGCGCAGCGACACGAGCTGGTCGGAAGCGGTGTCCCGTACCACGACCAGCAGGGCGGGATCACCCACCGCCCAGCCGTCCACCACCGCGGCAAGATTCACGGCCTCCGAGTCCGACAGCGCACGCAGCAGCCGCCTCGCGCCCGTGATGAACCCGCTGCTCGGGATCTTGACGGCATAGCCCGCTGATACCTGGTAGCCGGGCACTCCTTCCGGATCGTCGGTCCACGACAGATCAGAGGCTCCGATCGCCGGCTCGACCACCCTGCGTACCGTGCGCAACAGCCGGGCGGCCACCGGCTCGTAGGACAGCAAGTCGTCGATGCCCTTCGGCGCTCGCGACGCGGCCTCGATCTCCTCGGGAACCCGGCCGTCGATCCGGATGCCACGGCGTGCTCTCGCCGCGATCGGCGTAAGCACGCGCAATGACGCCAGCTCGCCGGAAGCGTTGTCCCGCACCACGATCAGCAGGCCGGGATCACCGACCGCCCAGCCGTTCACCACCGCGACGGTGGTCTCGGAATCCGACTCCTCCAACGCCTGGAGCACGTGTCTGGTCTGCGCGGTGAAGGTCCCGGCCGGGAATTGCAGCACCTGGCGCGCCACGACGTCGTAGCCGGTCACCTCGTCGTGGTCGGACCCGGTCTCCCGGCGCACGGCCCGGTGTACCAGAGCGCGCAGCCTGGTCTCCAACGGCTTGAGCTCCAGGTCGGGGTCACCCCGTTCGAAAGCAAGCTCGGCGGTCAGGTGGAGAGTGAGTTTCTCCAGGAACCGGGCATCCGGCCCGGTGGCCGGATCCGCCGGCACCACGGACACGGCGGGGGCCGGACGGTTTTTGCCCACCAACTTGCGCATCCCCGCCACCAGCATGGCGGCGACCGCTCGCGCACGGGACGGCACGTCCGCACCGACGGTGACCACGAAACCCATTTCAGGGTGGTGGAACACCTCCGTGCCCGGCGGCCAGGTGATCGGCCCCGCCGTGGGTTTTCCGCCTCGGTACCCGCCGTCCGGGGAGTCGGGGTCGTACATCGCGGCCAGGCCGAATTCCTTCGCCGGACGTGCCACCGTCTCGTTGCGGAACGTGATCGGCTCCGCGTCCTGACCGCCCGGCGGCGGCGGTGGCGGCGGCGGTGTGTCGTCGTCCCCGCCGCCATTGTCGTCGTCATCGCCGTCGTCGAAGACGTTCTCGTGCACCAATTCCCCGTCGTGGAGTGCGGCGAGGAGCTCATCCTGGCTCAGCCGGCCGGCGGAACCGAATGCGGGCACCCACCAGCCCCCCGACTGGTTCTCCGTCACATCCGGGATCACGGCGACGAACCGGTCGGGGTCGGAACCCAGTCGCGCCAGCAGCGGAGTGAACTGGGCCGCGTGCCACTCCAGCAGTTCCCGGATCCGCGCGCCGGCCGGGTCGAACCGCGTCGCCACGAAGTTGTCCCCGGACAGTGCGGTGAGCACCTCCGCCAGATCCGCCCCCGTCATCTCCTCGCGGAGGAGATCCGCGACCGCCACCTCCAGCAGCCGCATCCACCGCGGGGTCCGGTCCGCGCCCTCGATCCGGGGCAGCTCGCCGGACAGGGCGATCTCGGTGCGGACGGGCCCCGCGCCCGGCTCCTGGCGCCGCCAGATGGTGAGCAGGTGCTCGCCGGTCGGGGTGAACTCACTGGGGTCTCGCACCGCCAAGAGGTCCAGGTTGTCCGGCATGCCGAGGGCGAGTGCCTGCGCGACGTCGAAGAACGCCTCGCTCGCCAGCCCGGTGGGCTCGGCGTCCTCCCCGAACTCGACGACGTCCCCCGGGAACAGCGCCTCATCCGTGGCCGGCTCCCACTCGTACGGCCCGCCCGGCAGGGCTTCCGGACGGTGCACGAGACGGTGCGGATTCCGTGGATGCCGGGGGTCGTGGATCCCCACCTTCGGGCCGATCAGGTCGACCAGCGCCGTGCGCACCAGCACCATCGCCGTCTTGTCCGGGGTGTAGACGAGTTCGGCGTTCGGCGGCACGTCGCCGGGCTCCAGCGCGAAATCGCGATCCCGGAACAGCTTCTTGGTGGCCGCGGACCCGCTCGGCTCCGCCCACCAGGTCTCCACCGGAAACGGCTGGGTCCCAGGAAGACGGAAGTCGGTGAGGTCGACGACTCCCTCCCGCGTGCGTGGTATCCGGCCGCCGTTCGCCGTCAGCAGGCCGGCCTCCCGCGGGGCGCGCGGCGCGAAAAGCCGCAGATCCAACTCGGTGAAGTCGGCCGGCCCCGGCTTCACCTCCGCGAAGGGAAGGCCGGGGAGGCGGGTACGCACGGCTTCTTCGAGGGCGGTGGCGACCTCCAGGCCCAGGTGCGCGTTGGCCGCCAGTGGGCGTAGCTCGATCTCGGCCGTGGCGTCCTGACCCGGTGCCAGCAGGTGCACGGCAGGCGGCTCGGCGGATGCCTTGATCAGCACCCGGAACCGGACGGCCCGCCCGCCGGGCAGCGTGACCGCCCAGAGATCGCCGACGCGGGCAATGCCGTTGCCGGGCAACGACAGCCACCGGTCCACCGCCTCCCGCGTGGCGGCCTCGTCAGCGGAACCGGTCGGCGCCGACGACTTGAACCGGAGCCGCTCGGTGTGCAGGATGCGGCCCATCAGCGGCCCGCTGGGGTCGGGCCGCGGGTCGTAGCCGCCGTCCCGCGACGACGGGTTGAACGCGGCGACCACCCCATACTCCGCGCCGCGGAACGGCGCGACCGGCGACAGGTCCTGCGGATGCACCGGCAGCACGCGGTCCGTCCGGGGCGGTCGCAGCGAAAGCGCCGCGTCACCGTCCACAATGGCGTAGACGAGTTCCGGGCGGTCGTTGAGGTGCCCGGCGAGCTGCTCCACCGAAAGGTCGGAGTGCTGGTTCCGACGGTCCAACTCGGGCACCCGCACCCGTAGCTCGTCGCCATCGAGGTACGGGATCACCGCGGCGAAGGGCTCGTCCTCCCCGGCGAGCCTGGCCAGCACCGGGCGCTTCGGCTTCGCGGTGGCGAGCGGCCGGAGGATATCGTCCAAGCCTGCCGGATCCCGCGAGTCGAGCACGATGCTCCGCACGGTGAGCCCGGACAGCCGCGTGAGCAGGTGGGCGGCTTCATGCGCGTCGTCCGCGTCGCCGACGGGCCAGCGGCCGGTGTCGCGGTAACCGTCCGGGCCGTTCAGCCCGGCCACGGCCTTGTCCAGCCGGCGCAACCAGCGTGGCGCGCCGTCGCCGTCGTGCCGTGGCAGGTCGCCGGTCACCATGAGCGAGAAGCGGCCTCCCGGCTCGGACACGCCGTTTCCGGCGTCCACTGTGGACGCAAGGCGCACCCGGTAGTCGCCGAATCGCGTCGGCTCGTCCTCGGCGAGCTCGCGCACGAGATCCGGGCGGGTCCACAGCAACGCCTCGGCGGTATGGAAGACCCTCGCGAGCAGCACGCCCTCCGGTCGCAGTCCGGCCGGCTCGCCGAAGTCCACGAAGAAGGGGCCGCCGTCTCCCGCGACCCACCGTTCCCGCAGCGACGGCAGCGACGGGCGGTGCACCAGCAGGTTCGGGTTCTCCGGGTGGCGTGGGTTCGCGCGATCCAGGTGCTCGCCGACCAGCTCGACCAACTCCGGGCGCACCAGCAGCATCGAATCCCGGTAAGGCCCGTACACGAAGACATGCGTCCGTAGCAACGCCTCGGCGCGCTCCGGGTCCCGTTCGGTGAGCCGGCCGGCGGCCGCGCTCCGGTCCTCGTCCAGTGCCCGGCGCCGGGAATCCGGGTCGTCCGTACCGTCCCATGTGGACTCGATCCGCACCGGGCGATCCACCGCGAACCCGGAGAAGTCGCCGTCGACGGGAATCCCGCGCCGCAGGATCTTGGCGTCCTCGGGCGACACCCGGGTGAGATCCGGCCCCGTTGGCGCCGCTGCCGGCGCGATCCTGGTGGCGGCCGTGCGCAGGGTGTGCACGAGGGCGGCGGCCACACCCAGCCCGCCCAGTCCCGCCGCGACGTGGGCCAGCAGCTCGGACGCCCGCCCGCCCGCGCCGGCGTCGGCGAGTCCACCGGCGATCCGCTGGACGTCGTGGACGAGACGCTCCGGCCCGAACGTGCGCGCCGCCGCGGCGACGTCGTGGTACGCCGCCGCGAGGAAAGGCTCGGCCTCGTCCGGCTGCGACGTGGTCACCACGATCCGCCCGTCGCGCTCGGCCCGGCCCGGCACGGTGAGGCCGTACGCGAGCGCCGCCGCCGCGCGCACCCGCAGGCCGTGCCCGTGCGGCAACCGGTCCACCACCGCCCGCAGCACCGCCACCGACGCCTCGTCCCGGGTGCCGCCCGCCGCCAGCACCCGGCCCAGCCGGGCGGTCAGCAGGTCCCGGCCCGGCGTGGGCGCGGGGCCGACCCTGACCGCCAGCGGTTCCCCCGTCATGGCCACGCCGCCGTTCACCGGCAGCATGGCGGAGATCCGGTAGTCGCCGGGATCGGCCAGGTGCCAGCCGTTCACGCTCGCCGACACCAGGATCGACCGGGACAGCGACTCGCCCGGCGCCAGCGTGACCGGCGAGGGCAGGTAGCAGTCCCGGGTGTACGGCCGCCACGGTCGCGCCGGTGCGTCCTCACCCGCGACCGTCACCGCGAGGTGCTCGTCCTCCAGCACCGCGCGGTCCACCTCGATCGGGGCGTCCGAGGTGTTGGTGAGGCGGACCTCCACCGTCACCGGCTCCAGCGCGTCGAACCGCAACGATCCGCCCACGGCGTGCAGGGTCAAGGCGAGCCCGGAAACGGCGGTTTCCATGGCGTGGTTGACACCGAACGCGTCGTAACCGGGTGTGATGGCCTTGCGATCGGCGAATTTCAGGAACGTCGTCTCGCTCTTGCTGAACCGGCCCTCGAAATCCGCGTGGTAATCGCGCCCGGTGGCCGCCTGGTACCTGTAGCCGTAGTTCATGAAGCTCAACGTGCGGACGCTGTCGGGCGAGTCCAGCCACGGAGTGCCGTTGTGCTTTTCGAAGGAGTGCGTCAGGTTCAGCGCGTGCCCGATCTCGTGGATCGTCGCGATCCCGGCGGCCTCATTGCCGAGATGGTTCGTGAAGACGGCGACCCCTTGCCGCTGCTCCGAATCGTGCGAGTCGAACATGATTCCGGCCATCATCAAGCCGTCCTCGGGCAGCCGGCCGGCGTGGCTGAGGTACAGGACGGAGATGTGGCCCTTGCCCTTGCCGTGGAAGACCGAGTCCATCGCCATCAGGTCGTTGAGCTCGGCGACGTCCCAGCCCGTACCGCCGGAGTCGTCCCGTGCGGGCACATAGGGGATCGTGTTGTCGGCGACCTTGGTCATCCCGACACCGTGTTCCGCGTACACGGATTCGATCGTCAGCCTCTCGCCCGGGCGCTTCGCCAGGGTGAACCACTCCGGCACGTACATGTGTTCCGTGCGGATGACCTCGTACGTGAACGCATGGAAATGGTCTTGTGCGTAGTGGTATTCCTGAACAAGGTCTGGCATTCCCGACGGCGAGAACGTGACCTTGGCCCCGCCCCTGCCGTCCGCCTCGACCCGCACCCCAGTACGGAAGGTATCCCGCAACCCGGGCAGTAGCGAGGAATCGCCCGACACCTTGCCGATGTGCCCCTGATAGGAGTTCCGCCCGTCCCATTCGACCTTGGCGAACCAGGTGAGCTCGGCGCCGGATTTCGTGGTGATCGTGCCGCCGACGGCACCCACCGCGCGCTCGCCGGCCACGTCCACTCTCAGCACCGTCGCAGTGTCTGATGTGGACGACGAAAGCCGGTATGTGCCGCCGGCCAAACCTCCTTCCGGCCGCGCCGGGCCGGACAGCACCGGCAGGAACGGCCGGATCGGCTCCGCGGCGACCAGCGCCCCGGCGAGGCCCGCCGCGAGCACCGCGCGCCGGGTCGCACCGGTACCGGACCCCACCCACGAGTACCTCCGGTTGATCCCGTCCAGCGCCTCGAAGATCCGGTCCCGCAGCACCGGCATGCCTCGCTTGTCGTCGGCCGGAGTGCGCGCCACGTCGATCCGCAGCCGGATCGGCTCGGACCGGCCATGACCGTCCGCGCCGACGAGGATCTCGCGGGGGAGATTCACCTGCGCATGCCAGCCGTGGCCCGCGACGTCGGGCAGGATCTCCAGTTCGGCCATCGCGCCGGAACGGAACAGCACCACCGTCCGCGTGAGGTGGTCCGGATCCCCATCGCGCGGCGGCAGGACCTCGACCCGGCTCACCCCGTGCCTCGCGTACGGGCGGTCGGGCGAGGTCTCGTTCACCTCCGTCAGGATCCGCTCGATCAGCCCGGTGTGGCGGCCACGCGCCTCGTCCACCGCCTGGGTGCCGCGGAGCTGCTGCTCCGGCTGGTCGAGCAGCCGCAAGCTGCGCAAGTCCCGCTGCTGCTCGTCCACGGTCAGCCGCACGGTGGTGATATGCGGCCGCGCCAGGTATTCCTGGTACCGCTCGGCAAGGCCGTCCTCGATGGGCGCCGGTCCGCTGTCGCGGTACCTGCCGTCCGGCGAAGTGTGGTCGAACGCGGCGACGAGATCGAACTGTTCCCGCTGCCGCGACGGTGACGCGATCGGATTCAGGGCCATCGGGTCGATCGGCACCTCGCGACCGCCACCGTCCGGCGGAGGCGGCGAGGGCGGCCCGTCGTCGTCTCCGCCACCGCCGCCATCGCCCCGGTGCTCGTCAGTCGTGTGCACCAGGTGCGCGCCCTCAGCCAACCGGCCGGCGAACTCGGGCAGTGACAGCACGGACCGCTCGCCGCGCCGGGCCAGTTCGGGCACCGACAGCTTCTGCTCGCCGTCGGAGAACACCGGGATCGCCGCGACATAGGTGCCGTCGCCGGTGACGTCGGCCAGCATCAGGTGGTCCATCCCCAGCTGAGACAGCACCTCACGCAGCTGCGCCTCGGCCCGGGTCGCGTCGATTGCCCGCACCGTGGTCGGCAGCCCGGACAGCCGGGTCAGCATCCTGGCGGCGGCCTGCGGACCCGTCTCCTTCGCGGCGTGGCCGTAGCCGCCGGCCATCCCCGCCACCGCCTTCTCCACCAGCCGCATCCAGCGCGGCGTGCCCTCGGCGTCGCGCTTCGGCAGGTCGGCGGTCACCTGCAACAGGTCGAACCGGCCCGCGGGCAGCACCTGGCCGGGCCGGCTCTCGTCGGTGTCATGCAGGTACACCTGGTAGGTCTTGAACCGGGTCGGGCCGTCCTCGGGCAGCAGGCCCAGCAGCAGGTCCATCCGGGTCAGCGCGATCGCCTCCAGCGCGTGGAAGACGCCGGGCAGCACCATGCCGTCCGGCCGCGCGTCGACGGTCTCGTCCAGACCCGCGAAGAAGGCGCCGTCCTCTCCCCCGGTCCACCGGTGCCAGGCCCTCGGCAACCGAGGCCGGTGCACGAGCAGATTCGGATTCTGCGGATGCCGCGGGTCGTCGGGATCGACGTACTTGGTGACCAGCTCGACCACGCGCGGGTTCACCAGGAACATCCCGCTGCGGTCCGCGGTGTAGACCCACACGTACTCGCGGAGCAACCATTCCGCGAGGTCGCCGTGCTTCTCGGTATCGCCGTAATCGCGGAGGAGACTGTTCGTGAACTGGGAGCGGTCCGTCTCGAAGGCCATCCGCGCCCATGCGGAAGTGAACGTCCCGGGTTTGGTCCTCGCCAGCATCTCGAGGTCGACCACGCCGCCCGGCGCCACGGGGATCCCGTGCTGCCACAGGATTCTCGCATCTTCTTTCGAGAGCGGCTCCAGATCCGCCTTGCGGATCCCGTGTCTGGTGCGGTCCGGATCGCCGCCCCTGGAGTACTGGAGCGCGCCGGAACCGTCGGGCAGGTTCGTCAGCGCCCGCACGTACTCGCTGTCCTCCGGGTGCTCCGCGAACGCCACCACGGCTTCGACCATCGTGCGGTCCCAGTCCAGAACCGCCACCAGCTCGGCGGGCAGCATGTCCTCGGGCAGCAGCCGGTAGAACAGCCGCTCCACCTCGTGCCCCGCGACCTCACGCGCCACGACCTGTTCGGGGGGCAGCCCCGTCGGGGGGCCCTGCAGCAGGTGGGCCGCCTCGTGCAGCGCCGCCCCCACCGCGTCGGCCACGATGGCAGGGCGCACACCGTCCACATCGGACCGGGTCAGCCGCATGCCCATCCGGCCCGATTCGGTGTCCAGCACCGCGCGCACCCGCGGGTCGGCGGCCGCCCTGCCCAGCGGGGTCCACGACGGGACCCCGATCGTGTCGGGGCTCAGCTCGAACATCGACCGCACGAGATCCCGCACCGTCTTTTCGGCCTGCTCCGCGGTCACCCCGTCGACCACGCGGGTCAGCAGGCCCGACACCGCGAGCGCCACCTCCTCGATGGCGAACGCGTCGTCTGCCAGCGACGTGATCTCCCGGCCCACCGGCAGCTTCGCGAGCGCCACAACGTCGGGCTCGGTCACCCGCGACGGCTTCGCCCTGCCGAAGGTGCCGTCCGGAATCCCGGTCTCGGTGGCGAAGTCGGTGCCGGCAAGGCGCTCGGTCGGGGCTGCGCCGGGCAGCGAACTGGCGAGCCACGCGGCGTAGGGCACGCCGTGTCGGTGGAGCGCGGAGCGCACCAGCTCCCGGTACTCACCGTCGACCACGTCGCCGCTCTGGCCGAGCGGCACCCCGTGGTAATAGCGCTCCAGGACGATCCGCGTCGCCCGGTCCAGCTCCGCGCTCTCGGGCGCCTCCGGAGTCGCGAGCGGGTCCTCGTACGCCGGGCGTAGCCAGTAGCCGTCGCCGAACCAGCGCGGATCCACCTCCAGGATCTGCCTGCGCTGCCAGCCCTCGTACAGGTCGTGCCGCAGCGCCAGTTCCGTGGCCAGGCCCACCAGCGCGGCCCAGCCGTCCTCGCGCAGATCCACCAGGTGCCCGCCGCGGTCCCACACCACCGGAACCCCGGCCCGGCTCAGCGCCTCGCCGAAGCGGTCCACCTCGCCCGGCTCGTAGCCGAACACGGCGGCGATGCCGTCGATCGTGTGGAGCGCGTCCTCGCCGCCCCGGGTGAGGTTGGCGGCCACCGCCACGACGAACCCGTCCTCGCCGGAGAGCCGGTACAGCTCGCGCAGGTCCAGCTCGCGCTCGCCTCGCCGGAACTGGTTCGCGTTGTGCGCCAGCAGTGTTTCCACGTGCAGCGGCATGACCTGCAGCAGCGCTCGCCGGAAACCGGCCTCGTCGGCGAACCGGCCTCGCCGCCACGCCGGCACCCTCGCGCCCGACCGCGGGTCGGCGAGCGCGTCGTCCACCCACCGGCCATCCCAGGCGGCCCGGATCGCGGCTTCGTTGCGCCCCTCGATCACCAGACGCTCCAGCGGCCGCCCGGTCTCGCGCGCCCTGAGCCGCAGCGCGGCGAGATCGAGGCGCTTGTCCTCGGCCGCGCGCAGCTGCGCCCCGGTGAGTTCCTCCCGCGGCCACGGCCTGGCCTCCGGCCATACCTGGCCGTCGCCGGTGATGCGGTACCGCGCGATCGTGCCGTCGTTCTCGGTCACCGAGAGCTCGATCTCGACGGCGGCGTGTTCGGTCGGCGACAGTTCAGCGGCCAGATCCCGGGCCAGTTCCACCGGGTCGAGCGTCAGCCCGGCCGGCACCAGCTCGTGCCGGTACGGGGCCAGCCGGGGCGGCAGCTCGCCGAGCACCGCGCGGGCCGTGTCGATCGCCGCGATCCAGTTCCGCCTGTCCGCGGCGAACCGCCTTCGGCGCGTGACCAGTTCTTCGGCCGCATCGGGCTTCGTGTCCTCCCCCGCGGCCAGGTACGCGTCCTGCGCCGCCAACAGCTCGCGCCGTGCCGCGCGCAGCAGCGCGGCAGTGCGCCCGAGCTCCTCCGCGGCCTCGGTGAAAGCCGTGGCAGCCTCCGCCGGCAGGTCCGAAGTGGACCTCACGGTGGCCACGATCCTCGGCGCCAGCCGCTCGTGGTGCACTGCCAGTGATTCGGTCTCATCGCTGGTGACGATCAGCAGCGCGCCCGGCTCGGTCACCTGCGGGCGCAACCGGCGCGTCACCGCCGCGAGCGCACGCGCCGGGTACCGCGGATCGTGGCCGGGCAGCCCGGTGGCGACGCGCAGCGCGGCGTCGAGGTTCAGCACGTTCTCTTCGGCCACCCGGCGCCGCTCGGCGAGCCGCCGCGCCACGGCCTCGCCCAGACCGGGCTTCTCATCGGTCAGGCGCCACGCCGTCAGCTGGGTCATCTCCCGCTGGAGCCGTATCGCCTCATGCTCGGGAATCTCCACGAACACGTCGCCCGGCTCGACGCCGGCCACGGCGCGCGCACCATCGGTCTCCGCGATGACCTCGAACCGGGGCCGCAGCCGCACCAGCGCCTGCGGGCCGACCAGGTCCAGACCGAGGTTGTGCCGCACCCCGGTACGCACCGACATCCCGGTGCCTTCCTCGCCCCGGCGCCGCACCCCGCCATCGCCGCCCACGGACAATCCGTGGCCGAGCGGCAGCTCGCCCTCCGGGGCCAAGCCGCCTTCCCCGCCATCCTGGAACTCCCATTCGGCGGTCGTGGTGCGCTCGTAGCGCTCGGCGCGGTACGGCCCGTACTCGCCCGGCCCATACCACTGAACGATGTCCACCTCGACGTCGTGCATGCGCACGGTCAGGCTCATCCGCTCCTCAGGCGCCGTGGGAAGCCTGGCGATCTCGTACTCCTCGCCGTGGGCCAGGTCATGCCACTTGGAGATCAGCTGCCCCGGGGTGAACAGCTCCCGCAGGGTGCGCCCGACCCGGCGGGCCTTGGCCGGGCTGACCAGGGCCGTGGCGGCCTCCTCCGCGGCCGCCAGAATCTTCTCGGCCTCCGCCTCGACGGGCGTGGTGGTCAGCCACTCCGGCAGCGCCGCGAGCCTGCGATGGTTCAACCGGTCGTAAGGGCCGTGCGGCAGCGGCGCCGCCTTGTGCACCGGGTACCGGAGATACAGCGTCCCGGTCGAGTCCTCCGTCTTCGTCCGGGGTTCGGCGTTCTCCACCGCGGCGCGCACGCGGGCCATCGGCCAGGTGCGCGCGGGCTCCAGCATCCACGTGAACCGGGCCTCGTGGCGCTGCCGGTACCGCACCGCGCCGTTGGTGTCGAGCACACCCTGTTCGCGCATCCACAGCGTCTCGCTTTCGAGGCCCCGCACCCAGCTTGCCGAACCGGTGAGCTCGGCCTCGGCGCCGAACAGGTGGCCGACCGCGCCGGCGTTCATCGACCGCGTGTGGATTCGCGCCACGCTCGAATGTGGCCATTCCCGGCTGCCCACCATGCTGGCGTCGGCGGCCTCGAGAAGCTCCGGCACCGGCTCCCCGATCGGCACCAGCTCGTACCGGCCGTGCAGGCGCATCCAGCGGCCGTCATGGCGGATCACCCCGGAGTAGAGGGTGGTGCCGCCGGGGGTCATCGCGGCGCGCTGCGTGTTACCCAGCGCGGCACCCGGCGCGAGTACGGCGCTCAGGTGCTTTTGAACGCCGGGAATGTCCAGGCCGTTGGGCAGCAGCCGCTGCAGCACGCGGATCGCGCGCCGGTACTGGGTGACGCCTTCGCCGTGGTCCGGCCGCCAGCCGACGACCCGGCCCGCGCCGAGCCTGCTGCCGGTGGGCGAGGAGTTCGTGTACACCGGCGGCTGGTACTGCCTGGCCAATTCGGCTTCGTGGTCGGTTTCGGTGTACACGCGGCGAAGTTCGGCGGCCGGATCCGGGGCGTGCCGGTCGGCGTCCGGGTACCGCGCCAGCGCCCGCTCGACGAGCGCCTGGCCGGCCCGCCGCCGGAGCACCGCCCCGGCCGCCACCCGCCGGTCGAGCTTCAGCTCACCCGCGGCCCACCGGTTCAGCAGTTCGTCGATGATCTCGCCCGGCACGGCCCGCACCACGACGTCCATGCCGTTCGCGTAATACTCGAGGATCAGCGGCGCCGGCACCAACCACTCGTAGCTCACCGGCACGCGCTCGTCCCCGGCCGTGACCTCGACGTCGGCTTTCAACCGCAGCGCGGGCCCCGGCAGAGACGCGCCGAGCTCCTCGATCCCGCCGGGCCGCCCCTGGTCGAAGACGGTGCGGCCACCGCTGGTCACGCCGCCGGTGGCCCCTTCACCGGTGACCTGCGTGCCCGTCGTGCCCGACCGGCTCCGGCGCGCCATACTCTCCTGCCCCGCCTGGGTCAGCGCGAACGGCCCGGTCATGACGCGCTCGACCAGCGCAGCCGTCTGGAGCCCGATCGCCTCGCCGGTGAGTACCACGCGGGGACCTTCACCGGCGGAGACCGGCAGGCCGTCGGTCAGCAGCTCGGTGATGTGAGCGCGGATATCGCCCGTGCTGATCTGGCTCAGTGGGGTCTCGGGGCTCTCGGTACCGAGCGCCCGGCCCGCCGCCGCGGCCAGCCCGCGAATGTCCGCGTGGCCCATCGACGCCATGTCGGTGAGCAGTTCCAGCGGCACGCCGTCCGGGGTGGCGATCACGGGCCCGTCGATCGCGCGCTCGCGCGGCACGATCAGCTCGGCGAACTGCCCGTCCACCTCCCTCGTCGTGGCCCTGCCGCCGGGATCGCGCACGGTGACCGTCCACTTGAGAGGGATACGCAGCTTGTCGGCCGGGCCGCGGTACTCGGTCCTGGTGCCCGCGTACTGCTCCCACTGCCGGGTTTCGCCGGTGCTGAACGTGTTGTTCCGCGTCCAGCCGAAGAACTTGGCCAGGGTCGCCATGCGGGCGCGGATCCGCTCGTACTGCAGATCGGTGGCGACGCCGGTGACCGCGGCCGAGATCGTCACGGCGTGTGTGTGGTCGAGGTGCCCCAGCAGTTCGGCGTGGTCGGTGTCCCACTCGGCGCGGACCTCCACCTCACCGCCGCCCGAGGTGGGCACCCGATGGCCGTCCTGGAGTGCCTCGGTGAGCCACATCTGCGCGTTGCCGGGGTCCAGGTTGTCGAGAATCGACTCCAGTTCCTGGTGCTCGGCCGCGGGCAACTGGTCGAAGACGACGTGGTGGACGGCATCGAGGCCGGTCAGGCGGGTCAGCTCGTCGATCGGGCCGAGCCCGGTCTCGCGCGGCCGGAGCGGGGTCGCCCGCGGGTCCGGTGGCGTGAACCCGCGGCGCACCACAGGCATCCGGCGTTGGGTGGTGCCGGGCTGGGCGACACCGCGCTCGTCGACGTTGGGCTCGCGCACGGTGCGGGTGACGATCTCGCCGCGCTTGTCGTACACGAGCTCGTCCCGGCCGACGGGCAGCCCGTTCGCGGCCGCGTCCTCGACGGCCAGCTCGACGTGCCCGGTGCCGATGCGCTCGGCCGCCGCGACCAGCGCGTTCCCGGTGGTGTGGAGCTCGACCTCCGTGACGACGGTGGCCTGGTAGGTGTGCATCGGGCGGGTGTCGAAGAACTCGGGGAACTCGACATGGCCGTGGAAGTGGTGGCCACCGGTGGCCATCGCCCGTTCCCGGTACCAGTTGAGGAACGCCGTCGCCCAGAACCCGAAGGAAAGCCCGCCGCGGAGGCTCCTCGTCACCTGGAGGGAGCCGCCGGAGCTGCGGGTGTGCATGCCACCGTGACCGCGGTAGAGGCCCGACGCGGCGGCGTGCGCGGGTTTCGCGGTGTCCCACTCAATCCTGGTGCGCACGATGACCCGGTGAGAGACGTTGCCCTCGCCGTCCATCAGCTGTGCCTGGAAACCGCCGGGGGCGAGGGCTTCGCGGGTCCGTTCCTCACTGTCCAGGTGCACCAGCAACTGACGGCGCTCCTCGGCCGGGAGGTTCCCGGCGAGGAGGCCGGTGAGCTCGGCGGCGTCGCCGGTCGGCACCAGGCGGCCGGCCCGCAGCAACTCGGCCTCGTCGCGGTGCGCGTCCGCGAAGGTGACGGTCTCGCCGATCGGTTGCTGGTAGGCGGCGTTGACCCACACCGCCAGCGAGGACGGTGAGCCGGCCTCGGTGCAGCTTCCGGCGCCTTCGAACCAGGGGGTGACGGTGAGTGCGTAAGCCTCGAACGTGCCGCGGTGCTCGGTCGCCGACCCGAGGCGGCTCATCAGGCTGTTGGTGAACCGGCGGGTCTCGCCAAAGCTCCACTGAGCGTCCCCGCCCGACCGGAATCCGGCGAGGCCTAGGAAACCACCGCCCTTCCAGGCGCTTTCGCGCAGGCGGGACACGATGGAACCCAGCATGGGCATGCCCATCACCATGCTGCCGCGGCGGTCCAGCCGGACCGGCGTCGGCATCGGGGCCGCGTCGTCGACCCGGTAGCCCATGGCGAGTTCGGCCTCGCCGTGGACGAGGGTGACGCCGTGGCCGTCGAGCAGGCGGGGCAGGACCGCGGTGAGCTTGGCGTTCAGCTCGGCGGTCGTGATCGCCGGTGTGTCGTCCCCCTTGCGCGCATTGATCGCCGCGGCGAACTCGGCCAGGTGCGGCAGCCGCTGGTCCACGGGGCTGACGTTCGCCAGGGCCAGCGGGGACAGCCCGCCAGCGGCGGTGGTCTGGACCGGCGTAGAGCCGGGCGGGGTGGCGGAAGCCGTCCCGGTCGGGGCGACCGTCTCGGCCGGGGCTGCCTCGGTGGGGGTGGCCGGGGTCGCGGCCTCGGCTGGGGCCGGGTCCGCGGTGGGGGTGGCCGGAGCCGCGGTGTCGCCCTCGGCGGGGGNGGGGGTGGGCGCCGGGCTGGGCGTGCGAGGTGGGAGGTTCCAGGCGCCCGGCCGCGGCTCGGGCTCCGGCCGTGGAGTGGCCCCTGGCCCGGGGACCGGATCCGGTCGTGACGGGTCGTCATCCTCTGGCCCGTCGGGCCGCTTGACGCCGACGATCGTGCGCTGATCCGATCCGTGCACCGCGGTTATATCGACCCCGGCATCCCTCAGGATCGCGACGAGCCGCCCGTCATCAGCCGCTCGCCCGGTGGTGATGGTCAACGTCGACTGCGGCGGCAGGGCGGCCGCGAGATGCGTCAGGACGCTGTCGGTGAGGTCGTCGTGTGCCCAATTGTCGAGGCGTAGTCGTACCGGCGCGGGCGTCCTGCCCGGCTGGTTCCGTGCCTCGCGGGTATGGAGGTCGTGTTCGGCCCGGGCGTGCTGAAGCATCGCCCGCAAGCGCTCTTCGTCACTGGATTCGCCCGACGGTCGCGCCAGTTCCGCCTCGATCCGGGCTGCCGCCTCCGCGTACACCGCGGCATAGGCCGCCGGGTCGTACGGCCCCTTTCGCACGTCCGCGACCACGACGCCGGGCCACGCACCCGCGAAATCGACTTCTGTCGCGCCGAGCCGGACCAGGGTCGCCGCCAGATCACCAAGGTGGGCCGCCGCGTGGTGACCCGTCTCGATCGACAGCACGCCGTTGTCCGCCAAGATCTCCAGCGCGTCGGGAATCGCGCCGATCGCGGGGCCGGTGAAGTCCCCGAAATGAACGTTCTTGAAGAAGACAACGGGATATTCCGAACTGGACGCGGCGACGTCGCCCAGCTCGGCAGGGTCGATGTGTCGCGCGCCATCGCCTGCACGGCCCCCCACCACCAGACGCGGGCCCGCCGGCAGGTCGGGACGCATCGGGCGCGGCCGGGGCTGCGACCCGATGATCCGCCTCGTTCCGTCGGCGCCGGCTTCGACCGTGGTCTCACCGAAGAACCACCCCATTTCCCGGCGAATGTCCTCGACCGGCGTAGCACCGTCGACGAGCACGACCATCCGGCCGTCGAAACGCAGCGCAAGCCGGGCGGCGTAGATCGTTTCGGCGAAACCGCCGGTGGACCGGTCACGGACGATCGTCTGCAGGACGATCTCGGAGACGGGCGCCCCCTGGTGGGCGTTGATCTCCTCCGGTGTGCCGCCGTCGATCACCAGCCGGTCCATGAAGTCCAACCGCGGATCCCGCGGCTCGGCGGGTTGCTGGGGCTCTTGTCCTGCTGGCTGGCCACGAAGCTCCGCCGACTCGCCTTCGGCAGGCCGCTCCAGCATGAAGTCGAGCCGGGGATCCCGCGGCCGCACCGCGGACTCCCCGGGGGCAGCCGGGTCGGTCACCGCCGGGTTTTCCGGCAGGGCCTCCCGAGCGGGCGGGCCGACAAGCTCGGGCAGAGCAGCCAGCGCGTGCCGCAAAGCCGTCGCGCCCAGCAGCTTCCGCTGCAACGGGTCGGCGGGTGAGGCGGGCAGCAGGACGTGGGCCGGTTCTCCCGATCGGGGGTCAGGTGCGATCAGGGCCGCCTCGTCGGCCGGGACGTTCATGGCGGCCGGGTCGACGTCCAGCCGCACCTGCCTGCCATCCGGCAACTCGACGGTCCAGACCCCGTCCGAAGCCTGCTGGACGCCGCTGTCCCGCAACCAAGCCGCGACGAGTTCCCGGGCAAGCCCGGGATCGACCGCACTCGTATCCGACGTGGCGGCCCACGGGAGCGCCACCCGCCGCGGCGTGTCCAGCCCCGGCTCCGGGACCGGCACGGGGCCGGGAACGGACTGGTGGACATCGGCACCGCCGGCCGGAGTGTCGATTGTGGACGGTGGGGTTGCCGGCTCGGGCCGGTGCTCCGGCGGAACTTCCCGAGGACGAGACGGTGCGCTGACGACCTCGGGCAGGATGGCCAGTGCCTGCCGCAAAGCCGTCGCACCCAGCAGAACCCGTTGCGAACGGTCGGCGGGCGAGGCGGGCAGCAGAAGGCGCGCGGGTTGTCCCGAACCCGAATCGGGGCCGATCAGCACCGCCTCGTCGACCGCGGCGACCGCGTCCACATCGAGCCGCACCTGCCTGCCATCCGGCAGGAAGACGGTCCAGACCCCGTCCGAACCCCGCTCGGCGCCGTTGGCCCGCAACCAGTTCGCGGCCAGCTCCTCGGCAAGCGCGGGATCGACCGCACTCGTATCCGACGTGGCGGCCCACGGCAGCGTCACCCTTCGCGGCGTGTCCCGGCCCGGCTCCGAAACAGGCGCGGACGGTGGCGGCGCGTCGCCGCCCGCGGGCTGACGAGCATCGGCACCGCCTTCCGACGTGCCGCCTGGGGGCGGCGGAGTCACCGGCGCGAGATCCGTCCGGCCCGAGCCGGAGGAGGCGCCGGAGCCGATCTGAGGGGTATGGCTGACCGTCTGGCTGGGCCGCGACGGCGGCGTCCCTTGCCTGCCCGGTCCCCGGCCGCCCGGCCCATGATCCGGCCGCGAAGACCGGCCATCGCGCGGCCTGTTCGCGCCGCCGATCTCGGGGTTCGCGCTGGCGGCGTCGTGCTCCTCCACCCGTTTGAGGAGCTTCCCATAAGGGTCGCGCTCTCGCAGAACCTCGGCGAACTTCCGTCGCAGCTCCTCGTTCCGCTCGCGCGAGCCGGCGACGTCCGGGTCGAGGTCAGCCGGGATCCGGTTGACCATGCGCCGGATCTCGGCGAATCCCGCCTTGAGGTCCACCTGTTCGGCGGGCTCGACGGTCGAAGCCGGATTCTCGGATCCGTTGTGCTCCGGACCCGCCTCCGGTTCCGCGACCGTCTGGTCTGGACCAATTCCCGCGACCGGGCGCAGTTCGCCGCGCGCCGGACCCGCCTCCGAAACCGTGGCGAGCTCCGGGGCGTTCTGGTCCGGCTCGGTCTCCGGCGCCGCGGTGAGTTCGACGCGATGGGCGCGCTGCGGCGCTTCGCCCTCGTAGAACGCGTGTCGTGGGGCCGGGCGGAGCGCGCGGTAGCGCTTCCAGGCCCCACGGGCGAGATAGATGGCCGGGCCGGACAACGCCAGCGTCGTCCCGGCCGCCATCATCTCCGGGGACTGGTTCAGCATCATCAACCCGACGCCCTGCAGAGCGCTTTGCGCCACATACATGGCGCCAGGCCCCTTCTTCGCGGANTCNCGCCCTCGCTTGAGCTCGATANNNANGCCNATCCTNGNCAGCACGGCAGTGCCNGCGGTNAGGCTGACCGCGGAGACCGCCTGCAACCAGTGGCCGGCGGCGATGTACTGAACAGTCAGTGCCGCGTTGGCCAGAGTCAGCATGGAAAATGCGGCGTTGTGCAGTTTGCGTGACCCGGGGCCCACGGCCTTGTCGTAGCCGGACCAGATCGCGGGCAGAGTGATCGCGGCGAAGCTGACGTCCACCGGAAGGAAGCCCGCGGACACCCACTGCGCCAAGCCGTGCAGGGTGAACACCTGGTACAGATGGCCGAAGAAGTGCCACACCCAGGTCCCGGCCACGATCGTGTTGAACGCGCGCCCGAGCTTCCCGGCCTGCGGATTCAACCGGTTGATCGAGTCGACCGTCCCGCCGGCCAGCCGGTTGACGTAGTCCTTCCACCGGGAGAACAACATGTTCGCCCAGACCCGCCGGCTCCAGGCGGTGACGCCGCGCGGGAGTCTGAAGTGGACGGTGGCGAGATAGTCGATGACGAACTGCCTCGTCCGCTTCTGGATGTTCTGCATCACCTCTGTGGCGTGCTCCGCGAACACTTCGCGGAATTTCTTCCCACCCGGACTGATGTCGTGGATCAGCAGCTTCTTGAACATCTTCGCAAGCCGGTTGATCACCTCGAAGTCGACGCGCTCCCGTTCCATGAGCGACTCGGTAGTGACCCGGAGTTCCGTCGTATGCGCGTTCTTGATGTTCGACAGCACCGACCGCACCACGAACTGAAGGCCGTTCGCGACGGTGACGGCGCCTGCCGTCAGAGCCGGGGTGAGCCCCATCGCATATGCCGTCACCCCCGTCGCCATGGTGGCCCCGACCGTGGTCCAGCCGACGACGGCACGCCGGCGCCAGAACTTGCGCAGCTCGTTCTGCGAAGCGTTGGAATCGTGGCGACCGCGCTCGGTTTCTTCGACGTCGCGGTATACGCGCTCGACCAGTTCCTGCCGTTCCTCGGGCGAGAGCCCTTCGGACGCTTGCAACGCATAGTGCGCCGAGGCCAGGGCTTGCACCGTGACCGGCAGGTCCAGATCATCGGCCGTGTCCACCGGTCGCAGCCCGCCGCGTTCCCGACGGTTCTGCCAATAATCGGTGACCGACTTGCGGATCTTCGCCGTAATGTCGGAGCGCACGACATCGGCAGCCGCGGCGGACCTGAAGTCGCCATAGACGATCCGGTACGCCTTGATCGCGGACTGGATCTGCGGATTACGCCGCCAGTTCCCTTGCCACTCGTCCGGACCCACACCGGGACCGGCCGCACGGGCTGGATCGGGCTCGAAGAACTGTCGCAACCGCCGCGCCCGCTCGTGGAACTCCTGCTGGAAGGACTCCGGGAACTCCGAAATGAGCTCGACCCACGCGTCGTGGTAGTCGGAGAAATACTCGTCGACGAACCGCTGATCAGTCTCGCGCTCGGAATCCGTCATGAGCCTGACGTAGTTACCGCCGCCGATCTTACGGACGATCTCCGCACCATCGGGATAACGTTCCATGATGGCGACGAAGACCGGCTCCATCTCCGTCCAGTGCCGGAACATCTGAACACTGGGCATCTGACTGATGCCATCCGAGCCGAACGCCAGCCGGTCCTGATGCTTCACCGCGAACTCGATGAACCGCTCGAACACCGCGGGATCATCACGGATGTACTGCCCCAGCGGCGTCCACGAAAAGTCGTAGTTCAACCCGGGGAAGCGGTCCAGCATCAAATCCAGCCGGTCGAGATGACCAGCCGTCAGCGTCGTCCAGTTCCCCACCCCCAGATGCGCCCACACCAACCGGTTGTTCCGGAACTCCGGGTGGTGCTCGAGCAACGCCATCATCGGCATCAGACCACGCTCATCCGGCGCCCCCGACTCGAACAACCCGTTCAGGCCGACCTTCGCCCACCCATTGTCGTGATGCAGCAGCATCATCTGACCGGTTTCGCGATTCGCCCGCATCTTCTCCAGGAAATGCGGATTGAACATGTCCGGGACTTGTTCGGGCAGGCTGTCCGCCAGCTCCTCATGGCCCGCCGCACGGAGCAACTCCCGCAGCGCGTCGCCGTTTTCCACCAGGCGTTCGAGGAAATGGACCTGGTCCATCGAGGACAGCCCGTCCGCGGCCACCACCAGGTCTCTCGCCCGGGCCTCGTCCGCCCCCGTGAACCGGCCCACCTCGTCGAGGTCGGTCTTGATCTGCACCGCGGCGGCCACCGTCCGCTGGAGATGGGCGATCCAGGCGCGGTTGTAGATGGTGTTGGCCTCATCCCCCAGCAGCTGCCCGACCGCCTCCTTGTCCGCCGTCTGCTCAGCGCCTTTCTGGAGGCCCAGCATCGCCATCAGCAGGTCATAGCCGTGCGCGCCCGGGATGTCCCACCTGGTGCCGACCACCCCGACATCCGCCCGCCACCGCACATCCGCCGGCAATTCGCGGTACATCTTGAACATCAACGCGTCCGCGAGCTTCCCCTGCAGCTCCAGCACGCTCTTCTTGTCGATCATGCCGGCCCGCAGGCCATTGATCAGCCCGTAATACGTCGCACCACTCGCCGCCGCCAAACCGAACGCCCGCTCACGGATCGCCGAATACAGGATCCGGCCCTCGTCACCGAGTTCCTCGCGATACCGCAACTGCCGCTCGGCCAGGCTCTGCCTCGGCTCGTTCTTCAGCCACTTCATCACCGCGGCCAGCCGGGTCGGCTCCGACCGCTCATTACCGGCACCGAGGTACTGGTTGTCGAGCGCGTAGCTGAGCAGGTGGTGGTGAATGTCGCTCATGTGCTTGGTGGACAAGCGATTGCGGAACAAGGCCTCGGCCGTGTCCCGCGAAACACCCTTATCCAGCAAGGCCTGCAGCGACGCCGGGTCGTCCGGATCCAACGAATCAAAGAAGCGGATCAATTCCGCGACATCGGGGATGATCGCGCTGATGCCGAACACGCGACGCCCGGCACGCGCCAGGAACGCCCGCGATTCGAGCACGGCGTCCACCACGGGAAGCCGGTACTTGGGCGGCGTCTCGGAGGTACCCGGGCTGACCACCCGACGCGTGATCTCGGTGATCTCGGTGTGGGTCAAGCCGGTACGCCGGGAAATCTCCCCCAGCGAAACTCCTTGATCGCTCGCCTGGACGATCACCTCACGCACTTCTTCCACGTAGGCCACGTGAGCTACGTCCCGCGCGCGTTCGGCCAGCAGGAGGCCCATGATCGCGCGCTCCAGCCGGGCCTCGTCCTCCCTGACCGCCTTGGCGGCCGCACGCAGCCGCTCGCTCAGGCTGCCGGTAGCCGACCGGCCGGTGTCCGTGGTCTCCCCCGTCGCGCGGCGGGCGGTCACGTACCGGACCGGTAGGTGCAAGGCGTCCGCCACGGTGCCGGAGACTTCGGCACCGCCCGCTTCCCGCAGCAGGCCCGGCGCCCTGCTCTTTCGGCCGGCCACCTTCGACCGCACGAGCCGAAGCTCCGCGGCCGCCGCACGGTACTCGGCCTCGGCGTGCCGGCGCGAGGGTTCCGCCCGCCGCACCACGGACGCCAGCTCCCGCCGGACCCCCACCAGGTTCCGGGGACTCCGACCCGTCGAACCGAACGACTCCGCCAGCTTCGGGTCCTCCGGCTCCGGGTCGAACCTCGGCCGGGTGCCCTCATCGACGATCCGGTCCCGCGCCGGCGAGACCAGCTGGTCGGCCGCCCACTGCGGCAGGCCGGCTTCGATGGCCTTGCGGTGCGCCTCGTCGACCTCCCGGAGCGCTTCGTCCCGAGCCTCGGTCCAGTCCCGCTCCGCCTCCTCCAACCGGGTAGCCGCCTCATCGGCCGCGGCCAGCAGCCACTCCCGGTGCTCGCCGATCAGGCGCAGGGTGGTGTCGGCCCGCCGGCCGATCAGCTGCCGTGCCAAATCGCCGTCGGGGCCAGGCGGCGGGACCGTCACGGCACGTTTCTGGATCGCGCCACGTGGTTCCAGGATCAGCGCCGCGACCTCGTGCTCGGTCAGCTGGTAAACCGCCGCCAGAGTGCTCACGATCAGCTCAGCGTCGGCGGGAAGGCCAGTCAGCTCGCGCAGCCGCTGCGCCACCCACGGCAGGTAGGACTCGTCCTTGTCGATCGCCCGCAACGCCTCCGCATAGGCGGCCCGAGCCTGTTTCGCCGCTTCGGCGGGCCCCCGCGCCACCCGGTCCGCGACCGTGCCGGCGAAGTTCCGCAAGTCACGGGACGGCCGGAAGACCACCGCGGGGATGAAGCGGCGCACCCCCGCGAGCCGGCCGGGCGGCGCCGGCTCGACGCGGGCAGGCGGCAGGTCCCCGAGCCCCAGCGCGACATGCCGGTAGGCCACGGCCCCGCGCAGCGCGTCGGCGATCGCGCGTGCCACCTCGGCCTCGGAGAAGTGGGTGGGCAGGTCGAGCAAGTGGACATCCGGGGTCGCCATGGTCAGCCGCAGCCGGGGCGCGTCGAGCCCCGGCATGGTGTGCACCACGACCTGGAACGGCGCCCGGGACGCGTCGGCCGCCCGGATGATGACGCGCGCACTTCCCGGATCCGCGAACACGCGCGGATCGCGCACCGAGTCACCCAGGCCCGCCGAGGCCAGCCCGGCCTCGGCGGCGGAGATCGCGATCGCGGGCCCGTCCCCGCGCGGGACGCCCGTCGCGGCCGGCGTGGTCAGGCCGTGGCGGAACCGGGAAAGCAGAATGAGCTGGAGCTGTTCGGCGAGGACCGCCGGCAACGTGTCACCGAGCGCGCGCATGGGCAACTCGAGCTGGTACCCGTCGTATCCCACCCCGAAGAGGTCGTCCCGCGCCCGGACTCCATCGCGATAGTCCTGGTAGAACGACCAGGTTTCGGTGCCTTCGCGCACCACGACGGCGAACGGGGCGTCGTCGGTGTAGAACACGTTGACCCGCAGCTCATCCGGGCCCGTGCGGGTGGCTTCCAAGCGCACCGGGTGACCCGCCAGCCGTGCGGTGCCCGTCTGTTCGATGCTCCTGAGCAACCCGTCGTCGGCCGGGCGTTCGGCGACCGGGGCGGAATTCGCACCCTGGTCGGTCACGGCCGGGGCAGGAGTCCCTTGCCCGGGAATGTCGGCAGCCGGGGTGGTTTCCCTGGACGCCGCCGTGGTCGACCCCGGTTCGCCACGATTCGCTGCCTCCCCAAGCTCCTGCCGGACCACGTCGCCGATGGCACCCGGCATGGTTTCGAGGAGTTCCCGGCGGCCGGCCAGGTCGAGCGACCCGACCTGGCTGAACGCGACCTCCCGCAAAGCCAGCAGTTCGGCCGGCGACGGATCGGGCAGACCCGCACGCGCCAGGAGATCGCGGAACCGGGCTACCTCCCCGAGTTCCAGCGGATCGAACCCGAACCACGGCATGGCATCCCGGACCGAACGCGGCTCAGCGAGCGGAAAGACGCTGGTCAGGGCGGTTACGAGGCCGTCGCGCGCATGTGGCCCCACGGTGGAAAGGACCACCGGATCCGACCACGGCCGCCTGGCCCAACGTTCGTACAGGCCGCGCAGGTAATCCATGCCGTATTCACCGGCGACGACCACGGCCGGGTGCAGGTCGTTCCCGAACCGCGCATACAACTCCGCCAGATCGACATCGACCAGAAGCAGCCGGTACTTCGCGTCGGGATCGTCCAGCACATTGGACACCGCCCGCTGGAAGCCCGCGCCGAACGGCTCGGCGCCCGGGTTCGGCTCTACCGGAGCACGCCCCTCGGTCAACGCGGACAGGATCTCGCGCGCGTGGCCGAGGGTCTCCAGCTGGGACTGGATCAGACCGCGCAACACGGAGTCGTGCCACGCCCGCACTTCGGCGAAGGCGGGGTGAACCTGGTCGCCCAGCGCGTCCATCCACGCCTGCACAAGTCGGTGATCCTTGAACTCGCGAGCAAAGGTCACTTCCTGTGCCGCCCACGCCAGGTGATCCGCGACGGTGATCCCGAGCGCCCGAAGGTCATCGACCGGCGACGTCGGCCGCAGGGAGGTCACCACCTCCTTCACCAAAGCCGCGGTGACGAACGCCAGCGGATCACCCATCCGCAAACCGGCGCGTCCGGAACCCCAGTCATACACACCGGCGGCACCCACATACGGGCTGATCCGCTCCCGGGCATCGGGGTTGTCGCGGAAGGCCTCGGCCACGCCTTGTTCGTCGAGCACGAAAGCCTCGCGGACCAGCTCGTTGATCCGGTCGACGACCACCGATTCATCGATCCCGAGCCGGTCGGCGATCGCCCGCGCGCCATACCTGGCGAACCGGGCGATGGCCTCCTGGGTGGCGCCGTCGAGGCTGGTGACGATGCGCGCCTGGTCGGCCAGGCTGGGAAGCGGGCCGAGGAAGTCCGGGTTCGCGGTCCACCTGGTGGTGATCCGGCCGTCCTTGTCGGTCTCGACCTCCCACCAGCCCGAGACGTCCTTCAGGGCGACTTCGCGATGCAGGACCTGCGACTGCCCGGTCACGTCCGTACCGTGGTGGGCCTGCGTGGCGTCGACATCCAGCCCGCCGGACGTGTAGTGCTCGGCGATCCACACCCGGTTTGGTTTGACCTGCGACGCCTGCCTGAGCGCGGCGACCAGGTCCGCCCTCGATCCCGCGCTGCCCCCGGCGAAGTCGTCGACGTCGGACAGGGTGGGCTCGTGATCGACAACGGTGACCCCGTGCCGGGGGAATTCCGGAGAAATCAATCGTAGGAGATAATGCGGCTCCACAGGATGGTCAGGTGTTCGATACACCGCACCGTCGGCGATGCGGAGAGTGCCGTCTCGCAGCCCCTCCGACAGCGCGATTCCCGCCTCCGGGCGCACCCGGTCGACCAGCTCGCCGCGCCGGAGACGGGCAAGCGCGTCGGCCATCCGCCACTCCGCGACACCGACGTCGGGGCCTCTACCGCCCTGGACCACCGAGCGGGGCACGGCCACCTGGCCGAGGCGCCCGGCCCCGGCTGCCTCCGGCAAGGCAGCCCGCAGGCCGTCCGGCAACAGGTCCACCGCTTGCCGGAGGGCGCTCTCCAGCAGCGCCGTGCGCTCGGTCGCATCGGCCGGGACCTCGGGCACCACGACCTCGACCGGTCCCAGCCCAGTGACCTGCCGGGTCCGCACGTCACCGCCGACGACCCGCAGCTCCGGCAGGTGCAGCCACGGAGTTCCGACCGGCTCGCCCGCCCGGACGCGCAGCAGGAACTGGGGGCCGGCGTCCAACTCGACCAGCCACAGCCGGCCCGGCGCCGCGGGGTCCGGCACCGGCCGCACCTCCCGCACACCCGGCACACCCCGGACGAACACCTCCGCGACCGTCGCGGCCACGGCATGGGGATCGGCCATCGCGCCGCCCGTTTCGGGCCAGTGCGTCAGCAACGGCACCTCGCGCGCCGGGACCGTCAGCCGTCTGCGCCGGAACCGCGCCAGCGCCGTCGCGACCGGTCCGCGCAGCTCCTCGCGGAACGCCGCACGCACCGGGTGCTCGTCGGCCGGAGCCGCCGGCTCGGGCGAATACGCCCCTTGGAAGGCGAACTCTTGCGTGGGCTGTCCAAAGATCCGCACCGACGCCCGGTCGGGATGACCATCGGTCAGCCGGCCCCAGCCACCGTTGCCCAGGAAGCTGATGCGGCCGTGCTCACCAACGTAAGCGGACGCGTACGGATCCCAGCGCAGCCGGCCATCCCACCGCGTGCTCTGCCTGGACTCGAGGCTAGCGCCGCTGCTCACGGTCAGCGTCGAGTCGTCCGCGTCCCGCCTGACCCAGATGTCGGCTTCGCCCTGCTCCGCGGAGAAGTGCAACCACTGGTTCGCCACCCGCTCCACCGAGATCGGCGACGGAACCCGGTTCAGCCCGAGCAGCCCGTCCAGCAGCCGGTTCCGCCAGTTCCCGGGGGCCCCGGCCGGGACTTCCAGCTCGTACATCGACGACACCGAACCGACATGGGTCTTGCGGCCGGTCGAACCGACAATGTCGAATTCCCGCGCGAGCCCCGCTTGGTGCAGCCCCTGCCACACGGTGTGGTCGATGCCAAGCCGTTCGGGTGCCGACCCCGGCACGAACGAGGCTAAGGGGGTTATTACCTCCGAATGCCAGTTGTAGCGATCGTAGACGTGGACCTGGTAATCCACCCGGACCTGCTCGTCGGCATGCATCGTCACCACGCCGGTGACGGCCCAGTAGAAGGTCCCGATCGCGAACCACCAGTCCGGGCTCTGGTCCTGCAGACGCCATTTGTTGAATCGCCGCCAGTCGCTGCTGAACGAGAACTGCTCGACGTCATCACGAGGCCTGCCCTCAGCGCGAGCCTGCGCCTCGTGCTCGCGCACGATGCTCAGCACCTCGAACCTGACCTGGCCGGCTACGTCCTCCAGC
Organism: Amycolatopsis taiwanensis DSM 45107; assembly: GCF_000519205.1. Taxonomy (GTDB): domain Bacteria; phylum Actinomycetota; class Actinomycetes; order Mycobacteriales; family Pseudonocardiaceae; genus Amycolatopsis_E; species Amycolatopsis_E taiwanensis. The sequence continues at coordinate 104,164 of NZ_JAFB01000009.1, read as the reverse complement.
AACCCCGGGATGTCCCGCAACATCCGATCCGGATCGACGACGAAATCCTCGCCCGTATTGCCGAGGAAATGCCGCAACAACGACGACGCGTTCGAATGGCCTCTCAGGGCACCCAAGGCGGCGATGGCATGACCGAGGGACCGGTGAATTCGCGGCCAGAACGTTGCCGGCTGGACCGCGTGCGGCCCTGAACCAGCGCCGATGGGGGTGTCACCGGGGAGTGGTTTCGCGGGTCGAGCGGGCAGCGCCGGGCTCACCGCGGGCCCCGCCCGCCCCGGCGCCGACACATCGATGCCCTCGGTGCGATGGAGTTCCGTCAGGCTACGGCGGAGCTCCCACAGCGGTATGCGCAGCACCATGACCTGGCTCGCCGAGACAGCGCGGTCGATGGCCTGGTCGAGTTCGCGCGCGTGCCGCGCCACCGCACCCAACAAGTCTCGCGCCGTTTCCGTCAGGCCCGGCTGCCGCAACGCGCGCTCGACCCCGCCGAGGACCCGGTCGACCAGGGGCAGCTCGCCGTTGCCGATTCCGTGCACGGTGGCGACGAGATCGACCAGGTCGAGCAGCGAGATCCCGTCGCTGAAGGCGTCCGCTCGACGGTCCATGGGCAGCAGCAAGTCGGCGACCTCAACCCACTCGTCGATGAGGCTGGGACCGATGTGCCGCGAGAGGGCGGCCGCCAGCAACGCGTGGGCCATCTCGCCGCGCGCCCGAACTCGCGCCAGGAAGCGGCGATCCAGCGGTCCGCCGACCTCGCGCATCCACGTCGTAAACGCGGTGCGCCGGCCGATGTACTCCAGCAAGCCCGAACCAGGGGGCATCGGGGGTTGCAGGCGGAAATCCTGTTCCCAGCGCCGCAGCCGCTCCTGGATGACGAGCATCCTGTCGTGCAGCTGGTAGAAGCCTTCGGCCCGTTCGACGGACGACACTGCGCGCGTCGAGCGCAGGTTCGCATCCATCTGGTCGACGCGCTTCGACACCGCTGCCTGCACGCCGGCCGGGTCCAGCCACTGCCCGACCATGTCGCCCAGTTCGGAGAGCACCTCGGTCAGATCGTGTTCGTCGAGCCATTCCCCGTCGCGCAGGCGATGCCCGAGGTCTACAGTGGACGGTTTCGCGCCGGAACGGCGCTCAGGACCCAGGTTCGGCTCGGCAGGCGACAACCCCCTGTCCATAGTGGACACGACCGCACCCGGGAGATCGAAGTCGACCAGGTAACGAGACGCCACCACACCCCGCAGCACACTCTCGCTCCAGGCCCGCACCGCCTCCATTTCCGCCGGCAGCGGTCCCTCCAACGAGCGCATCCACGCCAAAACCGCTTCGTGATCGGCAATCTGCCGATCCAGCAGCAGCCGCGCCGCGGAAGCACGCTCACCCGGCCGGTCCGCCACAGCCGACACGCGCACCACATCGAGCGGCGACTGCAGCCGCAGCGAAGTCACAACCTCCTTCACCAAGGCCGTGGCAACCAACGCCAACGGCTCACGCAACCGCAAGCCGACCCGACCGGACTCCCAGTCATAAACCCCGGCAGCAACGCCTACATACGGCGCCAGCCTCGCCACCGCGGCATCATCACCGGGGAACGCGTCCGCGATCCCAGCCGAATCAAGATCGAACGCCGACCGCGCCTTCTCGCTGATCCGCCCGATCAACATCTCCTTGCTCACACCGAGCCGGTCGGCAAGCGCATCCACCCCCCGCGAAGCGAACGCGACCAACTCCTCCCGAACGGAGGCATCAAGAGCGGTCACCACCCGCCCCGGATCAACGGCATCGTGAGCGGCGCGGGCCTCGGCGCCGGAGTTCCGGTGCTGCTCGAGGTGAGCGCGGATGTCGTCCTCGCTGAAGTGGAGACCGGTACCCCACACCTCATGGGCTTCGTTGAGACTGCGGGTCGAGATACGGACCCAGGTCTCCCGGTGTTCTGGCGTGGCCGCCGGATCCGCGAAGGCTTCGGCGGCACGAACCGAGTCGACGATCGCGGACTTGATCTTGAAGTACGCGCGATAGCGCGGGAGGTCCATCTCCCAGCCCGCGATGGCCTCCGGCGGCATGCGCTCGGACCAGAACTCAATCAGCCGGGCCTCTTCCGCCGGCAAGTAGCGCATGAGATGCAGGTGGTTGGCGAGGTCCGCGACCGGGTCGCCATAGAGCGCCAGTTCCCAGTCCAGGAACATGAGCGTGCCGTCCGGCCGGACGATGATGTTGCCCCGATGCAGGTCCATGTGCAGGAGACCGAACGCGCGATCGGTCATCTCGTCGAAGCTCTGACGAACCCCGTCCAGCGGATTTTCTGGAATACGGAACGCTTCCCGAAGCAGCCGACCGTGTTTGTCGAGCCCGCTGCGGTAAACGCCGACCGTATGGTCCGTCAGGCTTCGCACGAAGCGCCGAGTACCTCTGGGCGGCCAGCCATCGATCCGGGGAACCTCGCCGCCCGACACCTCGTTGGCGGCGACGAACAGCCCCACGACAGCATTGATCACGTGGTCCCCCACCGGCGTGCCGGCAGGGGCGAGTTGCGCCAGAACCGCGCCCGCCTCGAAGACCTGGATCTGTTTTCCGTCAACGCTCGACGCGAGGGTGGACACGCTTGGCAGTACCGGAGCCAGGCCGAGTTGTTGCGATCGCAGGTGCCTGAGCAGATCGATCTCGTCCCAGACCCACGGATCCATAGCGGGCGGCGCCTGGTCGATCGGCATTCGCACGTTCAGCAAGCCGAAGCGGCTCTCTACCCTGACATTGCGGTTGTAGTGGCCTTTAGCGCCCGGCGAGACACCCGCCAGGTCAAACACCGACTGCACCCACTTCTGCAACAGCGCGTCGTGCTCGGGGGCAACGCTGGCGGGATGGACGCCCTTCTCGAACATCTCCGCTTCGATACGCGCCAGTCGAAGCCGTGCCTTTCGCCGGTGCGGTTCCGACGGATTGTTCTCCCCGATCTGTGCGCCAAAGTCCTCCCACATCCAGTGCTCGGGCGCCTGGCCGGCACGGAGCTCGAGGCGGCTGAGCGCGTCGTCCACGCTGTTGGGCTCTCGCTGCTCGGCGATCGCGTCCCGGACCGTCTCCGGGCGGAGATCACGGTGCTCGCCGCCGAGGCTGGGCTCCACCGGCGGGACGCCCAGCGCCACGTCGGACACGAAACGCTTCAGGTGTGCGGTGTCGTCGAGGTACGCGGACGTCACGGCGCCGGCCAGGAACTCCGGGGTCCACTGCTGCACCACGCTGAGCCCGTCCCGCTGCCGGGCGAGCCACTTTCGCGCGATCTCCAGGTCCTGCATCTCGCGGTCGATCAGCCAATTCACGACGCGGTCGTTCGGCCGGCCGTCGCGAATCAGCTCCGGCTCGCGCAATCCGGCCGCCTCCAGTTCCGGCGACGGGCGGAACGAGGTGGCGACCTCCTTCACCACGGTGGTGGCCACCAGCCACAGCGGCTGGTTCATGCGCAGGCCCAGTCGGCGCTCGCGCCAGTCGAACACGCCGGACGCCGACGCGTAGTCGCCGTCGCGCAGTTCGAACGCGCCGGCGAGCAGGTCACGGACTCGCGCGCGGACCTCGCGGCCGACCACGTCGCCGCCACGGGCCCTGATCGCGTCGGCGATCAGGACCGCCCCGTTCCACACGGTCGCCTCGATCCGGGCCCGCGTGACGTCGTCGAGCGTGGTGACGGTGCCCATCAGGTCCGACGGCGCGTACCAGGCGTCCACCACGCGCAGCGTCTCCAGCAGCCGCTCGCGTAGCTGCGACACACTCGGGTCGAGGCCGACCGTCACCGGGGACCGCGACCGGCGGAAGCCCTCGCCGTCGCGGGCGGTCGCGGGGAACCGCAGATCGCTGTGCGCGCCGGAAACGGGCACCGTCGGCGTCAAGTTGATCTCGGTCTCGGCGCCGGAGGCGAACTCCACTCGCGCCCGGACCCGGCCGAGGCTGTCCGTGCCGTCATCGAGCAGGGCAAGGCTGGTCACGTCGGCGGGCAGGTCCGCGGCAAGCCGCCGGACCGCGTCGATGATCCTGGCCGCGCCGATGGTCCAGTCCACTGGCTGCTGGTCCGGGGTGAACCCTTCGGCGCCGCGCAGGGATCGCCGCATCGGCTCGACGAGCTCGGCCAGCTGGGTCCCGGCGTCCGGGGCCGTCTCGGTCACGTGCACCAGGTGCACCACGTGGTCCGGGGCGCCATCGCCGAACACAGAGGCACCGGGGACGACGAAGTCACGGTTGTCGACGCCGAACTCGGTGGCGACCGCGGTGAGGACGGCCTCCGGGTCGGTCAGGCTTTCGGGGTTGCGGTTGTTCTGCCGCGCCCGCACGAACCGCACCGACACGGCGTCCTCGGCGTCGGCCGCTTCGAGCGGGATGAGCTCGATGCCGGCGTCGCGCATGGCCGCGGTGGTGGCCTCGCCCGGCTCGGTGGCGGTGGCGTACCACTCGATGCCGGCTTCACGCAGTTTCTTCGCGGCCTTGGCAGGGATCTCGGCGTCACCGTCGAGCACGAGCACTCGGTGATCTCCGACGACGTCGCGATAGTTCAGCGGGACGGCGGCCCCGACTGCCAGCCGCATGTCGTCCGCGCTGACCACCGTCTCCGCAGCGTCCGATGTGGACTCCTCAGCGGCTCGGGACCGGATCTCGTCGCCGAGCCAAGCCGGGTTCTCCATCAGGTACAACTGCCGCTCCGGCCCCGTCTCCAGGCCATGAGTGGTGGTCAGCTCATGGGCGATCGCAACCAGGACCGCCGGATCCGCATCGCCGATGCCTGCCTCGTCGAGCAGGTACCGGAACGTCTCGACCGACCCCTCGGCAGCCGGATCGAACCCGAACAGCGCCGCGGCATCGTCCATGGTCGCGGCCGGGGCGCCGGCCTCCAACGGCTCGGCAACGGGGACTTCGCGGGCCAGTTCGAGCTTCAGGACGTTCAGGCCCCTGCGCAGTCTCCTCAGCTCGACGACATCGTCGGTGGTCTCAAAGGTCGAGGCGTGCTCGAGGAGATAGCGGACCGCGTCGAAGACGTGTTTGTGCTCCGCGTATTCGGCCGCCCCTGCGTCGCTCGGCGCGTAGCTGCCGCCGGCGGCACGGTATTTCTCGAGGAACAATTCCTGCAGGCGCCGGGTCGTGTCCTGACCGATCCGGTCGGGCCCAAGATTCTTGAGGTGAGTGTTGAACAGCCGCACGTCGAATTGCGTGTCGGAAATCGGGGTACCCTCGGCGTCCAGGCCGGTGTGCCCGGCGGGGCCGTCGATGAACCGGACGTCGACGACCTTGTCGTCGGCGTCGAAACCGATCCGGACATTGTCGAGTTTCAGGTCGCCGTGGGTGAAGCCGATATGTTCGACCAGGTCCGAGCCGGAAATACCGGTCCGATTCTCCAGGCCGCGGAGAAGGCCGGCCAAACCGGCTTGGTCCGGCCCGAGCCGCCGAATCAGGCTCTCGTTCTCCGCGAGTTCCGCGACCGCCGAATGGGCCTTGCGATAAGCCGACGCCACCAGGTTCGGAGTCTCCCGGAGGCCGGAACCAGGCCACAACGTGTGCAAAGTGGACAACGACTCGGCCACGGCGACGACCGCTCGTTCGAGCCTGACCAGCGCCCTGTACCTGGCCGCTTCGGACGCCGCCTGCCGCACGTCCTCCATCAGCAGCAGCGGCGAGGTTTCGCCGGCGAACGAAACGACCATCAGGCCCTGGCCCGACGGCGTCCCGTTCTCGTCCGCGAGCACGGCCGCGCCGTGCACCTGGTGGTACAGGTTCACCCCGCGCTCACCGTGTTCGGCCAGACGCCCAAGGAAGGACAGCTCCGCCGCGGCATCCGCGATGGGCGGGAATTTCAGGACGGCGATCCGCTCGTCCCCGCTGAAGACCCAGAAGACCGGCTTGTCTCCGGCCTCGCTCACGGGGATCGGCGCGAACGAGATGTCCGGCCGCCCGAGCACCTCCGCCAGGTACCGCCGGACGTTCGTCGCCGCGGCCGATTGTCCTTCCCACCAACGCCCTTCGGGGAAAACCAGCTCGCCGTCGCCGGTTCGGGCAAAGCCGCCGACCCGGGCGAGGCCATCGGTGAACGCTGCGAGGCCCTCGCCGTCGACCCGCTCTCGAACCACCGGCGCGCCGACCTCCACCTTGAAGAGGGGGCCATCCGTCCGGGCCTGCTTGGCCAGCTCGTAGAGCTCCGCCATACTCGCCGCGTCTCGCACAGGCGCGCCACCGGAGTCGCGCCAGGCGCTCTCGGCAACCAGGTCGACAACGGCGGCGGACCGGCCGGAAAGGTACGCCGAGTACGCCGTGTTCCGCACGATCGACGCTTCCGGCAGGATCAGCACCTGCCCGTCCGTCGGCAGCGGAATGGCCAGCCGGGTGGTGAGCCGGACGAACAGCGACTGTTCCCCACCACTGGCACTTTGCTTCGCGTCCGCAGCCCGCCAGGACGAGTGGCTGATCGTGGGCGAGGTCAGCGGCTCGCCCGGAGCCAGGTATCCGCCCGCGAGCGCGCGGAGCTGGCCGGCCGGCTGGTGCTCGCCGAGCTCGGCCAGCCACGGCACTTCGGTCAGCGAGACACCGTGCGCGAACACCATCGGCTCGTCGAGCGCGGTGCTTTCCGCGATCCGGCGCAGGTTCCGGACGATCTCGTCGTAGCCGGGGTTGGCAACGGGCGGGTTGCCGTCCCACTTGGCCGAGTACACCAGGTACCGGCTCAGCCGGTCGCGGTCGGCGAGGAACCGGTCGACCCAGCGCTGGTCCGCAGCGGGCAGTGCCGCCCAGCGCCGCCGCATCGCTTCGATTCGTCCGGCGTCCCAGGGCTGGGTGAACTCGTCCGCTTCGAGTTCCCAGCCGATCGTCTGCCCGATGGCCCCACCCGGTTCGCCGTCGGTAGCGGCGGCCGGCGCCCCGGCGATGCCGGTCAGCACGCCGAGAGACTTACGGTGGTCGTAGATATCGCGCAGGCTGGTCTCGAGGAAGACGTCGTCGCCGATGAGAGTCCACAGCGTGGTGCCCGGCCCGCTGTCCGCGACCACCCTGGAAAAGTCCGAATAGGACAGTTCAGGGTGGAATCGCCGGAGCACGAAGAAGGCGACCGCGCCGGAAGCCTCGGTCCGGCGCAGCACATCCGGGCTCAACAGCGGTTCGGGCACCCGACCGTCGACCAGTAGTCCCGCGCCGAGTGCCTGACCGTCCAACGGAACGGCTCGCTCGACCGCGGCCTCATTGAAGGCGTCGACCAAGTCGCTCACCAGAGCGACCAGCCGCGCGCCATGCAAGGCGCGGGTCTGGGCGACCGCGGGAGTGACGGCGGCGAAGCCCCGCGCCACGGACTCGAGCTCGTCGACGGCGCCCTCGATCCGGTCGACGATCCAGTTCAGGGCCTCGGCCTGATGGAATGCCGGCTGGGCTGCCGCCGCCCGGACGGCCTCGCGCATCCCGGACACGAGAGCGTCCACACTACGGCCGATCTCGCTTTCCGGCGCCTGGCGCTGGGCGGCCGCGCCCAGCTGGCGGGCCGCGTTCAACTCGGCCTCCGCGGCGGTCACCCGCGGGTCGCGGTGGTACGCGAACGCGCCCGGCACCCGCCCGTTGTCCTCCGGCGTACGCGGCGGCCGGACCGGGATCAGCTCACCGTCCCGGCCGACGGTGAAGGCATCCGCCGGGGCGTCCGGCGAGGCGGGGCGGCGGCCGGCGATCTCGTCGCGGAGATCACGCACCCTGGCGGCGACCACGGCCTCACGCAGGTCCGCTTCCGGCCCGGCCGGCGCGGACCGCCAGTCGCGGTAGGCGGTCAGCAGGCGCTGAGCCGCGGTGAACGCCCGGTAGCCGTCAGCGGGGAAACCCTTGGCCATCGAGTCGTACAGGTCACGGTAGGTCCCGGAAAGGTCGTGCGGCCCGCCGAGCCGGTCCTCGATGCTCTCGATCGTCTCGCGGACATCGGCCTCGCTGCTCGGGCGCGTGCCCGCGACCTCGTCTTCCAAGGTGGACATCGCGCCACCGACGTACTCGAGGTCGATCAGTGCGACCCGGATCTGCCCGTCCACCTCCTCCAACAGCGCGTTCCGCAGGTGGGCGTCGTTGTGCAGCAAGCCACCGAACCAGCCGCTGGGCCGCTGCTGGGCGGCACGGGCACGCCGTTCGAGCGCGGCGACCAGATCGCCGCCGACCAGATCCACCCTGCCCTGCCCGATCGCGTCCGCGTGGACCTGGCCGACGAACGCGGCGGCCGTCTCCAGCCAGTGAGCACCGGCCGGTTCCCCGGGTGTGCCCGGGAGCGTGCGCAGGTGCAGCTCGGCGAACGCCTTCGCGAGCTGGGTCAGCAACCGCGTGGCATGGTCGACCCGGCGGGCCTGCTCCTCACCGGTGGCTTCCTCGACCCAGTCCAGCACCTCGGCGAGCGTGCGCCCTCGCGCGACCGTCGAGAGCGTGACGCCCACACTCTCGCTCGGGTCCTCACCGGCAATGACCCCGGCACCGATGAGCGCGGGCGTCGTGAAGTGCTCGAAGTTGTGGCGGGAAAGCAGCTCCGCCCCGTGCAGCCTGCGGGCCAGCGTGTCCACGTCGGGCTCGACGCTCAGGATCGCGAGCGGCTCACCACGCACGTTCACCACCTGGTAGACGTGGCTCGACTCCTTGGTGAGAAAGGCCAGTCGCACCTGCTCGGGCGGCAATCCCAGCTCCGCCGCGGCGAACCGGTGCAACGCCTCGCGCTCCGCTGGATGGCGCCCCGCGAGCAGTTCGTCGCCGAACTTGTCCGAGGCCACGTCCGGCGGCAGGTCGCCGATCTTCGGCAGCGCGTCCTGCAACGCCTCCAGCTGCTCCTGTTCGAGCTCGTCGGACAGCGTTTCCGTCAAGTCGCCAAGCACGCGGCGGGACAGCTCGGTCAGCCGCTCGGCCCGGACCCGCACCGCCTCTTCGTCCAGCGGCCGCGCCGGCTCCCCGAGATTCGCGGGCGGCGCGGAGAACTCGTCCGAGGCGCTTTCGGCGGCGAGGTCGGCGACCGCCGTGGACCGGCCCGAAAGCGCGCGGCGGTAAGCGTTCTCCCGGACCTCGGCCGGTTCGGCGACGGTCAGCACCCGGCCATCGGCGCCGAGCGGGACCACCCGCCGCGTCGTGACCCGGACCAGCAGCGACTGGGCACTGCCCGCCACATCCTGCCTCGCCACCGCGGGCCGAACGTGCGCGTAGTCGAACCCTGGGACCGTGACCGCGGCACCGCGCGCGAACTCGCCATGCAGGAATCCGGCCAGCTGGTCCGACGACTCGGCGGCGTCGGGCAGGCTCATGCCGTAGACGACCGTCACCGGCTCGTCGAGCGGGGGCTGGTCGGCGGCGATCCGGCGAACGTGGTCGATAAGCTGCTCCAGCTCACGGTCCCGCACCGGCGGGTCGGCGTTCCACCGGTCCAGATAGGACAGATAACGGCCGGCTCGGTCGCGATTCTCGGCGAACCGGCTCAACCAACCCCGGTCGATCTCGGACAGCGCTTCCCACCGCTGCCGCAGCTCGTCCGTCAACGCCGGGGGCGCGGGGCTGGGTTCGAGCAGCTCCAGCGGCGTCCCGTCCGTCACGTGGTCCCGGGCCCCGAACGCCTCGCCGAGGACCGCACCCACCGCTACCTGGTGGGCGCGGGCATCCCGCATACCGGCATCCAGGAGCGCCCCCGGGTTGATCAGAAGCCGCAACGGGTTGTGCCCACTGGCCTCCACGTTCGTTCGATAGTCCTGATAGGACACGTCCGGATGGACGTGGCGGTATACGAAGAACGCGACGATGTCCGCCGGGTCGCGCTCGTATACGTAGTACGGCACGACGCTCTGCAAGAAACCGTTGTCCAGGAGCGTGCCGGGCCGCTCGGTGCCTGCGGGCGCGATCCGGTAGGCCGCGTCGATGAGTTCGTTCAGCGTCGCCACCAGCCGTCGCCCGTACTCGGCCTCCAGGTCGGCGGACTCGGCTCCCCGGGCCGCGCCGTGCCTCGCGCTCGACTCCAGCTCGCGGGCTGTCTCTTCGATCCGGCCGATGATGTGGTTCAGCGCGTCCGCCCGGCCTGCCGGGAGCTCGGCCTGTCGCAGCGCCAGCACCACTCGGCGCACGTGGCTCGTGACGACGTCGCGAGTCTTCGGCGGGGTCGCCGAGCGGCGGGGCTCGTAGAGGTGGACCGACCCCATCCGGCGCAGCGCACGCCGGCCCAGCACGGTGCGGGCGACTTCGGTGGCCGTCGGGAAGCCGGTCCCGTCCGCATAGCCCACCCTGGCCAGCAGCCCGTCCGCCTCGTCGAGATCGCGCTGGACGTCGGCCGGTGCTCCCTGCTCGGCGGCGGACGCGGCCAGGGCCGTGCGCTCCTCGCGAAGCAACTCGAAGACCCGCGCCGCCGAGGTGCGGCCGTAGTCGTCAGGCGGGTCCGGGAACAGGTCGCGGATCTCGGGGTGCTCCCCGAGGGCCGGAAGCCAGCCGGCGCCGAGCAAGGCCCACTCCACCAACGCGTCACCGGTCAGGCTGACACCGGTTCCGGCGTAGTGGCGGGATTGCTCGAACCGCGACCGCAGGTGCCGGTGGAACGCCGTGACGAACCCGTTTCCCCGCTCCCCATCGACCATCGACCTCGTGAAGTTCTCGACCACGAACTGGCCGCCGGCCGTGGGCAGGAACGTCAGGATGACCTCGCCGGCTTGGTGTTCGCCGCGCTCGTGGACACCGAAGCTCACCGTCACGATGTCGGGGTCCAAGTCGAGCACCGTGGCCCGCACCTCGAACCCGGCGAAGTCGATGCCGTCCACCAGGCTCCGGAAGAACTCCGTCGCCGCCTCGTGCGGCACCGTGCCGCCCGACGGCAGCACCACATCGTCGAGCGACAGCGAGCCCCGGCTCCGCGGCTGGCCCTCGTAGGGCAGATCCTGGTCGTACCTCGCGACTGTGCCCGGGTCCTGGCGGCGCGGTCCCGGCAGGCGGGCCGGGTCGGACCCGTCCCGGTCGAGCGCCCACCCCGGCGTGCGGTAGGCCAGGTCGGTGTTCTGGCGTGTCCGCGGGTACGCGTCGAATCCGCCCACCCAGGCATCCACGATCGCGCCGTCCGGGCGCACCGCGACGGTGAACTCGGTGCCACGGCGGGTGCCGCGCAGGAGCACCAGGCCGTCGCGCGTCATCGCGGTGGCGGGGTCGGGGTTCGCCGCGACCTCGCGGGCGATGTCCCGTGCCGCCTCGACGATCTCCCGGCCACGCCAGCCCTTGCCGACCCGCTGCTCCGCCGGGCCGGTGCCGTTGAACTGGCGCTCGGCCACGATCCGGCGTTCGGTGTCCCGGTCGAGCCCCGGTTCCGGGAGCCCCGGGTGCGTGATCGCGTCGCGCCCGTGCAGCGGCTGGGCGCCGGTAATGTCGCCGACGAAGGTCATCGTGACCCGCAGCGTCACGTCGTCGATCCGGCCGTACACCGTCCAGGTGCTGGTACGCGGGTCGAACTCGACGCGCGCCGGGGCCTTGGCGACCCGCAGCACGATGTCCTCGATCCGGTCCCGGATCGCGGCCGGTGACGTCTCCGGGAAGAACTCTTCGCCGAACACGGTGGTGCCCGGCACCGTGGCACCGGGACGGCGCGTGCGGACGATCTCGTCGAGGACGCCGGCGGGCAGTCGGAAGGCGGCCGGCGCCGGGGAAACCGATCCAGGCGCGAACTCCGGCGCGTCCCACGCGCTGCGCCGCGGCCGGTCCTCGGGGACGAAGGCGCCCTGCCAGGCGTCCAGGATCGCGCCGTCCCACCTAACCACCACGGTCAGATCGAACCCACGGTACGCGCCGCGCACCAGCCACTTTTTGTCCACATGCGACAACGAGTCGTCCACATGCGACCGAATACTGTGGATGGTCGGCTCACGCAGGGCATCCCGCGCCACCGTCTGGACGGCGCCGAGCAGTTCGCTCGCGTCGTTCACATGGGGTAGCCGCAGATGCGGGTTGCCGTGCCCGGTGGGGCGGCGCAGGGACAGGAACGCGTTGCGCGCCTCGGGAGCGAACCGGAGCTTGTCCGGGTACGGCAGGCCGGTGCGCGACAGCAACTGCTTCTTCACCGGCGTCGCCATGAGGATCTGGCCGCTGTTCGCGACAACGACCCTGACCACGATGCCACCGACGGTGTCCGACACGGTCCAGACGGGCGCACCGTCCTGGTCGAGGTGCGGGTTCATCCGCTCCGGGGCGGGGTACCGGGCGATCCGCAGCACCAACTCCCGGACCCGCGCCCGGACCCCTTCCTCGGACAGCTCGGGGAAGAAGCCCTCCGGGAACCGGGTCTTGTCGGGTTCTGTCGCTTGTGGACCGTGGCCCGCGATGACGTGGTCCAGCCGCTCGTCGGTGAGGAACGGCTCAACGGCCGGAAAATCGGGGTGAGGCCGGTGCGCGTACCACGCGCTGGACGGGTCCGGCTCGAAGCGCGGCGTGCCTGGAGTGTCGCTCAGCCGGAACCGCGGCGCCTGGGCCGCCTGCCACTCGTCCTCGCCCACGGCCGGCGGCACCTGGGCGTTCTCGCCCTCGGCCGGGTCGCGCGGTTCGCTGCGCGTTCCCTCGACCTGGTTCGGCGGACCGTCGCTGTCGGCCTCAGAGTGCAGTTCGTGCCGCGGCCGCTCGTTGACGAGCTGCGCGACCACCGGCGCGGTGGTGAGCCTCGCGGGCAGAAGTGCGTCGATCCCGGCCGCGCCAAGCGCACGCAGGTCGCTGCGGAGCTCGTGCAGCGCCTCGACGATGTCGCTCTCGCGACCGTTGCCCGACAGCGCGCGCTCCAGCCTCTCGACGCTGGTAGGCACCTGGTCGGGGCCGAGCGCGGCGCGCACCCGTTCCGTCAGCGACGGGCCGTCGAGTCCGGGCGCGAACAGCCGGACCAGGTCGCCGACCGACACCCCGTCGAGCGGCAGTTCGCCGTCCTGGACGAGCCGCCGTGCCAGCCGGATGGCGGCGTCCAGCCGCACCTGATCCGGCCGCTGGTCGGCGGCATAGTGGGTGAGCGCGGCCGCCAGGAGGGCGTCCACGCTCCACCGCCCGCCGTGCTGGATCCGGTCGAGGCGCGCCGGCGACAGCAGGCCGCCGGGCCCGATCGCATCGGCCCACTCCCGGCGGGCAGTCCGCAACGCCGCGTCGATCGCGAACCGCTCCTTCGCCGGCACGTCACGCAGCACCCGCTGTTCCAACTCCGTGAGGAAAGCGGTGGTCTCGGTCGCGACCGCATGCGCGTTCAGCAAGGCGATGGCCAGGTCCACCTGTTGGTCCGCGGTGCGCCGAAGGTCGAGACCACGACGCGCCTGACTCCACGCCCGGATGAGCCGCGTGGCCTCGTCCACGTCGAACCCGGTCCGTGCGAGGTCGCCCTGCGCGGACAGCAGGCCCCCCAGATTCTGCAACGGGCTGCGCGACCGGGTTGCGGTCCGGATCCACCTGACCAGTTCGAGGTCGTTGGCCCTGGCGCCGTTCTCCTGGAAGTGTTCGAGGAGCCGGTCCAGTACCTCGAACGGCGACAGTCCGTCGGGAGTGCGGTTGGTCGGCGAGGTGATGGTGACCTCGTCCCCGCTCGCGTCCACCTCCACTCGCACGACGCCGTCATCAGAGACGGCCTGGACGGCGCCGGTCGACTCGTCCACCCGCACCGTGGGTCCGGCCAGGCCGAAGACGTTGGCCGGGCCCGCCGCCGGTTCCACCAGCCGGTCCGGGGAGAGTTCGACTACGACGCCCACCTTCGCGCGTACGTCCTCGGCCGAGAGCTCAAGGCCATCGGCAAGGCGCAGCACCGTCAGCCTGCCGTCGGCGTCCAGCGTGACGGTCAGCCCATTCGCGGCGCGCACCGTCACGGCCCCGGTGGCCTCGTCGAAGATGATCCGGGTCCCCGCCGGACGCGTCCCGTCCGGCAGTTCGTCCAGGCCGTCACCGCGGTCGGCCAACTCGATCTCGTGGCCGTCGTCGGACACCCGGATCCGCTGGTGCGCATCGGATCCAAGCGGGTAGTCGCGGCCGGCCTCCGGGCGGCGACCGGCCTCGAACCGCAGCTCGACGCCCTTGACCCGGCCGCCGTTGGCCGCCACGGTGAGCGTCCGGCCCCTGACCTTGATCGTCGGTGGGTCCGGCGGCAGGTCCACGCCGAGCTCCTCGCCGAGCTGGACCCAGCCCTCGAAGTCGCCGGAGTGGACGACCTCGCCGTAATTGGTGTGGACGCCGTCGCCGAGATCGGTGCGGTAGGCCCCCAACAGGTCGGCGTACGACTCCGCGAGCGCGCCCTTCGCGTGCGGCCGCAGCCGGTTCCCCGGCAACGAGGCGACCAGGTGATGCAGCCTGGCCCACTCGGCCCCGGAACTGTGCAGCTCGTGCCCGTCCCGAGTGGGGCCCTGCTCGTGGTCCTCGGGGTGGGCCAGCTCGTGCCCGACGAGCCCGGTCGTCAGCGACGACATGTTCAGCAGTTCGCCGTCGACCAGCCGGTAGCCGCTGGTGTGCGGCTCCCCCGAAGCAGACAGGTCGGACAGGTGCGAGCTGCCGAGAGCGACCCTGGCGAAGGCCATGTTCGCGACGCCGACAGTGTCCTCGAACTGCCCGCTTTCCGGGAAGTTGACGTGCAGCCCGGCAAAGCTGTCCTCGGCGAAGGTGCCGACGTAGGCAAGCCAGCCGGCGCCCAGGTGCACAGTGCCGTTGGTGAGCTCCAGCCGCCGCGCGTTCTCCTCGTGCCGCCAGGCGGGCTGGCGGCGAAGCATTCGCACGTGCTTGTACACGGCGGGGTTGGCGCCGTCACCGTCAAGCACGAGCCGGTCGCCGTAGAACTCGCGCAGCCATGCGAGGTTCGACCGGAAATCCTCGGGCTCCGCGGCCGACCGGCCTTCGCGCCAGACATCGATGTTGATGTAGAGGTTGGCGCCCAGCGCGTGCAGCGGGCTCGCCCCCTGCGATTCCGGCTTCGCCGGTGTGTCACGCAGGAACGCGGCGTATCCGGCGACCCGGTCCGCCAGCTCGGTTCCGGTGTAACCCTTGGCTTCCTGCAGAGAGCGATAAAGGGCGACCAGCATCACCTGGCTCTCGCTGGTGAAGATGGAGTCGGAGCCCAGCTTCAGGTCGAACACCGCACCGTAGGCGACACCCAGCGGATCATGCAGCAGCGGGCCCGCCGGGTTGTGCAGTAGCACCGGGTTCAGCCGCTCCGGCCGCCAGGTCCAGCCGCCGGCCATCCGCACCGGCCACTGCCCGCCCACCTGGGTTTCGTGCGTGAGCGTCTCGACCGGTTGGTGCGGAAGCAGATCCCGCAGCGTGTCCAGCAGTTCCCCGTCGGCATCGAGCACCGACCACACCCACGCGTTGTGCTCCCGGATCGCGGCGCTGAGGTCGGTCAACGCCGCCGCGGCGTCGAGCACGCCGTCGTCTGCCATCGCGGTGGTGAACCGGTCCACCAGGGGGCGGAGTTCCCCGAGGCTGTCCAGCACCGTGGCGGCGGCCTCGCTCGCGTCCACCCAGGCCGGGTTCCACGGCGCGGCCTTGGCCGCCTCGATCGCCCGTCGCCAGGTGTCCTCTTCCAGCTGGATCGCATTCCGCAGGTGCCACCCGAGCGACCCTTCGGCCGGTGGCTCGCCGACGAAGGCGGCCGGCGGCTCCACCCGCAGCGCGGTGGCGCGTGCGGCGGCAGCCTCGGCGCGCGCGATCTCCGCCTGGCGCCTGCCATCGCGCTCTGCGATGCCCTGCCCTGCCTCCTGCCACCGCAGCACGTACGCCTGCTCGAGCCGCGCGCGGTTGGCCGCTGCTCGCGCGGCCTGGAGTTCGGCGCCGCTTGCCGTGGCCAGCCGGGCGTCGGCCGCCGACTGCCGTGCGGCCGCCGTGGCCAGCGCCTTGTCCGGGTCGAGCGGCAGGATCCGGTCGGCCCGTACGGCCTCCTGGAACATCGCCGGCATGGCTTGGAGAAGGTGCGGCACGATCTGGTCCAGCACGCGCCCCAGTTCCTGCCCATCGGCGGGCAGGAGCGGCAGCGCGAACTCGATCGGGCCGGTGAACACCCAGCGTCCGTCCGCGCCCCGCCACGCCTGCGGCACGGTCACCTGGGGCACGCCGGAGGACAGCGGCCGGGAGTTGACCCACAGGTGCGCGGGCACCTGGCCCGGCAGCGTGAGGGACCAGTAACCGGCCTGGCCGGGCGTGGTGCCCGCGGTGTACTCGCCGACGGCTGCGCCGGCCCGGGCGAACGCTTCACCGAGCGCTTGCTCCAGCACCGTCTGCTCCAGCGCCGACGGGGTCGCGACGTCACCAGAGAGCGCGGGCAGGGTCACCGTGCGGGCCCTGGTGAAAGCCGGTTCGGTGCCAGGGACATCGACCGGCGCACCGGCGGGTTCGGATTCCGGAGTCAGCGCGGCGTCGTCGCCGGATGCCACCGGCGGCATCGCTGGGTCACCAGCCGCAAGATCGCGTTCCGATCGTGGCTGGGCGGCATCAGGTGAGCCGTCGGTCGAAAATTCGTGGAAGGAGTAAGCGGCGGCACCCCCGGCGCGGTAAGCCCGCAGGTAAGGCCGAAGCTGGCCGAGCGCGGCCACGATGCCGTCCAGATCGCCGGCCTCCGACGCGGCCGCCAGCTCGTCCACACTGCGCGGTGTCCAGCTCGGCCCCAGATCGGCACGCAGCCGATCCACCAGGGTCTCACCGCCGAGCCCGGGAACGACCAGCCGGACCACATCACCGGCCGAAAGACCATCACTGAGGAAGCCACCGTCTGTGCCGAGGATGCCCACCGCGATGTCTGCGGCCCGGTCCGGAGCCAGCCGGCCGAGGGTCACCAGTGCGGCCACCAGCAGGGCGCCGGTGGTTTCCCTACCGTCGAGGCGGATGTGATCCAGGAAAAGCGGGTCGAGCACTCCCCTGGTCTCGCGCACGAACGACCATCTGCTCTCGCGCTGCGCGGCGATCATCGTGCGGCCCGCGGCCGGTTGTTCGGACTCGGGAAGTTGCGTGATCGCCGTCTCCCACAGAGCCATCAGACGGCCGGTGTCGAGCATGACCTGATGCGCCACAACGAGCGTATTGATCAGCTCGCTCGATTCGGTCTCGGCGATTCGCGACCGCACCCATTCCCACGCGCTCTGGACGCGCTCGATCTCCTCGTCGGTACCGAACATCGACCGGACCGGCCCGGCCGCCGGCCCGGCGAGCCAGTTCCGCAGTGCCCCCAACGGACTTTCGACCGCGGCGGCCGTTTCAACCCATTGGTCGATCGACAGCTCGGCCACCGCGATACGGTCGAAGCCCGCCAGCAGCTCACCCAGGATATTCGCGCGCTCGGCCACCAGCTCCGCCGAATTGGCGCCGTCCGCGAATTCCCGGCTCGCCGCCATCAATTCCTGGGTGGCTTCGAATATCCGGTAAGCCTTCGTGGCCGAGCCGAGCGCCAGCCCGTGCACGGCGGAGTCATAGGAATTCCGGAAATCGCGAGCCAGTCCGGTGGCGATGTCCGCGTGGCCTTCCCGCTTCAAGACTGTTTCGATGTCCAAGACGTTCCGGATCATCGTGTCCGGATCGCTGTCGGAGAACTCGCGCGTCGCGTTGCCGTCCGCGTCGGCGGATTGGTGCACCCGGGCCAGGTCGATCAGCGTGAGAGTCTCATTCTCGGCGATCGGGTCTTCTTCATCGGGGACGGGGTCCAGGTGATAGATGAAGTTCTCGCCGTGGGCATCCAGGTGCTTCAACGAGAAGAAGCCTGTCTCCAACGACGTCACCCGGTCGGCCAGCTCAGCCAGCCGCCCCACCAGCCGGCCGTCGACCAGTTCGGAGCGCCCCATGGCCACCGCGCTCGCATGTGCCGAACGCGCGAACTCGGCGGCGGTCTCCAGCCAGTACCCGCTCGCGGCCCCTTCCGGGCTGGCCACATCGCGGGTGCGCATGTGCAGCTCGGCCAAGGCCTTGGCGATCTTGGACAGCATCCGCCGCAGGTACTCGACGGCCTCCGCCCGCTCCTGAGCCGAACGCGCCGCCGTGATCCGGTCCACCACCTCGGTCAGGGTCAGGCCGCGCGCCCAGGAGGTCAGCAGGACACCGACCGACCCGTCGGTTCCCCGGCTGACACCGGCCCCATACACCTCACCGAGCCCGAAATGCACCGGACGCTCGCGGTCAAGCCGGTCGAATCCCCACAGGCGCTCCGCCAGCAGCTCCGTCCCGGACTTCCCCCAATCGTCCTCATGCTGCCGATTTTGCCGCCGCGCTTGCGATTCCTCGGGGTCGCCGTACACGCTCAACACCGCCAGCGGCACCCGGCTTTCGGCGTCGGAGACCTTGAGAATCCACCCCTTGCCCTCGACGAACGGTTCCACCCTCAGCTCATGAGGCAGCCGCCCCATCTTCGCCGCGGCGAACTCACGCAACCTCTCGACCTGCTCACCAGCCGGGCGGCGCGGGTCGAACCCCTGGATATCGGTCAGCGTGTCTTCAAAGGCCCGCATGCCCTCCGACGACAACCGGGACCGTTCGCCCGGCGCACCGGTACGAGTGCCACGCACGAGCCTGAGCAACTCTTCAACACTGACCTCACGGACAACGGCCGCCGCCTCGGTCTCGGGTCCGATGTGGACGGCCCGGCCCACGGCGACCGCGCTGCCGAAATCCTCCGTGTCGCCGAGCACGAGGTTGCCCGGCTCCGGCACCGGGCGTCCCTCGGCGCGTGCGCGCGGGGACTCGACAGCCGAGGTCGTCTCGGTGGTCGTGGCGGCCTCGCCGAGCAGTTCCCGCAGCCGCGCCAGGTGCTCGTCGATCGGCGTGCCCGCGCGGTGGGCGCCGGCCAACTCCGTCACTGCGGTGAGCGCCGCCTGGCTGGTCGCCATACCCGGGCGGACCGGCCTGCGGACGGCGTTTTCGAAGTCGCGCCGGAGCTGTTCGCTGAAGTCCGCGCCACCGCCGAGGCGCGCCCGTTCCGCCACGAGCCTGGCGAAGCGGGCGATGTCCCCGGCCGCCTGCCCCGTCGTGGCCCCCTCGGGGGTCAGCGAACGGTGGAGCGTCGCGAGATCGATCAGCGTGACATGGCCGTCCCGGTAGAGGACGTTCTGGCCGTGCAGGTCGCCGTGTATCGCGGACCGGAACGCGATCGGCGCGGCGGCGGCACGCCCGGCGACTCGCTCCGCCGCCTCGATCAGGGCGTCCACCGGTGCCCCGGCGTCGCGCAGCCCGTGCAGCGCCGTCACGACATCCGCCCAGTAGGCCGAGCCGATCGGCCCCTCGTCGTCGGCCGCGTTCCGGCTCAGGATCGCCAGTTCCGCCACGGCCCCGGCGTAGGCGGTGATCGCCCGCGACCGCTCCTCGCGCGCGATGTCCGCCCATTTCTCGCCCGTGGCGAGATCCTCCACGATCACCCCAAGGGTGTCCTGCCCGGCGCCGGCCTTGGCCACACCGTGCAGCCGCGGCACCTGGAAGTCCTGGAGCGGGAGGCGGCCGAGGAACTCCCGTGCGGCCAGTTCGGAGGCCAGGCGCCACATGTCGACGACCCTCAGCACCGCGACCGCCTCACCCTGGGCGTCCCGCAGCACATAGACCGCCGGAGCCGGTTCGGTCCGCTCGCCACCGAGCCGTTCGAGTGTGGTGCCCTCGACGTCGATTCCGGCCTGGTCCGCGGCGTACGCCCGCAGCCGGTCCCGGTGCGCCGCGCCGGGCGTGCCTTCGACCGCGCCCTCGGCAAGTTCGTTCAGCAGCGTGAGGCCCGGCCGGTCGATGTCCAGATCGGACAGTGCGCGCTTCAGGTCCGCCAGCGCGACGGCCACCCGTGACCCGTTCAGCAGGTGCGCGTTCTCCGGGTCATTGGGCGCGGGCAGCGTCTTGGCCGCGAGCCGCAGCACGTCGGCGAGCGGATCGACGGCCGCAGCCTCGGTCTCGGGTCCGATATGGACGGTCTGGCCCGTGGAGACCGCTGGGCCGAAATCCTCCGCGTCGCCGAGCACGAGGTTGCCCGGCTCCGGCACCGGGCGTCCCTCGGCGCGCGCGTGCGCGACCATGTCCTGGATCTGGCGGGGCACCACGTCGAGCAGTTCCGCGACCATCCGGTCCAGCGCCGGCTCGTCCACCGCGATGCCCCGGGGGAGCCGGAGTTCCACTCGCCCGGCCAGCACCAGGCGATCGCCGGCCATTCGGAGTTCGGGGATCTCCAGCGCGGCCCGTGCCTCGTCGCTCGGGCGCACCCGCAGCCGCCACTCCAGCTGCCCCGGCTCGCCCATGTCCCACTCGCCGTCGCCGACGTAGCCCTGCACCGCCGCGCCGCTGCCGGCCCGGAAGAACGCGAGGCCGAGCGCGTTCTCCAACTCGGCGACGGTCGCCCCGGGATGCTCGCGCGGACCGTCCTCGGGCGAGACCCCGGCCCGCTTGGGCGCCGCCGGTGTCTCCACCGTGGTCTCCGGCCTGCCCGCCGGGAGGAGCTCGACGCCCAGATCGCGCAGGTAGCCCAGCTCGGCACGTAGCCCGCGCAGCCGCTCCGTCACCGGCGCGAGGCCGTCGGTGAGCGCATTGTGCGCCGCCGACGCGAGTTCACGAGCGGCCTGCTGGACGGCCTCCAGCCGGTCCCGCAGCACCTGGTCGGCGAAGGTCGCGCCGGTGCGCGACGCGCTCTCGGCCCGTGCCGCCGTGAGGACCAGGTCCGGAAGCGACTCGCCCTCCGCGACGTGCCGCCCCATCGCGGACCGGATCAGCCGGACGAGGTGGCCGACCGACACCCCGTCCTCCGGCGCCGCATCGACCGCCGAGGCCCACGTGAACCAGTCGGCCGCGCGTGTCTCGTCGAGGTCGAGCAGGGCCGCGACCAGCAGCGCCGTCGACTCGCTCGAGCCGTGCTGAACGCGGTCGAGGAACGCCTGGGCGAGCGGGCCGCGGGCGGCGTGCGGCAGCGACGTGATCGCCGCCCGGCGCGCCTGGTAGAGCGCGACCTCGCCGGGCAGCCGTTCCGCCGCGGGCAGCTCCGTGCGCACCACGTCGGCGAACCGCCGGATCTCGGCGTTGATCAGCCCGGTCAGCTCGTGTGCCTGGCGGAACAGCTCCGCACGCGTCCGCAGCGCCTCGTCCGGCGTCATACCGCGCAGCCCGACCCACGCGACCTGGGTCAGCTGCCGCCAGCGGTCCGCGAGGTCCGCCAACACGGCCTCGTCGAAGTGCGTCCGGCCGGCCGGACGCTGCTCCAGCCAGTCGAGCAGGGGGTCGAGCGGGCCGGTCGTGCCCAGGTGGGTCCGCCGGTCCAGGTGGTCGAGCCACATGGGCAGCGACACCTGGTCGGCGCGCGGCCGGAGCAGCCCGTCGTTGAAGCTTCTGATCCGCTCCGCGAGTTCGATCACGGTCAGGCCGTCCGGCTGCCCGCCGACCCGGTTCGGGGTCGAGGTGATCGTGGCGCCGCCGTCCTGGTCGAGCAGCAACGCGATCCGGCCGTCGCCCGAGCTGATCCGGTAGGTCCCGGCCTCATCGCCGTCGAGGTGCTCGGCCCGCGCGCCGCGGACGGCGGCCGAGCCCGGGTCGAGGTGCAGTGTGCCGTCCGCGCCGACCGCGGCGATTTCCTCGGCCCCCGTGAGCTCCTCCACCGGGTCGTGGCTGGGCACCCGCGCTTCGAGCGCCAGCGCGCCACCGGGATAGACCGTGGTGGTGGCACCGTCGGCGGCGCGCACCCGCACCACGCCGCGCGCGTCGATCGTCACGACCGTGCTGGGCGGGCGCTCGCCATCCGGCAGGGCGTCGAGACCGTGCCCGAGGTCGGCCAGTTCGATCGTGCGCTGCCACTCGTTGCCGGATACCCAGACCCCGGGCACTGGCAGGCCGTCCGTGCCGAGGCGCATGGTCGTGCCGTGTGAGTCGGTGATCTCGACGGCACGTCCGGGTGTGACCCGCACGGTCACGCCCTTGGCGACGCCGCCCTGCGCGGACACGGTGACCGTGTCCCGGTGCACGTGCACCACTGGCGGATCGACCGGCTTGTCCATGCCGAGCAGTTCGGCCGGCCCGGCCCGGCCCGCGCGCAGCGCGCCGATCACGTGCGCGAACGACTCGCGCTGGTCGCCGGTGACGTACGGCGAAAGGTTGTGGTAGGGCAGCGCCACGATCAGGTCGTGCAGTTCGCCCCACTCGGGCCCGTCGCTGTAGAGCAGCTCACGGTTCGCGGACGGGCCGGCCAGCAGAGCGAGAATGTGCGCGAACTCGTGCGCCCCGGTCAGCTGGGCGAGCTCGAACAGATCCTCCAGGTACTGCCGATTTTCGTGCCAGACGAACGAGTCCTCGCCGCGCTCGCCGGAGGAGCCCACGGCCCGGGGGTCGGTGCCGACCGCCAGCGCGTGGTCGGCGAGGTAGGCCATGCCGAGCGCGCCCGACGGCGCGAAGATCTCGTACCCGGTGTGCAGCCCGACGAAGGCCCGCCGGACGAGCGACGCCGAGTAGTCCACCGGCGTCGCGGACACGGTGAGCACGCCGCCGGTGGTCTCGAAGTAGTGGGCGATCGCCACGTGCGCGGCGTCGTCGAACCCGGCGAGGTTCTCCGCGTGCGCAAGCGTTTCCGGGCTGATCTCGTCGAAGACGATCCGGTCCCCGTGCAGCTGTTCCAGCCTGGCCCGGAGCTGGTCGAACCGGGCCCGGTCGGCGTCGGTCAGCGGGCGGAGACTCTTGCGCTCGTCGAGCACGGCGTACCGCCGCTGTCCCACCGTGGCCAGCAGGGACCGGGATTCCGAAGTGGACGCAAGCGGCGTGGTCGCGGCAAACTCCAGGTAGGCGGCGGCCTGCGCCTTCCGGTCCGCTTCGGACACTCCGGTGGCGGCGAGCGACTCCTCCAGCAGCGCGGCGAGCACGATCCGGGTCTCGGTCGCGTTCTGGCCCACCAGGAACGTGCGCGCGTGGTCGCGGCCGAGCGGGTTCAGTGCGAACGGACCGTCCTTGGCCAGCATGTCCGCTCCAGCCGGTTGCGGCAGCAGCCGCCAGAGCGCCTCGTGCCGCTCGAACGCGGCCCTTGCCTCGTCGTTGTACGCACGCAGTTCGGTATCGAGGTCGATCAGCGCGTCCTTCGCGGACTCCTCCAGGCCGAGGCGCGACGTTTCCGCGTACGCCCGCACCAGCGGGCCGATCCGGGTTTCCAGGCGCGCCAGCATCGCGATGGCGACCTCGTGGCTGACGCTGCTCTCTACTCGCTCACCGAGGCGGTCCGCGTTCTGCACCAGTTGCGCCATCTTGCGCCAGGTGTCCTCCAGCGAGGCCACCAGGTCCCACACCTGCCGTGCGGTCTGGCCGGTCTCCGGCCGCTCCCCGGCCCATTCACGCACGGTGTTCCGCACCTCGACGACGCGATAGAGCTCCGTCGCCCACCTCGGTTCTCGCGGGATCTCGGCGACGAACCGCTCCTCGGCCTCGTGCCGGGCCGCCTCGACCGCCTCCCGGTGCACGGCCTCGGCGTGCTTGATCCGGAGATCGTTGACCAGGAACCGTCGGCGTACGACATCGCCCTCAGCGGTCGCGTGACCGTTTTCGAGCCGCGCCAGCGCCTGCGCGAGCCGCGTCTCCATCAGCGCCAGCCGACGCCGGACGGACTCCGCGGACTCGGACAGCCCCTCGTCGCCGGAGGACGCCGGGACGGTGTCGAGTGCGCGCAGCGCGGCGGCCGGGGGCGTGCGCGGCCCACTGTCGCCGTGGCCGCCGTCCGGGACCACAGGGCCGCCCTCTTCGCCTGGCGTGTCAAGGAAAACGCCGTATTCGAAGCGCGGCTCGCCTTCGACCGCGGGCCTCGCGGTGGGCGTGGGCCGGTCCGAGAACATCTCCGCGACCACGGCCTCGCCGGACTCTCCGAAATGGTGTGCGGCCGTCTTGCGCAGGCGCCACAGACCGGCGCGCCGGTAGCGGTCCACCTCCGCCTGCCGCCGGGCGAACACCTCCGCACTCGAGGCAGCCTGCCCGAATTCTACTTCGGACAGTCCGAAGAACTCACCTTCCTTGTCCAGCACGCGGTTCGCCAGCGCTTGGAACCCGAATTCAAGTAGGTCGCCAATGGTGGCGTCCGCCGCGACCAGCAGCCGGTTCGTCCGCACGCTCCAGTAGGCCGGAGCGCCGGAGTCCAGCACGAACCGGAACATCGGGGCCTCGTCCCCGAACGCCTCGCGGACCGCGTGGTCGTTCATGGCGACGACGTTCGCGAACGGCAGCAGCGTCATTTCCTCGGCCGTCATGCCGTCGATCCACGCCAGGCCCGGCGGAAGGTCGCTCGCCCACATCGACGGCAGCGCGTCCGGATCGCCGGCGAAGCGGCTTCCGTGGGAGATCTCGTCGTAGAGATGGTGCGCGCTGACCAAGGCGGACAGCACGAAAGGCTTGCCGTCCTCTCCGCCGATCGGACGCTTCAGGTTCTCCGGATTCAGCGGGCTGGTCTCCCGCAACGCCCGCAAAGTGCTCCTGGCGGTCGCGTCGTCGCCCACGGACGGAGTCCTGGCCTCGACGTACCGCTCGATGTCCTCGCTCAGCGAGCGTACTTCCCAGGTCGCGTGCCGATAGGCGTCCAAGGGATCCGACGGCTGCTCTTCCCATTGGATGTCCAACTGGGACAGCCTGAGCGCGCTCCGGCGGACCAGTTCCAGCCGACGCGCGAGGTTCTCGTCGCCGGGCGGCAGCAGGGCGGACTCAGCCGCCACCGCGTCCAGCGCCCGGCCGGGGATGGAGCCGGGGTCGCCAAGCGCCTCGACGTCCCGTTGCACGGCGGCGATCCGCGGATCCACCGGCGGGCCGAACGCCGCGGCGTCGCTCCCGGGCTCCCCGAGTGCCGCCGCGGCGACCGCGAGCGCCCGTTCGCCATGGGCGTCGACCAGGTTGGCGGCGATGTCCCGCGGGTAGGTTTCGAGCAGTCGCCGCTGTTCTTCGGTGAGTCCCACCCGGCGGGTGTGGTCATCACGCCAGCTCAGGTCGACGTCGGCGTCCGGCAGGAACGACAACAGCTCCCGCATCGCCGCGGCATGCATGGCATGCGGCTGGAGATAGAACGCGGCCAGCCGTCCGGCGGGTGACGTGGCCCGCGCGAGAATGACCCGCATCATTTCGCGGGCGTTGATTTCGGACAGGGACTGCTCCCAGCCCAACGCGCGTAAACCGTCTTCGAAGTACCGCCCGGCCAGATCCAGAATGGACAGGTCTCGGTCGTTCACCAGGTCGCGATGGCCGATGGCGGCCATCGCCTCGGCGTACCGCGCGTCGTCCGCACCCACCAGGCGGCGACCGTCGTCATCCGTCAAGCCCTCGAAGTAATCCGCCACGTCGTGCGGCGCGGGCAGGGCGGAATCCTCGAACAGCGCGAAGAAAGCGGTGGGCGGTTCACCCAGCTCGTCGCGCCTGTTCGCGTACGCCACGACCGTGGCCGCGGCCAGGGCACGAGCCCACACACTCGTTTCCTCACCGACCCGGAAGTCCGTCAGAAGGCTGAGGCTGAGCGGGTCCCAGGCGAAGATGTCCACCGCCGGAACGAAGTCGTCGATCCGCTCGGTCACCTCGACATTCGACGCGAGGTCACCCTTATACCAGGCGTAGGTGTCCCGGACCCGCGCCACCGCTGTGTGCAGTCGGCCGAGCAACGGGGCCAGCTCGCGCACGGTCGCCGGAGGGCGACCGAGCTCCCGCACGATTCCGGCGAGCTCGGCGATCGCCTGGTTCAGCTCACCCATGACCCACGGCGACAGCAGGCCGCCGTCGTCGCGATAGCCGAACTCGAGCTCGGCACGCATCACCGCTTCGGCGATCACGTCCAGCCCTGCTGTGATCACTTCCGGCCGGACGAACTCTCCGTCGCGCAGTTCGGTTCCTCGTGCCCTCGCCGCGAAGAAGGACCGGGTGCCCGCATCGGCGGTTAGGTTCAGCCCACCGCCGCGGAGGACCTGCCGGGCGATCTGGTCGTCGAGTTCGCCGGAGTTCGCGTGCTGCAACCAGACATTGGACGGCGTCAGGAACACCTGACCGGCTTCGTCGGCGTAGCGGCGCATGAACGCGCGTTGTGCGTCGAGGGCGCTGGTCAGCACCGCACGGTCGCGACGACGCTCGAGGTCGACAAGCGAAGTCGCCACCGGCCTCGCTTGATCGACCAGCGCGGCGAGATCCGCCGAGGCGACCGCGAGCTCACCGACGAAGCGGGCGGCGACGTCCGATATCCGCTGCCTCGACCGGTCGTCGGCGAGTATCACCTGCATGCCCCGATCCAGCGCGCCGGTGAGGCTTACCGCGTACCAACCGCTTCGGGGCCGGAAATCGTCGTCGCGGACCTCCAGCCGGAACCGGAAGTCGAAGGTCCGCTCCAGCAGCCGGTCGCCGGTGAGCTCGGCCGGGGCGTACCGTTCGACCAAGCTGACCAGCGCGAGCAGGCTGAACGGCCGTAGGTGCCCGTAGGCGTCCAAGGAGACATCGGCCTCGGCCAGTGCGGCCGGATCGAGAAGGTCCCAAGTGGACGGATCGAACCCCAGGCGGGTCAGGGACTCCTTGTCATCGGCGCTGAGCGCTGCCCGGAACTCGCCGATCTCATGGCGGAAGTCGCGCAGTTGATCGCGCAGGTTCGCCAGCCCGTCGATGCCGAGATCCCGGCTCGACACGTAAACATACGGCCGATCGGGAAGCACGCCGGCCAGCGCATGGGCCCGGTCCCGCAATCCCGCGAGTCGCTCGGCATGTGCCGCCAGCGCGGGATCTCCGGCGACACGCGCGATTTGCTCCTCGATCGTCCGCACGCGGTCTTCGACCGACGGCACGCGAGCGATAGTCGTGTCTGTGGAGACCCTTTCCCCGCGCGGCCGGCTTTGCTCCTCGCTTTGTTCCCCGGCCTTCGAAGCCCTGGTGTCGTGTTCTTGTAGAACCTGGGCGAACTTGTGTTGCAGCTCCTCGTTCCGCTTGCTCGGGTCGGCCATGTCCGGGTTGAAGTCCGCCGGGATCTGGTTGAGCATGCTCCGACGGATCTCGTCGAATGCCGCCTTGAGGTCCACACGGCGCTTCGGCCCTGTCTCCGGGGCCGTGGTGGGTTGGGGGTTGTTGTGGTCTGGTTTGGTGTCTGGTGCTGCGGTGAGTTCGGGGTGTTGGGCGCGTTGTGGCGCGTCGCCTTCGTAGAAGGAGTGTCGTGGTGCCGGCCGGAGCGCGCGGTAGCGCTTCCAGGCCCCACGGGCGAGGTAGATAGCCGGGCCCGACAACGCCAGCGTCGTCCCGGCCGCCATCATCTCCGGGGACTGGTTCAGCATCATCAACCCGACGCCCTGCAGAGCGCTTTGCGCCACATACATGGCGCCAGGCCCCTTCTTCGCGGAGTCACGCCCTCGCTTGAGCTCGATATTGATGCCCATCCTCGACAGCACGGCAGTGCCCGCGGTGAGGCTGACCGCGGAGACCGCCTGCAACCAGTGGCCGGCGGCGATGTACTGAACAGTCAGTGCGGCGTTGGCCAGGGTCAGAACGGGGAAACCGATGTTGTGCAGTTTGCGCAGCCCGGGGCCCACGGCCTTGTCGTAGGCGGACCAGATCGCGGGCAGGGTGGTCGCGGCGAAAATCGCGTCCACCGGCAGATAGCCCGCCGACACCCACTGCGCCAAACCGGTCTGGGTAAGCACCTGATACAGATGGACCAGGAGATGCCCCACCCAGGTCAGGGCCACGGTCGTGTTGAACAAACGCCCGAGCTTCCCGGCCTGCGGATTCAGGCGGTTGATCGAGTCGACCGTCCCGCCGGCCAGCCGGTTGACGTAGTCCTTCCACCGGGAGAACAACATGTTCGCCCAGACCCGCCGGCTCCAGGCGGTAACACCACTCGGCAGTCTGAAATGGATAGTGGCGAGATAGTCGATAGCGAACTGCGTAGTCTTCTTCTGGATGTCCTGCATCACCTCTGTGGCGTGCTCCGCGAAGCGTTCGCGGAATTTCTTCCCACCCGGACTGATGTCGTGGATCAGCAGCTTCTTGAACATCTTCGCAAGCCGGTTGACCACCTCGAAGTCGACGCGCTCCCGTTCCATGAGCGACTCGGTAGTGACCCGCAACTCCGTCGTATGCGCGTTCTTGATGTTCGACAGCACCGACCGCACCACGAACTGAAGGCCGCTCGCTAGTGCGACGGCGCCCGGCGTCAGAGCCGGGACGCTTCCCATCGCATATGCCGTCACCCCCGTCGCCACGGTGGCCCCGACCGTGGTCCAGCCGACGACGGCACGCCGGCGCCAGAACTTACGCAACTCATTCTGCGAAGCGTCGGAAGCGAAACGACCACGCTCGGTGTCCTCGACATCGCGATACACGCGCTCGACCAGTTCCTGCCGCTCCTCAGGCGAGAGCCCTTCAGACGCTTGCAACGCATAATGCGCCGAAGCCAAGGCTTGCACCGTGACCGGCAGGCCCAGATCATCGGCCGTGTCCACCGGACGCAACCCGCCGCGTTCCCGACGGTTCTGCCAATAATCGGTGACCGACTTGCGGATCTTCGCCATGGCGTCGGAACGCACAACATCGGCGGACGCGACGCGTCCGAAATCGCCATAGACAATCTTGTGCGCCCTGATCGAGGACTGGATCTGCGGATTACGCCGCCAATCCCCCTGCCACTCCTCCGGACCCACCCCGGGACCGACAGCACGAGAAGGATCGGGCTCGAAGAACTGTCGCAACCGCCGCGCCCGCTCGTGGAACTCCTGCTGGAAGGACTCCGGCAATTCCGAAAAGACCTCGACCCACGCGTCGTGGTGATCGGAGAAATACTCGTCGACGAACCGCTGATTACTCGCTCGCTCGGATTCCGTCAGAGCCTTGACGTAGTTACCGCCACCGAGCTTGTAAACGATCTCCGCACCGTCGGGGTAACGTTCCATGATGGCGACGAAGACCGGCTCCATCTCCGTCCAGTGCCGGAACATCTGCGCACTGGGCATCTGACTGATGCCATCCGATCCGAACAACAACCGGTCCTGATGCTTGGCCGCGAACTCGATGAACCGCTCGAACACCGCGGGATCTTCATCCATGTACTGTCCCAGCGGCGTCCACGAAAAGTCGTAGTTCAACCCCGGGAACTTCTCCAACATCAAATCCAGCCGGTCGAGGTGATCAACCGTCAGCGTCGTCCAGTTACCTACCCCCAGATGCGCCCACGTCAAGTGGTTGTTCCGGAACTCCGGATGGTGCTCGAGCAACGCCATCATCGGCATCAGACCACGCTCATCCGGCGCCCCCGACTCGAACAACCCGTTCAGGCCGACCCTCGCCCATCCGTTGTCGTGATGCAGCAGCGTCATCTGACCGGTTTCGCGATTCGCCCGCATCTTCTCCAGGAAATGCGGATTGAACATCTCCGGGACGCTTTCGGGCAGGCTCTCCGCCAGCTTGTCGCGGCCCACCGCACGCAACAACGCCCGCAACGCGTCGCCGTTTTCCACCAAGCGTTCGAGGAAACGGACCTGGTCCATCGAGGACAGCCCATCCGCGACCACCAGGTCCCTCGCCAGCGCCGCGTCCCCCTCCTCGGTGAACCGGCGATCGTCCAAGTCCTTCTTGATCTGCACCGCAGCGGCCACCGTCCGCTGAAGATGAGCGATCCAGGCCCGGCTGTAGATCGTGTTGGCCTCATCCCCCAGCAGCTGCCCGACCGCCTCCTTATCCGCCGTCTGCTCAGCACCGCTCGTGAAACCCAACATCACCGTCAACAGGTCATAGCCAAACGCGCCCGGAATATCCATCCGGGTGCCGACCACCCCGATATCCGCCCGCCACCGCACATCCGGCGGCAGCTCGCGATACATCTTGAACATCAACACGTCCGCGAGCTTGCCCTGCATCTCCAACACATGCTTCTTATCAATCAGGCCAGCCCGCAGACCATTGATCAACCCGTAATACGTCGCACCACCCGCCGCCGCCAAACCGAACGCCCGCTCACGGATCGCCGAATACAAAATCCGGCCCTCGTCACCGAGCTCCTCGCGATACCGCAACTGCTTCTCGGCCAGGCTCCGCGTCGGCTCGTTCTTCAGCCACCTCATCACCTCGGCCAGCCGGGACCGCTCCGACTCCTCATTACCAACACCGAGATAGGTCTTTCGTTCCAACGCATAACTAAGCAAATGGTGGTGGCCGTCACTCATATGCTTGGTAGACAAGCGATTACGGAACAGCGCCTCAGCCGTGCGCGGCGAAACACCCTTATCCAACAACGCCTGCAAAGAGGCCGGATCATCCGGATCCAACGAATCAAAGAAGCGGATCAACTCCGCTACGTCCGGGATGATCGCGCTGATGCCGAACACGCGACGCCCAGCACGCGCCAAAAACGCCCGCGACTCGAGCACGGCATCCACCACCGGAAGCCGATACCGCGGCGGAGTCTCGGAGGTACCCGGGCTGACCACCCGGCGCGCGATCTCGGTGACCTCGGCGTAGGTCAAGCCGGTACGCCGGGAAATCTCCCCCAGCGAGACCCCTTGATCGCTTGCCTTGACGATCACCTCATTCAGTTCTGCCAGGTAGTCCTGGTGAGCTTTGTCCCGCTCCTGTTCGGCCACCAGGAAGCCGATGATCGCGCGCTCCAGCCGGGCCTCGTCCTCCCTGACCCGGTCGGTGGCCGCACGCAACCGCTCAGACAGACTCCCACCAGCAGACGAAGCGGCCGTGGCTTCCCCCGTCGCCCGGCGAGCAGTCACATACCGGACCGGCAAGTCAAGGGCCGTCGCCACGTTGCCGGCGACCTCGCCACCACCCGAGCTTCGCAACAGAGCAGACACCGAAGTCTTACGGCCAGCCACCCTCGACCGCGCCAACCGAAGCTCCGCCGCCGCGACACGGTACTCGCGCTCAGCATCCCGACGCGGAGGCTCCGCAAGCCGCACCGCTCTCACCAGCTCACGCCGGACCCCCACCAAATTCCGGGCACTCCGACCCGTCGACCCGAACGACTCCGTCAGCTTCGGGTCATCCGGCTTCGGGTCGAACCTCGGCCGAGTGCCCTCATCAACAATCCGATCCCGCGCCGACGACACCACCTGATCAGCCGCCCACCGCGGCAGACCAGCCTCGAGGGCCCTGCCGTGCTCCTGCTCAACCTCCCGAAGCGCCTCATCCCGAGCCTCGGCCCAGTCCCGCTCCACCTCTTCGACCCGGCCGGCCGCCTCATCAGCCGCAGCCAAAAGCCGCTCCCGCCGCTCACCGACCAAACGCAAAGTGATCTCGGCACCCTGACCGGTCAACTCCCGTGCGATCGCCGGCGGCGGAACCGTCACAGCACGCTTCTGAACCACACCACGCGGCTCCAAAACCAGCGCCAGGACCTCGCCCTCGGTCAACTGATAAACCGTCGCAAGCGCACTCACAACCGGCTCAGCATCGACAGGCTGATCAGTCAGCTCACCAAGCCGCTGCGCCACCCAAGGCAAATAAGACTCGTCCTCATCAATCGCCCCCAAAGCCAGCGCATAATCAGCCCTGGCCCGCTTCACCGCTTGAGCAGGCCCCTGCGCCACCCGGTCCGCGACCGTGCCGGCGAAGTCCCGCAAGCCACGGGACTGCCGGAAGACCATCGCCGGGCTGAAGCGGCGCACCCCCACAAGCCGACCGGGCGACACCGGCTCGTCCTGGCCGATCACTACGAGCGCCGCCCGGTCGAGAGCGTCCCAACTGGACGGTTCGAAGCCCAGGCTGGTCAGGAGCGCCTTCTCATCGGCGTTGAGCGCTGCCCAGAACTCGGAGAGCTCATGACTGAAGTCGCGCAGTTGGTCGCGCAGGTTCGCCAGCCTGTCGATGCCGAGATCCCGACTCGACGCATGCGCATCAGGCTGACCGGCGAGCGCATGGGCCCGGTCCCGCAAGCCCGCGAGTCGCTCGGCATGTGCGGCCAGCGCGGGATCTTCGGCGACACGCGCGATTTGCTCCTCGATCGTCCGCAAGTGGTCTTCGACCGACGGCACGCGAGCGGGGGCGTTGTCCGTTGTGGACGTGTCCGGAGCGGCCTCGTTAACCTCCCCTCTGGAGGCCGGTTCCAGACCATCACCGGTCCGCTCCGGGGAGACCCTTTCCCCGTGCGGCAAGCTTTGTTCTCCGGACGATGACGCGTCGGAGTCCGCGTTTTGCACAACGGACGAGTCCGGAGTGCCATGAGGCGCCGAGCCGACCCCCTGCTCAGGCGCAGCAGACCGCTCGCCCACCGGAACATCCGGCTTCAGCTCCGGCTCGACGGAAGCATCCGGCTTCGGCGCGGCGGGCGGTTCCCCCGGGGTGTCCGGCGCCAGCGGCTCCTGCTCACTGTCTAAATCGGACAGATCTTGATTCGCCGGGTCGTGGGTACCGATGGGGTGGCCGGCCGAGCTGGGTGGTCGTTGCTCAGGTCGTGGTTCGTGGGTATCGGAAGTTGTGGTCGGGGTTGAGGTAGCGGTCGGCGGGGCGTTGGGTTGCGCGGTGGTGGTGTCGTGGTGGATGCCGAGATTTTCCTCGGCCTTGGTTTGCAGGCCAGGGACGAGATCGCGCAGGTCTTGTTCGGCTCGGTCGAGATTGGTGCGAGTTTCGGAGGTGGAGTTGGCTTGGTCGGCGGTGTGGGCGTCGGTGTACTGGATGACGGCGAGTTGCACGTCGGGGTTGTGGGACAGTTGGAACGCGTCGTCGTCGGGGGAGATGTAGTAGCTCACGCTGCCGGGGTCACCGCTGCGGGCGGCGCGGTTTTCGGCCTGGATGTCGATATCGCGGGATATGTCGGAGTGGCCGAGGACCCGCACGTGCAGCCCACCGAGGGCCTTGGCCGCGTTGCTGAGGGAGACGTCGAAGCCGCGGGCACCCTGCATGTTGATCACCAGGACGGCGCCGACTTCCCCGGCCGCCTTGGCGACCTCCTTGAACGCGGCCTCCCGGTTGGTGCCCTGGTCCAGGAACCACTTGGCGTGGATCGCGACATGCTTCACGCCCAAGGCGTCCAGCTGCTCGGAGGTCGCGGGGACCAGATCGTTGCGGGGGGCGATGATCAACTGCGGTTGCCCGGTGGTGGCTTGCATGTCGCGGATGTGCTCGGCAGCCAAGCGCACCTTCGCGCCCTCGTCGGCGCTGACATAGGTACCGTCGTGGTCACCGATTCTGATCAGGCGAGATTCGTAGTACCGCGGAATGTCGGTGATCTGATCGGACAGGCCCTGGCGGCCGAACAACTCGCCCTTGCCCGACGCGGTCCCCGACGCGCCCACCACCCGGTGATAGACGTCCCGGGCATACAACTGCTGGGCGGTGACACTCTTGCTGGTGGCCGGGTCATCCCGGATCGGTAGACCGTGTTTGGCCTCGATCGCCTGGGCCAAACCCCCGTTCCACCGGCTTTCACTGGAGGTCTCCGGGTCGTACATGACCTCATGGGTGGTCTGATCGATGATGTAAATCTTGTCGAGGTGCCGGACGTAGTGCACGTTTTCGACGTATTCCCACTGCGCGGTGGCCGCCATGTCCAGCTTCTCAATCCGCTTCGCGATGTCCTCATGCGACAGACCCCTCTCCAGGAGGATCTGCTCGACCTTGGCCTTGGCCGCCTCGGTCAACACCGCCGGCCCACCACGCTGCCCCGGCTGGCGACCGAAATCCGCCTCCGTGAGCCGTCCGCTGGCCAGCTGCTCGGTCAGGAATTTCCTCGCCGACCGCACCGGTGCCGCCACATGCTCCGGCGCCAGGTTCCCCGCGCCCTCACTGATGATGTACTGCGTGTTCGAATAGACGAACGCCTCATCGATCTCATCCACACTGGCATCGATCACCATGCGACCGTCGGCACTCTGCCCCGGAATCACGTCCTTCTTCAGTAACGTGAAGCCCACATCCTGACTGGTCCCGATATAAATCGCCGGCCGGCCATCCGCCGGCGCCGGCGGCGGGTCGTCCGGGTTCATCCGGTGCACATCAAAACCCAGCGGTTCCAGCAACTGCTGGTAGTGCTCGAGCTCCCGATCCGCCAGGTTCCCGCGCGTCGTGATCACGTGCACCGCGTCGACACCATCACGTACCGCCTGCCGGGCCGCGTCCACCAGGAACAGCCACGACTTGCCCTCACCGGCAGCCATGTTCACGATCCTGCCCTCGGCGAACGCGTTCGACGCCGACATCTGTGTCCACCGCAAGGCCACCTTGTCCTTACGGTGAGCCGCCTCATAGACCGCCGCGATCGCGTCATCCCGCGAACCATGCAACAACGCCTTCACAGCGTCGTCGGACATGGTGCTCAGCCGCAGGTGCTCCGGAACATCCGGCGCCGAACGGGCCGCGATGTCGTACAACGTCCGCGCCGCCTCATGCGCCTGGTTCGCGCTCGCCAGCCAACCCTCGTACCCCGACGGATGCGGCGGAGTGTCCATCTCGACCCAACCACCACGACCGTCCGGCAGGAACGTGCGCGGCTCCGGCAACCATCTCCCGTCCGCGTCCTTCACCTGCCGGTAAGCCACCGTCTCGCCGATGGCTTTGTCATGCACCATCTCGCTCTCCGCCGGAAGCACCACCTCCGAGCGCTCCCCGGCCGGGTCGACCACCTCCAACCGCACCGGGTCGTCCATCTTCTTGACGATCAGCTCACCCTCGGTGTGCCGCGGCCGAGACCACTGGCCAGCCAGATCACGCTCGTAGCTGACGCCGTCCGGCAACACCACATGCCGCAACTCACCCGAACCGTCCACCACCGCCTTCGACCCGGCCGGCAGGTCGACAAACCGCGTCCCATCCGCGTTCGGGCCCCGGTCCAGGATCGGGGCATGCTCGGCCACGTACCAACCGTCACCATCACGAACCCACCGCGTGCCCCCCTCGACGACCACACCCGGCACGTGGCTGCCATGCTCCGCGGGAGTCAGGTGCCGGTGAGCCGGCTCATCGGAGCCTGTCTGCCCATCCGCCGCCGGGTCATTCGTCTCGGCCGTCGCCTGGGAATCGGGCCTTTCCCCGATCGGCTCATCGGAGCTTGCCTCGGGCAGGGTCCCGCGATCCCCGGTCTCCGGTGGTGTGTCGGGGTGAGACGGCTCGACGGAGTTCGAGGTCTCCGGCCTGAGCCGGTAAAGACCATCCGAGCCCCGTTCGATCCGGGGGATCTCGTGCCCCTGATAGGTCGCGGCCCTCGACTTTCGCTGGATGAGTCCACTCTCGCGCGGCCGGTCGTAGTACGTCCGGTACAGCTCATCGGCGGCTTGGCGGTCCTCGCCGTTGAGCACGTTCAGCAGATCCTGGTGAGCTTCCTCCCTGCTGACCGCGCGAGGAGCGACTACCTCACGGTCAGCTTCGCCAGCGTCGCGCGGGACAGATCCATCGCGTCCAGCAGCAGCCAGAGCATCTGTCGTTCCTCGGGTGTCACCG
Organism: Amycolatopsis taiwanensis DSM 45107; assembly: GCF_000519205.1. Classification (GTDB taxonomy): domain Bacteria; phylum Actinomycetota; class Actinomycetes; order Mycobacteriales; family Pseudonocardiaceae; genus Amycolatopsis_E; species Amycolatopsis_E taiwanensis. The sequence continues at coordinate 68,908 of NZ_JAFB01000009.1, read as the reverse complement.
GAACCCGGTGCCTCCGCAACAGGGCCACGGTCGCTTCCGTCAGATCCACCCAGTCCCGGGCGTTCTCCGCGTCCGTCAGTTCCCAGCGATCCTCGTCCGGAATCCGCTCCCCGAACACCTTCGGCAGTGTCCTGACCCGCTGGATCATTTCCTGCTCGCTCAGACTCGGCACCACGGTCAGCGTCGCCAGGCTGTCCGTCATTCGCTGAAGGGCCGCCTTCAGCTGTTCCGGCAGGGTCACCGCCGCGAACGTCGCCAGATACTCCCGCAGTTCCTCGCGTTCCCTCGCCGAGATCGCCCGGTTGTCCCGGCTCAACGCGCCCAGCAGCATCTGGACGGTCAGGAGCCATTCGCCCACGTTCCGATAGCGGGCCACGCTCTCCCGCTGCGCCGGGGTCAGCCGGTCCGCGAACCGTTCCACCAGGTTCGCCATTCGCGTCGCGACCTGTTCCTCGTTCAGCACCAGGGCCTCCCTCGGGGTTCTGTGTTACGGACGGATCACCCGGCTGGGGCTCCACCCCCAGGATCTTGTTGCCTTTGTCGATGACGAACACGGCTTTTGTGCCATCGTAGTCGCCGAGCACATAGTCCTGATTGGACCGTTCCGGGTTCGGCGTGAGCCGGTTGGCCCGCACCCCCTCGTCCACCATGCCGGTGAGGATGGTCTCGAACTTGGTCGGATTCGCTTTGTCGAACCAATCGCCCGGGAACTTCTCGACTCCTGGCATCCGGCTGTCCGGCCCGAACTTGTTCACTACCCGCCGGAGAGTCTTGGGCGCGATCGTGGCCGGGTCGGTGGAACGCTCAGGAGCGGGCAATGGGTTCGTCACCACGCCGTCGCCGTGCTCGGGGTAAGCCGTGATAATCGAGCCGTCGGTCAGGACAGCCACGGCGACCGTCACGCCGTCGCGCTCACCGGTCAGCCGCCAGCTCCCCCGCTCCGCCTCCCACTCGACATGGTCCGGGTGGACAGCGACATCCAGGATGGTGGCCTTGATGAACTCGTCGTCGTTCCAACGCCGGGGAAACTCCGACTTGCCCGGCTTACCGGTGCCGGCGCGGTGTCCACCACCGGTCCCGTCACCATCGAGAACGTGGACGGCACGGTCGTCCTCGAGCCGGATCCGGTCCAGCGGCGGCCTTTCCGGATGGTTCATCAGATCGGGGTGCTGCCAGCCCTGCCCCCCAGCGTCCACGACGTGCGCGACCGGCTCCGCGGCCGGGCTCGGGTTTGGCTCGGCCTCGGGCCGAACCGGCGGGCGCAGCTTGTCCGCGCCGTCCGGGACGGGCGTGCCCGCCACGAGATCGTGCCGGCGCGCACCGAGCCAGAGACGTCCGAGCTGCTGGGCGCGCGGCAGTTCGGCGATCTTGGCGTCGACCTCCGCGAGCCGGCGCGCGTGGTCGATCGCCTCCGCCGTGGTGACCCGGACCGTGAGTGTCCGGCCGGTGCCGGGTTCGGTCCACTCGGTGACCCAGCCGTGGTCATCCTGCCGGCCCCAGGCGACGTCAACGTCCGTGAGCTGGAACCCGAGGCGCGCCAGGTCGTCCACCACGGCTTGGGCGTCGCGCGCGTAGCTGCCGGCCGGGACGGTGACCGTGTGCGTGGACCCGTCCGGCTCGGCGGTGACGGCCGCGCCGTCGATGCCGTTCACGGCCGTCCGAAGTGGAACCGGCACCGAAGGCTCCCCGGCCGCCACGGGCGCCGGAGCTTCCAGTCGCAAATGGACGGTCTGACCGGAATCCTCGTGGCGCAGCTCGATCCGGCCGTCCGGGGTCTCGCCGACGCGGGTGAAGCCGCGCTCACCGAGTTCGTGCAGCACGGTATTCACATCGTCGGCGGAGGTCAGGCGGGCGGTGTAGGGCAACGGCCGGTCTGCGCCGAGATCGGCCGGCGAGCCGGCCGCTTCCGGTAGCACTATCGCTCCGTCCGCGGTGTGCACCGCTTCCACCAGCGGCGAGATCCAGGAACCGCGGTCGCCGCCCGGGGCCGCCTCGACGTGCGGTCCCTCGGCGGGCGAGGCGAACACGATGTGGCCGTCCGGCTGGACGATCACGTCCACGACAAGGCCCCGGCGCTCGCCACGGGCGACCCACAATCCGCTCTCGTCGTCGTGCACCACCCGGTCCGGACGGCGGGCGACATCGCTCACGAGCTCGCGGATCAGCGGCCGCGGATTTCCCTCCTCGCCGAACCAGGTCCTCGCGATGCGGGATTCCCCGGTGCCCACGGCTTCCGGTCCATGCGACGCCACAACCCGGTCCAGGACGGCATCGGACAGCCTGATGTCGCCCAGCGGCGGAAGATCCTCATGGCGGAAAACATCGGGCGAGTCCCAGGCGTTGGGGCGGGTTCCGGCCGAGTCCGGCGCCGTGATCCCCTCGACCTCCTGGGGCGCCAGGACACCGTCCAGAATTTCGCGCCGCCCGAGGTAGTCCGAACCCTCGAGTCCGGCGACGTGCCGCCGGGCGTCCACCGCCTCCGGCGTCTCCAGCCGCACCACGAACTGCTGACCGCTGTTCGGATCGGTCCATTCGGTCACGACCCCGGGGTCCCGCCGGTCCCAGGCGAACGTGGTGGAGTCGAGTCGCAACCCCCGCTCGGTCAGTCCGGTCAACAGCGTTTCGGCGTCGGCGCGGAAGTCGTCCGCGCCCGGCAGTCGCACTGAAACGCGCACCGGCTCGGCCGGCCCGGTGGTGGCGGGGGCGAGTGGATCGCGAACCACGTCGGCGCCGGGCAAGCTGTCCGAAACCATGCCGCGGACCGCCGCGACCCTGGGGTCCAGGCGGAACCCGACCGAACCATCGGCCAGCATGCCCCGGCCCTCGATCGACAGGTGCAACGCGCTCAGAGCCTGCCGGGCGACGACTCTGGTCATGAACCGCCGCTGGACGGCCGCGTCCGGGCCCTGCCCGGACAGCTCGACCATCGCGGGCGTGGCCTGCGCACCATGTTCGTCCAGTTGCGGCCGCAGAACCCGGTAGCTCCCGGCCGGCAGGTCCGGGTCGACCCGGACGATCGCGTCGACGGTCACGTCGCCGTAGTGCAGCCGGACCAGGGGGCCGTCAGCAAGGAACTCGGCCCTCACCGGCACGTGCAGGCTCTCGCCGTTGCCGCGGGGCAGCGGCATGGGGTCGCCCAGCGTGGGCGTCGACGGGGTGAGCACGGCCATCGGGGTTACCTGCTCGCCCAGCCCGCGCAGATACTCCTCGACGTCGCCGGTTATCTCCGCGCGGTGCTCCGTGGTCTCCTGCTGGACCTGGATTTGACCGTCCATCGGCTCGGGCCGCAAGAAGTCGGACGGGTGCAGGTTGACATGCGGCTGGCCTCGGCTCGGCAAGCCGTCGGCCAGTGCGCGAAGGCCGGTGTCGAGCAGACTGTCCAGTTCGGTGGGTGTCGCGGTCTCGGGAAAGAACATGCGCGCTTCGCGCGTCTGGTGCGCGGTGCCGTCGGCGTGCACCTGCCAGGACCCGGCGTCCGCCACCACCCGGCCCGGCTCGACCCCGGAGTCCGTCCAGAGCTCGACCGCGATCCGGCTGCCGTCCTCGTAATGGACCAGCACCCTGCCCTCGGCGGGGTCGCCGGTCAGCGCGACCACGCGGCGGCGGTCCGGCAAGGCGGTACTGTCCGGCGCTTCCACGCGTCGCCGGCCGAAGGCCTCGCTGAGGGCATGTTCGTCAACTGCCCTCGCGGTCTCGGTACTACCGGTGACCACCTGGATGCTCCGCGGCAGCGAGCGCCAGACTGTCCCCGCCCGTTCCGGCTCCCCGCCGCCCCGCGGCGCGACGGATTGCCCGTGCGCCGCCGAGACGGCGGCCGGATCGACCACCGGCGAGCGCGCGAAGAGGTGCGCGAGCGCCTGGCCCATGGCGGCGCGGCCGGATTCGCTCAGGTGGTCCAGGCTGGTCGAGGGGACCGCCGTGGAGATGCGGATCTCGGCGGGTTCCGTCTGCGTGGTCACGTCGAACCGGCCGGGCCGGACTTCCACCGTTCCGGCGGGCAGGCTGCTGTCCAGGGTCAGCTTGGCCTCGACGATCGCGCCATCGGCCGAGGTCACGGTGAAGACCCCGGTGTCCGGGTCGACGTCGAGGTGAGCGGCCGACTCCTGCAGCGCGCGGGCCGCGACCGACTTCGCGGCGTCCGGCCACTGCGTGCTGTGCTCCACCTCCGAGCCGAACCGCCGGGGCGCGGCGGTCCCCGGCTCCTGGCGGTCGCCGACCCTGGGACCGTCCTCTTCGGACGTTGCCGGCTCGGCCCGGTGCTCGCCGCTCCGCGCCGGGTCGTGAGTGGACTGCTCACCGGTTCCCGGACTCCGCTGATCGGTGGACCTGTTCGAGGGGTCCTCGCCGGTGGCCGGCTCGGCCCGGTGCTCGCCGGTCCGTGTCGAGTCGTGAGTGGACTGCTCACTGGTCTGCCCCGGGTCGCGAGTCGACTGCTCGCCGGTCTGCCCCGGGTCGCGAGTCGACTGCTCGCCGGTCTGCCCCGGGTCGTGACTGGACTGCTCACCGATTCTGGGAACCGCTTCCCCCGCGCCTCGCCGGTCGGTGATCTTGATGCGGTTCGAGGTGTCTTCGCCGGTCGTCTCGCCGGTGTGCGGACGCCCGTTGTCGGTGGTGGCACCGTTGGCAGGCCGCCCGGCCTCGAGGGAACCGTTCTGTGTCCCGGTGACGTGACCCTGCTGCCCCGCCTTGGTATCGCTCTGCGTCCCGGCACCGGTCTCGCCCGCTGCCGCCACCGTTCGCTGGCGCGGCGTGGTTTCCGGTTCGGCGGTGTGGCTTTCGCCGGTCGATCCCGCAGTGGCCCGCGTGGTTTCGTTGCTGCCGCCGGAAGATTTGCTGCTCGACGCAGCCCCCTGCGTCTCGGGCCGTGCGCGTTCGGGCGTCGGAGTTCCGTTTTCCGAACCGCGGGTGGTGGGGGCGGAACCGGCGGTCTGGCCGCGGGTGGCCGTAGTGCCCTCGATCGTCGCCCTGGTGGGGGCCGGAGATCCGGTCGACGTGCTCGCCGTGACGTTGGCCACCCCGTCGATCGCCGGTGCGGTCACCGGGGACGGCGAGATGAACTGCGCGATGTTGTCGGTGTGCCGGATATCGTGCACGGCGTTGCCGAACTGGGAGAACTGGAGCTTGACGTCCGACAAGCTCGTTTCTCCGGTGGTCTTCTCCTGTAGACCGCCGACGGCTCCGCCCCAGGCCGCTTTCGCCAGCGTGTGCCAGCTGAGCGGGTCCTCGCCGGCAGCGCGGTCGGCCTTGGCCGTGAGCCCCACAACGGAACTAAACTCGTTAACGCCCGTAGCGCCGAGGTGGCCGAGCACACCACCGACGGCGCCGGTGACCATCATGCCCGGGATCCTGGCCGCGAAGGCCATCGGCGCGCCGCCGAGCCCCATGCCCACGACGGAGGCGGCGGTGTTCACCGGGTTGTAATGGTAGGACCCGCCGGTGTCGGCCATGGTCTTGAACTGCGCGTACAGGTCCGTGGGTACCCCGACCCTGAGCGCGCTCATCGCGCCGTAGCCGACCAGGCGGTTGCGAAGCATCCCCGCCGCCGTGAAGCCCCTTTCCTGGAACGCCTTCTCTACCGCATGGGTGATCGCCGGCCGGAGTTCCGCGGGAATGCGGCTCGTCGCGGACGGCGCCACGTTCCGGAACCGGGCGAGTGACTGCTCAGCGATCTCCCGCGTGACGGCCTTGTTGGCCAACTGCTTGATGATGTCCCGGGACAGTCCGTTCCGGACCGCGTTCCGGACGATATCCTTCTGGATCTCGTTCGCCACGTGCCTGGCGGCGACATTCCTGGCGAACTGGCGAAAGTTGTGCAGGACGAGCTGCCGGATGTCTTTCGGCAGAGTACGGAATGCGATGCGGAAGCCCTCCGGAATGAGCGCATTCCGCATCCTGGCCGGCATGGTCCTCGCCGCGTTCCACGCGCCACGGCCGGTGGTGGCGAGGCCACGACCTCCCCTTCCGGCCCCGGACAGCAGTCCTCGCCACGCGCCCGTCCCGAGTTGTGCTCCCCGCTCGGCGACATAGCGGAAATCCTTCATGGAGAGCCGGATGACGATCTGGCCGACTTCCTCGACCGCCTTGAGGAACGCCTTGCGCAGCGCGAAACTCGTGGCGGTGACGTATCCGGGAATCTCGAGCAGCGGCTCCCCGAGGTTGGGAATCGCCCTGGCCAGCGCCAGGGAGACCTCGAAGGACATCGCGATCAGGTTGGCCTGATAGGTGTTCTTCGTCAGCACCACGCTCTGCAGGTACTGGATCACGCCCTGGTTCACGTCGCCGGCCGTGTCGCCGAGGCTGAGCACCGAGCTGGCGAAGTCCGCCATCATCAGGCCGAACTCGGTCGACGCGTCGCCGTGGTAACCGGCCTGGATTTCTCCGGCGAGCCGGCCGGCCTTTTCCTGGAACTCGTAGGTGTTGCCCTGGTGCTTGGTCCACAGGTCGACGACCTGCCTGACCTTGTCGATATCGGCCTTCGGGTAGTCACCGAACAGACCGTGCACGCTCGCTTCGAAGATCGGCGGGAAGATCGGGACGGGGAGCCAGTTGTTGACGTCTCTGATGAAGTCGTCGACCTGCTTGGCGAACTCGATCATCGCGGTGGCGAAGGCGTCGAAGCTCTCATCCCATGCGTTCGACACCGATCACCTCCACTCGGACCGCGAAAAGCCGGCAATGACAGCGAAAACTCAGCTTCAGGGCTTGATTTTGTTGACGTTCAAGAAGTTCTCCAGCTCCGAGCCCTCCTGTATCTTGACACCATCGGTGAGCTGACTCGAGGCCGTGTGAAGCTGGCCACCAATTTTCTCCATGGCCTCGAAGACCGTGTGCACGTCCTTGAGCTGCTCCATGATCCGGGCGCCCAGCTTGTCGTTGCCGAAGGTGCCGAGATTCGCCAAGTCTTCGTGTTCCGCCTTGCCCTGCTTCGCCAAGGCAGCGAAATCCTGCCCCTGCACGCCGAGCTCTCCGGCCTTGGACTTGGTCTCCCCGGTGCCGCTGGTGAATTCGACGTAACCGCTCATCGCTGTTCCTTCCGTTCGGCGTAGAGCTGGGCATCGGTGAGCCGCGACTTTTCCGCGGCGTCGGCACGTTCGGGCTGCATCTGGTTCCGCAGTTCGGTGAACTCCGGCGGGAACTGGTCTTCCATGAGCTCCTTCAGCTGCCCGGTCACGTCACGGACCGCCGCACTGGACGCGTCGAGGATCGTAGCGCGCAGCTGCGTCGCGTCCGGCCTGCGGAACACCCGGGGATCGATCTCGAGATCGACGAGCTGGCCCCGCGGGCCGACCACGACCTTCACCATCCGGTCCGGGGACCAGGCCACGCCGGTGATCTCGAACATCCTCTCCCGGGTCTTCGGCAATGACTCGGTTATTTTCTTCAGCTGTTCCAGCATGTCCTGGAACACCGGGTTCACGGCGTCCGACGAGATTTCCACGACTACCTCCTGTCCTGCCCTGTCCTGTCCGGCAACGCGGTGTCGCTACCGCCACCGGAAGCTCGGCTACGATCTCCGCCGTGTACGTCAAGCGCCTGTGGGCGGCACTGCTCACCGCGGTAACCGGTTTGACCCTCGTGATGGTCACGGCGCCAGCCGCATCGGCCGAACAATGTGTCGCTCCGGGCAACGTTGTGGTTCCCGTTCCGTGGGCACAACAATTGCTCGCGCCCGATCAGGTGTGGCCGCTGAGCACCGGCGCGGGCCAACGCGTGGCGGTAGTCAGCACCGGCATCGCCGACAACCCGTTGCTGGCCGGGCACATCGCCGAACGGAAGGACTTCGCCTCGGGCGGCAACTCGCAAGGCGCCAACGGCGACTGCCTCGGCGTCGGCACCGGCGTGGGCGGCGTCATCGCCGCGCAGCGTTCCGGTCTGGTGGGATTCCACGGCATGGCGCCCGATGCGCAACTCCTCGCGGCGAGGGTGGTCGGCGACTCCTACCCCTCCGGCCAGGGGCAGACCGTCGATCCGGACACCCTGGCCGCGGGCATCAACTGGGCCGTCGACCGCAACGCGACCGTGATCGCCGTGCCGACGATCACCTACACCGACAGCGGGGCGCTGCGCCAAGCGGTGCGGCGCGCACTGGAGCGCGACATCGTGGTGGTCGCCGCCGTGGGCGAAATGCAGTCGAACGAACCCGTCGGCGTCGTCCCGTATCCCGCGGGTTACGACGGCGTCCTCGGGGTCGGAGAGATCGAGGAAACCGGCCACTTGGTTCAGTCCTCGCGCCCCGACCGGGTCGATCTGGTCGCCCCCGGCGTGAACGTGGTCACGACATCGCCCGGCTCCGGGCTCGGCAGCTACTCCGGCACCGCGTTCGCCACCGCCTATGTGGCAGGCGCGGTTGCCCTGACCCGCGCCCACTGGCCGGGACTGTCCGCTGTGGACATCCAGCGACGACTGCTGGCGACCGCCACACCCGCGCCGGAAGGCACCGGAAGCCCCGGCTACGGCTACGGCATCGTCAACCCGTACCACGCGGTGTCCGACAGTGTCGTCAACGGAACTCCCGCGGCGCTGCCGGACCTGACGCCGATCGCGGTCGACCCGCGAGAGCAGGCCAGGCAGGCCGCCGAAGAGCGCAGCGACGCCTGGGCCTTCGAACTGGCCGCGGCCGGTTTGGGTCTGGTTGTGGTGGTCACCGCGATCGTCGTGTTCGGACCCCGTGGCCGGCGACGCCGCTGGCGCAGCGGGTTCGCCCCAGTACCCCAGAACCGGCCCGAGGACGAGCGTCCCGAACCCCCGGTCGAACTGTTCGCCGACCGTCCAAAGCGGACCTGACCGGTTCGGGCGCGCAGTGGCGCTGGAACGCACGAGTATTCCCCTCCCCCCAGTCGACAAGTCGCGCAAAGAGCCGGTTCCGGTAGGTCGTGCGTACCGGAACCGGCTGGTGGATCAGGTGGATCCGCTTTAGACGTTGAACAGGCCGGCTGCCTGGCTGTCCGCGTGGAACGCGTTGTTCATGGTGTCGACGACGGTCCGGCCCATGGTCGAGTGCGCGTCGCTGAGATTCAAAATCTCGTTGTTCCACTTTGTCTGGGCCTGGTCGAAGGTGTCGGCGGCGGCACCCTGCCAGTCGTCCGCGAGGATGCTCTTGGCCTGCTGCTTGAGGTCCTCGAACAACTGCATCAGTTCGGCTGCCTTGTTGCTGTGGGTGCTACCGGTGTCGCCGACGGTCCCGTCGTAGCGCATTGGCATGTCCATGATGCCCGCCTTTCCCTCTGCTGCTGGTCCGAACGATTACAACCGGTGGAAGTTCATGCCGCCAGCAGCGATCGCGTTGATCTTCGCACGGTCGTCGTGGTCCTGGTTCGTCAAGATGTTCTTGCCACCGACGATGGCGGTCTGCAGGTCGTCGAGGATGTTGCGCAACCTCGCCCACTCCTGCTGAAACTCGTCCTGCTTGCCCAGCGCCGCCGTCGCGGCACCGCCCATCCAGCTCGCGCCCACGATGTTTTGGTACCCGGCGTAGATGTTGCTGAGGATGGCCTCGCCGTCGCTCTTCTTGTGCGTGATCAGGTTCACGAGCCTGTCGATCTGGTCCGGCGTCAGCTTCAAAGCCATAGTGCAACCCCCAAGTAAATAGGCGTTTGACTCGAACGATAAGACGCCGGACTGTCAACTCGCCATCGAACGGTGTCGGCAACGCGTGGGATGAAAGCCCACGTCAGTGACCTGCGAGCGAGCCAGGAACCGTCTTGGCACGGACTTGCTACGGGATCACCGTGGCCGCACTCATCGCCGCGGCCGGGTCGAGCGTGGGCCCTTCGGGAATGCGCTGGACCAGGGCCGCGGGCATGGGCACCGCCTGCGCCGCCGAATACCCGAGCTGCGCCAGCACGTCCTCCGAGGGCACCGGAAACCGCAGGCCCTCATCGGTGACGAGGTTCAGCGCCCCGGCACTCGCGGTGCCGGACGGCAGGACCCGGACGAGCGCCACCCCACCCGGTGGCACCAGCACCCGGTCGGCCAGCCTGGTCCCGGTCCCGCTTTCCTGCCTGGTCTGGATTCCCGCGGCGAGCGCCGAAACGTCGCCACCGAGCGAGATCTCCGGTGCGCCGCGGGCGTCGTCGGTCTGCGAGCACAGTGCGGCACGGCCCTGGTTCGGCACCACGGCCAGGTCCGGCTGCGTCACCGGGGCCGCGGCTTCGCCCTGCACCACGGGCAGGGCCTGGCTCGCCGGCGCCGCGTTGGCCGCCGCCGCCGGGATCGGCTTGGGCTCTACGGAATACTGACCGCTGAGGATGCGCATCTGCAGCTCGGTCAACGGTGCCAGGCCGTCGGACCGGACCAGGTTGTACTGCACGCCGCGGCTGAGCGGGTAGTAAACGATGTCGCCCACCGTGTAGCCACTGAGCGCCGCGGAGGGCTGGCCACGGCCGGGAACATCGATCGGGCCGATGTCCTGCCCGGAGGGCAGGCCGTTCACCCAGGCCGTCCCCACCTCGACGGTGCCCGCCTGTGCCCCGAAGACCGAGCGGATGACGGACGGGTCGGTGATCCGGTAACGGTGATTGTTCCAGACCAGGTAAACGGCGCCGTCGGTGTCGTCACGAGCGAGGATCGCTCGCTGGCCCAGCGGCGTGCCATCCGGCATCGCGCGCCCCACGAGCAGCGTGGTCGTGGTCATCGGGCCGCCGGCGAGGTTGCTCCCCAGCACCGAGCACATCGTCCATGGCGTGCCGGTGATCCGGTCCGCATCGGGCAGCGAGTCCGGCGCGCCGGGGATGCCGACGACGGTCTTTCGCGGAATTTCGACCAGGTCGGCCCCGGCGACCCGGTGCGGGCCGGCGTTCTGCGAATTGCTGAGCAGCCGGGCGGAGGCGTAGTTGAGCACCGGCTGCAGTTCGCCGGCGCGGTAGACGTAGGTCGCCCCGGTCTCCCGCTCGATCACGATCGCGCCATCGGCCTTCCAGGACGTGCCACCCACGCCGGTGAACACACCGTAGACACCGAATCCGGCGGCGATCAGGACCGCCACCATCACTCCCGCGAACACCCCGCCCACGCCACGGCGCAGCGGAGTCTGCTCGGGGTCGGTCTCACGCACGATGAGCGCCGAGGTGACCCGTTGCATCATGAACTGGTAGGCGTGCAGTTGGTCGCGACGAGTGGGCACGCTTGATCCCTCAACCGATCGAGGCCATCAGGCCTTGGACATAAGCGAAGAAGCCGGTGATGTATCCCGCGAACGGGATCAAAGCCACGATAGCCACCACGTCGAGGAAGTCGGCCAAGCGACCGAACCACGGCGTCGGATTCTTGCCCGAGTAGACCATGCCCGCCGCCGCGGCCAGTAGCGCGATCACGCCCAGCGCCAGCAGGAACAGCCCCCGTTCGGCATTGTTCGTGGCGGTGCCGAAGTACCACTGCCCGAGCAGGACGAACGCCCACAACCCGGCGACGAGCAGCGGAATCCGGTGCCGGGGTACCGGAAACAGCCGCGCCCGCAGCAGTAGCGCCACGGCGACCAGGGCCAGCATGATCAGCCGGGAGCCACCGGCGTGCGTGGCCAGAAAGATCGCCGAGAACCCGCTGGCCACCGCGGCGCCGGAGAGCAGTCCGGAGAGGATCTCGTCGCTGCGGGCGGCGGCGTCGAACACCTCCGGCGACGGTGGCTGCGCTTCGTCCTTCAGCAGGTCCGCCGAGCGCTGGGGCAGCGCGGGCAGCGGCAGCCTGCCGAGCCGGATGCTCAGCCACGGATAGGCCGGCAGCAGTCCAATCGCGACGGTGACCACCACGGACGCGACGGCGTCGGGGTCCAGTCCGGAACCGCAGACCACGCCCAGCGTACCGAGCACGCCGATGCCGATCGCCGCGACGAAGACCCGGCCCAGCGCGCCGACCCCGAGGTAGCCGATGATCCCGAAGATCAGCAGCGCGACCGTGCCGAGCAGAAGTTGCGGCGTGCCAATCGAAAGCAGGCGCGCGTGCTCCGGTGCGGTGCACAGCAGCCCGCCGATGAAGGCGTACGGCAGCCCGGAACCGGCGAACACCGCGCCGGCCGCGGCGTCCGGTACGGCTCGTGCGATCACGATCCCCAATGCGGTCAGCACCACCGCCGCGGCCAGCATGATCAGCCCGGGCGCCAGCCACGGCGGTTCGAACAACAACGTCACCAGGCTTCCGGCGGACAGCAGCGCGGCGCACACCGCAAGCCCGGTGCGCCGGGTCTGGGCCGGGCCCCAGCTGCGGCCGTAGCGGCGCGCGCCGCTGGCGATCGCCTCGACCAGGTCGTCGTACTCGATCTCGGGCCAGTCCACCGGCCCCGGTACCAGATGCAGGATCTCGCCGTCGCGCACCTGTTGCGCGGCAAGGGTCTGCTGAGGCTCGAGGCGTTCACCGGTGGGCCGCCGCAAGGACCAGCCGCCGTGCCGTTCCCCGCGGTCGGCCGCTTCTTCCCCTGCGTGGCGCAGAATGTACGGAAGCAGCTCGGCGACCGGTACGTTTTCCGGCAGCGCGACATCGATGCCGCGCTGAGGGGTGGTTATCGTCACCTTCGTGAGCATCGTGCCCATCGCCGACGTCATTTCCTGCCTCCCGGCCCCGTACGATGTTGTTTCCCGCTACAGGATGTTGCGTTTCCCATCAGCGTCCCTGTCGAATCGGCCCCCGAGACCGGCTGGGAGAGTACCCGTTGAAGCGCGGCGCTAGGTTTACGGGGAAGCTCGACGGTGGCGCCCCGGGCGCTCGGGAGGTTCAGTCTTGGGAACGATCATAGTCAAACGGCCGGTTCGGCAGGCAGCACCAGAGCTGCCCTCCGGCGACGTGGTGCTCGATCCACCGCCGGAGAACCCGCCTCCGTCGGGCAAGAGCTGGACGCGCGTGCTGATGATCCTGCCCATGCTGGCCGGCACCGGCGGCATGGCGCTGCTGATCGGGGCCGGCCGGTCCGGGCCACTGATGTACGTGGCGGGCGGGCTCTACGGCGTCGCGGTGCTCGGCATGATCCTGTTCCAGATCATCAGTCAGAACGGGCAGGGCGCGAGCAAGCAGGAGATGATCGCGAACCGCCGCCGTTACATGCGCCGGCTGTCGCAGCTGCGGACGCAGGTGCGCGACACGATCGACCAGCAGCGCCGCGCCATGTTCTACCGGCATCCCGATCCCGCGCAGCTGTGGTCGACCGCGCAGAGCACGCGGGTGTGGGAGCGTCGGCCGGGCGACTGGGACTTCACCGTGGTCCGCATCGGCCTCGGCTCGCAGGAACTCGCCACCCCGCTGGTGCCGCCGGAGACCAAGCCGGTCGACGAACTCGAACCGTTGTGCGCGGTCGCGCTGCGCAAGTTCGTCACCTCCTACGCGACGGTGCCGGACCTTCCGGTGGCCGTGGCACTGCGCGGGTTCTCGCGGATCTATTTGACCGGCGACGACGAGCGCAGGCGCGCGCTGGTCCGCGCGATGGTGGCCCAGCTGAGCGCCTTCCATGCTCCCGGCGATGTGCTCATCGGGTTCTGCGTGCGCGATCGGGAAGCCTGGGAATGGGCCAAGTGGCTGCCCCATGCCCTGCACCCGAGCAAGACCGACGCGGTCGGGCAGATCCGGCTGGTGACCCCGTCCGTGACCGCGCTGGAAGCGATCCTGGACGACGTGCTGGCGAACCGGCCCAGGTTCAACCCCGGCTCGGCGCCGATCGAAGGAATGGCGCATTTGGTGGTTTTCCTGGACGGCGGGGACACCACTGGTTCGGAGCATCTGGCGATCGAGGGCGGTCTGGAAGGTGTCACGGTCGTCGAACTGACCGAGAAGGCGCCGCGGCTGCTGGACTCGGCGGCGCTGGTCCTCGACGCCCCCGCGGACGGCAACCTGACCAGCCGGACCATGGACGGAGAAGGCGCCATCGGCAAGGCCGACGGGATCGATGTCGAAGGCATCCGCGGCTTGGCCCGCACGCTCGCGCCGCTGCGGCTGTCCGCGCTGTCGACCGGTGAGCAGCCATTGTCCGGCTCGCTCGAGCTGACCGACCTGCTCGGCGTCGGCGACCCGTACGAATTCGATCTCACGTCCACCTGGAAGGCCCGGTCGAGCCGCGACCGGCTGCGGGTGCCGATCGGCATCACCGCCGACGGCCGCACGATGGAGCTGGACCTGAAGGAATCCGCACAGGACGGCATGGGCCCGCACGGTCTGCTGGTCGGTGCCACCGGTTCCGGCAAATCGGAGCTGCTGCGCACGCTGGTGCTGGCGCTGGCGGTCACCCACGATCCGGAGATCCTCAACTTCGTCCTGGTCGACTTCAAGGGTGGCGCGACGTTCACCAAGCTCGACCGGCTGCCCCACACCAGCGCGGTGATCACCAACCTGGCGGACGAGCTGCATCTGGTCGACCGGATGCTCGACGCGATCAGCGGCGAGCTGCTGCGGCGGCAGGAACTGCTGCGCAAGGCGGGAAACTACGGCTCGCAGCGCGACTACGCCCGTGCCCGTGACGCGGGCGCGCCGCTCGACCCATTGCCCGCGCTGCTGGTCATCGTCGACGAGTTCTCCGAACTGATCACCGCGCGGCCCGACTTCGTCGACATGTTCGTCCAAATCGGACGCGTCGGCCGGTCGCTGGGGGTGCACCTGCTGCTGGCTTCGCAGCGGCTGGAGGAGGGCCGGCTGCGCGGGCTGGACTCGCACCTGTCCTACCGGATCGGGCTGAGGACCTTCTCCGCCATGGAAAGCCGGGTGGTACTCGGCTCACCGGACGCGTTCCAACTCCCGCGCTCGCCCGGTAACGGGTTCCTGAAGTTCGGCACCGACGAACTCGTCCGGTTCAAGGCCGCCTACGTCTCCGGCGTGCACCGCAAGGGCGGCACCGTCGTCGGCCGGACCGACGACGAAGGCCGCCACATCGACCCGGTGCAGAACTACTCGACGCGCTTCCTCCGGCCACGGCTGACCGAGGAGATCGCCGCGCCGGAGCCCGCGGAAAGCGAAGCCGACGAGCTCGGCGAAACCCTGCTGGACGTCCTCGTCGAGCGACTGGAAGGCAAGGGCAGGCCGGCTCACCAGGTGTGGCTGCCCCCGCTGGCCGAACCGCCGACGCTCGACCAGTTGCTCAACCCGCTGATGACCAGTCCCGAACGGGGCCTGACCACCGGTGAGACCGAGCATCACGGAGCACTGCGCGCCGCGGCCGGCATCATCGACCGGCCCGCCGACCAGCGGCGCGACGTGTGCTGGCTGGACCTTTCCGGCGCCGGCGGCAACCTCGTCGTCGTCGGTGGCCCGCACAGCGGCAAGAGCACCGTGGTCCGGACCGTCATCGGCAGCCTCGCGCTGACGCACACGCCGGCCGAGGTCCAGTTCTTCTGCCTCGATTTCGGCGGCGGCGGGCTGACCGCGATGCGCGAGCTGGCCCACGTCGGCGGGGTGGCGAACCGGCGCGAGGTGGACCGGGTACGGCGCAGCGTCGCCGAGGCGCGGACGCTGCTCGCCGAACGCGAGCAACGGTTCGCCGAGCGCGGCATCGACAGCATGGTGACCTACCGGCGGATGCTACGCGAAGGCCGGTTCCCGGAGGACCGCTTCGGTGACCTGTTCGTGGTCGTGGACGGCTGGGGAACGCTGCGCGCCGAGTTCGAGGACCTCGAGCCCGCGGTGACCGAGCTCGTCAACCGTGGCCTGGCGTTCGGGGTGCACGTCATCGCGACCGCCAACCGGTGGATGGACCTGCGGATGACCGTGCGGGACATGTTCGGCAGCCGGCTCGAACTGAAGCTGGGCGATCCGACCGACTCGGTGATCGGTCGCCGCCAGGCGGCGAGCGTGCCCGAGCAGACACCGGGCCGGGGCCTGGCGCCGGACGGGATGCACTTCCTCGCCGGGGTGCCGCGCACCGACAACAAGTCCACCGCCGCCGATCTCGCCGACGGGATCCGGCAGTTCGTCGCCTCGGTCAACACCGCTTGGCCGGGCAAGACGGCGCCCGCGGTCCGGCTGCTGCCGGCGGAACTGCCCTACGCCGACCTTCCCGCACCCGACGAGCACGGCATCCCGATCGGCATCTCGGAAGCCGACCTGCGGCCGGTCGGCCTGAATTTCCTGACCGAACCGCACCTGCTGCTGCTGGGCGATGTCGAGTCGGGCAAGAGCTCGTTCCTGCGTGGGCTTGCGCGCGGCATCATGACCCGGTTCGGCCCGGAGCAGGCGCAGATCGCGCTGATCGACTTCCGGCGCAGTCTGCTCGGCTTGGTGCCCGAGGAATATCTCATCGGTTATGCGACCGCGAGTGGAACCGTCGCCGAAATGGTGCGTCTAACCATCGACGCGATGGCCAAGCGCCTACCAGGAAGCGACATCACCCCGGAGCAACTGCGCACCCGAAGCTGGTGGAGTGGACCGGAACTGTTCATCCTGGTCGACGACTATGACCTGGTCGCGCCGAACCCACACGACAACCCGCTGGTGCCACTGTTGGAGTTCATGACGCAAGGCCGCGACATCGGGCTCCATCTGGTGGTCACCCGCCGGACCGGGGGCGCCGGGCGGGCGCTCTACGACCCGGTGCTCTCCCGGATCCGCGACCTGGCCTCGCCCGGCATCCTGATGTCGGGCAGCCCGGAAGAGGGGCCGCTGCTGGGCAATCTCAAGGCCAAGCCGCTGCCGCCGGGCCGCGGCTGGCTGATCACCCGCGCCGGCGGGGCACAGCTGGTCCAGCTCGCCCACCTGCCGCCCGAGCAGTAAGGCTGGGCTTGACACGCCGGATGATGATTGAATAAAAGAGGTCGGGCCACCGGTTCGCGCCAAAGTCCGCCGCCGAGGGTCACAGGCTACGGGAGGGCACAATGACGCAAAAGGACGATCCGGGACCGACGGTTCCGATCGCGAAGTGGGCCACCGACGGCAAGGCGCTCAAGGCCGATCCGTCCTCCTTCAGCGGCTACGGCAAGAACGTGGCCACGCTCCGGGGAAACCTGGAAAGCGACAGCCTGCCCGCGAACACGGCGCTGGCGGGTGGCGGCCAGGACGTCGCATTGAGCACGGGCGGCTTTCCCCCTGGCACAACCGTCCAGAAGCTGGCCGGCCGCAATGCGCGAGAGATGGCACAGTGCCTTCCCGACCTGACCAACAACCTCGCCGCCATCTCCTCGGTCGCGCTGATCATGGGTGATCTGTTCAAGGACATGGACGCCCAGAACTCCGCCATGCTCAACGCCGTCGAATGGGCATTCGTCATGCCGGGCGGGAACAAGCCCGCCGATTTGCCCTACTACATCGATCCCAAACAGACGCTCGAAAGCCTGACGGAAAAGTCCACCGCGCCCCCGCCGACCGACACCTCGGGCGACAAGCTGCTCAGCAAGTTCAACTTCGGCACGGGCGAGGTCTACACCTACCAGACGGCCGACGGCGGGATCCGTTCGAAGGTGATCACTTCGAATGGCGAGACCGAGATGTACACCGACAAGAAGGGCAACACGGTCTACCAGATCGAGAAGTCGAGCGACGGCAAGACGGTCACAACGACCTACTACCAGCACGGCAAGCCGGTGCGTGGGACGAGGCAGGTGACCACCACGGACACGGCAACAGACAAGTCCTCCAAGGTCACCGACCAGAAGACGACCGTCGACCAGCTCGACAAGGACGGCAAGGTCGTCCCCAAGAAGACGACCACCAACCACACGGTCACCACCACGTACCAGGACGGCACTCACACGCGGCAGTACTACACCGAAGACGCCCACGGGAAGAAGACGAACGAGCGCGACATCGGGCTCCAGGGCGATCCGGTCACCGGCAAGGACTGGTCGGAGCTGGCGGACCAGCGGCTCGCGGAGGCCAATCGCGTCGCGGGCGGGGCGTGACAAGCCATGTCAGACCAGGACAACGATCCGTACTTCGGCTACGACATCAATGCACTGCAGAACGCGTCGGCGGGACACCCCGCTTCGCCGCTGTTCGATCCGAACTACACCAGCCAGTACTCGGGGCACGCCCCGGCGCTACCGACGTTCTACTCCGACGCGCAGAAGGTGGACGACCGTGAAGACCCCGACCTGAGTACCCGAAGCTGGGACTTCTCGGGTAAGGACATCGGGACCATCCACCTGTGGATCAAGGGCGAGCAGCCGGGCACCACCGAGGAACGAGCCCAGCAGTGGGGCAACATTTCGTTGATGCTGCAAGGGGTAGCGGACCAGCTCCGCGAGCAGACCCAGGATCTGATCAAGGACTGGGAGTCCCCCAAGGCCAAGCAGGTGTTCCTCCACAACGTCGGGATGACGCTGGGCTATCTCGAGGTCTGGAAACAGGCCGCCATCGAAAACGAGGTGGCGCTCTACGGCCTTGCTCAGGTGATGCGTGAAGCACAGGCCGACATGGACCAGCTCTACACCGAGTACGCCTTCGTGCACGCCGGGATGCAGTACGCCTCCGACAAACTTGTTACCAACCCCTACGGCGGCGTTAATGTCGCGGCCGGGATGGACCGCAAGGACAGGGAAAACCAGGAGGAGTACAACAAAAAGGCACGAGCACTGGCCAACAAGTACGCTTCGGAGTACGCGCCGTATCTAACGAAGCTGAACACCGGGCACGCGAAGATGGTGGAAAAACTCAATGCCGTCGCGCATCCCGGGGCCTTCGGCCAACCCACGCCCCCGATGCCGGGCCTCCCGCCGGGAGGCCCGCCACCTTCCCCACCGCCCGGTGCCCCGCCGCCTGCCCCTCCACCCGGTGCCCCGCCTGCCCCTCCGCCTGGTGCCCCACCAGCGCCTCCACCCGGTGCCCCACCAGCGCCTCCACCTGGTGCCCCACCAGCGCCTCCACCCGGTGCCCCACCGGCCCCACCACCCGGTGCCCCACCGCCCACCGTCCCGGCGCCGTCCGCCCCTGCCCCCACACCGCCCGGCCTGACCGGCCTGCCCAACCTCGTACCCAGCCTGTTCAACGCCCGCAACACCGCTCCTACTCCGTTCGCCGGCAAGGGCCCAGGCCTGTTCAGCACGAACACACCCACCGGAGTTCCGCCGACGCTGGGCAACCTGAGTCCCGAGACGGCCTTGGGGGCCGGCAACGGCGCACCGAACCTCTCCTCCAACAGCCTGTACCCGCCGGGCACGATCACCCCGCCCCCAGGCGTCACCCCGCCCCCGGGCGCGCAATCAGCGCAGGCGGCGTCCAAACAGGACAAGCGCCTGCAGGACAACGCGGGCAGTCCGGGGCTGGGTTCCGTCCCGCCGGGGTCGCTGGGCGGCCTGGGGCCCCGGCAGGCTCAGCAGGGGACAAGCGCGAGTTCGACGGTTGCCCCGGAGGTCGCCCAGGGCTTCCAGCCGCCGCCGAGCAGCGCCCCGTCCGTGCTGGACAACGCCAGGAAGCGCGGTCAATCCGTCGCGGGAAGCGCGGCCGAGGCACCGGTGACCCCGCCGGGCGGTCTGGGCGCACCACCGGTGCTGTCGAATCCACATCGGACGGGGCCGGCCAAGACGTTCTCCGAGCGGATCGCGGAAGGCCGGCGGGCCTTGCGGCGCAAGCGCGGCAAGCGGTCCGAGTCGGAGT
Source organism: Amycolatopsis taiwanensis DSM 45107 (assembly GCF_000519205.1). Classification (GTDB taxonomy): domain Bacteria; phylum Actinomycetota; class Actinomycetes; order Mycobacteriales; family Pseudonocardiaceae; genus Amycolatopsis_E; species Amycolatopsis_E taiwanensis. The sequence goes on along the minus strand of NZ_JAFB01000009.1, from coordinate 49,417 downwards.
TCGCCGCCGGCCTGCCCACCGGCACCGCACCCATGCTCGAAGGCCGGTTCGCCGAGCGGGACAAGGTCACCGTCGGTCCCGCCGGAGAGATTCCGGCCGCGTTGCGCACATCCGGCCTCGAAGTGTCCACGTCGGACCCGCACGCCAGGCCCGCGGTGCACGCCGACCGCACCGCCCGCAGCCCACTACCGGCCACCCCGGTTCCCGGCGAGAAGGCGCCGGTCACCGACGAGTCCGCGTTCGAGGTCCAGACCCCTGGCGGCCCGGTGGTCGCGGGCGGCCAGGGCGAGCAGCGCTACCACGCGAACCCACCATCCGCCCTGGGCGGTGGAAACTAGCGTCGCGACCCGCGCAGAACGACAGCAGGTGACCTTGACACCTGCTGTCGTTCTGGCGAGGGCCGTTTCCCGATCGAGTTGGGCGCACGCCGTGCGCCGTCTACGGAACGGCGTGCGTCCATTCGCCCGCGGTCAGCGTGCGACGAGACGATAGGGGATGGGGGCGGGGAGGACGACCGCGGAGACGGTGACGCCTACCCGCTGAAACAAGGACGCCGGGGCCTGGGTCCCGACGATCGTCCATACCGGCCACGATTTGTATGACCGATCGTTCGGCCTGGAGGCGCTGCTAAGGGATTGCCCCCGGAGGTATCAGTAGCGGCCAGGGCGGCCGAGCCAATGGACTTCGGCGGGGACCTGGTCCAGCCACACGTAACGGTTCCCACCTTGGGTGATCAGGGCCATCATGTCGTCGCGCAACGTCTGCAACTGCCCGACGGTCTGCGGGGGCAGACCCAGCACCGGCGCGATCAGCCCCGCCTCGTTGGGGGTGAGTCGCTGCATCAGCAGCATATCCGCGTCCCGGACCGCCGCGACACGCTCCGGCGCGACCCGCCTGTGCAACTGGAGACGCGTCTGCCACGGCTGTGGCTGCCCCGGTGCGGGTGCGGTGTCATGGAGGCACAGCACCGGCGCGTCCGCACTGGCGGTCACTCCGGCGTCCGCGTCCGGCGCCAGGACCGCGACCCGGTCGCTCCGGCCGGTCACCGACTGTCCAAATTGCACCCAGTAGGCCCACTGGTCGCTGAACACCATCAGCCGGGCACCGGATCGCAACGCGCGGTAGGCCAGCAGCCGTGCCGCCCATGCCCCGCCGACGAGATCAACCGTGACCGGCTCCGGCCGGAAGAGGGAAACCGCGATCGGGACGCCGTTGCTGTCGCGGCCCAGCCCTATCCCGAACGACGATGCTGACACCTGCAGCAGGTTCAGCGCACGCTCGGACGCGTAGTGCGCGCCAATCCGCAGCCGCGGGATCGACCTGTGCCGCCTCGTCCGCCATTCCCGTTGCTCACGCACGACGTGGCGCTGCCCGCCGCTCGGCCCGCTTGGACCGCTGGGGGCCGGCGGGCCGGGCGGCAGGGGCGCCGGGATGCCGACGGCAAGGCCCGAGCGCCCCAACGCTTCCCTCGCGCTGCCCTGTTGTGCCTGCTGTGCTGAGACCTGCTGAGGCAGGGCCTGCTGCGCTGAGACCTGCTGAGGCGGAGCCTGCTGCGCTGAAACCTGCTGAGGCGGAGCCTGCTGCGGTTGAGTCCGTGCCGGTACGGGCGGCATCGGCCGCGCGCCGAGCACGCCCTGCTCGGGACGTGCCGGAGGTGGGGCGGGCACGCCGGGGTGCGGGATGGTGGGTTGCGCTGCCGGCTGCGCGGCCATCGGCCTGGGCGGCCTGGGCTGCGGCGGCGGATACTGCCCCGCGTTCATCGGGCGCCTCCCCCACTCGGGGCCGACGCGTAGACGGCCGGTCCATGCTGTCCGTCCAACCGGGACACCCGGGCGCCGGACCGCCGGGCCAGCTCGCGTACCCGATCGCAGATCTCCTGGTAGCGCTGGGGATCGGCGGCGACCCGGATGAGGCAGCGGAGCGTTGTGCCCTCGTACGAGGGTTCGAGCAGGAACGCGATGCTCACCAGATCGGCCGGCACCTCGCTCAGCGCGGCGAGCAGTCCGGCGCTCCGGTCGGCATCCGGCCAGGACTTGATCCAGAAACAGCCGTGGGCCAGGCGGGCGGAATGCCAGGCATCCCACTTCTCACGTACCGCCGGGACCGTGCCCGGCCGCCCGGTACCGGGCACCAGGTCGCAGGATCGCGCCAGCGCGTCCACGATCTCGTCGGCGGCCAGCAGCCGGGCGGGCAGGCCACGTCGCCGCAGCACCCGCTCGACCCGGCGGGTGATCTCGGACAGCACCCCCGGTACGTCGACCTGTTCGCTGCCCTTGCCGATCATCGACTCGGCGACCGCGCGGGCGTCGAGCCGCACGGCCACCCACAGCGAGCGCTCCCGTGTCCGGACCTCGGTTCCCGGAGTGCTTTGGGTTACGACCTGCATCACGACGCCCGTTTGTTCCGCCTCGGCCGCGATACGGGCGAGCGCGGCCGTTGGGACGGCGGGCGCCGGCGCGTCCCCCGGAGCGGACACCGCGATCACGGCGAACCAGCCGGCGTCGTCGCTGCCCATGCCCATCCGGGTCTCTCCGGTGCCGTCGATGTCCTCGACCACCAGATCCGGCGCCAGTTCACACAGCGCCATCAGGCGCGGGTCGTCCCGCTGCTCCCCCGCCGTGCCCCGGCGGGCCCGGAAACCCAGCCACAGCAGGAGGCTCTCGGTCCACCAGCGGCCGCCGGAGCGTCCGAACAGCACCACGAGCACGGCCACGCCGAGAATTCCGGCAACGATCGACGCCCACATCTTCTGCACGGCGACCATGGCGACGACGAGGACGAGCTCGACCGCCAAAAGGCGGGCGACACTGACCGCACCGAGGCGGCCCCGTGTCCGCACTGCGCTGAACCAGGCCGCGCCCTGCGTGCGGCGATCGGGCTCGACGGGCTTACCGCCATGCGCGCCGGACCGCGCTGCCGCACGCGCCGGCGACGACCGAGGAGTCGTGGTCACCTGCGAAGCCCCTTGCACCAGCTAACGATATCGCCGGAATCGACCCCGCTCACCGTGCGAACTCGGCCGATGCAGCGGCAAAACCGTAGGTATTCCGTACCGCCCCGTACTGCCCCCTCGCGCGATGGCACCGACCTGCTGGTTCCCTTTGCCATGGACCGGTACTTGTGGTCAGCTGCCGGTCAGGCCGTCCGTCCGATGTCGAACCCGGGGCCGTGCACGACCACCCCGGCATTACCGCGCTAGACGGCGAAATTCGCCTGCCGGCTCATGGGTCGCGGTGTCGGAGCAGGAGCCCGGCGAGCAGGAGGGCGGCGGCGGCCCATGCGGCAAGGACGCCGAGGCCGGCCAGGGGGGCGATGGGCTGGTCGCGCAGATTGGTGGTGGCCTGGATGGCGAGCCCGGCGGTCATCGGGGCGATCTGCTGGATGTGGTGCCGGAGCGGGTCGCTCACGGCTTGGGCGAGCAGTGGCGGTAGGTAGAGCACTGCGAGCACGGTCCCGATGGAGACAGCGGTGTCGCGGATGGCGGTGGCGATGCCGAGAGCGAGCAGGGCAACAAGGGTGAGGTAGACGGCACTGCCGGCCGCGGCGCGCAGCGTCGGGCCGTGGGCGATCGAGACGAGCGCGTATCCGTGCGCCGGGTCGAGACCGCTGCTGGGAAGCAGGAGCCGTCCTGCGATGAGGCAGCCCGAAACGGCGATCACACCGGCAGCAAGGGCGAGGACGGCCACGGTTGCGGCCTTGGCGCCGAGCACGGTGCGCCGGCGGGGCATCGCGGCGAGGGTGGTGCGGATCAGACCGGTGCCGTACTCCTCGGAGATGACCAGAACGGCGAACACGGCGATGACGGCTTGACCGAGGTCGATGCCGGTGAGGGCGAGCTTCGTGGGGTCCTGGCCACCGCCGCCGCCCGAGGACTGGTGGGTGGTGGCCACGACCACGACGCTGACTCCGATCGTGAGGGCGACCGCACCGATGAGCAGCCAGGCCGTGTTGGGGAGGGTGCGGAGTTTGGTCCACTCGGCGCGGAGCGCATCGGTCATGCGTCCCTCCGACCCAGCAGAAGCCTGGCGGCACCGAGTGCGACTGCGGCGTAAGCGGCGAGGACAAGCAGTCCGGCCCAAGCCGGCAGCGGGTAGTAGCCGTTGGCCAAGGTGTAGGGGTAGTCCACCAGCGCCGATCGGGGCAGCACATCGAGAACGGAGAATGCGGCGGCCGGGGTGACGCGGAACAGCCATGTCGCGGTGCTGCCGGAGAGGCTGGACCCGATCACGTAGGGCAGGACGAACACCACGATCCCGGCGGTGACCGCCCCAGCGCTGCGACGCAGGATCGCGCCGAGCGCGAGCACGGCGACGGCGGTGAGCGCGGTGACCAGCCCACAACCAACGACGATGCGGCCCACGGTCGCGGCGGTAGCGGGGAATACGTAGGCGCCGTTGCCGGCGAGAAGGTGCTCACCGACCGGCACGGCGGCAGCGGCGGCGCCGGCGCCGATCATGAAGGCGATCCCGCCGATGACGATGGCCTTGGCGGCCAGCACCCGTCCCCGCTGCGGAGTGGCGGTGAGGGTGGTGCGGATCAGGCCGCGGCGGTACTCGCTGGTGATGAACATCGCCGCGATCACGATCAGCACTATCAATCCGACGATCAGCCCGAGCAGAAGCGTGCTCGAAACGGTGTCGCTGCCCAGGATTCCTTCGACGACGGCCGGACCGATGTCACCGGAGCCGGTGAGCACGAACCCGTTACCGGAGGAGCGTGAACCGCCGGTGCCGAGGGTCGGGTAGAAGTCGGCCTCGTTCATTCCGACGCTGTGGCTCTGCCAGTCACCGTCCGTCGTACCGGTCACGGTGACGTGGTCGAAGCTGCCGGTGGCCTGGGTGGAGTAGCCGGTTTCGCCTTGGAACGTGACGGGTGCGGTGACGAACAGTCCCACCTGGACGGTGGCGGGCAATCCGGACAGGTGGGCGGCGCCGACGTCCTGCCAGGAGGTCCCGTCCGCGGACTCGTAGCCGGTGATCGTGTCCCCGACGCGAGTCAGGCGCACCCACCGGGCCGAATCAGCCGAGACCGTTCCGCGCTGGTCGTGGGTGTAGTCGTACTGGAAGTGGATTCCGTGACCGCCGGTGGCCATGATCGCCGCATAGGGCGATCCCTGACTGGTCGTCGGGGTGAGCAGAAGGCCGGCCTTCGCCCACCCGGCCAGCCCCGGACGCGTCGCGGACAGTGTGGGAGCGACGTTCGTCGGATTGGTCGAGACCAGCCCGGTGAGCGAGGTGACCTGCACGGTTATGGTCCCGTTCCCGCTGAGTGGTCGGCTCAGGTACTGGTAGCTGTCGGCGACAGCCTCGCCGTCGGGTCCGGTCGGGACGGCTGGGTGGCCGTTTTGGCACGTGCTGCCGGTGCCGGTGCATGTTCCGCTGTGGGTGCCGTTGGCAACCAGGTAGGTGAACAACACGCACACCAGAACGGCGATGACGAGTCCGATCAGCCAGCCTCGAACGGTGCGGAACTTGACCCACTCCGCCCACAGCACGGACCGGAAAGCCATGGGCGAACACGAAAGAGCGCTGTCGGCCGTCACCATTGCCGCTCCCGACCGGCCGCTGCCCGATACTCGGTTTCGTCACCGGTGAGCTGGAGGTAGACGTCCTCCAAAGTGGCCCGTTGCGTGGTGACCTCCGAGAACGACACACCGGCCTGGCTGAGCACTGCCACGATCCGCTGAGCGGCGGCACCGGCTATGACGACGGTGTTCTGGTCGGTGACCGTCGCCCGAAGACCGGCCCGGTGCAACGCTCCGGCCGCCTCGGATGGCTCGGGAGTGCGGAGCAAAACTTGATCGCTTGAGGCCCTGGCCACCAACTCCGCCACTGGCGCATCAGCGAGCACTCTGCCGCGGCCGACGACGACCACCTGGTCGGCCGTGTCCTGCAGTTCGCCCATCAGATGGCTGGAGACCAACACCGCCCTCCCCTCGGCGGCCAGCGAGCGCAAAAGGTGGCGTATCCAGATGATCCCCTCGGGATCCATGCCATTGAACGGCTCGTCCAGGATCAACGCCGGCGGGTCACCCAACATCGCCGCGGCGATCCCGAGGCGTTGGCGCATCCCCAAGGAGAAGCCCCCTGCCTTGCGACGCGCGGCGCCGGCCAGGCCGACCAGATCGATCACCTCATCGACCCGCCGTGCGGACATGTTCTGCGAACGGGCCAGCCACAGCAGGTGGTTACGCCCGGTGCGGCTCGGCTGCAACGCGGCGGCGTCGACCAGCGCACCCACGTGGCGCAGCGGTCGGTGCAGACGCTTGTAGCGCACTCCACCGACCAGCGCGTGGCCCTCGTCCGGAGTGTCCAGGCCGAGAATGACCCGTATAGTGGTCGACTTGCCCGCCCCATTGGGTCCGACGAACCCGGTCACTCGGCCCGGCGGCACAGTGAAGCTCATCCCGTCGAGCGCCTGGGTCGTGCCGAACCGCTTGCGCAGGCCGGAAACTTCGATCGTTGGTTGACTCACAGTGGTTGTCCGTTCGGGGTCGTGGGGCCGGTCGGGATCGTTTGTACGACCCGAGCGGGTGCAACCCGGTCGCGGCGGCTGATACCGAGTTGCGACCCGGCACCCGCCATGCTTGAGCGCATGGCACGTGCAACCGCCGGCCGCCGGCCCCGCCGAGTTCCGACGACGAGAGGTCGTCGCCGATGAGAGTGCTGGTGGTCGAGGACTTCGAGGTCCTGGCCCGATCGATCGGCACCGGGCTACGCCGGGAGGGCATGGCCGTCGATGTCGTGCTCGACGGGACCGACGCCCTCAGCCACCTCGTGGTCACCCGCTACGACGTGATCGTCTTGGACCGGGACCTGCCCGGCGTTCACGGCGACGACATCTGCCGCCGGCTTGTCGCCGAGGGCGCCAACAGCCGCGTCCTGATGCTTACCGCCGCCAGCACTGTCAAGGACCGCGTGGACGGCCTCGGGCTCGGCGCGGACGACTACCTGCCCAAGCCCTTCGACTTCGCCGAGTTGGTCGCCCGCGTCCGCGCCCTCGGACGTCGATCGACGCCGCCCGTGCCGCCCACTCTCGCCTACGCGGACATCACCCTTGACCCCGCCCGTCGCGTGGCCTCCCGCGCGGGGCGGCGCCTGGACCTCAGCCCCAAGGAGTTCGCCCTGCTCGAATGCCTGCTCACCGCACCCGGCCTGGTGCTCTCCACCGAGCAGTTGCTCGAACGGGTCTGGGATGAGGCGGCCGACCCGTTCACCAGCGCCGTGAAGCACACCATGCGGCGCCTGCGAGCCAAGCTCGGCGACCCGCCCGTCATCCACACCGTCCGCGAGGGCGGCTACCGCATCGGAGATGCCTGATGCCAGCCCACCGACCGCTCGCGTCCCTTCGCCGGATCCACCGGCCCGTCCTGCGGTTACAGCTCACCCTGCTCTACTCCGGGCTGTTCCTGGTCGTCCTCGCCGCCGTGCTACTCGCCACCAATCTCCTCTACGGCCACACCGCCGCCCGAGCCCCCGACGGCGTGATCCCCGATCCGGTCACCTCCACCCGGAGCTTCGACCTCGTTCCCGCCCTCATCGGCCTGGCCGCCGCGGCCATCGCCCTGGCTGGCGCCTGGTGGCTCGCCGGCCGGTTTCTGCGACCGTTGCACGCCATCACCACGGCCGCCCAACAGATCTCGGCCACCAACCTCAACCAGCGGCTCACCGTCAAGGGGCCTGATGACGAGCTGACCCAACTCGGCACCACGCTCAACGATCTCTTCAGCCGGCTGGAATCCGCCTTCGCGGCCCAGCGCCGCTTCGTCGCCAACGCCTCACACGAACTGCGCACCCCCCTCGCCGGACAGCGAACCCTCCTCCAGGTCGCCCTCGCCGACCCTCATGCCGACGCCGCGTCCCTGCGTGCGGCCTGCGAAGAAGCGCTCCAACTCGGCGAGCAACAAGAACAGCTCATCGACGCTCTGCTCACCCTCGCCACCAGTGAGGGAGGCGTAGAGCGCTGGGAACCGTTCGATCTCGCCCAGCTCACCGAAGCGGCTCTCCTCAGCCGCCGGGCCGAAGCCGAAGATCACGGCATCCGCATCGACGCCACGCTCGCCCCCGCCCCCGCCGCCGGCGACCCCCGACTCGCCGAACTCCTGATCGCCAACCTCATCGACAACGCGCTTCGCCACAACAACACCAGCAGAAAGGTCGAGGTTTCCACCACCTCGGCCCCGGGCAGAGCAACGATCAGCGTAAGCAATACCGGCCCCACGATCCGTCCCGACGAGATCGACCGGCTTTTCCAACCGTTCCAACAGACCGGCGCCCAACGTCTTCGCCGCACCGACGGCCATGGACTCGGCCTGGCCATCGTCTCGGCAATCGCGCAAAGCCACCACGCGAAGATCACCGCACATCCCCGGCCCGAGGGCGGACTCGACATCGCCGTCAGCTTCGGAATCAACAGCGGAAGTACTCGACGGCACAGCGGGGCGCTCAAGAACGACGAACCAGATCACCAAGAGCGAGAGCCATCGTGACCGCACCGTCAGCTCGATGGCGAGGTCCGTGCGCAGGAGGGCGTGTGCCGGTACGAGTGTCAGTGAGGCCGCGCCCAGTTCGAAGAAGGACCGTGCCGGATCGAGCGTGGCGGGGTCGGTGCCCAGTAACGTGCCGAAGACGGCCGTGACGGTCGCGCTCTACCGTTGGCCACCGCCACGACCACCGTGATCACCCGTTCGTGGCCGAGCAGACTCGATGTATCGTGCGCCCATCAAATGAAAATCGATGTCGTTTTCAGTACACGGAAGGCAGAGTTGTGAAGATCGCGTTCGTGGGCAAGGGTGGGAGCGGGAAGACGACGTTGACCTCGCTGTTCGCCGCATATCTCGTCCACACGGGACGTCCCGTGCTGGCCATCGACGCCGACATCAACCAGCACCTCGCGGTCGGCCTGGGCGCGAGCGAGGAGGACGCGGCCGCCCTGCCCACACTCGGCGAGCACCTCGACCTGATCAAGGACCATCTACGCGGCGACAACCCCCGCATCACCAGCACCGACGCAATGATCAAAACCACCCCGCCCGGGCGCGGATCCCGGCTGATCCGGCCCTTCGAGGACAACCCGATCACCCACGCCTGCTTCCGCGACGTCGGCGGTGTGCGACTTGGTGTCACGGGCCGGTTCGACGAGGACGATCTCGGCGTCTCCTGCTACCACTCCAAAGTCGGCGCGGCGGAACTACTGCTGAACCATTCCGTCGACGGCGCCGACGAGTACGTCGTATTGGACATGACCGCGGGCGCCGACGCGTTCGCCTCCGGGCTGTTCACCCGGTTCGACGTCACGTTCCTCGTGTGCGAACCGACGCTGCGCAGCGTCGGCGTGTACCGGCAGTACGCCAACTATGCACACGACTTCGGCGTGCGGCTCGCGGTCGTCGGCAACAAGACCACCGACACCGAGGACGTCGAATTCCTGCGCCAGCAGGTCGGCGAGGACCTGCTGTGCTGGCTGACCGGCTCCGGCCACGTACGCGCGGCCGAACGCGGCCGGGCCCGCCCGATCTCCGCGTTGGAGCAGGAGAACCTGGCCGCTCTGGCCACCATTCTGGCCACTGTGGACTCGACGCCGCGGGACTGGGATCGATTCCACCGCCAAGCGGTCGAGTTCCACCTCCGCAACGCCCGCTCCTGGGCCAACAACCGCACCGGCCAGGATCTGGCCGCCCAGATCGACCCGGACTACATCCCCGGCCCAGCCGCCCTGGCCGACGCGTGAGGTGAGCAGAGCTTCACTCCCTTCGCCCGCAACCGCACCCACCGCCCCTGGCTGGTCACCCCTGCGCGAGGTGCGCTGGTGCGAGTGCGAAAGCTTGCCGAACCCCGGCCGCCGGCCGGTCACCTGATCTACCGCGGACCTCCATCCCCCTACTAACGATAATGATTGTCATTTACGATAGTAGGCGTGAGTGACCACCAACGTCCCGTACCGGACGTCGAGTCGTTGGCGACGACGGTCCCGCCGGACGCGCGCCGCGGCGAGCTCACCGACCCGCACGGCGTGCTACTGCGCGGGCAACCGCCGCTGACGCCGGACTGCGGCGTGCACGTGGTGACATTCCGCGCACATCGGCCTTTTCACCCGGCACGGCCGCACGACGCCGTCGACGTACTGCTCGGCGGTGTCGTACGGATCCAAGGCCCGGCTTGGACATCCAGCCAACCGGATGTCGCCTTGTGGATCTCCTCCGCCGGCGGCGACCCGCAATGACGTCAACACCGGATCAGGAAAGGACGAAACGCGATGAAACCAGGCCTCCATCCCGACTACCACCCCCGTGGTGTTCCAGGACTCCTCGACCGGCGACGCGTTCCTCACCCGCTCCACCATCACCTCCGGCCAAACCATCCAGTGGGGGGACGGAAATACCTACCCGCTGGTGGTGGTCGAGGTCACCTCGTGGTCGCACCCGTTCTGGACCGGCGCGCGGCGGATCATGGACAGCGCAGGACAGGTCGAAAAGTTCCACCGCCGCTACGGGCAGCGGGCAGGCCGCTCATGACCGGCCCAGAACCCTTCCGAGGGCGCGCAGTGAACACCGAACCGTTCACGGCCGTCGTCTGCCAGGGAACGGCCTGCGGCCACGAGCACGGGCGGTCCGTGGTCGATGGTCTGCGCGGCTGCGTCCGGCGACAGCGGCACGGCGTGCTCGTCTCCACCGGATGCCTGCTCGGGCGACTCGGCTGCCACGCCCTGGGCCGCAGCGCCCGCCCCGCCGGTGCGCTGCTGGTCGTCCAGCCCTGCTCGGTGGACCGGCAACCGTTCGGGCTCCCGATCTGGATCGGGCCGCTGTCCGGTGAGGACGACCTCGCCGCCGTCCGCCGCTGGCTGGACACAGCCCACCTGGATCCTGCGCGGCTGCCCGCCGGTCTCCGGTTCCGTGCGGCGCTGGCCGGGCGAGCCACCACGAACTGACCCGCGGCGTCCCGCTACCGTCCTGCTATCCGGGTGGCGAGGATGGAGACCTGCTGTGCGCGTCGCCCGCCGCGTAGCCGAGGTACTCCCCCGGCTACGCGGCTGACCCACGGCGGCCGGTGGGTCAGCAGTCACGCAACTCCGGGCTCTGATTCAGCAACTGCCCACGTGCCGAGACGAACGCACGATACCGAGCACTCCCCGTCGCGGAGGGCGCGAACGCGGCAACCCGGTGGCAATTCTGGAACGCCAGCTTCACCCCGAAATGCCGCTCCAGCCCACCCCGGATCGCGTCCGAGGCCAGCGCCCGCAACAACTGGCCACGTTCGGTCTCACTCGGCGGCGGAGTCGTGTTGTCCGCGAACTCCGCCGCGCCGCCCTCCAAATCGGCCACGACTCCGCTGATCACCTTCCACGCATACGGCAACGAATCGCGCACGCAGGCGACGAATTCGCCGTCACCGACCTCGCCGCGCTCGGCGCGCGCCAGCAACTCCGGGGAAACGTCCAACGACATGATCACAACCTCCGACGGCTAACGATGCGATGGAACAACACAACCCCTTCCACTGGTAGTGGTTTTCATTACCAGTAAGCAAGGAATCCGGCCGACGATCACCAGGACGGACCAGCAAACTCGCCCGGGGCGGCTAATCCGAGCTGCCGAATGCCTGGGTCAGGATCGGGTGGGTGGGGTGATCCGGTAGCGGATGAGGCGGGAGCTGTTGAGCACGACCGCGACAGACGAGGCGTTGTGCAGGATCGCGGCCACGACCGGGGACAGCGCGCCCGCCGCGGAGACCAGCAGGCCGAGGGTGTTGACCGCGATCGACATTCCGTAGTTCTGGCGGATCCCGGTGATCGTCGCCCGTCCGAGGTCCCCGAGATCGAGCAGGGCGCGCAGGTTGTCGTCGGCCAGCGCCACGTCCGCGGTCTCCACGGCCACATCCGTGCCGGAAACCCCCATCGCGATGCCGATGTCGGCCAGCGCCAGTGCAGGGGCGTCGTTGGTGCCATCGCCCACAACGGCAACTACGTGGCCCTCGGCCTGTAGCTGCTTGACGAGGTCCTGCTTGTCCTCGGGCATGACACGCGCGTAGTACTCGCCGATGCCCAAGTCCGCGGCCACCGCGGCGGCCGTCTCGGGGGTGTCGCCGGTCAGGAGTACCAGGCGCTGGATACCGCTGGCGCGCAGCGCGTCGAGCACCTCGCGCGATTCGGGTCGCACGCTGTCGCGCAGCGACACCAGGCCGATCAGCTTCCCGTCCACCGCCAGCAGCAAGGGTGTCTCGGTGGCGCGCTGTAGCCGGCGCACCCAGGCGTGGGCCTGGCGGCTGATCGGCACCCGCTGCCGGCGCAACAGCTCTCGGCTGCCGATCAGCAGCACCCGCCCATCGCTGTGCACCCGCATGCCCTGCCCGAGCAGGACCTCGCACTCCTCGTGCGGTGGGATCTCGATTCGTCGCTCCTGCGTCGAGCGGATGACCGCCTGCGCCAGCGGGTGCCGGGAATGGATCTCCGAGCTGGCGGCGTAGGCCAGCACCTGTTCCGGCGACCAGGCGTCGTCGAAAGAGACGACGTTGGTGACCATCGGGTGGCCCAGGGTCAGCGTGCCGGTCTTGTCGAACACGACCGCGTCGACCCGGCCGGCCGCCTCCAGGTGGGCCCCGCCCTTGATCAGGATCCCGCGCCGCGCGCCGTTTCCGATCGCGGCGCTGATCGCGGTCGGGGTCGCCAGCCCCACCGCGCACGGGCAGGCCACCAGCAGCATCGTCATGGCGCGGCGGACATCCCGGGTCGCCAGCAGCGTCAGCGCGGACAGCGCGAACGAGGCGGGGACGAACCGCCGTGAGAACGTTTCACCCACGGTCTGGATCGGCGCCCGGTCCGCCTGCGCCCGTTCCACCCGGGCGATGATCCGCCCGAGCGCGGTGTCCGGCCCGACCGCCGAGGCCCGCACCACGATCCGGCCCCGCAGCAGCACCGACCCGGCGTGCAGCGACACGCCCGCGGTCACCGCCATCGGGAGCTGCTCACCGGTCACCGCCGAGGTGTCCACGATCCCCTCGCCGTCGACCACCACCCCGTCGACCGCAAGCACCACGCGCTCGTGAACGACCACCTCGTCCCCGAGCACCAGGTGAGCGATGTCCACCTCGACCTCGGTCGAGTCGGCCAACCGCACCCAGGTCCGCGTTTGCGCGCCGGCCAGCAGTTCCGACACCGCCCGGCGGCTACGCCGCAACGTCAGGTCCTGCAGATACTCACCGATGTTGAGCAACCACAGCACGGTCAGTGCCACGACGTTCTCCCGCAGCACCAGGCTCGCGATCGTCGCCGCGGACACCAACGCGTCGGTCCCCGCACCACGCCCACCGGTCAGCGACCGCAGCGCACCCCGCAAAAACGGATACCCGGTGAAGATCGTGACTCCGGTAGCGAGAGTCCGCCCGGTGGTGCCCAGGACCGGGGGACGACGCAACCCGTAACGACGGATTCCGAGCAGGCCGAGCACCACCCCGCCGACGATCAACCGGACAAGGTCACCATTGCGCACATCCGCCGACCGCGGTGTCCGGCCACCGGCCAAGCGCGGGTCCGCATCCAGGCCGGTGCCGATCGCGGCCACCACCTCGTCCCGGACACACCGGTCAGGCTGATACCAGACGACCACGCTGCCGGTGCGTGGATACGCGTGCACCTGCCGCACACCCGCCACCCGGTCCACCGCATCCTCGATCGCGACCGCCACCCCGGTGCGCCCGCGCAGTTCGGAACTCGTGAACCGGACACGCCCAGCCGCGTCGGCCACCACCGCAACACGTGCCGACGCACTCAATGTTTGTGCCCGTGACCGTTCGTCGCGCCTGGAGCCGGTGCCTCCTCACCGATCCGGGCACGCGCCTCACTGACAATGTCCGCGCTGACCAGACGCACCTTCTCCGCACCCGTCTCGGCCGCGCGCACACCACGCAGACCCCAGGAGGTAACCGTCACCGTCGCGCTCCGAATCGCCGCCGAGCGGACCAGCCGCTTCACCCCGTCGTATGCGGCCGCACCGACGAAGCCGGTCGCCACCGCGCCCGCCGCCTTCGCGACCAAGCCGTTCACCATCAGACCTCCACCTTGCCAGCACGCCATACCGCGGAAGCTGCCAGCGCATCACGCCACCGTGACACCGGCGTCGACAAAGTCATGCGGCACCCACGGCTCGTTTATCAACAACGGGCCCAACCACGTCATGACGCCGGACCCACGTCACCACAGGCTCGCTACCTGGCTTCCCTACTACGCCGGCACCAACCCCACCACCCGCCAATCCGGCATGAAGAAGACCGTGCTGGCCCGCTTCGTCCACAACGACCGGCTCGTCGACGCCCTGCACCAGCAGGCCTTCTGCGCACTTGAAAGCCTCTCCAGGCGCCCGCGACGGCTCAGTGTGGTCGGCGGTCCTGTCCAATCAGGACAGCGGCAGGAAAGGTCGTGGTGCCCTCGGTGTCCAGCGCGTTCCAATATCGCTCGCGAACCCGTGACACCGCGGCGTTGAACACGTCCGCGATACTCGCCTCTGTCATGGCTTCTCCTGCCCGTACCCGGAACTAGCGGCGTGTGATGACCTGCAGGCCGTGCTCACCCTCGGCAGGCGTTACCCGCAACCCGCACCCGGCGAGCTCGTCTGCCAGTTGCTCCGGGGTGAAGACATACCAGTGATCAGACGCGGTCAACTCCGTGATCTTCTCCTCACCCTCGAACATGCGGTAGGACATACGCCAGGTCACGGCATCCTCCCCGGCGGGTTCGGCCGATGCGGTCCCGGTGTAGCGCAGCCGCCCTACCCGGGCCTGGACTACCGGACCGGCCGGCACCGGCTCGGGCCGAGTCGGGGGATACAGATTGAGCACCGCACGCCCACGTGGTGCCAGCTTCTCCGCCAGCATCGCCCACAGCGACAGGCGTTCGTCCGGACTCAGATGTCCGATCACGTTCATCGCGACCAGGGCCGCGATTCGGTCCGGCAGTCGCGCGGACAACACATCAGCACCCACTACCGTCACCCGGGACGCGAGTGCGTCGTCTCCGGCTACCCGTGCCAACAAGGCCGTGCGCAGGCCGGAATGGGGCTCGACGGCCAGGATCTCGGCGTCCGGGAACGCGGCGGCGAGCGTCACGGTGCCCAGCCCGGTGCCGGCGCCGACATCCACGATCGGTCCCATCGCGCCATCCAGTCCCTCCAGTGCCCGCACCAACGCCGGGCCCAGCTCACGCCACACCGGCGGCAAGAGGACCGCCACATACTCCCCAGTCCGGTCGTAGAAACCAGCACTACTCATGCCGCCACCTCACGCACAATTGATAGTGATTGTCATCGTCATAACGGCAGAAGACGCATCGTTACCGCCCGAAACGCTGGAAGTGTTTCACCAGGCGGCGTGGCACGAGCATGCGTTCGCCGTCGACGATGATCGGCACCAGGCCGGGTGCGGTCGCCTTCCACTGGGAACGGCGGGTGCGGGTGTTGCTGCGCGAGGTTTTCCGCTTCGGTACCGCCATTACTTCCGGCCTCCCCGCTGCCCGTAGCCGCGGTGGAACTTTTCGACCGGCCCGGCGGTGTCCACGATCCGGTGTGCTCCCGTCCAGCACGGGTGGGACCACGCGCTGACGTCGATCGCCGCGAGGGGGTAGGTGCTGCCGTCGCTCCTTTCGATGGTCTTGGCCGAGGTGATCGTCGAGCAGGCGAGGACAGCGTCAGCGGCCGAGGAGTCCTGGAACACCACTGGGTGATAGTCGGGGTGGATGCCTGGTTTCATGGTGTGTCGTCCTTTCCGGTTCCGGTGTTGACGTCGTGGCGGGCGGGCGCGGTCACATCGTCGTCGCAGGGTTCTTCGTGCCATTCGCCGAAGGGGTCCGGGTAGAGCGCCCACTTCTGGTGTCCGTCGGCGAGCTCCGCGTCAGTCAGCAGCGCGCCCTGCAGGGCTTGTTCGATCTCCGCCGTCTCGGCCTGGTGGGTGACGATCACGAGTTCCTGCGCCCGGTCGCCCCAGACGGGGTGCCAGCGCAGCGACGCGAGGGTGCGGCGTTCGGCGGAGACGTCCTCCCACGCGGGCCCATCGGGCGAGTCCAGCCAGGGCCCGGCGTGCCCGATGCCCAAACCGCCGCCGGCCGACTCTATCCACAACGCGACATCCGGCTGGCTGGCCACCCACACGCGGCCCCGCGTACGCATGACACCATCGAGCAGCACGTCGATGGCGTCGTGCAGTCGTTCGGGATGAAACGGCCGCTGCGCGGCGAAGGTCAGCACCGTGATCCCGCAGTCGGGGTCCAGGGGTGGCTGGCCGTGCAGCAGCGTCCCGTGCGGATCGGCCGGCTCGCCCCGGCGCGCGTCCGGCGGCACCGCCACCCGCAGTGCCTTCGAGTCCACATGAGACAGATCGAGGATGGGGGCCGATGGGGCGACGCGTGCCAGCACGGCCCCGGTCTTCGCGGCGGTCCAGGCATCGGGGGCGCTGCCGGCGAGTACGAGCACATCGGCGAATTCCACTTGGGACAATGTGAGCTGCGCGACGGTGCGCTCGTCGTCGGGAGCACCGCGCAGGTCGCGATCGGCCAGGGTGTCGTCGCCGAGGGCGTCGGCAAGCCACGTCGCCGCGTCGAGCACAGTGACCACGGCTTCGATCTCCACATCGTCAGTGACCGCGCGGTCACCGACGAGAACATGCCGCAACTCCCAGCACACCCGTTCCGGATCCATCACCTCGTCCAAGCGCACCACAATGCGGCGGACCGCCGGCTGCCGGGCGAGGTTCCGCAGCAGGGGCAACAGGTCCTCCCGGACGGTGCAGGACACGCAGCCGTGGGCGAGTTCGAGCGTGGTCAGCGCATCGAGCGGGCCCTGCCGCAGCCGACGGCGCACCACGCCCTCGGTCACCCGCCGCAGGTCATAGTCCACAACGGCGGTGCCGGTCTCCCGGAGCTTGTCCGCGAGATACCGGCCCGCCTCCCCGGCGAGACCGCTGATCAGCAGTAGAGGCACACGGAGTTCAGTTGTCACGGTAAGCTAGTGTAAATGATTATCATTATCATTAACACTCGGGAGGGTAGATGTCCGCGGTATGCCAGGTGACCGGCCGGCGGCCGGGGTTCGGCAAGCAGGTCTCGTACTCGCACAAGCGCACCTCGCGCAGGTGGGATCCGAACCTGCAGACCCGTAGGTACTGGGTGCCCAGCCAGGGCCGGTGGGTGCGGCTGCGGGTCTCGGTCAAGGGCATGAAGACCATCGACAAGCGCGGAATCGACGCCGTGGTCGCCGAGCTGCGGGCGAAGGGGGTGAAGCTCTGAGATGGCGCGTAACGACCTTCGCCCGATCATCAAGCTGCGTTCCACCGCCGGGACCGGTTACACGTACGTGACGCGTAAGAACCGCCGCAACGATGCCGATCGGCTGGTGCTGCGCAAGTACGACCCGGTGGCGCGCCGGCACGTCGAGTTCCGGGAGGAACGCTGATGGCGAAAAAATCGAAGATCGCCCGCGACCAGCAGCGCCGCGCCGTCGTCGCGCGCTATGCCCGGCGGCGGGCCGAGGTGAAGGCCGTGATCCGTTCACCGGCATCCACCCCTGAGCAGAAGGCGGCCGCGGTGTCGGCACTACAGGCCATGCCGCGTGATGCCAGCCCCACTCGGCTGCGTAACCGGGATACCGTCGACGGCCGCCCGCGTGGTTACTTCCGCGCTTTCGGCTTGTCCCGCATCCGGTTGCGGGAAATGGCCCACCGCGGGGAACTGCCTGGCGTGTCCAAATCGAGCTGGTAAGGAGCGAAGGTGGCGAAGAAGGACCGAGCCCGCCCGACCCGACGCAAGCGCAACCCGTTGCGGGCACGGCAGGTCACCGAGATCGACTGGACAGACGTCGAGTTGCTTCGGACGTTCATCTCCGACCGCGGCAAGATCCGCGCCCGCCGGGTCACCGGACTCACCCCGCAAGAACAGCGACACATCGCCGTAGCCATCAAGAACGCCCGGGAAATGGCGCTGCTGCCCTACCCCACACCCAAACGCGCGAGCTGAAACACGATCAGAGAGGCACAAAATGAAGGTCCGCAAGTCGTTGCGCTCACTCAAACAAAAGCCCGGGTCCCAGGTGGTTCGCCGGCACGGCAAGGTCTACGTGATCAACAAGCGTGACCCGCGCTGGAAAGCGCGCCAGGGCTGAGGCCCGACAGCCCACGCATTTCACCGCCCGCGCCCGCGGCGACAAAGGACATCGCCGCGGGCTCGGGCGGGATGGCGAAGCTCGACGACAGCACTGTGCGGGGTGCCTTCGCCCGGCGGAAGGCCGGTACCCGATCACCGCGTCACAACACCATCCCCAGGCTCGTTGGCGTTGCTGGTGCCGATCCGTCGGTGGCGTGCCGAAGGGAGTGACCTGCGTATACCGCAGCGCCGGGCGATCATGGTCGAACATGACTCCCAGTCGCAGGCGTAGGTGTTTGGATTCCCAGCGGCGGGCGGCCGCGCTGATCGGCCCCATGGTGAACTGATTGTCACCCATGCCGCGGGCCGTTGTGCTGAAGCGACCGAACGCGGCGTCATAGTGGTGAGTCAGGGACGCTTGTTCTCACGCGGAGGTCTTCGCAATGATGCGTTCGATCTCGTCTCGGCCGAAGGCCCGCAGGGTCGTGCTACGGACGTTGCCCAGCCCGCCGAGTTGCAGGAGGGCAGCGGTGGCGGTTTCGTCGTCGGGTGCCTCGACGACGCCCACGAGGTCGTACGGACCGATAGTCCAGTAAATGTTCACAAGCTTCGCCCCGAGCTTCTGTAGCGCAGCGGCGAAGGCGTCAACACGCTCCGCGGTTCCCTTGTGGGCGCGGATCCCCTGGTCAGTCCAGCTCAATAGCGTGATGTAGGTCGGCATGCGTGCTCACCTCCCTGAGGATAGGTAGGTGCTAAATAGCCTAATTGCCCACCTGGAGGGCCGCATCTGGCGTCAAATGAGCAGTCCACAAGACACGCAACGCATTCAGCGATGACAGCACGCAACGTCCTCCCAATCGCTGGACGCCTCACCACTGGCCAGTGGCCGCAGTTGGCGACACGGGCGGAGGGCGACGCCTGTCGTCGTATGCCCGCCGCAGTCCTAGTCCCTGCAGGACGAGCTGGCTACGTGCCTGGTGGACCGGTCTGCAACGGCGGCGTGACGACGATGGACTTCCGCGTGCTCTCCACGACAAGCACACCGCTGGGCGCGGCGTCACTGGCAAAGGTTCATCACGACAACGAAGCCAGGCCTTCTTCATCCACCATGGACAGCACACACGTCGCCGGAAACCACACGGCACGACGAGAACAGGAGCCGGCCAGACGAAAACCAAGGCTACCCACCGAACGCCGACATCCAACAGCCGGTATTCGACCGGCATTCGTCGGGGGCAATTTCATACAGGACCAAAATCCTTCCGACCTACGCTGAGGGTCTGGAAGTGACCGCACTTCGGTGTGCGGAGATTGTCTCATCCGTTGCGATGGGTTTGCCGCGGACGTCGAAACCCGCTGAGATGCGTGGTCAACCTTCGCACTGCGAGGATAACTAAGGAGAACTAAGATGGGGCCGCTCTGTCAGTTGGCAGACCGCGTGCCGATCCGCGAAATGTCCTCTCACAAGGAGCGGCCGGCGCGATCAGTTAACGAGTGAGCGGCGTTCGATGAGGATAGTGTCATGCCAGACGCCGTTGAGTTGGGCGGTGCGTTCACGGATACCGACGATGCGGTAGCCAGCGGCATGGTGCAGGGCGATGCCGGCGCGGTTCTCGGTGAAGATCGCGGTGTGCAGGGTCCAGGTTCCGGCCGCATCAGCGGCGGTGACTTGCTTGTGCAGCAAGGCTTTTCCGACGCCGCGCCCCGAGGTAGCCGTCGGCGACGTACACGCAGATCCCGGCGACGCCGACTTAGCAGTCGCGCATGGACACTTGGCTGGCGACGGTCCAGCCGACGACCTCGCCATCGATCTCGGCGACCCAGTGGCGGCCGGACAGCCATTTCGCGCCGAGCCTCGTACCGTTCGGAAACGGTGCCGCCGAGGCCGGGAAGACCACCCACTAACTGGTGTACCGGATGGTCACTCCACCATCGAGGGTCTGGTGCTCATACCGCCCGTCCTCCACAATGGATTCCGCGTCGGCTGGTGGGTAAGAGTTTGCTTAGTCGATTAATTCGCGTAACCCGATCGAGAGGAAACGGGCCATGCAGGACCATTCTCGTCGTGACGTGCTCAAGGCGACGGCCGCGGGCACCGCCACGGTCGCTCTCGCCGGTGGAACGGCTGTGGGCGCCGGGCTGCTTGGTGCGGGCACTGCGTCGGCGAGCTCGGATGGCGCACGGGGAAATGTGCTTGAGGTGCCTGGAGCGGCGCTGTACTACGAGACGCACGGCCGGGGTCCGTTGCTGCTGATGATTCCTGGGGCCGGGGGCACGGGTGACGGCTTCATAGAGGTGACCCGTTACCTGGCGGCGCGCTACACCGTCGTCCTCTACGATCGCCGTGGGTTCTCACGCAGCCAGCTTCGTGGCGCCCAGGACTACGCCCATCACCTTGCCACCGACGCCGACGATGCCCGACGCTTGATCGAGTATTTGAGCAGCGAGCCATCGTTCGTCTTCGGTAGCAGCGACGGCGCGATGGTCGCGTTGGAAATGCTCACTCTGGATCCGTCGCGGGTGTGTACGTTCGTCCCGTACGAGCCGCCTGCGGTGACACTGTTGCCCGACGGCCGCGCCTGGTTGGACTTCTATTCCAGCCTGTACGATCTGTACCGGCGAGCGGGCACCGCGCCGGCACAGCAGCTGTTCGACGAGCGGGACCTGACCCCGTCGGACCGGGCGAGCCGTCCGCCAGCGCCACCCAATGGCACACCCATTCTGGTTAACCAGACGTACTGGTTCGAGCGCGAGTTGCGCCAGTATCCGGCGTTTCCCCTGGACCTCGACGCTCTGGCTCGATCCGCCGGTCGGCTTGTGCTGGCCGTGGGCAGCGAGTCGGGTGGTTTACCGGCCCACGAGTCCACCGTGCAGCTGGCACGCAGGCTTGGTCTGGCCCCGGTCACGGTCCCCGGCGGTCACCTCGGCTATCTGTCCCAACCCGCCGAATTCGCACGCCGACTGATCGAAATTCTCGCACGCGCGTGAGCGAAGCGGCCATCAGTCCCGCCTGGCCACCCGCCAGGGAGGTCAGCACCAGGGCGGGATGCTCTGCTCGTACTGGAAGACGTTGTGGGGGTCGTACTTCGCCTTGATCTTGCGCAGCCGGTCGAAGTTGTATCCCCAATAGGCGGTTTCCCAATCCTGCATTCCGACGTTCGGCACGTTGACGTAGGCGCCGTTCACGTAGGGCCGCAGCGCCTGGCTGAACTCGGCGATCCAGGCCTGGGCCTTCGGGGTGGTCGGCTCGCCGCTTTCTTCATTTCCGCGAGTCCCCCAGCCGGCGCCGGGTTCGGCATAGAAAAGCGCGTCACGATGCGGGAAGGCCGTGCCGCCGGTGGGCTCGCTCGTTTTGACCGCCCCGCCGAAGGCGTTGGTGAAGTAGTTGCTGTCGTCCGAGGGGGCGTCTTGCACGAACGAGCCGATCAGACTGATCGCCTTGTCCGGGAACGGCTCGGTGATGAACTGCGAGTTGAACTTCCAGTTCGCGGGTTCGTTCGTGCTCGGAATCTGGAATCCCGCGTATATGTCGCGCCAGCTTCCGACCTGCACCGAGACATCGGGCCTGCCAACCGACAGGGTCGGGGCTAGCAACTCCTTCGCCTCCGCCTCCGACCCATTCGCGAGAACCGCAAACAGCATGATCTGAGGTTTGTGGATTTCGAGCTGGCTGGTGAGGCGGTTGTCGGCGAACGGTGCCGTACGCTGCCATGCGTCGAAGACCCCATACAGGTCATTAAGACCTTTCCAGGTCGCTTGCACATAGGCGACGCTCGTTAGCGGAGTCACCTTATAGGTGAGTGAGGTGACGATCCCGAAGTTGCCGTTTCCCGCCCCGCGGAGCGCCCAGAGCAGATCCAAGTTGTCCTGCAAGTCCACCTTGATCGCGCCCGCGCCGTCGGCACCCGACGCGACGACAATCTCAGCCGCCGTCAGGTGGTCGCAAGCCATGCCGAGGTAGCGGGTGAGGAGACCGAAGCCGCCGCCGAGCGTCGCACCGGACAGGCCTACGCTGCCCTCCGTTCCGGTCGGCGCCGCAAGGCCCTTCTTCCCGAGCGCGGTCACCGCCTCCAACTGGTTGAGCCCGGCGCCGACGGTCGCGGTGCGAGAGGCAGTGTCGATCTGGACCGACTTCAGCTCGCTGACGTCGATCACGATGCCGTTGTCTACGTTTGACCAGCCCTCCAGGCTGTGGCGGCCGCTCCGCACCCGGAGCGCGACGTCGTTCTGCCGCGCCCACGTGAGGGCGTTGACCACGTCCTGGGCCTCCTGGGCAAAGACGATGACCAGCGGATAGTGAACGAAAAGTTCGTCCCAGCCGAGACTCGCCTTCGCGTAGCCGGGGTCCTCGGGACGGACGATACGGCCGGTCAGCTCCGCCGACCGGCTTTTCACGCTTCCGGACTCGCTTGAGCCGGAGGACGAACCCGGAACGCCGGCCGCAATACCCGGGAATGCGACCGCGCCGACGCCGGCGGCCGCCGTCGCCTTGAGCAAGTGACGACGAGAAAGGTCGTGCATATTCCGTATCCTCTCGATCAACTGGCCATCAGCCTTCGGGCCGAGGCGATCGACCTCGGTGACGGGCAGCGCGCCGCGCAAGGCCAGGCCGAGTGGGTCGACCTCACAAAGGCCGGCTGCGCCGGATCAGCCACAGCGTGCGCGACCAGCGGCAGTCCACACCGGTCAACGCCCGACTCCGCCGGTCTGGGTCAGTGATGGTCTCGGCGATGATCCGGGCACGGTCGTACTCACCTGGCATACCCACGGCCTTCGCCGGGGAGGCCAACACCTGGGTCTGCCAGTTGGGGTCAGTGATGGTGCCGGCGATGGTTTCGCGCGATCGTGGTCACCTGTCGTGGCCACGACCTCAACCATAGAGACCAACGCCTTGCCCTGCCCGATGAGATAAGTGATGGTGCCGGCGTAAGAACACCGAACTGCCGGCAGACGGACCGAAGACCGAATCAAAGCAGCGGAAACTCAGTCACGGTGTGGCACGTCGACCGTCGCTACCTGGTGCAATGCTCGCAAGTGCAACTGCGGCTCGACCGAGGCTTTGGTCCATACGCCTCAGGCCCGGGGGCGCCGACGTCGGTCGGATGTCGTATCTGGGTTGTAGGGTCTCGGCGTTTGTTGCGCAGACCTGTAGGAGATGCGAATGGTCCGTCACACCCCGCCGCGACCAGTGGACGTCGAGGAGCTGTTTCCCGAACTGGTACCGCTGCGCAAAGACGCGATACGACTTCACCCCCGTTCGGGCGACCCGACCTGCCGCGACAGCTCGGTCGGAGGTCCACTGCTGTGGCCGGCAGACGAGCCCTGGCCGGTGTGCGCAGAAGAACACTTCGACCTGGACGGACGGCAGCATGACGCGGTGGTGCCGGTCGTGCCGATCGCGCAGGTCTACCAACGCGATGCTCCCAGCATGTCGTTCCCGCAAGGACACGATCTGCTGCAGGTACTGTGGTGCCCGTTCGAACACGGCGAATACTGCTATCCCCTACCACAGGTCCATTGGCGAGATGCCCGCGCAGTCGGCCAAGTGGCGGCTACTCCCGCCGCACCTGCCGGAGCACCAGAGGACTACGTACCCAACCCGTGTGTGGTTCATCCCGAGCACGTGACCGAATACCCCAGCCGGGATTTCCCAGACGACCTTCACGCCGCGCTCAAGGACCGGTTCGCACAGCTTCAGACCGACACGGGTTGGCTCTATCACTACCATCTCGCCGACGCCCCCGGGATCAAACTGGGTGGCTATCCAGGCTGGACCCAGGACCCGGCCTGGCCCGACTGTGACTCTTGCGGCCGGCGCATGCAGCACCTCCTCACCGTGGCCAGCCGGGAATACGACGGAGAATCCTGGCGCACCTGGCTGCCAATCGAGGACCGGGCGGCCGACTACACACAGCCGCCGTGGTACAGCGAGGAGGGCAAGGCGGCGGCGGATGCGGCCGGCCTGATGTTGGGAGACGTGGGCGGCGTGTACATCTTCGAATGCCCATCGTGCCCCGGTCGCCCGATCAGTCACTGGTTCGACTGTTCCTGACCGGACCGCCCGCCCGACTACCCGCAACGGCGCCGTAGCCACCAGCCAGAACATCACGGCCCAAGGAACTACTCCGCTGATGGGCCGGGCGGGCTGTCCGGCGTTGCTCGCACCGCGACCGGTGAACCTTGCCAAGCTGTCGCCGGATCTCCGTCCACCTCGGCCGGCTCCAGTGCGCTGTATAGATCAGCCGATCCAATCACCTTCTGTTTCGTTTCCGCTATTCTGTGCCACGCCTTCAACCCCCACATTCGGATCGGCCCTCGCATAATGAGTGGTAAAGTCGTTATGCTCCGCGTAGGACGGGGAGGACCCCGTGATCCGAGTCGTGGTGGTGGACGACGAGGCGCTCGTCCGGTCCGGCATCGAAATGATTTTGAAAGCCGCCCGCGATATCGACGTCGTGGCCACGGCCAACGGCGGCGATGCGATGTGGGAAATAAGCCTGCACCGTCCGGACGTGGTGCTGCTGGACATCCGTATGCCGGACGTGGACGGGCTCACCATCTTGAACGAGATCCGCGCGATGCAGGAGCCTACGGCCGTGGGGATGCTCACCACCTTCGACATGGATGATTACATCACGGCGGCGCTGCAGAACGGAGCGGCCGGATTCCTGCTCAAGGACACCGATCCGGCACAGCTCGCGCGCGCGGTGCGGGCACTGGCCGCGGGGGCGGTCGTGCTGGCCCCTTCGGCTGCCCGGCTGGTACTCGACGGCGCCGGCGAACCCCGTACCGAAGCCGCCGCCAAGATCGATCGCCTGTCCGAAGAGGAACGAGACGTGCTCAGGCTCGTCGCGGCGGGAGCGTCCAATGACGACATCGCCGCGAGACTCACGCGGAGCACCAGTGCCGTCGCCGAGCAGGTCGTCGCCATCCTGGGCAAGCTGGCTGTGGAGAGTCGGGTGCAGGCAGCCCTGCTGGCGCAGGCCGCGGGCCTGACCGACGAGGTGAGCGGTCCGTGAGACTGATACTCCCGACAGCTTGGCACCCGGCAGCGGTCGATGCCGGTCTGATCGCCGTGGCCACGGCCGACGTGGTGCTACACGTGATTCCCCAGTGGCCGGTGGCGAAGACTGTCAGCGGTGGTGTCGCCTTGCTGGCCCTGCTCATGCGGCGTCACCATCGCTACCTCGCCTTTCTGTTCACCGTGCCTGCGCTCATCATGACATCCATAGCTACGCCGGCACTGATCGCGTTATACACGGTCGCCCGCCACGCACGGGACCGGCGCGTGGTGGTCCTATGCGCGGTAACGGTCGCCGTCGCAGACGGCATCCCGTCACCGCTGGACTTTCACGGCCACGGCAGCCGCGATTTGCTCATCACGGTGATCTACTCGACCCTCCTGGGAGCGGCCCCGGCCTTTCTCGGCCAGCTCGTCCAAGCTCGTGCCGATCTCACGGCCAGGCTGCGAGACGTCGTCGAAGCCCGTGAACGCAGCGAGAGACTCGCCGCACAGACCGTGCTCGCCACCGAACGCGCCCAACTCGCCCGCGAGATGCACGACGTGGTCTCCCACCAGGTCAGCCTGATCGCGGTCCAGGCCGCCGCGCTGCAGGTCAGCGCGAAGCCGACGGACGCGGCCGCCGCGGGCACGATACGAGAGCTCGCCGTGAAAACTCTCAACGAGCTCAGACACATGATCAACATCCTGCAGGCTTCCGCCAGTCGAGCCACCCCCCTCGCCCCGCAGCCCACTCTCACCAACCTCCACGCCCTGGTCACCGACAGCGGCCTCGACGCGACCTTGCATGGACAACTCCGCGAAGACCTTGACGCCGCGACCCAGCGTGCCATCTACCGAACAGTCCAGGAAGGCCTCACGAATGCGCGCAAGCACGCGCCGGGGGCACCAGTTGACGTGGAACTCTGGCACGACAGGAGTGTCGTGGGCGTGACGGTGACCAACGGACCCCCAACCCGGCAGGCCCTCTCCCTGCCCAGCGCTGGGCACGGCCTGATCGGGCTCCGCGAACGAGCCGAGCTCCTGCACGGCACACTCACCACCGAACGCACCGGTGACGGCGGCTTCCGCATCAGCCTGCACCTGCCGATCACGAAATGACCTCGTGCATCACTGCAGCATCGTGGGTAACTTTCCTTGGAAAATCTGGCCGCCAACGCACGCATACATTGTCAACGGCACGTTCTGGCCCGCTGGAGTTCTGGCGGCTCTTCGCCGCGATCCGTGAGCGGGTCCTGCTGTGTGAAGGCCGCTGCGCAACAGCGCGCCACAGCCACCCAACGATCAAAGACAGGCTTTAAGATCCAATTGGAACGACTGGCGCACAAGGGATCCCCCAATGTCGCGCTGTCTCCTGCGCGTGATTGACTCAGCCTGGAAAGTTATCACTCCAGAAGGCTTGACAGCCGGACGTCGCCCACCACTAGTCTGGATTCACGCACCAAAACGGGTGCGGTCTTGTGGAGCTAGCTCCGATCATCCCGTATCGCGCTGGTGCGAGTCAAGAACGCCTTCGTGGGGATTTTCCAGGTTCCACGAGGCTGTTGATTCGTGAAGCAGTGGTGAATCGATGGAGAGAGTTGATTCTCCGGTTCACGGGCGGGAACTGAGTGATCATGGGCGCGAGCTCAGTCGCATGAGACACGGGTCCGCACCGCGAAAGCTCAGGCGACGCCGGCGCTGCCCGATGGAGCGCGGCACCCTTCGCCGCACGGCCCAGCATGATGCGCCGGCCATCGAGTCCGAGCGCGCCGGCCGACGGCCGCTGGCGACCACGTCTCGACTTGCAGCCACTCCTTTCACGATCTCGGCAGTCCAGGCAAGTGCGGATGTCGGTCATGAGTCAGGCCCGCTTGTCGCGCCGACCGCTCCGATTTCTGATTCAAGAGGTGCACCAAATGGGAAACTCCCACGGCGTCCTGACCGCTGAGCCGGCTGACAATCCGACCACGCTCGCCGAATGCGAGCGACGCTTCACCGAGGTGCTCACCGACATCGTGGGCACCGACCACGTAGCGGTCGACAGCAACTTCTTCGACGACCTCGGCGCCGACTCCATGGTGATGGCCCGCTTCTGCGCCCGAGTACGCAAGCGGCCCGACCTGCCATCAGTGTCCATGCCGGACACCTACAAGCACCCGACAATTCGGAGCCTCGCAGCAGCCCTCGCCGACACCACAACCCCGCCTACCTCACAACCGGCAACCCCATTGGCTCCCAGTGCGACCACGCTCGCCGAATGCGAGCGACGCTTCACCGAGGTGCTCACCGACATCGTGGGCACCGACCACGTAGCGGTCGACAGCAACTTCTTCAACGACCTCGGCGCCGACTCCATGGTGATGGCCCGCTTCTGCGCCCGAGTACGCAAACGGCCCGACCTCCCATCAGTGTCCATGCCGGACACCTACAAACACCCCACAATCCGAAGCCTCGCAGCAGCCCTCACCCACACCACAACCACACCTGCCATTCCGACCACGCTCACCGAATGCGAGCGACGCTTCACCGAAGTGCTCACCGACATCATGGGCACCGACCACGTAGCGGTCGACAGCAACTTCTTCAACGACCTCGGCGCCGACTCCATGGTGATGGCCCGCTTCTGCGCCCGAGTACGCAAACGNCCCGACCTCCCATCAGTGTCCATGCCGGACACCTACAAACACCCCACAATCCGAAGCCTCGCAGCAGCCCTCACCCACACCACAACCACACCTGCCTCACAACCGGCAACCCCAGCGGCCCCCATCGAGTCGCCGAGGCAAGCACGCTATGGCGAATATGTCCTCTGCGGGGCGTTGCAGCTCCTGGTCCTTCTCGGCTACCCCGCCCTCACTGCGGCCGTCTGGGTGAAGGGCTTCAACTGGGTTTCGACCAGCCCGAACCTGGTCGACGTCTACCTTCGGTCGGTCGCGTTCGGCGTCGCGATGTTCCTCGGCCTGTGCGCCCTTCCGATCCTCTTCAAGTGGGTGCTCGTCGGCCGGTGGAAGCCGCAGGAGATCCGCGTCTGGAGCATGGCGTACTTCCGCTTTTGGGTCGTCAAAACCTTGATCCAGCGAAACCCGATGATGTTGTTCGTCGGTTCGCCGCTCTACGCGCTCTACCTGAGGGCACTGGGCGCGAAGATCGGGCGCGGCGCCGTCATCTTCTCCAGGAACGTGCCCGTGTGCACCGACCTGCTCAGCATCGGCGACGACGCGGTGATCCGGAAGGACTCCTTCTTCAACGGCTACCGGGCCCACGATGGTGTCCTCCAGACGGGCTCGGTCAGCCTCGGCAAGGAAGCGCTCGTCGGCGAGGCGACGGTGCTCGACATCTGGACCTCGCTGGGTGACGGGGCCCAACTCGGGCACTCGTCCGCTCTGCACATGGGTCAGGCAATACCTACCGGCGAGCGCTGGGTCGGCTCGCCTGCGCAGCGGGCCGAGAAGACGAACCAGATGACGGTCACAGCGCGCAACGTGGGCACAGGACGACGGGTGTTCTTCTCGGCCGTGCAGCTGGTGAACCTGCTCCTGCTAGGCCTCCCGCTGACCTTCGCCATCGCGAACCTCGCGGTCCCGCAGGTCCCGGAGCTCGGCCCTCTGCTGGACTCGGCACCGGTGTCCCTCACGACCTGGATGTTCTCTCGTGAAGCGCTGGTCGTCTCCGCCGTGCTCTTCTTCGGCTCCGGGCTCGTCGGCCTCGTGCTTGCGGGAACCGTTCCGCGGCTCCTGAACCTCTTCATCAAGCCGGACAAGGTCTATCCGCTGTACGGATTCCACTACCGGGTCCAGCGCGCGATCGCCCGCGCCACCAACATCAGGTTCTACACGACTCTCTTCGGTGGAACCTCCTACATCATCTACTACCTGCGTTGGTTGGGCTACCGCCTGCGCGGGGTGCGGCAGACCGGTTCGAACTTCGGCGAAATGGTCAAGCACGACACCCCGTTCCTCAGCGCGGCCGGCAGCGGAACGATGGTCGCGGACGGGCTGTCCGTCATCAATGCCGATTATTCGAGCACTTCCTTCCGCCTGTCCCAAGCGTCGATCGGGCCGGAGAACTTCCTGGGGAACATGATCGCCTACCCTCCACAGAGCAAGGCGGGCAACAACTGCCTCCTCGCGACGAAGCTCATGGTTCCCGTCGACGGACAGGTGCGGGAAGGCGTGGGCCTGCTCGGCGCGCCCAGCTTCAAGATCCCGCGATCGGTCAAGCGCGACCGGCAGCTGCTGGACGTGAGCAGGGCAGACGAGCTGCGCCGCGGCCTTAGGGCCAAGACCATCTACAACACCATCAGCATGGCGCTGTTCCTGCTGGTGCGCTGGGCCTTCTTCTTGTGCGTCACCGTGGTCTACCTGGCTGCCATCGACGTTTGGGGCTCCCTCGGTGCGTTCGCGGTCGCACTGGCCACCGCAGTGGTCGTCGTTTTCACGGTCGCCTACAACGTCCTGGTCGACCGGTTGTTCCGGCCGCTGCAGGCCTTGGTGCCGCAGGGTTGCTCGATCTACAACCGCGCCTTCTGGCGCCATGAACGCTTCTGGAAAGTGAGTACCCTCACCTATGTCCTCGCCTTCAATGGCACCCCGCTCAAGAACGTGATCTGGCGACTGCTGGGTATGCGGATCGGCCGACAGGTCTTCGATGACGGCCTCCGTGTGCCCGAGCGGTCATTCACCACGATCGGCGACCACTGCACCATCAATGTGGACACCATCATCCAGTGCCACTCACAGGAGGACGGCGGATTCAAGTCGGACCGCATCGTTATCGGCGCCGGCTGCACCCTCGGGGTCAGCGCATTCGTCCACTACGGCGTGACCATGGGCGACGGCGCGGTGCTCGCCACCAGCTCCTTCCTCATGAAGGGCGAGGAAATGCCACCGAAGGCGGTGTGGGGCGGGAACCCCGCCACCGAGATGCGCGAACACTCGGGCGACCTGCACGCCCGAAAGGTCATCGAAGACAGCCTCGCCGCCGTGCTCGCCCCCGGCGGCTGACACCCCGCAAACATTGAACGTAGGGATGATTCGATGGACAAGCGGGGTGAAACCGGCCAGGAGTTCCGGCGAGCTGTCCTGCTCGCGGGCGGCGCGACCGCGATCCCGCGGTGGACGCTCGACCCGGCACCGGGCGTCGCCGAGCACTCCGCGACCCTCGATGACCTGGCCGAGCTACCGCAGTGCGAACACGCCCCGGGAAATGCTGACGTCCTCCTCCGGTCGGAATGAAGGGAGATCAAGATGTCGTCCTCATCGTCATTGCTGTTGGACGTGGAGCTGCAGCCCGGCAGGGTGCCGATGCTGCGAGCCGATGCCGGCGGCGACGGACCGGGCTGGGCGGCCGGGCACCGAGATGCGTTGCGTACCGTCGTCGCCGAGCACGGTGCGGTCCTGGTCCGCGGTCTCGGGCTCCGCGATGCGGCCGACGTCGTCGCTGTGTTCCGTGGGCTGGCCACCGCAGGCCTGATGACCGAGAGGGAGGCGTTCGCGGAGCGGCAGACCTACGCCGAGGGTGTGTACTCCTCGTCGAAGTGGCCCCCGAACCAGCCGATGTGCATGCACAACGAAGTGAGCTACCGGCTCGAGTTTCCCGGCCTGATGCTGTTCGCGTGCCTGTCCGCGCCCGCCGAGGGCGGGGCAACCGGTGTGGCGGACTCGACGGCCGTGCTCGACGCGCTGCCCGGTGACCTCGTCGAACGGCTCGAGCGGGAGGGCTGGATGCTCGTCCGCAACTACAACGAGGAGATCGGCGCGTCGGTCGCCGAGGCGTTCGGCGCCGAGGACCGTGGCGCGGTCGAGAGCTACTGCCGCGCCAATGCCATCGAGTTCGAGTGGCAACCCGATGGAGGGCTGCGCACCTGGCAGCGCCGCAGCGCGGTGGTGCGGCACCCGGTCACCGGTCGGCGCTGCTGGTTCAACCAGATCGCCTTTCTCAACGAGTGGACGCTCGACCCCGAGGTGCGCGAGTTCCTGGTCGACACCTACGGCGCCGAAGGGCTGCCGTTCACCACCCGCTTCGGCGGCGGCGACCCGATAGGCGTGGACGTCGTGCAGCTGATCAACGAGGTGTACGACGCCAAAACCATGCGGGAACCCTGGCAGGCGGGCGATCTGATGCTCGTCGACAACATCCGCAGCGCACACAGCAGGGAGCCCTTCACCGGACCGCGCGAAGTCCTCGTCGGGATGGCTGACCCGGTTCGCCTGGCCGACTGCTCGCCGACGGTCGAGGTCAACGTCGGATGACCACGTCGCTCATGCGACTGTTCGCAGTCATCTCCGGTGCCCGCGCGCTGGAGTGGCGCGAGCGACGGCACGGTTCCTGTTCGGCGGATCCACCGGCACGGTTGTCAGCGGCGCGACGAGCCGGCGCAGGGCGGGGAGCTGGGACTCGTCGGCTGCCGGGCGAAAGGAACAGAAAGGAACAGAAAGGAATCCTCCGAGATGATCACCCGGTTGCCGGACCTCGTCGCTAGGTCCGCCCAACGCGCCCCCGGCGCGCCCGCCCTGACCGCGCGGACGACCACGATCTCCTACGCGGATCTGTACGAGCGGACGGAGCGAGCGGCCGCCGGCCTGCGCGATCTCGGGCTCGATCGTGGTGAGCGCGTCGCGGTCTTTTTGGACAAGAGGATCGAGACCGTCGTGGCGCTGTTCGCCTGCTCGCGGGCCGGTGGCGTGTTCATCCCGGTGAATCCCGCGCTGCGGGCCAGGCAAGTGAGGCACATTCTCGATGACTGCGCCGTGCGGGTAATGGTGACGTCCACGGATCGGCTCCGGGCCCTGCGCGCCGAACTCGCCACCTGCAAGTCACTCTCCCACGTCCTCGTGTTGGGCGACTCGCCTGGTGACGACAAGGAAACCCCTTACCGCATGCGTTCCTGGTCAGAGGTCGCCGAGCGCACAAGCCAGGCGGCGTGTCCGCCAACGGGTGGCGTCGATACGGATATGGCCGCGATCCTCTACACATCGGGGAGCACCGGGGCCCCGAAGGGCGTCGTGCTGTCGCACCGGAACCTGGTCGTCGGCGCGGAGAGTGTCAGCACTTACCTGAACAACACGGCAGAAGACCGGATCCTGGCGGTTCTCCCGCTGAGCTTCGACGCCGGACTGAGCCAACTGACGACTGGCTTTTACGTTGGTGCCAACGTGGTGCTCGCCGACTACCTGCTGCCGGGAGATGTCGTCCGGCTGTGCGCGGAGCACCACATTAGCGGGATGGTCGGTGTACCGCCGCTGTGGATCCAGCTCGCGGCCCAGACGTGGCCATCCGAGGCCGTAGCCGGGATGCGCTACTTCGCGAACACTGGGGGGCGCCTCCCGCGCGTCACCCTGCAACGTCTGCGAGCGATCTTCCCGGCTGCGGCGCCGTACCTGATGTACGGCCTCACCGAGGCGTTCCGCTCCACCTACCTCGATCCCCGGGAGGTCGACCGGCGGCCGGATTCCATCGGCCAGGCTATCCCGAATGCGGAGATCCTCGTAGTCCGCGAGGACGGCGGCCTGTGTGGTCCGGGTGAGCCGGGTGAGCTGGTACACCGAGGTCCGCTCGTCGCCTTGGGTTATTGGAACGACGCGCAGCGGACGGCCGAGCGGTTCCGGCCGCCGCCGAACCGTCCAGTCGAGCTGTGTACGCCTGAGCTGGCGGTTTGGTCCGGCGATGTCGTCGTCCGCGACGAGGAGGGCTTCCTGTACTTCGTCGGACGGCGTGACGACATGATCAAGACATCGGGGTATCGGGTCAGTCCCCAAGAGATCGAGGAAGTGGCCTACGAGACCGGACTGATCCACGATGCCGTGGCGCTCGGCCTCGAGGACGAGGCGCTCGGCCACCGGGTCGTCCTCGTCGTGACCCCCCGCGATCCCGCCGGCTTCGATCCGGCCGCGGTGACCGCGCGCTTGCGGCAGGAACTGCCCGGCTACATGGTGCCCGCCGAGGTGATGGTCCGCAGCGACCTGCCCCAATCGCCGAACGGCAAGTTCGACCGGGCGGCCCTTCGCCACGAGCTCGCCGCTTCCCGCCCTCAGGAGCCCGCGTGACCACAGTCGCCCACGCACGCGCCACGATCAGCCCGTTCGCAATCTTGTGCCCCCGCTGGACTTGCTCGCACTTGATGTCTGCCTCCCGCGTGCCGGGATCGGCGAACTTGTGGCGGCGGCTCTTTCAGGCCGGCGCCCACCGGATGACGCCGGTCCTACAGCGTTTTCGGCCATCCGACACCGAGGGAGCTGTTGGGGTAGCTCGCAGGCCGCCGGGCCTGAATGACCGATGAGGAGAATGCATATGAGTCGCTCGCCAGAGATGTCGCAAGCGATTTTCGAGGACGTCAAGGCCGTCGTGGTGGCCACGCTGGCCATCGAGGACCAGGCCGATGACCTCGGTCCGGAGACGGGACTATACGGCAATCTTCCCGAGCTCAATTCGCTCACCGTCGTCAAGCTCATCGTCGCCCTGCGGAAACGGTTCGGGATCGAGATCGAGATCAACGAGATCGTCGGTGACATCTTCGACACGCTTGGGCGGCTCGCGGCCTTCGTGGAGTCCAAGGTGTACTGGGAGCCGCTCGGCGGAGTCAAGTGCTAGCGATGCGCCACGGCATGACGGCCGAGTAGCCCAGGAAGCCCAGTCCCTGTCCCCCTTCGGCCAGTCGCACGATGCGGGTCTCGGGCTTCCACCCCAGCCGCTCCAGTACGGCCTCGGATTGTGGCCGGAACACTGTTTCTCACTCACGAGTGCGTGGACGGGCGGCGGTGGAGGAGGTCGAACCGCGACCACATCGCCTCCGCAGCCTCGATCGACTCACTCGTCCGCGCCGGGTCGACCGCCGCCAGCTGCGCCACGATCGCCTGGACCAGCGCCATGCCCGCGGTCAGCGACGGGAAGAACGTGACGCCCTCCGCCGGCACCATCAGCACCCGCTCCACCGCGCCCGCCAGGTCGGGGCTGGCCGCGTCCGTCACGGCGAACACCCGCGCGCCGCGGCTCTTCGCCTCGCTCGCCGCCAGGACCGTGCTCTCGTACAGGCGCCAGAAGCTGATCGCCATCAGCACGTCGTCCGAAGTCAGCTTCGCCGTCTGGTTCGCGAGTTCCGCGTCGCCCGCCGTCACCGCGTGGACGTCGTAACCCGCGAGACGCGCGTTGTGCGCGAAGGCGATGCCGACCGCCGCGTAGCTGCCGTCGGCGATCACCAGCGTCCGGCGGGCCACGGCGATCGCGCGAGCGACCTCGCGGATCACCTCTTCGTCGAAGCGCCGGTTCAGCAGGGCGAGGCTGTCGAGGTCCCGGCGCAACGACGCCGAGCCCGGCGAGTCGACGCCGCGGTGCTCCTCGGCCACCTGCGGCGCGCTCAGCGACGACAGGTACCGCGCCCGCAGCTCCTGCTGCAACGCCGGCCAGCCGGCGAAGCCCAGCGCCTGCGCCGTGCGCGTCACCGTCGCGACGTTGACGCCGGCCAGTTGCGCCAGCTCGGCCGTCGAGCCGAACGACGCCCGCCTCGGCTGGGAGACCAGCACCTCCAGCACCGCGGCCGACTTCGGCCGCAGCCCCCGCTCGGGCAGTTGGTCCCGCAGCCACGCCTCGAAGCCGTCGTCGGTTTCCGCCACTTCGTCCCCCTCCCTCGATCGCGTAGACCGTAACGCAGGGATGTCGGCTGGAATTTGCAAAGAACATTGCAAAACCAAGAAAGTGCAGTATACGTTGTCCGCACTCCCCGGCGCCCGGACACGGAAGGCGTTCCCCCATGACCCTGCTGGCCCGACTGGATCGGCTCCCGCTGAGCCGGCCCCACTACAAACTGCTGCTCATCGGCGGGCTTGGCTACACCTTCGACGGCATGGACTCGGCGGTCGTCGCCTTCCTGCTGCCCAGCGCCAAGGCGGCGTGGGGCCTCGACAACGGCCAACTCGGCCTGATCGGCTCCGCGACGCCGTTCGGCTTCCTCTTCGGCGCGATCGCGGCCGGCCTGCTCGGCGACCGCATCGGCCGCAAGAAGGTCATGATGTACGCGCTGGCCTTCTACGCGCTGTTCTCCGTCATCGCGTCCTTCTCGCCCAACTACGAGATCTTCCTGGGCGCCCGGGTGCTGGCCGGGGCGGGCGCCGGGGCGGAAAGCGCCATCATCGCGCCGTTTTTGGCCGAGTTCGTGCCGGCCAAGCGGCGCGGCTGGTTCGTCGGCGCGCTCGCCGGGTTCTTCTCCTTCGGCTTCGTCGGGGCCGCGCTGATCGGCCGGTTCGTCGTGCCGTCGTTCGACGAGGGCTGGCGCATCGCGCAGCTCGTCACGGCGGTGCCGATCGTCATGCTGTTGTGGTGGCGGCGAGCCCTGCCCGAGTCGCCGCGGTTCCTGCTCGCCCAAGGACGGTCCGCCGAAGCCGAAAACGTCGTCGCCAAGCTGGAACGCGACGTCGAGAAGGCCACCGGCTCGACGCTCCCGCCGGTGCCCGCCGCCGACGCCCAGCCCGCCACCGAGACGCCGAAGGTCAACCTCTTCAGCGCGCTGAAGTTCCTGTGGAGCCCCGCGATGCTGCGCCGGACGGCGGTGATCTGGACCGTCTGGTTCGTGATCACCTTCTCCTACTACGGCTTCTTCTCGTGGATCCCGACGCTGCTCGTGGAACGCGGCATCACGGTGACGAAGAGCTTCGAGTTCTCGATCATCATCTACCTGGCCCAGGTGCCCGGGTACTTCTCCGCCGCGTGGCTGTCCGAGCGGCTCGACCGCAAGCACACCATCGCGCTGTACCTGGCCGGTTCGGCCGTGAGCGCGTTCTGGCTGAGCCAGACGAGCGCGCCGTGGTCGATCACGCTCGCCGGGGCGGTGCTGTCGTTCTTCCTCAACGGCACCTACGCCGGCGTGTACTCCTACACGCCCGAGGTGTTCCCGACCTGGATCCGCGCCAGCGGCACCGGCCTGTCCAGCGCATTCGGCCGGGTCGGCAGCATCCTCGCGCCGACGATCATCGGCCTGTCCTCGGCGAGCCTCGGGTTCGCCGGCGTCTTCGGCATGACCACGGCCGTCCTCGCGGCCGGGGTGCTCTGCGTGCTCGTCTTCGGCCTGTCCACCGCCGGCCGCTCGCTCGAAGAACTGACCGAACACGGCGCGCCGAAGGCCGCCGCGAAGGAGATGACGAAGTGACACTGTCCACTGTGGAGGAACAGGTGCGCGAAGCGATCGGCGTGCGGCTGTTCACGGTGCTCGCCTGGGTGCCGGAGCGCCGGGCGCTGCGGCGGGTGCACAGCAGCCACCCGGCGGAGTACCCGGTGGGTGGGGAGAAGACCGTCGAGGTCGCCACCGGCTGGCTCGACCGGTGCATCACCGCGCAGGAGCCGTACTTCGGGCCGGACCGTGCGGCGGTGCGGGAGATCTTCGCCGACCACGACCTGATCGAAAGGCTCGGCTGCGGCTCGATCATCAACGTGCCCGTGGTCGCCGATGGCCGGACGCTCGGGGTGCTCAACATCCTCGACGCGGAAGGCACCTACGACGAGGATGCGGTGGTGGTGGCCGAATCGCTCGCGCCGCTGGCCGTGTCCGCCCTGCTCGACCTCGAAAAGGAGAACCGGTGACCGGATCCCTGCTGCTGCGCAACGCCCGGCTGCTCGACCCGCTTTCCGGCGAATACACCGAAGGCGACCTGCGGTGCGCCGACGGCCGCATCGTCGAGGTGGGTCCGGGTCTGGCCGCGGCCGACGTGCCTGTTCTGGACCTGCGCGGCGCGGTCGTCTTGCCCGGGCTGGTCGACGCGCACGTGCACGTCACGGCCTCGACGGCGGACCTGGGCTCGCTGTCGTCGACGTCACCGTCCTATGTGGCCGCTCAGGCCGCGCGCACGATGAGCCGGATGCTCGATCGCGGGTTCACCACGGTCCGCGACGCGTCGGGTGCCGACTACGGCCTTGCGGACGCCCAGGCGGAGGGGCTGTTCCGCGGCCCCCGGCTGCTGTTCTGCGGCCGCGCGCTGAGCCAGACGGGCGGGCACGGCGACAGCCGCACCCGCGGCACGCACGCGAAGGACGACCACCCATGCTGCGCGGGCCTCGGCCGGGTGGCCGACGGCGTGGACGCGGTCCGCGCGGCCGCCCGCGACGAGCTGCGCAAGGGCGCCCACCACATCAAGGTGATGGCTTCGGGCGGCGTCGCGTCCCCGACCGACCGCATCGACTCGACGCAGTACTCGGCGGAAGAGCTGAGCGCGATCGTCGAGGAGGCCGAGGCGGCGAACCGCTACGTGGCCGCGCACGCGTACACCGCCCGCGCGGTGAACCGGGCGTTGGAACTGGGAGTGCGTTCGATCGAGCACGGCAACCTGCTCGACGATCGCAGTGTCGAGCTGTTCGTGTCCCGGGAGGCGTACCTGGTCCCGACGCTGGTGACGTACTGGGCGCTGAAGGAGGAGGGCCGCGAGCACGGGCTGCCGGAGTCGAGCTGGCGCAAGGTCGACGAGGTCTTGGGCGCGGGCATGGCGGCCCTGGAGCGCGCGGCTCGCGGTGGTGTGAAGCTGGTGTATGGAACGGATTTGCTGGGCGGGATGCACCGCCATCAGAACCACGAGTTCCGCCTGCGCGGAGAGGTCCAGTCCCCGCTGGAGGTGATCCGCTCGGCGACCTCGACGGCGGCGGAGTTGCTGAACCTGACGGGTGAGATCGGGACTTTGGCCGTGGGGGCGCATGCGGACCTGCTGGTGGTGGACGAAGATCCCCTGGCGGACATCGGAGTTTTGGCGGAGCCGAAGCACTTCCGCCACATCATCCAGGACGGTGAAGTGGTTTCCGGAACCTGACGCCGGGGCCCCTACGGGTGTGCTGTCAGGCAATTCACGCGCGGGCCACCGACTTTTCGGTGCTCACCCCTTAGACCGGGAAGTTGCGAGTACGTGGGGGGTGTTTCGGGGTGAATGGTGTCAGCGGTGGAACCCCGCCGCGCTCAACGAAGTCGCGGGCACGCTGCACCAGCGCATCCAGATTCTCACCTCACTCAGCCCGCCCGCAACCTGGCTGTGGACCTGGACGATCGGATCGGTGGTTTTCGGTTCCTGATTCGGGACCGGGACACGAAGTTCACGGCGGCGTTCGACGATGTGTTCCAAGGCGAGGCAACGCAGATCGTCATGACGCCGCCGCGTACGCCGAGGGCCAATTGCTATGCCGAACGGTTCGCACACCGTCCGCTCCGAATGCACAGACCGGCTCCTGATCTACAACCAGCGACACGCGCGAACCGTCCCGACGGAATACGTCGGCCACTACAACGGTCACCGGCCCCATCTCCGGCCGCTCGACGAGTTGGCCGTTGTCGAAGCGAGCGCCGGCGCGGACAACAGCGACGAGGTGGAGTGCGTCGACCGCGCGCCAGCGGGCCTGGGCGGACTCGATGAGTTTGAACTCGGGCCACCGGCCGTCTCGACCGCTGCCGCCTGGACGGCCCGGTCTCACTTCAGTGCTGGGCGAAGAACTTCGAACTGCGGGACGCCGGTGCGCCCGCCCATGTTGGTCCGCTACGACACCCCGACGGCGCTCGTAAGGGCGTCTGCTCCGCCTACCTGGCTGACGGCTCCGGCCGGGCTGGACGTTCCGGTCACCGTGCAGCCCTCCCCACTGGGATGACTACCCGCCCACAGTCATAAGGACCGCCGGCGGCTCCCTGGGTGTGCAGGGCGGGTAGTAATTTTCACCTGACGATCGATGGGAGCTGACGGAGTGGCACGTCTTCATGTCGGCTGCGCGATGTGGACCCACAAGGCGTGGCCGGGGCGGTTCCTGCCGCAGTCGCTGCCGGCCAAGGAGCGCCTGCGGGCCTACGCCGGCTGGTGCAACGCGGTCGAAGGCAACACCACCTTCTACGCGACTCCCGCCCGGGACACCGTCGCGACTTGGGCGCAGCAGACCGACCCCGGCTTCCGGTTCGTGGTCAAGCTGCCAAAGATCGTCACGCACGAGCGCCGGTTCGTCGGGGTCGAGGCCGAGATGCGGGCGTTCCTGGACTCGGTCGAACCCCTCGGCGAACGGGCGGTCCTGTGGACCCAGTTGCCCGGCTCGTTCGGCCCCTCGGACGTCGATGCCCTCGGCCGCTTCCTGCGCCGGCTCCCCGCCGACCGCCGGCGCGCCGTGGAGGTGCGTCACCCCGGGTTCTTCACCGATGTCGGCTCGACGTCGCTGCTGGAGGGGGCGCTCTCCGACGCGGACGCCGAGTGGGTGTCGTTCGACACCACGGTCTTCTTCCAGAGCCCGCCGACCAGCGAGGCCGCGCAGGACGCCTGGGCCAAGAAACCGCGGCTGCCGCGGCGGACGCGGGCACTGACCGACCAGCCGATCGTCCGCTACCTGGGCGGGGACTCGATCGAGGAGACGGTCGAAGGGTGGCGGCCGTGGACCGCGGTGGTCGCCGGCTGGCTGCGTGAGGGCCGGTCGCCGACGGTTTTCTTGCACACCCCCGACAACAACGACGCGCCGGCGCTCGCCCGCCGGTTCCACGACGACGTGCGAGCGCTGGTTCCCGGCCTCGACGCACTGCCCGAGCCGGAGCCGGTTGAGCCCGCGACCCTGTTCTGAGCGATGTCACGATCGAGCGGGACAGATCGAGCATCCCGTGGTCAAACGCTGCCGTTGGATGCTGTTGGCTGCCGTTCGATGCGGTTCCACGCGGGCCCGTGCCCCGGGTTTGCCCCAGACATAACCGCGTGAACAGGAACACCAAAGCCATCACGTGCTGCTACCGGCTCCCCGGTCGGCGCAGGTCCCAGGTCCTCGCCCGTGCGGCGCGGGAAACTCGACCAGCCCCGCACACAACCGTTGACCGAGAAACCCGGGCAGAAAGGCTCTTCGGCCAGATCCCTTGCAGGAGCAAACGACCGAGGTTGAACCCACTGAGCGAGGAGTCGATCACAAGATCCGTAGCTCGTATTCCGACGCCGAAAGGTGAGCGGTATGCCGTGGTCGCGACAGTGCCCGGCACGGTGATTGCTGTGGTCCATTCCGGACATGCCGGAGGACCAAGCGGAACCACTACCGCAGGCGGCCAGCAGTAGTCCCATCGGGTGACAAGCGATGGACGGCGGACTACCGTCCAACTGATACCCTAATGGGGTATTTGGAGGTGGCGGGGATGAGCGAGATCGGACACGCGCTCGCGTTGGCCGGGTCGATGACCTGGGAGATCCTGTGGGCGCTGATCCTCGGCTTCGCTCTATCCGCGGTAGTGCAGGCGGTGGTCCGCAAGTCCATGATCGTCCGCGTGATGGGTGATGACCGGCCCCGCACTCTCGCGGTGGCCTCGCTGCTGGGCGCGGCCTCGTCATCGTGCTCCTACGCCGCGGTCGCGTTGGCACGGTCGTTGTTTCGCAAGGGCGCGAACTTCACCGCCGCGATGGCCTTCGAGATCGGCTCCACTAACCTGGTTGTCGAGCTGGGCATCATCATGGCGCTGCTGATGGGCTGGCAGTTCACCGCCGCGGAGTTCGTCGGCGGCCCGATCATGATCGTGCTGCTCGCGGTCCTGTTCCGGCTTTTCGTCCGCAAGCGGCTGATCGCCAAGGCGCGTGAGCAGGCCCAGAAGGGGCTTGCCGGTTCGATGGAGGGCCACGCTGCGATGGACATGTCCGTCGGGGGCGATGGCTCGTTCTGGCGGCGGCTGCTCTCCCCGAAGGGCTTTACCTCGGTCTCGCACGTGTTCGTCATGGAGTGGGCCGCGATCCTGCGGGACCTGGTGATCGGGCTGCTGATCGCCGGCGCGGTCGGCGCCTGGGTGCCTGAATCCTGGTGGCGTGCGCTGTTCTTCACCGATCACCCGCTGGGCTCGGCTCTGTGGGGGCCGATCATCGGCCCGGTCGTGGCGATCCTGTCCTTCGTCTGCTCGATCGGCAACGTGCCGTTGGCCGCGGTGCTGTGGGACGGCGGGATCAGCTTCGGCGGCGTGGTCGCGTTCATCTTCGCCGACCTGCTGATCCTTCCGATCCTGAACATCTACCGGAAGTACTACGGCACTCGGATGACGCTGGCACTGCTCGGCACCTTCTACGCCGCGATGGTCGGTGCCGGCTATCTCGTCGAGCTGATCTTCGGCAGCACCGGTCTGATTCCCGCCCAGCGGTCCGCGACGGTGATGCGGGAAGGGATCTCGTGGAACTACACCACCTGGCTCGACATCGCCTTCCTGATCCTCGCTGCCGTGCTGCTTGTGCGGTTCTTCCGCACCGGCGGCAGGGCGATGCTGCGCATGATGGGCGGCGCACCGGACGCCATGGCTGACCACAGCCACTCCCCGCACCCGGACCGTGCACATCATGGATCGGGAGCGGAACGTCGGCCTGACGGGCACGACCAGGGTCATCAACCGCGCCACGACCACGGCTAACGGCACGGTTGACGCCGGTTTGTCGCCGAGGTCGCATCCGGCCTGATCACGGGGCGCCTTCGGTGCGTCAGCGTGGTCGCGGATCGACGGCTCGGAAGCACTCTGGGCGGCAGAGGTGAACTCCTCAAGGTAGGTGCTCAGGTGGGTTCGTGGCCGAGGAGCGTGGCGCGGCGGTAGTACTCGTAGAGGCCGTCGAAGACGGGGCCGGTGTGGCGGAGGATTTGCTGGTCGGTGCAGATCATCGACAGGCCACGGAGGGCGACGTCGAGGCCGGGCGCTTCGGGCGCGTCGTAGCGTTCGTCGTCGAGGTCGGCCTCGTGAATGATTTCGGCGATCCGCCACAGGACCGGGTCGTCGAGGTGGTAGTGGCGCAGGATGGTTTCGAAGCTGCAGTCGCCGTGATGGTGGGACAACTCGACGCCGCGCATGTCGAACGCGGTCGCGTCGTCCGGAACTTCCGCGGGGTCGGTCACGAAGACGAATTCGGCATCGGGATCGAGATGGCGCTGGATGAGCCAGGCGCAGGCGGCGCGGTCGATGTGGATGCTGGCACGGGTCGCCCACTTCACGAGGGCTGCTCCTTAGGGCTCTGGGCGGGGTGAACCAGGCTTTCGACCGCGGCCGTGGCCTGATCGCGCTCCGGCGGCGGGAAGTGATCACGGCGGTGGATCCGGCGTAGTTCCGTGCGTAGGCGACGCGCGGTCGACAACCGGACGGTCTCGTCCAGCCTTGCGGCGGCTTCGGCTTCGGTGAGGATCTTCGTGTATTCCGCGGCGCGTGCCGCGGCCATCGCGGCGGCGAGGTCGCGTCCGGTGGCGAGGGTGCCGGGTTGGGCGAGCCAGATCGCGGCGGTACCGCCTACGTCAAGGATTTCGTCGGCGATCCAGTCCAGGTGCTCGCGGGTGCGGGCGTCGGCGGGGAGGGCAACCAGTCCGTCGGAGATTTGGGCAACGCCGAGTCGCTTGAGTTTGCGCCAGATCGTGATGCGCGGCGTGGAAGGTTCACGGG
Organism: Amycolatopsis taiwanensis DSM 45107; assembly: GCF_000519205.1. GTDB lineage: Bacteria > Actinomycetota > Actinomycetes > Mycobacteriales > Pseudonocardiaceae > Amycolatopsis_E > Amycolatopsis_E taiwanensis. Next base: position 6,938 of record NZ_JAFB01000009.1, on the reverse strand, counting down.
GAAGGCGGTAGGACAGCAACACCCACGTGCCAGGAGCCGCCCCCTGGTTTGCGTACCCCACCAGCGCTCTCCATTCCCGCGTCCACCAAGGACCCGTCGTGTAACCGTGGTTACAAGGCTAGCAGCGGTACTGGATGGGACGACAAAGGCGATGGCGACTCGGTGCCTGACGACGAACCGGTGTCCTGGACAACGGGGAGGTCCAGGACACCAGCGGCGTGGTCGGTCAGTGCGGTGGTTGCAGGTTGGTGGCGTCGAGCGCGGGTCGAAGTGCCGTGGCCAGGGCAACGCCGTCGCCGGTGGCCCAGAAGTGGGCGAAGAACAGCCGTGGCTGGTCGGTGAGCATGTGGTTGTGAACCTCGACGAGTGCGATGCCGCCCGCGCTCAGAGCCTGGATCACCTTCTGCACTTCGGGTGCGGTCATGATGATGTCACCATTGATGGCGGCCTTCCCGCCGCCGAGGGGCTGGAAGTTGACGCCGGCGGTGGTCCCGAAGGTGGGGGGCAGGACGTGGCCGTCGGCGGTGATTGTGTCGGTGCGGGCGATGGTGAATTTGTAGATGCCGCCCTCGGCGCTTCCGGTGCGTCCCAGCGCTTTGTCGATGCCGGCTGTGTTCAAGTCGATCGGCGGTTGCTGGGCAGGCGATGGTGTGGCGGGTGGGATGGCGGTGGCGTCGAGCGCTGCTTTCAGCCCTTGGGCGAGCGGGATGGGGTCGTCGGCCATGGCGTCGATGTGGGTCCACCAGACCGGGGGAGTTTGTTCAAGCAGGTGTTTGTGCACGGCGGTCTGCGGGATGCCATGAGCCTGCAGGGCAGCGGTGACGTGGGGCAGTTCCGCCTCGGTGACCACCAGATCGCCCATCAGCATCACGCCGTCCGGATATCTGGCGAAAGCGGCGTAGCCGCCGAGCGCGAGCCCGGGCTTGATGGCCACACCACCGGTGGTGACATGCAGGTCGCTGCGGGGCAGCGAGACGCGGTAGACGGTGTTGCCGTCGCCGAAGGCTCCGGTGCGGCCCAGGGTGTCGGTAACGGGTGTCCAGTCGGTTTGCTTCGTGCGCAGGGGTTGGCGCTGCCCTTGATCGGTCCCGCCTCCGCCGGGTGCAGGAGTGGGACCGCCGGACGAGGTCAGCGCGGCCAGTGCCGCAACCGAGGCCACCGCCACGGCTGCGCGGCGGATTCCTGCCGTGGTGCAGGTGAACAGCATGTCCTCATCTCTCCTCGTCGTGAAACAGCACGGCGCCTTGCTGGTAACCGTGGTTGCACGACCATGGAAGGCGGTGAAGATGAAGCAGCGATGAAGGCGCCCACCGGACAAGCGAACGAGGGAAAACCGGGACAGGGGGTGCCATTCCGCTCACCACCGACTCGCGGCCATACAGGTCGCAGGCGACGAACGCGAGCCGGTCGGGGGTGTCGGGCCGAATCCCCTCCCTCAATTACTGTAACCATGGTTGCACTGTGGGGCGTTCCGCAACCTCGCGCGGGTCCGCGGTCAGATGGTGATGACGTTGACGGCGAGGGAGGCGACCACGGCGAGCGCGCGAATGTGGCGGAAGCGGGGCTGGTTGGACAACGAGCGCAGGTCGGCATAGAGGGTGAGGAAGACGTAGGTCAGGACCGGGGCGAGCCAGTCGTTGGCGGAAAATCCGGGCAGGCCGTCGCTGTTGAGTTGGGGCATGTTGGCTGAGATTCGCCAGAGGAACACCGAGACTCCGGCGAGGACGCCGATGGCCATCGTGTCGGGCCAGGCGCGGCGCGGGAGCCGCCACGCCGCCGCGATCAGTGCGAGAACACCGGTGATAGCGCCAGTCAATGCGATGTGTCCGGCGGAAAAGGTGTCCGCCGCCGCAGCGAGGATGGTGCTGGACATAACGCGGTCCCTTCGGGCGTCGTGCATGGCGCGTTTGAGTGGAGCCCAGACCTCCGGGGTCAGGTCATGCGTGGTCTGATCGATTAGCTGGGCCATACCGCCAGCGGGTGCGTGGAGTCGGAGCGATCAGGGGGACAAGGCGATGCGCGTGGTCGAACAGGGCGCGTTCGGCCAGGCGTGTGGGGGCCAGGGCGGCCAGCGCGGTGGCGGCCAGCAGCATGTACATCACCACGATCTGGTACCGGATCGCGGTAAGCGGGTCGACCGCGGCCAGGATGAGCCCGGTCATCGCGCCGGGCAGGCTGATCAGGCCGACGACCTTGGTGGAGTCGACGGCGGGCAGCAGCGCGGTGCGCAGGGCGGAGCGCTGGTGCGGCAGGAACGCCGCGCGGGCGGACAGCCCAAGGGACAGGCGGGCCTCGATCGCCGGCCGGGCGCTCTGGGCGTCTTCCCGCAACCGTCGCAGTGCCAGCCCCGTGGCCTGCATCGCCCCCGAGACGATCATGCCGCCGATCGGAACCACGACCCGTGATTCGCTGGAGGTCACCCCCAGGGCGACCAGCGTCCCGAGTGTGATCACACTGCCGGCGGCCACCCCGGCGGTGGCCGTGCCGCGCGCGTGCGGCAGCCCGGCCCCGCGGCGGCCGGCGACCTGCCCGGCGATGACGATCATCAGCGCCACCCACCCGAAGGCTCCCGGTAACCCGGCATGCTGGAACACCACGAGCAACACCGCGCCGACCGCGACGAGCTGGATCCCCGCACGCACAGCGGCGACGATCAAGTCCCGGGTCAGGCGCAGCCGCTGCCGGTAGGCGATCGCCGCCGCCACTGCGACCAGCACTAATGACGCCGCGACCTCACCCCAGTCGGGCACGGACAATCCGGTCGTCATCCGGCCTCCAGGTAGTCGACGTCCTCGGGCCGGCCGGCGGCGACGAGCTGCCCGGTATCGAGGACCAGCACCCGCTCGGCGATGCTGCGCACCACCGCGAGGTCATGGCTGACCAGCACCACGGTTCCGCCGTCGGCCACATGGCCGCGCGCGAGGCGGGCAACGAAGGACACCGTGACACCGTCGAGGGCCGAGGTCGGCTCGTCCAGCAACAGGATTTCCGGTTCCACGGCCAGCGCCCGCGCCAGGCATACGCGTTGTGCCTCGCCACCGGAGAGCACGTTGGTGCGCCGGTAGGCGAACCCAGCGGGCAACCCCACTCCGGCTAGTAAGTCAGCGACCTGGACGTCTGTGAGTTCAGGGCGGCCGACCCGTAGGTCGTCGGCGACCAGGTCGGTCAGCAGCACGCTGCCCTGGGCGACCAGACCAACGCGGCGCCGCAGCGCCAGCACATCCAGCCTGGTCAGGGGTATCCCGTCCAGCAGCACCCGCCCGCTGGTGGGCTCGGCAAGACGGGTGAGAGTCCGCAGCAGGGTGGACTTGCCCGAACCGCTTCTGCCCAGTATCGCGGTGCACCGCCCGGCCTCGATCCGGATCGAAATGCTATCCAGGACCTGAGTCGACCCGACGGTGAGGCTGACGTTGTCGAGCACAAACCCACGATCGGAACTCACTGCTGCACCGCCCTGTATTGGGCGAGGATCGACGCCGGCGCGGCCGGCAGGGTGAGCGTGAGCACGGCCCCACCGTCGGGATCGTTGCCGGCGTCCACCTGCCCACCGTTGCGGCGGGCCAGCGCGGCGACGATCGCCAGGCCGAGCCCCGTTCCCTCGCCACCAGCGCGGGCGGTGTCGGCGCGGGTGAAACGTTCGAGGGCGTGCGGCAGGAACGCGGGGTCGAACCCCGGCCCGTGGTCGCGCACCTCGATCGCCACCCACTCGGGTTGCCCCGACCCGGCGGGCCAGGCCTTGACGATGACTGGTGGGGCGCCATGGCTCATGGCGTTGTCCACGAGATTGCTCACGGCGCGCTCACAGTCCTCCTCGCTGGCCTGGATGCTCAGGTCGGGAGCGCAGTCGATGGCCAGGGGGTCGCCCTCCCCCAAGGGGCGGTAGCGAGTGGCGACACGCTCCAGCACCGGCCGCAACGCGGTGCTCGCCGCGCGCCGGGTGGCCTGGCCGGTGTCGGGTTGGTCGGTGCGGGCCAGCAGGAGCAGGTCCTGGGCCAGCCTGGACAACCGCTCGGTCTCCTCCAGCGCGGAGTGCATCGCGGCGGTCAGTTCGGCAGAGCTGCGGGGGCGACGCAGCGCCAGTTCGAGTTCGGTGGTGAGCATCCCCAGCGGCGTGCGCAGTTCGTGGCTGGCGTCGGCGACGAACTGTCGCTCGCGGCTCAGTGCCGCCTGCAGGCGGGCAAGCAGGTCGTTGAACGTGGTACCCAGCCGGGAAATCTCGTCGCGGGCACTAGGCACCGGTAGCCGTTGATCAGTGTCTTCCGCGGTGATCGCCGCGGCACGTGCTCGCATCCGCTCGACCGGCCGCAGCGCACCGGCTCCCAGCAGGTACGCACCGCCGGCTGCGGCGAGCAGTACCAGGGGGAAAGCGACCGCGAGTTCGGCCCGCAGGTCGGCCACCGCAGCATCACGCTCGGCCAGACTCGTCGCGGCCACCACGACCCGAGGCCCTGCGGGCCCGGCGGCGAGCCGGACCGGCCCGGCCAAGCCGCCTGCGGCGGGGTGATCCACAAAGACTGCGCCATTGCGGGCCGCTGCCAACTCGCCGGCGTTGAGCATCGATCCCGCGGATACCGGTGGAGAACTCGCGACCACCGCGCCGCTGGGGTCGAGAACTTGTTCGACAGTGTTGCGTCCGCCTATCGGGTTCGGTAGGGCTGCCGCCGCAGCCGACTGCAGGTCACCCAGCCGAGAGGTCAACGTCTCGTCGATCGATTCGTCCAGCACGGAGCGGGCGTGCGCCACGGTCGCCGCCGCCACCCCGAACAACACCAGCGCCATCATCACCGTGAACGCCGTGGTCAACCGCACCCGGATCGGCCATCGCCAAATCATCGAGGCTCCGCCCCCGCCGGCATCCCACCGTCGGCGCGCAGCCGATAACCGACGCCACGCACGGTCTCCAGCGACTGCATACCGAAACCCCGGTCGATCTTCTCCCGCAACGCTCGCACGTGGACATCGACCACATTGGACCGGGACTCGTAGGCGAAATCCCAGCAGTGCTCCAGCAGCACGTCCCGGGTCAAGACCGCGCCGGGATTACGCAAGAACGTCTCCAGCAGCGCGTACTCCTTGGCGGTCAGCACGATCTCGGTCTCGCCCCGCCAGCACCGCCGGCCAGCCGGATCCGCCCGCAAATCCCCCACGGCCAGTTCATTCGGCCGCGGCACCGGTCCCCGCCGGGTCAGGGCGCGTAGCCGGGCGAACAATTCCTCCACGTGAAACGGTTTGGTCAGATAGTCATCGGCGCCACCATCCAGACCGGTAATCCGATCCCGGAGCCCGTCGCGGGCGGTGAGCATCAGCACCGGCACCCATACCCGACCGCGCCGCAACCTGCGGCACACCTCGAACCCGGACAAACCCGGCAGCATCACATCCAAGATCACCACGTCGTAGACCTGACTCACCGCCGCGTCCAGCCCGTCGACACCCTGGCCGGCGACGTCCACGACATAGCCCTCCTCGGCCAGGCCCCGACGTAGCAGCCCCGCCATCTTCGGCTCGTCCTCCACCACTAAGACCCGCACTTCACATCACCTCCCACGGCAGTGTCGGGCGCCATCCGGGCGATCAGCGAGCCGTCTTCATCCGGCCTTCATCTACCACGCCTACACCAACACTATGCAACCACGGTTGCACCGCACTGGCGAAGGAGGCAACACATGAAACGCACTACCAAGCTCGGCCTCAGCGTCGCCGCCGGACTCCTCGCCCTCGGCGCGGGCGGCGTCGGCTTGGCATACGGCATGAACAGCGAAGGCAGCAACATCAGCGGCCCAGCCGCCGACCAGGCCCGCGCCGCCGCTACCCAAGCCGTACCCGGCGGCCGGGCCAGCAAGGTCGAAACCGGCGCCGATGAGGGCACCACCGGCTACGGCGTTACCGTCACCAAACCCGACGGCACCAACGTCGAGGTGCGGCTCGACCCCGGCTACCACGTACTCGGCATCCAACCCGCAGACCAAAACGACACCGACGGCGGGTGAGCCCGCGTCACATCGCGGCCGGCCCGAGCGTCGCACCTCCTGGCACCGACGCCCAGTGTGATCACTCGGGCGTCGGTGTCCACAGTAGATTTCTCGCACACGGCTTGGTTTCCGGAAGGCCACACCGATACTGTCGTCGACTGTCATTGCCTACACCGCCGCGCGCTCCGCGGTTCCCGCCGTGCTTCTCGTTCTGGCCGCCCGCGAACGCCGCGAAGTGGCGCTGACCGCCGTCGCCGCCGGCACGTGCGCCTGGTGGTCGCCTGGAACGCGATCCCGCGCGCCACCAACGCCGACCGGTTCTTGGCCCCCGAGGTCGAAACCCGGCTCATTGCCGACCTGCAGCGCCGATGGCACAAGGCCACCCGCAGTCCCTACCCGAAACGACCCCATCCCGTTGGGAACCACGAAAAAGAGGCCGCTCGTTCATCGAAGGCGTGGAGCAGGCTGCTCCAGAAACTCCCCAATGGGGACATCCCGACGAGACCGGAAACGATCACACAAGAGCACTTCACAACAACAAAATCCCCTCCGACCAGCTAAAACAGCCAGATCGAAAGGGATAATCAAAATGTGGAGCTAAGGGGACTCGAACCTCTGATCGTTCTCGATGTGCGGCTTCCGGATATGGATGGCCGGGATCTGTGTTTGGCGTTGCGTTCTGAAGACCGACATCGAACTACAGAGGTTGAATTGTCAGGATTTGATCACGGCGTGTCGGGCTGACATTGGCTGGTCGGGTGCTGTATCTGGTTCGGGTGCGTTATCCCGATGGTGGTGGGCTGACGGCCGAGGGCCGGGCCCGGCGTGAGGTGGTTCGGTTGCAGGCGGCGGAGATGCTGGCCCAGGAGGTTGCGGTGCCGGAGATCGCCAGACGGCTGCGGGTGTCGCAGAATGCGGTGTATGTGTGGCGGCGGCGCTGGCTGGCCGAGGGTGAGGCCGGGTTGG
>NZ_JAFB01000065.1 GCF_000519205.1 Amycolatopsis taiwanensis DSM 45107 | reverse complement strand
CCCCGATCAAACAACCCGCCGGCAACCAGGTACTCGACGTGGACAACCGGACCTACAACGCCCTCCTCCGCGGACTGCGCTGCCTGGGCGAACGCGGCTTCGCCGTCCTCACCGGCCGCTGGCGCGCCCTCCACCACACCACCGCCCACCCCAGCAAGATCGGCAACATCGTCAAAGCCGCCCTCGTCCTCACCCACTACGAACACGGCCGACTCACCTAAAAATCGTTGAGATCACCTCAATGAGTTGTCGCGCATTTCATTTGATACGCAACTCCAAGCAGACTGAATGCTTTCTATGACGCTTCTCGCTGCTTGGTTCATTTAACTTGTGCGAATCTGTGAAGGGGCCAGCTTCGGGTGACTTGTGTTTCGGTTTTGAACGATTTTCGCAGGCGGGCCCTTGTCGCGCTCGATCGATGCAGTCGCGCTTGCGGGCATTGAGGGCGTGTTCGAGCCACCGCAGCAGGATACTCGGACCCGCCGCTGTAGCTGTTCATCGGCTCGAGCGGCTCCCGAGTACTCCCAGTCGACGGCGTCTCCTACCGCTCTACTGCCGGAGTAAGCCCGCAAGCCGCTTGATCCGGCGTTGGTGGCGGGTCGACCCGATGCCCAGAGCCAAGGATCGGGCACGCGTCAGTTGCATTCGCGCTTGCTCTTGCTTGCCCATTGCGGAGAAAGCCGTAGCCAAGTCGACTCGTAGGGCGGTCTCGGCTCGGGTGAACGTTGGGTCCAGACCAGAGAGCGCCGAAGTCAGAACGTCGATGGCTTCTGGCTCACCAATCCGTGCGAGAACGTTGCCACGCCAACGCGCGAGGTGTATCGGGTCAAGCGCCACGTACGGCCCTTCGGGGGACGACGACTCGGGAGGCAGCAGCGACTCCGCACGGTCGAACGAACGGAGGCCAGCCGAGGGCTGGCCGTTTGCCGCCAACGCTTCGCCAAGCGCTGCGGCCAGCCATGCGCGGAGTAACCGCGCGGCCGATTTGTCCGCACGACGATCGGCCTTTAGAAGGAGGTCGACAGCCGTAGCGGTCTCGCCGAGATCGATCAGCACGAAGGCTTGCTCCGCTTCGGCATGAGCCTCGAACGCAGGACTACCAGATTCTTTCGCGGCGGACTTGGCGTGCTCGTAGTGTTGCCAGGACTCGGCGACATTGCCGAGGTCGAGCGCCTGCCAGCCGGCGAGTGTGCACATTTCGGACAGCAGCGCGGCGAGTTGCTCGCGGGAGCCGGGCGTCAAACTGTGCGAGAGCAGGCGGCGTACCTGCCCTATTTTCGTAGTGACCTCCCCATGGGCCACGACCGCGCCCAACCGCCGGTCGAGTTGGCGCATGGCGTCGAGTTGGGCACGGAGCAGCGCGAGCACAGCAGCGTCGACTCGCTGAGAGGCGCTGAGCATCTGTCGTAGATCTGGCTGCGAATCAGCGGACGGTTGTGCGACTGGGGAGAGCAGTTCGTCGATGCTGATGCCCAAGATCTGTTCGAGCAACCGCGCCGTCGCTGGTCGCGGGCGGCCGATCGGCTGGCCGTTGGGTTTCTGCCCCGAGACGAGACGCTTGAGGTTGCGTTCGCTGAGCGTGCCCGGCTCTCCGATTTCGCGCGCGAGCCGGTTGCTGTACTCGACGAAGTCGAGGAGTGTCTCGTTGCGTTCCCAAATTTTCTGTTCGAGCACGGTACGCGGTGGTTGGCCGCTGTTGCGCCGTTGAGACACGCCCTACCCCTCCCCGTCGCATCCTGTCGCGATGTGGCCCTGCAATGGCCCTTGTTTGTCCTTCCATCGGCAAAGCGATGACGACAAGCTGATTTCAGTGTTTCACAGTCGTTGCTGCTGGTCACGCATGGGAGGTTTAGTTATGACATTGATGATGGGACGCCCTCGGCAAGGGGCGGGCGGCGAACGAGCACGCTCGGTCCACCTCTTCACGATCCGCAAGACCGGCAGGGAGCCGGACCGGTTGATCGCGTTGTGTGGTTGCCGATTTCACCGGCCAGACGTGGAGTTTCTTGGCGAAGTGCGCGGGATGCCGTGCGAGATATGTCTGACCCGCACGCCAGATCTCACCGGCGAATCGAGCGAGGGAACTGCTGTGCTGTCCGACCTGCACAGCTTCGACCGGATCGAAGTACTTTCCAGCGCGGTCGCCGCTGCTGGCTCGGCGGTCGGCGAAGCGGAGCGGCAGGTATGACCGAGCCACAGAAGGTAGCACCGTTTGATCCTGGTGCGGTCCCGACGCGCTACCGGTACGAGTTACTGGCGGAGCATCTGGCGCAACTGATTGACGCGGGTGAGCTTAGGCCGAACGTCCCGTTGCCCGCTGAGCGGCGGCTTGCCGAGCAGTTTGGGGTGTCGCTCGGCACAGCTCGGCGTGCGACAGGGGTACTCCGGGCCCGAGGACTCGTCATCACATTGCGTTCCAAGGGTACGTATGTCGCTCCCGCTCAGTCGAGGATGTGGGATGGACGAGCCTGACAAGCAGCCGCCGTATTGGCTGGTGGGGGCGTGTCCTGCCTGGTGCGACGCGTGGCACAGGGATGAGGACTTGGCGGGAGACCGACGGCATGTGAGCCGCTGGCGTCAGCGCATCGTGCTGTCCACGATGGACCCGGTCCGGCTGGAGCCTCAGACCTCCGAAGGCAAGGTAGAGCTTGAGCCCTGCGCGGTTCAGGTGTGGGTGGAGCAGGGTTACCGCGAGGTTGAGCCGCGCGTGTGGTTGGAGGAAGACCATCGGCTCGGCGTGTTCGCGCTCGGTCTGGCCGAAGCCGAACGTCTGGCCCAGACACTCACCGAGGCGGTGAAACTGGGCCGGTCGGCGCCCTCGTGACGGGTGCAGGCAGGACCCGTCACACCCGTCACGGTCGCGTTTCTCCTGGTCAAGACACTCGGGAGCCCGTCACACTGCTGAGACAGCGTGACGGGTCCCCGAGTAGATTGTGACGGGTTACTCCCTTCCCTGGGAGGCGCTGACAGCGGCTCGGATGTCGGCAGTGAAGTAGCCTCGAATCTGCCGGGTGCCGCCATCCTCACGCGGGACCCGTTGCCGTTCCGAACGGCAGCCCAGCTCGCCCATCTGCCGCCCGAACGCTGTGGGCTCAACGTCGAGCGCCTCGACGAGTTCGGCGGTGGGCACGAAGTCCCGCTCGTCGATGTCATCGCCGAGGTAGGCGACGACGGACGCCAGTGGTTCGGGCAACTCCAGCCGGTCCCGCTCGGGTTCGGGCGCGTGGACGTCGGAACCGATCGCCTTCGCGACGGCCACGCTGTCGAGCAGGGGCATGGTCTCGCGACCGGCTGCGTGCCCGGTCAACGTTCCGGCCGATTCGCGCAACGCGCGTCCCTGCTGACAGATCGTCTGCCAATCCTCGTTTGGCATGTAGTAGGTCCGGACCGTCATTGCCAGCACGTCGGCCCCCGCTTGGGTGTCGCCGTCTGGCCGCAAGATCCCCACGCCCTTGTGGGATGGCAGTAGGCGGCTGGAGTCGTAGCCTCGTGTGTTCATTTGCTCGCCGAGCACGATGTTCGAGTCTCGCCAGTCCATCACTCGCAGGGCGAAACGTGACCCGAGCACGGCGCGTAGACCGGACGGGATCGTCTTGGAGTCCGGCCGCTGGGTGGCCAGGACAAGCACGATGCCGGCGGCCGGTCCCTTCTTCGCCAGCCATGTCAGCAACTCGCCCACGTACTCGCCCGCGGCAAGCTTTTTCCCTTGCACCTCAACAGGTGTCCGGTCTTCCAGAGGCACCTGCACTTCGTCGATGAAGATCGCCGTAACCGGCATGTTCAGCGCGACATCACGCGACATAGCGGGTGTGATCTTCGACTCTGGGCACGTCTCGTCGTCGAGTTCTCGCATCCGTCGGTACCGGCCCTGAACCTCGGTGACCAGCTCGACCAGCCATCCGACCAACTGGAGTACGTGTTCGGACTCGTCTCCGGACAGGAACCGGTGCGCAACCTGCGCGGCGGCGTCCCAGTCCTTCCCGGCCTTGAAGTCCGCGACGTACAGCCGAGTCCAGGCGTCGAGGATGAGCCCGGCAGCGGCCAGCCGGGTAGCGAACGTCTTGCCCTGACGCGGGATCGCCCCGACCAGGAGCGAGGTCCACACCAACGGCAGGTCGATCCGCCGGTCTCGCGCGTCCCGCCCGAACGGCACCGGACGCCATGCGTCCCACCGCTCGACGGCGAGCAGCGGCGTCCGCAGCGGCGGCGACGAGTAGGGGTCCTCGTCTGCAACCCACATCGACACCCGTCCGGCGTGGCCTCCGTTGCCACGCACCCGCTCAACGATCAACTGCACCTCGTCCACCGCCAGCGCCGAAGCAAGGGCTTCGCGGTGCTTCACCACGTCGGCGGCCTTCCGCGTCGCCGGGAGATCCACGGTGATCGCCCACCCGTCGCCGATGCGAGTCGCGCGCTCAACCAACCGCAGGGTTTCGTCCTTGCCGATCAGCTTCGCGTCTCGGAAGGCGTCCACTAACACCTGTGGGTCCATCGTCCAGGTGAGCGTGCGTGGTCCGGCAAGCGCCGGTTTCCGTCCGGGACTGCCATCCTTGCGGCGACCCAGGATCGCCAGCGCCACCGATACGACCCCGGCGGCGATCCAGAGTGGACGGTTGCCCCAGACCAGCGAGGCTGTCCCGCCCGCCATCACGGCGACGGCCGCGACCGCTCCGGTTACTCGCCACCGGAACAGGGTCAGTTCGCGTATCTCGGCGAACTTGTCGGCCAGTTTCTCGGATTGCTCGGCGGCCTCCCGGTAGTCCCGCACGGTGACCCACCGCCGCCACCAGCGCACGCCGACCACCAGGCCACGCAACACGGCACGGAGGTAGCGCCACGGCGAGCGCAACACGGAGACCACGAGATCCTTTGTGGCCTGTCGTGCCTGTGCCGGGTCCTTCAGCGTCATCGGCACGCGCGGGGACAGCCGCCACCAGCGCGCGAGTCGCCGACGCAGGGTCCGGCGGCGAGGCTGGGGCAAGGTGTCGTCCACCAGTTCCGCGTCGTACACCGGCTCGGCCTTCTCGACCGCCCCCGAGTGGTTCACGTCGGTGTTCATCAGTTCTCCCCCTCTCCGTGTTCCCGGTCGACTTCGGAGGCGAGGGCGGCGGCGAGCCGGGAAGACAGGCCACGAGAACACCCGGTCACCTGCCGCACCCATGCCGGACTGATCACCGTGTCCGGAGTCCACGCCGTACGCGCCTCGGCGAGGTAGTCGCCGAACAACTTCCGCCGCTTCCGAGTTCGGCTGGTCGAGCGCCGTGCCTTGCTGGCTTCGTGAACGCTTGGCGCTGGCCGTGCGGCTGCGTTCATGAACGCAACCGTGGCCGCCTCGGTGAGCTTGTCGCGAACCTCGGTGATCGCCTCGGCGGCGGCGAACACCACCAGCGGCGGCACCGAATGCAGCACTACCCCCGACAGCGAACCGGCCGCGTACGAGGACCAGGTGTTCATGACGTAGGTCGCGGCGAGCGTGAGCCACTTCGCGCACCGCACCCACCGTCCCGCGTGGACCTGGTACCGCGCGGTCACCTGCTCAGCGCGCAGGATCGCCAGCAATACCAAGGAAACTGTGGGATCGAGCAACCATGCCGTGAGCCACGGCAGTGACCACACGGGCGAACCTGCGGCGGCGAAGTGCTGAACGTTGGCCATCGTGAACGCCAAGCCCAGCGTGATCCCGGTCCAACACAGCCGGTCCACCTGCACACGCACCCGCTCGACTCGCAGGGCGATCACATCCGGATGCGTCTGCCAACTGCGCAACTCGGCCGCCTCGGCGGCCTCCCTCGCGAGCCGCTGTGCCCGCGTCGGCGGCACACGCGCGTCGGTCGCCGGGGTGGCGGGTGGCCGCCCAGCGGCGGCCACCCCTCCCATTTCGTGCTGGTTCATCGCCGGTCACCCCGGCGGCGGGTCGTGCCCAACTCGGTCACGGTCAACGCGCGAGTGAGCACGTACGCGGCGATCAGGTCCGGCAGCGCCAGCGCTACCAACCGCAGCGTCGCATCTGCGGAGTAGGTGAAGACCAACCATTGCACCCCAACCAGTCCTGCCGCCGTGAGCAACATCCGACCGGCTAGAGACACGACCCGCACGCCGGCCCGAGCCTTGTCGGCCGCTCGACGCGCACGCCGCGTGCCCGAACGCCACATCAGCACCACCAAGGCCAGCGCACCGAGTCCAACCAGAACCTCAGTCGGTGTCACCTGAACGTTCATCGCTGCGCACCTCCCTCGTCGCTAGCACGCCGCCACCGCCAGATGCGGTGAACCGCGCGCCGGTCGGCCTCGGCGAGTGCACCCCACACACCGACCGTCCTGTCACCAGCCGTCCGAAGGTCGAGTTCCAGACACTCGTCGATCACCGGACACCCCGCGCACAGCCGCGCAGCCAGCTCCCGATCTGGCGTGTCCTCACCGGACAACTCCGGTATCCCGTCCCGCTCGGAGGCCCAGAAACACCGGCCGTCACGGGCCACCACTTCGGTCAGAACGTCGTCCGGTACGGCGGCGTAGCGATCCAGCCGCTGCGCGATTGCGGCGTAGTCGTCGGGGGTCACCGGGCACCCCCGGTCAGACGCTCGATCTCACGAGCCGTCCGCCGCTCAGCGGCAAGCCGACCAACGTCGACGCATCCGCCGGAGTCAGCGGCCTCAGCACTCAGCTTGTCGAGAGCGGCGGCCGGTATTACGTACCTGGTGCGCAAGCGAATGGCCGGGAACGCGTCCTCCCGGATCGCTCGGTAGAGGGTCGCGGGGTCGACGCGCAAAATGCGCGCGGCCTCCTTGACCGTGTAGAACGCCGGTTGCCCGGCATTGGGCATAGCGGTACTCATGGAGGATTTCCCCTCAGTAAGACCGATGATTTCATCGGTAATTCGAAGTGATTTCAGCTTAAAATAGAGCAGCAGAGACCGAATGTGGCGACATCACCGAGTAGTTGCGCCACGGAAAGCGAGAAGCCGTTAACCTCGCGTCACAGGCGGAGCACGGAGGAATAAGTGACCGAGAATTGGTCGGCGGTCTCGAAGGCCATCAACCAGCGTCTGACCGAGCTGGGTTGGAAGCAGCGAGAACTTGTCGAGCGTTCTCACGTCTCGCAGGCCATCGTGCGGGAGATCCAGAACCACACCGTCGAACGGCGCCGCAGCGCCCGCACCCTGGAAGCGCTTTCGATAGCGCTTGGTTGGCACCCCAGGCATCTGGAAGCCGTCCTCTACGGCCGCAAGCCCCTTCAGCCAGGCCAAACCGGAGACCCCACGGACGAGATCACCGCACGTCTCAGTGCGATCGAGGACCGATTGCACGAGATCACCGAGCGCCTCGACACGGTGAGCTCGAGTCTCGCGACTTTGCTTAAAGCCGCCGGCCGCCGGGACACTCGGTAGGAACCACATGGCTTGCCAACCACGGTTGCCTACCCTCGCGCCAAGGACCTTGCCGTTTCCGTTCATGCCTCAAGGAAACGGCACAAAAGGGTGTTCGCACAGGTGGCCGAGGTTAACCCTGCTCCTGTTAACCTCAATTAACTTCGCAGGTCAGCACGGTTATCGGGGGAGTTACGTCAATGACTGCGACACAGTTGCAAGCCGCCCGCCGACAGCTCGGGTACAAGGCAAGCGAAGTCATCGCGATGCTTCTTCAACGCGCACATTCGCTCGACATCCCCGTAATGACGCCGACCAGCTTGAAGACGAAACTGTCAGTCTGGGAAAACGGCCATGAGCAGGTTTCAGAGCCCTACCGACGGCTGTTCCGCGACGTCTACGGCCGCACCAATGAAGAACTCGGCTTCCCTTCAGCGGAAGACGATCAGGCGACCGAGCTACGGTCCCGACTCGCGATTGCGCGCAGTGTCGACGCTGCGACCGTGGAGGCGTTCCGCAGCCAGGTGGACAGCGCACGACACGTAGACCGGCGATTCGGCGCCGTAACCCTGCTCGACCAACTCCGCACTCACGTTAAGCAGATCGAGAGCCTGCTCAACCACAGCACCAACCTGGGACATCGGGAAGCGCTGGCAGGCGTGCTTACCGAGGTATCGACTCTGGCCGGTTGGAACGCCCTCGACCGCAACGCGTACGGGCAAGCCTGGGGCCATTACGAACGCGCCAAAGCGGCCGCCCGCGAGTCAGGCTCGGCGCGGCTACTCGCACATGCCACGGCCGAACAGGCCTTCGTCCTCATCGACATCGGCGAGACCGAGGCAGCCGTCGAGCAACTCGCACACGCCCGCGCCATTGCCGAAGGTGCGGCCTCACCGCTGCTAGGCGCCTGGCTCGCCGCCGCGCACGGCGAAGGGCTCACCGCCGTGGGCGACCGAAACAACGCCCTACGCGCTTTCGACGCCGCCGACGCCCTGCTACCCGAGAACCCCCAGGACCCGGCGCTGCCGTTCATCTTCCTCGGCGGCTCAAACCTCGACCGCTGGCGCGGCAACGCTCTCGCCAAATTCGGCGAGCCCGACGCCATCGACCAACTCACCGACGTGTTGGGACGGGTACCCGGCGAGTTCACCCGCGCCATGGGCGGCACACTCGTAGACCTCGCGTTCGCCCACGCCGCGGCAGGCGACCGCGAAGCAGCCCAGCACTACGCTCGGCGAGCCCGCCGAGTCGCCTCGCAGATCAAGTCTGACCGCCAGCTTCGCCGCCTCAGCACGCTCATCCTGCCCGGCGACATCTCAGGCGTTGCGTGACGCCATGAAGTACAGCAGGGACACCAACGTCCCCGCCCCAAGAAGTTCCTGCCGCTGCGCAAGCTCTGGCACCCGCGACAGTGGCACCCACTCGACCCGGCCAACCTCTTCCGTGTCGGTCGGCTCGCCGATGTGCTTCGCCGCCCGCCACAGGTACACGTCCGTCGGAGCGGTCACCTGTCCCGGTAGCGGCTCAAAGGTCACCAGATGCTCAGGCTCGCCGATCGGCTCCCAACCGCTCTCCTCGGCCGCCTCCCGCGCCGCCGTGACCGCCGCATCCTCGCCCTCGTCGACCATGCCCCCGAGCAACTCGTAGCCCCACTGCTCAGTGGCGAACCGGTAGCGCCACAGCATGAGCGCCTCATCCTGGTCGTTCACGATCAACGCTATGGCGATCCGAGCGAGGTGAACGACGTGGTACTCCCACCGGTCCCCGTTCGGCGCTTGCACGTCGGCCAGCGCGACCTTCACCCACGGGTTGTCATAGACCAACCGCTCACCGAACGTCTTCCACGACCCATGTTCGTCAGTCACGTAGTGCAGAGTACGGGCCATCAGTGTGCTGTCCTCGTTGGCTTTGCGGCGCTTCGCCTGACCGCAGACCCGAGGGTCGGTGGCTTGTCGGTCGCTCGCCGTTGGTAGCATCGTTCTGCCTACTTGCACCGGCCCCTACGGTCGCGAAGAGGGGCATTACCCAGATGAACCATCGGTCTTGTGAACGGCTCGCCTGATTATAAGATTCATCGATTATATGGCCGTTCTTCCTGAACCAGGATCGATGAGGGAGAACATGCGGTCGTTGGCACGGCTGCGTCCGAGGTAGCGCTGGATAACACGCGGCGCCGGAAGTTCAGGGACGGGGTCGAGATGTGGGGTCTTGCGTGCCTTCGTTCGTGTGGCTATTTTTTGTTCTCGTTGTTTGTCCTATCTTCTTACTGGCTATCGCTGCTGTTGTTGTTTGGCTGTCAGATCGCCAAGCGAAACGCATGTATTGGGGAGCCTCGATCGGGCGCGCTCGCTTCTTCATGAACGTCGAACGTTCTACGCCACCTACGTCTGTGAACCGCGTGCCTGGCGCTTCGGCATCCGGGAGCCGAGGATCTCGGCGGCTTTCCGGTCGGCGGCGGCGACCCAGGCGGCGTAGACGCGCAGGGTCGTAGCGCCGCCGCCTCCGTGGCCGAGTCGTCCGGCGACGGTGCGGAGGTCCACACCGGCGGTCAGGAGTTCGGTCGCGGAGTAGTGGCGCAGGGCGTGAATGCGCGTGTTGATGCCGAGTCGGGTTGCCATCTTCTTGTACCGGCTGGAAACGGCGTCCGGCGAGTACGGGGCAGACAGGTCGTCGCCGCGTGTGCTGGCAAAGACGTAGCTGTCCTCGTTCCACTCGGCGCCCAGATCTCGGTATCGCTCCTGGCATCGTGCTTTGTGCTCACGCAGCAACACCGTCGTCTCGGTGTCGAGCGCTATCCGGCGCATCTGGTGTGTCTTGGTGTCTTTCTCCTTGCCGTTCCCGCGTAATTTCGTGTAGCTGCGCCGGATTTCGACGATGCCTTCATCGAGGTCGACCCGGTTCCAGCGGAGCGCGCAGACTTCGCCTCGGCGGATTCCGGTCGTCATGACGAGCCAGACGAGCGTGCCCCAGTCCTCGTCCAAAGCGAACGCCTTATCGACAAGTCGGGCAGCTTCGGCAGGGGAGGGCGGGTCTGGTTGCGGCGGCGTCTGCTTCGGCCGTTGGGCGATGCGCGCCGGGTTTGAGTTGATCCACTCCCATCGAACGGCCGCGTTCAACACGCCGCTGAGGATCGAGTGAATCTGACGGACACTGGACGACGCCATCCCCTTGCACTTGTGAGGCTTGCATTCCAGCTCCGCGCAGTCGTGCTCGCCCTCGGCGTTGTGCTCGATGAACGGCCGTCCGTCGCAGCGAATCCGGCAACGGCGAAGTTCGCTGTAGAACGTTTCCAGCATCCGTGCGCTGAGCTTGGCTACCGAGATCTTGCCGAGTGCCGGGCGAATGCTGCGCTCGATGTAGCCCACGTATCCGTGCCGGGTGGTGTCCTCGATGTCAGCGGTTCGGAGCCATTCGTCAAGGGCGTAGGACAACGTGACCGAGGTGCTTGGCGAGCGTTGTTCGTCGACCTGCGCCTGCAGCCGGGTCAGCACCTTGTTGGCCTGCTTATACGCGGCCTTGTCTGTGCCTTTGACGGTCTCGGCGAGGTAGTTCGGCTTGCCGGTTACGGGGTCGATGCCCGCGTACACGCGGACCTGGAGCGAGTTGCCGCGCACCCGCACATTGCCACGCTTGGGTGTGTTGTCGCTGGTCGTCGACTTGGCCATGAGCCGAGGGTGATCCCATGCCAGAAGGCTGTCAATGGACAAGGCCATGGACAGCCCGGCCAAAAAAGATCTTGAAATTCGACGAAACGCCAGGTCAGACGATGTGGGCCGGGCGGGGCTCGAACCCGCGGCCAAGGGATTATGAGTCCGTAACGCTTTAGCGCTGTGCTGACCTGCGTAAACGCACGTCGTCAGCGAGCGTAAGCGCTCGAATCCCTTGGTCTTAATCACCACCTGGAACCGACCACATTGGACGATTCCAGGAGTAGCGCATGACGCTCACCGTACATCGGACCACCCCCGTCGGCCGCCACCGCGCAACCCCGGATATCGCCGTGCGGACCGCGCGCCTGCTGACCACCCTCGCCGCCCTGACCCTGCCCGCCGTGTGCATCGGCGGCTACGCCCGCTACACCCGTCACCTCACCCCCGCCACCGCCGCCGTCCTCGCCGTGCTCGGCGTCGCATGGTGGGTCGTCTGCTGGGCGAGCGTCGACACGCTCCAGCAGCAGCGCCGCGGGCACGGCCGCCACCGGATGCAGATCCGCACCCGGCTCCGGGCCCTACGCCAGCGGCTCACCACCCCTGGCCGCCCGTGGAGCCTCGGGCAGCACTTCACCGCGACCGCCACGGCCGCCTTCGCCATCGTGGTGGCCGCCGGGATCCTGTGGGGTGCGCTATGACTCGCATCCTGCTCGGCGCGCTCGCGGCAGCGGCCGCGGTCGTGCTGATCGCCCTCGCTGCCAGTTGGGCGCCGGACGTGCCGCCGGCCTGCCACATCCCCGGCCACGCCCGCACGACGGTCCAGGAATGCGAGGGCCGATGAACTACGGCCGTAACGAATCTGCCGCCAGTTACGCCATTGGTCTGGTCATCCTCGGTGCCGGGCTCGCATTGACCATTACCCGGCGGCGCCGGCGCCAGCCCGGGTTCGAGCAGTGGATGGCCGCCCGCAGCCGGAACTTCGAGCACCGCAGCTGTAACGCCTGGCGGAACAGCAGCGACTGTACGGAGTCGACTAACCGTCACCGGAGGAAACTGTGAGTCTTCGACAATTCCTGATCTTGATCTCTGCCTTGTTTGTTGTCGGCGCCATCGTCACGCTCGCGATCCCCGTTCATGCGTCGGCTGGCGGGCACAACTTCACGTGCGGAAATGGGTTCTCCGAGGACGCCAGCGGCGCTGCCCACGAGGCCCGTGTCGATGACCTCAGCAACGCGCTTGCGCCCTACTACGGCAACTACGGGGCCAAGTTNGGTGGTGACACGAAAACCTACGTCGCTAGCTGCGACTCNGCAGTTACCANCCGCCGGGCCATTGGATGGCCTATTGGTGGNCTGGGTGCCGTCGGCCTGCTTGGCGGCCTGCTCGTCNGGCCGGGCGTTCGCCGCGAAGGCCCAGCTACCCGACCGGCCTGATTNCCGGACACGGCCCCGGAGCAGCGTGCGCTCCGGGGCCGTCGCCATGGGTGGCTACCGCTGTCGTCGGTACTCCTCGGCCAGCCGGCGCAGAATGTCGATCGCCTGCTCGCCCTCGGCGGCGGCTTTCCAGAGCCGGTCCGTCATCCGGTGGTAAATGGCCACCTGCTCCGGGTCGTCGATCTCCAACTCGCTGGTGACCGTCTCGACCGCTACCCGGTCGTCGACGATCCAGTAGCCATGCGGCACGACGTGGGGCAGCGCGCGGA
>NZ_JAFB01000064.1 GCF_000519205.1 Amycolatopsis taiwanensis DSM 45107 | reverse complement strand
GCGCCGCCAACAACATCGAGCTGGTGTACTTGCCGACCAACGCCTCGTGGCTGAACTGGATCGAATGCGAGTTCACCGCGCTGCGCTACTTCGCGCTCAACGGCACCGACCACCGCAGCCACGCCGAGCAGAACGCGGCCATTGCTGACTACGTCCGCTGGCGCAACGCACGTGCTCGACCGAAACGCCACTTCGCGATCAACTCACCCATCCGAGAACCCAATTACATGATCAACGTTGCTTGACGAGGCACTAGTCCGGTGTGGATCCCCTTTCCGCCAGTTCCTCCATTCCCGCTGGTGGTACGCCGGTCTCGTGCCAGGACCGCCATGCGGCCAGGTCCGGGTGGCTGCCGGAGGTCAGCTCGTCGAGCAGGGACTTCACCCACGCCGCCTCGGCCTGAAGCATCGCCAGCTCGTACTCGTTCTCGACCAGGAACAGCCGCGGAACCTCTTGGCTCTCCTCGGCGAGGCGCGCCCGCCGGGCGTCGATCGACTCTTGCAGGTCACTTAGCCGAGTTCGGAGCAGGACGGTCACCTCGTCCGGCGGCAGCGCGACGAGCACCGACAGGCCGGCGGCGAACCTGGGGTGCTCCGGGTGGACCGTGGAGACCAGCTCTCGCGTCCAGTCGACGAGTTCCTGCTTGCCCGCCTCGGTGATCCGGTAGATCGTGCGTTCGGGGCGTGCGCCCTGCCGGGTCTTCTCGGTGGCCTCGAGCAGGCCGTGTTTCTCCATGTTCTGCACGACCGTGTAGAGCGAGCCCCACTTGATGTTCATGTCCTGGTCCTTGCCGCGGGCCCGCATGACCGAGGCCATTTCGTAGCGGTGCATCGGCCGCCCGTACACCGTGGCCAGCACCGCCAGCGCCAGCAGGTTGTCGACCTTCCGCTTCCGGACCACCACCCACACCTCCTATTACCCGTAAACGAATATACGTCGACGAGTACCGCCGCGCAACCGCCGCTACGATCTGCCGTCGATCAGGGCACGAAGATCCTCGCCACGGGGATCTCCGAGGTCGTCGAAGATGGCCAGCGCATGCTCGGCGGCAGTTCGTTGCTCGCCGGGCCGGCCGAGACGGCGGTAGGTCTCGGCCATGGCCTCGTGCGTGAAGGCCTGACCGTAGCGATCACCGAGATCCTCCCGCGCTTGCAGGGCCTCACGGTGCAGCTTCAGGGATTCCTCGAGGTCACCGCGGTCACGGCGGGCGTTGGCGAGATTGTGCAACGCCCACGCATGAGCATGCCGGTCACCGATCTCTCCGAACATCGCGACCGCGACCTCACAGTGGTGGAGCGCGGTCGCAACCTCACCACGGTCGCGGTGGACACCGCTCAGGCTGTTGTGTGCGATCGCTTCACCGTGCTGATCTCCGAGTTGCCGCCACGCGTTCAGGCTCCGCTGTGAGTAGTCGAGTCCCTCATCGAGCCTTTTCCATTCACGGCAAGCATGGCCGTAGCCGGTGCAGACCACAGCCTGACCGTAAGGTCACCTTCCTGCTCCCAGAGTGCCAGCGCGTCGCGAAAACACGCTTCGGCCTCGTCGCGCCTGCGCAACTCCCGATACGCGATCGCCAGGTTCCCCAGCAGCGTCGCCATTCCCGCGTTGTCGCCGATCTCCTGCGCGGCACGCAGGCCGGTCTCGTGGGTCTCGATCCACGCCGACCACGGCTTACGCTGGTGGAAATACGCGCCCATCGCCGCGGCCAGTTGCCAGGCGATCGCCTCCTCCCCCGCGCCGGCCGCGTACCGCACCTCGGCGACCAGGTTGGCCTGTTCGAGCGCGCACCACGTGAACGCGGATTCCCGGTCGTCGAAGTCGACACCGCCGCCGGGCACGGGCTGCGGGAGCAGCCGGCGATGCGGAGCCAACCGCCGGCCGGCGGCGAGCGCCTGCCCGAGGTAGTAGTCCAGCATCGCTCGTACCGCCTGCGTCCGGTTCCCGGCGGTCTCTTCGGCGTCGGCACATTCACGCGCGAACAGGCGGAGCAGATCGTGCAGGCGGTACCGGCCTGGGCCAGTCATCTCGACAAGGCTCGCGTGACCAAGGCTTTCGAGCGCGTTACGGAGCCGTGCTCGCCGGAGACCGGTGAGAGCCGCGATGGCGTCGAAGCCGATGTCGCCACCGTGCTGCAGGCCCATCAGGCGGAAGACCCGGGACGCTTCGGGGTCCAGGGCTCGGTAGGACATCGAAAAAACCGCGCGCACAGTGGTCGCGGTCTCGTCGGTCTGCAGGAGGTCAAGCCGGTCACGCTCGTCGCGCAACTCCTCCACCAGGTCCGCAATGGACAGATGGGACATCGAGACAAGGCGTTGCGCCGCGACAAGCAGCGGCAATGGAAGACTGTCACACAAGGACACCAACTCGGCCGCGCTTGCCGTGTCGCCGGATACCCGGCCGTCATCGACAATCCGCGCGAGCAACGCGACCGCCTCGTCCGGCGAAAGTGGCGACAGGCTCACCAACTTGCCACCCTCCCGCACCCTCAGCCCCGGCAGCGAGTTCCTGCTGGTCACCACCACCGCGACGGTCGTGGCACCGGGGAGCAGCGGACGAACCTGGTGGGCGGTGGCGACATCGTCCAGCACGATGAGCATACGCCGGCCATGCAGGGCGGACCGGAATTCCGCGGCCCGTGCCTCGACGCTGTCCACCGCCCGGGGCTCGGCCGAGCGCCCCAGCGCCTCCAGAAAGGTGTCCAGCACCTCCCCCGGCTCCGCCCGGGGTGTGCTGTCGGCGAAACCACGAAGGTTCGCATACAGGATGCCGTCCGGAAAACGATTCGCCGCCCGGTGTGCCCAGTGCAGCACGAGGGCGGTCTTACCGACACCCGCGGTCCCCGAGACGACCCACAGGCTCGCGGAACCGGTATCGGCAAGGGCCAGGTCGAGTGCGGCCAACTCGCCCTCTCGACCGACGAAGGAACTCGGCGGCCAGGGCAACTGGTAGGGGGTCACCGGCTCAGCCCCTTGGCGCCCGAAGGCGAACACCACCGATCCGATCGACCCAGCCTGCACCACCGACTGCGCGGCGCCGGACATCGCGTTGTGCACTCCAGGCCCCGCGTGCACCTCGTCAGCCGTCATTGACCGACCGTACCGGTTCGTAACCATCTCGTGGTCAGTTCCGGGGGGACCGTCCTCCGGCCAGTTTGGACAGTAACCGTTCCACTTCGGCCGGGGAGGGCAGGCCGAACTCCGCCGCCGTGAGGCGATCGTCCACCTCCGGGTCGTCTGGGCGACCGACGAAGATGCCGACACCGCCGACGCCGTCCAGCGCCCGGAACGCATCCTCGTCGGTGATGTCGTCGCCGAGATAGAGCGGGACCACGTCGCCGGCATCCAGGCCGAGGGTGTGGAGCAGGTGCAGGACCGCCTTGCCCTTGTCCCAGTCGATGTTCGGCTGCAGTTCGTAGACCTTCTTGCCCGGGGTCACCTTCAGCCGGCCTGGCCACTCGGCGAGGATCTCCTCGACCAGGTTCGCGATCCGCTCGTACTGATCCTCCTCGGCCAGCCGGTAGTGCAAGGCCACCGACAGTTTCTTGGGTTCGATCCGTACCCCCGATATCGAGCCGGCCTCGGTCCGCAACCGGGCGGTGACCTCCTCGATGAGCGCTTCGGAATCGTCCCCGGCCGGCTCGACCGTGTCCTGGGCCGGGTTCCAGATGTCGAAGCCGTGACTGCCGGCGATCACCAGGTCGTCGAGGCCCAGGAACTCCTGCACCACCCGGCGGTCGCGCCCGCTGACCACGCATACCGGGTAGCGCCGGGCGAGGGCCTGCACCGCGCGTCGCATGGTGCCCGAGATCGTGGCGTCTTCCGGCCGCTCGACGATCGGGGCGAGCACCCCGTCGTAGTCGAGGAATATCGCCGGGCGCCGCCCGGCCAGGCGTTCGGCCAGCCGCGCGCCGTCACGAAGCGCGTCGGGAAGGTCCCGGACCGCTCGCGCGACCATGATCGACCATCTCCTCACCTGCCTGCAGTGTGTGTGGCGCCAACGACGATCGCAAGTGGACCGAGGAATCCCGTGTGGACAGAGCGTTCAAGAGGTGCTCGGGGCGACGGTCTCCGTGCGCGGTTCGCGCCGGCGAAGCCGCGCCGGGACGTTGAAGCCGACCAGGAGCGCGGTGAGCAGGGTCAGCCCGCCCGCCAGCCAGATCAGGGCCGGGCCGAGACCGATGTGCGCGGCCACCTGCGCCCCAGCCAGTGGCGCGACGGCACCACCCAGTGCTCCCACGTTGTAGGTGAAGCCAAGGCTTGCCGCGCGCAGCCGAACGGGGAAATGGTCGCCGATGTACTTCGGCAGCAGGCCAGAGATCCCGGAACTCGTTGCCTGCAAAGCGAAGAGCAACACCCAGACGGCGACGATGCTGCCCGAGCCGAGCGCGAACGCGGGAAAGACGAACACCAGCGACAGCGCCAGTCCTCCTACGTAGGTCGTCCTGGTGCCGAACCGGTCGCCCAAGATCCCGGCGAGGCACGAGCCGGCCGCGTAGCCGAGTCCGGCCCAGGTGAGGGCATTGGCAACCTGACCCGCGGTGTAGTGCAGTTCGGTCTTGAGGTAGGTCGGCAGCAGCGACTGGATCGGCCACGAGTAGAGGAAGGCGCAGAAGACCGTCGCCATCAGTGCCACCACCATCGGCCACGACCGGCCGCTGACCTGCGTCGCGAACGCGACGAACCCGAGCACGCAGATGACGATGTAGAGGGGATAGAGCGGACCGGCGTGGCCCGAGAAGATCAGCACCAGGCAAGCCGCGAGCGCAAGCGTGATCACCACGTTCGCGCCGGTCCGTTTCCGGTTCAGCAGCACGGTCGCGCTGGTGGCGCCGGCGCCCCGGCGGCCGACCTGCTCGGTCCAGTCCTTGGCCTCGGGCAGCGCCTTGCGCAGCCACAGCGCCACGACGACCGGCAGAATGCCGATCCAGAACAACCAGCGCCAGCCCAGACTCGGCACAATCAGGTCGTAGGCACGGGCGGCGAGGATGGTGCCGACCGGGTAGGCCGACAACAGGAAGCCGCTGGCGCGGTTGCGCAGGGTGGCCGGCCAGCTCTCCATCACGTAAGTGCTGCTGGAGCCGTACTCGCCGGCCATCCCGATGCCGACGATGGCGCGGAAGACGAACAGCGACCAGTAGTTCCAGGCGAACCCGCACAGCCCGGTGCCGATCGCGTAGCACACGATGCTGAGGATCATCGCCGGCCGCCTGCCGAACCGGTCGCCGAAGGCGCCGAGCGCGAGCCCGCCGAACCAGCGGGACACGAACGCGGCCGAGACAAGCGTGGCCGCCGTGGTCAGCGACAGCTGGAACTCGGTGCGGATCTCGGTCAGGACCAGTGTGATGATCACGAAGTCGAAACCGTCGAGCAGGTAGCCGACCCAGGCGGCGCCGAACGCCTTCCACTGGCCCGGGCCGACCTGCCGATACCAGGGAACGCGGTGCGGCGTCGTGTCCATGCTCACTTCTTCTTCGAGGAACACTGTTCAACATCCTAGGACGTTGGACGTCCTAGGATGTGCCGGTACGCTAGCCTGCACACCGAAGCGAGGGCAAGAGTGCGGACCACACGCAGCCAGCAACTCGTTGACGCC
This sequence comes from Amycolatopsis taiwanensis DSM 45107, assembly GCF_000519205.1. Lineage (GTDB taxonomy): Bacteria > Actinomycetota > Actinomycetes > Mycobacteriales > Pseudonocardiaceae > Amycolatopsis_E > Amycolatopsis_E taiwanensis. Next base: position 8,662 of record NZ_JAFB01000064.1, on the reverse strand, counting down.
ATCATCGAGCTGATCGACCAGCGCCAGCTGTGCGCCGGCGACCCACTGCCGCCCGAATCGCGCCTGATGGCGGAGTTCGACGCGGCTCGCAACTCGGTGCGGGAGGCCCTGCGCACCCTGCAGGCGCTGGGCATAGTCGAGATCCGCCACGGCTACGGGACCTTCGTCGGCGACGCGAGCATGACGGCGCTGAGCCCGTCCTTGCTCTTCCGCACCCGGGCACGTTCACGGGACGATCTGCGCGGCCTCCAGGACCTGCTCGAGGTGCGCGAGATCCTGGAAACCGAACTGGCCAGGAAGGTCACCGGCGACACCGCGTTGCTCGAGGATCTGGCCGAATGCGTCGAGCAGATGCGGGACCCGGCGAGGGCGACCGCCGCGGACGGGCGGTTCCACGAGCGCATCTGCCAGGCGGCCGGCAACGAACTCGCACTCGAACTGACGCGGCTCTTCTGGGACGTCTACCGGCAGACGGAATCGCTGATCGGCACCCGCTCGGATTCCCTGGTGGTCAAGCACGAGAGGATCGTCAGCGCCATTAGCTCCTGCGACGACGCCGCAATCCGGCGAGCGGTCCGCCAGCACTTCGACGAGGTCCGGCAGCGGATCGCGGCCGTTGACCGCGTCGCCGCCCACGGTCAGAGGTAGCACGGAAGGACGTCCAACGTCCTTCGCCCAGCCACCCGTGCTCAGCAGTCCGCCGCGGTGCGGAAACCGAGGTTGCCGCTGGCGCTGTCGGGCGTATTGGCGGTACGGGCGGCGACGCGGTAGCGGTTGCAGTACGAGTCATGGCACAGGTACGAGCCGCCCCGCATCGACCGGCTCGCTCGCGCTGGGTCGAACCAGTCGGCGCACCACTCCCACACGTTGCCCGACATGTTGTACAGGCCGAACCCGTTCGGCTTGAACGCATCCACCGGCGCGGTATCGACGTAGCCGTCTTCCTCGGTGTTGTGTACCGGGAAACGGCCCTGCCAGATGTTGCAGCGATGCTCCCCGTCCGGTGTTAGCTCGTCACCCCACGGGTAGCGAGCTTGGTCCAGACCTCCTCGCGCGGCGTACTCCCACTCGGCCTCCGTCGGCAACCGCCGCCCCGCCCACGTGCAGTAGGCCATCGCGTCGTTCCATGACACGTGCACCACCGGGTGGTCCCCTCTGCCATCCAGCGTGCTGCCCGGCCCTTCCGGCTCGCGCCAGTACGCCCCGGCCACGCCACACCACCACGGTGCCTGTTCCGGCCGGGGCGAACGCTTCCGCAACTCGGCAGGCACGAATTTGGCGAACACGTAGGTCCACCCGAACCGCTCCGACTCTGTCCGGTATCCCGTCGCGTCCACGAACTCCGCGAACCGCGCGTTCGAGACGCAGTAGGGGTCGATCGCGAACGGCTCGACCGTCACCGCACGCACCGGGCCCTCGTGGTCCTCGGGAAACCCGTCCTTGTCGTCGGTCCCCATCCGAAAGGTCCCGCCGGGCAGCACGACGAGCCCCTCGGTGCCGGCGGTGCGAGCCGGACCTGCCTCCTGGACAGCGCTGGATTGCCCAGCGTTGGCTTGTGAGAGGGAACGAGACGGGGGACAGCAGTCGGGCATGACGTTCCTCCTAGGCGGTGTTTTAAAAGCGTAGCCACTCGTTGATCGCGGCGATCTGGATCGTGGATTCGTAGCGAACCGGCAGCTTGTCGTATCGAGTTACCACGGCTCGGTTGCGCTTGAGGCGGTTGATCCCGCACTCGACGGCGTGGCAACATCGCCCACCCCTTCATATCTACGCTGGTCACAACATTGAAACACCGCCTAGTCGCTGATCAGCAGGTCTCGCACGTCGCGACGCGGCGTCACCGGAGTCGGCCACGTCGCCGAGGTCGGCCTGAGCCTCGGGCAACCGCACCGGCTCTCACGCTCCACCGACGTCCGGCTGCGCGGGCTGCTCACCTGTGCCGCGAGCCCAGGTGAACGGCACCCGGATCGGCGGTTGCCCGCTAATCTGGGGCCGTGGGTTTACGGATCACGCTCAAGGACGTCGCGGCGCGCGCGGGTGTTTCCCGGGCGACGGCGTCCCTGGTGCTACGTGGCGCGGGCCGGGTATCGGATGCGACGCGCCGGCGGGTGTTCGACACGATGGACGAGCTCGGGTACGTGTACCACCGTGGTGCCGCCGCGCTGCGCACCCAGCGGACCGACGTGGTCGGCGTGCTGGTCACCGACATCACCAACCCGTTCTTCGCGGAGATGACCCTCGGTCTCGAAACCGAGCTGGACACGCGCGGGTTCGTCTCCCTGCTCGCCAACACGCTCGACGATCCGCGTCGGCAGGAGCACCTGCTCACCGCGCTGCGCGAGCACCAAGTCGCCGGACTGGTCGTGGTGCCCACCCAGGGCACCGGCGCCTCCCTGATCGACAAGTTGGAAGCCTGGGGCGTGACCTACCTGCTGGCCACCCGTTATCTGGAGGACCGCACGACGCACTACGTCGGGCCGGACGACACCTGCGGCGGGGAACTGGCCGCAAGACACTTGATCGAACGGGGCTGCCGGACGCTGGCTTACCTCGGTGGCCCGGCAGGCGCGACCGCCCGCCGCGACCGGGTGCGGGGGGTGCGCGCAGCCGCAGCCGGGAAGGCCGAGGTGGTCGACCTTCCCGGTGAGACCAGCGGCCGCGGGGGAATGGAACTGGCGAACCAGCTGAGCGAGATCCCGGATGGAATCGTCTGCCACAGCGACGTGGTGGCGTTCGGTGTGTACCGCACGCTGCGCGACCGCGGTGTCCCGGACCCGCTCGTGGTCGGCTTCGATGACGTCGCCGAAGCCGCCCTGTGGGAGCCGCCGCTCACCAGCATCTCGGCGCGCCCGAGAGAGCTGGGGCGGCATGCGGCGGAGGTGCTCCTCCGGCAGCTGACCAGCCCGTCGTCCGACCCGGAGGTCGTGCTGGTCAAGCCCGAGCTGGTGGTGCGCCGGTCCACCGGCGGGACTCCGCATCACTTGGCGAGCTGAACAGCCGCCTGCTCGACGTCTTCCAGACTCTTGCCGGCCCCGGTCTCGGGCAGCAGCTTCGCGACGAAGACCACCGCGATGATCCCGACCACCGCGAAGATGCCGAAGCTCAGCGCCGCACTGGTCTCCAGGATCGTCGGGAAGAACTGGTTCACCACGAAGTTCGCGGACCATTGCAGGACGAGCACGAGCCCCGAGGCGCTGCCGCGGATGGCCGACGGGAACAGCTCGGACACGACCACGCGGACGAGCACGCCCCAAGCGAAGGCGAAGGACGACAGGAACACGATCATGCCGGCCAGGGTGGCGTAGGCGCCGGCCACCGACGGGCCGGACTGGAGCAGGGTGTAGATCGCGAGAAACGACTGTGCCGTGGCCATCCCGACGGCGCCGAACAGAAGCAGCCGGCGGCGCGGGATCCGGTCCACCAGCGCGATGCCGAGGAGCGTAAAGACCACGTTCGCCACACCGATGCTGATGTTCGCGGTGACCGCGGCCGTCTGTCCGAAACCGGCGTGTGCCAAGGTGGTCGGCGCGTAGTAGACGATGGAGTTCGTGCCGACGGTCTGGGCGAGAACGGCCAGTACGATACCGGCGCCAGTGCTACGCCGCAGCGCCGGCGAGAACATCTCCTTCAGCACGTCGCCGGTGCTGCGCCGGCTCTGGTTCGCGCTCGTCACGACCCGGCGCAGCTCACGCAACTCGCTGCCGGCGGTCGCGCCGCGTCCCAGCCGGGTCAGCGAGGCCACGGCGGTCTCGTCGCGACCTTGCTGGACCAGCCAGCGGGGGCTTTCGGGGGCGAAGAACAGGGCGAGCACGATGGCGACGGACGGGATCAGTGTGAAGCCGAGCATGAGCCGCCACTGGCCGGACGAGTCCAGCGAGTAGCCGACCAAATATGCGAGCATGATCCCGAGGACGACCATCATCTGGCCCAGCGCCCCGATCTTGCCCCGATGCCTCGTGGGCGCGATCTCGATCAGGTAGACCGACACCACCACGGCCGACGACCCCACGCCGAGTCCCATGATCAGCCGGCCGAGGACGAGGATCGCCACCGAGGGCGCGACGGCCGCGACGAGCCCGCCGATGCCGAAGACGGCACCGACGAGCAGCAGGGCCGGGCGGCGGCCATAGCGGTCCGCCAGCCGGCCCCCGACCCCGACGCCGATCGCCGCTCCCAGCAGCAGGGAGCTCACGATGAGACCCTGAGTGGTCGGCGTAAGAGGAAACTCCTTCTTGATGGACAGCATCGCGGTGCCGATGATGCCGGTGTCGTAGCCGAAGAGCAGTTCGGCGAACGCGCCGATGAGGTAGATCCCCCACGGTGCGCGGGGCGGGGAGCCGACGGTGGTGGTCATGCTGGCCCCTCCGCGAGTTTGCGCGCGACCGCGATCGTGTCGGCGGGGCGCCGCATAGGGCATCGAGTCAGGTCCGCGACGAGAGCGCCCCGCCGCCTCGATAGCGGGGCAGAGGCGTGCGCTCGGTGGTTACCGTGATCGCCACGGGTTGGCACAACGGGTGTCATGCGAGTACGTCCTTGTCTCTCATGGTTTCGGGGGTCAGGGGCGGGGCGGCGCTGTGTGGTCGAGGTGGGGTAGTGGCGGCAGCGCGTCGACTTCGCGGCTGCGGGGCCCGGGGGGCGGCGAGCCCCCGGCGAGGATGGGGTCGCCGGTCTGGACCATCCACTGGTCCAGTAGCCGCGCGTACCGGGCGGTCACCTCGGCGTACGCCGGATGCCCGGCGACGTTCACCAGCTCGTCGGGGTCCTTCCGACGGTCGTAGAGCTCTTCCTCGGGGCGGGGCGCGAGATGCGCGTCGCCCATCCCGCGCCGGGTCGGACTGTGCTCGAGGTCCAGCGACAGGGTCAGCAACGGGCCCGGCCGGAAGTTGCGGACGTAGGTGAATTCACGGGAGCGGGCGGCTCGCATCGGATCGAAGCCGTCATGGTAGGTCTTGGCGGAGAAGATCACGCGCTCGCTGTCTCCGCCTGACCCTCGCAGCAACGGGACGAGGCTGGCGCCTTCGAGCTCTTCGGCGGGCGAGCCGCCCGCCACGTCGAGCAGGGTCGGCACCAGGTCGAGGTGGGACACTACGTCGGTCACGCGCCGCGGAGGCGCCGACCACGAGCGCGGCGGGCGGACCAGCAGGGTCACGCCGGTCCCGGCGTCGTAGAGCGTGCTCTTGGCGCGGGGGAAGGCCGCCCCGTGGTCGGTCGTGAAGATCACCATCGTGGTCTCGGGGTCGAGTGTCTCGTCGATTGTGCGCAGCAACGCGCCCATCGCGTCGTCCAGTTGGCGGATCGAGCCGTAGAAGGCCGCGATGTCCTCGCGGGTGTGCTCGTTGTCGGGCAGGAAGTCCGGCACGTCGACGGTCGCCGGATCGGCGGGGGTGTAGTCCTCCGCGGGCCAGGGCCGGTGTACCTCCCATATGCCGACGGTCAGGAAGAGGGGCTTGCGGTCGCTGCGGGCGGGGCACGCGCGGAGCCGGTCCCCGGCCGCGTCCACCACCTGGTGCGCCCGTGGCAGGAATCCGAGGCCGTCGACCTCGTCGAAGCCCAGCACGGTCGGGTCGGTGTGCTCGTGCTGCAGGCCGATGAGCACAGAATGGTAACCGAGCGAGCGCAGCCGCTCGGGAGCCGTGACGATGCCATGGCGGTAGCGCCAGCCATGGTGAGCCAAGCCTTCGACGCCGTTGCAGTGCGGGGACAGCCCAGTGAACAGCGCCGCCCGGGCCGGCGAGCAGAGCGGAGCAGACGCGTGGGCGTTGTCGAAGACCACGGCGTTCTCCGCAAAGGTGGCCAGGTGCGGGCTCGGCACGTGCGACATCCCGTAGACCGAGAGCCAGCGCCCCAGGTCGTGGCAGTGGATGAGGACGACGTCCGGCGCGTCCGCCTTCTGCTCAGGCAAACAAACTCCTCGGAAAGGTAGAAAGCTAGGTAGATCGATCTACCATAACTGCGGATCGAGCGCACGGCAACGGTGGACGCAGCGTTCAGCTGCGTCACCGAAGGTAGTGGCCCGGGTGGTTGACGGCGTCTCTTTGCCCATGTCAGCCTGTGCGAGATCGATCTACCAAGATCGCGGCCGAAACCGTGCGCCGCGGACAAGATTGAGGAGTGACGGCCGTGCGAGCGATAGTCCTGATGTTCGACACCTTGAACCGGCGGTTCCTCGAGCCGTATGGCTCGACCGAGGGCCGGACGCCGAACTTCACCCGCCTCGCCCGGCAGACCGCGCGGTTCACCCGGTGCTATGCGGGCAGCATGCCGTGCATGCCGGCGCGCCGCGAACTGCACACCGGGCGGTACAACTTCCTGCACCGATCGTGGGGTCCGCTCGAACCGTTCGACGACTCGGTGCCGGAGCTGCTCCGGGCCGAGGGCGTCTACACCCATCTGGTCACCGACCACTACCACTACTGGGAGGACGGCGGCCTCACGTACCACAACCGGTTCGACTCCTACGAGTTCTTCCGCGGGCAGGAGGGAGACGGCTGGAAGGGGCACGTCGCGGATCCGGCGGTCCCCGACACCAACAACGCGAAGAACCCACGCACACGCCGCAACTGGGTCAATCGCGAGTACCAGCGGACCGAGGAGTTCCATTCCCAGACGCTCACCATCGACGCCGGTCTTGAATTCCTCGAGCAGAACCGCGCCGAGGACGACTGGCTGCTGCAGATCGAGTGCTTCGACCCACACGAGCCGTTCTTCACCTACGACAAGTACCTGGAGCTGTTCGAATCCGGCTACCGAGGCCGGCACTTCGACTGGCCCGCCTACAAGAAGGTCGTCGAAAGCGCCGCGGAGGCGGAACACGCGCGCAACGGCTACCTCGCTCTGCTGGCCATGTGCGACTTCTCGCTCGGGCGCGTGCTGGACTTCATGGACCGGCACCGAATGTGGGACGACACGATGCTCATGGTCTGCACCGACCACGGGTTCCTGCTGGGGGAGCATGGCTGGTGGGGCAAGAGCGTGCAACCGTGGTACGACGAGAACATCCACACACCACTGTTCCTTTGGGACCCTCGCCATCCCGCCGCGGGCGAGACCCGCGAAAGTCTGGTCCAGACTATCGACCTGGGTCCGACCATGCTCGAGTTCTTCGGCCTGGAGCCCACGCCGGACATGCAGGGCAAGCCGCTCGCGTCTGTGCTGGCCGACGACAACATGATCCACGAGGCGGTGTTGTTCGGCTCGGCCGGCGGCCACGTCAACGTCACCGACGGCCGCTACGTGTACATGCGCAACACGGTGCATCCGGACAATCAGCCGTTGTTCGACTACACGCTGATGCCGACTCACATGCACGCCCCGTTCTCGCCGGCGGAACTGCGCGGCGCGGAGTTCGTCGAAGGTTTTGGCTTCACGAAGGGCGTGCCGGTGCTCAAGGTGCCGGGCTGGACGTTCGGGAACCCGTATCCCTTCGGCACGATGCTGTTCGACCTGGAAACGGACCCGGGACAGCAGTCGCCGCTGAGCGACCCGGCGCTCGAGCTGCGCATGGCCGAGCTGCTCGTGAAGCTGATGCGGGACACCGAGGCGCCGCCCGAGCAGTACAAGCGGCTCGGGCTGCCGGCGACCGGACCCGTAACCGCGGAGCACCTGCTCGCCGACGCGCAACGGGACCTCGTTCACGCCGCCGCCCGTCCGCCGGCGCGCCGCGCGGACGTTGCTGCCGACGCGATCGTCGCCACGGTCCCGATCCGCAAGCTGCTGGAGATCCCGGCGGCCCGTGCCGCCATCCTCCCACTGCTACCGCGGCTCGACACGCCGACGGGGCGGACGATGCTGGCGTACCTCACTGTCATCGACGTGGCGGCTATGCATCCAGACCTCGACCCGGCGGCGGTGCACCACCTCGAGGCCGAGCTCAACGGTGTGGTCTGAACCGGTGCCGGGGAGACCAGTTTTTCCACCGCGGAAAATACCCGGGCGCAAGCGGTAGTACCTCCTGCGTGAGCACAGCGACCGGCCGGACCGCTCCGCGGAGGCATAGCGAAAATGCTGGATCCAGCGGTCACCGCGCATGCGGCAGACGCCGGAAACGCCCAAGCCGGCTACAGCGGATGGCTACACGCTGGTGGCACGACGAGAAAACCGACCACAGTGGACACTGCGGGCCGCGGATGAAGTGATGGCCATCGGCGACCACCGATGGCCATCACCACCGTCAACCTCGCGGGCGCCGCGATGACCGGATTCGATCTGCTGATCTTCGTCCTATCCCCCGCGACACGCCGGGGTGATCGAGCTTGGCGTGCCGGCCGCCCGGTCCGACCGCGACGACGCAGAACGACGACGGATCACAAAGCCGCAGATTAGGGAGGAATCATGACGGTATCCACGGTGCCGCAGGACGCGGACGGCTTGACCGCGATCGGCGAGGGCATGCTGCCCGGCCACCTAGTAGCGCTTTGTTAGGTGCTGTTGAGCTGGGGTTTCTGTTGTGGGGTTCGGGTCTGGACGGGTTGTCGGCAGGTGTGGCAGACACCTGTCCAGACCGCGAGCAGGGCCTGGAGTTCGCGCAGGACTGCGTAGAGGGTCAGGCCTGCGCAGGGGCTTTTGGGGTGCGTCGGAGCTGGGTGCAGATGGCTTGGGCCACCGCGGTGAGGGTGACGTGGCGGTGCCAGCCGAGCCAGGAGCGGCCTTCGAAGTGGTCCAG
>NZ_JAFB01000063.1 GCF_000519205.1 Amycolatopsis taiwanensis DSM 45107 | reverse complement strand
GAGACGACCATCGTCGAGGGTGCCGGTGACGCGGAGCAGATCCAGGGCCGGGTCAACCAGATCCGTGCCGAGATCGAGAACTCCGACTCGGACTACGACCGGGAGAAGCTGCAGGAGCGGCTGGCGAAGCTGGCCGGTGGCGTGGCCGTCATCAAGGCCGGTGCCGCCACCGAGGTCGAGCTCAAGGAGCGCAAGCACCGCATCGAGGACGCGGTGCGGAACGCGAAGGCCGCCGTCGAGGAGGGCATCGTCGCCGGTGGTGGCGTGGCCCTGCTGCAGGCCGCGCAGATCGCGTTCGACAGCCTCAAGCTGACCGGCGACGAGGCCACCGGTGCCAACATCGTCAAGGTCGCGGTCGAGGCTCCGCTCAAGCAGATCGCGGTCAACGCCGGCCTCGAAGGCGGCGTCGTGGTGGAGAAGGTCAAGACCCTGCCCGCCGGCCACGGCCTCAACGCCGCCACCGGCGAGTACTGCCGCCTTCTCGACGCGGACATCATCGACCCCGCCAAGGTCACTCGCTCCGCACTGCAGAACGCCGCGTCCATCGCGGCCCTGTTCCTGACCACCGAAGCCGTGGTCACCGACAAGCCGGAGAAGGACAAGGCCCTGGCCGGTGCGCCGGACCCGGCCGGGATGGACTTCTGACCGGCGCACGCCGCGCGGGGTAGATTCGGCGGGTGCGGACTGATTCCGGCGATGGGGGGCGACGGGCGCCCGGCGAACTGGAGGCCGAGGTGCTCGGCGTGCTGTGGGAGGCGGACGAGCCGCTCTCGGCCGGCGAGGTGCAGCAGCGGCTGCCCGGTGAGCTGGCCTACACCACGGTGGTGACGATCCTGTCGCGCTTGTACGACAAGGGCGTCCTCATCCGGGAGAAGCGGGGTCGCTCGTTCGCCTACCAGGCCGTCGAGGACGAGGCCGGGCTGGCGGCGCGGCGGATGCGCAGCGTGCTCGACCGTGAGCCCGACCGCGGCAGCGTGCTGGCCCGGTTCGTGTCCGGCCTGTCGAAGTCGGATGAGCGGGTCCTGCTCGACCTGCTGCACCGGCACGGCGCCGACGAGGGCTGAAACCGTGGACGTGGCCGAGGTGATCGTGCCCTTGCTGCTGCCGTTGATCGCCTGGCCGGCGGCGCACTGGGCCGCGCCGCGGCTGCCTCCGCCGTGGGCGAGCTGGCTGCTGACGGCCAGTTGCGTGGTGCTCACGATCGCCAGCACGGCGGCGCTGGTGGTGCCGGTCCTGGCCGGGCTCACGCTGCTCCCGGCGATCGCCACCGCCGACGGGGTCTCCCCCGCCGACCTGCTCGACTCCGGTGCGGTCAGCATTCCGCTGGCCGCGTTCTGCGGGCTCGCCCTGGTCGTCCTCGCCATTTCGGCGTGGCGTTCCGGGCTGCGCTACCGTGCCTGGTTCCGGGCGCTGCATACCGAACTCGACCGGCACAGCCGGGACGGCGGCGTGATCATCGTGCCCGACCGCGAACCCGTGGCCTTCGCCGTACCCGGCCGGGGCGGGCGCATCGTCGTCTCGGGCGGGCTCCTGTCCGCGCTGCGACCCCGGGAACGCAGCGCGCTGCTCGCCCATGAGGCCGCCCACCTGCGCCTGCGCCACCACGTCTTCCTGGGCGCGATCGCGGCGTCGTGCGTGCTCAACCCGCTGGTGCGCCCGCTCGGCGGCACGGCGCGGTTCGCGCTGGAACGGTGGGCCGACGAGGTCGCCGCGCACCGGGTGGGCGACCGGCGGATCCTGGCCACCGCGGTGGCCAAGGCCGCGCTCGCCACCCGGACCGCCGTGTCCTTCGCGCCGGGCGCGGCCGGGGGCCACGTCCCGCGACGCGTCGCGGCCCTGCTCGCCACGCCACGGCCCCGGTCCGTCCTGGCGCCGGTGGCCCTGCTCGGGATGGCGGTGGTCCTCGGTGTCACCGCCGGAGCGGCCGGCACGGCGCTCGACTCGGCGACCGATCTGCATGCCGACATCGAAATCGCGCGGCAGGGCCTATGCCCGCCCGGCGGGCAGGAGACCATGCTCGGCCAGGCGGCCTACCGTGAGGCCGCGTTCGTGGCAGTGCGCCAGCAGAATCGGCAGTGCGCCGAGAGCTGACCGCCACGAACCCGGCGTGGCTTCGACGTCCGAGTCGTGCAGCAGGATGGTCCCGCCACCCCGCAGGTCACGCCGAACGGTGGCGGTCACCGTCGCGGGTGTCGCCCGGCGCGTCCAGTCGAAGCCCCAGCACGTCCACAACACCGGGGCCAGGTCCAGCCGCCGCGCCGCCAGCAGCGATGCGGCGGTGAATACGCCGTAGGGGGCACGCACCCATCGCGGCCGCACACCCGTGATGTCGTGAATCGCATCCATCGTGCGGGCGAAACCGTCGAACACCGCGGACGGGCTCCGCCACAGGAGACAGCGGTGATCCCAGCCGTGCACCGCGATCTCGTGTCCCTGCTCGACAATGGCGCGCCCGAGCCACGGCGCGCGCACCAATTCCCGGCCCAGCACGAAGAACGTCGCCCGCACCCGGTGTGCCGCCAGCACCGCCAGAAACCGCGGCGTGGCAACGGGATGCGGCCCGTCGTCGAAAGTCAGCGCGACGTGCCCGGGATTGCCGTGGCCCGCGAGTCGTGGCGCGAGCACGCCACGCACGGCGGGAACGAACAGGGCCGACGGCGCCGCGTGCATCGCGGTCGCCACCACGGCACCGGCGGCAAGAACCCGTTTCAACTCGCCACCTCGGCCACCGGCACGGGCCGGGCCGGCTCCGTGGAGTTCCCGGCCGCCAGCGCCCGCGTCAACGCCGGCTCGAGATCCGCACGCCGCCGGACCCACGGGACCGTGCCCTCGGCGTCCAGCACGGCCGCGTTCGCTCGCCCGTGCCCGGGAAGACACCGGTAGGTCAGCACCGGCAGGCCGGTCGCCAGTGCCTCGGACGTCGACAACCCGCCGGCGTTCTGCACCACCACATCGCAGGCCCGCATCAGCTCCGGCATCGACTCCACCCAGCCCAGCACGAATCGGAAGCCGGCCGCCGTCAACCGCTCCCGCAGCCGCTCGTTCCGCCCGCAGACGACCACCGGCACCGCCTGTCCCGACGCCGCGACGTCCGCCGCGATCGATTCGACGTGGCCCACGCCCCACGAACCGGACACGACCAGCGCCAGCCGTTGCCCCTCGGGCAATCCGAACATCGCCCGTGCCCGGAGCCGCTCGGCCCACGACCGCGGGGGCCGGAACTCCGGCGCGACCAGCGGGCGGGCCACCACCGTTCGCCGGGCACCCCAGCGTTGCGCCTGATCCGCGGCGATCTCGTTGGGCGCCACGGTGAGCTGGGCCAGCGGGCTGATGCACAAGCGGTGCACGGACGGATCGGTGAGGTACACCGCGAGCGGCGCCGCCAGCCCGCCGATCGCCTTGAGATGGGCCAGCGTGTGCGTGGCCATCGGATACGTGGACACCGTCAGCACGACATCGCGATCAATCACCTCGCCGAGCCCCGGCGCGGCCAGCCGGGCGAACCGGCGAGCCAGGCCGGCTATCACCCGCGTGCCCAGCAAGGCCAGCAACCAGTCCCAGCTACGCGGCGCCACGGTCAACTGGCGCTGGTAGAAACCGCACAGTATCCGGCCCAGCCGTCCCGGCAGCAGATCCAGGAAGTCGAGGCGGTCGACCCGCATTCCCCGCTCACGAAACCGGCGGGCCAGCTCGCACGCGGCCCCATCGTGTCCGGCGCCGACCCGGGCGGACACGATCACCACCCGGGTCACCACTCCTTGACCAAGCACGCCGTAAAACTACATGCATGTAGAAGTTAGGCGATGGCCGGCCGTGGCGAAGGCGCCGCCCGGCGGACGAGAATCGGGCCATGAACCTCAGCGTGGTGACCATCGAGAAGCCCGAGGACGTCAACGTGATCCTCGGCCAGGCGCATTTCATCAAGACCGTGGAGGACCTGCACGAGGCGCTCGCCGGAACCAGCCCGCACCTGAAGTTCGGGTTCGCGTTCTGCGAGGCGTCGGGACCCCGGCTCGTCCGCCATTCCGGCAACGATCCTGGACTGGTCGAACTGGCGACCAAAAACGCGCAGGAGATCGGCGCGGGACACTCGTTCATCGTGTTCCTCCGCGAGGGCTACCCCGTCAACGTGCTGAACGCGGTCAAGCAGGTGCCGGAGGTCTGTGGGATCTTCTGTGCCACCGCCAATCCCGTCGAGGTGCTCGTCGCCGGAACCGGGCTCGGCCGCGCGATAGTGGGCGTGGTCGACGGATCGCCGCCGCGGGGTGTCGAGACCCCGGCCGATGAGGCCGACCGGAAAGCCCTGCTGCGCACCATCGGCTACAAGCTGTGAGACCCCCGGCGCGCGGCACGGCTCACCCGCGCCCGGCCCGCTCGGCGACCACTCCCCGCTCGGATTGCGGTTCCGCACGCCCGAACGTCGCGAGCGTCACGCCCACGACGTAGACAACGGTGGTCAGCGTCGGAAACTGCCCGTCGGGCGCGAACCCGTCGATCGCGAACCGGTACAGCGCGAAGGCCGAGATTGCGGCTCCGACGAGGAGAACCGGCCCGTACAGGCGAATCGGTACCCGCTCGGCGAGGGCCGACACGTACCGCGTCAAGCGCGGCTGCGCCAACGCGAGCGGCAGCAACACCACAGCCATCACAACGATGAGCCCGGTCAGCCACGGAACTCTCGTCACCCACCAGCCGGCCGAGCCCAGCACGGGCTGAGGCAACAACCCGCCCGGGTAAGCGGCGAGCGCGACGACGGCGACCGGAACCATGTGCCACAGGTAAACCGCCATCACAGTGCGGTTCGCCGGGGTCAGCACGCGCCGCCGGGACGAGTGACGCAGCCGGGCGGTGACCGCCGATGCGGCCATCACCAGCAGGCCGGCCTGGGCGGCACTGAAGGCGATCAGCGCGAAGTTCGGCGGTGACGTGTTGCGCACCGCCTCTCCCGGCACGCCGACCATGCTCGCCGGGTAAGGCCCCAGCCACAGCAGGACCGCCAGCACGGCCACCGCTCCCGCGGCCAGCAGGGCCGGCCGCGCACCCCGCAGCGCGCCGGTACACCAGGCGACCCCCAACTGGTACACCGCCGCCCAGCCCAGCAGATAGTTGACCGAGCCGGCCGCCGGCACCCCGCCCGCCAGCGCCGCGACATCGATCGCCCCCACCACCAGCGCGAGCACGGCCGGCACCGCCAGCCCCCACCGTCGCTGCGCCGCGACCGCCAGCGGCGTCACCGAGACCAGCAGCAGATAGACCGGCAGGAACCACAGGTGAAACGCGAGCGCCCACGCCCCGAACGCCAGCTGTGACGGGTCCACTGTGGACCGTCGCAGGGCGGCGACCACGGCCAGCATCACCGCCACGTAGACGGTGGTCGGCGTGAGCACCGCGGCGAGCCGGTGCCGCAGCCAGCCCGGCCACCGGCCCGGCCAGCGGGCCCAGGACGCCGCGCCGGCGTAACCGGCCACCAGGAAGAACACCGGGATCACCTGGAATAACCAGGTCATCCACTGGGTCCAGGGCATGCTCGCCAGGACGTTCTCGTCACCGAAGCGGCCGTCGCGGAACGTGATCGAAGCAGCGAGCCAGTGCCCGGCCACCACGACCAGGATCGCCACGACCCGGTAGAGGTCCACGGAAAGTTCGCGGGGCGTCTGCCCGGCTCGCTCGCTCATCCCATACACACCGCGTAGGCTCGCACCGCCCCGGCACCGATTGCGCAATCCACCATCACCGATGCCCCGCCCGCGCAATTACCAGACAAAGGTCCGGGCGCCGGCCGCAGTGGTGATGAGTGACCCGTTACTGACGGAATTCGGCATAAACTCCTCACTCATGCAGGCACGCCGGATGCCACGAGTGGCTCATTGTCGCACCTTCAGTCGTGTTCGACCCTGACGTCGACGGTCTTGCCGTGCTCGTGCAGTTGGACCGGGATCGTGATTTCGAGGATGCCGTCGGTGTACTTGGCGGTGATCTTCGTCGTGTCGGCACCCTCGGGCAGCGAGACCGCGCGGTGGAACTTGCCGTAACGGAACTCGCTGTGAGCGGCCTCCTTCGTGCTGGACTCCCGTTCCGCGTCAATGGTCAACACCCCGCCCTCGGTGCTGACGTGGATGTGCTCGTTCGGGTCGAATCCGGGTAGTTCGGCCCGCACGATGTAGTTGCCGTCCCCGACCCGCTCCTCGACGCGGACCAGGTTGCGTTCGCCGAAGGGCCACGGGCTTTCCAGCCAGTCGATCAGGCCGGGAAACAAGGTCCGGCCGCGTGGCAGCATCGAGGTCATCGTCGGTCACCCTCTTCCGCGTTGTTCGGAACGTGTTCGGGTGGACAGGCCCGGCAGCCGGTTGACCACGATGGCCGCCTGCCTCCCCGCCCACGCAGGGGCTCTGGGGGCTTGCCCCCAATCGGGGGGTGGGGGCGGAGCCCCCAGCGTTGTGGTGTGTCACCAAGCGTGTTCATCTCGCGTTTCGAACAACCTCTTCCCAAGTTGCCAGGTGTAGCCAGTACACGCCGAACACTGGCCCGGTGAATGCGGCCCCTTGGATGGCACCGGGAGGACCAAAGTCCCTTTCACACCAAGGGTCACCCCTTGACGACGCCGAGCGGCACCAGCCGGGCGACCTTGCGGCACAGGCCGGCGCCGACGGCGGTATCGATGACGGCGTCGATGTCCTTGTAGGCGGCGGGTGCCTCCTCGGCGAGTCCCTGCCAGGACGTGCCGCGCACGGCGATGCCGTGGGCCTCCAGCTCGTCGCGCAGCCGACGGCCCTTGGTCTCGCGGGCGGCGGCGTGGCGGCTCCGGGTCCGGCCCGCGCCGTGGCAGGTGGAGTCGAACGCCGGGTTGCCGGGCACGCCGGCGAGGACGTAGGAGGCGGTCCCCATGGTGCCCGGGATCAGCACCGGCTGGCCCGTGTCGATCAGGTCGGGCGGCAGGTCCGGGTGAGCCGGTGGCAACGCTTTGGTGGCACCCTTGCGGTGCACGCACAGCCGGCGGCGGTGGCCGTCGACGTCGTGGGCCTCCAGGCTCGCGAGGTTGTGCGAGATGTCGTAGACGAGATCCAGTCGGGCTCCGGCGCGCATGCCGAACGCCCGGCGGGCGGCTTCGGTGAGCAACTGCCGGTTGGCGCGGGCGTAGTTCGTGGCCGCCGCCATCGCCGCGAAATACGCCCGCCCGTCCGGCGACTCGGCGGGCACACACGCCAGTTGCCGGTCGGGCACCTCGATCCCGTAGCGCGCCATGGCCTTTTCCATCAACCGCACGTGGTCGGAGCACACCTGGTGACCGAGCCCCCGCGAACCACAATGGATCATCACGCAGACCTGTCCTGGCCACAGCCCGAACGCGTCGGCGGCCGGTTCGTCGTAGATCTTTTCGACCGCCTGGACCTCCAGGAAATGGTTGCCCGAGCCCAGGCTGCCCACCTGACCCAGCCCGCGCTCGATGGCACGCTCGCTGAGCCCGCCGGGATCGGCCCCGGTCACCACCCCGCCGTCCTCGCAGCGCAGCAGGTCCCTGGCCACCCCGTGACCGGATTCCACCGCGTACTGGGCCCCGCCGGCAAGCAGGTCTCGCAACTGCCCGGGCGATGCCAGTGTCCACACCGCTCCGCGACGCATGCCTCGCGGAATCGCCTGGCCCAGCGCGTCCATCAGCCCGCCGAGGCGAGGCGCCAGCGCGTCACGGTCGAGGTCCGCGGCGAGCAGCCGCACCCCGCAGGAGATGTCGAACCCGACCCCTCCGGGCGAGACCACGCCACCGTGGTCGACATCGGTGCCGGCCACGCCGCCGATGGGAAATCCGTAACCCCAGTGCACGTCGGGCATGGCGAAGGAGGCACGCACGATCCCCGGCAGTGTCGCCACATTGGCCACCTGCCGCAGCGACTCGTCCCCCGCGGGATCCGGCAGCAACGCACGCGAGGCGAACACGATGCCGGGCACCCGCATCCGGCCGTGCCGTTCGATCCGGAACCGGTGGGGCGTCTCCGCCACGATCTCCAGAGCCGATTGGTCCGAACCGGTGCGCACGCTGGCCTCCTCAGACGTCGACGATCGCCGAGCACCACCACTCGTCCGGCCGGCGTTCGCACCGCAACTCGTGCAGCGACACGGCCTTGGGCACCGTGCCGACCTCGACGACCGTGTCGGCGTCCACCATGTGCAGCCGCAGCCGCAAACCGCCGGGGGTGGCGGAAACCTCGGTCGCGACCGGGATTTCGCCCGCCGTCTCCAGGCGATAGATGACCTCGTCGAGCACGGCGGCGAGCAGATCTCCGTCGCTGGAACCGGTCACCTTGCACGCCACCGTCCGCGACGGTGACGGCAGGCCGGCGTCGGCGAAGCTTTCCACCATGGCGCCCACGGCCTGTGCGACGCACTCCTCCCGCGTCGGAGCCCACGCCTCGACGCGAAGATCCGCGGTGTGCGCCACGCTGCGGTGGCCGCTGGTGGAACCGGTCATGATGCCTCGGTGCTGGCCCGGCCAGGCCGGAAACCATCCGCCAGATCGTCCCTTTCGTCCACGGCCAGCTTCGGCGAGCGCCCCCCGGCGGGAAAGAGACCTGCGACCTCAGCGGACCGACTTTGGTCCTCCGGTCGATCGAGTGTCTAACATGGATTGAGTAGCACCGTCTGGGGCTGGCCCCAGACCCCTTTCCTGCTGACGTGCACCGCGGTGCCAGGCCCGGGGAGGTGAGCGATGAGTACCGGCGACAGTCCCAGTCGAAGTTCGGCTGCTCACGCCCTCCTGTGGGCGTCCTGACGCACCTGAGCGAGCCGCTACGGCGGCATACGGCGCACACGGTTCGTGACACGTTTTGACCTGCGCCCGGTGATCGGGCGGACTTCCACGTTCGACGATCTGGTGCCGGCTGCCCGGCCGGGGTATTGCCGGTGGGGGTGGCGTGTCCTCCGGTGGAGAGGAGGCTTCGGTGGCGACGAATGCCAAAGGCACAACCGGCGCGCCGCCGGGTCGGCCGGCGGTGCTGGACCAAGCGCACGTCGGTGACATCCGGGGGGCGCTCGGCACCATCCGCCAGGGCGACGTTGGTGCGCGACGGGGCCTGTCAGCGAAGGTGAAGACCCTGGTCGCGATCGTCGGCCCCGGGTTGATCGTCATGGTCGGCGACAACGACGCCGGCGCGTTCGGCACCTACACGCAGGCCGGGCAGAACTACGGCACAGCGCTGCTGTGGACGCTCCTGGTGCTGGTGCCGGTGTTGTATGTGAACCAGGAGATGGTGGTGCGTCTCGGCGCCGTCACCGGCGTCGGCCACGCCCGGCTGATCCTGGAACGCTTCGGCCGGTTCTGGGGCGCCTTCAGCGTGATCGACCTGTTCCTGCTCAACGCGCTGACGATCATCACCGAGTTCATCGGGATCAGCCTCGGCCTGTCCTTCCTCGGGCTGCCGAAGGCCCCCGGGGTACTGCTGTCGGCGGCGGTGGTCATCCTCGCCGCCAGCACCGGCAGCTTCCGCCGCTTCGAACAGGTCTGCCTCGTGCTGGTCGCGGGCAGCCTGCTGCTCGTGCCGATCGTGGTGATGGCCCACCCGCCGCTGGGGCAGATCGGGCGCGATTTCGTCATCCCGGGGATTCCCGGCGGTGGCGCGGAACTGTCCACCGTGATGCTGTTGATCATCGCGATCGTGGGCACCACCGTCGCGCCGTGGCAGCTGTTCTTCCAGCAGTCCTACATCATCGACAAGCGCATCACGCCGCGGTTCATCCGCTACGAGAAGGTCGACCTGTGGATCGGCATCGTCATCGTCATCATCGGTGCCGCGGCGATGATGGCCTTCTCCACGGCGGCTTTCGCCGGGCAACCCGGGTTCGGCCACTTCACCGACGCCGGCGGTGTCGCCGCCGGCCTGAGCAGCTACGTGAACAAGGCAGCCGGGGTGTTGTTCGCGCTCGCGTTGATCGACGCGAGCATCATCGGCGCCTCCGCGGTCGGGCTGTCCACCGCCTACGCCATCGGCGACGTGCTCGGGCTGCGTCACTCCCTGCACCGCAGTCCCCGGCAGGCCATCGGCTTCTACGCGATCTTCACCGGCCTGCTGCTGGTCGCCGCGGTCATCGTGATCATCCCCGGCAGTCCGCTGGGCCTGCTCACCGAGGGGGTGCAGACCCTGGCCGGGGTGCTGCTGCCCTCGGCAACGGTGTTCCTGCTGCTGTTGTGCAACGACCGGGAGGTGCTCGGACCGTGGGTCAACGGCCGCAAGCTGAACATCTTCACCGCGGCGGTGATCGCGCTCCTGGTGATGCTTTCCCTGGTCCTGACCGCCAGCGTGGTGTTCCCGGGCCTGCCCGGTGACGCCATCCTGGGCATCCTGGGCGGCGGTACCGTGCTCGCGATCCTGGCCGGGGTGTTCCTGGCCCTCTACCGGCGGCTACACCCGGCCGCCGTCACCACCGGAGCGACCCCGCACGACCGTGAACAACGCGCCACGTGGCGCATGCGTCCGCTGACCCTGCTGGCCCGCCCCAAACTCAGCGCCGGACGCCGCGTCGGCCTGATGGTGCTGCGTGCCTACCTGGTGCTGGCGGTGGGCATGGTGGTCGTGCGTGTCGTCCAACTCGCCGTCGCTCACTGACCTTCACGTCCGGCCGGTCGAACGCGGACAATGAAGGCAGTCGGAAAGGGGCGGCCATGACGGAAAGCCCTGACCAATCGCCCACCCCGGGGGCCTCGGCACTGTCGGCGCAGCCGGCCCGGCGGCTGTCCCTGTCCGCGCTGCTGCGCCGCGCGGTGCTCGGCGCCCACGGGCAACAGCTCGGCCGGCCGGACGACGTGATCGTGCGCCTGCGCGGCCAGGACTATCCACTGGTGACCGGGCTCGTCGCGGACATCGGCGGCCGGCGCGTGTTCCTGCCCGCGGAATCGATCGTCGACTGGCACACCGGCACCATCCGGCTGTCCACGGCCAAGGTCGACCTGCGGACCTTCGAACGGCGCCCCGGCGAGGTGCTGCTCTCGGCCGACATCCTGGGCCACCGGCTGATCGACATCCCCCAGGCGCGGCTGGTGCGCGCCTACGACCTGTGCCTGACCGAGACTCCCGCGGGCTGGGTGCTCACCGACGTGGACACCCGCCCCACCACCTGGTGGCACCGGGCGTGGCAACGGCTGACCGGCACCGCGCCGGGAGCGGCGAGCGCGGTCCGGGACTGGAAAGCGTTCGAGGCCCTGATCGGCCACGAACCCTCGGCCCTGCTGCGGTCCCCGACCGCCCGCCTGCGGCGGTTGAAACCGCAGCAGATCGCCGACCTGCTGGAGGAAGCCTCGCGCGAAGAGCAGGGTGACCTGCTGCGGCAGGTCCACACCGATCCCGAGCTGGAGGCCGATGTCTTCGAGGAACTGGATGACGACCCGCAGGCACGCCTGCTACGCAATCGCAGCGACGAAGAAGTCGCCGGAGTGCTGGCACGGATGCACGCCGACGACGCCGCCGACGCCGTCATGGACCTTCCCCAGGAACGTCGTCAGGCCGTGTTGAACCTGCTGCCCGCCGGCCAGCGGGTCAAGGTCACCACCCTGCTCAGCTATCAGCACAACACCGCCGGCGGGCTGATGTCGCTCGACTACCTGGCCCTGCCCGCCGGCACCCCGGCCGCGGAGGCCCTGGCGCGGGTCCGGCACGCACACGGCCTGCAGTCCGAGGCGCTGACCACCGTCTACGCCGTGGACGACCACGGGCGGCTGCGCGGCGCGGTCGGTCTGGTCGCCCTCGTCCAGGCCGACCCCGCCACTGCGCTGGCCGAGGTGTGCGAGCACGACCCGGTCCGGGTCAACCCGCCCGCGGACCTGCTCACCGTCGCGTTGCTGATGTCCGACTACAACCTGCTCGCGCTGCCCGTCGTCGACGATGGTGACCGGATCCTCGGTGTGGTGACGGTCGACGACGCCCTGGAGGCGACCGTGCCCGACAACTGGCGTCACCGCGAACCCGAGCCCCACCCCGAGCCCAGCGATTAACGTCGATACAACGTTTGGTTCAACTCGAGTTCAGCTTGCGTTAGACCGAACGTAGCATTGACAGATGGCTCGCCGGTCGGCGTTGCGTACGCGCGACTACGTGCGGGCGATCGGTCCGGGGGTGGTCGCCGGCGCGTCGGACACGGATCCGACCACGGTGGCGACGATCGTGGTCATCGGCGCGGGCACGACCTACGAACTCGGCTGGCTCACGCTGCTGCTCTTCCCGTTGATCGCATTGGTTCAAACCATTGCCACGCGCGTGGGGATCGCCACCAACCGCGACCTGCAGGACGCGATCTCCCGAAGCCGCGGCCGCCTTGTCCGCTGGTCCCTGCTGGTGTCGATCCTGGTCGTCAACATCGTCACCATCGCGGCCGACCTGGAGGGCGGGGCGGCCGCGGTGGGGCTCATCGTGCGCCAGGACTGGCGGTGGTTCGTGGCGCCGCTGTCGATCGTGCTGCTCGCCGTGCTGCTGAAGGTGGGCTACCAAGTCATGCAGCGGGCCCTGAAGTACCTCATGCTGTGCCTGCTGGCTTATGCCGTCTCGGCCATTCTCGCGCATCCCGACTGGATGGCGGTGCTCCAGGGCAGTTTCGTGCCCCGTTTCCAGCGTTCCCAGGACTACCTCAACGATGTCATGTCGCTGCTGGGCACCACGCTGACCGGCTACGTGTATTTCTGGCAAACCCTGGGACAGGCCGAGGAGAAGGTCCCCTGGCAGTTGTATTCCGCGCGGCGGGTCGATGCCGTGCTGGGCAGTTTCTTCACCGTGGCCGTGTTCTGGTTCATCCTCGTCGCCTGCGGCGCCACGCTCGGCGTCCATCAACTGCCCGTCGACACCGCCCAGGGCGCCGCCCAGGCTTTGCGCCCGCTGGCCGGGCCGTTCGCCGGAGATCTGTTCGCCGTCGGCCTGCTCACGTCCGCTCTCATCGCGCTGCCGGTCATCATGGCCACAACCGCCTATGCCACCGGGGCTCAACTCAACTTCCGACGTGGCCTGTCGCTGCGGCCTCGCCAGGCGCCGCTGTTCTACACCGTCCTGGCGCTGTCCCTCGTGCTCGGCGCCACCGCCGCCTACGCCGGTATCTCCCCGATCCGGTTGCTGTTCATCGCCGGAATCGTGGGCGCCATCGGCACTCCCGTCGGCCTGGTCTGCCTGCTCATGGTCGCCGCCGACAAGCGCCTGATGGGCGAGCACACCGTGCCGCCCTGGGTCAGGCTGGCGGGCTGGACGGTCACCGTGGTGCTGAGCTTGATCAGCGCGTTCTACCTCTACCGCCTGATCACCGGCTCCGGACCGTGACCGATGACCACCGGGCCGACCGCGCTCGCCGTCGCGGTCAGCCCCTCGCCGCCGTCAGGCGTATCCGCCTTGGATCGCGACCGCGCCGCTCATGTTGGAGTAGATGTTGTCGACTTCCTTCACCATTTGGTTGTAGGTGGTGAGCAGCTTGTTGGCCGCGGAGAAGATCGCCTTTTCGAACTTGATCAACTCCTCCACCGAGGACTTGACGGCGTCGCCGCCGGCATCGGCGATCTTCTCGGCGTCGATCTCCACCGCGTCTCCGGCGATTTTCACCGCGTCGGCGCCCAGCTTGCCGACGTTTTCCTGCAGCGCGATGAGGCAGTCTTCGGTGGCCTTGGTGAACGCCTTGACGACCTCGATGATCCCGCTGCCCAGATTCTCCAGCTCGGAAAGCACGCCCTTGTTCGATCCTTCGGCGTTCCCGATCACACTGTCCTTGAAATCGGTGAGCACGGATTTCGCGTTGCCGAGCCAGTTGTGGTACGAGTCGGCCGCCCCGTCCGTCCAATACTGACCCAGCGCGCCGGCCATGTTCTGGACCTCGCCGATGGCGGCGGCCAGGTCCGACTTCACGTCGCTCCAGTCGGTGGCCAGTTCGTGGATCTTCTGGTAATCGCCCACAATGGCTCGAATCGTCTTGACCGCCATTTCCACTATGCCGACAAGCTCGACGCCGGCCGGGCCCGCCACGGCCGCGGCAAGCTTCACGTACTGCGTCACGGCCGAGTCGTCCCTGGCACTCCACGTATCGGTCATCGGTTTCCTCCTCGCCGGATGGGTGCTACTTGGTGAGTCCGCCGCCAGAACCCGAATGGGCCTTGGACGACCACTGCGAAGTGGTGCCCCCGCCGCTGTCCTGCTTCTCGTCGGATTTGGTGTGCTGGACGCCGCTCGACTCGCTGTCGGAACCCGCCAACGGATCCCCCTGCGCAAAGATGATCTTGTCGATCGCGTTCTGGTCGGCACCGTTGTACTCGTGGATCGCCTTCTCCACCGAGCGAATGCTTTCGACGATCGCCTTGATGTCGGTCCACAAATTCTCCACGGCCTTGTCCCGGGCCTTGTTGTACTTGCTCGGAAGGTCGCCTTCGGCGGTGCCGGCATCACCGAGCACACCGAGCGTGCCCGACGGCATGGTCGCGTTCTTGAGCTTGTCGATCGCGTCGTGCAGATTGTCCGCGGCGGCCGCCATCGTGACCGTCGTCTTGCGGATCAGCCCGTCCGCGTCGTGAATCTTGAAACCCATTTCCTCTCCCTGTCATGTGTTACTCGGAAAGTGCCGGGGTGATCTCTCACTGTTCCGATATCAGTTCCTGCAGGCGCCCCGCCCGTTTTCGCGCCGCGGCCAGCGCCGCCACGAGCCGGGCGGCGAGGACCTCCTCGCCGGCGGTGCGGGCGTTGGTCAGGTCCAACTCGATGCCCAGCACCACACCGGCGGCGTTGACCCGGACGGTGCCGCAACCACCTTCGATCTTCTGCTCGACGCCGTATTCGGCCAGCTTCCGGTACCTGCCGACCCGGCGTTCGGCCGCGGCCCACATCCTTTCCCGCTGTTCGGCCTGGGCCAGCCATTCTTCGTAGGACGAGGTCATCGCTGTTTCTCCGCAAGTTTGCGCGTCAGGCGCGCGTTCGCGGCCCTGCCCGCCGCATTGACCGCGTTCATGACGCTGGCTCCCAGCCGGCCGGGATGCGCTCCACCGAGCGTTCCCGGCGCGAGCGTGATCGACCGGACGGTTCCGGTTCCGTCGACCACCACGGTCACCAGCCCATCGGGGCTCCGGTAACGCAGCCGTTCGCCCTCGGCCTTGCCTTTGGTCTCGTCGAACGTCTCGGTGAAGCGACGGTACTGGTCGAGTACCTTCTCCCGAGCCTCCCGCCAGTCGGGCATCAGGCACCCTCCGTCCGCTCGATGTGGTAACGCGGTCGGCCTTGCCATCGCTGCGCCCGTACTCGCATCGGCCGCCGCGCGGACGAACCGGCCGGCTGCACGAGCACGCCGCCCTCCTCCGCGGTTTCGAGGTTCGTGGCTTCGGTGCGGGCACGCCTGCGGTCCTCGTCTTCGACGATCAACGTGTCGAGTTCGGCGAGCGTGGGTATCTCGCGCCGGCCGGCCGCGATCTGGGCACGCAGGGTATTCAGCCGCTTCCGCCAGCCGGCGCCCAACTCGCCCAGCAGGGCAGGGGCGCGTTCCGACTCCAGCGCCACCTCCGCGGTCAGGTCGCTCACCGGTCTTCCTCCATGATGACCTCCAACAGATCCTCGAACTCGGACGCGACCGGCGGGCTGCCAGGTTCGGGCAGCCGGTCGAGTTCGTCGAGCAGTTCAAGTTCGTCCAATTCGGACTGTGGTGCCACGGCAGCGGGCTCCGTGCGGCCGGCTGTCGCGACAGCTTGCTCCTCGACGCCTGACTCCTCGACGCCTGGCTCATCGGCGAGCACATCGTCCGCATCGGACGGTTCCGCTACGTCGTCCGCGACGCTTTCACTGATCGGGACACGATTTGGCCGAGGCCGATCCCGGTCACGGCTTGTGGTCAGGCCAAGGCCGCCGAGCGCGGTGAACATCAACCCCGACTCACCCGGAAACCCGGTGGCCTGCTCCGCGACACCGCTGTGCGAATCTCGAGAGTCCACAGTAGACGAGCCCGAAGCGGGGTTGAACTGGGCGAGTGTCCCGTCCAGTTCCGTCCACGCGCCGTCGGATTGGGAGCGTGCCCGCTCGCAAGCAGACTCGAAGGCGTTCTTGCGCGCCTCGAAGACCGGGACAAATCCGTTGGCAAGCCACGAGGCGATGTCCGCTTGCAACGCTTCCCGGTAGTCGATCGGCAAACGCTCCAGCGCCCGGCCCCCGATCGCGATCCCGGCGAAGGCTGCCGCGCGCTGCAGTTCGGCGACCGCCGGCCGCCCGGTCGCTACCCCGGCCATCAGCTCCACGGCATCCGCCCCAAGGCCGGCGACCTCGTCCGCGGCCAGGGCCTGCACGGCGTGTGCCTTCTCGCGGCAAGACCGCTCGACGCAAGCCGCCGCGGCCCGCAGGCCCGCCGCCACGTCCGCGAGATTCCCGGCCGCAGCATGCACCTTCTGCCCGAGCGCACCGCATCGCATGGACGCGGATTCCGCCGAGCCGCCTTGCCACAGGTTCTTCAGGTCCTCGTGGTACGCAGCCAGCCTGCCCGCGCCGTCGAGCAACGCCCGGCGACCCGCCTCGACCCGGTCCGCCTCCGCGCGCAGCCGGGAGAAGTTCGTCGCGTCCGGCGTGTAGAACGGGTCCGCGAAGTCCCGCTGGTAGTTCAACTCTTTGGCCCCCGCTCCGGCCAGGCCGGCGCGCACACAACGGTTGTAGGCCGGCACGAACGAAGCGAAGAAGTCCAGACCGGCGGCACCGTTGTCGAGGATGTCCCGCGCCGTGGCCGCACCTGTGTTCACGCGCCTTCACTCCCTTCGCCGGCCACGAAACGAGCAGCATCCTCGTCCGCCGAGTCGTAGGTGTGGGCGGACGCCGACAGGTCTCGAGCCAGGATCCCGGCTTCGTCCGCGAGCGCGTGCAACTGTCCGGCCAGCTGGGTGGACACCACGCGGGTGTAGCGACCGGCGACATCGCCGTGGGCATCGAAATCCGCCGTCTCGACCAGCACCGCGTCCAATTCGCGGGCCAGCCCCGCCAACGTCCGCGCCTCCGCGCCGACCTTGCTCGCCGACGCCGCGAGCTCTCCGCTGTCTACCTGCCAATCAGCCACGTGACGCAGTCAAGCCCGGTGAACTTACATCTCGCTTACAGCGAGCCTGGCTCACCATTCACATTCTGAGAAAATACGTCAAACGTCGCCATCGGGCGCGATGTTGAAGACTTCAGCCGGCTTGAGCCAGTCGAGTGTCTGCCGGGGATGGTTGTTCAACTGGTCGGCGATCCTGTCGAGTTCTTGTCGGGGTAGCCGGACAGGTCCGTTCCCTTGAGGAAATACTGCCCATGAGGCCGTTGGTGCTCTCGTTGCTGCCGCGCTACCAGGACGAGTGCGGATCGCACAAACAGACCCGCATTCCGGTAGCGATGGTGAACTGAGCTCGACTCGGACCCGTTTGTGGTAACAATCGCGTAGTCGAGTCAGAGGGAGACAGATGAACGAGCCGGTGATGGTAGCGACCGCTGAACTGCGTGTGACTTATGGACAGTTCCTCGTCAGAGACTATGGCAGTTGGGTCAGCGAGAACCTGTACCCTGATTCCAACGGTCTCGTAGCGGCGGACTCCAGCGGGGCTGTTGTCCTCACCGGCATCAACACAGGTCGGGTCAACGTGACCGTTGAACTCCTCGACAGTGCACCGGGTTCGGTCGACTTCGACGACTGGGACGAAGTCGTTGAGGTGTCGGTGGACTCCGAGGATGGGGAACTCATCGCCTGCGGGCTTGAGGACTCGCCGCTGGAGTTCCCATTCCTGTCCCACGCAGGAGCTGGCCCGTACCGGCTTCGCGTGCACGCTCGCGGCCGCGACACAGCCCCCCATCTCAACCGCTATGACCCTGTCGAGGACTACAAGATCTCCGTGTGGCCCGCACCAGAAGCGACGGAAACCGTCTACAAACAGTCGGACAAGTACGGACAGCAAGTCCGAGCCAGGCGGACGCGACCGTGACGACCGAGAGCGACGCAGACAGCGAAGCCGTCGACCCCCGAACCAGCTGAGCAAACCGAGAGCTTGCGAGCTGCGCACAGCAGAGAGCAGATCAGGCAGACTGTCTATGTGGCGTCAGATTCTGTGCCAGTAGCGGCGAAACCATGCTCTCGGGAGCTATCCCGTGCCCAGTGATAGGACGCGTAGAGCACGACCGGCATGTCACCGGGGGCGATGATCACATCGTGCTCATGCGACCTCGAGACGGCGAGCTGGTAATTCACGGCCTTGGCGATGCCGCCCGCGGCGCCGCCCCTGGGCAATTGGAGCATGGTGTATCCCTCCTCGGAGATCGAGATGGATGAGGTGGTTGGCGAGATCGGCGCCGGGTCGATGCCGGGCCAGAAGTCGGCGACGGCCGACAAGTCGAAATGACCGCCGGAGCCCGGCGGGTTGATGTACTGCTTGGCCACGCATCCCGCCGGCAGGTTGGCCACGCCGTCGTAGCGCGCCACCCAGCAATGCGGCTGCGTCACGGGTTCACTCAAACGTGTATCGAACGTACGTCCTAAAGTTGATAGCATGGTGGCATGTCCGAGGTGGCTCCCGTTTCCCGGTTGTGGCAGGNTCCCGATGGGGACCTGACCGCGCTGTTGGTGGCGTGTGAGCAAAAGCTGCGGACCGGCTACGCCGAGATGCTCGCGATCGTGGGGGAAAGCGAGCAGCGCGGGTTGGGCAAGTCCTTGGGGTTCAAGGACAATGTCGCGTTCTTGACGGATGCGTTGCGGATTTCTGCACGGG
>NZ_JAFB01000062.1 GCF_000519205.1 Amycolatopsis taiwanensis DSM 45107 | reverse complement strand
GGCGCGGTTTTCGAGTTCGGCGAGGGTGATGGACACGATCATCACGGCGCGTTCACCGCCCTGGGTACCGAGTTCGTCGCAGCGGGCGGCGAGGGCGATGATTTCGGCGAGGGCGTCTCCTGCTCGTTCGGCGGGGGTGCGGGTATCGTGTTCGCCGGTCTGGGGGTTCTTGTGTGGTTTTGCCAGTGGCCCGAGTAGCCCGTCGAGTTCCTCGGCGGTTTCGGCGTCCAGTTCACCACTGAAGCGGATGCTGCCATCCTGTCGGTGACGGATGTCCAGCCGCCGCAACGGGTTCACCTGTTCGCGGTCCTTGTCCTCCGGTGGTGCGGTGTCCTGCTCCCAGATCGCGTGCAGCCGACGGCCGGCTTTGCGTACCGCCTCCGGTCCGGCCTGTCGAGCCAGCTCCACCAGAATGCGCTCGTCTGCTTGGCGCTGCTCGACCGGAATCTGTGCCGGGCAGGCGTGAAAGGTCGTGGTGATCGCGTGGACGTGTTCTGCGTTGATGTCCCCGGCGGTCAGGGCGTGCCCGGTGGCCGCGTGCGGAGGGGGCTGCGGCACCCCGGTCAGCGACGACGACGGCATGGTGGCCGCGGCGTGGTCGATGCGTTGTTTGGCTTCCCGCGCGGAAATCCGCAACGCATCCGTCAGGAACGCGGCGGTGTCCTTGAACCCCAGAGACTTCCCCAGTCCGCGCTGCTCGCTCTCACCCATGGCCGCGAGCATCTCGGCGTAGCCGGCCCGCAGCTTTTGCTCACACGCCACCACAATCGCGGCCAGGTCCCTATCGGAAACCTGCGACAGCCGGGAAGCGGGAGTCTGCTCGGACATGCCGATATCCTATCAACTTTAGGACGTACGTTCGACACTCGTTCGAGTTAATGTGATGCGGTGTCAAGGGGTCAGTGCTCATGTGATCCAATGAGTTGATCTTGTTGGCGAGCATGGTGTGGTGGGGCGGGGTGCACCGTTGAGTATGGCGGAGCGGACGCAGAATTCGTTGGGTGTCAAGTGGAAGTCGAGCGGAGTATCGCGCGGAGGAGATGGCGAAGCGGCAGAAGGACCGGAAGATGCCGGGCAGTCCCGGGTTGTGGTCGGAGGCCATGGCGGGGTCGGGGAAGAAGTGGTCGCCCAAGCAGATCGCGTCGCGGTTGCGGTCGGAACATCCTGGGGACGAGGATCGGTGGGTGTCGCACGAGAGGATCTATCAGACGCTGTATCTGCAGGCCAAGGGCGAGCTACGAGGCAAGGTTGCGGCGGCGTTGCGGCAGGGCCGGGTGCAGCGGCGGCCGCGGTCACGGGCGTCGAAGACGCGTCGGTAGATCAAGGACATTGCGGGCAGTCACCGACAAGGCCGGAAGCGCCGCCCGTGAGTAAGGCAGCGCTTCCGCCTGTTGTCCGGTTGCCGGGTTTGGTCAGGCTGTTTTCGGCCTTGGCCAGGGTACGGTCGATCTTGCGGGCTTCGGTGGTGGTGAAGCGGTATCCGACCGAGTTCGTTTCACCAAGCAGGATGCGTGGCCCAGTCTCTCGGGCGTGCTGTGCCGTATCGACGCGGAGTACGGGAGGTGCGAAGCACCACGAACCAACCCACCCCAAGCGACTTCGATACCGGTCCTGGGCCAGGCGACGGGCGAACTGACCGTGACGACCCCGGACGCACCCACGCCACCGACCCGAACCCATCCTCAACCCCACCGTCGGAAACTCCAGCGAGTCTACAAAGGACGACCGCTGCGGCGACACGGACGCCTCGTCCTTCTAAGCGTTCCTCTCGTGCTTGCCCCGGCGTCTTTGCTCTGAAGGGTCAGGGTTTGCGACCCACGACGGCGAGAATGCTGGCACGCTCGGGGTTTTCCCCTACGTCGGCAGGGTTGGTGGGTCGCCATTCGGGGGTGAAGACGATGCCGGGGTCGACGAGGTCAAATCCAGCCATCAGTTCGGCGAGTTCGTCGCGGCTGCGTAGGTGGAGCGGGCTGACCGTTTTGTTGTACAGCTCGATGGCTTGGAGCACTTCGTCGCTCTGCTGGTCGCCGGTGTCGGAGGACAGCGCGAGGTAGCTACCTGGCGCGATCAAGTTGCGGTAGCGGTCGATCAGCGCTTTCGGCCGGCGTTCGTCGGGGATGAAATGGACGAAGGCCGCGATGATCACCATCATCGGTTCGTCGAGGTTCAGCAGCCGCCGGGTTACCGGGTGATCGGAGATCTCTTCGGGCTGTTCCCCATCGGCGTCGAGCATGACCGCACGATCGTTGCCTTGGAGGACGATCTCACTGTGGGCGACGGCGATCGGTTCATTGTCGACGTAGAGAACGCGTGCCGTGGGGTCGGCCTTCTGCGCGACCTCGTGGACGTGGCCCACTGTGGGCATGCCCGAACCGATGTCGAGAAACTGCCGGATACCCTGCTCGATGCCGAACCGGACGACTCGACGCAGCCAGTACCGGTTGAGCAGGCAGATATCGCGCACGTTGGGCAGTTGTGCCATCACCCGGTCGGCGAAGTGCCGATCGATCGCATAGTTGAGCTTGCCGCCGATCAAGTAGTCGTACACACGGGCCGAGTTGGGCTTGTCCAGCTCTAGCTCGTCACGCCGATCGTTCGTTGCGCTCGCCACCGTCAGCACCATTCTGTATTTCCTGTTGTTCGGGCGATCTTAAGGTGACCATGGGTTGAACGTCGACCCGGCGACCGACAAAGGTGGTCGCGGCCGGCCCCCGGCTCGGGGCCGGCCGCACACGAGTCGCTACGCCTTGGTGGGTGTTCCTCTGTCGGCAAGCCCGGTCAGGGCCCGTGGCAACGGGTTCTGGTGCAGGACGCCGAGGCGCTGCGTGGCGCGGGTGAGGGCGACGTAGAGTTCGGCCGCGCCGCGTGGGCCGTCGGCGAGGATCCGTTCGGGTTCCACGACCAGGACGGCGTCGAACTCCAGACCCTTCGTTTCCGACGCCGTCACCGTGCCCGGCACACCCGGTGGCCCGATCACCACGCTGGTGCCTTCGCGACCGGCTTCATCCCGTACGAATTCCTCGATGGCGTCAGGCAGTTCGTCCTCGGTGACCAGCCTGGACCATGGCTGGACGCCGCACGCGCGGACCGACTCCGGTGGCTGGACTCCGGGCGCGAACTCGGCGAGCAGCGCGGCGGCGACGTTCATGATCTCCGCCGGGGTGCGGTAGTTCACCGACAGCGACCGGTAGACCCAGCGGCCGGGCACGTACCGGTCCAGCATCGTGCCCCACGAGGTGGCTCCGGCTTCCGACCGGCGTTGGGCGAGGTCGCCGACCACTGTGAAAGACCGGTTCGGGCAGCGCCGCATCAGTACTCTCCAGTCCATTTCGGACAGTTCTTGGGCCTCGTCGACGACGACGTGCCGGTAGGTCCAGTCCCGGTCCGCGGCGGCGCGTTCGGCGAGGTCACGGGTGTCACGCTCGACGAAGCGATCCGCCAGGTCCTCGGCGTAGAGCAGGTTCTCGGCGGCCAGCAGGATGTCCTCGTCCATTTCCTCGCGGTCCAGCTTCATGAGGTCCATCACGCCGGCCGCGTATTCGGCCTCGGCCTTCCGCTCCGCCTCGACGGCCTGGTCGGCGGCCTGCTCGGCCGACTTGTCGCGACCCAGCAGGTCGACCAGTTCGTCGAGCAGCGGCACGTCCGACACCGTCCAGGCCTCGCCGTCGGCACGCCACAGTGCCTGGTCGGCGCCTGCCGCTTGAAGCCGTTCCGGGGACGCGTACAGCGGCGCCAACAGTGTTTCCGGCGTCAGTATCGGCCAGAGTTCGTCGAGGGCCGCGATGAACGCGTCGTTCTCCGCGAGTTCTTTGAGCAGGTCCGCCCGCATGTCCTCCCATGCTTCGCGGTCCTTCCGGGTCAGCCAGCCTCGGCCGATCCGGGCGATCGCCCGCTCGGTGAGCACGTACGTCACGATCTCGGTGAAGGTGGCGCGGGCCTCGTTGTGCGGCAGCCCGCTCGCGCGGGCCTCCTGGATGGCCCACTCCGCGGTCTCGGCGTCGATCCGCACCGTGACGTCCGACAGTTCGATAGGCAGCGGATTCTCCGGCAGCCGCTGCCGGTCGGCGATCGCCGCCGCCAGCACGTCCAGGATCTTCAGCGAACCCTTGAGGCGCGCGGCTTCCGGGGTGTCCTCGGCGGTGACATGCAGGCCGGGCACGAAGTCTCCGGTGGTCATGAACACCACGTCGAATTCGCCCAGCGACGGCAGAACGCGGCCGATGTGGTTCAGGAACGTCGGGTTGGGCCCGACCACGAGCACACCATGGCGTTCCATCCGCTCTCGCTGGGTGTAGAGCAGGTACGCGACGCGGTGCAACGCCACCACGGTCTTACCGGTGCCCGGGCCGCCCTCGATCACCAGCACTCCCGGGTGGTCGAGCCGGATGATCTCGTCCTGCTCGGCCTGGATGGTCGCCACGATGTCGCGCATTCCCTCACCGCGCGGCGCGTTGACCGCCGCGAGCAGGGCCGCGTCCCCGCGTTCCCCGGCACTGGGGCGGCCGAATACTTCGTCGGTGAAGTCGACCACGTGCCGCCCGCGGGTGTGGAACTGGCGGCGCCGGCGCATGCCTTCCGGGCTCGCGCCGGTGGCGACGTAGAACGCGCGCGACGCCGGCGCCCGCCAATCGAGCAGCACCGGTTCGTAGGAGTTCTCCTCGTCGAAAAGGCCGATCCGGCCGATGTAGGAATGGTCGCCCGAAACGGTGTCCAACCGGCCGAAACACAGCCCGTCGTCCGTCACGCCCAGCCGCTTCATCTGTTTGCCCAGTGCGCGAACCTCGACATCCCGTTCCATGGGTGTCCCGCCGTTTCCCCGCAAGGCCGCGTCGTACTTACCCTTCACTCGCGCTCGCTCGGCGTCGAGCCGCGTGTAGAGCCCGGCCACGTAGCTCCGCTCGGACCGCAGTTCGTCTTCGTACCCCGTTGACACATGCCCCTCACAGTGCATATACTGACGTTAGGTTCGGCGGAGTCTCCATGTGCTTATGGAAGACACGCCGAATTTTCATTATCCGCCTCTTGTCAAGCCCGATCCTGCACTCACTGGGGCTGGCTGCGGGCAACGCGTCCTACCTCGGTGCCGTGGTCATGACGCCGGGTTGCTGCGGTTCCTGCTCCGGTTCGCGCGCAACACCGCGGAGCCGGTACAACGCGGGTGTCCGGACGCTCGCGCGGCTGGCACGGGGCACGTTCGACCTGTTCGGCGACCTGGAGTTGGCCGGGGTCGACGGGGACGCGGTGAAGCCGGGTTTCTCTTCGCCTTCGCGTCGGCATCGTCGGCGCACGCGGCTTGGCGAGGGTAGCGGGACATCGGCGCGCCGGTGGCGAATGGGTCTCCATTGTGGAGGGTGCCAGGGCGACTTCGATAGCCGAACGGGCCGGTGGCACCCGGGTCGGGACCACCATCGGCGACTTCGATGCCGACGCCGCCGTCATCACGGCCGGCGCGGGATCGCGCGAGCTGCAGAAAGCCGTCTCCTTCGCGGCGAATTTCCTTTGAGGAGCGGGATTTCGGCCGGGGCCTTGCCGGTGATCGCGGACACGAACACGTCGAGAACGAACACGAGACTGTCGCATTAGACCCGGCCCAGGCTCGGCACCTGCCCGGCAATCCGGCGCGTAGCGATGACACTGGGGTAAGTCCCGGGCACGTGGAAACAAAACAGCCGCCCAGAGTATGGGCGGCAAGACCGGAACGAATACCGACTTCGTATCATTCGGCAATAGTTGGAAGAGGCGTGGTCATTGTTGTCCGGTGAGTTGTCCACTCGTCTCCGATGGTCATTCGGCGAGGTCGTTAGGTGACTCCTCGCCAATATGACAATGGTGTCCGCCGTAATGGAATCATGGTAACCCCCGATTCATGTTTCTGATATATCTATGCGGTGGGGTAGTTGTGTTAGTTGTGCCCGGGTATCCGGCCGGATCGGTCAGGGGCGCGAGGCGCTGCAGGCGGTCGAGGATCTCCTCGGCGGCCTGGATGAGCACGCGTGCCACGTCCTGGAAGTCCGCGACCCCGAGGTGATCGGCCCCGGCCGACACGCTCAGCGCCCCGGCGATGCGTCCGCCGGGCCCGCGGACCGGGACGGCGACCGAGTTGAGATCGGGTTCGAACTCACCGCTGGCCGCGGCCCAGCCGCGGTCGAGGACCCGGCTGAGGTCGGCCAGCAGCGCGCCCGGCGAGGTGACGGTCTGCGGGGTGAAGCGTTCGAGGGGGCCGGCGAGGGCGGCCCCGAGATCCTCGAACCCGAAGCTCGCGAGCAGCACTTTCCCGCTCGCGGTGGCATGTAGCGGCACCCGCAGGCCGATCCAGTTCCGCTCGGTGTCCGGCTCCTGCACGATGGCCGTCGCGCTGCCGCCCTCGAGGACGCTGAGGCTCACCGTCCCGCGCAGTTCCGACGCCAGCCGGACGCACACCGGCCGGCTCTCCCCGGCGATGTCGAGCTGGGCGGCGGTCGCGCCGGCGAGGCGCACGATGCCGAAGCCGAGCCGGTACTTGCCCCGGCGGCCGTCCTGCTCGACGAACCGGTACTTCTCCAGCGCGGCCATCAGCCGCGAGGCGGTGGACTTGTGCACCCCGATCTCGCGCGCCAGTTCGGTCACTCCCGAGGGGCCGCGCTGGGCCAGAAGGGTGAGCATCGACAATGCCCGGTCCACGGCCTGGCTCGGTGTCCGGGGCTCCGCGGACCCCGCGTCGTCGCCATTGTTGTACATGTTGCAACTCCGAAGCTCTTGGGGCGGAATGTTGGACCGGTTAATTGACGGGAAATGGGGGACTGCCGGATGCTCTGCGGTATATCGCATGTCGTGTTCCGCGAGTAACAGGAGCAACGATGATCTTAGTTGGGGCGACCTCCGATATTCCGGCCGGAGAGGCCGTGCGCGTGCAGGGCCACGTCGCCATCGCAGTCTTCAATGTGAACGGGACTTTCTACGCTATCGACGACACGTGCACCCATCAGGACGCTTCGCTTTCGGACGGGTGGCTCGAAGGGTGCGCGGTCGAGTGCCCGCTGCACGCCGCGTGCTTCGACCTCCGCACCGGGCGGCCGAGCGGTCCGCCCGCCCGCAAGCCCGTGCGGACCCACGAGGTTCTCGTGTCCGACGGGCTGGTGTACGTGAACGAGACCGTCGAGGCAGCGGCGTCGGACGGGGTCGCGGTGCTGGCCGGAGAAGCCAGATGATGCGCGTGATCACCGTCGTCGGGGCCTCGCTGGCCGGCCTCACGACGACGCGGGCGTTGCGGGACCAGGGTTTCGCGGGCCGCATCATCGTCGTCGGGGAGGAGACGTACGCGCCGTACGACCGCCCCCCGTTGTCGAAAGAATTCTTGGCCGGGACGGTTTCGGAGGACGATCTGAAGCTGTCCACTCCGGAGGACGTAACTCTTCTCGCGGACTGGCGGCTGGGGCGCACCGCGGTCGCGCTCGACGCCGCGGAACGCGCGGTCGTGCTCGACGACGGGCAGCGGATCGTCTCCGACGGCGTCGTGCTGGCCACCGGCGCCAGGGCGAGGAGCCTGCCGGGGACGATGCTCGAGGGCGTGCACACCCTTCGAACCCTTGACGATGCGACGGCGCTGCGCAAGGAGCTTGTGGCGGGTGCCCGCCTCGTGGTGATCGGAGCCGGCTTCATCGGCTCCGAGATCGCGTCGACCGCGGCGCTCATGGACGTCGAGGTGGACGTGGTGGAGATCGCGTCCGTGCCATTGCAGGGGCCGCTCGGCGCGGAGATGGGCGAGGTGTGCGCCCGGTTGCACGCCACCCGGGACGTCCGGCTGCACACCGGAGTCGGGCTCGCCGGGCTGATCGGGCAGCAGCGCGTGACCGGCGTCCGGCTGACCGACGGCCGGGAGTTGCCAGCCGACGTGGTGGTGCTCGGCATCGGCGCCGCGCCGTGCGTGGAGTGGCTCGAGGGCTCCGGCGTGGTGCTCGACGACGGTGTCTTGACCGACGCACGCTGTGCGACGAACATCCCCGGCGTGGTCGCGGTAGGAGACTGCGCGAACTCCCATCGCGAGCATCTCGGTGCGGCTGTGCGCATGGAGCACTGGACCAATGCGGTGCAGCAGCCGGTCTCGGCCGCGTCGACGCTGCTGGGCCGGGAACACACCCCCGCGCCTCACCACGGCGTGCCCTACTTCTGGTCGGACCAGTACGGTCACCGGATCCAGTTCGCCGGGCACCGCACGCCCGGCGCACGGGTCGAGATCATCGAAGGCGACCCCGACTCCTTCGATTTCGTTGCGGTGTACCGCGATCGCGTCGGTAGCCCGGTGGCGGTCGTCGCCATCGACCGGGCCCGTTCGTTCGGCCGGTGGCGTCGCCAGCTGGCGGCCCGCCCGGCCTGACCCCGATCCCTCCGTCTTCCGCAGGGCGACGGCGGCGCTCGCCTGCCCGAGGCCGCCGTCCGTTTCTTCTTCCACCGCAAGAAAGGACGTTCATGAGCTCTGTCGAAGTCCGGGACCAGCAACCGGAGCCGGCCTCGAGCCTGATCCCGACGCTGCCCGGGTCGCACTACGCCGATCCCACCGTCTTCTCCCTCGAGCAGTCCCGGATCTTCCGGCGGAACTGGTTCGCCGCGGCGCGCAGCGCCGACCTGCCCACCTCCGGCAGCTTCCGTAACGTCGAGGTAGGGGGAGAAGCGGTCCTCATCGTGCGCGGCCGCGATGGCCGGCTGCGGGCGTTCCTCAACGTCTGCCGCCACCGTGGCGCCCGGCTGTGCGTGGCGGAGTCCGGCACGGTCGGCAGGTCAATCCAGTGCCCTTACCACGCTTGGACCTATCACCTCGACGGTTCGCTCTTCGCCGCCCCGAACCTCAACTCCATGAAGGACGTGAACCGTGACGAGTACGGGCTGATCAAGGTCGCGCTGCGGGAATGGCTCGGCACCGTCTGGGTCAGCCTCGCCGACGAGCCGCCGTCCTTCGTCGACACCGTGCAGGCCGCGGTCTCCACGCGGCTGGGCGGTTCGGACGTCATTGACCGGTGGGGGGTAGGCGAACTCGCGCTCGGCAAGCGGATCACCTACGACGTCCGGGCGAACTGGAAGCTGATCGTCGAGAACTTCATGGAGTGCTATCACTGCGCGACCATCCATCCGGAGCTGACCGACGTGCTCCCGGAGTTCGCCGACGGCTACGCCGCGCAGTACTACGTGGGCCACGGCGCCGAGTTCGGTGCGGAGGTCGCCGGGTTCACCGTGGACGGGAGTGCCGGCTTCACCACGCTCGCCGGGATCGGGGAGAACCACGACCGGCGCTACTACGCGATCACGATCAACCCGCAG
The DNA here is from genome assembly GCF_000519205.1 of Amycolatopsis taiwanensis DSM 45107. GTDB lineage: Bacteria > Actinomycetota > Actinomycetes > Mycobacteriales > Pseudonocardiaceae > Amycolatopsis_E > Amycolatopsis_E taiwanensis. The sequence goes on along the minus strand of NZ_JAFB01000062.1, from coordinate 11,306 downwards.
GCGTTCATCAACCTGGTGCCAGACCACGTCATCTTCCATCGGATGTACCCGTTGGCGGTGGACCGCACGATCGTCGAGTGCGACTGGCTGTTCACGCAGGAGGTCGTCGACAGCGGGCGAGACCTCTCGCATTCGGTGGAGTTGTTCCATCGGGTCAACCAGCAGGATTTCGACGCCTGCGAGCGCTGTCAGCCCTCGATGTCCTCCCGGGCCTACGCCGGCGGCGGTGTCCTCGTGCCCAGCGAGCACCACATCGGCGAGTTCCGCGACTGGGTGGTGGCCGCGATTTCCGGCTGACCCGGGCCAAAACCGGTGTTGTTTGTTCGGGTCCCGGCGTTTACCGTTTGATATATCAATTCGCGAACATAGATACGACGAGAGGCTGGCCGAATGTCCGTAACGGTTGATCGTCCAGATGCGCGCGAGGTGCTCGGCCTGCCGCTGGCGGAGGCGGACCCGGAGGTCCACGCGGCGCTGGGCCAGGAGCTGGCGCGCCAGCGCGGCACCCTGGAGATGATCGCGAGCGAGAACTTCGCGCCGTTGAGCGTGATCCAGGCGCAGGGCTCGGTACTGACCAACAAGTACGCCGAGGGCTATCCCGGCCGTCGCTACTACGGCGGCTGCGAGCACGTGGACGTGATCGAGCGCCTGGCGATCGACCGGGTCAAGGCGCTGTTCGGCGCCGAGTACGCGAACGTTCAGCCGCATTCCGGCGCCCAGGCGAATTCCGCGGTGCTGGCCGCGCTGCTCGATCCCGGTGACACCTTCCTCGGTCTGGACCTCGCGCACGGCGGGCATCTGACGCACGGGATGCGGCTGACCTTCTCCGGCAGGTACTTCAAGGCCGTGCCGTACCACGTGCGCGCGGACGACCACCTGGTCGACCTTCAGGAGGTGGAGCGGCTGGCGATCCAGCATCGTCCGAAGCTGATCATCGCGGGTTGGTCGGCCTACCCACGCCAGTTGGACTTCGCGGAGTTCCGGCGCATCGCCGACGAGGTGGGTGCCTACCTGATGGTGGACATGGCGCATTTCGCCGGGCTGGTCGCGGCGGGGCTGCACCCGTCGCCCGTGCCGCACGCGCACGTGGTCACCTCCACCACGCACAAGACGCTGGGCGGTCCGCGCGGCGGGGTCGTTCTCGCGCCGAAGGAGCTGGGGAAGATGCTGAACTCCAGCGTTTTCCCGGGGCTGCAGGGCGGCCCTCTGGAGCATGTCATCGCGGCCAAGGCGGTGGCCTTCAAACTGGCCGGGGAGCCGGCGTTCCGGGAGCGTCAGGAGCGCACACTCGCCGGCGCGCGGATTCTCGCCGACCGGTTGCTGGCAGAGGACAACGTCGGTGTCGTCTCCGGCGGTACCGATGTCCACCTGGTTCTGGTGGACCTGCGCAATTCCGAGCTGGACGGCAAGCAGGCCGAGGACCGGCTGCACCGGGTGGGGATCACTGTCAACCGCAACGCGGTGCCGTTCGACCCGCGCCCGCCGATGGTGTCCTCCGGCGTGCGGATCGGCACGCCGGCACTGGCCGCCCGCGGGTTCGGCGACGAGGATTTCGCCGAGGTCTCCGACGTGATCGCGCTGGCACTCCGGCCGTCGATCAGCGAGGCCAGGCTGGACGCCCTGGCCGCCCGCGTCACGAAACTCGCCGAACGCCACCCGCTCTACCCGGAGCTGACGGCATGAGTAGCGCTATATCAAGCCGCCGCTCCCAAGCCGACCAGAGAGCGCGCCGCCGTCAGGCCCCGCTATCGGGGCGGCAGGGCGCCCGTCCGCATTGGGGCACCCAGGCTCGCAAGGAGCGTCCTGTCGACACGATCGCGGTCGCGCGCAAACTCGCGGAGGAGAAGGCATGAGCGCCCGCACGCCCCCCGGTGCGCACCTGCCGGAGCATCCGGACTTTCTGTGGCGGAACCCGGAACCGAAGAAGTCCTACCACGTCGTGATCGTCGGCGGTGGCGGGCACGGCCTGGCGACCGCGCACTACCTGGCGAAGAACCACGGCATCACCGATGTCGCGGTGCTGGAGAAGGGCTGGCTCGCGGGCGGCAACATGGCCCGCAACACGACCCTGATCCGCTCCAACTACCTGTGGGACGAATCCGCCGCGATCTACGAGCATTCCTTGAAACTCTGGGAGGGCTTGGCAGACGACCTCGGTTACCCGATTCTGTTCTCCCAGCGAGGAGTGCTGAACCTCGCGCATACCGAGCAGGACGTCCGCGATTCGGTCCGCCGGGTGGAGGCCAACCGGCTCAACGGCATCGACGCGGAGTGGATCGGCCCGGAGCGGGTGAAGGAAATCTGCCCGATCGTCAATATCGCCGAGGACATCCGGTATCCCGTGCAGGGGGCCACCTACCAGCCGCGCGCGGGCATCGCGAAGCACGACTATGTCGCTTGGGGCTTCGCGCGCCGCGCGGACGAGGCCGGGATCGACCTGATCCAGGACTGTGCGGTCACCGGGTTCACTGTGGACGGTGATCGAGTGACCGGGGTGCGCACCACCCGCGGCGACATCGCCTGTGGCACCGTCGCGCTGTGTGCGGCCGGGCATACCTCGGTATTGCTCGACATGCTGGGCGTCCGCACTCCGTTGCAGTCGCATCCGTTGCAGGCACTGGTTTCCGAGCTGTTGGAGCCGGTGCACCCGACGATCGTGATGTCCAACGCCGTGCACGTGTACGTCTCCCAGGCGCACAAGGGAGAGTTGGTGATGGGCGCGGGTGTGGATTCCTACAACGGCTATGGCCAGCGCGGGGCGTTCCACATCATCGAACGGCAGATGGCCGCGGCGGTGGAGTTGTTCCCGGTTTTCGCCAGGGCGCACCTGCTGCGCTCCTGGGCCGGGATCGTGGACGTCACGCCGGACGCGAGCCCCATCGTCGGGCACACCCCGTACGAGAACGTGTTCGTCAATTCCGGCTGGGGGACCGGCGGGTTCAAGGCCACGCCCGGGATCGGCTGGTGCTACGCGCACACGATCGCGCATGGCAAGCCGCATCCCTATGTCGCCCCGTTCGGCCTGGACCGGTTCACGACCGGTGCTCTCGTCGACGAGCACGGCGCTGCCGCCGTCGCCCACTAGGAGCCACCATGCAACTCATTCACTGTCCCTGGTGCGGACCCCGCGAAGAGATCGAGTTCCGCTACGGCGGCCAGGCGCACGTGTCCTATCCGGACCAGCCCGCCGAACTGTCCGATCAGGACTGGGCGGAATTCGTGTTCTACCGAGACAATCCGAATGGCCCGTTCCCCGAGCGGTGGAGCCACAGCGCGGGCTGCCGGCGCTGGTTCAACGCCGTCCGGGACACGCGCACCTACCGGTTCCTCGCCACCTACAAGATCGGCGAGCCGGCGCCTGCTGTGGTCGGGGCTGACCAGGAGGTGATCGCGTGAGCCGCGTGGACGGATACGGCCGGATCGACCGCGGCCGCACGCTCACCTTCACCTTCGACGGCCGCACCTATTCCGGTCACCCCGGTGACACGCTTGCCTCCGCGCTGCTGGCCAACGACGTACATTTGGTTGGCACGAGCGTGAAACTCGGACGCCCGCGCGGAATCGGCGCCGCGTGGACCGAGGACCCGACCGGGCTCGTGCAGATCGAGAAACCGTTCCCGGAGATGCTGCAGGCCACCGTCGTCGAGCTGACCGACGGGCTCGTCGCCCGCGGGGTGAACGGGCAGGGCCGCCTCGCCGATGCCGCCGACCCGGCCCGCTACGACCGCAAGCACACCCACGCCGACACGCTGGTGATCGGCGCCGGGCCCGCCGGGTTGCTCGCCGCGCGCAGTGCGGCCCGGGCTGGGGAGAGCGTCGTCCTGGTCGACGACCGTGCCGAAGCCGGTGGCACGCTCACCGGCACCGAGCGGATCGACGGGCGCCCCGCGCGGGAATTCGTCGACGAGGTCACCGCCGAGCTGGCGCGGCACCCGGAAGTGGTACACCTGCAACGGACCACCGCGTTCGGCCAGTACGACGACGGGTTCGTGCTCGCGCTCCAGCGTCGCACCGATCACCGTGTTGTCTGGGGGTGGAACCCCCAGGCCCCGCCTGGGGGCAAGCCCCCAGACCCCTGTGTCCTGTGGGGGCACAGCCCCCACACCCCCGCTGGGGGCAAGCCCCCAGACCCCCTTGGCACCGCCGAGCTGGCGAAGAAGTCCCGGCAGCGCGTGCATCGCATCCGCGCGCTGAAGGTGGTCGTGGCCACCGGTGCGATCGAGCGGCCTATCGTGTTCGAGGACAACGACCGGCCGGGCAACATGCTCGCCTCGGCGGCACGTGACTTCCTGCATCGCTACGGCGTGCTGGCCGGGCGCGAAATCGTCGTGTTCACCAGTGACGACGCCGCGTATGCCGCAGCGATCGATCTGGCAGGTGCCGGCGCGAACGTGACCGTATTGGATGCACGGGACAGTACACCGGCTGAGTGGAAAACCCGTTGCGACGAGCAAGGAATCGTTGTTCACCAGTCCACTGTGGTCACGGGTACCGAGGGGCAGGATCGAGTGTCCGGCGTGCTCGCCCGCGAGGGTGACGGCGTCGTGCGCCTGCCCGCCGACCTGCTGCTGGTCTCCGGCGGCTGGAATCCGGCGGTGCACCTGTTCAGCCACGTCAAGGGCGAACTCGCCTATGACCCGGCACTCGGCGCGTTCCGGCCCACCGGCACGCTAAACGGTGTCTCCGTGATCGGTGCCGCCAACGGCACGTTCGACCTCGCGGGCGTGTTGCGCGATGGCGCGGGCGACGAAGCACCCTCGACCGAGCCGGAACCCGCACGCCTTCCGGTGAAAGTGTTGTGGCGCACCGAAGGCGACCCCGCTCGCCAGTTCGTGGACATCCAGCGCGATGCCACCGTCGCCGACATCGGCCGTGCCGTCGGAGCGGGCATGCGGTCGGTGGAGCACGTGAAGCGCTACACCACGATCGGCACCGCACACGACCAGGGCAAGACGTCCGGCGTGATCGCCTCCGGCATCGCCGCGGAACTGCTCGGGCGCGCGATCGAGGAGCTGGGCACCACGACGTTCCGTCCGCCCTACACCCCGGTCGCGTTCGCCGCGCTGGCGGGCCGCGAGCACGGGCACCTCTTCGACCCCGAACGGGTCACGTCGCTGCACTCCTGGCACGTCGCTGCCGGTGCGGTGTTCGAGGACGTCGGCCAGTGGAAGCGCGCCCGCTACTACCCCAAACCCGGCGAAAATATAGACGCCGCCGTGCTGCGCGAATGTGCCGCGACTCGCAACGGCGTCGGCATTCTCGACGGGTCCACCTTGGGCAAGATCGACGTGCAGGGCCCGGACGCGGGGGTGCTGCTCGACCGTATCTACACCAACATGATGAGCACGCTCAAGGTCGGCCGCGTGCGCTATGGCGTGATGTGCGGCAACGATGGCATGGTCATCGACGACGGGACGGTGCTGCGGATCGCCGAGAACCGGTTCCTGGTCACCACGACCACCGGCGGTGCGGCCCCGGTCCTCGACTGGATGGAGGAATGGCTGCAGACCGAGTGGCCGGACCTGCGGGTGCACCTCGCGTCGGTCACCGAGCAATGGTCGGTGTTCCCGGTCGTCGGCCCGCGCTCGCGTGTGGTGATCGGTGAGCTTTTCAAAGACGTCGACGTGTCCAACGAAGCGTTTCCGTTCATGTCGTGGCGGGATACCACGCTCGACGGGGTCGGAGTCCGGCTCGCCCGGATTTCCTTCTCCGGCGAGCTGGCCTACGAGGTGAACGTCAACTCCTGGTACGCGCTTTCGCTGTGGAAGCGCTTGCTGGAAGCCGGCGAGCCCCACGGCATCACCCCGTACGGCACGGAGACGATGCACGTACTGCGTGCCGAAAAGGGATACCCGATCATCGGGCAGGACACCGATGGCACGGTCACTCCGCACGATCTGGGAATGAGCTGGGTGGTGTCGAAGAAGAAGGAGGACTTCATCGGCAAGCGCTCATTTTCCCGCCCGGAGAACCAGAACCCGATGCGCAAGCAGTTCGTCTCGCTGTTGCCGACCGACCGCCGCACCCGGCTGCCCGAGGGTTCGCAGATCGTCGAACGGCAACCGGGCGGCACTCTGCCCGAGCCGCCGGTCCCGATGCTCGGGCACGTCACGTCCAGCTACCACAGTGCCGCGCTGGGCCGCCCGTTCGCGCTCGCGCTGGTGAAGAACGGCCGCGCCCGCATCGGGGACCTCGTGCACGTGCCGGTGGACGGTGCGCTCGTCGAAGCGGAGATCGGCGAAACCGTGCTGGTGGACAAGGAAGGAGCACGCCGCGATGGGTGACACCCTCTACCGTGCGCACCCGTTGGAGGCGTGGAAACCCGCGCTGGCCGAGCTGACCTCGGCCGTCGACGGGCTGGTTGTGCGGGCCGAAGACGAGATCGCCGCGGTGGACCTGCGCATCGATCCGGCGGGTCCCGGCGCGGAGGCACTGGGCCGGATGCTGGGTGCCGCCCTGCCGGTCGAGCCGAACACGTGGACCCACACCGCCGACGGGCAGATCATCTGGCTCGGCCCGGACGAGTGGCTGGTGACCTCGGCCCGCAGCCTTCCGCACGAACTCGAGCACGACCTCGGCTGGGCCGCGTCCGCCTACGACGGCGCGGCGGTCGACGTCTCCGCACAGCGGACCAGTATCCGGCTACGCGGCTCCCTGGCCCGAGAGCTGCTGTCCTTCGGGTGCTCGCTGGACCTGCGGCCGTCGGTGTTCTCGGCGGGATCCAGCGCGCAGACCCTCGTCGGACGGGCCGGTGTGCTGATCCTGGCGCTGGGCGAGGAGGACCTCCGGCTGTTCGTGCGGCCGTCGTTCGCGGGCTACCTCGCGGAGTGGCTCCTCGACGCGGCCGAAGAGTTCCGCCCATGAGTGCGGAGTTCATGCCGGATTTCGGCAGTAACGAGTCACTCATGCCGCCAATGAGTGGCACCGTTCAGGGAGGAGACCTATCATGAGCGCCACCCCACGCGTCGTCATCATCGGAGCCGGCATCGTCGGGGCGAACCTGGCCGACGAGCTCACCGCGCGCGGCTGGACCCGGGTCACCGTCGTCGACCAGGGCCCGTTGCCGCTCACCGGCGGTTCCACGTCCCACGCGCCCGGACTGGTGTACCAGACCAACCCGTCCAAGGCCATGACCCAGTTTGCCACCTACACCGTGGAGAAGTTCAAGAGTCTCGACGTGGACGGCGCCTGGTGCTTCAACCAGGTCGGCGGCCTGGAGGTCGCCACGACCCCGGAGCGGTTCGCCGAACTGCATCGCAGGCAGGGCTGGGCCACGTCCTGGGGCGTGCCCGGTGAGGTCGTCGGCCCCGAGCGGTGCGTCGAACTGCACCCGTTGCTCGATCGCGAACGCATACTCGGCGGGTTCCACACGCCGACCGACGGGCTCGCCAAGGCTGCGCGCGCCGTCCAGGCCTTGATCCGGCGGGCCACGGCGTGTGGTGCGGTATTCCGCGGTTCGACCCGGATCACCGAGGTGCTGCAACAGGGCGGCCGGGTGACCGGGGTGCGCACCGACGCCGATGAAGAAATCCCCGCCGACATAGTGGTGTCCTGCGCCGGGTTCTGGGGCCCGGCGGTCGGTGACCTCGTCGGCATGAAGGTTCCGCTGCTTCCCTTGGCACATCAGTACGTGCGCACTGGGCAGGTCGCCGAACTCGTCGGCCGCAACGACGACGCGATCGAGGCACGGCTTCCGATCCTGCGGCACCAGGACAACGATCTGTACTACCGCGAACACAACGACCGTCTCGGCATCGGTTCCTACGCGCACCGCCCGATGCCGGTCCGCCTGTCCGACCTGCCGGAGGGCGACGTCACCGAGGCGGCGATGCCGTCGATGTTGCCGTTCACCGAGGAGGACTTCGCGCCGTCCTGGGAGCAGAGCAAGACCCTGCTGCCGGCGCTGGGCGCCGCGAAGATCGAGACCGGGTTCAACGGCATCTTCTCGTTCACCCCCGACGGCGGCCCGCTCGTCGGCGAGTCCCCGGACGTCGCGGGCTTCTGGATCGCTGAGGCGGTGTGGGTGACCCATTCGGCGGGCGTCGCGCGGGCCGTCGCACAGGTGCTCGTGGACGGACGCAGCGAGATCGCGCTGCATGGCTGCGACGTGCATCGGTTCGACGAGATCGAGACGACCGACGCCTACGTCCGGGAGACCTCGCAGCAGAACTTCGTGGAAGTCTACGACGTGGTACACCCGTTGCAGCCCAAGCTTTCCCCACGCGAGATCCGCGTCAGCCCGTTCCACGCACGGCAGAAAGAGCTGGGGGCGTTCTTCCTGGAGGCGCACGCCTGGGAGCGTCCACATTGGTACGAGGCCAACGCCCGGCTGGTCAAGGAACTTCCGTCGGAGTGGCAGGCCCCGTCGCGCGACGCGTGGTCGGCGATGTTCCACTCACCGATCGCCGCGGTGGAGGCGTGGAAGACTCGCACAGCGGTGGCGCTGTACGACATGACGTCGCTCAAGCGCCTCGAGGTGAGCGGACCGGGCTCGGTCGAGTTCCTGCACCGGCTGACCACCGGCAAGATGGACAAGTCCGTCGGCTCGGTCACCTACACCCTCGCGCTGGACGAAGGCGGCGGGACCCGCTCCGACCTGACCGTGGCGCGGCTCTCGGAAGACGTGTTCCAGGTCGGCGCGAACGGCAACCTCGATTTCGACCACTTCCAACGGGAGGCGCCGGCCGACGGCAGCGTGTCCGTTCGCGACATCACCGGCGGCACCTGCTGTGTCGGTGTGTGGGGACCGCTGGCCCGCGACCTGGTGCAGCCGCTGACCGGCGAGGACTTTTCGCACGAGGCGCTCAAGTACTTCCGGCTAACGCGCGCCCACATCGCCGGTATTCCGGTCGTCGCAATGAGACTGTCCTATGTGGGCGAGCTTGGCTGGGAGATCTACACCAGCGCTGAATACGGCCAGAAGCTCTGGGACGTACTCTGGGAAGCCGGCAGGCCGCTGGGCGCCGTCGCCGCCGGGCGTGCCGCGTTCAACAGCCTCCGCCTGGAGAAGGGCTACCGGTCGTGGGGCGTGGACATGACGACCGAGCATAACCCGTACGAGGCCGGTCTCGGCTTCGCGGTCAACAAGAAGAAGACCGGCTACATCGGCTACGACGCGATCGCCGGACTCAACGACGAGAGCGTCACTCGCAGGCTCACCTGCCTGACCGTGGACGACGGCCGCAGTATCGTGCTGGGCAACGAACCGGTGTTCGTCGACGGCGAAGCCGCCGGCTACGTCACCTCGGCCGCGTTCGGGCACACGATCGGCAGGCCCATCGCCTACGCCTGGCTACCCGCGCCGCTTCCGCCCGGCACCCCGGTGGAGATCCAGTACTTCAACCGGAAGGTGCGCGCCACCGTCGCCACCGAACCACTGGTCGACCCGGAAATGACCCGCATCCGCCGCTGAGCATGGCGTCCCGGCGGGCGTCGACGCCGCCTCGGCGCGCTCGCGCGCGGCGGTGATGCCGTCGGGCAGACCGGTGGTGACGAACGTCCAGTCGAGGTCGGTGAGCCGCACCGACTTCGGCGGCGAGCTCGTCACGACGACGAATGCGGGCTTGCCGACCTCTCCGGCGCCGTAGCCGACGTCGTCGTTCCAGCCCTTGGGCCCGTCGACCACGTCGAAGAGCCGGCGGCCGAGGACGACCGCACCCGAGCGGGCGGTCCCCTCGCGCAGGAACCGGCCGTCGTCGGGGTCTTCGGAGAACGCCCAAGTGTGCAGGGCCTCGCCGCCGGTGCCCAGACCGTTGTCCGGGCCAGGGTCGGGTCCGGTGACGAAGCCGTCGAGGGAGACTGATATGTCCGCGATGATTCGAGTCATACCAGGGTAGACCCGAGCCGCCGACCAAACTCATCGTTCACGCACGAGCGTATGCCGAAAGGCCAGCCCAGTGGCGCATTTTCACGACATGTTCGATGGACTATCGCTCGTTTGATCGATATAATTTGTGGTATTCCGTCTGTGAGTGAGGGGTTCTCCGTTGATGTATGACTTGTTTTCGTTGTGTGGCGACGACATCGCCCGCATGTCCGATCACGCCGCGGTCGAGACCATGACCGTGGCCCGGGAAGCCGTGTGCCGGGCCGAAGCCGTCCAGGTCCGTGCCATCGCTCGATTATGTAAGGTTCGGGGTGATACCAGGTGGGTGGCGGATGAAATCGCGCTCGAACTGTCCATCAGCAGACAGGCCGCCGCCGGTCTGGTCGATGCGGCGGAGGTACTGACCACCCGACTACCGAAGTTGTTGGCGGCCATGGAGCACGGCGAGGTCGACCTGCGCACCGCATGCAAAGTGTGCGACGTGACCGCCACGTTGGCGGACGAGCAGGCCCGCGCGGTGGACGACCGTATCGCCGGACGCTTGGCAGGCAAGGACTCCGAAAAGATCCGGCGGATGGCACGGGACGCCGTCTGCGCCATCGACCCTGACGGGTATGCGGAGCGGGCGAAGAAACGCCGCAAGGATCGCCGGGTCGAACTCATCCATGCCGAGGAAGGAATGGCCTCGCTCTGGGTGTATCTGCCCGCCGAGATCGCGAGCGCGATCTACGCCAAGGTTGATGGCATCGCCCGCAAACTGAACACCAAGGACGAGGACCGCACTCTCGACCAACTCCGAGCCGACGTCCTGGCGGATCTCGCCCTGGGTAAGCACGAGGGCCTGCCCGGCGTTCTCGCCCAGGTCTACATCCACGTGCCCATCGACGCCGCACTAGGCATCGCCAACACAGGATGCGAACTCGAAGGTCATGGCCCGATCCCGGGCGAGATCGCCCGCCAGATCATGGCAGACCCCAACAGCGTGTGGCGCAAGGTCACCTGCGACCCCGTCTCCGGCGCCGTGCTCGACGTCGGACGCACCCGCTACAAGCCACCCGCCGCCCTCGACGAATTCGTCCGCGTCCGCGACCGCACCTGCCGCGCGCCCGGTTGCAGACGGCCCGCACAACGCTCCGACATCGACCACCACCGCGACTACCGACGCGGCAAAACGGCCACACCGCCAAAACCAACCTCACCTGCTTATGCCGGGCTCACCACCGTCTGAAGGTGCGCCATGAGGCGCTTGTTTACCGAATGGAGGTGAAAGACCTTCGTCGCCTGGCTGTCGCAGCGGTTGGGTGAAGCTGAGGGCAGCCTGAATCCTGTTGGGAGTGTTGGGATTTGGGTGGCAAGCGGCCCTGACAAAGTCGGAGCGTACCAGTACTGCCAGATGGTGCGGGTCCGGTGAGCGAGACGAGAAGGTACACACAAGAAACCAGCGATTGACGCCCCGTTATGTGGAGCCGGCTCGAAATCT
>NZ_JAFB01000061.1 GCF_000519205.1 Amycolatopsis taiwanensis DSM 45107 | reverse complement strand
CACTGCGTGTGGTGGATCATTCGGTGATGGCGAGCACACAGGAGCACGAGGTTGTCAGCATCGGTGCGCTTGTCCACTGACCAAGCCACCACGTGATGCGGGGTTGTCCATTTAGGACCACGGGTGCAGCCCGGGAACGCGCATCCGCGGTCTCGGGCGGTCAGGTAGCGACGCTGAGCCGGGGTGGCGAACCGGGAAGCATCCCCTACATACAGGGGTGCGGCTTGGTTGCCGAAGATCGCGGGCACCACCTTCGATTCACATGCCAGGCGCCGGAGNCCGTCCACNCTNGANATCCCGGGGANGTCNAGGAAGGCGTGCCTNGCGCGGTCTTGGAGTTCGGCGAGGGTGATGGACACGATCATCACGGCGCGTTCACCGCCCTGGGTNNCNANNTCGTCGCANCGNGCGGCCANNGCGATGATCTCAGCCAGTGCGTCTCCGGCGCGTTCGGCGGGGCTGCGGGAATCATGCTCGCCGGTCTCGGGGTTCTTGTGTGGTTTCGCCAGCGGNCCGAGTAGTCCGTCGAGGATCTCGGCGGTTTCGGCGTCGAGGTCACCGCTGAAGCGGATGCTGCCGTCCTGTCGGTGACGGATGTCCAGCCGCCGNAACGGGTCCGCCTGCTCGCGTTCCTTGTCGGCTGGTGGNGCGGTGTCCTGNTCCCAGANNGCGCACAGCCGGCGGCCGGCTTTGCGCACNGCNTCNGGNCCGGCCTGCCGAGCCAGCTCCACCAGAATCCGCTCGTCCGCCTCGCGCTGCTCGACCGGAATCCCGGCCGGGCACGCCTGCATNGTCGTNGTNATCGCCTGGACNTGTTCTGCGTTAATGTCCCCNGCGGTCAGGGCTTGCCCGGTGGCGGCCTGTGGTGGGGGTTGCGGCACCCCGGTCAGCGACGAGGACGNCATGGTGGCCGCNGCATGGTCGATGCGCTGTNTGGCTTCCCGTGCAGAAATCCGCAACGCATCCGTCANGAACGCGACATTGTCCTTGAACCCCAAGGACTTGCCCAACCCGCGCTGCTNGNTNTCCCCCACGATCGCGAGCATCTCGGCGTAGCCGGTCCGCAGCTTTTGCTCACACGCCACCAACAGCGCGGTCAGGTCCCCATCGGGAACCTGCCACAACCGGGAAACGGGAGCCACCTCGGACATGCCACCATGCTATCAACTTTAGGACGTACGTTCGATACACGTTTGGGTGATCTGGGGCGATGTCAAGGGGTCAGTGCATCATGTGATCCAATGGGTTGATCTTGCTGGCGAGGCAGGTTCAATCGGTCAGTGCGCCACCTGAGATGATGATCTTGGTTGTGGTGAGAGGTGCTGACTGGTGGGGCGTGGTCGTCCGCAAGAGCCGATGGAGCGTGAGATGATCGCGCTGGGGGTCAAGAAGAGGATGTCGTACCGTGAGATTGGGGATTCGATCGGTCAGGATCATTCGGTGGTGTTTCGGGAGATTGAGCGTAATGGTGGTCCCGGGAATTATTGGGCGTTGCGGGCTCAGCGTTGGGCTGACCAGTTGACGAACCCCGGCAACCGGGCCACAGCCAGAGGCGCTGCCCACTCGCGGGCAGCGCTTCTCGTGAACCGCACCTTTCGCGGCGCTTACAACGCAGGTACGTTTGCGACCCCCCGTGTGGCGCCGTCGCGGTAACGGCGCAGCAGTTCCCGCTCGTCATCGTCCAGCGGTCAGTCCGATCGCGAGGAATGCATAGTATTGCTATTCGCTCACTACTCATCCAGTTCATCGGCGTCGGCTCCACCAGGTCGATGGCGTCCCGGTCCCACTCGCTCATCTCCACGATTCGCCATCGGCCGGTCAATTGCGGCGCAGGCCTCGGAGCACTCCTTGCCAGGGTAGCCAACTCGGGGAGATCAGTTCGGGACGCCACCTGGTGGCTGGCGACCCGTCGGGACGTTCCGGCGTCATCCCTCGTGTGGTTGCGGACTGATGTACTGCTCGCCCGACCAGGCGGCCTTGGCGCCGGAGTCGCCGATGCGGACGACCTGAACCGCGGACACGACGGCCAGCGCCACCGTGAGTGCCGTGAGCGTCCCGGCGACCACCTTCACGGGCACGCCGACGACCTTCAGTGCGACAGACCCCGTTTCCTTTTCCGAACCCGTGCCGGCTTCGCTTTGGCGCCGGCGCTGGTCGAACCAGACCAGTGCGGCGGCCACCACGAGCAGGGCTGCCACGAAGAACAACAACTCGTCGCCGAGGCTGGCGTGCGTGCGGATGAGGCTTGTGCGGGGAAGCCGGTCGCGCAGGTCTTCACCGCTGCTGGTCGCCAGCGGGATGGACAGGGTGGCGAGCGCGGTCACGCCGACCACGAGCCAGCCGTAACGCCGGCGTGCCGCCGGCCAGGCCGCGATGGTTATCGTGCCCAGCACCGACAGCGGCACGAGCACCACGACGGCATGCACGACCAGTACGTGCACCGGCAGTCCTGAGATGAACGTGGGCATCCTGGCTCCTGTTGGTTTTTTTCGGTGATGTCAGCTGCCGTCAAGCGTGCCGATCGAATCTCAGAGTTTTCTTGGAATCGCTCGAAAGGGACCTTTGGGATCCCGACTGTTTGATTTAGAACCATGCTTGATATATCGGTGCGAAAATTACTTACCGCTTCCGACTCAAGCGACGTCTCCCAGCGGATGGATTCTGGGCGACGCTGCCGCTCGCGGCCTGGTTCTTCTTCGCGATCGAGAGCCTGCCGATGGCCGTCGAGGAGGCCCGCAACCCCGGCAAGGACATTCCGCGCGCCCTCGTGTACTCGTTCGTGACGCTCGCCGTCGTGGGCATCAGCACGCTCAGCGTCGCCGCCGGTGTCGGCGACGAGAACCTTCCCGACGCGGCCGACCCGCTCGTCGTGGCACTGCAGTCGGTCATCCCCGGCGCCACGGCACCGGCACCTTCGTCGCTCGCGTGCCGAACCGTCACTCGCTCGACCTGAACCTCAGCTACACCGCGATGATCCAGGACGCCGGCTACACGCCGAGCGTGAAGGTCGTCCAGCAGTCGCAGGAGGTCGCCGACGAGGACACCCGGGAGCTGCTGCAGCTCGACGAGGAAGACAAGGTCCTGCTCCTCGAGCGCGTGCGGTATGCCGACGACCGGCCCGTTGTCTACAGCATCGACCGGGTGCCGCTGAAGATCATCCCGATCTCGCACGTCGGCGAGGTCGGGCCGTCGCTCTTCGAGTTCCTCGAGAACATCCGGCGCGGCGCCCGGAACGGCCGCGCGAAGCTGCTTCCGGTGCTCGCGACCGCTCGGGAGAGCCAGTACCTCTCGGTGCCGGAGGGCGTGCCGCTCCTCTTCTTCGACGAAGTCGACTACGACATGTCGGGACAGCCGGTGGTTGCTTCCCGGGAATGGCACACGAGCAACGTTTTCGAAATGTGGATCAACCGCCGCGCCCAGGTGGGCTGACCGGACACCGAAACTTGTGTGATCATTTATATGTTCGTCAGGTGTCCGAGTTCTTCTCCGGTCCCGCCAGTCGCGACCGGATCAGCCGGATCACCAAAACCACGAGCAGCAGAACAACGATTGCGAGGAGCGCGGCTGCGTTCGGCACGCTGCCCAGCGTGTTCTTCACCCACACTTCCAGACTGAACTGGGTGTCGACGCTGCCGAACCCGCCGAGGTTGGCGGTCCCGTCGGTGAGCAGGAACAGCACGCCGATGCCGATGAACAGCAGCCCGGACACCAGGCTGACGCTGTGCGTCCGGAGTGGACCGATGCGCAGTTCCCGGCCGCGCAGCCAGGAACGGCGGCCGAGGTCGAACCTGTCCCACAGCAACGCCAGTACGAACAGCGGCGCCGCCATGCCGAGTGCGTAAAGCGCCATCAGCACGCCGCCGTAGACGGGTTCGCCACCGGTGGCGGAGACGGTCAGCACGCTGCCGAGCAACGGCCCCGAGCAGAATCCGGCCAGCCCGTACACGGTTCCGAGCGCGAAGACCGACAGCGTGGAGCGCACGGTGATCCGGGCGGCAGCGCGCTGAGCCGGTGCGAGCACGAATCCGCGCCCAGCGAGCGTGACCACTCCCAGGGCGATGATCACCGCTCCGCCGACCGTCGTGGTGATGTCCCGGTACCGCGTGACCAGCGAGCCCACCGCGGCGATTCCCATCCCCAACGGCACCAGCACGAGCAGCAGTCCGGCATAGAACGCGGCCGTGCGTCGCACCAGCGTCGCGGTCCGGTCGAATGCGTAGGCGAAGAACGAGGGCAGCAGCAACGCCGAGCAGGGGCTCAACAGGGACAGCACACCGCCGAGTAGCGCTCCGAGCAGGCCGATCTCGGCCGTCACCGCGCCGCCTCGTCGATCGCGGCGGTGAAGGTCTCCAGGGGCTGGGCACCGAGCAGCGGCCGGCCGTTGATCAGGAAGGTGGGCGTGCTGTACACCCCGATGGTGCCGCCTTCGGTCAGGTCCTGCTGGATCGCGGAGTCGAACCGGTTGCTGCCGAGATCGGCCTCGAACCTGGCCAGGTCCGGTACTCCCGCCTTCGCCGCGAAATCACGCAGCTTGTCCCGGGTGAGATCCGGGTGGCCGGTGGGCGGCGATTCCTGATACACGGCACGGGTGAACTCCCAGAACCGGCCCTGCTCGGCCGCGGCCCGGCCGGCCCGCGCCGCATCGATGGACTGGACGCCGAAGATCGGATAATCACGCCACTCGATGCGCAGCACTCCGGTTTGGACATACCGGTCCACCAGAACCGGTTCGGTGTCCCGGCTGAACTTCCCGCAGAACGGGCACCGGAAGTCCGAATACATGATCATCTTCACCGGTGCGTCCGGCTTCCCGATCGCCAGTGGATTGGCCGTGTCGCGCCCGGGTTCGCTCGACGGACCACCTTGCTGATTCGCCGGCTGCTCCTGTCCCGGCGGCGCGCCGGCGGCGTCCGGCCGCGCCTCGCCCGACCGGCCGGTCAGCAGATAGGTGATCAGTCCCGCCGCCGCCAGTACCAGCATGACGACCAGGATGCTGTCGCGCCTGGTGGTGTTCCGTCGGGCTGTGTTCCGCATATGGCTCTCCACTGGGTCCTTGGCTTTCAGCCGCCACAAACTACTATGTCACATAGTAATTTGTGGCCGAACCCGGTGTTGGAGGAAGGCCGAGTGGACCGCTTCGGTGTTCGCCGTCACGCGACGCCGGCGGCGGGACTGTCCGCAAGGCGAAATGTCAGACCCTCATGAGATCGTCGCCAGGACGTGCACGAATCCCTTTCGGAGGATGACACAAACCATGCATGACGACCGCCTGCGACGACACGAGGCAGCCGCGGCGCCCGAGGACCTGGGCCGGATGTTCGTGGAAAGAGCCAACGCCGGGGACGTAGCGGGCCTGGTCGCCCTCTACGAGGCGGATGCCGTGCTGGCCCTTCCCACCGGACAGGCCACCGGCACCCAGCAGATCCGGCAGGCCTACGAACATCTGCTTGCCGACAAACCCACCTTCACCCCCGGTGAGCAACAACCAGCCCTCGTCAACGGCGATCTCGCGCTCACCTCGACCCGACTCACGGACGGAGCCGTCACCGTCGAGGTGGCGCGACGCCAGCCGGACGGCACCTGGCTGTGGGCGGTCGACCAGCCCAACATCCTGGGATAGCGCTTATCCGGCGTGCACCGCCGAATTGGCCGGGATCCGCACGGCTCGGCCGCGTGAGTCGGCGAGAACGGTGAGCACTCGCTCGCGCTCGGCGTCGGCCTCGGCGGCTGACCAGCCGAGTTCTTCGGCGAAGACCTGGGTCACGGCATCGACGACGTCGTCGGTCACGACGCCGGTGAAGGCGAGGTCTGTGCGGCGGTAGAGGACGTCGTCGACCCGGTTCGCCGCCTCGCGGGGCGATGAAGTACCGAATCGCGGGTGAGGCGCGCGCCGACTCCGAGATCCGGCCTTTCGGCGTGCGGATCACGCTCGAGTTCGGCGCGGAGGAACGCGGCCACCTCGGCCGCGCGGGTGCCATATCGCTCGAAGAGCAGGGCTGCCCGCTCCGCGCCGAAGTCGGCGCGTGCGTCCCCGTTGGCTACCTGGCCTCGGGCACCGGCCACGCTGGGTCCGGCGTCCACGAGAACGTTTCGCCGACCGTCCGGAGATACACCGACGACGGGGTGAGCCAGGTGAGCGTGTCGCGGATCGCGGCAGCCACCGGGTGACGCCATTGCGTCATCCGTCCAGTCGAGGCCGAGACTCGCACCAGCCGCTGGGTCCGCGCCCGCCGCGCCCGGTCGTAGGCGTCCACAATGGACGAAACATCGCCGTGTTGGGCGGCGAGCCCGCCGAGCGTGGCGGCGTCCTCCAGGGCCTGCACCGCTCCCTGGCCCAGATCCGGGGTGACCGCGTGTGCGGCGTCGCCGAGCAGCAGCACCCGGCCGGTGAAGTAGCGCGGCAGAGGTGTCTCCAGGGAGTAAATGTCGTGGCGCAGCAACGCTTCCGGTGGGGTGGCCGCGAGCAGCCGCGGGATCGGGTCGTGCCAGTTCCGGAACCGCCGCGCGACCGCCTCGATGTCGTCCTCGGTGTGCGAGCCGGGCAGCGCCGACAGTGTGGCGAACCAGTACACCTGCCCGCCGAGCAGCGGTACGATCCCGAACCGCTGGCCCCGGCCCCAACTCTCGGACACCGCACTGCCCAGCTCGATCCCGGCCGCCGCCTCGCTCGGCACCACGCCACGCCACACGAGGTAACCGGCATAGGTCGGCCCCGGGTAGCCGGGAAACAGCCGTGTCCTTAATGGACTGTGCAGCCCGTCGGCGGCGACCACCAGATCCGCCGTTGCCGTGCCGGTGCCGCCCGTCGTGAGCTGGAACTCGACGGTTCCGGTGTCCGGGTCGACGTCGGTGACCTGCTGCCCGGTGCGCAGGTCGGCGTGCCGCAGCGCGCCGATGAGCATGGCGTGCACATCCGCCCGGTGCAACATGTATCCGGAGACCCCGAACCGGCGACGGATCTCCCCGAGGTCCTCCCGCAGCAGCCACCGTCCCGACGCCGCCCGGATCCCGGCCGCGCCCTGTGCCATCCCGTGCGCGCGGAGCTGCTCACCCACCCCGAGCCAGTCCAGTGCCCGGACCCCGTTGGGCGCAAACGTCAAACCGGCACCGACCGGGCGGAACTCCTCCGCTCGCTCGAGCACCGTCACCTGCCAGCCGGCGCGTTCCAGGCCGATCGCCGCGCTCAGGCCACCGATCCCGCCGCCGACCACGATCGCCGTGTTCATCCTGCATTACCTCCCAGTGAGTCGTACATTGATGTCATTTCCGTCGTAGGTTTGACGACCAGATTGTCCAACCCGTAACCGCCGCCCAGGACGAAAACCACGCCGTGCCGGAAGCCGTTGGCGACGTGTGGTCCTGGCAGGGTCGTGCCGCATCTGGCGATCGCGGTCGCCCTGGGCGGTGATTGCCTAGCCGACATGGGCCGAGTTGGGTGCTCGGGCGCGTGGTGTCGGACCCGACCGTGTCCCGGCTGATCACTTCCCTGGCCGGGGGTGCGGAAGGTGGTGACGGCTATCCGGTCTTTGCGCGCGGCAGCACGGGCCACTGCGTTGGAACGAGGTCTGCCGGCGTCGAGGCCGCGCCGCCTCTTGTCGCGCATCGAATCCCGCTCTACCCCCTGGAAAACTGGTGCTCCAGGTCGGCAACGTCTGACATTGGCGATTCTTCAGCCGGCCAAGCGGGTGTGCAGGGCGGCGAGTTCGGTGTCGGACAGACCGTTGCCGAGGAGGAAACCGGGCATCGTCAGTGAGGCGATCGTTGAGGTCAGCGACGCTTCGATGGTGGTGTTGCGGCTCGCGAGGAGTTCGCTCACGGCGGTGAGCTGGTCGCGGGCACCGAGTTCGTCATACCGCGGCTTCATCCGGTCGTAGGTGCGCAGATAGTCGGCGATGATCTCTTCCGGCGTGGCCCTGGCCAGCGTAAGCAACACGAGGGCGAGCAGTCCGGTCCGGTCCTTGCCGCCGGCGCAATGGAAAACGACGCATCCCGGCGCGGCGTTGGCGATCGCCCGCACGGCGGCGACCACCGGCTCCGGGTGCTCGGCCAGCATCGCGGGGAAGCACAGCGGTGAGGCCAGATTGTCGATATGTTTCCAATGTTCGTAGAACGGTGTGCCGACCGGTTCCAGCGGTACCCGCACGGTCGTGATCCCCGCCGGTCTCGGCGCGCGGTCCCGCACGCACTCGTCGGCATGACGCAGGTCGACGACGGTCCGGACCCCGTACGCCCAGGCCGCTGCCCACCCGGCCTCACTCAGGCGTGTCGGCGCTTCCATGCGGACCACCGCACCCGGTCTGACCCGCCCCAGGCCACCCAGATCACGAACGTTGACGCACCCGTCCCACCAAAGATCCCTGGTCACCTCCACAAGACGCGTCACCTCCACGCCCGGTTGGTCACAACCGGAGCGAGGGCGTTTCGGAAATCGCTTTCCGGTCCGTTGTCCTACGGCGCCGGTGATAGGAGATGGTGGCGGTTCCCAGTGCGGTGCCCCAGATCGGCCAGAAGCACTCCGGTAGCCAGGCGCCCCATTCGGCCAGGGCGAACTGGCCGGCGACGGCCCAGCGGAGGTAGGTAAGTCCGGCCACGGTGACGATGATCGAGACGAATCCGGCGGGGATGACCGCAACCAGCGGCGGCACCCTTTTCCCGCGCAATCCGGGCATCCAGCGCGGGAAGATCTCGCCCCACCGCTGGGTCAGGCCGAGGGTGAGCAGGCCGCCGAGCGCGCCGAAGGTGGCCAGGTAGGCGCCCGCCAGCCACAGGCCGCCCTCGCCCTCGGCCAGAAACTCCGCGCTCACACCGAGCGGGATGCCGAGTGCCCACGCCCACCGGGTGGCGCAGTACACCAGCGGCACCGCGACCGCCACGTACACCGCTACGCGCCCCCGCTGGGGAGTGAACCAGCGTCCGCGTTCCTCCCCGCGTCGATAAGCCAGCGCCGCGGCGGCCAGCAGCAGGCCGCCCAGCACGCACACGAGTTGGTTGAGCACCGGCCAGGGCCAGGCGTCCGCGAAGGTGGCGCCGCCGAGGCCCCAGCCGAAGACGGGAGCGACGAGCAACAGCGGTGTGTAGGCGACGCCCATCAGCAACCGCGAGTCGGGGATCACCAGGACCAGCAGCGCGGCGATCGCCCCGGCGGCGAACAACGGCGCGCGGCGGCTGCTCCTGCGGGTCAACGCCAACGCCGTGATCCCGGTAGCCAGGCAGCAGGCGGCGATCACCCAGCCGAAGCCCGGAGTCGTCCGCGCCAGGATCGACAGGGCGCCATCCGGGTCCGGATCGGTTGCGCCCCAGGGGTACCCGGGCGCACCCAGCGCCCACCCGGCTCCGAGCGCGCCATAGGCCAGCGCCCACAGCGCCGCCGCATATCCCGGCCAGCGGGAAGTGAAGATCGACATGTGATCAGCCTTTCGACGTGGAGGCTGGCGAACCAGATGCCGTTCGGCACCATTCGCGGAGAGAACGGGTGCTGTTCGGCACTCCTCTGTACGGCGTGGCTAGGAGCCGGCGGTCCGCGGAGCCGCGAGCGACCTGTTGCGCGCCGCGCGCTCGGCGGTGCGGCGGTAGTACGACCAGCCGGCCACCATCAGGCTGCCGCTCCAGATGAGGAACTGCGGGACGCCGTAGTAGATGATCCAGCCGTCGAAGACCTCCTTCGACGGGTCGTCGTTGAGGTCCGAGAGGAACGCCGCGTAGATCGCCCAGAGCGTGTAGAGGAAGAGAAAGACGGAGAGGACGCCCGCCAGAAGGACAACCGGCCAGCGCGGGACCTCGCGGCCCGCGAGGAAGGGCACCCGGCGCGGGAAGACCGTTCCCCAGGGTCGTATCAGGCTCATCGCGAATATCCCGGCGAGCACGGCCATTCCGGAGAGCACGAAAAGATAGCTGCCGCCCCCGTCGTCGTACCACTTGTCGAAGTTCGCTTCGTTGGTCCAGAGGGTGACGCCGAACGCCCACATGAGATGCATCGGGATGAAGCCGATCAACGCGGAGTGGCAGGCGATGTGTCCGGCCACCCGTTCCCGCCGGGTGGGCTCGGGGCAGCCGTTGGAGATCGTCATGTAACCAACCTCCCGACGTGGGGGCCGGCGAACCAGATGCCGTTCGGCACCATTCGCGGGTGAGAACAGTGCCGTTCGGCACTCCGCTACCCGGCACGGGATAGACGTATCGTCGGTGACCGTGATGTGGATTGTTGCCGGGATATCGGTGGTGGTTGCTGTCGCGGTGGCCATAGCCGGGTTGTCCTGGCCCCGGTTCCGGCCGCACCTGTCGACGCCGACTCTCCTGGTGGCGGGCGTGTCGATGGCTGTCACGTTGGCTCACGTGGCCGGCGTGGGGCGCCTCACGCCGGCCGCGGACGTGCTCGGTTTGGTCGAAAGCCTGGCGCTGATGGTGCTGGTCGGCCTGGTCGTCCGGTACGTGCCCTCCCGGCGGGCGGTGTTGTCCGCTCCGGCGGCGGGCCTGGCCGTGGCCGTCTGGGTGCTGCGCGTGTTCGCGCCCGCCTCGCTACTGGAAGGAGTGGGGGTCTGCGCGTTCTGGGGACTGGGCGCGCTGGTGGCCGCCGCCGGCGGTGGCTACCTCCGTTTTCTCGATGTACGGCAGGAGCGCGCGGTCGCCGACGGCCGCTTGGCGCTACGACTGAGGCTCGCCGGGGACCTGCACGATTATCTGGCGCACGACATCAGCGAGATGGTCGCGCACGCCCAGGCCGGCCAGGTGACCGGTGATCCTCTGGCGTTGGCACGCGTCGAGGCCGCGGGTCAGCGTGCACTGTCCATGTTGGACCGGACGTTGGACATGCTGCACCACGACCGGCCGCTCGCCCCCGGCGGCGACCTGGACGGCATTCGTGCGGCGGCCGAACGGTTCTCCGCCGCCGGCCCGGCGCCGGTCCACCTGCGCATGGATCCCGCTCTGGTGGTCCCACCGGAGACCGCGGCCCTGGCTCACCGGATCGTGATCGAGGGACTGACCAACATCCGGCGGCACGCGCCTCGGGCCGGACGCGTGGACCTGAGCGTCCGCGCCTCGTCCGGCGCCCTGGAGATCACGATGACCAACGACGGCGTGGTGCGTGCTCCCAACACCCGGCATGGCGGCAGCGGCCTGCCCGCCCTGACCTCACTGGTCCAGGCCCAGCGCGGTGAGCTGATCGCGGAAGCGGTATCCGGCGGCTGGTCGCTGACCGCCCGCCTGCCGCTGGCACACTCGCCGGAGTGGTCACCCGCATCCTCGTCGCAGACGACCAGGAAGGTATCCGCGGCGCCTTCCGCATGATCCTGGACGCCCAGCCCGACATGACCGTGGTGGCCGAAGCCGCCGACGGGCGCACCGCGATCGACACCGCCAAAACGATCAAACCCGACGTGGTCCTTGCCGATATCCGCATGCCCAGGGCCGACGGCATCGAGGTGACCCGCGCCCTGGCCAACACCGGCATCCATGTTGTGGTCGTCACCACCTTCGGGCTGGACGAGTACGTCCACGCCGCGCTGCGGCACGGCGCCGCCGGGTTCGTCCTCAAACGCTCCGGCCCCACACTGCTCATCGAGGCCATCCGGGCCGCGATGAACGGTGACGTGCTCATCAGCCCGCAGCTCACCGTCCGGCTGTTGCGCGGAAGCAGCCGGCCACGCGAGACGTCCACCGTCGTCCTCACCGAGCGAGAGGACGAGATCGTGACCCTGGTCGCGCAGGGCAGGACCAACGCCGAGATCGCCGCGGAGCTCTTCCTGTCCCCGGGCACGGTCAAGAACCACATCGCCTCCATTCAACGCAAGACCGACGCCAGGAATCGCGTTGCGATCGCCGCGTGGGCCTGGGCGACCGGCCGGGCCGAATCCTGATCGTGCCGCGACAGCACGACGATCTGCGGTCTAGACAAACGCACCTGCGCGGGCGGCCAAGTGCGCGGTCCGCGCCGCCCGATCGGCGGCGGCCTTGTCCGGCACCTCACCGGTGATCAGCAGTTGGTAGTACAGCGGCGCTGACACGGCCCGGATCACCTCGTACGGATCGGTTCCGGCCGGCACTTCGCCGCGCTCGACGGCCAACTCCACGCACGGTGCCCACTCGGCGACCCGCGTCCGGTAGAACCCGCGCAGCGCGTCAGCCGCGTGCTCGTCGCAGGTGGCGGCCGCGATGATCGCCTTGAACAACGCGCTTTGCCGGGCGTCCGACAGCGTGCGCTGGACGAGTCGCGCGTTGGCCCGCAGGTCGTCGAGCAGTGACCCGGTGTCGGTGCGCGGTAGTGACTGCTCGGCCATGTCCAGCAGCAGATCGGTGACGAGCGCGGTCGTAGTGCCCCAGCGCCGGTACACGGTGGTCCGCCCCACGTCCGCGCGGCGCGCGACCTCTGCCAGGTCGAGGTGGGCGAAACCGTGCTCTGCCAGCAGGTCTCCGGTCGCCCGCAGCACACTCGCCCGCACCCGCGCGGTGCGCCCGCCCGGTCGAACCTCAGCCATAACGGTACCTCAGTCCCTTTAAGGTGCTATGGTGCTAACGGAACTACAGTACCGTTAGGAGTGGCTGACATGGAATACCGCAGGCTGGGCGCGTCTGGTTTGCTCGTCCCGGCGCTGAGCTTCGGCGCCGGCACGTTCGGCGGGCGCGGGCCGCTGTTCGGCGCCTGGGGCAACGCCGACGAGAAGGCGGCCCGACGCATGGTGGATATCTCCCTCGACGCCGGCGTCACGATGTTCGACACCGCTGACGTCTACTCCGACGGGGCCTCCGAGGAGGTGCTCGGCGCCGCCGTGAAAGGCCGTCGGGACAAGGTGATCCTGTCCACCAAGACCAGCCTGCCCACTGGCGACGGGCCGGGCGACGCCGGCTCGTCCCGGTCGCGGCTGATCAGGGCCACCGAGGACGCACTGCGGCGGCTGAACACCGACTACATCGACCTGTTCCAACTGCACGCCTTCGACGCGGGCACGCCCATCGAAGAAGTGCTGGCAGCGCTACACGACCTAGTCCGCGACGGCAAGATCCGGTATCTCGGGGTGTCCAACTTCGCCGGCTGGCAGCTGATGAAGTCGTTGGCGCTGGCCGACGAGCACCACCACCCGCGCTATGTCGCGCACCAGGTCTACTACTCACTGGTCGGCCGCGACTACGAGTGGGAGCTCATGCCGTTGGGGCTGGACCAGGGCGTCGGTGCCGTGGTGTGGAGTCCGCTCGGCTGGGGCCGCCTGACCGGCAGGGTGCGCCGGGGTCAGCCGCTGCCCGAAAGCAGCCGCCTGCACGCCACCGCCGACTACGGCCCGCCCGTCGACGACGAACTGCTCTACGGCGTCGTGGACGTGCTTGATGAGATCGCTGCTGAGACGGGGAAGGCGGTTCCGCAGATCGCGATCAACTGGCTGCTCACCCGTCCTACCGTGTCGTCGGTGATCATCGGTGCCCGAGACGAGAAGCAGTTGCAGCAGAACCTGGGCGCGGTCGGCTGGCAGCTGACCGACGACCAGATCGCCCGGCTCGACGCCGCCAGCGCGAAGACCGCGCCCTACCCGTACTTCCCTTACCAGCGGCAGGAAGGCTTCGCCCGGCTCAACCCGGCCGCCGCATGATCTCCACCACCGGCAACTGGCCTCCGGCCGGGATTTGCGCGCCGACTCGTGTGCCGGGCCAGTCCCAGGTGTCATCGCTGCGCTGGCGCTCAGAGCTCCTTCGTCGCGTAGTCGGATGGCTGCGGCGAGGCTCATTGCTGAAGTGGTCTCGGCGTAGATACCGACTTCGCGAGCCAGTGTAGTTTGGGCCGAAAAAAAATGGCGTCATCGGAGATCGGTCCAATGGCGGTGCCGGTGCTCAGGCGAAGTGTTGCCAGAGTTTGATAGGTGCCGACCGGGGTTCCGGCGGAGAAGGCCAGCGTCGGCTTTCGTTCGGCTCCGGCGCAGCTTCGAGGCGGACATCTGGATCGGGCACGACCCACCGGACTGGGATCAGTTCACCGCGGGAGGCCGCGAGTTCCGGTAAACCGCTGGACCAGGAACTGACCAGTTGCGGGTGGCGATGAGCAACGTGTTGGTGGTATCCCTAACAGGATGCTTTCGAGGAAGCGCGGCTTCACCCTCCATTTGCGTGTAGCGGCGTTATTGGCTGGGACGATCCCGCTGATGGCCGCATGTTCACCGATCTCCGACCCGGCTCCTTCGCCGCCGTCCGGGGCAAGTGCGTCTACTACGGTCTGTGATGTTTCAGGCGGTGTCGAGGCGAGGACCAAGGACTTCCTCACTGCCTACAATGCTGGCCATGCCTCGGCTGACTCTTACTTCTCTCGTGATGGCGGGTTCAAATGGTATTCGGAGACTCCGGTCCGAATGGGGACGCAGGCCCGCGATAGGAACAGCCTGGGTGTGTTCCTGCAGCAACGTCACCGGGAGGGTGATCAGCTGACTTTGAAAGAGTTTCAGCTGAACACCGGCGGGAATTTCGTGATGGTGCTCGACCGCAACGGCGTACAACTTGATTCGAAGGGCGCCATACACTGTGCGAGCGGCGAGTTCATCGTCTGGTCAATCGGCCCAAACCCAGGCCCGGGCTAGATCGTTTTCAGCTCGGCATACTCAACCGCGATCTCCGGCAAGCCTCAGCGTCGTGACCGTGAACCTTGTCCCCGATGAGATATGGGATCGGACAGCACCGCTGTTGCTGGTGCGGCTGCGCGGCGGCACCGCCATCCCGGCAGACTTCCGGTACCGGACATCAGGCCCTGCTCGAACTCGCCTGCTCGATCATCTGCCTCCGAGGCATCTTTCGATCATTATGAAACGATCAGTCAGAAGGGCGGCTCCTCGGTGTCGTCGTGTAGATTGTCCTTTGTGGATTCGTCGGGTTTTTCGACGGTGGGTTTGAGGATCGTTTCTGGTTGGGTTCGGTGCTGGCGTCCGGTTGGGGTCGTCACTGTCAGTTGGCCGGTTTCTCCGTCCAGGTTGAAGCCCCATCCGGTGGCATCCTTCATGCGGTGGTGTCGTCGGCATAGGCAGTTGAGGTTGTCTTTGGCGGTGTGGCCCTTCTGGCCGCGGTGGTAGTCGTGGTGGTGGTCGATGTCGGAGAGTTGTGCGGGTCGGTGGCAGCCGGGTGCGCGGCATGTGCGGTCGCGGACGCGGATGAGTTCGTCGAGGGCTGCGGGTGGTCGGTAGCGGGTGCGGCCGACGTCGAGGACGGCGCCGGAGGCCGGGTCGCAGGTGATTTTGCGCCATACGCTGTTGGGGTCTGCCATGATTTGGCGGGCGATTTCGCCGGGGATGGGTCCGTGGCCTTCGAGATGGCAGCCGGTGTTGGTGATGCCCAGTGCCGCGTCGATGGGTACGTGGACATACACCTGTGCCAGCACGCCGGGTAGTCCTTCGTGTTTACCCAATGCCAGGTCGGACAGGACGTCGGCACGGAGTTGGTCGAGTGTGCGGTCTTCGTCCTTGGTTTTGAGCTTGTGGGCGATGCCGTCGACTTTGGCGTAGATGGCGCTGGCGATTTCGGCGGGGAGGTAGGCCCAGAGGGAGGCCATTCCTTCGTCGGCGTGCACTAGTTCGACTCGNCGGTCCTTGCGGCGCCGACGTGCCCGTTGGGCNTATCCGTCGGGGTCGATGGCGCACACCGCGTCGCGGGCGATACGTCGAACTTTCTCGGAGTCCTTACCTGTCAAGCGTCCGGAGATTTTCTCGTCCACTTCACGGGCTTGTTCGTCTGACAGGGTCGCCGTCACGTCGCAGACNTTNCNNGCGGTGCNNAGNTCGATCTCGCCGTTCTCCATGGCGGCCAGCAATCTTGGTAGTCGGGTGGTCAACGTCTCCGCCACATCGACCAGACTGGTAGCGGCCTGTCTGCTGACAGATAGTTCGAGTGCGACTTCGTCGGCCACCCATCTTGTATGGCCCCGAATCCGACCGAGTCTGGCGATGGCGCGTACCTGAATGGCCTGGGCCCGGCATATCGCTTTCTGTGCGACGGTCATGGTCTCGACCGTGGCGTGGTCGGACATGCGAGCAATGTCGTCGTTGCACAACGAAAAAAGGTCGTACATCACGGGGGAATCCTTCGCTCGACGGAATATCAATCGATTTTATCGGCCTAACGATCGACCGTCCATCGAAAACGCTACGAAAGGTCCCCATCGTACCGGTGCGAAAATCTACGGCTGCCAGCCCGGCCGCCTCTAATGCAATACGCTCAAGTTCCGGTCCAACGCCACCGTCAAGAAGTCGACAGGACGGGAAATTCTTGGTGTACCTCGGCGAAAAGGCGGGGGTATCCGCTGCCGAATGTGACGGTGGCGTGGAACAAGGTCTCGACTCCGGCTGCCAGCGGGTCGCCGGCAGCCGCGGACCAGAGCGCCGGAACTGCCGCGTGTTGTTGCGAAATGCGGTCGTGGCGGCCATCGTAGGAGGCAACGGTGGTCCGCGGCACGCGGGAGTCCGTGCTCAGTAGTTGCCACGCGGCATCGTGATCGTCGAACGGCCGGGGCAGCGGCCTTCCGTGTTCGAGGGCGGCGAACGCCGGTGTGACCCAGTCCAGATCGCTCAGGCCTGCCTCGCGGTAGGCCCGGCCGGCCGCCCAGATCGCGATAGCGCGTTGGGCGGTCTCGTCGAGATTTTCGATTTTGTCAAGGAGATCGCGGTCCAACAGCGCTATGGCCAACGCGCCGTTGATCCGCCGGATTCGCTCACTCGGCGCCCGGCCACCCCACCAGCGCACCTCGGCAGCCTGCCAGACCTCCCTGAGTTTTTGTCGACCGGCAAGACGTTGCTGGCGTCGAGCCTCGGCCCGCTGCGCCGGAGTGGGCGGCGGGGGTAGTTCCCGGGCGCAGGCGTGCCAGTAGGCCGCGCGCTCACTGGTCTGGCGGATGACCACGTCCGCAGCCGGCGGGGGCGGGCGGCTCTCCACATAGAACTGGCCGTAGTCGACGTACAGCTCACCATCGAACAGCAAAGGCACACCGGCAGTCTGCCAGGGTCGAACTCACGAATGCCGGTGGCCTCGCAGGGCCAGCGTGTTCCAGGCCCTGATGGTGCTGTGGTGTGGTGCCCAGGCCCGCCACACGTCGGTGCCCCAGGACCAGACCAGGTTCGTGTGCTCGGCCGCGGTTTCGGCGCCGAGCACGTCGGCGACGGTCATGAGGTCATGTCGTGGTGGTGGCTCAAGCCAGCGGAAACTGGGGCGGTTGGCCACCATTCGCTTGTGCAGTGCGGCGCCGTCGCGGAGTCTGCGCCGTCCTCGATGAACAGGCAAAGGGTCATCAGACAGAGGGCGACTGTCTGGATCGCACGACGCGTGGTGCCGCCGGGATGTTGTGCGGCATAGGCGTCTACGACGATCTAGTGCACCGGCCGGTAAGTCTCGAGACTGTAGGAGCGTGAGAGGAGTTCGCCGTAGCGGTCGAAGCAGGCGGCTGACGCGCTTAGCTCTGGGGGTGGCGTCCCACCGGTCTCCCGGAGGACCAGTCCGCAGCCGACGCACGGCCTGAGTGCCGCGGTTTCCAGCGGCGTCGCTTTCCCACACGCTGTCATCGGGCGCCCGCGGCCTGGAAGGTGTGGCGGTATGTCAGTGGTGAGACGCCGATCGCGGCGTGCAGGTGGTGCCGAAGTGACGCGGCGGTGGCGAATCCCACCTGACGGGCGATCAGCTGGACCGGCAGGTCGCTGGACTCCAGCAACTCCCGCGCCCGATTGACCCGCTGCTGGATCAGCCACCGCCCTGGGCTCAGCCCGACCTCGTCTGCGAACCGGCGGGTGAACGTGCGAAGGCTCATCCGGGCATGCGTGGCAAGGTCGGTCAGCGTGAGCGGCTCATCGAGCCGTCGGAGCGCCCACTCCTGAGTGGCCGACATCCCAGCCGCGGCCGGCTCGGGCACCGGCTGCTCGATGTACTGCGCCTGTCCGCCGTCCCGCCAGGGTGGCACGACGCACCGGCGCGCGACGTGGTTGGCCACCTGGCTACCGTGGTCCTTGCGGATGAGGTGCAGGCACACGTCCACGCCGGACGCGGCCCCGGCCGAGGTGAGGATGTCGCCGTCGTCGACGAACAACACGTCCGCGTCCAGGGTCACCTTGGGGAACAACTCGCGGAACCGGGCCGCCAGCCGCCAGTGCGTCGTGGCCCGGCGCCCGTCGAGCAGTCCGGTCGCGGCGAGCGCGAAGGCGCCGGTACAGATGGACACGATGCGCGTGCCGGCCGGGATCAGCGCGAGTGCGTCCATCACGGGAGCCGGGAGCTGCGCCGAGGCCGGAGCCGACGTGTACGCCGGGATGACGACCGTGTCCGCGGTGGCCAGGATCTCCGGCCCACGGTCGGCGGTGATCGTGAAGTCCGCGGAGGTGCGTATCGGGCTGCCGTCGACCGTGCAGGTGAGCACCTCGTAGCGGTCGTTCGCGGTGCCGAAGACGCGCTGCGGGATGCCGAGCTCGAACGGAAAGACCCCTTCGAGCGCCATGACTACGACACGATGCATGGCACGATCCTATCGATCAATGTCATTCCTGCCATTTCTGGCGGAGGGTGTCCCGAGGTTTGGCCGCCACGACGGGGGATCGACCTTTCCTTGCGGTGAAACGGAAGGGCTGCGGTTTTCCGTCGGGTGGGTAAGCGTTATCCGGTAAACGATCTCAGTCCGCTGCTCCAGGTTGGCCCTGCTCGAACGCGATGCGGCAGCGTTCAACCTGCTCGGCCACGTGCTCCATGAACCAGCGCATGATCCCGTAGGGGATGACGTGCTCGTCGTGGCTGTGGACGGTCGGCTCCAGGTCCGGATCCTCGTCGGGTATCACCGCCACCAGGAAGGCAGCTCCAGGCAGGTGTGTCTCCGCGTTGGGAATGCCAGCTCACGCGGCCGGCGCCGGCTCGGCCTCGCTCAGTTCCACACACCATGCGTCGTCCGGCAAGGCGTAGTGAAACTGGATGGCGTAGTGACGGCCTGCATGAACGCGCAGCTCTGGCATGTTCGCAGGCTGCCACAGCCGCCCCGTCGGAGTCTTGTGATTATCCCGCTCGGCCCCTGGTGCGCGCCCCAGCCAGCGTTTGCGGGAAAGCTTTCCCGAAGAGGCGCCCGGTGGCGGCGGCGACGAGCGCGGACATGGTGCTCTCCTTGGCGGCGGGTGGGTAGACCATGGCGGGCTTGCTGGCGGGCTGGAACTTGAAGGAGATGGCCTCCATCAACGGCTTGCGCTTGGTGTTCTGGAAGGCAGTGACCTTCCAGTCACTCTCGGTGCGGACGAGGGTGTAGGTCATGATCTTGTCCAGGTTGCTGGGCTTGGTGCCTTTGTAGTTGGCGCCGCGCATGATGGATGACCTGGGCGGTGTGGGGGCTTTGCCCCGGCCGGGAACACGCGGGCCGGAGCGTTCGACGCCGGAGTCACGGGCGGGGCGGGGTGGGTGGGGGATAATGCGTGCATGCCGACCTACGCCTACCGCTGCCGCGAGTGCACCGAGACGTTCGAACTGAACCGGCCGATGAGCGAGTCGGGTGCGCCCGCCGTCTGCCCCGAAGGCCACGCCGACACGGTGAAGCTGCTCACCACGGTGGCGCTGACCGGGGCCACGGCCAAGGCCGGCTCCACGGTGCCCAGCGGTGGTGGTTGTTGCGGTGGCGCCTGCGGTTGCGGGGGCTGATTCAGCCGCCCGCCACGCCCTGCGTGTTCACGTAGAGCGAGTACAGGGACTGTGACGCGGCCATGAAGAGCCGGTTGCGCCACCGTCCGCCGAAGCAAAGGTTGGCGCATCCTTCGGGCAGGCCGACGATGCCGATGATCCGACCGTCCGGGTTGATCACCCGGACACCGTCGTTGCCGGTCCTGGTGACGCCCCAGGCGACCCACAGATTGCCCTGCACATCCACGCGCACGCCGTCGGGAATGCCGTCCTCAACTTCGAGGAGCACCCGCCGGTTGGTCAGCGCGTGTCCTCCGTCGGCGACGTCGAACGCGTAGATCCGGCACGGCCGCGAGCCGGAGTCGTTGACGTACAACCGCGACTCGTCGGGCGAAAACGCCAGCCCGTTCGGTCCTGCCAGGGCATCGTCGAGCAGCACGATTTCGCCGCTGTCCGGGTCGATCCGGTAGATCCCGGTGGGCAGCTCGGACTCGGCACGCCGGCCGAGGTAGTTTCCCGTGATGCCGTAGGTCGGGTCGCTGAACCACACCGAACCGTCGGACTTCGTCACGACGTCGTTGGGCGAGTTCAACCGTTTTCCGTCGAATTCGTCGGCCAGCACGGTGATCTCGCCGTCGTATTCGGTGCGCGTGACCCGCCGGGTGCTGTGTTCACAGGTCACCAGCCGGCCGGCGCGGTCGCGGGTGTTGCCGTTGGCATGGTCGGACGGTGCGCGAAAAACGCTGACCTCGCCGGTCTCCTCGGACCACCGCAGGATCCGGTTGTCCGGAATGTCGCTCCACAGCAGGAAACGCCCGTCGCCGAACCAGACCGGCCCTTCCGCCCACCGGAATCCGGTGGCCAGCCGCTCGATCGCCGCCATCCAGTTCCGAAGCCGCTTGAAACTCGCGTCGAGGACTTGAACCGCCGGGTCCGGGTACCGTTCGCTCGGCTGCCACACCATCGATCACAGCTCCTTTGTCGAAGTCCGGACTTCTGCTGTGGCGCGCGTCATGTAGCCGGTGCTGTAACAAGGATCGAGTCGCCGGCGTCTTGTGTTCGTTCCGTGCAACACGACGAGCGAGGACGAAATCATGGGAATGAACGAGCACACCACAGACCAGAAGGTCGCATTGATCACCGGGGCGAACAAGGGTATCGGCCGCGCGACCGCCGACCAGCTTGCCGCGCTGGGTATGACCGTCTTGATCGGCGCCAGAAACCCGGGGCGCGGCGAGGAGGCCGCCGCGGCGGTGCGCGCGGCGGGCGGCGAGGCGCGTGCCGTCGTCCTGGACGTCACCGACCCGGCCACCATCCAGGAAGCCGCGAGGTGGGTCGAGGAGCGCTTCGGCCACCTTGACGTACTGATCAACAACGCCGGCATCAGCGGCTCCGGGCAGGTTTCGCCCGAAGACGCCCTCGATCGAGTCCCGAGTTCCGTCGACCTGGATGTGGTTCGGACGGTGTTCGAGACCAATGTCTTCGGGGTGATCGCGGTGACCAATGCCATGCTCCCGCTGCTGCGGCGATCGCCCGCGCCCCGCATCGTCAACGTCAGCAGCTCCGCCGCATCGCTGACCATCAACAGCGACCCGGACGGCCCGCTGGCGGGCTTCACGTCGGCCGCGTACACGCCCTCCAAGACCGCGCTGAATGCGGTGACCGTGCAATACGCCAACGAGTTGCGCAAGGACGGGGTCCTTGTCAACATCGCCGACCCTGGCTATGTCGACACGGATATCAACAACCACAACGGGTTTCTCACCCCCGCGCAGGGCGCTGCGGTCGTAGTGCGCCTGGCCATGGTCGGCGCGGACGGACCGACCGCCGGGTTCTTCAGCGAGGCCGGCCCGGTTCCCTGGTAGCGGGTCTTCGCCGATTACGCCGTCGGAGTGCCGAAAGATCCGGTCTCTGCGTCGAGCCCGTTCAGCGCCGTGATCCGCAACGTCTAGATTCTCCCCGTCATTGTCGGCTTCGAGCGGGAGGTTGGCGTGGTGGGTGGGGTGGCGCTGATTGGGCAGCGCGGGGATTCGGTGGTTCGAGTGGGTGGTCGCCGTGATCGGCTCGGGGTGGCCGCGTTATGGCTTGTGGCGGCGGTGCCGGCGGGTTTGGCGTTGTGGACGGCGGTGCGGGCGTCGCGGTTTCAGGTGTTGCTGGATTACTGGCATGTGCTGGCGAAGGTGACGGCCGATGACGGCACGTTGTTGCCGGGGATGGTGGCGACGTATCACCTGGATCAGCCGTTTGTGGTGCCGTCGCTGCTGTTTTGGGCGGATGCGGCGTGGTTCGGCGGGGACAACCGGGTGCTGACCGTGTTGACCGTGGTGTTGCTGGCCGCGGTGGTGGTGCTGTTACCCGCGATGCTGCCGGCTTCGTTGGGTGCGGTGCGGCGGGCGGCGTTGACGGCGGGGTTCGCGTTTGTGGTGTTTTCGTCGCATCTGGCGGAGTTGTGGTTGCAGGCCACGAACGGGATCAGTTGGGTGCCGGCGGTGGCGTGCGGGGTGGCGGCGATCGTGCTGGCGCATCGTGGCCGGGCGTGGTGGGCCTGGGGGATGGCAGCGGTGGCATGTTTGTGTTTCGGGGCGGGGTTGCCGGTGTGGTTTGCGGTGACGTTGACCAGCGCGGTGCGCCGGGAGCGGGTGTGGCGGGTGGCGACGCCGCTGCTGGCGGGGCTGGTCGTGGTGGGCTTCTGGTTGGTGACCAAGCCGTCGGGGCCGCAGTCGCTGGCGACCAGCGCGGTCGATCCGGATCGGCGGTTGTCGGTTTTCACCGCGGTGGTCGGGGGATTGTGGTCGGCGGACCAGCCGGTGGTGGCGGTGATCGCCGGGGGTGTCACGGTCGCGGTACTCGTGGTGTTGGCCTGCTCGGTGCTTCCTCGGCCGGGGCGCGAGGCGGTGTCGGGGTGGTTGGGGCTGGGCGCTTACGGGCTGATGCTGGCGGCGCTGGTGGCGTTGGGCCGGACCACGACGGTGGCGGTGGCGGGTGGAAACGTGGGGCTGCTGGGCCGGTATGGCTTGGCGGCGGCGTTGGTGATGTGTGCGGTGGTGGCGCTGGTCGCGGTGTTTCGGCCGGGTTTGCCGGTGCGGTATCTGGCGGTCGGAGTCGTCACGGTCGGGCTGGTCACGCATGCGATCGGTGGAGGGAAACAAGATTCGGCGCGGGCCGCGTATGCGCCGTTGGGGGTTGCGGCGGTGGCGTTGCGGGTGGAGGCGACGAATGCGTTGGCCGCATTACAGATCGAGCCGTCGGTGATTCCCGCCGCCCGCGCGCTGGGGGATTATCCGTTCACTTCGGATTTCACGCTGGGCTGCGGGGGACCGGAGTTGGGGCAGCGAATGGACGTGGCGTCGGCGCGGCCGTTGCCCGGGCCGGACTCGACCGAGTCGTCCAAAGGAGTAGTCGATACCGCGCCGGTGGCCGCGGACAGCCTGCTGTCCGGTTGGGCCGTGGTCGACAACCGGCCGCCGCGCTGTGTCCTGGTGGTGGACGGGACGGGAACGATCGCCGGTGGCGGGGTGACGGGCCTGGCCCGGCCGGACACGCCGCAACCGGGCTGGCGGGCGGTCGCGGCTCCCGGCA
>NZ_JAFB01000060.1 GCF_000519205.1 Amycolatopsis taiwanensis DSM 45107 | reverse complement strand
CAGAACCCCTTGCCCAGCTCTGGTTTCGATGTCATTTTGATCATAACGACGCGTCTTCGATGGTTCACTTGTATTCGCCTTCCCGACCCCCACCTGACACCGTCTCGCAGTGCCTTTTCCCTGTCGCTCACCACCACGACTCATTCACCGCAGCAACACAGGGCGGTTTGAGATCTCCGCCTGCACAGCGATCCCGAAGGGCCCACCTTCATCACAAACACAGCACCGCTCCAGTTCAGATCTCGCCTTCTACACCGAAACCCTCCCCTTTCACGTTCATGGCACACGCGAAGGCATGATCCACGGCGTCCGGCTCGAGGACGGCAGGGCAGCGTGGTACCGCAACCGCTGGGTCCGCACGCGCAGTTTCACCGGTGACACGACCGAAGGCCCCGAGACCGACCTGACCGCGTCGGTGGCCAACACGCACGTCGTCAACCACGCCGGCCGCACGCTCGCGCTCGTCGAGTCGTCGCTGCCGTATGAGATAACGTCCGAACTGGACACCGTGGGACCCTACGACTTCCACGGCAAGCTGCGCACGGCGATGACAGCGCATCCCAAGATCTGCCCGGAGACCGGCGAGCTGCACTTCTTCGGCTACGGCAAGGCCGAGCCATACCTCACCTACCACCGTGCCGACGCGCATGGCGAGCTCGAGTTCTCGCGGCCGATCCCCGTGCCGGGGCCGACCATGATGCACGACTTCGCGCTCACCAGCCGGCACGTGATCTTCCTCGACCTGCCGGTGGTGTTCGACCCGGCCACGCACGTCGGAATGCCGTTCCGCTGGGATGACGGCTACGGGGCGCGCATCGGCGTGCTGTCCCGCACGGATCCCGCGGGCGATGTGCGCTGGTACCCGATCGAGCCGTGCTACGTGTTCCACGTTCTCAACGCCCACGAGGTGAACCACGAGATCGTGCTGCATGTCGTGCGCTACCCGCACCTGTGGCGGGAGGGAAGCGAAGACCGTCTGGCGGACTTGTGGCGGTGGCGGATCGATACGCGCACGGGCACGGTCCACGAGGAACAGCTCGACGACCGGGCGTGCGAATTTCCCCGGATCGACGACCGCTTCGCCGGTCTTGACGTCCGATACGGGCAGGTCACCGCACGCGACGCGCTGATCCGTTACGACCTGCACACCGGTGCCGCCACCACGCACACCTTCGCGCCCGGCCGCACACCGGGCGAGGCCGTGTTCGCGCCGCCGAACTGGCTCATCACCTACGTCTACGACCAGTCGACCGGCACGAGCGAGGTCGTCATCCTCGACGCCACCGACCTTCGGACCGTCGTCGCCACGGTCCACCTGCCCGGCCGCGTCCCCCAGGGCTTCCACGGCAACTGGATCGCGGACTGACCAGAACCACGAAGAGGAGTACCGCAGTGGACGGGTTCGAAGCAGCGCTTGACGATCTTCTCGATGCCAGTAAGAAGGTTTCCGAAGCGGCAGATGTCGTCGCAGGAGTACGGGACAGCGTGAAGGGGATGGACCTGCACGCGGAACCACCCCGGCACTTCGGGGACATCTCAGGGCTGCTCCATCGGCGCCCGGCGACGGCGTTCGGCGATTCGCTGGGCATGTCTTCGGTGGCCTATGCCTATGACCAGCATCGCCGGCGCGCGGCCGACAAACTGGAGGAACTGCGGCAGAACACCGAGGCGACCGCCCACGCCCTCGGGCGGGTCGCCGAGCTGTACGAGGAATCCGACACGATCGCGCAGTCACACCTCACCCGATTGCACAAAAGTATGTAGGAGAAGACATGGGGAAAACGAAGCCCTGACCGACGGCATTGTCGAGTCGCTACACGACGCCGCCATCGATGCCTTCGAAGCAATCGACATCATGACCATGTCCTCCAACGTTGTCGTGTCGGATTTCACGCACGATGCCAAGGACCGGTGGAAGGACGAAATCCGATCCCGATTTCTTGATTTCTCCCGGGCGGACCTCGAGCCCGGCTCCCCGAACGGTTTACAGGCGATCATCGACGACCTCGGCTCGCTCCGCGAACCACTGCCGCACGACGGTAAACCGAAACTGCGGCAGGCTTATGACGAGCTGAACGACTGGCACGGGGACGGCGCGACGGCCGCGAAGTCGTCTCTCCTCCGGCTCCAGGAAGACTACGACCAGGTCTACACGAGTCTGTCCATTCTGCAGAGCGATGTGGTGGCGGCGCGGGAAATGGTGGCCAAGGGACGTAGTGACCTGGTCGGTCTCGCCGCCGACTTCAAAAGCGCCGCTGAGCAGTACCACCGAACGGAGCAGGCCAACCAGTTCGGTTTCAGCGAGGTGCTGAAGGCCGCGTTCGCGGGCGCGGTCACCGGACTGCTCGCCGTCGGCGCCGGCGAAGTACTCGCCCCGGGTGCGCTGATCGCCGGGAACGTGGCGGGGTCGATGGCGGTGAGCGCGGCGAACGCGCAAGTCCCGCTGGACGGCGAAAAACCGGACGAGATCCAGGGGGACTTCATCGACGCGATCGACCGGATCAAGGACGGCATCGACCAGACCGTGAACCAACTCGTGCACGACATCAACACGCTGCAGCTGCCGAAGCTGCAGGACCCGCCCGACGTCAGCCCCGGCCGCACCTTCGACCCGGACGACTTCGGCACCCCTGACACCCCCGGCGACGTCAGGCGTCGCGTTCGCGGATCGGGCAAGGACATCCCGCAGTACGAGCCCGGGGAACGCAACGACAACGCCGCCAAGCCGTTCACCTGAAGGGCGAGCCCCACCGGAAAGGCTCAGCCCAACGGTTCCGGCCACGCTGGACGCAGTGGCCGGAACCGTCCGGATCAGGCATTTTCACCGCACGCCGAGATCACTTCTTCTTGGCGAGTTCGCCTTTCTTTGCCGGTGTGATGTGTATCGAAACCGGCTCCTTCACCGGTTTCTTCACTATGGGCTTCGGTTTGGGTGGGAATGGCGGTATCGGCGGCTTGGGTCTTACGCCGATCACGGTGACCGTGTTCGATGTGGACGGTGTGCAGGTTTCATTGCCGTTATATCGGGCGGTGAAGGTGTGCACACCCGGTGGCACCCGGACTCTCAGCACGGCTCTGCCGTCGATGAGCGGCACGGTGGCGATTTCCACCCCGTCCATGAAGAAGGTGACGGTTCCGGTCGGTATGCTGCCGTTGCAGGTGACGTCCGCGGTCAGGGTCACCTTGTCCCCGGCTTTCACCTTCTTGGCCGAGGCCTTCAAACACGTCTGGCTCTCGCGGTCGGGAGGAATCGGCTCTTCACTGTTGATCGACACATTGCGAAGCAGGTGCACGTCGGTGAACAGGCCGGTCGAGGCCGCGAACCCGAACTTGTAGGTGTTCGGCACGTCCGGCGGTGCCGGGACATCGAGCACCCGGTGCGGCCCGGTCCCGTCGTTGAAGTCGATCGTCACGATCAACTGCGGGGCCGGAGCCGGGGTGAGCACCACGTTCACCCGGCGACGCGAGGGCTCCAGGGCTTGCTGGGCCGCCTCCGGCTCCGGCGGCACCACGGTCGTGGGCCCGTGCAACGACCCGGGCAGGGTCGAGGGCCACGGCCCGTTGGGGCCGAAGTTGCTGGTGGTCGCGGTCCAGAAGCAGTACCCCTCGGTCCCGTTACCCGGACCGCGCACGGTCACCATGTTCGGTCCCGGTGCGGGCACCCGGAATATCGTTCCGGCCGGCGAGCGCAGCCCCTCCGGACAGCCGAAGCCGCGACGCTCCCAGTCGCCGAAGAAGTTGCCCAGCACGTCCAGGCCCACCCCGAGGTAGCCCTCGGGTACCCCGGGCAGGAAGGGATTCTCGGGGTTGTCGTCGGGCAACTTCTGCGCATAGCCGAGGCTGCCACCGAAAGCACCCGGATGGTTCAGGTCGACGTTGCCGTTGACCAGGAAGAACGAGATGCCGTCCGCCGGCGAGAACTCCGGCGTGGTGGTGCCGTACTGCCACTGGTCGAACGTGACGTTCAGCCCGAAACTGGCCGGAATCGCGTGGTTGTACAGGACGGCACCCGCCTGGTCCCGGCTCGCGTCCGTCAATCGCAGGAAGCCGAACGGGGCGGCGTCGTTGGGAGGCACGGGTCCGACTCCGACGGCGGGACAGCCGCCCGGCGGGTGGTTCAACGGCGGTATCGCCGCCACCGGGGGCGCGCCGGTCAGGCAGGCCGACCCGACCGCCGTGAACTCCGGCGCGGTCGCATTGGTGAACGTTTCCTGCACGAGGGGCGATCCCGCCTGAAAGGGAAAGGGCAGCACCGCCGGGCCTGCCGGCCCCATGGGGCCGCGCATCCCGGCGGTCGCGACCGCGGGCATCGCCGCCGTCGCCAGCAAAGCCATGGTCACGACCACCACACTCGCGGCCCGCCGCCGCCCACCGCCGTGCGCTCGGCGTATCAAACGCCGAATCCAATAATTCGGATAATATGAATTCACTATTGTCAAACCCCTTGAGGTATCAGCGAAAAAAGGGATGCAGCAATGCGCGGTGGCACCCGCGCATCGATCAACCTGGCATACCGGCAACCTCGCCCGCCATGTCCCGAACGGCTACGACCACCGGAATCCACCGGTCCGAGGTTCCCTCGGACGCGTGAAGGTGATCACTCGCATCGCGCGGCACAGCTGGGATCCCGCCGCAGCCGGCGCGACACACCGGCCCCGGCCGACGACAAGTGCGGGCCGCCCACCCGCGGCGAAGCCAACCTCAATACACTACGAAAAGAATTCCCCGTGGGCGCGAAAGAAAAAGAATCTCGCCGTGGTTTGAAATCAGTTCGACCGGTGCCCGGCCGGCTCAGGCGCGGTATTCCTGGCGGAGTCGGTCACGTATCGAAGCCGGGACGACACCACCGTCTGGATGGCGAGTGAGCTTGCCGCGACTGATCAGGTCGTGTACCCCCTGACGGCTGATGCCCAGCATCGCTCCGGCTACCGGGTAGGACACGCGAACAGCGGTCGGGTGGCCCGTCCGGCGCGCCGTGACCTGACCCATGGGTGTGCGCCACCAGTCCATCGGCGGATCGAACGGCTCGTCGCTGGGATACAACGCCGCGACCACCCGCATGATGACGCCGAGGACGGTGTCGTCGTCGGCCTCGATCATCTCGCGCGCCCACACCGCGGCTTGAGCGCGTATCCGCGCCCGCAGCTCCGCTACCGCGCCGGCATCCTGAAGCAGGATCTCCAATGGGTCCAGACAACGGGCGTCGACCAGTGCGACGAGTTGGTCGCGAAGTTCCGCCTCGAGGGTCACACCTCACCGCCTCAGATTTTGACGCGCATGGTCAAACGCCTGCTCGGGGACGTCAAGGCTCCAAGAGCGGCTTGACGACACCTGTCAAGCATTCTATGGTGCGCACTACTTGACGCACATCGTCAAGTAGTATCGGTTGAGGAGGAACGACATGGTCGATGAGCTGACGGTGCCCGGAGAGCCAACCTTGGTGGTACGCGATTTCGGCGGTGCTGACAACGGTCGTGCCATCGTGTTGCTCCACGGGATGGGTGGCAACGCCCTGCACTGGACGGCGTTGGCGCCGCTACTGACCGATCGGTACCGGGTCGTCGCGCTCGACCTGCGTTGCCACGGCAAGTCGGGCGACGGCCCGTGGCGGTGGGATTTGCTGGTCGACGACGTCGAACGCGCGGTAACGCGGCTCGGGCTCGACCGGCCCGCGATCGTGGGCCACTCCCTCGGTGGAGCGGTGGCCGCGTTCTGGGCCCAGCGGCATCCGGAATGCCCGGGAGCAGTGGACATCGATGGCATCCGGGCGGTCGAGACGGCCCCGGAGAACTACATCGGAGGCGATCCGCAGACCATCCGCCGCCAACTGGCCGAGCTGAGCTCGGCCTTCCAGGCACAGGCGACGACGATGGCGGGCCCGCTCAGCGACGAGCACTACACCGCGATGCGGGAACAACAGCGGCAACTCGGTGGCGACATCGCCGCCGAGGCGTTCGATCGCAACATGGTCGATCGAGACGGTTCGAGGTTCCTACGGCCCAACGCCGACACCGTCGCGGCTTTCCGTGCGCAGATGACCGAGGTGGACCTGTTCGAGGTGTTCGCCTCGGCACGGTGCCCGCTGTTGGTCTGTGCCGCGACGAAAGGCTTACCGGGAACCGAACAATTCGCGGAACTGCTGGCGGCACAGCGCCGCGGCGTCGATCGAGATCTTGCCCTCGCCGAACAGGCCAACCCCCACCTCCGGATCGAACGAATCGCGGCCAGTCACAACATGGCGCACGAACAGCCCGGCGAACTCGCCGCCCTGATCAGGAAATTCCTCGACTGACCGCCGGCCCCGTCACCGTCACGTCGGCGAGCGAGGACATGGCGCCTCTCTCGGCAGTGGCGGGCCGGCGGCTGGTTGGTCACTGTGGACAGTGCGGTGAACGCGGTCTCTGTTCTCCGGGAAGGTTTCGGGGACAACCAGGCGTCGTCAGCTGTCGCCGAGAACGTCGCGCAGTTTGCGCGCGAAGGCCTCGGGTTGGCCGGCGTATCCGGACTCGCCGCCGACGAAACCGCCGTGGTGGCTCGGAAACACGGTCGCCTGCTGACCGAGTAGCTCGGCGGTGGCCACCGAGGTGCGGCCGGTCATGGTGTTCCTCGACTCCTCGCCCACGGCGATCACGACGCGGGTCGGCGCTGCGGCCAGCGCGTCGACATCGGGGCGATAGACAACGACGGCCGAGGATCGGTCGGAGAGCAGCGGGTCGTCCCGGGAGCCGTCGTCCTCGGTCGGCATGCCGAACATGGCGGGGTCGGCGGGAGGCTGGGCGAAGTAGTCGTCGGTGAACTCGCCTTGCCACGACGTCATCGCGACGAAGGCCGCCATGCCGGCACCGAAGCCCTTGGCCTCGTACGCGTCCCGAACACCGGCAAAGGCACGCTCGGCGGCCGCGGCGTCGGGCAGCACGGGAAGGATCGGCGGCTCATGTGCCACCAGGGTGGTCACGTCGCTCGGATAGGCCGCCACGAGCGCGAGCGCGGTCACCGCACCACCACTACTCGCGAACATCTCGACGGGCCCGGCGCCGAGTGCCTCGATGACCGCGTGCACGTCGCCCGCCTGGACCGCGGGCACGTTGTCGACCCTGCCATCTTTACGGGTGCTGCGGCCGAGCCCACGCGGGTCGTAGGTGATCACGGTGCGGTCGGGAAAGTGCGACGCCAACGTGGTGAAGCCGCTGGCGTCCATGGGCTGGCCGATCATGAACAGCGGTGGGCGTCCGTCCGCGGTGGGCAGCGGGCCGTGCACGTCGTACACGATGTCGGCCTCGGCGGTTTCAAGTGTGTGTGTCGTCGTCATGACAGTGGAGACTCCTCCCTCGGCGAAAACTCATCGGACCCTACGTCAACGGCTCCCGCAACTGCGTGACCTGTGCCAGCCCACACAACAACGCCCGCGATCCCGATGAAGCCCACCCGCCGTGACCCGCGGCCTCGGTCGTGATGGCGTCCACGGAAAATGATTTGATGGCTGGTCGCAGGCCAGCGAAAATCTGCACCTCCCACCGCACGGCCGGCGCTTTGACCTACGGCGGCTCGTCTGCACCGCCTGCGGCCATGCCACCGACCGGGCTGGTTCCCGGTCGCTGTACGGCCCCGAGCGGTGCGGGACGGTTAGAGACCCCTTTTTCCAGCACCCGTTGTGGCTACAGACCGACTGCCGCGGACATGTGCTCTGGGCCTACAACCTTCGCAGCTCTGTCCCACCCGGATAGCACGAGTGGGTCCGCGGATACCGCCGGCCGGCCTCAAGTGCGTTGCGCGGCGGCTTCTCTGGCGTCGGACGGGGTCGCGCGTTGGATGAGCAGGGCGGCGCCGAGGGCACCCAACGCGCCGATGCAGACCGCCAGGAAACCGGTCCGGAAGGCGGCGTCGAGATCCGGCAGGCGGGCGGCAATGAGCACAGCGAACACCGATCCGCCCAGCGCGCCCCCGACCCGCGCCAGGATGTTGACCTGGGTGGTGGCGTCGGACAGTTGATCCGGCCTGACGGTCTTGTAGGCGGCGATGCTCGTGGGCATGCCGACCAGCACCACGGCGCCGCCGTAGCCGACGAGCAGGAGCTGCACGAGGGCGCCCGGGGTGTCCACGGGAAGGAACACGAATGGGGCGGTACTGACGACCGCGAGTACCGCCCCGGCGAAGGACACGGGCGCCGCGCCGTAGCGGTCGATGGCCCTACCGGTGAACGGCGCGACGACCGCGGTCGCACCGGCGAAGCCGAGCAGGTTCAGGCCGGTCGCAACGACGTCGAGATGCCGTCCGAGCTGGAAGTAGAGCGTGACGATGAGGCCACTGCCGAAGATCAGCGCGCCGGTGAACGCCGAGGCCAGGCTCGCGGCGCGGTAGAGCCGGTTGCGGTAGAGGGACAGGTCGAGCACGGGGTGCGGGTGGGTGCGCGACCGCTGGATGAACCAGGCCAGGGCGGCGAATCCCAGCGCTGCGGCCGCCAGTACGGGAACGCCGAGTCGACCGGTCTCGCCCCACCTCGTCACGGCGAAAACGACGAGCGGCAGTCCCGTGACGACGAGCGCGAGTCCCACCGGATCGATGGGGCGCGCGTTACCCGACTCGCCCCGCGGAACGTAGCGGCGGCCGAGCAGCAGCCCGACCAGCCCGATCGGCAGGTTGATCGCGAACAGCCACGGCCACGACAGTGCGTGCAAGATCAGTCCTCCCGCGAGTGGACCGAGCGCGGGCGCCACGCTCACCGCGATGCCGAGCGTCGCCATGACCCGGCCAAGCCGTGCCGAACCGACCTCCTGACCAAGGATCGTCTGTCCGGTTGGGATGAGTAGCCCGCCGGCGAGCCCCTGCAACACCCGGAACACGATCAGCACGCCGACCGTTGGCGCCATGGCACACAGACCGGAGG
This sequence comes from Amycolatopsis taiwanensis DSM 45107, assembly GCF_000519205.1. Classification (GTDB taxonomy): domain Bacteria; phylum Actinomycetota; class Actinomycetes; order Mycobacteriales; family Pseudonocardiaceae; genus Amycolatopsis_E; species Amycolatopsis_E taiwanensis. The sequence continues at coordinate 14,799 of NZ_JAFB01000060.1, read as the reverse complement.
TCACGGTGAACCCGGCGAGCGAGGCGAGCCAGACGCGTCCGGCCCCGAAACGGCGGCCCAGCCACCCGGCCAGCGGAAGCGACAGCGCGAGCGCGAGCAGGTAACCGCTCGCCACCCACTGGGTGACGGCGAGATCCGCGTGGAGGTCCTTGCTGATGGAGTCCAGGCCGATGTTGACCACGGAGGCGTCGAGCCCGCTGGCGAAGGCGCCGAACACGATGACCCAGCAGATGCGCCACGTTGACCATTCGATGCGATCGCCGAGCGTCATGCTTGTTCCTCCGCGAGTTCGCGCGCGACCGCGTCCTGTGATGGGGGCTCGGCCCCCACACCCCGACTGGAGGCAAGCCCCCAGACGCTCCGCCCTGCGGGGGCTCCGCCCCCAACCCCCGACTGGAGGCAAGCCCCCAGACCGCTGTGTCTTGTGGTGGCTCCGCCCCCACACCCCCGACCGGGGGCAAGCCCCCAGACCCCCTTGATCGTGTCGACGGGGCGCTCCATGAGGGAGCAAGTCACGTCCTCGACCAGAGCGCCCCGCCGCCCCGATAGCGGGGCTTGGCGGCGGCGCGCGTGGTGGTCACCGTGATTGCCGCGAGTTGACACAAAGGGTGTCATGACAGGACCGGCGAAGCGGGCTGCTCCCGCAGCGGGCGAAGCGCGGCGGACCAGTCGACGAGTTCGTCGAGCATGCGCTCGAGAACCCCATCGTGATGCCCCGCCGGCGCCAGAGTGCCGGGCTCGGACATGTCGGGGATGTCGAAGTCGGTGAAAAGACCCAGCGATACCTGGCTGCGCACGCACGCGACCTTCACCTCGGCCAGGGTCAGGCGCAGGTGCTCGACGGCCCGGGTCCCGCCGTTGAGGCCATAGCTGACGAAGCCGGCCGCCTTGTCGTTCCACTCGGCGAACAGGAAGTCGACGGCGTTCTTGAGCGCCGCCGGCATCGAGTGGTTGTACTCCGGAGTCACGAACACGAAGCCGTCGCAGGAGTCGACGAGTTGCGCCCACCGCTTGGTGTGGGCATTGCGGTACTCGCCGATCGCCGCCGGCATCGGTTCGTCCAACAACGGCAGTTTCAGCTCGGCGAGGTCGAACACAGCGATTTCGGCGCGCTCCCGCAGCTGCGCGGCGGCACGGTCGCGAACCCACTCGGCGACCTTCAACGCCCGGCGTCCGGGACGAGTGCTGCCGACCACGACTGCGAGGCGGAGGGAACGTTCAGTCCTTGTCATGACAGCGAAGGTACAACGTTCGTTGCACTGTTTGCAACGGTCGTTGTAATCAGTCACACTTGGGACATGCCGATGAGACCGGACAAGCAACGCGCGCTGCTCGACGGCGCCCTGCGGCTCTTCGCACGTGACGGGTACACCCGCGCCGGCATCGATGCGCTCGCCGCCGAAGCAGGGGTTTCGTCACGCACGATCTACAACCACTACGGCGACAAGGCCGCGTTGTTCCGGGCGGTCATCCTGGACAGCTCAGACCGGGTGGCCGAACACCAGATCGCGCTGGCCGACAAGCTGCTCGGACGAGTCATCGATCTCGAGTCCGACCTCGTCGAGTTCGGCACCAGGTGGGCCGCACACGACCCGGACACGGAGCTGCACTTTGCGCTCGTCCGCCAGATCCGGGCCGACATCGACCACATCGATCCCGGCACCGTCGCCGCCTGGCACCAGCGCGGTCCGCTGAGGGTGCGCGAAGCCCTCGCCGCCCACCTCCGGCGGCTGTCGGACCGCGGTCTACTGGCTCCCGACGATCCCTCCATGGCTGCGCTGCATCTGGTCCAACTCACCGCGGGCAGCGTCGCCGCCGCAGGTCCGGACGCCGACCGCGACGCGATCGTCCGGGCCGGCGTCGGCGTGTTCCTCCGTGCCTACGCGCCGGCCGAACCATCGGCGCGCAAACAACACGGAGCCACCGCACGCCGGCAGTAGCGAACCGTCCTTGACGGGCATTGGACTTCCGCTCCAGCGCAGCTGAATACCCGAGCGATTCACGCTGAAGTCAGTTCGTGCGGAACGTTTTCAGGCCCTTCACAGACGAGGGTGTAGTCGCGGGCTGAAGCCGCCGGTCTCGAGCAGGGACCTAGCGATGTAGTTGGTGAGGTTGCGGAAGCCGAGAGCGGAGCCGCGTAGGTGTTCGAGTCGTCCGTTGATCGCTTCGGTGGGTCCGTTGCTGGTGCAGGGGCGGTCGAAGTAGGCGAGCACGTCGTCGGCGCGCTTCTTCAGTGTCCGGCCGAGCGTGACGAGCTCGGTGAGGGCAGCCGGGACGCCGGCGCCGACGGAGTCGATCAGCTTCTCCATCATCTCCTTGCCGAGCTTGCGGTCAGGTCGCGGTAGGCGGCGATCATCCGCTGATAGATCCCCCAGGTCGCCTCGACTTCGACGTGCGTGTCGCCGTGGCTCTCGGCGTCGTGGCTCGGCGGCACGGCTGGTCCTGGCGCCACACGTGTCCGCAGCCGCCGCACCGGTAACGGCGGATCGTGACCAGCAGCGTCGTGGGACGCCACCCGAACGGCTCGTGAGCAAGGCGCCTGATCACGGTGTCCCGCGGTGATCCCTCCGACCCGTAGCGCCGGCACCACTGGCCAGGTTCAACCACACGGCAGGCAAGGACGGCACGGTCGGGGTCGAGTCGTTGGCCGGTGACCTCCAGTCCGAGTTCGTCGAGTCGGCAGAAGGTGGTCAGATCAGCGCAGGCGAAGCCCGCGCCGACGGTAGCGTCGGGCACGTCGAGGTCTTCCGGATGGGCGGCGGAGGAACCTCCATCCTTGGGCAACCTCGACCTCTATCCGGCCCTCGACGCGCCGAACCATGACCGCCCGGCCTCGACGTCACACTCCGTCCACCCCCAAGTGTGAAGAGCCGGAAAAGTGATCCGCGCCCGGATTCTCGGGCCTCGGGCGCAACCGCGGTCTTCGGGGGCCGGTGATCGTCCGGTGGCGTGTGGTCTGTCAGGCGCGGTCGTGGAGAGTGATCTGGTAGCCGTCGGGGTCGGCGAAGGTGAATGTCCGACCGAAGGGGCCGTCGATCGGTGCGGAGACGATGGTGTGACCGTCGGCGAGGAGAGCATCGTGAATGGCCTGGACGTCTGTGGCGTGGAGCCAGATCGCGGCACCGATGCCGGGCTGAGCAGCGGATGCGAGATCGGTGCCGGGAACGATGTCGCGGAGTGCGAACGCGATCGGCTTGGTCTCGAAGACGACGGCGTGCGGAGGTCCGGTCTGCAAGCGGACGAGGCCGAGGTACTGCTCGTAGAACGCCTGCGAAGCGTCGAGGTCGCGCGCTTGGAGCGAGATGAAGTCGGGGCCGGTGGCGGGCATGATGATGCTCCTTCTCTTCGTGTCAGTCTTCTGACACGGGTCAGCCTATGTCAGGATACTGACATGAGTCAAGACGGTGTCGGCGTCGACCTGAAGACGTCACTGGGCTACCTGCTGAAAGAGGCGTCGAGCGCCCTGCGTGCAGCCATGGAGGAGGTGCTGCGGCCGCTCGGGATGAGCGTGACGCACTACGCTTGCCTCGAGCTGCTGGCTCAACGACCGGGCTTGTCGAACTCCGAGCTCGCGCGGGGCGCGTTCGTGACCCGGCAGACGATGAACGTGCTGCTCCAGGCCCTGGAACGAGACGGCTACGTGACCAGGCCCGCGAAGGCACCCGTCGGAAAGGTTCTCCCCACGCGGCTCACGCCGCGCGGCCGACGGAGCCTCGAGAAGGCGACCATAGCGGTCCGGTCCGTCGAGGTCAGAATGCTGGCCGGCATGACCGAGACCGAGCAGTCAGACGCGTTCCGGATCCTGCGAAGCATGATCCATTCCCTGCGCGATGGCAACAACGGCGCATAGCTCGTTCCCCGGCGCACGTCTCGTCGCGTGCGGATAGGAGTGCAGCCGAGCGTGAAAATCCGTGCGAGCGACCTCGAAAACCGACGGACCCCCACTACACCCTCTTCTGCGATGAGCCCGTTTTCAGATGCCTGCCTACATACCGACGTCGACCGTGCCTGCTTTCCCAATGTCGTTTTAGTTGTGCAGCCGAGTCGTGGCGTCGAGGTGTTGACGGAGTTCTTGAAACTCGCCTTGGAGGGCCGCGATCTGCGGCTGAAACTGGTTGTCGGTGGTGACCTTGTACACGCGGCTTACCGGCCCAGCCGGGCTTTGGTCCGCGCGAGCGGCTCGTCGGCCGGAATATCCTCTCCGGCCAATCGGGCGGCTGCCCGGCGGTACATCGCGCGGTGTGCTTCGGCTCCGGTCGCCGCCGTCAGCTGTGCCACCAGGCGCCAGGACTCCAGGGTCTCCAGCACCTCCGACAGATCCAGCGTCTCGCCAGCCCTGGCCAGCGCCGCGCGCCAGTCCCGCTCGAACTCGACGGCCTCCTCCGGGATCAGCGCGGCGCGCACCTCAGCCCCGGGACGCTCCAGCGAACGACGGCCCGCCTCGCCCGTACCGTGGTTCGAGAGACGCTGCAGCAGTCACATGCATACGACAGCCCCAAGCCCGGCGCAGACCAGGCATGTCGTTCGGCGCGGCAGTGGCTGACGAGATCAGCCCAGAGGCCTCGGTTGGGCATCCATCAGCGGCCGGGCCCTATCGGAGTCCGGGAATGACGCCCACGGTGGGGTTATGACCACATCAATGAACCACCGGACGACGACCGATCGCAAGGTCGTCAAGCCGACGCCCGCGGAGTTGATGGAGGACACCGGTACGGGCCTGGACTACGGCACCCGGCCCGACCGCATGGTGGGTGATCTCACCGCGACCGATCGCTTCTACCTCCGCAGCCACGCGCCTACCCCTGAGGTGGACGCGGCGACGTGGACACTGCGCGTCGAGGGGAAAGGGGTACGCGAATCGATCTCCTACACCTACGACGATCTGTGGCAGCGCTACCCGCTGGTTTCCCTGGTTCGCACGATCGAATGCGCCGGCAATCGCCGCGTGTTGTTCGGCGCCGAGGTCGGGCGCACCTTCGCGGGCACCCAATGGGGCCGCGGGGCGATCGGCACCGCGGAGTGGACCGGCGTCCGGCTACGCGACCTGCTCGAACCCGCCGGAATCGCCCCGGGCGCATGCGAGGTCATGGCGGAGGGACTCGACGAGATCCGGGCCCGCCGGCCGATGCCGCTGGCCAAGGCCCTGGCCGACGACACCCTGGTCGCCTTGGCGATGAACGGCGAGGTGCTTCCGGCCGACCACGGGTTCCCGGCCCGCCTGGTGGTGTCCGGGTGGCTCGGCGCGGCCAGCATCAAGTGGCTGGGCCGGATCGAAGTGGCCGAAGACCCGATTCACGTGCCCTGGAACACCGAGGACTACGTGCTCATCGGCCCGGATTTCCCGGCGGACGCGCCCGCACGCGGCCCCGCGATCACCACACTGCCGGTGGCCAGCCTGGTGGAGCTGCCCTGGCCGGCGCTGCTCCCGCCGACACCGCAGATCGTCCGGGGACGGGCGTTCGCGGGCGAAAACCGGATCGCGGCGGTCCAGTACCGCATCGACGACGACCCGTGGCAGGACGCGCTGATCACCTCACCGGCCACGCCCGGAGTGTGGGTGCGCTGGCAGTTCCGCTGGCACCCGGAACCCGGCCAACACACCATCCGGGTACGCGCCACCGACGACCAGGGAAATACCCAGCCCGACAGCACGCCGTGGAACGAGCTGGGCTACCTCCACCAGTCCGTGCTGGCCCATCCCGTGCGCGTCGAACCGCCGGCAGCCACGGCCCGCTCGGAAGCCAACGTGTGATCACGAATGTGATCGTGAACTGAATTCCTCAGGACCGGCCCGCGCGGGTACCGCGTCTCACACCGCCTGCTACTGCCGGAAAACCGGTTCTGGCTGGTAGCGTTGGTTGGCTGCTCGGTGGCTGCACGGTAATCGGGCAGGCTTGTGTCCGCCATCGTGAGGTTACCCGCCGTGTCCGTCGATCTGTCCGCCGTCATCTCAGCGACGGCCCAATGGCTGCTGCGCGCCTACCCGCCCGGCGAGGGCGCCCTCAGCACGGCCCTCGCCGAAGCCCAGGCCCGGCAGGCCGTCGCCGTGGCCGCCTGGCTGCGCTACCCGACCGCGGTCGACGCCTCGCTACTCAACGTAGTAGGCCCTGGCGGCTCGGGCCGCCTGGACTGGCTGGCGGGCGTGGAAACGGCCGAAGCGTCCGAGGACGAGTACGCGTGGCGGACCTGGGTCGACGAGGTAGTCGCCAGCTGGGCGGCGTGCCTGCTCGCTGACCCCCGTCTGGCCGCTTCAGCGGCCTCGGCAGTGGCCGATTCCGAGCATCTTTCCGGCATGGCGTGCGACTTCCGCCGGCTGACCGACCCCGATGCGCGCGACCGGCAGGCCGCCATCCTGCTGCGGCACCCGGACCTCCTCGCCCCCATCGCGGAACTACACGCAGCAGAACTGCACGACCGGCTCGACCAGAGTTCCGCCGAAGCCGCCTGAGGCCGCCGGCGCCCGCCCGGTCTCCCAAGCCGGAACTCGGCTTCCCGAACCCAGAGAACACACGCACCCGAACCCGGAACACACGCACCTGAACCGGGAACACACGCACCTGAGCCGGGGACACACCGGGTCCTGGCGTGTCCCCGACTCAGGACGCCGAATTCTCGATTCAGGACGCCGAGTTCCCGGTTCAGGACGCCGAGTTCCGGGTTCGGGGCCTTCGTGACGAGCTGACCGGTCTCGAGTCGACGACCTCAGCCAAGCTGCCGGAACACACCGCGCCCAGCGGGCTCAACGGTGCTGCCTGGTCCAGTCCCGCACCGCGTCGCGCACCCGATCGAACACCGCGATGGGCGGGCCGGCCAGGATGTTCGCCACCGCCGACTCCGGTGCCATCGCGTGCGGCCTGGTCGGCGCGGTGGACTCGGCGATCCTGAGCGCACCCGCCATCCGCCGTAACCGCTCCTCCGGTAGCTTCGCGCGCAACTGCGGGAACTCGTCCCGCTCTTCGTGGTCGGCATGGTCCACGACATCCTTGGCCAGTTGCGCCAGCTTGGCGTCGAAATCCGGATGATCCACCCCAAGATCGTGCAGCTCGGCGAGCGCCTGTTTGGCCTCGCTCTCCTCGTGCAGCCGGGCCTCCACGACACTGTCACCCTTGTCGATCTCCCTGCGGGCCGTGGGATGCACGACGATCTCTTCGGCGGTCTCGTGCACCGCCAGCAGGCGAACCAGGTCCTCGAACAGCTCCCGCTTGCGGTCGCCCTGTGCCTTGGAGAGTTGCCCGAACAGGTCCTTGATCTGCGTGTGCTGGCTGAGCAGCAGCTCCACTACGTTCTGGTCATCCGTCTTAGCCACCTGTGTCACCTCCGCCGCTGTATCGGCATGTCAGAACCCGGGTTCCCGCAATCGGGCCGATCATGCGCCGCGGCCGTTTTCGGCCGTGGCGGTGAGCAGTTCGCCGCCCGATGCGGTCCGCGGCACGACCGTGAATCCGCCCTGGGACTCGAACAACACGAACCGGATATCGGCGAGCGAGTAGAAGCCACGCTGCCGTAACGCGCCGTGCAGGTCGTCCTCGGTGAGCTGGCACCGTCGCATCCGACGATGGTCGATCTCACCGTCGGTCACCAGCACCTCGACGGGATGGTCCATCAGCCGGCTCGCGGTGGGATAGAACCTCAGCCAGGCCAGCACGACATGGACCGCGATCAACGTCGCCAGCACCACGAGCCCGATAACGAACGACGTGCCGACGCTGGTCGCCGTGCGGCCGATGACCGCGCCGATGGCGACGGCCACCACGAAGTCGAAGATCCGCAGTTCGGCGATCGCACGGCGCGGCCCCAGCCGTAGCCCGGCCAGCGCCGCCACGGCCAGCATGGCCGTCTTCGCGCACACCGTACCGAGCGCGGGCCAATCCCCGGTCAACCACGACATCGGCTGCTCCTCACGTGAACTCGAACTCCTCTGGCGGGGGTGATACCCGGCACCGGGCACGGCTAGTGCCATGGCCATCTCTCCGGCAGCGCGGGTTCACGTTTGACGGCCGGACCGTTCTCGTTCGGCGGGTTGTTCGGTTTCGAGGTCTCCGGGCAGATGTGGAACGGGGATGCCGCGATAGCGCGGATAGACCAGGGACTCCCGTTCCGGTTTCAGCGGTTCGACGAGTTCGACGAAGTACCCGCCGTCGCGCTGTTCGATCACACCGGTGTGCACGCCGTAGGCGAGGACGTCCCGGTCGGTGTGCTGCAGGTGCAGGCAGATCCGGTAGGCCACGAGGTAGGCCAGTGGGGGTAGGACAAGGACGCCGATGCGGCCGATCCAGACCAGGTGTTCGATCGGCACCCGGAAGACGTAAGCGACCACGTCGTCGACACCCGCCATGACGAGCACGGCGTAGAAGGTCAGCGCCATCGTGCCGAGGGCCGTGCGGTGCGGCACGTCCCGCGGGCGCTGCGCGATGTTGTGCAGCCGGCGGGTCCTGGTGATCCGTTCCTCGACGAACGGGTAGAGCAGCAAGCCGAAGAACAGCAGGACGGGCATCGCCACGGCGGGCCAGAACACCGCGGGGACGGTGTAGGTGTTCCACAGGTTGATCCGCCACGGCGGCCACAGTCGCATGGCGCCCTCCACCATGAGCAGGTACCAGTCGGGCTGCGAGTTGATCGACACCTGGAACGGGGTGTAGGGCCCGTAATTGAAGACCGGGTTGATCTGGAATATCCCGCCCATCACCGCCAGGACAGCGGTGAGCAGGATGGACAGGCTGATGCTCTTGAGCGCGAAGGAAGGAACCGTGCGCGTTCCCACCACGTTGCGCTCGGTGCCCCGCCGGCCCGGGAACTGGGTGTGTTCCTGGTACCACACACCGGCCAGGTGCACGGCCAGCAGCGCGAGAATGAGCCCGGGAATGAGCAGGATGTGGGCGGTGAACAGGCGGGGAAGGATGATCTCGCCGGGGAACTCGCCGCCGAAGATCAGCCAGTGCAGCCAGGTCCCGAGCACGGGAATGGACAGCGTGATGCCGGACATGATCCGCAGACCGGTGCCGGAAAGCAGGTCGTCGGGCAGGCTGTAGCCGGCGAAGCCCTCGGCGATGCCCAGGAACAGCAGGAATATCCCGATGAGCCAGTTGGCCTCGCGCGGTTTGCGGAAGGCACCGGTGAAGAAGATCCGCAACAGGTGCACCAAGATCGCGGCGACGAAGATGTTCGCCGCCCAGTGATGGATCTGGCGCACCAGCAGGCCGCCCCGGACATCGAAGGAGATGTTGAGGGTGCTGGCGAAGGCCTTCGACACCTCCACGCCGTCGAGGTTGGTGAACGTGCCGTGGTAGATGAGCTTCGCGGAGGACGGGTCGAAGAACAGCGCCAGGTACGTGCCGGTGAGGATGAGCACCACGAAGCTGTAGAGGGCGAGTTCCCCGAACAGGAACGAAAAATGCCCGGGAAAGACCTTGTTGATGCGCGGGCGCAGCAGCTTCGCGGCCTTATAGCGCTCGTCGGCGTTCTGCGCCGCCTCGGCGACCTTATGCATCAGCGCCATGCCCCCACCTCCCCCGCTCGGCGAGCCGGTCCTCACGCACGATCCAGCGCCACATCACGACGACCGCGGCGAGCCCGAGCGGCAGCATGCCGATGATCATGGCCAGTCCCGCGCGCTCCTCACCGGCGATGATCAGGTACACGGCCGCGAGATCGAGTGACGGGCCGGCGAGGAACAGATAGACGGCGCGCACCGCTTCCGGTCTCCCCGGCCGCGGCTGGAGCACCGGGAGCCAGAACCACACCGCGGCCGCGAGCAGCAGGGTGTGCAACGCCAGGTCGGCCGGTACGGGAAAGTCGGTCCGTCCCATCGCGACAGTGAGTGTGCTGTGCAACGCGAGAAACAGTGGCAACACGAGCACCGGTGGCGCGGGTAGGCGGCGCCAGGAGACGAAACGGCGGCCCACCAACACAAGGCCGGGCGCGACGACCGAAGTCATCAGCCCCATCCCGGCCATGTGTGCGACCTCCCCCATCACGACCGCCTCCTGCCCTGCCGCAGCGCGGAGAGGATCCGGGCCCCGGCGACGGCCACCGTGGTCACGCGGGCGGCCCGCTCCAGCACCGGGTGCTCGCTGCGTGGCCGCGGTACCACGGGGCTGCTGCGCACCTCGGTGGGCACCGGCACCGTCCCGGCCCGAAGCCGTTCCCGGTTGAAGGTGAACGCGGCGAGCAGGAGCGGGAACAGCGCCAGGTAACTGATCCAGTGCGTGAACACGAAGCCCAGTCCGAAAAGGATGGCGGCCAGCCCGAGCAAACCGGCCGAACGGCTGCCCGCGGGCAACCGCCAGTGCGGCCCGCTCGACCGCTTGGTGGCCAGCAGCACGGACAGTCCTACCAGGACAGTCAGCACCACACCCGCGGCGTACAGGCCGATGAACTGGAGGGTTTCCCCGTAGGCGAACATGATCGCGGCGAGGATCGCGTTGAACCCCGCCCAGCCGAACACGACCGCCGCGGGCTTCATGCCCGCTCCTCGCTCAGCTCCAGCAGCGGAGCGTAGCCGTCCACCGGCGGTATCGGATGCGCCCGATCGAAGTTGAGCGCGGGCGGTGGCGAAGAGGTCGCCCATTCGAGCGTGAAGGCCTGCCACGGGTTGTCGCCCACGCGACGGGTGCGGCGGCGCGCGGCGGAAACCACCAGGTTGGCCAGGAAACACAGCATGCTCAAGCCGAGCAGGCCGGCGCCGACAGTGGCCAGCAGGTTGAGCGTGCCGAAGCCGTCACGGGGCTGGTAGGTGGCGACCCGGCGCGGCATGCCCTCGATGCCGAGCCAGAACATCGGCAGGAAGGCCAGGTTGGTGCCGGCCACCATCAGCCAGAAATGCGCGTGCCCCAGCCCGGGGCCGAGCATGACCCCGGTCGCCTTGGGAAACCAGAAGTAGAACCCCGCGAACAGCCCGAACAGGCTGCCGGCCACCAGCGTGTAGTGGAAATGCGCCACGACGAAGTAACTGTCCTGCGCCTGGTAGTCGATGATCGGCGTGCCCACCATGATCCCGGTCAGCCCGCCGATGAGGAACTGCGGGATGAATGCCAGCGCGAACAGCATCGGCACGGTGAACCGCATGCGGGCGCCGACGACCGTGCCGATCATGCCGAGGTATTCCAGGCCCGCCGGCACCAGCAGCAGGATCGAGGTCAGCGAATAGTAGTTGTCGGCGACCTGCCAGGTGGTGAACATGTGGTGCCCCCACACGCTCATCGACAACGCCGCGAACGCGAGCAGCGACAGGACGGTCGGCTTGTAGCCGAAGAACCGGCGGCGCGCGAACGTCGACAGCACCTCGGCGACCGCGCCGACGAACGGGAAGAACATCACGTAGACGACCGGGTGCCCGTAAAACCAGAACAAGTGCTGGTAGCCGATGTTCCAGACGTTGCTGGCGAAGACGTCCGGCGAGATCCGCCCGAGCGCGAGCATGCTCAGCGCCGCCAGCAGCGCCGGGAAGGCGGCCAGCACCATCAGGTTCGTGGCCACGATGGACCAGCTGAACACCGGGATCCGCAGCATCGTCATGCCCGGCGCGCGGCGCAGCAGCACCGTCCACAGCACGGTGCCGGCAATGAGGATCATGCCGAGGGCCGTGGTGAAGTTGCCGGTGATCCACAGGTCCGTGCCGGGCCCGGGCGCGAACCGCGCACTGGACAGGGGGGTGTAGGCGGTCCACCCCTCGGCCGCCGGCCCGGTGGTGGTGAGGAAGCCGGACATCACCGTCACCGCACCGAAGAGGTAGAGCCAGAAGCCGAGCATGGTGAGGCGCGGGGCGGCCACGGCGGGCGCACCGACCTGCAGCGGCACCAGATACAGACCGAACGCGATCGCCAGCGGCGTGATGACCAGGTAGATCATGCCGGAGCCGTGCATGGTGAACAGCTCGTTGTAGGTCTCGTTGGTCATCATGTGCTGGTCCGGCTGAGCCAGTTGCCCGCGCATCAGCAGCGCGAGCAGGCCCATCCCGAAGAACAGCACCAGCGCGGTGGCGATGATCAGCAGCGCGATGCGCTTGTGATCCGTGGTGCCCAGCCACGAGCGGCGAGGCTCGTGGACCCCGGTGACGAAAGACGTCCCGGTGGTCGTCATGTCTGTTCCTCCGCCAGTTTGCGCGCGACCGCGATCGCGTCGACAGGGCGCTCTATCCGGGATCGACTCACGTTTTCGACCAGGGCGCCCCGCCGCCCCGATAGCGGGACAAAGGCGCGCGCTCGGTGGTCACCGTGGTTGCCGCGGGTTGCCACAAGGGGTGTCATGTCTGTCCGCCCTGGGCCAGCCACTGCTGGTATTCCTGGGGTGAGACGGCTCGAACGTTGAAATCCATGGTGGCGTGGTAAGAGCCGCAGAACTCGGCGCAGCGGCCCCGCCACTGCCCCGGCTGGTCGAAGGTCAGGGTCACTGTGTTGACGTGGTCGGGAAAGGCGTCCACCTTCACCCGTAGGTCCGGCACCCAGAACGAGTGCTGCACGTCGTTGGCGGTGATCCGCAGCTGGACCGGCTCGCCGGTCGGCACGACCATCGTGGGCAGGGCGGTGTCGCGTGGCCCGCACACCCCGGTGACCGACTTGTTCGCGTCCGGATAGTGGAACCGCCAGCACCACTGGAACGCATCGACGTCGACCTGAGTCGCGGGCGGCGCCGCCCCGGCCCTGGGCTGCACCGCCGTGGTCAGCGAGTTTTGCGACGAAGCGGTCACGAACACGATCGCCCCGGCCACCGCCCCCAGCAACACGGCGTAGCCCACCTCGACGATCGGATGCGAGCTGCGACGCCGGGTGTCGCCGGACCGTTTCCTGCTCAACAGCAGCGCCAAGCTCACCGCGACCGCCACCACGACGAACACGATCGCGGCAACCACGCCCTCCCACCCGATCACGCGCGCGAACGCGTCCCGGAACTCCACGCCATTCCTCCCTGCTCGGGAACCTGCCGTGCAAGTCCTCCACTGCTACCCACGCCGATGGCCCGGCAAACCAGGCCCGGCAACGGGTTCCGTCGCTCCACGATGCGCAGATCAAGTGTTCGGATCGTCACCGACAGTCGCAGTTGGACATCATCGGCCCGGGCATCGCGGCCGAACCGTGGCGGCGGCCGCGTTCGCCCCTGGCGATTCCGCCAGCGGCGAACGCACCTCGACCTACCCTCGTTGTCCCAGCAGGATTACGCCCATGCGTCTTCTGGTCCTCGGTGGCACCTCGTTCCTGTCCAAGCAAATCGCGCACGACGCGGTGGCACGCGGACACGACGTGGTATGCGCGGCGCGTGGCCACTCGGGGTCCGCGCCCGAAGGCGCCCAGCTTCTCGTCCTGGACCGCGACCAGCCAGGCGCCGTCAAAGCCTTGAGCGGTGAGCGGTTCGACGCGGTAGTCGACGTGGCAACAGGGACAGGGGCGCTGCGCTGGGTTCTCGATGCTCTCGATGTGCTGGCCGACCATGCCCAGCACTGGACCTTCGTCTCCACCGTCAACGTCTACGCCGACACGGCCACGTTGGGGCAAACGACCGACGCCCCGCTGTGTGAGCCGGTCCTGGAAACTGTCACCGAGATGACCGTGGAGCGCTACGGCGGCATCAAGGTCGCCTGTGAGAATGCCGTGCGCGAGCGGATGGGCAGCGACCGGGCCTTTGTGGTGCGTTCGGGCCTCATCACCGGCCCCGGCGACGGGTCGGACCGCTTCGGCTACTGGGCGGCGCGGTTCGCCCGCGGCGGTCAAGCCGTCGTCCCCGACAGCCCACGCCAGCCCATCCAGCAAATCGATGTCCGCGACCTCGCCGCCTGGATCGTCACCGCCGCCGAGCAGCGCCTGGCCGGCACCTACGACGCCGTCGGACCCATCCTCGAACTGGGGGCGGTGCTGCGAGAGATCGCGGAACTGGTCGGCACCCCCGACCTTCAACTGGTGCCGATCGCACCGGACACGCTGGTCGAAGCCGGGATCAACCCATGGAGCGGCCCCGCGTCATTGCCCCTCTGGCTGCCGACCGATACATACGGATTCGTCGCCCACGACCCGGCTCCGGCCCGCGCGGCCGGGCTGGCGGTGCGTTCACTGGCCGACACCGTTCGCAGCGCTCTCGCCCATGAACAAACCCGCGGTCTCGACCGGCCCCGTTCCGCGGGGCTGACCCCAGCCGAGGAGCAGAAACTCCTCGAACGCACCGGGGCCCTTGATCAGGCACCGACGACGACCGCCTGAACGCCAGGTCTCGGGAACTCGTCCGCCCGCGGCGCCTTACCGACGCGGACCATCCCGGCTGGCCCGCGAGCGCCACCGTGTGCCGGCCGGGCGAAAGCCACGGGGCCTCCTCGACGCCGCTGGCTTCCATCGCGCTTCCCCTGCCACGCAACCTTCGTTGTCGTGCCCCGTCTAAACATGCGACCACATTTGGTCAGCAGCAAAGGATCGAGGTCGCCATCACTGTCGTGCCCTCAGACACGGGCCCTACCGGCGTGACAGTGTCTCGGGGCTGTGCACGGTGGGTCTTGGCGTGAGCCTGTCGACAAGGGGAGGAAGCGAAGATGGCCAGGGGAATGCGAATCAAGCTGGTCGCCGCGAGCGCGACGATGCTAGGCCTGCTGATGGCAGGGTGCTCTACGCAGCAGCCGCAACCGCCTGCTGGAGCCGGGAATGCAACGTCAGTCGGCACAACGCCGGCTGGATCTGCAATCGTTCAGACGACGGCGTCTTGTACTGACCAGATCAACTACGCGGGCGACCCTCGGTCCAACGCCGAAATCAACTCCATCGGCGAACAAACCGGCACCTGCCCACCTGTCCAAAAACCAGCCGGTACGCAAACCCCTCACAC